>JBEBFY010000048.1:0-4610 GCA_040081715.1 Vicinamibacterales bacterium | reverse complement strand
GAACGCACGGCGAGCCCACCCCGCACGCGACCGCCGCTCCGGCCGCTTACGCGCCGGACTGGCCCTCGTGGAGTCCGCTTAAGTGATCACCTATGAATACCGCCTATCGTCTACGTGAAGGTCAGGCGCGAGGCCACCGTCGGGAACGTGGCGCTGTGCTGTGCGGAGCCGACGTGAACGAGCGGACCACTGTCATGCCGCACAGTGTCGCCATGAAGCGCGAGCCGCTGCTACCGGACCGGTCCGGCGCCGGGTGTCCGACGCATCCTCTCCGGCCGTTGCGGCTCCGCGACACTGGGTGAGCGCTTAACAGGCGCCAATCGCCCGGGGCGCGTGTGCTATTCATGGCGCAGCGCCTCCACCGGATCCATCGACGCCGCGCGCCGCGCCGGCAGGTAGCCCGCCAGCATGCCCACGCCAACCGAGACCACCAATCCTGAGCCCACCGCCCAGGCCGGCGGCACCGCGGGGAACGTGGGCACCACCCACGCGGACAGGGCCCCCAGCGCCGAAGCAATCGCCACGCCGAGCAGGCCCCCGACGCCTGAAAGGATCGCGGCCTCGATGAGAAACTGCAGGCGGATGTCGCCGCGTCGGGCGCCCACCGCAAGGCGCAAGCCGATCTCGCGCGTGCGCTCGGTAACGCTCATGACCATCACATTTGCGATACCGATTCCACCGACGACGAGGCTCACCGCGGCCAGCGCGAGCGTGACGAACAAGATCTGCACGCCTATCCGATCGAACTGCGCGATGATCTGGTCCGCCGTGGACAAGTTGAAGTCGTTGGGCGTGCCGGCGGCCAGGCGCCGCAGGATTCGGATGATCGTCTCGGTTTCGACCCTGGCCTGATCGCGGCGACCGGGCCTGGCGCGCACGTAAAGGACGGTCTGCTCTGCGTCTGGGAAACGACGCTGCGCGGTGCCGAGCGGCAGCGACACCACGTTGTCGCCGCGATTCTCCCCGAAGAACGTCCCCTGTCGCGGCGCCAGTTCCCCCACGACGTAGTAGCGCTCACCCGCCAGCAGGAACGGGCGCCCGATCGCCGCGTTCGAACCAAACAGCGCGCGAGCCACGTTGGCGCCCAGTACGGCGACGGGCGCCGCCACGCGGCTTTCCAGCGGCGTGAATGGACGCCCGACGACGAACTCCGTGCCGGTGACGTCGAAGAAGTTCGGTGACACGCCTTCGACCAGGATTGTGTCCGACTCGCGATCTCCGGCGCGCGCCGACAGCACCTGTGAGCTGCCGACGACCGGCACGATTAACTGGACGCCGACGTCGCGCACCGACGCGCCCAGCCGCTCGATCTGGCGCGCGAAGTCGGGGGACAGCGGCCGTCGATCTGCGTCGGCGTCCGACAAGGGCGAGTAGGGATCCCCATCCCGGTGAAACGCGAACACGTTCTCCGTCCCGAGTTCTCGGAAGAGCAACGCCACGCTGTTCCTCAGACCGACCAGCACCGACGCCACCAAGACCACCGTGACGATGCCGATGACGACGCCCACCACGGCCAGCGCCGAGCGCGCCGGCTGCGATCGGATCGAGGCCGTGCTGAGCCGTAGCGTCTCGGCGGCCATGCCAGGTATCACCCCTGCCCGCATGCTCACTCGATCCGCATGGCGTCCACCGGGTCGAGCCTCGTGGCTCGTCTCGCCGGATACCATCCAGCCAATACGCCCGCCATCGTGGAGGCGACAATGCCCCAGCAGAGCGTCGACGCGCGAACGCTGACCGGCAATTCCAGCGCCGCGGCCAGACCCGCGACCAGCCCCACGGCCAGGAGCACGCCCGCCGCGCCCCCGGCCAGCGCTGTCAGCGCGGCCTCGGCGAGCACTTGCTCGGTGATCGCCCGTCTGCTGGCGCCAAGGGCGCGTCTGACTCCGATCTCGCGGGTGCGCTGCGTCACCGACACGAGCACGGTGTTGGTGACGACGACGATCGCGGCCAACAGCGCCATCAACGATATCGGCCAGGCGGCCAGACTGATCTGCTCCGCCAGACGCTGCACGAAATCCCTGGCCGCCTCTGGCGTCAGCAGATCGAACGTGTCCTCCACGCCGGGACCCAGCTTGCGCCGCGCCCGCAGCGACGCGCGGGCGCGGTCCTCGCCCACGACCGACGGCCGCTGGCCGGTTGTCTTACCGAAGATCTGGAGCGTGCGTGGGGATCCGAATGCGCGCTCGTAAGCGATGAGAGGAATCCATACGTAGCGATCCTGGGAGGCACCGCCTGTGTTTCCCAGCCGGTCCTGCACGCCAACGACGTCGAACCCGCGGCCTGCAATCCGCACGGCCTGCCCGAGCGGCTCGATGCCGGGGAAGAGCGACTCCGCCACGTCGGCGCCGATTACGGCCACTTGCGCGCCCGTTCGTTCCTCCTGCTCCAGGAAGAAACGTCCCCGCCCGATACCGAGGTCCCGCAGTTCCGCAAGAGAAGCCGTCGTGCCGGTCACGGCCGCGTTCTCGAAGACGTTGGACCGATACGCCACTTCGCTGGTCGCCTGCGCGCTCGGCGCATACGTGACCATGTCTCCGGACAGGCGGTCCAGATAGCGGGCCTCGCTGCGTGTGAGTGGAGGATTACGCCGAAGCTGCTCTTCGAGCTGCCGCCGGGTCACGCGCCCCGGGGAGGCGACCTGGGCGAGCAGGAACGTGTTCGCGCCGAAGGCTCGCTCGCTGGTGCGGCGGGCGAACAGCGCCACCCCGTCGAGCGCGGCCGACACGATGACGATGGCGGCCACGGCCACGCCCGTCGCCAGCGCGCCAAGCACGGTGCGCATCGGGTTGGCTCGCAGCGTCAGGCTCGCTTGATCCACCGCGGTGACCCACCGCTGGATGGAGGCCGTCAACGGCTCGAGGACATCGCGAACCAACAGAGTATCCTGAACGCCAGCCTACCATGCGCAATCGCTGGATCCTTGCCTTCGCTAGCCTCATGGCCATCGCCATCCTCTCGGCAATCCTCGCGCGTAGGCGCACTTCGGTCACCGAGGTGGACGTCGAGACCGTGGTGCGCGTCGCGCTGCTTCAGTCATTCGTCACAGCGTCGGGGGAGATCACCGCCGTGCGCAGTGCCGACATCGGGTCGAGCATCATGGGACGGCTCGTGGATCTGCGGGTCCGCGAAGGCGACGCCGTCCGCGCGGGGCAGGTGCTGGCCACGATCGATCCGATACAGGCGGCCAGCACGGCAGACGCCGCGCGCGCGGCGGTGCAGGCGCTCGAGGCCGAGGCGATGGCGGCCAGCGAGGCAATCGCGTCCGCACAGGCCGAGGTCGAGGCCACGCGCGCCAGAGCCGAGGATGCCATGCGGACCTTCGCCCGGGCCAAGGATCTGCGCAACCAGGGACTCGTGTCCCAGGTGGAACTCGACACGGCGCTCGCCAATGCGGATGCGACTCGCGCGCAGTTGGCCGCCGGCAGCGCCGCGCTGCGGCGGGCCGAACAGGTGCGCAGCGTGGCCAGTCAGCGCATCGTGCAGGGGCGCGCGGAGGCACGCCGCGCCGGCGACAGTTTTTCCAAGACGCGAATCGAATCGCCGATCGACGGCATCGTCACGCGCCTGAACGTCGATGAAGGCGAGATGGTCGTGATGGGTGTCCAGAACCAGCAGGGCACGATCCTGATGACGATTTCGGACCTGACGACGATCGACGCGGAGGTCAAGGTCTCCGAAGCGGACGTGCTGCGACTGGACCCGCGGGATCCGGCCACGGTCACCCTCGAAGCGTTACCAGGCCAGCGCTTCAGCGGACGCGTCGTCGAGATCGGCGCCAGTGCCTTGCCGCAGATCGGCACACAGGCGGCCGCCCGCGAGTTCCGCGTGCTGGTGCGCCTGGACCCCACCCAGACACGGTTCCGCCCGGGATTGACCTGCGACGTGGAAATCCTGGCCGACCAGCGTCAGGGCGCGCTCGTCGTTCCCCTGCAAGCGGTCGTCGAGCGCACCATCGACGGCGACACACGGACCGGCGTATTCGCGGCACGGGACGGGCGCGCCACGTTTCAGCCCCTGACTCGAACCGGCATCATCGGAGGCCTGAACATCGAAGTGGAGGGCGTCCCAGAAGGCACGCGCATCGTCGCCGGGCCGATCCAAACACTCCGCGAGCTCACCGAGGGCGCGCGGGTGCACGTCAGACCAAGTCCGCCCGGCGGATAAGCCCAGCGGGTACTGCGACTCGAACGCTACTGCTCGGCCGCGGTCTGTGCCGAGCGGGGCTTCCGTACGATGCCCTTCTTCAGGTCCTCTTCGAGCGCCCGGTCCTCGGCACGATCCGCGCTGAGGATGTTCGGCCGTCCATGGTTCCCTTTCGGTTCTCAATGGCGGTCGCTTCGTCACCTCTTTGCGCCCTCGACAGCCGGTCCGAACCCTGGACCGACAGCATGCCTGCCCCGCCCACATATTCGCGGGGGGTGGGCTGAGCGCCGGCGATCCCGGGAATCCCGAGAGCCGCGACGACAACTGCGGCCGGCAGCGCGCTCGTTACGGGGTTCTCACCGATCGTATCCTCTAGCAGGGTGCTGAAAAACTAATCGCGCGGGGATCGACATCGGGATCCCGTCGTACTACGATGCGCCCATCCACACGGAAGGGAGCAGTCCGAT
>JBEBFY010000020.1:0-58472 GCA_040081715.1 Vicinamibacterales bacterium | reverse complement strand
TGTGCTGGTGCGTGTGGAAACCCCAGCATGAAGGTTGTTGATGTCCCTGTCGATCCCCGCGCCCGTTTCGACCGACTGCTTAAGATCCTACCTATGAATGTCGGCTATCGTCCCGAAGTGAGGGACCCCTCAGGGGGAGGTGCTGCCGCTGACCTTATCTCCGGTCGAGAGCACGTAGCCGTCGCCGTAGGACGAGTGGAGGAACTTCGGGCGGCGCGGGTCCGCCTCGATCTTCCTGCGCAAGCGCAGAATGGCCTGATCGACGGGTCGTGTCAGAGGAGCCTCCGAGTATCCCCAGATGTCGCGCAGCAGCTCCCGGCGATCGACCGGGCAATTCTCGCGTTCGGCCAGGTACCGCAGAATGGCGAACTCCCGGTGCGTGAGGTCGAGGCGCCGCCCAGCCTTCGTCGCCGTCTTGGCCGTGAAATCGACCACGACGTCATCCAGCGTCAGTAGGCCCACCAGGGGATGCGCGCGGCGCATGACGGCATCCATGCGGGCTAGCAGCGTGTCGAGATTGAACGGCTTGGTCACGTAGTCGTCCGCGCCGGCGCGCAGGCCCGCCAGTTCGTCCCGACGATCCGACCTGGCGGTCAGCATGATGACCGGAAAGCGCCGGTCGACACTCCATGCCTTGGCCAGTTCGACCCCGGTCATGCCCGGAAGCGCCACGTCGAGCAGCACCAAGTCCGGTTGGAAGTCCCTCGCCTCGGCCAGCGCCGCCGCGCCGTCGGTGACCCACTTGACCTCGAACCCCTCGAAGCGCAGGTTGTGCGCCAGCACCCGACCCATCGCCTTGTCGTCCTCGACGACAAGGATCCGTTTCGCCATGTCAGCTCCTGGGCAGTGTCAGCGTCACCGTCGTGCCCGTGCCGACGTGGCTCTGGAACGCGAGGGAGGCACCGTGGGCCTCCGCGATGCGCTGGACGAGCGCGAGTCCCAGCCCGCTACCCCCGGCGTGCACAGCCTTGCCGCGGAAGAACTTGCGCGTCAGGTGGGGGATGTCGTCGGCCGGGATCCCGGTCCCGTGATCCGTGATGTCGAAGGCGACGCCCTCGGCCGTGGAGCGGACCGTCACGCCCAGGTAGCGGCCGTCCGGGGAGTAGCGAATCGCGTTGTCGATCAGGTTGCCGATGGCGAGCATCAGCGAGCGCCGGTCACCGCGCACCGGCGGCAGGTCCGGCGCGGCATCGAGGACCACCTCGAACTGGCCGTAGTCCAGCTGCGAGGCAAACTCGGCGACGCTGTCCTCCGCCAGGTCGCGCGGCGCGAGCATTTCGAACGAGTAGGCGGCCGTGACGTCCGCCATCTGGGAATACGCCAGGAGGTTGTCGATCAGCCGGCTCAGCCGCTTCGTCTCGTGCAGGGCGAGGCGGCCGTGATGGCGGGAGACCTCCGGCGTGATGCCGCGGTCCATGGCGAACGTCTCGCTGATTGTCTGGATCGTGGCGATCGGGGCCTTAAGTTCGTGCGTCACCGTCGAGACGAAGTCGGCGCGCAGGTCGGCGAGCCGCGCGTGGCCCTGAGCTGCGCGAACGGCCAGGGTGAAGGCGATCCCGAGCACGAACAGGGAGGCCGCGGCGATGCGGAGGCTCCAGCGCGCGCCGAACGGGGCCGAGCCGTCGGTGAGGTCGCCGACGATCGAGGCGCGCGCGACCCATTCGTGCCGAGGGAGGTCCTCGGGCCAGTCGATCAGCACCAGGCGCGGATCGAAGAAGAGCATCGCGAAACGGTGTTCACCGATGGGGCCGCGCGGCGGGGGCGTCGGCGTGGCCGACACGGCCCGGCCGCCCGAATCCAGGACCGCGAGCTGGATGCCAGTCTGGGCACCGGCGATGCGGGTCACCTCCGCGACCATCCCTTGCATGTAGTGCTCCCGCACCCACCGAAGGTTTACGGTGAACCCGATGGCGGACGACAGTTGCTGCTTGAAGCGGTCGCGGTAGGACAGAAGCGCGACGACCTGGTAATGGTCCGAGGCCGAGGTTGTTTCGAAGACCGAGTACCGGCGGCCGAGCCGCGCATCGGCCATGATGCGCTGCTGCAGGGACCTGGCAACGGCGGGGGCCGGGCCCCGAATGACCGGGAGTGTCGCATCGGTCTCCGGCGTGAGCCACGCGGGCTTGCGATCCGACCGTGCGTAGAACACGACAGGCCCGGTCTGGCCCCGCCAGGCGAAGAATGTCTCTGGATAGGGATACCGGGCAAACGTCGCGGTGGCGAGTTCCAATGGATCCGACGCCGGCGGGTCCGCCTGGTCGATCAGCGGATGGTCCGAAAGCACGGTCGTCTGGACGCCGGCCATGTCGTGGCTGAGCGCCCGGGCCAGCAGTGTGACGGCGCCCTGTGCCCGTTCCTGCGCAAGTTGCGTCGCGTTGCGCTCCCATGCCACGGTCGCCCGGTAGCTCACGGCGATGATGGCCACGCAGGCCGCGGCCGCGGCCATGCCGGTCCAGTAGGTCGTGCCGCGCCCGCGGGTGCGCCGGGCTGTCACGAACCCAACTCCAGTTCCCGATAGAAGGCCGCGGCGCCAGGGTGCAGGGGAATCGGTGTGGACAGCGTTTGTGCCAGCCCGAGTCGCCGGAGCTCCGGATACTGGTGCCGCAGTTGCGCGAGCACCGCGAAGAGTTGACGAGAGAGCTCGTATACCACGTCGTCGCCCAGGTCCCTGCGGCAGACAAGCACCATCTGGATGCCGAACGTGCGGATGGGATCGGGCTGCCCCCGGTAAGTACCGGCAGGAATGCTCATCGGATGAATGAAGGGGTAGTCGTGTCGCAGCCGGGCGATGGCGTCATCCGGCATGTCCGTGAGGCGGGCACCCTCGTCCA
Source organism: Vicinamibacterales bacterium (assembly GCA_040081715.1). Lineage (GTDB taxonomy): Bacteria > Acidobacteriota > Vicinamibacteria > Vicinamibacterales > UBA2999 > CANKJK01. The sequence continues at coordinate 55,641 of JBEBFY010000020.1, read as the reverse complement.
GCCAGCGCTGTACGGCGGGCGCCGGGTAGTCGCCGGACAGCAGCACCGCATCGAAGTCACCTCCTTGGAACGGCGCTTCGAGCGACCGAAAGGAGGCACTGGGCACGGGAACCGCCGCGCCAACACCGAGCACGCCCGCCACGCGTTCGTTGAAGCGATTCGTCACTGGCGTGGTGTTCATGAAGGCGATGCGGCGAAGATCGCTGACACGCCTGCTGTGCGCATCCGGGCCGATGACCAGATGCATCGGCACCAACTGCAGCGCCGCAATCGCGTTGAATTGGTGCCGTGCGTCCCGGGTGCCCCAGGTGCGAAAGGCGAAGTAGGCGGCATCCGCCGAGGTCACGGCGATGTCCGCATCGCCGCGGGCGAACAGGTCGACCGTCGACGTGCCCGCTGTCGGCACGAAGCGGAAACTCAGCCGGGGGGCGAGCGTCGCGTACTGATGAAAGAGGCGCGCGCCAAAGGACTCCGTGGTGGCGTACTCCGGGACGCGCACCTCCAGCACCACCGGGCGGGCCACCGGCTGCGAACACGCTGTTGCCATGGCTGCGACGGCGAGCAGGAAGAGAGCTTTTCGCACAACGCGCGGATTGTAACCGCTGATCCCGGGAGCGTCGTGACCGCCGCCGGGCGCGGCGACTGAGACAATCTGTGACATTCCGCGTTCGGGCACGCTGCTAGCATCCGCGACAACGTGTCCGAGGCACCAACGGGTCGCCGGCTATGCAGATCGCTGGGGGCGGATACGCCGTGGGCCTGCGCGCTTGCGGTGGGCCTGGTCCTGCTCGGGCCAGTCGGCCGGGCGCAGACACCGACGAAGACAATCGAGGAGCGCGTCGCAGCCCTCGAGGCGGAAGTGCGGCGACTGCGGGCCCAACTGTCGCAGCCGCGAGCCGATCCGGGAACGGGCGGCACGCTGCCGGCGGTGCTGTCCATCGTAGACGCGGCGACGCGCGGGGCATCGGACGCAGGGCTCGTGCTCGTCGAGTTCTCGGACTACGAGTGCCCTTTTTGCGGCCGGTATGCGCGAGACACCTTCCCCCAGATTGACGAACGCTATGTGAAGACGGGCAAGCTTCGCTACGTCTTCAAGAACTTCCCCATCGAGCAGCTCCATCCCCACGCGCTGAAGGCGGCACAAGCGGCGGAGTGCGCTGGGGCCCAGGGCCCGTACTGGCCCATGCACGACCGACTGTTTGCCCGCCAGGACGCGCTGTCGGACGAGGCCCTGATCGCGTCCGCCTCGGCAGAGGGACTGACGATATCCACGTTCATGGCCTGTCTCGGACAGGAGGTCGGTCCTCGCATCCGGCAGCATCTCGAGGAGGGGCGAGCCGCTGGTGTCGAGGGCACGCCCACGTTCTTCCTCGGGACCCCGGGTCCGGATGGCACCGTACGGGTCACGCGGAGGCTGACGGGCGCACTTCCGTACATGGCCTTCGAGGCGGCCATCGACGAGGCATTACGGGACGCCGATCGACGAAACAATCTGTGACATTGTGATCGCGGCAGGGCTGCTAGCATCGCACGCCGCCTGTGCCCGCGTGGGTCTGGCGCTGCACGTCTTTTTCGCTGGAATTTACCTTGGAAGGGAAGGAGTGCTCATGAGGATGCTGTCGTTCTCGACTCTTGCGCCGGCCGCCGCCGTGCTGGCGGTTCTGCTGTCGCCCCACGTCGCGGTCGCCCAGTCTGTAACGGGCCAGGTCACTGATGAAACCGGGGCCGTGCTGCCCGGAGTCACGATTGAAGCCGCCAGCGCTGCCCTGATCGAGAAAGTGCGCAGTGCGGTCAGTGACGGGTCGGGCCGCTACGAGATTGCCGCCCTCAAGCCGGGCACCTATACGGTCACCTTCAAACTGGCCGGGTTCAAGAGCTTCGCGCGGGAGAATCTCCGCCTGACGGCCGATCAGACGACCTCGATCAGCGCGCGGCTGGAGGTCGGGCAGCTGGAAGAGACCGTCACCGTCACTGGCGCTACTCCCGTGGTCGACATTACGCAGGCCGGCCGGCGCGAGGTGCTCGACCGCCAGGTGCTCGACGAACTGCCCACGAGCCGGACCACGCACGCGGCCGGCGCCATCATTCCCGGCCTGAAGATGACCGGCGCGATGGTGGGCGGCCAGGGCAATACGGCGACCCAGCAATATCTGGTGACGCGCGGCAAGGGCCTGGCGCAGAACACGACCATGGTCGACGGGATGATTACCCAGACGACCGGCGGCGGTTTCCAGGCCTACGACAACTACGGCATGGCCCAGGAGGTGGCGGTCGAGACCAACGCCATCAGCGCGGAAGTGCCCGGCAGCGGCGTCCGGATCAATGTCATCCCGCGCGAAGGCGGCAACAAGTTCAATGGCGAAGTGTCCGTGAGCGCGCTCAATTCGGCGTGGCAGAAGAACAACCTGACGCCCGAGCTGCTCGCGGGTGGCACGACGCCCATGGGCCGGCGCCAGCCGGTCCGCACGCCAGATGGCACCAGATATGCCTACGACGTGAATCCGTCGGTCGGCGGCCCGATTGTGGCCAACAGGCTCTGGTACTTTTCGTCGGGCCGGATCAATCGTGCCCAGCTCGCGCCTGCCGGCGCGACGTACTTCGAACGCAATCCCACGACAGGCGTGCTTGCACCTGGCACGAAGCCCGGATACAACGACACCGCGGTCGACAACATCTCGCTGCGCGTCACCTGGCAGGTCAACGGGGAGCACAAGCTGGCGGTGTATCGCGACCAGTACTTCCGCTACCAGTCACACCTGGGCGGGAATGCCACGCAGGACTGGGCCACCGTGCCCACCGTCTACGTGCGCGGTACCCAGTATCTGCTCCCTGTGAAGTGGACAATGGTGGCGACCAACCGTCTCTTGTTCGAGGCTGGCGTGCAACGGAGCGGCTACGCGCAACCGAACGCCACGGCCCAGCCTGGGGTGGAGAAGGAGCCGTTCACGGCGGAGTGGTACGCAGGTGCATCGCGGCTCGACGCCGCGACCGGGCGGACGACGGTCGGACCGGCCGCGGAGCGACGTGTCCAGGACAACCCGAAGAGCTACGTGTACGGGGCCGCGTCGTTCGTGACAGGGTCGCACAGCCTCAAGATGGGCGTGCAGGCCACCGACACGCAGGTCGTGCAGTCGGGCCGCAACATCAACGCGTCGCTGCAGCAGCGGTACATCAATGGCGTGCCGAACGCGGTGAACATCCTCGCCGTGCCGTACGAGACGCGGAACGAAAGCGGCGACTTCGCGGCCTTCGTGCAGGAGCGTTGGACAATCAAGCGCCTCACCGCGAACATCGGAGTCCGGATGGAGAAGGTCTGGGCGTCCATTGCGGCGTCCGATTCGGACCCCGGCCGGTTCATTGGCGCCCGGTCGGTGCCGCGCCAGGAACTGCACTCCTACACGAACGCCATGCCGAGGTTCAGCGTCGCGTATGACCTGTTCGGAAATGGCAAGACGGCCGTCAAGGCCAGTCTCGGCCAGTTCATGCAGACGGCGCCGAACTTTGGAGCGTCGCTCGTCGCCGGGTCGAGCGCCGAAGTGCGCAACTGGTTCGACTGTGCGCTGCTTCCTGGAACGTCAACGTGCGATCCCGCCCGTGCCAGCCTCTTGACGAATCGGGACAACATCGCTCAGGACATCGAGATTCCCGCGAGCACCAACCCGAGCTTCGGCTACGTGCAGTCCCTGGCCTCGAATGGCAAGCTCAAGCGCGAACACAGCTGGGACTCGTCCGTCAGCGTCCAGCACGAGCTCCTGCCCGGCGTGGCCGTGACGGGGGTGTGGTACCGCACGCACGAGAGCAACATCGCCATCTCGCTGCCGGTCGGGATCGCGGTCAGTGACTACTCACCGTTCACGATGCCCAATCCCCTGACCCCGTCCGACACCATCACGGTGTTCAACCTGAAGCCGGGCTTTGCGACCGGTCGCAACATCGTCCGCATGACCGAGAACTACCGCACCTACAACGGCATGGAGGTGAGCCTGTCGGCACGCCTGCCGGGCGGTGGCATCCTGATGGGCGGGTGGTTCGCAGACAAGAAGGTGCAGAACGCATGCGACACGGACAATCCCAACAACTTCCGCTTTTGCGACACGTCAGGGAAGACGCTCCAGGAATACGGGAAAGTGCCCGCGCTGCCGCTCCTGCACGAGTTCAAGCTGTCCGGTTCCCAGCGTCTCAAGTGGGGGTTCCAGGCGTCTTTCTCCATCGCGAGCGCGCCAGGCAACGGGACGGGTTCCGGAGGCCTGCTCTCGGATCCAAACCAGCGCTGGCAGCAGGTGCAGTACGCCGTGCCCGCCAACCTGTTCCCGGGTGGCCGTACGGTGCCCGTCAACGTTCCGCTGCTGTTTCCCAACCAGCGGCGCCTCGCGCGTTGGAACAGCGTGGACATGAAGATCTCCCACACCGCGACGATCGGTCGGGTGAAGCTGAATCCACAGCTCGACCTCTTCAACCTCACCAACTCCAGCATCGTGACGGCTGAGACGCTGTCGTACAGCGACGCGCTCCGGCTGGTGGAGGCGCCGACCACGGTCCTGCCCGGCCGCATGATGAGGCTGGGACTGCTGGTGAAGTTCTAGGTGCGGCTGCGCGGGGGCGGCGAACAATCTGTGACAATTCCACCCGTTTCGCCCGGCTAGTATCCCTGTGGAGTTGACCATGAGCTCTCGAGTGAGGATCGTTCTAGCGTGGGGTCTTGCTGCCGTGGTGCTGGGGACGGCAGCAGGCCTGCATCTTGCGGCTCAGGAGGCACAGCGGAAGCCGGCGGGGGGCCGCGCGGCGGCGCCAGTTGTCGGCTCACGGCCAGTCGTGGCTGCCCCACGCGCTGCGGCCCAGGCCCAGGAGCCGGTCTCCGGGGGCGGACCTTCTGGATTCCGCCGGTTGAACGAGGGCCAGTACAAGCGGTCGATTGCGCAGATCTTCGGCGCCGACATCAAAGTCCCGGGGCGCTTCGAGCCGCCGGTCCGGGAAGATGGCATGCTGGCGATCGGTGACTCCAAGGTGGTGGTGACGCCTTCGGGGTTGGAGCAGAACGTGATCCGGTCCCGGGAGATCTCCGCGCAGGTGCTCGACGACAAGCACCGGAGCGCGGTCGCGCCCTGTGCCGCGCCATCGGCCAGCGCGTTCGACGACGCGTGCGCCAAGCAGGTGCTTCTGAAGTATGGCCGCCTGCTGTTCCGGCGTCCGCTGACCGAGAACGAGACAACGGCGGTCATGAAAGAGGCGCGCTACGCGACCGAGAAGTCCCGGAGCTTTCTGCAGGGACTACAGGCGGGGCTCGGCACGTTGATGGTGTCGCCGGCGTTTGTCTTCCGGATTGAGACGACGGAGCCCGAACCGGCCAGGCGTGGCAGCGTGCGCCTGGACGCGTTCTCGCTGGCGACGCGCGTCAGCTTCCTGCTCTGGGATGCGCCGCCGGACGGCGACTTGCTGGACGCGGCCGAGCGCGGAGGTCTTCAGGCGAGAGCCGGCCTCGAGAAGCAGGTGGCCCGGATGATGGCGTCGCCGAAATTCGAGCAGGGCGTTCGGGCGTTCTTCTCGGACATGCTGTCCTACGAACAGTTCGACGGCCTCGCAAAGGACACGGCCCTGTTTCCGATCTTCAGTCCGCAGCTCCGGACCGACGCGATGGAACAGACGCTGCGTACCATCGTCGATCATCTCCTGACACAGCAGAAGGACTATCGCGACCTGTTCACGACCAAGAAGACGTTTCTCAGCCGTTCGCTGGGCGCGCTCTATGGCGTGGGCATCGACTATCGAGGCTTCGACGGGTGGATGCCTTACACGTTTCCCGCGGACGCTCCGCAGGCCGGCGTGCTGACGCTGCCCGGCTTCCTGATGCTCGACCCGAGTCATGAGGGGAAGTCGTCGCCGACGATTCGTGGCAAGAAGCTGCGCGAACTGTTCCTCTGCCAGAGGATGCCCGATCCGCCTGCGAACGTGGAGTTCACCGACTTTCAGGATCCCAGGAATCCGATGCGCACGGTTCGCCAGCGGCTGAGTGCGCACGCGAGAAACCCGGTGTGCGCCAGCTGCCACTCGATGATGGATCCGCTGGGCCTCTCGATGGAGAACTTCGACGCCGTCGGTCAGTATCGGACGAAGGAGAACGACGTGAGCATCGACGCGAGCGGCGTGTTTGAACGAAAGAAGTTTGACGGCCTCGTCGGCTTGTCGAAGGTGCTTACGGAGAGTCCGGCGCTTGCGAAATGCGCAGTCCAGCGCGTGTACGAGTACGGGACAGGCCGCCCGATCGCGCCGGGCGAGAAGGAGTGGGTCGCCTATGCCAATCAGCAGTTCGCGGCGCAGGGCTACAGGTTTCCGCAACTGATTCGCGCGATCGCCACGAGCCAGGCATTTCAGGCCGTGTCGTCGGACAGTCCGGCGTCAAACCCGAAAGACTAGTTGGAGAAGAGACGATGGCAAACCTGACCAGACGGCGGGTGCTCAAAGGAATCGTGCAGGGCTCGGCCGTGACCGTCGCGCTGCCGTTCCTGGACTATTTCATGGACGGTAACGGCGTCGCGCTGGCGTCAGGCGCCCCCGTTCCCACGCGTTTCGGCACGTGGTTCTGGGCGTGTGGCTGCAACGCCGCACGTTTCTTCCCGGACAAGGTGGGCACGGACTTCACGTTCAAGGCCGAGACGATGCCGCTGGACCCCTTCAAGAAGAAGGTCACGGTGTTCTCCGGCTTCAACGCCATTCTGAGCGGGCAACCAAACCTGACCCACTGGTCGGGCGTGATGTGCACCCTGGGCGGCACGGTGCCGAGCAAGGGTGGTAACGGCGTTGGTACCGCGCCGGAGCCGACCATCGACTGTCTGGTGGCCGATCACATCGGCGGCAACTCGCGATTCAAGGCACTGCAGGTGGCCTGTACCGGCCAGTCGAGTGTGAGCTACAGCATGCAGGCCGGCAACACCATCAATCCCACAGAAGTCGACCCAGTGGTCCTGTACAAGCGCCTCTTCGGACCGGAGTTCCGCGATCCGAATGCGGCGACGTTCACGCCGGACCCGAACATCATGCTGCAGCAGAGTGTTCTGTCGGCGGTGAAGGATCAGCGCGGACAGTTCGCGAAGATGGTCGGCGCGGCCGACCGCGCGCGGCTCGATCAGTACTTCACGTCCCTGCGCGAGATCGAACAGCAACTGGCCGTGCAGCTTGAGCCGCCGGCGCCCGCAGTGGCCTGCGTGGTGCCGAAGCCGCCCATGGGCATGGAGTTTGCCACGAACTGGGAGTCTGCGGCGAAGATGCACGACGTGCTGACGGACCTGCTGGTCATGGCTCTGGCCTGCAACCAGACGCGCGTCTTCCACGTCGCGGTGTCGGCGGCGGTATCGAACCTCCGGAAGGCCGGGCAGTCCACCGCGCTCCACGAGTTGACACACGAAGAACAGGTCGACCCGGCGGTGGGCTACCAGAGAGAGGCGACGTTCTTCCTGGAGCGCAGCATCGAGATGCTGGCGACGATGGTGAAGAAGATGGACGCCGTCAAGGAAGGGGACGGCACGCTCCTGGACCACTCCCTGATGATGGCCTTCTCCGAGAGCAACTTCGCGAAGTTCCACACGCTTGAATCCCTGCCGCTCATCGTGGCGGGATCGGGAGGCGGGAAGTGGCGCCCCGGCCAGCACATTGCCGGCAAGGGCGACACGGTGACGCGCGTCGGCCTCACGCTCCAGCAGGCTATGGGGCTGCCGGTCGGCACCTGGGGCAGCGGGCCCAATCAGACGTCGAAGCCGGTCGCCGAAGTGCTCGCCTAGGACCGGTCGTATCGATCAGAACCGCTGCTGCGGATCGGCCGCGGGCAGGCACCACACCGGTCCGCGGCCGGTTGTTTCGGCCAAGGGAGTCACCGACGATGATATGCACTCACTCGTTCCCGTTTGCGATCCGGCGTCCGGCCACGTTCGCGTGGCGGGGGGCGTGCCTGGCGCTTGTCACCTTTGCGCTGGCGGCCACCAGCCGCCCGGTGTCTGCCGCACTCGGCGACAGCTTCGTTGAGGTGCCCGGCGTTCAGGGTAGTTGGCCTAGTGGTCCCTACAAGTCGTGGATCCGCCTCACCGGGCGGTACTGGATCGGCGCGACGCCCAGGAACACGACCACGCTGGGCGTCGGTGATCCGCTTGTCGCGGGCCCGCCGGCCCCCATGCCGGGCAAGCCCAACAAACTGGTCGTCTCGGTCGACAAGCGAAGTCCCGAGCTTGCCCGCCTCATGCAGCTGTGCACGAGCCAGACAGCCGTGCCCGAGATGCGTGTCGCGGAGCCCAGGCAGAGCGGCACCTATGTGCCGCGGAAGGTGGCGAACTTTCCTGACTTCTGGGAGTACAAGCTGAAGGATGTGCAGTGGTCGGCGTGTGACAAGGGCGTGGCGGAGTCGGCCGAGCAGGCCTTCGTCCTGACGTTCCGGGACATCGAGTGGCTCAACTACGACAGTAAGGGGCCGCAGGTCGTCAAGCTCACGTCAACCGCTGCCGAGATTCCGGCCGTCTACCCGGCGCCGCCTTCGCCGAGGACGAAGACGTTCCTGGTGACGTGGTTCGGATGGGCCACGCTCGGCGACGACGCGACCTGCCCGGACATGAACAGCAAGGCGCCGCAGGAGGACTACTACGCGCTGCTCTCGCCGGAAGAGGCCGCGGCTGAACGGACCCGCCGGGGCGAGAAGACGGTGTCGTACGGCAACTCGCAGGACCGACCGTTCATGGACGCGCGCGGCCCGCACCGGCTCAACGTCTGCGCCCTGCCTGGCATCGTCAAGACGCCGGTACAGCACGAGCCGCGGACCAACATTGCCCTCGGGGTCAACCTCGACGGGCATGACGGCACCGGTGAGCCGGCTGCCGGGACCTGCAAGCACGAGAACTTTCTGACGCCGGATGGCAAGTTGTCGGGCGTCGATAACCAGCTGTACCGCGTGTATGGTTGCATTCCGGGTTACCGCGGCAAGAAGGGCTACCTGAGCCAGACACACAACGCCCGCCGCGCGGACGGGAATGTGGTGACGCTCATTGAGATCTCGGGCATCGACGACGCGACCAACGACGACCACGTCGAGCTGGGGATCTTCTACGCCCAGGACCGGGCCGTGCGGGGTCCCTCCGGCGCGTTCATTCCGAACTACACGTTCCGTGTGTCGGACGACCCGAATTTCGCGAAGTACAACCAGCGGCACACGGCGAAGATTCGGGACGGCTACATCGTGACGCCGCCGATCAAGCTCTGGAAGTTCAACAACGGCCAGGGCGGGATTGTGGAGTTGGCCGACGCGCAACTGCGCCTGCACATCGAGCCCGACGGCACGTTGACGGGAGTGGTCGGCGGCTACATCGACTGGCGCGAGATGGGGGCGCCCGGCAGTTCCTACGGCGAAGGCTTGTTCAACTTCTCGTGTCCTGCGGTGTACGGGTCGTTCAAGAAGAATGCTGACGGCATGAAGGATCCGGTGACGGGCCAGTGCAACGGCATTTCAATGGCCTACGAGATTGACGGCGTGCCGGCGTTCGTGACGCCGGACGACCCGAAGCGCAGCCAGGTCGAACCCGTGGGTTCGCCGCGGGCGCGTGTACCGTAGCCGGGGATCGTTGTCCCGGTGGGAGATGGAATCATGATGAAGATGAGCGCGCGGTCGTCAACCGCTGGGCAAGGTGTGCGTCGCTTCGGGTGGCTCGTTGTCGCGGCCGCGGTCGTGGTGTCCGGCACGCACGTGACGCGGGCGGCGGTCGGCAACAGCTTTCTGCGGATCCCGGGGGTGACCGGGAGCTGGCGGGGTGAGTCCTACGCGCAGTGGATCCACCTGAACGGGCGGCATTGGATCAACGCGCCGTACCGTGACACGTTGACGCTCGGCATCGGCAACCCGAAGGTGGCCGGCCCGCCTGCCCACGCCCCGGGCGCGCCCAACAAGTTGGCGTTTGCCATCGACAAGCAGAGCCCGGACCTGCCGCACCTCATGGCGTTCTGCACGAAGGGCGAATCCATCCCGGAAGTGGGCTTCGCGGAGCCGGCGTCGGGTCGGGGGGAGGTCAAGACGTTCCCGAAGTACTGGGAATACACGCTGAAGGACGTGCGCCTGGGTAGTTGTGATGTGGTGCCCGACGCGCCGGAGCAGGCGTTCGTGGCGTCGTTCCAGGACATTGAGTGGCTGAACTACGACCCCAAAGGGCCGCTGGTCGTGCAGATCACTTCCACCGCGGCGGACATCCCGAACCTGCAGCCCGCGGCGCCCTCACCAAAGAACAAGACGTTCCTGATGACTTGGTTCGGCTGGGCGACGCTGGGCGATGACGCCACATGCCCGGAGTTCACGTCCGCGCCCAAGGAAGCGGAGTTCTACCGGTTGCTGCCCAAGGAGAAGGCCGACGCCATCCGCGCGACGCGCGGGGAGAAGCCCATCTCGTTCGGCGGGCCGGACCGTGGCGGCCCCTACATGGAAGAGCGCGGGCCGAACATGCTGAACGCCTGCGCGATGCCGGGCATCATTCGCGACCCGGGCCACGCGGAACCGCAGACGCCGGTGGCGTTGGGCGTCAACCTCGACGGCAACGATGGCACCGGAGAGCTGGCGGGTGGCACCTGCAAGCACACGAACTTCGTCACGCCGGACGGCAAGCTGAAGGGCGTCGACAATCAGTTGTACCGGGTGTTCGGGTGCGTGCCTGGGTATCGGGGCAAGAAGGGCTACATGAACCAGACCCACAATGCACGGCGTGCCGACGGCAACGTGGTGACGTTGGTCGAGGTCTCAGGGATTGACGATCCGAAGAACGACGACCACGTGGAGATCGGTATCTTCTACGCCCAGGACAAGGCGATCCGGAGTACATCTGGCGCATTCATTCCGAACTACACGTTCCGGATGAGCGATGACCCGAACTTCGCGCGGTTCAACCAGCGCTGGCCGGCGCGCATCGTGGACGGGTTCGTGGTCACCGCGCCGATCAAGACGTGGCGCTTCAACAACGGGCAGGGTGGGAACATCTCGCTGGCCGACGCCCAGTTCCGGTTGGAGATCACACCCGACGGCAACCTCAAGGGCGTGGTCGGCGGGTACATGGACTGGCACGGCTTCGGGGCGCAGTCCTCCTACAACGAGAAGCTGTTCAACCTGACGTGCCCGGGTTCCTACCAGTCGTTCAAGCGCAACGCCGACGGCATGAAGGACCCGGTCACCGGGGAGTGCAGCGGCGTGTCGATGGCCTACGAGCTGGACGGCGTGCCTGCGTTCCTGACGCCGCTGCCGTCGAGCGAGTCGAAGCAGTCGAAGGCCACGCAAGCGACCGAGACCGTTCCCTGAGTTATCGCCCGCTCGGGGGCAAGGTGTGATCTGAACCTCCCCATGTTTGGCATTCAACGTAGCCCCCACCAGATCCTCTTCGGAGCCGGCCAGCGATTCGCGCTTGGCATGCACACGCGGCGCCTCGGCGTGCGTGCCTTGGTCTGCACCGACGCGCGGCTCTCCGCCGACCCCGAGTTCGCGCGTCTGCTGGACTCCCTGCACTCGGCCGGTGTGGAGGCGACGGTCTTTGACGAGACGATTGCCGAGCTCCCGCTGGAGTGCATCCTCCACAGCGCGGAGCGGGGCCAGGCCAGTCGTCCCGACGTCGTCATCGGTATTGGCGGCGGCAGCTGCCTGGATATCGCCAAGCTGACGGCATTACTGCTGTCGCATGGCGGCCGGCCCCAGGATTATTACGGCGAACATCAGGTGCCGGGACCGGTGATGCCGATGGTGGCGATGCCCACGACCGCCGGCACGGGCTCGGAGGTGACGCCGGTGGCCGTCATGGGCGATCCCGCGCGGACGCTGAAGGTGGGTATTTCCAGCCCGTATCTGATTCCCCGCATTGCCATCTGCGACCCGGAGCTCACTCTCTCGTGCCCGCCGGGGCTGACGGCTGTCTCCGGCGCTGATGCGCTGACACACGCGATCGAGGCGTTCACGGCTGTCGTCAAGCCACGGACGGCTGGACTCTCCCACGAGCAGGTGTTCGTCGGCAAGAACGACCTGAGCGACGTGCACGCCAGGGTCGCCATCGCGGCGATTGCGGGCCATCTCCGCACGGCGGTCACGGACGGCACCAACCTGGTTGCCCGCGAGCAGATGATGCTCGGGGCGCTCGAGGCCGGACTGGCGTTCGGTGCGGCCGGCACCGCGGCGGCTCACGCGGTGCAATACCCCGTCGGTGCGTTCACGGGCACCGCACACGGGCTCGGCGTAGCGGCGATGCTGCCGTACGTGATGGCGTTCAATCGCCCGGTCTGCACCCGTGAGTTCGCGGAAGTAGCTCGGCTGATGGGCGTGGCTGGTCAGCTCGCCCTCGATGAACTGGCTGACGCGGCCATCGAGGCGGTGGCGACGCTGCTGGCGTCGGTGGGCATTCCGCGGACGCTGGCTGAGCTGGATCTGCCGGAGGCGCAGCTGCCCTGGGTGGCCGAGCAGGCCCTGTCCATCGGGCGCCTCGTCAAGAACAACCCGAGACCGCTGGACGAACAGAGCATGGCCCGCCTCGTGCGGGCGGCATTCGATGGAGACCGCTCGGCCCTGTCGAGCGACGTCATGACAGGAAGGGCGTAGGAGCAATGGCAACGGCAGTGGCGGCGGGCAGAGTGGACCTTCTGGCGCTCCCAACCGATCTGTTCATCGGTGGACGGTGGGTGCCAGGTTCGGAAGGAAGGCGTATCGACGTGGGCAACCCCTCGACGGAGGAACGCCTCACGTCCGTGGCTGATGCGACCGTGGCCGATGGCCTGGCTGCGGTGGATGCGGCATCACGAGCGCTGCCGGCCTGGTCGGCGACGCCACCGCGCGAGCGGGGCGAGATCCTGCGTCGCGCCTTCGAATTGATCACCGCCCGGCTGGCTTGGTTTGCCGAGCTGATTGCGCTCGAGAACGGCAAGGCGTTGCCCGACGCACTGGGCGAGATGAAGTACGCCGCCGAGTTCTTCCGCTGGTTCGCAGAGGAGGCCGTTCGCATCGACGGCAACTTCACCACGGCGCCCTCGGGCGCGAACCGGATGCTGGTCCGCTATGAGCCCGTCGGCGTCTCGGTGCTGGTGACGCCGTGGAACTTCCCGGCCGCGATGGCCACGCGGAAGATCGGCCCGGCACTGGCAGCCGGGTGCACGTGCATCCTGAAGCCCGCCTCGGAGACCCCCCTCACGGCCTACGCCATGGCCGAGGTGCTGAAAGAAGCCGGTGTGCCGGACGGTGTCGTGAATGTGGTGACGACCTCGAAGTCCGGGCAGGTGGTCGGCGCCATGCTGAGCGACCTGCGCGTGAGGAAGCTGTCATTTACCGGCTCGACCGAGGTGGGCCGGATCCTGCTGCGTGAGGCGGCCGCGAGCGTGGTGAACTGTTCGATGGAGTTGGGCGGCAACGCGCCGTTCATCGTCCTGGACGACGCGAACCTCGAAGAAGCCCTGGACGGCGCCATGGTCGCCAAGATGCGCAACGGCGGAGAGGCCTGCACCGCCGCGAACCGGTTCCTGGTGCAGCGCGGGATCTACGATCGGTTTGCCGCCGGGCTGGCGACGCGCATGGGTGCCGTCGTCGTTGGTGATGGCGCCGAGCCTGCGACGCAGTGCGGACCCCTGGTCAACGCGGCTGCGAAACAGAAGGTTGATGCACTGGTCCAGGAAGCCGTGGCCGGGGGCGCGCGTGCGCTCGTCGGAGGGAAGCCCCTGGACCGGCGCGGCCACTTCTATCCGCCGACCGTGCTGGTCGACGTGCCGCCAGACGCCACGATCCTGCGCGAGGAGATTTTCGGTCCTGTCGCCGTGCTGGTGCCCTTTGACTCGGTCGACGAGGCGGTTCGCGCTGCCAACGACACCGAGTACGGGCTGGTCGCCTATGTCTTCACCTCGGACCTGAAGCAGGGACTCCGGATCGCTGAGCGTCTCGAGTCCGGCATGGTCGCCGTGAACAGAGGCCTGGTGTCCGACCCGGCCGCGCCGTTTGGTGGCGTCAAGCAGAGCGGCATCGGGCGCGAAGGCGGTCACGACGGGCTGCTGGCGTTCCTCGAAGCCAAGTACATCGCGACGTCGTGGTAGCACGCCCATGCTGGTGACTTTCGACGACGCCCGGCGCCTGGCGCTCGACATCCTCCGGGGAGCCGGAGTGCCCGATGGGCACGCCGACACCCAGGCGTCGCTCTTTCTCGAGGCGGAGCTGCGGGGGCGCCCCTCGCATGGGCTACTGCGGCTCGCTCGCGTCGTGGAGCGGATTCGCAACGGCGTCACAAATCCGCTCACGAAGGGCGCCCATCGCTGGCGCGGCGATTCGCTGCTGCTGGTTGATGGCGAGATGGGTCTGGGGCCCGTGGTGGCGTTCGAGGCCCTGAGCCATCTGACGACGCGGGCGCGGAGCACCGGTGTGGCAATGGCGGCGATTCGGAACAACAACCATCTCGGGATGATGGGCTGGTACGCCGAGCACGTCGCCGGAGCCGGTCAGGTGTTCATCGGGTTCACCACGAGCGAGGCACTGGTCCACCCGTGGGGCGGCCGCCGTGCGCTGCTCGGCACCAACCCCATAGCCATCGGCGTGCCGGCCAACCCTCGTCCGCTGGTCGTGGACGTCGCTGCGGGCGTCGTCTCGATGGGGCAAATTCACGACTATGCCCACCGGGGTCAGCCGATTCCCGCCCACTGGGCGCTGGATCGTGATGGCAACCCGACGACGGATGCCGTGGCGGCGAAGGACGGCGCCATCGCGCCGTTCGGCAATGCCAAGGGATACGCGCTGGGGCTCGGGATCGAGGCCCTGGTGACGTGCCTGGCGGGAGCGGCGTTCGGGCGCGATGTGGCGGGAACGCTGGACTCCGACCGCGCGTGCAACAAAGGCGACCTCTTCTGTGTCATCGACGCCGGCCTCGGCGACGCCACGATTGCGCAGGTGACGGCGTACCTCGATGAGGTGCGTGCGTGCCCGCCGGGAGAAGGCGTCGAGCGCGTGCTGGTTCCGGGCGATCGCGCCTGGCGTGTCCGGGAGGAGAGGCTAAGGGACGGGCTTCCGGTGGCCGACGAGGTCTGGGGCCGGCTGACGCGCCTCGCGCGGGAACTCGCGGGGCCGGAGTCGTGAGCCGAGTGATACGACAGTCTGGAGGCGTGATGGGAAAGCGTGCGTGGGGCGTGGTGCTGCTGGTGGTCAGCGTGGCTGCGGGGAGCGCCGTCGTGCTGCAGGGCGCTCGAGCGGCAACCTCGCCGGTGTTCCAACTGGACCCGTTCTGGCCGAAGACGCTCCCGAATCAGTGGATCCTGGGGATGATCTCGGGCCTCTTCGTGGACTCGCGCGACCACATCTGGGTGCTGCAACGCCCATCGACGGTCACTGAGTTCGAGGCATCGGCCGACGGCCCCACCCCGGCCGCCCGGTGCTGCCGGCGTGCGCCACCGGTGCTCGAGTTCGATCAGGCCGGCACCTTGATTCAGTCGTGGGGCGGTCCCGGAGAGGGCTATGAATGGCCGGTTGGGGACCAGGAGAAGCCACGTGCCGAGTACCAATCGCGAGGGCCGTTCGGCGAGCACACGCTGGCCCTCGACCATCACAACAGTGTCTGGCTTGGGAGCAATGGGCCGGGCGGCACCGTGATTCTGAAGTTCTCACGCGCCGGGAAGTTCCTCATGCAGATCGGCAAGGCCGGTCAGAACTCCGGCAGCAACGACACCCAGAATCTGGGTGGACCGGCCGGCATTGCCGTGGACCCCGCCACCAACGAGGTCTTCGTCGCGGATGGATACGTCAACCGGCGCATCGCCGTCTTCGACGCCGAGACCGGTAAGTACCAGCGGCACTGGGGTGCCTACGGCAAGCCGCCTGATGACAGCGCACGGCCGCCCCGCGACGCCGTGACTCCTCCGCCTCAATTCAGCACCCCTCACTGCGTGAAGATCAGCAACGATGGCCTGGTCTACGTCTGCGACCGCGGCAACAGCCGCATTCAGGTCTTCCGGAAGGACGGCACTTTCGTCCGGGAGCAGCGGGTGGCCGCGTGGGCCACGCGCGGGTCTGCCTTCGACATCGGATTCTCACCGGACCCGAAGCAGCAGTTTCTCTACATGCTCGACGGGCGGGACTCACGCGTATGGATCCTCCGCCGGGAAACGCTCGAGGTGCTGAACTACTTCGGTCACGGAGGGCACCAGGCCGGTGGTTTCACGGGCGCGCACAATCTCGCCGTTGACTCGAGGCACAACATCTATGTGGGCGAGGCTCTGGAGGGCAAGCGCGTACAACGCTTCGTGTACAAGGGCATGGGGCCAGCCAACCCCCATGCGAACGAATAGGCACCGAGACGCGCTCGTGGTGAGCGACCGGTGATGACGTAGTTGCAGTATTCGTCCGTGAACCCCGTGCGTTAATGCCGCCTTCGGTGGTACAGGAAAAATGGAGGGACGTTCGACATGAGACTCAAGTACTTTCGTGCGCTGGCAGCCTTGATGCTGTCGATATCGCTGCCGTCACTGGCTGCCGCACAGGCAACAACGACTGGCACCATTGCAGGTGTTGTCAAGGACGCCACTGGCGGCGTGCTGCCCGGCGTCACCATTGAAGCCGCCAGTCCGGCGCTCATCGAGAAGGTCCGGAGTGCCGTGACGGACGATGGGGGGAACTACAAGATCGTCAACCTCCGGCCCGGCACCTACTCGGTGACCTTCACCCTGGCGGGGTTCGGGACGCTGAAGCGCGAGGGCGTTGAGTTGTCCGCAGGGCTCTCCCTGCCCGTGAACGCCGACTTGAAGGTCGGGTCGCTCGAGGAAACAGTCACCGTCACCGGCGCGACTCCGATCGTGGACGTCCAGAACGTGCGCTCGCAGGAGGTGATCACAAACCAGGTGCTGAGTGCGATTCCGACGGCGAGAAGCGCCCTCGCGATGGTGGCGCTGACGCTCGGCGCGACGGGCGGCGGGGGCGGTGCCGGGAGCAGCGGCAACCGCGACGTGGGTGGTAACAACGGCGAAGGGTCTGCGGGGATCGCAATTCACGGCAGCCGGGAGGACGGCGGGTACAGCATCGAGGGGATTCGCGCCAATTCCCTGAGCGTGGGTGGAGGGACGCGACGCTACTTCCTCAATCAGGATGCCGTACAGGAGAACGTCGCGGAGACGGCCAGCCAGTCGTCAGAAACCGAAACCGGCGGCGTGTCGCTGAACGTGATTATCCGGGAGGGCGGTAACGCCTTTCATGGTCTCGGGGAAGGTGACTACTCTGGCAAAGGACTGCAGAACGGCAACATCACGAAGGCCCTCCGCGATCGCGGCGTGGTTGGGGACGGCAACAAGGTCACCCGCATCTGGTCGGTTGGCGGAGGCATTGGCGGTCCCATCAAGCGCGACCGGGTATGGTTCTATGGTGCGTACCGCTGGTGGGGTGCCAAAGAGGATCAGGCGGGTGCCTACTACAACAAGCCGGAGTACCGGCACACGCTCTTCTTCGAGTCTGACCTCACGAACCCCGCGCACACGGCGCCCTTTGTGAAGGATACGACGAGCCGGGTCACGTGGCAGGCCACCGCGAAGCAGAAGCTCTCCGGCGTGCTGACCGTGCAGACGCAGTGCTCCTGCTTCCGGGGCATCAGTATCACGAACCCACCCGACCACACGACAACCGCCAACATCGGCCCGAGCACCCTCGCGCAGGTGAAGTGGGACTACCCGCGGACGAACCGGCTGCTCCTCGAGGCCGGGTTTGCCACACGCATCGGTGACGTCCACAACCTGCCGCAGCCGGAAGTCACTGGCAACAATCCCAACGCCTCGGGCATGAATCCGTACAAGTCCGACATCTCGGTGACCTTCGGCTCGACGCTCGCGTACGGGCCGCTGACGTCGACGCCAGGCCTCGGGGGGCCTGTTGGCGACTCGGGGGTCGGCTACCAGTTCAACACGATGATGTCGATGAGCTACGTCACCGGATCGCATGCCTTCAAGTTCGGCGAGCAGTCGGTGGCGGGGCTGAACGGGAACAACGGCGGCCTGCTGTTCGACGATTTCCCGTTCTCGTACACGGTTACCGGCGGGACGCTGCCGGGGACGCTCCGTCCTACGGCCATCACGTCGTGGATCTCGCCAGCTGTGTACTCGACCAGGGTGGCCTACAACCTCGGGCTATTCGCGCAGGACCAATGGACGATCTCCCGGCTGACGCTCAACCTCGGTGTGCGCTTCGACGGGCTGAAGGCATACTCGCCCGAATCCACGCGGCCAGCATCGTTCTTCTTCCCGGAGATCAAGTTCGAGAAGGTGGACAACCTGCCGAACTGGTGGGATGTGGACCCGCGGGTGGGCGCGGCGTACGATTTGTTCGGCAACGGCAAGACGGCGCTGAAGATGGCTGTTGGCCGGTACGTCATCTCGGAAATGACCACCATCGCCGGAGCCCGGAATCCCCAGGCAGGGCTAACCGCGTCGGCACCCCGCACATGGAGCGACGCCAACGGCGACCTGATCCCGCAGTGCGACTTGAAGAACCTCGCCGCCAACGGTGAGTGCGGCGCTATTACCAGCACCACGTTCGGGAAGTCCGTGCTTGTACGGCGATACGACCCGGAGTTCCTGGAGGGCTTCGGCGTGCGCCCGTACAACTGGCAGAGCAACGTGACGCTGTCGCAGGAGCTCGGACACGGCATCGGTGTTGCGGCCGGGTACTTCCGCACGTGGTACGGCAACATCACCGTGACACAGAACCTCGGCATCCCGGCCGGCCGCACCGCGGCGATCACGCCGGCTGACTTCACGCAGTACTGTGTGAAGACGCCGAGCGACCCGCGGCTGGGGCAGTTTGGCAACCAGACGGTCTGCGGCTATGACATCAACTTCGCGACGACGTCGAGCGATCAGTTGGTGCTGAGGGACAAGGATCTGCCGACAACCGACGGCCGCACGAACGGACGAAGCGAGGTCTACAATGGCTTCGAGCTCAGCTCGCGCGCGCGCTTCGGGAATGGCGGTCTGGCGAGTGGCGGCGTCAGCCTTGGCAAGGCGGTCGTGGACAACTGCACGATCGTCGACACACCGCAGACAGCCGTCACGCCGTTCTGTAAGACAGGGAGCCGGCAGGATCAGGTGAAGTTCAACGCCTCCTATCCGATCTGGAGGGGCGTCACCGTGGCGGCCGTGTACCAGAACCTGCCTGGCCTCGATCGCCTGGCGACGCTGACGCTTACGAGCGCGCAGATCGCGAACGCCTCCACGGCGGCGGATCCGCTGCTCATCAGCACGGCCACCGGGCTCGGGCGGAACGTCTCCTCGGCGCTCGGCTTCGTCAATCTCCCGATGGTCCCGGTCGGCGCGCTGCGGGAAAAGCGTCAGCAGCAGCTCGATCTGCGGTTCAGCAGGACGTTCAAGATGAGCGGCGGCCAGGCGCTGCGTGCGGGTTTCGACATCTACAACGCCACCAACCAGAACGATGTGCTGTCGATGAATGCCAACTACACGCCGAGCGCGACGACGCCCGGCGGCGCATGGATCAGGCCGAGCACGGTTCTCCCAGGGCGGCTGTTCAAGTTCAACGCGCATTTCACCTTCTAGGCACGACTACATGAGTACTTCGGGGTCGCGGCTTCATCGGACAACGGAGCCGCGACCCGCGGAGTTTCCTTAACAGCGTGCCCTGGCTGGATGGGGAGTCCAGTGACACGTGGACAGACTGTGATGACCAGGCGAATTGTTGCTCTCTTCGTGATGTGTGCCGGTGCGGCCCTCTGCTGGCTCCCCGCTGGCGCGCAACAGGCGGGTACGACCCCACTACCCAGCGCTTATACGGGTCCGCCTCCGGTCTCCCAGGCGATCAAGGACTTCGTGCCCGTGACGGAGGCGATGATCCGCCGTCCCAGTCCGGACAACTGGATCACGTGGCGCGCCGGTGACGCCCGGTGGGGGTACAGCGAGCTGAATCAGGTGTCCGACGCGAACGTCGGACAGCTCCGCATGGTGTGGTCGCGCGCGATGATGGAAGGCTTTTCGGAAGTGGAGCCGATCGTCTACGACGGCGTGATGTTCCTGGCGCATGGCCACGACGTGGTGCAGGCGCTTGATGCCACGACCGGCGACCTGATCTGGGAGTACCGGAGAGAGCTGCCGCCGAACGTCGGCGCGATCACCGGCACGGTGTTCCGCCATCGGAACATCGCGATCTACCAGGACAAGATCTTCATGGCGACGCAGGACGCATTCCTTGTTGCGCTCGACGCGCGGACCGGGAAGGTGCTGTGGCAGCAGAGGCGCGGTGACTACAACGAGAAGCTGTCGTCGACGTCGGGGCCTGTCATTGCCGATGGAAAGGTCGTGACCGGGTCGTGGTGCGCCAGTAACTCCAAAGTCGTCGGCGGATGCTTCATCACCGCGAACAGCCCGCAGAGCGGCGAGGAGATCTGGCGCGTCAACACGGTTGCCGCGCCTGGCCAGCCTGGAGGGGATACCTGGGGCCAGGTGCCGATCGAGAATCGGAAGTCCGTGTCGCCGTGGATTCCGGGCAGCTACGATCCTGAATTGAATCTGATGTTCTGGGGCACCGGCGTGTCGCAATTGGGCCGTGACGCGGCGAACGCCGATCCCAAGGCGCACCTGCTCTATACGACGTCCACGCTGGCGATTGACGCCACGACGGGCAAGCTGCGGTGGTACTACCAGCACGCGCCGCGCGACTACCGCGACATGGACCACCCGTTCGAGCGCCTGATCGTCACTACCGCGATCAGTCCGTCGGCCGCCGACGTGCCGTGGATCAGCCCGAAGGTCAAGGCGGGCGAACGCCGGAAGGTCGTGACGGGCATCTTCGGGAAGCCCGGTCTCGTGTGGTCGCTCGATGCGAAAACCGGCGAGTTTCTCTGGGCGCGGGAGACGACGTATCAGACCGTGACGAAGAGCATCGACGTCAATACGGGCCGCCCGATCCCGAACGAATTGCTCCCGCCTCCGGTGGGCCAGGACGACCCCATCCCGTCGTGCCCGTACACCTACGGTGGCAAGAACCAGCCGTCCGGCGCGTACAGCCCCGTGACGGACGCGATGTACATGCCGCTCAACAACACGTGCACGGCCATCTCGGCCGCGCGCGTACGGGCGACGGTGACGGAAGGGTGGTATTCCGGCACGCTGATCTTCCCGCCTGGAATGGATCCGGCGCGTGCGCCAGTCGGGCGCCTGGAGGCGATTTCCGCGTCGACTGGAAAGACGCTCTGGAAGTACGAACAGCGGGCGCCCATCTACGGCTCGCTGCTGGCGACAAACGGCAATCTCATCTTCTCCGGTGACGTCGTGCGCCGGTTCAGGGCCTTCAACGCCAAGACGGGGAAGGTGCTGTGGGAGACGATCCTGAACGGCTCTGTCGGCGGGCGGCCGATTACGTATCGCGTGCGCGGACGGCAATACGTCGCCGTCGCCGCCGGCGGTGAGTCACAGGGCAATGCGCTGCTCGCGCTGACGCCCGAGCTCACCGGGGCGCGGGGTGGAAACACGATCTTCGTCTTCGCGCTGCCTGAGTCGTAGGGCTGCGATGAGAACAGGGGAGACGGTCGGCGAGGGCCTCCTCTCGTTCCGGCTGCTTTAATCACAAGGGGCGTGGAGTGACGATGCACCGAATCGCGATCGCCGCAGTCGTGCTGGCAGCCGTAGTGACGCTCCGCGGGGCTGGTGAGAAGAATGTCGACTGGCCGCTGCACAACCTTGATCTGCAAAACTCGCGGTTCTCGCCGTTGGCTCAGATCACCAGCGCGAATGCGGGCAAGCTCGCGTTGAAGTGGACCTTCGAGACCTCCAAGGCGGAAAGCATCGGCTCCGTTACGCCATTGGTCATCGACGGCGTCATGTATTTCAACTCCGGGTCGAAACTCTTTGCCGTTGACGCCGTCAGCGGCAAGTCCAAGTGGACCTTCAACACTGACCCGCCGTTCGGCGGCGGGCGACGTGGGCCCGCGTATGGCGATGGCCGGATCTACGCCACGGGGCAGCGCGACATGTATGTGGTCGACGCGAAGACGGGCAAGGCCGTCGAGTCGTTCGGCGACAAGGGTGTGCTGCGCGTCGCGAACAAGGCGATGCAGTTCAAGTACCCCGGCAAGTACCCCGTCGACGTGGACCCGCTGAGGATCGGGTACTCGATCGCCTCGTCGCCGACCTACGCGAATGGCGTGGTTTACCTCGGCCTTGCCAGCGCCGAGATGATGGTGCGCGGCGGCATCGTCGTGGCGATGGATGGCAAGACCGGCGCCATCAGGTGGGTGTTCAACACGGTCCCGCAAGGTCCCGCGGACGACGGGTGGGAGATCGCGAAGGACACGTGGGGGACTGGCGCCCGAGTGGGCGGCGGCATCTGGACGCAGCCGGCCATCGACGAACAACTCGGCTTGATCTACTTCAACGTGTCGAATCCCGTGCCTGGGTACGACGGATCCCCGCGGCACGGCATCAACCTCTTTGCCGATTCGATTGTGGCCCTCCGCCTGGACACGGGAAAGCTGGCCTGGCACTTCCAGACCGTCCACCACAACGTCTTTGAGTACGAGAACGTCGCCGGCCCGGCGCTCTTCGACGTCACCGTCAAGGGCGTGCCCGTGAAGGCGCTCGCGACGGTGGGAAAGACCTGCTACGCCTACATGCTCAATCGCGAGACCGGCGCGCCGATCAATCCCATCGTTGAAACGGCGATGCCGACGGCGACAGACGTCCCGGGCGAGCAGATCTGGCCGACGCAGCCGATTCCGTATACCGCGCGAGGCGTGCCGCAGACGCCGTTCTGCATGACGTATCCGATCGTCAGCGATCCGCAGTTGGCCAAACGCGTGCGGCAGATGTTCACGCCGTATCAGGCCAAGGAGTACATCCTCACGGCGCCGGGTAATACCGGCGGAGCCAACTGGGGCTCGCCGTCCTTCAGCCCGCGCACGGGTCTGCTGTATGCGACGGGCAAGAACGACGCCCACTCGCTGCGCGTCATGCCGGTCGGCGACTCGATGGCGGCGACGCCAGGGCCCGAGATGCTGCAGCATCCCGACGTCAATGGTCCACGCGGCGAAAAGGGACTGACGCCGAATATGGGCATCGGTGCCTACGATCCGGCGTCCGGTGGCCTCACGTGGTACAGCGAGCTGCCTGGGCTGACGGGTTCAGGGAGCCTTGTGACCGCTGGGGATGTCCTCTTCCAGGCGGTTGATCGGAGCTTCTTCGGTCTCGATGCGCGAACCGGAAAGCAGGTGTTCAGGCATACGGGCCTGGCGAGCCTGGGTTCGAGCCCGATGACCTACCAGGTCGGGAAGAAACAGTACGTCGCCGTCACCTCGGGCAACGCGGTGTTCGTGTTCGGCCTGCGGTAGCGCGCGGGCGCAGTCGCCGAGTGGTCCGGAATTTCTCAGGAGCAGACAGATGAACGCACAGACGAAGGTGTCAGTCGCCATGGTTGGTGGATTCGTGGTCGGGCTCGCGTGCAGCATGCAGCTGGTGCAGGGCCAGGGGCAGCAGCGGCCGACGCCGGTCTCCGGCCCGCTCTCGCATATTTCGTTCGCGGTGGCCGACGTGGAGAAGAGCACCAAGCTCTTCGCCGATGTCTTCGGCATCGACAGTGTCGGCAAGGCGATGGAGTATCCCGGCATCAAGTGGGGGCCGGCGTTTCCCGGGAAGACCTACGGCAACAAGCGCATGGGGCTGACGATCAACGGTATCAGCTTCGAGTTCCTGCAGCCGCTGCCCGGCGACAATCCGTACTCCCAGTTCATGGCTCAGGGCGGCGAAGGTGTGCACCACATTGGCTTCAACGTGACGGATGTGCCGAAGGCGCGCGACTATCTCGTCTCCAAGGGCGGCGTGCAGACGCAGGAATACGCCGAGTGGGCAAACTACGTGGACATGCACAAGGCCGGGCTGCCGATCACCTTCGAGATCACCAACCCGCCGGCGCAGCGGCCCGCTCCAGCGGCGAAGTGACGGCGTGAGGAAATGATGAAACTCAGAGTGATCGGCTCCGTCCTGGTGTGCGCCGCGGTGCTGCAGGTGCCGTCGGCCGCGAAGAAGCCCTCGCGCGTGCTGCTGATGACCTACAACACCTTCTACAACCACAGCAACCTCCTGGCGATTGAAGACGTGCTGCCGGAGCTGGGGAAGGCGGGCGGATTCACCGTCACCTCGGTGCAGGGGTACGAGCAGACCGTTTCGTGCACGACGCAGAAGCCGTGCGGGCCGGACGTCGTCGATCTCTCGATCGTCACGCGTGCCTATCTGAAACAGTTCGACGCGATCGTAGCGAGCACCAACGGCGAACTGCCGTTCAGTGACGAAGCCAAGCAGGCCCTCGTGGACTTCGTCAAGAAGGACGGCAAGGGCATGCTCTTCCTGCACCAGTCGTACGTGACCAACTACGGCTGGAAGGAGTGGGGCGAGCTCCTCGGCGCCTACATGGGCAACGGGCAGCTCTTCGACGGCACGAACACGGCCAAGCGGAAGGCCGTGATGAAGGTGGAGAACCGCAAGCATCCTGCGTCGCGGGCGCTGCCCGAGCACTGGACGCTGGACGACGAGTTCTATCAGTACGCCAAGACCACCGGCGTGCTGGGACCGACCAAGCTGCCGGTGCCGTTCGCATTCGATCGCACGAAGGTAAACGTGCTCGTGAGCTTTGACACGGAACGGACTGACTTCACCGGTGCGCCGAAGGAATGGAGCAAGGACGGCGACTATCCCCAGGTGTGGTCCCAGAAACTGGGGAAGGGGCGCACGTTCTACAGCGCCATCGGCCACCGGGAAGATCTCTGGCGCAGCGACCCGGTCTTCCGGCAGTTCATGACCGGCGCGATCCGCTGGGTGCTCGGCCTGGAGAAGTAACGGCCGACGGCTGTCGCCTGGCGTCCGTCTCCTACTTCAGCCCGTCCAGCGCCTTGAGCGCCTCGTCGTAGGCCGTGCGTGTGATCGTCGCGGCACCGGGTTCACCTTCCCGCGTGGCGTACACCGCGGCGTCCTTGACGAAGAAGCGGATCACCTCGGTCTTCTTGTTCTCATCGAATCTCACGGTGACCACGGCATCGGGTCTTTTCATCGCGGCCGGTACCGCCGGCACGAAACAGTCGGCCCGCAGGCCCGTGACCGTGAGGATCGAATCCTCCGCCTTGATGGACTCGGTCAGCTTACCCGTGCTGGCCTTCCAGTTGTCCGGCGTGGTGGTGTCCTTCCCCTTGATCTTCTCGAAGGTGAGGACGTCGGTCCCGCGGGCGACCTCGATGCGATTGGCGGTGAAGGCACGAAAGTCGAACAGGTCCTTGCGGCGGAAGTCGTTGCCGTCCTTCTTCAGGTCGGTCAGCAGGTTCTCGCCGACGGTGAAGGCGTTAGTGTCCTCCGAACGTTTCGCGTAGCGCGTGCCCTGCACCGACTTGCCGATGAGCAGCGTCTGCGTTTTGCCCTCGCTGGCCACCTTGACGGTCAGTTCCGGCCTGTCGAGGCCGTACGCCTTGAGGTCGGCCGCGGTCTGGGTCACGAACTTCTGCTCATGGCCACGTGTGGGGCCAGCCGGTCGATGTGGCCCATGTGGACATCTGACACGGAACCGACGGCGGCGCCCGTCGCCAATCAGCCGCGTTCAGGCCGGGTGCCGCCTCCCGCATCGTCAGTGGTCAGGAAGTATCCGTCGCCGTGCGCGGTGTGGATGAACGCGGGCCGGTGCACGTCGCGTTCGATCTTCTTCCGGAGCCGCATGATCGCCTGATCCACGGCCCGGCGGGCCAGCGGCACCTCCCCGTAGCCCCAGATCGCGCGCAGGAGTTCGTCCCGGCTGACGGTCGTGTCGACCCGCTCCGCCAGATAGTGCAGCACATCGAACTCTCGCCGAGACAGATCGAGCTCCCCGGCGTCGTTCCACGCACGCGCCTGCCGGAAGTCGATTGTGACGCCACCGAGCTGGAGGTGTTCGACCACCGGCCTGGTGCGCCGGAGCACAGCATGAATGCGGGCCACCAACTCCAGCGAGTCGAACGGCTTGGTGATGTAGTCGTCCGCCCCAGCAGTGAGGCCCATGAGCTTGTCCGCCCGCTCGCCACGCGCGGTGAGCATGATAACCGCGACCTTCGCACTCTCGCGCCAGGTCCGGCACAACTCGAAGCCGTCGACTCCGGGCAGCCCGACGTCGAGCACCGCGAGGTCGGGCGCAAAGGCCTTCACGAGGCGCAGCGCCGCGTGGCCGTCAGCCGCAAGCGCGACGTCGAATCCCTCCATGGCGAGTCTGGCGTGGAGGATGCTCGCGAGCGCCTCGTCGTCCTCGACGACCATGATGCGCCGCTTCACGACCGGCCTCCGGCCAGCGGCAGCGTGACAGAGACCCGCGTGCCGGTGCCGACAGTGCTGGCGATCGCGAGCGTGCCGCCGTGATCAGTGACGATGCGCTCGACGATCGCCAGACCGAGGCCGCTGCCCCCTGGCCCCGCCGAATGGCCGCGGAAGAACCGTCGAGTGACGTGGGGCAGGTCGGGCTCGGCAATGCCGATGCCTCCATCCTCGACATCGATGGTGATCGTACGGTCGTCGGCGTACGCGCGCAGGACCAGACGACGCGCGGTGCCCGCGTAGCGAATCGCGTTGTCTACCAGGTTACTCATCATCAGTCGGACAGACGTGCGGTCGGCCCACGCCTGGGGCAGGCCCGAGGGAACGTCCCGGCGCACATCGAAACCTCCACCGGCCAACTGGGTGGCGAAGTCGTCCATGACCTCGTCGACAATGGCCTCGGGTGACAGCGCTTCGAACTGATAGAGGTCGGTGACGTCGGTCACCCTGGCATACGCGAGGAGGTTGTCGATCAGCCGTGTGAGGCGCTTGGCCTCGTTGACGGACACCTTCGCGAACCGTTGCGACATCTCGAGAGTGGCCTCTTCCCCCGATGCGAAGGTTTCCCCGACCATCCTGATGGTGGCAAGGGGCGTCTTGAGTTCGTGCGTCACCGTCGCCACGAAGGAGGAGCGCATTTCGGCGAGCCGGTTCGTCTCCTTCACGACCCGCACCATCACCCCGTACGTGACCACGAGCAAGAGCCCGGCGGCAAACGCAATCCCGAGCGTGCCGCGGGCGCCCGCCGCTGCTGCGAGCAGCGCGGGTTCTCCTGTGACGATGGCGTCAGCGTGCCACGTGAGACCGGCCTGACCAGCCGGGCGCTCGATACCCGCCACGATGGGATCGAAGAAGGCCACCGGAAATGCGCGCGTGCTCAGGACGGCTTCGTCGGCGCGTTGGGATGGCGCCACAACGACTTGGCCATTCTCGTCTCTCACCCGGAGCGCGATGCCCTCATCGAGGCCCGCGATACGGCCGACCTGCATGGTCAGATCCCGGAAGTAGCGCTTCCGCACCCAGTCCAGATTGACGAGGAACCCGAACGCACCTGTGACGTGTTCTCGATAGGAGTCTCGGTAGGTCAGCAGCACCACCACTTGATAATCGGCCGTGTCGATCGCAAAGTTGACGATCGAGAATCGGCGGTGCCTTGCCGCGTCATGCGCGAAACGTTCGGCCAGTTGTGCCGCGACGGCCGGTGCGGCACCGGTGGCGACCGGCAGGTGACGGGTGGTGCCGGCGTGCAGCCACGCCGGAGACCGGCCGGACCGGCTGTAGAAGACCATCGTCTCTGTCCGCGTCGTGTCGGGCCAGGCTAGAAAGACCTCCGGATACGGGTAGCGGGCGAAGCCGCTGGTGACCCGGTTGGCGAGGTCCGAGGCGTCGTCGACTTGCGCGGGTGCCAGGATGTTCATCTGCACGCCCCGCATGTCCCGGGTGAATGCCGTGACGAGCAGATCGACGGCCGTCTGGGCTCGGCGGTCGGCGAGCATCTGCGCACTGTGCTGCCATTCCGCGATGGCCCGGTAGCAGAGCAGGAGCAGCGTCGCCACGGCGATGCCCATGGCGACAAACCCATACGGGCCGAGGGCACGCCGAGTCCAGGCGCGCACGTGGCGCGTCACCGGAAGAGCTCCGACTCTCTGTAGTAGCGCGCGGCTCCCTCATGGAGCGGAATCGGGCTCGCCGACGCCAGTTCCAGATCGATCTGCATAAGGGAGGGGTTCGTGCCGGACAGATCGGGTAACGCCGCGATGTAGTGCCTGGTCAGCGAGTGGACGAGTCGCTCGTCGAGCCCGGCCCGGCACACCAGCAACAGGTCGACGCCGATCGTGTGAATCGGTTCGGTCTGGCCAGGATACGTCCCGGGCGGGATGACGGCCGGGCGGATGAAGGAGTACTGCTGCCGCAGTCGTTCGATGGCCGGGCCGTCGATCGGGATCAGGCGAGCCCCTCGCGCGGCTGCCGCCTGGATGACGTCGCCGGTGAAGTAGGCGGTGCCGAAGATGGCGTCGAGCGAGCCCGCCGCGAATCGGCGCAGGGCGTCGGCCGCCGTCAGGACCTGCAGACTGGGCACCGGGACAGCCTCGACACCGAAGGCGTCCAGCACGAGTTCGACCAGGCGAGCCGTTCCGGGCCGGTCCCCAATCTGCACGCGCCGTTTCCGTTCTCGCTCAGCCGCAGCCGCCACCTCCGCAGCGGAGGTCTGGCCGGGCGGCAAAAGCAGGATGCGCGTGAACGCCCGGCCGCGCAGGTCGGACACCCCCTGAATGACCGACTCCGGCTGGACGGCGAGGAGCAGGGGTGTGGTGTGTAGTGCAGAGATCGCCCGCAGATGATCGACGGCCGGTGTGCCGCGCTCAATGTCATCGAGATACGCGAAGTAAGCGTCGCTGGCTGGCATCAGCGCGAGATCGACGCCATGTTCCTGAAAGACCGCCTTCGAAGCGGTGCCTCGCGGGGTGAGGCGCAGGTCCACGTCAGGCATCGTTCGCTGGAGAGCCTGGCCGACCGAGGCCATGAACGGATCGGAGTCGACGCGGAGACTGATCCGCGGCACCGGCGGGGCCGGCGACTGGCACCCAGCGAGAAGGGCCAGCGGAAGCGACAGCAGCGTGAACAGTCGAAGGCAACGCACTCCTGGATGCACGCGCGGATTATTGGGCCTGCGTGCGTGGCCTGTCCACTTGGGGTTGATGCCCGGAACGGTGTAACAAGGTGTGACATCGCCCTCGAACAGCCGGTGCTACCTTTACGACCGTTTACTGCGGGCTCGGTCGTGCGAGTTGGGAATTGACTCGGTCATGCGAGCCCGCCCGGTGTTGCTGCTCTCCAGCACCTGCATCGGTTTCAGCAACCTTGAACGGGGAGGGAAAGACGTAATGAGACTGAAGGCCTTTGTCGCTCTGGCGGCGTTCGTTGGGTGTCTGTCTGTGCCGGGCCTCGTTCGCGCCCAGGCGACGACCGGGACGATTGCCGGCGTCGCGCGC
This sequence comes from Vicinamibacterales bacterium, assembly GCA_040081715.1. Lineage (GTDB taxonomy): Bacteria > Acidobacteriota > Vicinamibacteria > Vicinamibacterales > UBA2999 > CANKJK01. Next base: position 26,338 of record JBEBFY010000020.1, on the reverse strand, counting down.
GACACGACCGGTGCGGTGCTCCCGGGCGTAACCGTGGAAGCGGCGAGCCCCGCGCTCATCGAGAAGGTGCGTGTCGCGACGACGGATGGTTCGGGCAACTACAAGATCATCGACCTCCGGCCGGGCGTTTATTCCGTGACATTCACGCTCCCGGGGTTCAGTTCCGTCAAGCGGGCGGGCATCGAACTGAGCGGCGGTTTCTCCGCGTCCGTCAATGCTGACCTCGCCGTAGGCTCCGTCGAGGAGACGATCACCGTGACCGGCGCGACGCCGATCGTCGACGTCCAGAGTGTCCGGACACAGACCGTGCTCAGGGCCGAGGTGATGGATGCCCTGCCGTCGGGACAGCGCGATCTCAGCCAGCTCGCATCGCTGACGCTTGGCGCTGTGTCCGCGACCGCCGGCCGCAACGACGTCGGAGGGGACAAGTCCGAGCAGGCCACGAGCGTGGCCATCCACGGAAGCCGGTCCGACGACGCGAGAATTCTGTATGACGGGATGAACGCGAACAACCCTGGCGGCGCGCTTGGCGGACAGAGCCGACTGTACAAGATCAATACCGTCATGGTTGCGGAGCAAGTGATCGACACCAGCGGCAACACCGCTGAGTCGTTGACATCAGGGGCGAATGTGAACATGGTGCCGAAGGAGGGCGCCAACACGTTCAGTCTGTATGGCATGGCGAACTACACAAGTAAGGACCTCGCCTCGGGGAAGGTGCCCGACGACCTGGTCGCCCGCGGCAGCCGGCCCGACCAGAACAGCATGAAGCAGGTCTGGGACTACGGCGTGGGCATCGGTGGCCCGGTGCGGAAGGACAAGGCGTGGTTCTACGGTGGGGCCCGGTGGTGGGGGAGCCAGGCGTACGCGGCGGACAACTACTTCAACAAGGCGACGAACTTCTACACATACGTGCCGGATCTGAATCGCCCTGTCTACGTCAACATTCAACAGCCGGACTACGGCGGCCGCCTGACCTGGCAGATGACTTCGAAGCAGAAGCTCTCCCTCGAGCAGCACTACGAGAGAGGCGTGGCGCACTGGCAGGGCATCGGGGCCACGACGGCGCCGGAGGCCACCATCAGTTTCGACTACAGGCCGATCCACTTCTCGCAGGGCACCTACTCCTATCCACGGACGAACCGTCTGCTGATGCAGGCGGGCGTGTCGTATCTCCGGCAGGCGGTCCAGTTCCTCAGTGTCGGCGGAGCTGATGTGCCCGGCCGTATCCGGATTGCAGACACCAACTACCCCGGCGTCGGCAGCTACGCCTGGGGCGGGATCGCGGGTGGATCCAGGTCTGACAACGGCGACCCGCAGCAGGCGGACAACCTGGCGTATCGGACGGCCGTCTCCTACGTAACGGGTTCGCACGCGCTGAAGATGGGGCTCGAGGGCGTGTGGGGCATGTTCAATACGCGGGGGAATCAACCCGGCGGGATCAATCTCAACTTCCTCGCGGGCGTCCCGCAATCGGTCGTGCAGTTCGCGACGCCCTTCAGGAGCGACGGTCGCGTCGTCAACCTGGGCCTCTATGTGTCGGACCAGTGGACGCTGAAGCGTCTGACGCTGACGGCTGGCGCTCGGTACGACAACGCCAGCGCCTCGGCCCTCGCCGTTGACGTGCCGGCGGGTGAGTTCATCGGAGCGCGCAGCTACCCCAAGACGTCCAACCTCCCGAACTACAAGGACATCACGCCCCGCGTCGGTGCCGCGTATGACCTGTTCGGCAACGGCAAGACGGCCGTGCGTGCTTCATGGGGGCGGTATCTGGTCGGCGTGGGCGGTGGCCAGTTGTCGGCCCTGTCTCCGGCGAATGCCGTGCTGCCGTCGGCGACCCGTCCCTGGAACGACGCGAATGGCAACTTCACGCCCGATTGTGACCTGACAAACTTCGGCGCAAACGGCGAGTGCGGCGTGTTTAACGTCGCCGGCTTCGGCAGCCCGCGCGTAGCGCTGAGCTGGGATGAGGGCGCCCGCAAGGGGTGGGGCATCCGCGAGTACAACTACCAGTGGTCCGTCGGCCTGCAGCACGAGCTTCGCCCTGGGCTTGGCGTGTCGGCGGGTTACTACCGCACGTCGTTCGGCAACATGCAGATGCAGATGAATACCGCGCTGACGGCGGGTTCGTATAACACCTACTGTATGAACGCACCGACCGACGCGCGTCTCGGCGAGTCGAGTGGGCAGCAGGTCTGCGGAATTCCCGACCTGACCTTCGCGGCGAAGACCATTCCGCAGAGCATCGTGCAGTATCGCGTCGCGGATGCGCCCATCCCTGGTCTGACGGGTAAGCCGACTGATGTGTTCAACGGGGCGGACTTCGCCATGAACTGGCGTTTCAAGGGATCGGGGCTGGTGTCCGGCGGCGTGACGCTGGGCAAGAGCGTGCGGGACTTCTGCTTTGCGAACAACTTCCCGCAGATCATCAACATCGCCACCACAGCGGTGGGCAGTGGCCAGATCGCGCTGGGACCGCGTGATGCCAACTACTGCACGGATGCCGCGCAGCCGTTGTGGAACGGCGTGGGATCACAGGTGAAGTTCCAGTTCGTCTACCCACTGCCCGGCGCCATCATGCTGGCCGCCACGTATAAGCACCTCCCGGGCATCCCCGTGACGGGCACCGTGACGTACAGCAACGCGGCCGTTGCGCCGGTCCTTGGCCGCAACCTCGCGGCATGCACGGCGCCGACGGGCGCCTGCACCCAGGCGGCTGCGGTGAACGTTGTGCGCCCGGGCACCCTCTACGACGATCGCCTGAATCAGATCGACCTTCGTGGCACCCGCCGCTTCCGGATCGGCAAGGCTCGGCTTCAGGGGATTCTCGAGCTCTACAACGTCCTCAACGTCCGTACTCCTCAGGCGAACACGGTGACGTGGGGCGTCGTCGGGGCGGCGGGCGCGCAGTCCCCAGGGGCCACCTATCTCCGGCCGTCCTCGTTCCTGGGCGGACGGCTCTTCAAGTTTGGCGCGCAGATCGATTTCTAAACCGAGTTCATGCATCAGCGATTCAGAACCGTGGTGGCCTTCGTGGCCACCGCCGTCGGCGAATCACTTGCCAGCTAAGCAGGTGCCGTAGCTCGCCATCACGGCAAGCGGGGAGTCCCCGGGCAACGCGTTGTCTGCGACGACTCCCGGACTGACCGGAGCGCGGGGCGGGAACGCAATCTGTGTGTTCGCTCTGCCAGAGTCCTGGCGTGAACCAGAAGGAGAGAATGGTGAGGGCAAGCGTAAGCCGTGCGCTACGGTGCGTGGCAGTGACGACGGCGATCTGTGGGGCGGCTGGGTTCGTGTTCTTCGGGACCCTCCGCGACACCGCGGCATCCGCGGCGGAATCCAAGCGGGTGTTGCTGCTGACGCACAACACCTTCTACAACCACAGCAATCTCGAGGCTATCGAGGCGGTTGTGCCCGAGTGGGGAAAGTCCGCTGGCTTCACCGTCACGTCCCTGGAGGGCTACAAGCAGACTGTGTCGTGCACGACGCAGAAGCCGTGCGGTCCCGGTGTCGCGGATCTGTCCATGGTCACGCGGGCGTACCTCAAGCAGTTCGACGGCATCGTGGCCAGCACGAATGGCGAACTGCCGTTCACCTATGAGGGTAAGCAGGCGCTCGTGGACTTCGTCCGCAAGGACGGCAAGGGCATCATGTTCATCCACCAGTCGATGGTCACGATGTATGGCTTCAGGCCGTGGGGTGAACTGCTGGGAGCCTACATGGGGTCAGGTGGCGCCGGGCTGTTCGATGGAACGAACACATCCAAACGCCCAGCCGTGATGAAGGTCGAAAACAGGAACCATCCCGCGACCCGCGATTTGCCCGAGCACTGGACCCTCCACGACGAGTTCTATCAGTTCGAGAAGACTGTCGGCGTGCCTGGACCGACGAAGGTGCCGGTGCCGTTCGCGTTCGACCGCCGCAATGTCCACGTGCTCGTCAGCTTTGATTCCGAGCGGACGGACTTCGCCGGCGCGCCGATGGGTTGGGAGAAGGGCGGTGACTATCCGCAGATCTGGTATCAGAAGCCTGGCAAGGGGCGGACCTTCTACACCGCAATCGGACACCGGGAGGATTTGTGGCGGAGTGATCCGGACTACCGGCGCATGGTCACCGGTGCGATTCGTTGGATCCTCCGTCTGGAGAACTAGGGGTGCGCCTGATGCCTCGCGAAGGACCGGCAATGGAGGAGAGCGGCATGACGTTGACACGGTGGCGAGCGGTCGTGACAGCCCTGGCGCTTGCCGGGACCCTCGCGGTGATGACAGTGTCCGGGCAGCAGCCGGCTCCGGCCTGGAATGGCATCTATACGGATGCCCAGGCGACCCGCGGTGCCAAGGTCTATCAACTGCACTGTGTGTTCTGCCACGGCAAGGATCTCGCCGGCGGCAACCTCGCCCCGGCAGCCGGCGGGCCGGCCTTCGTCGCCAAGTGGCAGAGCCGTCCGCTGCGGGAGCTCTTCGGCTACCTGCAGACGCGGATGCCCTTCCACAATCCCAACACGCTGAGCCGTCAGGACAACGCCGACGTGCTGGCCTTCATGCTGCAGTACAGCAAGGTCCCGTCTGGCGCCAGGGACTTCGCGGGTGACCTCGCCGTGAAGGGGGATCCCAATCGGGGTGAAGCGTTCTACACCGAGGCCCAGGCCGAACGCGGTCGGTTCGCCTTCAATCGCAACTGCGCCCTCTGCCACTCGACAGCGGATTCCAAGATGACGCAGGAGCAGGTGAACGCCTCGCCGTTCCCGCCGTCACTGGCCGCGCCGTATCTGGGCCGCGTCTTTCACGGCAAGATGATCTACCCGACGGTCTATCATCTCTACACCAAGCTCCAGAGCATGCCGGCCTTCGGCAGCGAGTCCATCACCAACGACACGCGCGCCGACATCATCGCGCACATTCTGGAGCGGAACGGGTTCCCCGCTGGCGACACTGAGCTTAGGCCCGACGTCGATCTGATGGGCCAGTTGATGCTCAACGAGGCGGGCTTCGAGCATGTGTTCAACGGACGGGACTTCGCCAACATCAAATTCGTGCTCGGCACACGCTGCGGCCCGGAGCCGGGCGGCTGCGCACGCACCGAGCCGCTGGATACGCTGCAGGTGTTGCCGGGTGGCCGGCTCTACTGCAAGTGCGAGGTGCACGGCTATTGGTACTACTCCGCGAAGAAGTTCCTGAACTTCACCGTGCGGTTCCAGCACAAGTTCGTCAAGCCGGAGGGCTGGGTAGGCGATGAGGACATCTACATGGGCGGCGGCGGCTGGCTCATGTTCATCCAGGACACGAACATGCAGGGCTTCGGCAAGAGCATCGAGGTCGAGGGGCGCGTCCGCGACATGGCCGACATTTTCTTCCTCGGTGGGGGGAAGGGCAAGTTCACCTACGACAACGCGGCGAAGACCAGGGCCGTGAAGCCCTTCGACTGGAACGACATCGAGATCGTGTCGAAGGACGGCCAGGTGAAGACCTACGTCAACGGTGCCCTCAGTTCGACGATTACCGAGCACGACTACCCGGCGGGGTTCTTCGGCATGCAGGTCGAGGGGTCGCCGACCGAGTGGCGGAATATTCGCATCCGGCCCGAATAGCGCATCGAGGAAGGTCCGTCAATGAAACTGAATGCGGTGGAACTCCGTGTCTCGTCCAGGCGTGCGGTGCTGGCCACAGTCACAGCCATGGCACTTGGCGTCGGCGCCCTGCATGGGCAGGGCAGCAGCGATTGGCCGCTGCACAACCTCAATCTGCATAACACGCGGTTCTCGGCGTTGGATCAGATCACGCTTGCGAACGTGTCGAAGCTGACGCTCAAGTGGACCTTCGGGACCGAAAAGGCGGACGGCCTCGGTTCCGCAACGGCGGTCGTGGTGGACGGCACGCTCTACGTGAATGCGGGGTCCAAGCTGTTTGCGGTGAACGCCGAGACAGGCAAGCCGGTGTGGACCTCGGAGGCGGCCGTGGCCTTTGGGGGAGGCCGGCGCGGACCGGCCTATGGCGATGGGCGGATCTACGCCGTCGGTCAGCGATATATGTACGCCGCCGACGCGAAGACAGGGAAGCCGCTTGAGTCGTTCGGGGACAAGGGTGTCCTGAGCGTGGCCAACAAGGCGCTGGAATTCAAGTACCCAGGGAAGTACAAGGCGGATCTCGATCCGGTAACGATCGGCTACTCCATCGTGTCAGCGCCAACCTACGTCAACGGAATGGTCATTCTTGGAATCGCCAGCGCCGAGATGATGATCCGTGGCGGCTTTGTCGTGGCGATGGACGGGAGAACCGGTGCGGTGAAGTGGGTCTTCAACACGATCCCCCAGGGCCCCCAGGATGACGGCTGGGATCTCGTGAAGGACACCTGGGGTAGCGGCGCCAAGGTCGGAGGCGGTATCTGGACGCAGCCATCGGTCGACGCCGAACTCGGCCTGCTGTACGTCAATGTGTCCAATCCCGTGCCTGCCTACGACGGATCTGTTCGTCCGGGTTCCAACCTCTTTACCAACTCGATCGTGGCACTGAGGCTGGACACCGGCCGGCTGGCCTGGCACTTCCAGATGATCCACCACGACATCTGGGACTACGACAGCGTGTCGGGCCCCGTGCTGTTTGACGCGACGGTCCGCGGCCAGCGCGTGAAGGCGCTCGCGACGTTCGGCAAGACGTGCTACGGGTACATGCTCAACCGCGAAACTGGGGCGCCCCTGAATCCGATCGTTGAGTCGGCGGTGCCGGTGACTACTGACGTGCCGGGCGAGCAACCGTGGCCGACGCAGCCGATCCCCTATACGGCTCGGGGCGTTCCGCAGCAGCCGTTCTGCACGATCTACCCGATCGTGAACGACGCCGAGCTGGCGAAACGCGTCCGCCCGCTGTTTCATCCCTATCTGATGAAGGAGTACGTGATTACCGCTCCAGCCAACGTCGGAGGCGCCAACTGGGGCTCACCCTCGTTCAGCCCCCGCACGGGGCTGGTGTACGCGACCGGCAAGAATGCCGCCCACTCGCTGAAGCCCAAGCTGGTCGGCAGCACGATGGCCGACAATCCTGGCCCGGATAACATTCGCCATCCTGACGTGGATGGCCCGCGAGGACCGACGGGCTACACGGACAGCACAGGGATCGGGGCCTACAACCCCGGTACCGGGGAGCTGGTCTGGTATACCCAGCTTCCGGGTACGACCAGTTCCGGCAACATGGTGACGGCTGGAGACTTGCTCTTCCAGGGCGTGGGCGATCTGTTCGCACTGGACGCGCGAACCGGGAAGGAAGTCTTCCGGTACGCCAGCAAGCTGCGAATCAACACGAGCCCGATGACCTACCAGGTCAAGGGCAAACAGTTCGTAGCAGTCGTGACAGGGAACGCGGTCCTCTCGTTTGGCCTACCGTAGAGTTGACCGGGCGGGAATCTGACTACGGGTGGCCAGGCCCGTGGGGCCACTTCGCCGTCTGTTTCTCGTAGAAGGGTTGCCCGAGCGTCTTGAAGACGCCTCCCGCCGGTGCGTAGGAGATGAACTCCCGAAACGTGCCAGGGGAGTACGTGACCAGACCACTTGGACCGCGACGGCGTCCCGTGGCTCATCGACGCGCACCTGAAGACCATCCTGGCGCTGATCCGGTGATCGCGTAGTATCGGCCCGGCACTGAGGGTGCGCCGGGGCGGACCCGTCACTCTGGAGACGGCATGAACAGGTGGCTTCCCGCCATTGGCGGCATCTCGATGAACCTCGCGCTGGGGTCGCTCTACGCCTGGAGCGTGTTCGTGCTGCCACTCGAACAGGAATTCGGCTGGACGCGCGCGCAGACGTCATGGGTCTTCACCATCGCGGTCGTCGTGTTCGCCGTGTCCTTCGTCGTGGCAGGCAGGATTCAGGACGCCAGGGGGCCGCGGCTGTGTGCCGCAATCGGCGGGACGCTCGTGGCGCTCGGCTTCGTGCTCGCCAGCTTTACGACCTCGCTGATGTTTCTCTATATCGGATTCGGCGTTGTGGTTGGTCTCGGCAACGGCTTCGGCTATGCCACGCCGACGCCGGTGGCATCGAAGTGGTTTCCCGATAAGCGCGGCCTCGTCGTAGGCCTGATGGTCGGGGGCTACGGCGCCGGGTCCGCCATCATTGGGCCCGTGGCCACCTCGCTCATCGTGGACATCGGCTGGCGCGCCACGTTTCAGGTGCTGGGCGCTGTCTTCTTCGTCATGGGCGCCATCGGGGCGGCTCTGATCAAGAACCCTCCGCCTGGCTACCGGCCGGAGGGATGGACGCCACCGCCGGCGGCGCCTGGGACGGGCCGCGATCTCACACCGGCAGAGATGCTGCGGACGCCCACGTTCTATGCAATGTGGGTGGCGTACTGCCTGGGCGCAACGGCAGGCCTGATGGTGATCAGCCAGCTTGTCCCGTTCGCGCGGAACTCCGGCATGGCGGCGGCAGCCGCCACGCTCGCCATCACCATCGGCGCGTTCGGCAACGCGGGCGGGCGGATTCTCTCCGGATGGCTGTCAGACACGCTCGGCCGCCTGACCACGTTGCGGACGATGGTGCTCGTCTCTGCCGTGGCCATGCCGGTGTGGTTTCTGATGCGCGAGAGCACGACGCTCTTCTACGTGCTCGTGGTGGTTGTCTACTGGTGCTACGGTACGCAGCTTTCGGTGTTTGCATCGTCGACCGCGGACCTCTACGGCACGAAGAACCTGGGTGCCAACTACGGGTTGCTTTTCACCGCGTGGGGCGTTGCCGGCGTGCTGGGTCCGATGATTGGCGCGCAGGTGTTCGATGCGTTCGGTGGTTACCGCTACGCGTTCTACGCCGCCGGTGTTCTTGCGCTTGTCTCATTTGCGGCCCTATCGATGGCTGCCAGGCCCGCGACGCGAATCGCTGGGGCCTGATGGCCGCGCGAACTGAGGGCTGTCCTCTCGATTACGATTCGCGGCGCAATATTCGGCTGAGAACTGCCTTGATGCGTCTCGTATATTGTTCGCGTGGTCTCGTCTCGACAGGGTAAACTCCTCCGGCCTTTGTACCTGGATTCGGGTACTCCATTCGGGTCACCGGGTCGTAGCTTTTGTTACTGGAGGGGTGAGATGACGATTCGAAGAACGGCGACGGCGCTCGCGTTGCTGGCGGGGTTGCTGCCCGGACTGGCTGGTGCGCAGAGCACCACCAGCGGCGCCATTGCCGGAGTGGTGAAGGACACCACCGGCGCTGTCCTGCCCGGCGTGACGGTGGAGGCGGCCAGTCCCGCGTTGATCGAGAAGGTTCGTGCGGTCGTATCTGACGACCAGGGCAACTACAAGATTACGGACCTCCGTCCCGGCGTGTACTCCGTCACGTTCACGCTGGCCGGCTTCAGTACCTTCAAGCGCGACGGGGTTGAACTCAGTGCCGGCTTCACGGCCAACGTCAGTCCCGCCATGGCGGTCGGATCCATGGAGGAGACGATCACGGTCACCGGTGCGAGCCCGATCGTGGACGTCCAGAACGTCCGCAGTCAGAACGTCATCACGGCCCAGGTCATGGAGAATGTGCCGACCTCCCGCAATTTCATGGGCATGGTCGCGCTGACGCTCGGCGCCACGGGCGGCGGCGGCTTCAGCGGCCCCAACGGCCAGCGTGACGTCGGTGGCAACAACGGCGAGGGCACGTCCGCCCCGGCGATTCATGGCAGCCGTGCGGACGGCGTATTCAACATCGAAGGCATGAAGGCGCAGTCGCTCTCGGGCGACGGCACCAATCGGCGCTTTCACATGAACCAGCTCGCCATTGAAGAGACCGTGCTCGAGACGGGTGGTCAGTCGGCCGAGACGGAAACAGGCGGCGTGTCGGCGAACGTCATCCTGCGCGAAGGCGGCAACACGTTGCGCGGTCTGGTTGACGGTGACTACACGGGCCGCAACCTCCAGGGCGGCAACCTGTCCGACGCACTGCGGGATCGGGGCCTGACCTCCTCGAACCACACGAAGTTTGTCTACTCCTACGGTGCGTCCATCGGCGGACCGATCCGGAAAGACAAGGTCTGGTTCAATACGTCGTTCCGCGCCTGGGGCAATCAGGAAGAGCTGGCCGGCATCTATTACAACAAGCCCGAGCTGCAGGGCACCCGCTTCTATCAGGCCGACACCTCGAATCCTGGGTTCGCCGAGGCGTGGGTGAAGGACTCCACCTCACGCGTGGCCTGGCAGGCGACCAAGAACCAGAAAGTGTCCGGCATCTTTACCTTCCAGCGCTCGTGCGGCTGCAACAACGGTCTGAGCGCCACTCGCGCCCCCGAGACCACAGTCGACTTCCAGATTGGCCCTGGCCTGCTGGACCAGGTGAACTGGAAGTACACCCGTACGAACAAGCTGCTGTTTGAAGCCGGCTTTGCATCGCGCCACGGTGGCGTCGACAACCTGCGTCAGCCGGAGACTGATCGGACCTTCGTCAGTTACATCGAGCAGTTGACCGGACTCAACTACAACAACAGCTTCATCCAGCCGAGCACCGGCGGCATTGGGTATCTCGGTCGCAGCGACCAGTACAACACGGCCGGCGCGGTGAGCTACGTGACGGGGTCGCACGCCGTCAAGGTGGGCTGGCAGACGATGACGGGCAAGAACCCGTCGGCCGCTGACGGCAACGACCCGCCCGTGCAGTACACCTTGCGCGGCGGCGTGCCCGTGTCCGTCACGGTCATGGCGACGCCGGTCCAGTTTTTCACGCATGTGGGCCTGCTCGCGGGCCTCTTCGCCCAGGACCAGTGGACGCTGAGCCGCCTCACGCTGAATCTCGGCGTCCGGTACGACCACCTGCGGTCGTTCAACCCGGCGACGACCCGCCCGGCAGGCGTTTTCCTTGGTGAACTGAAGTTCAACAAGGTCGACAGCGTGCCGAACTGGAAGGACATCGACCCGCGCATCGGCGCAGCGTATGACCTCTTCGGCAACGGTAGGACCGCCATCAAGGCGGCCATCGGCCGCTACGTCGTCTCGGAGGCGACCGCCATTTCGAACAACCTGAATCCGTCGGCCCGTATGGCGATCACGGCGACGCGGACGTGGAGCGATGCGAACGGCAACTTCGTCCCGGACTGCGCCCTGACCAACAACGCGGCCAACGGCGAATGCGGCCCGCAGTCGGCGAGCACCTTCGGCACGCCGGTGTTCAACACCGGCTACGACCCTGAGTTTCTGGAAGGATCCGGCGTGCGGCCGTATAACTGGCAGTCGTCCGTGACGGTGCAGCAGGAACTGGGCAGGGGCATGGGCCTGACCGCCGGGTACTTCCGGACCTCCTACGGCAACATCACGGTCACGGACAATCTCGCGCTGACTCCCGCCGACTATGACCCGTTCTGCATCACGGCGCCGACCGACGCACGGCTCGGTAGCATCAGCGGAACGCAAGTGTGCGGCCTGCATGATCTCAAGCCGGCGAAGTTTGGCCAGGTCAACAACCAGGTCCGCGTGGACAAAGACCGCAGCGAGGTGTTCAACGGCGTCGACATCGGCTTCCGGTCACGCTTCGGGAGCGGCGGCCTGTTCAATGTCGGCACGAGCATCGGCAAGTCGCACATCAATAACTGCAGCATCATCGACAACCCCAGCATCCCGTCCGCGGGCGCCGGCGGCACGACGCTCGACAAGTTCTGCGAGTTCGACAACCGACAGGACCAGTTCAAGCTCAACGTGAGCTATCCACTGTTCTGGGGCATCCAGGTGGCTGGCCTGTACCAGAACATCCCGGGGACGAATCGGACGGCCAACCTGGTCGTGCCGAACGCGTTGATTGTGCCGTCGCTCGGCCGGAACCTCGGCTCGTGCGGCAGCGCGGCTACGTGCACGGGCACGGCGACCGTCGCGCTGATGGCTCCGGCCGATCAGCGGGAAAAGCGCGCCAGCCAGGCGGATATCCGGTTCAACAAGACGGTGAGGCTGAACACCAGCGCGCGCCTGCGCGTCGGGTTCGACATCTACAACCTGCTGAACTCGAACGACGTCATCGCCATCAACACCACCTACTCCGCGCCGCCGTCGACGACGTGGCTGCGGCCGGCCAACGTCCTGGCCGCGCGCCTCTTCAAGTTCAACGCACGCTTCGACTTCTGATCCGCCGCCCGGCTGATCCCGTGGCCATGGGGCCACGGGATGCCGGAACAGCGGGCGGCTTCACGTGAGAGTTGCCCATTGCTGCACTCGGGGGCGTGCCCGGTGCGCATCCAAGCGGGCGTGCCTCGAAGGTGTCACGGAAGGAAAGCGGGATGGGGATGACAGACAGGCAGAGTGGGATCTGGATGCGGCGGGTGCTGACCGCCGCAGCGATGGCTGGCGTTGTGGCAACGGCGCCTGGCACGGGGGGGCTCCGTTCAGGCACGGTGCAGGCGCAGGCGCCGAAGCGCGTCCTGCTGCTGACTCACAACACCTTCTACAACCACAGCAACCTTGAAGCGATCGAGGATGTCCTGCCCGGGTGGGGCAAGGCGGCTGGCTTTGCCGTGACGTCCCTTGAGGGCTACAAGCAGACGGCGGCCTGTACGACGCAGAAGCCGTGCGAGCCGAATGTCGCCGACCTGTCGATGATCACGAAGAAGTACCTCGAGCAGTTTGACGGAATTGTCGCGAGCACGAACGGCGAGTTGCCGTTCACCGACGAAGGCAAGCAGGCGCTGGTGGACTTCGTGCGGAAGGACGGCAAGGGCATCGTCTTCCTGCACCAGTCGATGGTGACGCTGTTCGGCTTCAAGCCGTGGGGAGAACTCCTCGGGGCCTACGGTCCGTCCTTTCTCTGGGACGGCACCAATACGTCAAAGCGTCCGGCCGTCATGAAGGTCGAGGATCGAAGTCATCCGGCAACGCGGAACCTGCCTGAGCACTGGACCCTGGACGACGAGTTCTATCAGTTCACGAAGACCGTCGGTGTGCCTGGTCCGACCACGGTGCCGGCGCCCATGGCGTTCGATCGCAAGAACGTGCACGTGCTCGTCAGTTTCGACTCCGAGCGGACCGACTTCACCGGCGCGCCGAAGGGCTGGGAGAAGGGCGGCGACTACCCCCAGGTGTGGTCCCAGGAGCTCGGGAAGGGCCGGACGTTCTACACGGCGATCGGGCACCGCGAGGACCTGTGGCGCACTGACGCGACCTATCGTGCTTTCGTGACCGGCGCGATCCGCTGGGTGCTCCGCCTCGAGAACTGACCACACGCCTCGGAGAACCGACACATGAGAGCGACGTTGACGCGTGCCGCGGTCGGGATCGCATGTGCCGTGGTTGCGGCGGGCGCCCTGCTGAGCGGCCAGGCGCCGCGGCCGAATCGCGCGGCGAACGTGGACTGGCCGCTCCATAACCTGGACCTGCACAACAGCCGGTACGGCGTGCCCGACCAGATCAACGCCGCCAATGCCGGCACGCTGGCGCTGAAGTGGACGTTCGAGGCCGCGAAGAGCGAAGGTATCGGCGCGGTGACGCCGGTGGTCGTTGACGGCGTCATGTACTTCAACGCCGGCTCGAAGACATTCGCGGTGAACGCCGAGACCGGCAAGCCGCTGTGGACATCGGAGGCGTCCATCGCGTTTGGTGGCGGCCGGCGCGGCGTGGCGTTCGGGGATGGGCGGGTCTACGCCGTCGGGCAGCGATACATGTCCGTCGTGGATGCCAAGACCGGGAAGCCCGTGGAGTCGTTTGGCGACAAGGGTGTGCTGAGCGTCGGGAACAAGGCCCTGGAGTTCAAGTATCCGGGTAAGTACCCGGCCGACCTGGACCCTGTCACGATCGGCTACTCCATTGTGTCGGCGCCGACCTACGCGAACGGCACGGTGTACCTCGGCGTGGCGAGTGCCGAGATGATGATTCGCGGCGGGCTTGTCGTGGCGATGGACGGCCGGACCGGCGCCATCAAGTGGGTGTTCAATACCATTCCTCAGGGGCCGCAGGATGACGGCTGGGAGATTGCCAAGGACACCTGGACAGGGGCGCGTGTGGGCGGCGGCATCTGGACGCAGCCGGCCATCGACCTGGAGCTTGGCTTGCTCTATGTCAACGTGTCGAATCCGACGCCCGCGTATGACGGGTCCGTGCGCAAGGGTTCCAACCTGTTCACCGACTCGATCGTGGCGTTGCGGCTCGACACGGGCCGCCTCGCCTGGCACTTCCAGACCATCCACCACGACATCTGGGACTACGAGACGGTCACCGGTCCCGTGCTCTTCGAGACGACCGTGCGTGGCGAGCGCGTCAAGGCGCTGGCGACCTTCGGCAAGACCTGCTACGGCTACATGCTGAACCGGCTCACGGGTGCCCCGCTGAATCCCATTGTCGAGTCGCCGGTGCCGCAGACCACCGACGTGCCAGGCGAGCAGCCGTGGCCGACACAGCCGATTCCCTACACGGCACGCGGTGTTCCGCAGACGCCATTCTGCATGACCTACCCGGTCGTCAGCGACCCCGAGCTGGCCAGGCGCGTCCGTCCGCCCTTTCATCCGTATCTGATGAAGGAGTACGTCATCACGGCGCCGAGCAACCAGGGCGGCGGCAACTGGGGCTCACCCTCGTTCAGCCCGCGCACCGGGCTGGTGTACGTGGGGGGCCACAACGAAGCGCATTCGCTGAAGCCGCAGCCCGTCGGCGATTCGATGGCCAATAACCCTGGCCCGGACAATATCCGGCATCCGGATGTGGCCGGACCGCGCGGACCCACCGGTGTGACACCAAGCACCGGCCTCGGCGCCTACAACCCCGGGACGGGTGATCTGATCTGGTACGCGGAGCTACCCGGTACCACCAACTCCGGGAATCTGGTGACCGCGGGCGACGTGCTCTTTCAGGCCGTGGGCGACTTCTTCGCGCTGGACGCGCGCACCGGCAAGCAGGTCTTCAAGTACGCCAGCAAGGTGCGGCTGGGTTCGAGCCCGATGACGTATCAGGTCAACGGCAAGCAGTTTGTCGCCGTAGCCGGGGGCACCTCGGTGCTGGCCTTCGGCCTGCCATGACGAAGGGTGGCCGCACGCAGGGAGCCCGGCCTGGGCAGGTCTGCGTGGGCGCCTCATCTCGCACCTATAATTGCGACCAATGCCACCCGTCAGGGCCGGAGTGACCGTGCGGCGCTTTTCCTCCAATGCGGAAGCCGATCAGCATGACGCGGAGTACTGGCGCCAGCTGACTCCGGCTGAGCGCGTCCTGATGACCTGGCGCTTGTCGGTTGAACAGTGGCACCTCGCCGGCCGGGACTCCGATGAACCAGGACTTTGTCGATCTGTTGCGCGCGTTACTCGCCGCTGACGCCAGGTTTCTTATCGTGGGCGCCTATGCCCTGGCGCATCATGGCCGCCCACGGGCGACAGGCGACCTCGACGTATGGGTGGATGCGACGCCCGACAACGCGTCCAGGGTCATCCGGGCCCTCGTTGCCTTCGGCGCGCCGATGGAGCACATCTCAGAGGCGGACTTCGCCAGCCCTGGCGCTGTAGTGCAGCTCGGCGTGCCCCCAGGCCGGATTGACCTGCTGACGTCACTGACGGGCCTGGCCTTCAACGAGGCGTGGCCCACGCGCGACACCGGCACGTTTGGTGGTGTGACGGTGGGCGTGCTGGGCCGCGAGGCGTTCATCCG
The DNA here is from genome assembly GCA_040081715.1 of Vicinamibacterales bacterium. GTDB lineage: Bacteria > Acidobacteriota > Vicinamibacteria > Vicinamibacterales > UBA2999 > CANKJK01. The sequence continues at coordinate 10,774 of JBEBFY010000020.1, read as the reverse complement.
GAATAAGCGCGAGACCGGTCGAACCAGAGATCTGGGCGACATAGAAGGTCTCTGAGACACGGGGGATAATGCCGTCCTGATGGAATACGACCGCTTCGCCGAGATCTACGGCGTGTGGACCAGTACGGCCGCGACTGCGAAGGCCAATCTGGCGTTCTACCTCGATGCCTACGCGAACGCAGACGGACCGGTCGTGGAGTTGGGCGTCGGCGACGGGCGCATCGCGGTGGAAGCCGCACGGCGCGGTCGGGAGGTCGTGGGCGTGGACCTCTCGCCGGTGATGCTGGCGCGCTGCCGCGACCGGGCCGCCAGGGCCGGCGTGCTCGACAGGCTGACGCTGGTCGAAGCCGACTTCCGCAGCTTCACTCTTCAGGCTCCGGCGGCCCTCATTGCGTTGCCGTACCACAGCCTGGGGCACCTCACGACGCTCGACCAGAAACGGGAGGCTGTGCGTCACGTGTACCGGCAGCTGGCGCCGGGTGGCCGCTTCATCTTCGACGACTTCCAGATGACTCCGGCGCGCGTGGAGGCCATGCGGCGCGTGCAGCTCCGTGCCGAGTACCGGTCCCCTGCGGGTGCCGACACGCTACTGTGGGTTACCTCGCTCGTGGACGAGGGCGCGCAGACCGTGCGAGTGATCACGTGGGAGGACGAACTGGATGGCGAGGGGCGCCTGCGGAACCGGCTGTACCGCCCGCTCAGTCTCAGCTGGCTTGAAGCTTCACAGGCCCGCGCGCTGCTCGAGGAGACGGGCTTCATCGTCGAGGCCTGCTACGGCGACTTCGCGCGCACGGCCTTCGACCCGTCCCGCGCCGACGAGCAGGTGTGGGTGGCACGAAAGGGGCTGGCGTCGTGACCGGCACGACGGGCATCCGGCAGTTGCAGGTGGACTGCATCGTCGGCATCTATCCCCACGAGCGGGAGCACGAGCAGGCCGTGCTGCTCGACATCGAGATCGACTACGACTTCGCGTCGGCCGCAGCATCCGATGCGATCGGGGACGTCGTGGACTACGACGCCGTCGTCTCGGGGGTGACCGGCCTCATCCGCGCGGGGAGGTTCCAGTTGATTGAAACCATGGCGGAGCGTGCCGCCGAACTGCTGCTGGAACAGGTGCCTCAGGCGACAGCCGTGCGCATCGAAATTCGCAAGCCGGCGGCCGTACCGCGGGCGCAGCATTCCTTTGTGCGGGTGGAGCGCATCCGGTCGTGACCCTGGCGGTCGATCCCGGCGTGGGGCCGCGAGCGTGACGGGCGGGCAGTTGGTCGCGGTCGTGACCGGCGGTGCCAGGCGGCTCGGGCGCCACCTATGCCTCTCGCTGGCGTCACGCGGCTACGACATCGTGTGCCTCTACAGGACCTCCGACGAGGACGCCAGAGCGCTGGTCGATGAGGTCGCCACGGCGGGTGGCCGGGCCAGGGCGCTGAAGGTGGATGTGAGCGTGCAGGCGGAGGTCGCCGCGGCGTTTGAGGACATCGGCGGCCGCGAGGGACGCGTGGACCTGCTCGTCAACAACGTGGGCAACTACAACCCGCAGGATGTCACCGCGCTCGATCCAGCGGTCTGGGACGCGACCATCGGCGCCAACCTGTCTGGGGCGTACTACTGCTGCTATCACGCGCTCCGGCTGATGCCCGATGGCGGGCAGATTGTCAGCATCGGGATGGCCGGACTTGAGGGCATTCGCGCTAACCGGCGTGGTGCGGACTACTACGTCAGCAAGACGGGCCTGCTCGTGCTGACGCGCGCGCTGGCGGCCGGCTACGCGAACCGTCACATTCGCGTGAACATGATTTCGCCAGGCCAGCTTGAGAACTCCATCGACCTGCCAGCCCCGGAGCAGATGAGCCGGACGGTACCACTGGGCCGAGCGGGCACGCTCGAGGATGTGGCGCAGGCCCTGCAATATCTGCTGGATGCCGGGTACGTGACCGGCGCGAACATCGACGTGGCCGGGGGCTATCGCCTCTAGTGCCCCGCTTTCGCTGACATGCCTGCGGCGTCGCAGTTCGTGCCGCTGTGGGACCGGGTCGCCGAGTGGACCCGTCGCCTGGCGATGATCCGGAACGCGCGGTCGTTCCTGTATCTCTCGACGTTCTACATCGAGTGGGACGCGTACGCGCGTGAACTGCTCGACGCGCTCGACGACGCGCAACGCCGGGGCGTGGACGTGGCCCTGCTCGTGGACGGCTTCGGGCAGCGTCTGGGTGGCACGTTGATGAGCCTGGCGGATCGGCAGGCCCTTTCCGGGCGGCTTGACGCGCTCCGATCGGCGGGCGCTACGGTGACGCGCTATCGCCCGGCCCACGCGGTGCAGCGCTTTGTGGGCGGTGGCCAGCACGTGAAGATTCAGGCTGCCGACACCGGCGAGGCGATCTTCGGCAGCAGCAACATCACGAAGTCCTCGTTCGAGGGCTGGAACGAGTTCTCGGTCGCCGTGCGCGGGCCCATCGTGCGGACGCTGCTTGAGAGCTGGCCTGGCATTGGGGGTTCCGTGCCGGCCCGACACCTCGCCGCATTGGACCGCATCAGCGCCGGTGCGGAGGGCACCTCCAGCGTCTCGGCCTGTAACCTCGACTACTGGTTCTGCAACCCCAACCTCGCTCAGGGGCCGCTCGGTCCGTTCCTCTGGCGGGGCCCGAACGCCGTGACCGCACGCATGGTGGAGATGCTGGATGCCGCTCGCTCGACGGCGCAGATCACCGCCTTCTACTTCAAGCCGGTGCCTCAGTTGATGGACGCGGTGCTCCGGGCCGCTCGCCGCGGCGTAGCGGTGGAGGTGTTTCACTCCCACCGCGAGGCCCTGCCCGCGACCGACCTGGCGTGGATTGCCGCCGCCGTCAACTACCCACGACTCCTCGGGGCCGGGGTGACCATCGTCGAGAACCGGCGTGGAGAGCATTCGAAGATCGTGGTGATCGACGGAACGTGGGTGGCCCTTGGCAGTTACAACTTCGAGGACGCCGCGCATGATCGGCTCGCCGAGGCCATGTTGGCCAGTCGCGACCAGGCGGTGGTGGAGCCGGCACAGGCCATCATTGAGGGTCTGCGCATCCATCCCGACAACGTCCGGGTGACACCGGACTGGCGCGACTGCCTGCCCGTGGCGCTGCGTGGGAAGATGGCCGTCATGGGGCCGTTCAAGCGGTGGATGTAGAACCGATGCGCTTCAAGGAGATCGAGCACAAGTTCGTGGTGAGCGAGGCCTTCGACCTGGGAGTGTTTCGCAGGGCGGTTGAGGCGCGTGCACCAGGTCCGGTTCGCACGTTCACGCTTCGGGTCCGGGACCGGTACTTCCTCACGGACCACGGCCGCGCCCACCGCTATGTCATCCGGCACCGCTACGACGAGGAACTCCATCACCTCACGGTGAAGTCCCTCGCGCCGGACCCAGAGGTGCGCGACGAAATCAATCTGGACCTGGGCCAGCATGCGGGCGACCAGGCTGCGGTGGTCGATGCCTTGGTGGCACGTCTCGGCGCCACCTGGCGCGGCGATGTGGTGAAGGACATCGAGGTGTGGGAGTTCCCCGACTGCGAGGTTGTTCACTACCGGGCCAGTGGTGGTGGGCGAGTGGTCCACTGCGTGGAGTTCGAAGCGAAGCACGCCGCGAGCGTCGAGGACGCTGTCAACGTCCTCATGCGCTATGAGCGCGAGACGGGTTTCGGGGACGCGACGCGCAGCATGGCTTCGCTCGTGGACCTGTTGTTCCCTGGTGTCCTCGGCTGACGACGCGGGCGGGGGGCGAGGCCGGAAGGCCCACCTGCCGCTACCAGGCGGTCATGCCGCCGTCCACAGGCAGTACGTGGCCGGTCATGTAGCGCGCGGCCTCCGAGGCGAGAAAGACGATGACACCGCCCAGTTCGCCGGGGCGTCCGATGCGGCCCATCGGCGTGAGGCGCTCGATCTGCGCCCGGCCCTTCTCGACCACCCTGGCGGACATCCTGGTGTCGAAAAAGCCCGGCGCCACGGCGTTGACGCGAATGCCGTGCGGGGCCCACTTCACGGCCAGGTCGCGGGTGAGGGCGATCACCGCACCCTTGCTGGCGGAGTAGCCCGCCGCGTCCAGCACGTCCGGCGAGGTGCCCACGAGCCCGGCGACGGAGGCCACGTTGATGATGGAGCCGCCGCCAGCCTTCATGACGCGCATCGCCGCCTGGGACATCAGGAACGTGCCAGTGGCGTTGGTGGCCATCACCTCGTTCCACTTCTCGACCGTCAGGTCCTCGGCGGGCGCCCCCCACGAGATGCCGGCGTTGTTGACCAGGATGTCGAGGCCGCCGAGCGCGTCCGCGGTGTTGCGGACGGCGCGGGCGGCCTGGGCCGCATCCGAGACATCGCACTCGATCGTCAGGCACGTGAAGCCACGCCGCCGCAGTTCGTCGGCGCCTGAGGCCAGCCACGAGGCGCGGCGGCCGGTGATGGCAACGCGGGCCCCGGCCGTGGCCAGCGCGATGGCCGTTTCCAGGCCGAGTCCGCGGGAGCCTCCCGTGACGAGCGCGGCCTTGCCGGAGAGGTCGAACAGGTCTGCAACGCGCGAGGGCGCGGCGCTCATGGCTGCCGTATCATAGCGGCCGCCGGTGGCCGCGCTGTGTGCAGGGCGAGGTCTGCTGAGGTGTCCTCCCCTGGCTCCGTGCCCCGTGAGACAGACACGCAGGCTACGGCCCCACGGTGAGCAGGTCAACGGCCGGGTTGTCACCCGAGACGTGCACGGTGACGGACGTACCTGCGGGAAGTTCCACTGGCTCACCCAGCCAGTAGCGGCGCGCCCAGCCTGGCCGGGCGGCGCGCAGATTCAGGAGCGACACCTTCCGCCCTGAGGGCAGCGTCGCTTCGACGGATATCGCATCCAGTGGCTGGTTCAGGAGCGGCCGGATGGCGAGGATGCGGACCGGCGCGGTCAGCGTGATGGTTTCGGTTACCCGCAGTGTCGTGATGCCTGTGCCGGAGATCGGCTCGTCCGTGGCGTAGAGGCCAATCCTCGTCCTGTCCGCCTTCGCGACCTGCTCGTCCTGCCAGTTCTTCCGGTAGTGCACCGCCACCTTGAGTACGGCATTCGCGGGCACCTTGAACGCGGTGCCGCTCGGTACAGGTGCCATCGCCTCACCAGGCACCCAGGCCGCGAGCAGAGGTCCACCATCCACCGTCACGGTCACGCTCCGCACCATCGACCGCTCCGAGGGCAGCGCATCGGCGCCGCGAACCCACGTGTCCCTCGTGAAGCCGGTGGCCACGGAGAACTCCTTCGTCTGCTCGATGGTTCCGGGGGCAAGCGCCACCTCGGGCAAGTCGAATACATGGTCCGGTTTGCCCGTGGCCCAGTCCGTCGAGGGCGGTGTGGCGGGCGGGATCTTCGACGGGTCCCCTTCTGGCGTGCCACCGCTGGCCCACGTGACGAGCACGTCGAGTTCGCGGTTGAGGAGGCTATGACCGCCCTTCATGACGGAGCCCGTGGCCTCCACGAACCACGGGGGCATGGCCTCGGTCGTGAGCTGCTCGCGGATGGATTCGGCCCACGGCACGGCGTCTTTGTAGGAGAGCAGCGACATTGGCGCCGGTCCACCGGGGAAGTGGCACGCGCCGCAGCGGTCACGCACGATGGGAAACACGTGCTCTGCGTAGGTGTACTTCGACGTGATGGGCTTGTGCGCCTCCACGATGGGCCGGGAGAGCACGGCGTAGCTGGTGGCGACGGCGAAGCAGACGGCTGCATGGCGCGCGGCAAGAAGCGCTGGCCGGCCGCTATTTCGGTGCATACGCGGACACGATGGTGGCAACAGCGGCGGCAAACCGCTCGTAGGCCTGGGTGACCTTCACCTGGTCGCCAAGGTCGCCGTAGGAATCGAGCTGCCAGGCGGCCAGCACAAGCCGGCGCACGGCATCGGACACGGCTACCCGGGTTTGCGCGGGCAGTTCGTTCACATGCTCGTCCAACCGAAGCGCGGCGTCCTTGCCGAGAAGCGCCGGCACATAAATGGCGCCGAGTTGTCCGCGGTCGAGCAGGCCCTTTACCTCCGCGTGCTTGGCCGCCAGCACGGCGACGAGATCCGGCGTCGCGGTGGGCAGCGACTCCGAGGCACGCAGGAAGTCGGTCGATGAGTTCTCGGCGATGCCCTGCGACAGGTCAGGCGCCTTCACGGGCTGTGGCATCGGTGCGGGAGGCTTCGGCGTGGCGGGGCCGGCCGTGCGGGCTGCAGTGGCCGCGCGGGTGGAGGTCGCGACGGGTGCCGTACCGCCGGGATCGACCGAGTAGCCCTCGAACGCAAAGTCGAACCGCTCTTCCGGCAGGCGCGGGTCGAACGTCATCTTCAACGTCACCCTGGCCGGCAGCGCTTTCAGGTTCACCCGGGCCTCGAACGACTGCCCGTCACGGGACGGCTTCAACGCGGTGACCTCCAGCTCTTTCGTGATCGACGTCCGGCTGTCGAAGGCCTCCTTCGTGACGGCCCGGCCGGCGATGCCTTTCACGGCGAGGGGCTTGCTGAAGTTGTCGTAGAGGAAGACCCGCAGCGTGCCGGCACGGGGAAGCGTGGCCTCCACGTGGTGCCACTTGTCCGCGGCCATAAAGAACTGCCCGCCGTGTTTGGGGTTGTGGTCGCCGTGGGCGCGCTGTTCGCGGACGGCCTTGCGCGCTGCGCCGTTGCCGCACCGGCCTGGCTCGGTCAGGTGCTCGTCTGGCGTCTCGGGGCAGGTCCAGAAGAGCGACACCACCACGGGCATCAGTTCCCGTTTGTCGATGGGACAGAGCCCGCCCTTGTCGGCAATCACGGCCGCGTGGTTGGGGCAGGACCAAGCCTGGTCGATGCGCACGGGCACGAGCACCATTGCGCAGAGCGGGCACTTGCCCGGCGCATCCTCAAGCACCTGCGCGTGCTCCGACATCGGGCAGACATATGAAATGGCAGGCAGGTCCCTGGACGATTGCGCCGTGAGCGACAGGCTGGCCGCGAAGGCCAGCACAGCCATCCAGATGGAGGTCCGCATGCCGCTCTCATCCTAACCGTTCAACAGGGAGATCTCACACTAGCCAGCCCCGCCGTTTCTGGTACGGTACGGCTCGCTTGTCGCCTCAGGAGGCAGGGTGGGCATGACAGTACGGCATTTGCGTGGACCACAAAAACCGCGTGTGGATTGGCGGGAACAACGGCACGCCGATCATCCAGGTCAAGGTGTCGTCCCGGTCAGACGACATGCTCGTGGTCTTCTCCAACAAGGGGACGTTCATCCGGCAGATCGGCAGGCGCGATCAGAGCACGGGCAACGACGACGCCCAATCTGAAGCAGCCCGCCGACGTGTACGTCTCCAGGAAGACGGGTGAGGCCTTCGTGGCCGACGGCTACGGAAACCGCCGCGTGGCGGTGTTCGATGCCGACAGTGGGAAGTTCAAGCGGATGTGGGGCGCGTTCGGCAACAAGCCGGTGGACGGCCCGTTGACGGCTCCGCCGAACGCGCCGCCCGAAGGGCCGCCGCAGTGTGCGATCGTGCACGCGGTGCGCGTGTCTGACGATGGCTTCGTCTACGTCGCCGGCCGGCCCAATCGCCGCGTGCAGGTGTTCACGCTCGAAGGCAAGTACGTCACGCAGGTGATCCTCAACCAGCAGGCCGGCGGCAACACCACGTGCGGCCTGGCCTTCTCGCCGGTGACATCCTCATCGCGGATGGTCGTTGGCCGCGCCCCGCTTCAGCACAGCAGGATGGCGATACACGAAGGAGGGAAAGTGCGTCCGCGCCTACGGCAAGCTCGGCAGCGGCCCCGCGGAGTGGCGCTCCTGAAGGACGACACGCTCGTCGTGGCGGACTCCGAGTCCGGCATCGCACTCCCTGGTCCGAAGGAGTCGGCCGAGGGCCAGGCCAATAACTACCGGAACGTAGGCTGGCGGCAGGGCATTCGCATCGGCAGCGCGAAGGACGGCTCGCTCAGGCCTTTACCGAGAACACCAACCCAGAAGGGATGGGCGCAGACGAACTGGGGAACGTCTACGCGGGCCTGACGACGGGATGTGCCGTCAGCAAGTCGGGCGGCTGCGTGCAGAAGTGCGTGCCGAAGAGGTAATCGCAGTTCCACGGGGTACCATCGGCCGATGCTCCTGCGTCTGTTCGAGACCGTGCAGGCCATGCCGTCGAGCATGGCCATCCGCGAGTCGATCTATCTCTATCCCGCGATCGAGAGCGTGCACGTGCTGAGCACGTGCCTGTTCCTTGGCCTCGTCACGATGATGGACCTGCGCCTGGTCAGCGCCACTCTGCGATCCGCGCCCCTCACCGATGTGCAGCACCGCCTCTTCCCGTGGCAGATGGCCGGATTCGCGCTGATGGTGATGAGTGGCGTGCTTCTGGTGTTCACCGAGCCGCTGCGCTTCTACAGCAACATCTTCTTCCAGGTGAAGATGCTGCTCCTGCTGCTGGCCGGCCTGAACATGCTGGTGTTCCACGCCGGCGTCTACAGGCGAGTGGCCGAGTGGGACCATCAGGAAGTGTTGCCCGGCTCCGCGCGTGTGGCCGGGGCGCTGTCGATGGTGCTCTTCTCCGGCATCGTGGTCTGCGGCCGGATGATCGCCTACAACTGGTTCAAGTAGACAACGCCCTTAAGCAGACACCGCGATGGACCCGCTGCCCCTGATTGAGTGGATTGAGAACACCGCGATTGGCACGGCCATTCGCGAGTCCACGTGGCTGTTTCCCGTCATTGAGGCGGGACACCTCCTGGCGCTGGCGCTGATGGGCGGGGCCGTGCTTATTGTGGACCTGCGCATGATGGGCTGGGGCATGCGGCGGCTGTCCGCCTCGCAGATCTCGCGCGACGTGCACCCGTGGCTGGTCGCGAGCCTGCTGGGGCTTATCGTCACGGGCATCCTGCTCTTTATGTCCGAGACGACGAAGTGCTACTTCAATCCCGCGTTCTGGGTGAAGATGGGCTTCCTCGTGGCCGCCACGCTCTATACCTTCACGGTGCGGCAGCGCGTGGCGCTGGCCGGCGGCGCGGAGGTCGATCCGGCGAAGGCCAGGCTCGTGGCCATCGTCTCCGTGTGCCTCTGGAGCGGTGTCGGGATTGCGGGACGCGCGATCGGGTTCTATTGAACCGCGCATCGAGACGCACATGCTGAAGGGCTACACGAGACCACGCACCCCCAGAGGCACCTCGTCGCTGGCGCCGGACGGCGGCGCGTGCGTGGCGTACTTCGCCGAGTGGCAGTTTGCGACCGACGCCGCGTACTGCCCGTTCATCTTCGTGGATCAGGATACGGCACTGATGCGCGGCCTCGCACAGGGATGGCCCAAGCAGATCGGGTCCGTGTGGATCACCCGTCTGTCCCCGGGCTTCGAGCGCGGGATCAACGTGCGGTACTCCCCTGAGCGTGAGCGCGGCAAGCACGACCGCCCCGCGGTCCACGAACTGGTGCAACTGCGTTCCCGGAACGTGCAGTTCTCGCCGATCTGGGCCGGCGACGCCTCGATGGAGATCCTCGACCACCCAACCCTCGAGCTGGCGGACCTCCGTCCGGTGTCGGTGGGTGCGGGGTGCCGCTTCTCGTTCGCCTTCACGGTGGACGACGTGGCTCCGTTGCGCGACCTGCGCCGCTCATCATGACGGGGCACCGACGGGTGCTGCGCGCGGGGGCGATGGCGGTACTCGCGCTCGCCTGTGCCGCTGCGACGGCTGGGCAGCAACCACGGCCCACCGGCACGACGCCGGCCGGACCGGCGCGGCCCAGGCCCCAGGCGGCGGCACGTCCGCCGTCCACGCCGGGCACGGTCAATCAACTCATGCGCGGCCTGTACTTCCCGGCGTCGAATGTGGTCTTTGCCGGGCAGACCGACGACCCGGCCACGATTCCGCGCGACATGCGAGGGTCGGTCTCGACGGACCTGCTGCGGAGCGTGTTCGGCGGCTGGGAGGCCGTGGAGAACAGCGCACTGGCGATGGCTGAGGCGACGCCGCTCCTGCTGCTGCCAGGCCGCACGTGTTCGAACGGCCGTATAGCTCCTGTCACAGATCCCGACTGGAAGCGCTATGCGAACGAGACGCGCGAAGCGGCCCTCGTGTCAGCCATGGCCGCGCGTGCGAAGGATCAGGATCGGCTCATTGAGGCCACCGACCAGCTCAGCACGTCCTGCAGCAACTGCCATCGCGCCTATCGGGAGGGCACCCCCGGTGCGGACCAGCGCGCGCGGTGCGCGCCCAAGGCGTTCCGACCCGCGCCCCGCTAGGCCAAGATTAGAACGAGATCTGCAATGACGCCCGCGTGGGTTCCGAGACCTTGTTCGCTTGTTGGACAGTCGGCCGGCGCTAGATGGCCCCTGTGACGTTCACTGTGGAGATCGAACGGGAAGACGATGGCCGCTGGTTGGCCGAAATCCCGGTGCTGTCTGGCGTGATGGCCTATGGCGCCGACCGCGATGAAGCGGTGGCACGTGTGCAGGCACTGGCCCTGCGCGTGATCGCCGAACGGTTGGAGCACCGCGATGCCCCCGCCGACCCACCGAACCCTGGAGCGGCCTGGCTGACCCGATGTCGTGTTCGCATTTCACGGCGGTGAGGAAGTCGATGATGGGATCTGGCCCGTGTTCTTCTGCGACGTCTTACTCGGCCGGATCGACGAACGAAAGGCGCTGATAAAAGGACAACTGGGTGTTACCCATGTCCCCTGACGATTGATCGCGTTACCTATCTCGCCGGCCCCCTGCGTCAGGATAGTTGTCGCTTGCTCTTGGACGTTGGACCAAGGGGGGCAAGGAAGCGACGACGACGTGACGAGACCCTTCTCACTGGCA
>JBEBFY010000019.1:0-60027 GCA_040081715.1 Vicinamibacterales bacterium | reverse complement strand
ACGCCCCTCGGAACCGTGGTGCTCAACCCGGAGCCGAGCCACAGCGACCGTGAGACTGCATGACGACGGCGACAACTACCTTGACGCTCACCGCCGGTTGCTCAAACGAAATCGCTAACCATTGCGTCAGCGACCCTCTTTGAATGTCTCCAACGCCCGCTGAAGCTGGCGATCGTTCGCGCTGCCGATGACCAGCTCACCGCAGGGAGGCCCGTCCGCGAGGATGTCCGGAGCTATGCCTCCAGAAGGTACCGCCGTGTCCTTGGGGCGAAACCATCGAGACGTCGTCAAAGATATGCGGGAGCCGCCAGCCACGCGATACACCGACTGAACCGACCTGCTTCCAAACGTCTGTGTCCCGACAACGACCGCTCGACGATTGTCTTGGAGCGCGGCCGCGAGAACTTCCGCCCCAGCAGCGGTCACGCCATTCACAAGGATCGCCAGTCTCAGCTCAACCCAGGGATTCGCTTCCGTCGCTCGATAATCCGAATCAGAATTGCGCACTCGGCCACGCGTAGAAACAATCAAGTCGCCGCGCGGAAGAAACCGCATCGCTAGTCTGATCGCCTGATCGAAGGGACCGCCGGCATTGTCGCGAATATCCAGCACCAGCCGTCTCATACCCTTGGCGGCCAAGTCGCTGATAGCGTGACCGAAGTCGCGGTCGGTGCCATCCGCGAAGTTATTCAGGCCTATGTATCCAGTGTGTGCGTCAATCATGGACGCTGGGCGGACGCTCACGGTGCGAATCTCATTGCGCACGATTTCAAGATCCGCCACTTCGCCAGAGCCGCTACGCCGGACGCCGACACGCAGATCGGTGCCCCTGGGTCCGCGCAGCAGGTCAATCACGTTGCCAGCGGTCAAACCAGTTAGCGACCGTCCGTCGACGGTGGTGATGCTGTCCGTCGGACGTACACCGGCTCGACTGGCGGGGCCGTCGTCAGCGATGGACGTCACACGGGCAATACCATCGCAGACACGGATCGTCACTCCGATCCCCCCTGATGCTGGAGTGCTAAAAGGGCTATAGTTTGCCGGCAATATTCCACCGTCAGAATCCACAGCCTTGATCATCCGTTGCATGCCGCCAAACGCCACCTGCTGAAGAGCTTCCTTGGTGTAATCCTTCTTCCTCAGTTCCACAAAAGTCGCCGAGACCACTTTCACCCAGTCTTTGTCGTTCCGCACTTCACTCGACTGCCGCAACAGCTTCCTAAAGGGATCTTTCCCGAGAAGAGACCCGGTGGGATCCGCGGCATCCAGCATCCCACTTGTCGCCGCTTCGGCTAGGATTCGTGGAGCGACGCGTTCTACAAAATTAGCTTGAATCAGACTAAAGACTTGATCGAGGCCCGCCAGCAGATCCCGATCGTCCGAGGTCGGATGTCTGTCTTGCTCCCCGCCATAAACGACCGGCTGCACCACCGTCATCAGTAGCAAAGCGAGAGCGGAAGATGCCCACCAGGACTGAGAGACTCGGCGAATCTTGGAAGTTGTCACGGGTTGCTCCAAAGCGGTCAACGACCGCGGCTCAGTTGCGGCGGCCGCACGCCGACGCCGCGAGTCACCCGGATCCTACCGCGGCTGCCGTCAAGTGCAGCCGGCTGTTCGGCGGCTTGTTATAGGTCTGGGACGTCGCCGCGACTGGCATGCCACAGCGCAACGACCTGGATGGAATGTGCAGGGAACTCGACGAGCCGATAGTAGAGGTGATAGTTAACGCGACGCAGCAGGATGCGACGCACGCCGGCGAGGCGAAGGTTGCGGGCGGTTGCCCCTGCGTCTGGCTGAGTGGCGATGAGTTGCAGCGCCCGGGCGAGTTCCTCGCGCAGGGCACCAGGCGCCTTCGTCCGATTGGTGTGCCACCACCGTCCGGCTTCGTCGACGTGCCTTGCGGCACGGCGAGTGAAGCGCACGGAGAGGCGGGTGGTCACTCGAGGTTCCGAAGCGCCCGCAGGACTTCTTCGGCTGGAAACGTCTCGCCCCTGTCGCCCTCGGCCATCGATTCGAGAAGCTCAGCCTCGGCCGAGGGATCGAGCGTGAATGTCTCGTCACCCTCGCGACTCAGAACCGTAACAACGGCACCGTCCGGCAATGGGTCGCCATCAACAATGATCTTTCCCGCCACGACTCTGCCGGATGTGATCACCATGTCGAGATTCTAGCGCGACTGCGCAAGGTGCCGCGATGCTGTCTGCCGAACTACGCCTTCGGCCGATCCGCGAACATCGTCGCACTCGACTGCGGCGCGTGGTTACGCGCCAAGATTGGTGCGCAACCGCTCACAGCCGATCCCTTGGACTCTTCACGCCCAACGCGCCCCGGTCGAGCACATGCAAGTAGAGCATCGTCGTCCGGACGTCCCGCCCGCGCCGCGCTAAAACGAGATCTGGAGGGACGCCCGCGCCGAGCGAGGAATCGCCGCGTGGAAGTGGATGTCGGCCACCGGCGCCGGTTCGTTCCTGAGCTGCGACTCGAAGTAGTAGTCGATGTCCGAGACCTGCTGGTTCAGCAGGTTGAAGCCTGTCAGAAACAGCCGCACCTTCTCCGAGAACTTGTAGCCGGCCTCGCCGTTGACGATGGTCGTGGCACGCGAACGCACACTGTCGTCTTCGATGAGCGGGCGCGGGCCGAAGTGCCGCATGCGGAGGCTGCCGAAGACGCCGGACGCGACGCCGCCCGGCGGCATGACGGCGATCCCGGCCGCCAGCACCCGGTTGAGCGAGCCTGGAATCGACGATGCGTCTGTCGGGACGCCCGTGTATCGCGCCCGGGAGAACGAGAGGTCCACGTCCATCGAGATCCAGGCATTCGGGTACAGGTAGCTGGTCAACTCGACGCCCGTCCGACGGCTGGCTGGGCCGGCCTCCGTGCTTCCTGAGTCGCCGACGTAGACCAGTTCCGAATCGATGCCGAGGTACCAGAGGGTTCCGGTGAGCTGCGCACGTTTCAGCGCGACCGTTCGCATTCCGACCTCGGCACCGCGCGCCTGGGCGAAGGCGGGCGATGGGGTGGCCGGCTGTCCCGTGAACGGGTCCGTCGTCAGCACGATGCCCAGGGCCGAATTCGAGTGGTAGCCGGTGCCGGCATTGGCGTACACCTCCGTGCCTTTCCAGGGCCCGAACGCCGCCGAAACCTTGGGGTTGACGATAGCCGAGGCGGCCTGTCCTGAGTTCGCTGGATTCCCAGCCGCCACGCGCCACCGGTACACGTTGCCGCGCACGCCGAACGTCGTGCGGACCACTCGGCTCCACTCGATTTCGGTCTCACCGAACAGGCCGAGGGCTGTCTGGTTGGCATCGTCGGCCCGCACGGTTTCGCGTCGCCGTGTCTGGGTGGTCAGGTAGAGCCCGAGCGGGCCACCGACGGAGTCGTGTCGCACATCCACGCCGATGAGGGTTTCCGTCGGTCGGCCTCCGACGCGCTGCAGGCGGCGGTGGGTGAGTTTGCCGCCGGCCGTCCACCGCTCCTCGAACTGCTCGAACTGGTCGCCGTTTTCGGGGTCGCGCATGAAATACGTGAAGTTGTGGAAGAGCTGCACGCCGTACCGCTGCAGGTAGGCTGTCGCGCGGGTGGAGTCGTTCGTCGATGAATGCTGCCAGTCGGCCACGCCCGCGTAGCGATAGGTCTCGCCTCCGTCTGACTCCTCGATGAAGCCGAAGCGGCTGATGAGGCCGGCGTCCACGGCACGCTTCGGGATCTGGTCGGTCGAGTGCCAGTGGTTCGTGTAGCCGAAGAAGGTGGCTGAAAAGCCTGTGCGGGCATTGCCGCGGCTGAAGCGCAGCACGGTGTTGAACTTGTCCTTGTTGTTCGGGCTGATCCAGGGGCCGTTGTCCCGCTCCCATTCGAAGGCGGCGAGCAGGTTCCCGGAGCCGACCTGGGGGGACGCCGCAGCCAGTACTCGGTTGTACCCGAAGGACCCGCCGGTCATCGTCACCAGCGGCCGGTCAAGCACGTTGAAGTAGCTGATGCTGGCCGAACCGGCGGACGAGAAGTCGCCATTCTCGGCGTAGTACGGACCCTTGCGGAACTGCACGCCGCTGACCAGTTCGGGAATCAGGAAGTTCGCGTCGGCATAGCCCTGGGCATGCGCGTGCGTGGGCATGTTCACGGGCACGCCGGCGATGGACTGTGCGAAGTCGAAGCCGTGGTCCAGGTTGAAGCCGCGCAGGTAGTACTGATTGGCTTTTCCCTCGCCGCTGTGCTGACTGACGACCAACCCGGGCACCGTTTCGAGAATCTCAGTGGCCCGGTTGACGGGCCGTGCGGCCAGCTGCGTGGCGGTGATCGCACCTTCGCTTCCGGCGGATGCGACACCCACAAGGTTCTCCGCTGGCCGGTCAATCTCCGCAAGGTTGCGGAACGTTCGTGGTGCCGTGATCACGATGTCGGCGCTGGCTGCCACCACCAGCACCACGTCGACCGTGATGCCCTCGGGCACGACCGAGAGAGACCGCCGAACGGAGCCAAAGTTGATCAGCCGGAACACGATGTCGGCCGGGCCCTCGGTCACCGCGTCGAAGTGATAGCGGCCGGTCTGGTCGGAGAGTGTCTCGAGGGGGTCTCGGGCGTTCGCGGTGGCGAGCGTGATACTGACGCCAGGCAGGACGGCGCCCGTCTGGTCCATGACACGGCCTGAGATAGAACCGCGCCCTTGCGCCGCCGCTGCCGACGGAGTGAGTGCCAGCGTTGCGAAGACCAGGAGTCGGGGGAACACGAGGAGGAGGCGACGCATCAATCCCCGCATGTTATCGAACGCCCGCTCCCTCACCGGGCCCTCACGGCCGCGCGCCGTCCAGGGCCGGTCCAGCGCACGACGGCAAATCCACGGACGCGCGTGGGTGTGACCTCCAGGCCCTCGGCGCGAAGCAACTCGCGTTTCAGTTGGAGATTGCCGCCGTAGCCCCCGATGGCCCCGCCGGCCGCGACGACGCGGTGACAGGGGAGTCCCGGGTCGCGGCACTCGCGCATCACGGTGCCCACGGCGCGATGGGCGCGTGGGCTGCCCGCCAGGGCCGCGATGTCACCGTAGGTGGCCACGCGCCCCACCGGGATCCGCCGCACCGCGGACATCACCCGCGTGGCGAACGATGCCCCGCCGGGGTCCGTCACCATCCGCCGACGAGCAGCCGCATCCGGACGGACACCCCACCGAGGTTGGTGTCCTGCAGGCTTGTGGCCACCCCGGTGCCGGCCAGGCCGCCGGGCACATGGCTCCACTCCACTTCGCCGCCCAGCCCGAGCCCCTTCCAGAGCCGGACATCAGCGCCACCCATCAGGTGGATCCCGGGCGAGGTCCGTTCGGCTGTCTCACTCGCGTCCGAAAAGGCCGACTGCTCGCTGGCGCGATACCACCCGACGCCGCCGCCCATGTACGGTACGGCGCGCTCGCCCAGGCGCCCTGTTCGAACGGCCACGGACACCTGAATCGGGATGATCGTGAGCGTGTCGGCCACGCCAAGGGAATAGCTCTGCCCCTCGAAGAGGAACGTGCGCTCGCCGGTCATCTGGAGACGGCTGGCGCGCACGTTCGCGAAGAGTCCTTTCGGGAGGACGACGCGCAGACCACCGCCGATGCTGCCGGCACTGTTCCTGTTGAAGATCGCGTGAAGGCTGTCGACGGCGTGCAGGATGTCGACGCCGGCGTCGGCGAAGAGCATGACTGTCATGCGCGGCGGTACCGGCTCGCGCCGTGACGCGGGCGACTGGGCCGAGGCCGGGGTCGCCATGAGCAGGGCGATGAGCAGGAGGCCGGCGGCGGCCTTCACTTGAGCAACCCCATGCCCCGGAGGGCGGCGCGAGGATTGATCAGACCGTAGCCGTACTCGTTGTCGCGTCCAGGCGTCCCGAGGTCGGTGGCCGTGGCTTTCATCAGCGCTTCGATGACCGCAGGCGTGGTGATGCCCTGCTGCATCAGCAGCGCGGCAAACCCCGCCACGTGCGGCGCGGCCATGGACGTGCCCTGGTAGTAGTCGTAGACGAACATGTCAAAGCGGGGCGGTCCGAAGCGGGAGAGGAAGAAGCGGTCCACGACGTCCGGATCGTAGGTTTGCTGGAGGATGCCGGCAGCGGTGCCGCCGCGCCGCATATCTCCACCAGGGGCAACCAGCTCCAGATGGGGCCCCGTGCTGGAGTAGAAGGCCCGCTGGTTGCCACGCCCCGTGCTGCCCACGGCCACCATGCCGCGAATGTCCGCGGCGAAGTCTGCAAAGCGGTTCGGGGCATTACCGACCTCGAACTCGTTGCCGGCCGCCACCACAACAAAGACGCCGCGCCCCACGGCGTATTCGATCGCGGCCCGAACCGCGGGAGCGGGCGGGCCTTCGCGCCCCACGCTGAGGTTGAGGACATGGGCGCCGTTGTCGGCGGCGTAGTGGATGGCCCGCGCGATCAGATCGTCGCTGGCGATGAACGGGCTGTTGAAGATGGCATCCCAGTCGCCGTCGAGCACCTTGATTGGCATGAGGCGCACGTTGAAGGCGAGGCCTGCAACGCCCGACCCGTTGTTGGTGACCTGTCCGATCGTGCCCGCGATGTGCGTGCCGTGCCCGTCCATGTCGAGCGGGAGGTCCGTGTTCCAGATGAAGTCGCGAGGGGCGACGAAGCGGTCGGCGCCCCCGAGTTCCGGCGCGGCGGCAAACGGCACGTCCACCTGGCCGAGGGGCGGGAAGGGGAAGATGGCCTGGCCCGTGAAGCGAAGCGTCGTGGTCTGGAACGCGACGCCGGTGTCGAGCACCGCCACCACGACGTTCGACGAGGCGCCCTGGTTGATGTCCCACGCACGTTCCATGTCGATGGCCGGGAAGTTCCACTGGCGGGAGTAGAGCGGGTCGTTCGGCACGAAGAGCTTGTGGATGCGGTAGCGCGGCTGCGCGTACTCCACGTCCGGCCGGGTCGCGATGGTGGCAGCGGCGTGCGCGGGGTCCTCGCCGGGCGGCAGCATCACGACGTCGAAGTCGGCCCAGGCCTGTCGTGGCACGCGGGTGCCGTGAATGCCGGAGAGGGTCCTGACGCGCGTCTCTGCTGGCGCGTCGTCCGCGAACTTCACGATGAGGCTCGCGCGCAGCATGTCCGGATCCGGCTCGTCCAGCCGGCTGATGGCCGTCCGTGCGCCACCGGGCGGGCGCGGGGCGTCCCATTCGCGGAGGCCCCGGTCGATCGCGGGCAGTCCCGCACCTGGGAGCACCAGCGACGGCAGCGGTTCCTGCCCGGCGATCAGCGCGGCAGTGCCCACGAGTGCGGCGGCGGCCAGTAGGGTGCGAAGACGTGTCATCGGGGCGTGGCTCTATTGTCGGTCACCCGCGGCCAGGGCAGTCGCCCCCGTGCCCGGCCCACGCCAGGAGGCCATCCGCCACGCCGGCTCCGCACGCCCGTGTGACTATACTGACCACTCCCGGTACCCTACCTAGTCATGCGAGCCGTCGACATCATCATCCGCAAGCGCGATCACCACGCCCTCAGCCGGCAGGAGATCGACGCCTTTGTCACCGGGGCCACCGGTGGCGGGTGGTCCGATTACCAGTCGGCGGCATTGCTGATGGCGATCGTGCTCAACGGCATGACGCCCGAGGAGACCTCGGCGCTGACCGATGCGATGGTCCGGTCCGGCGAGCGCGTGGATCTGTCCGGTATTCCCGGCGTGAAGGTCGGGAAGCACAGCACGGGTGGCGTCGGCGACAAGGTGTCGATTGCCCTCGCGCCCATCGTCGCGGCGTGCGGCGTCGTGGTGCCAAAGATGTCGGGCCGGGGGTTGGGGCACACGGGCGGCACCCTCGACAAGCTCGAGTCGATCCCGGGGTTCCGTGTCGATCTGTCGATCGAGGAATTCAAGACCGTGTTGCGCGAGATCGGCACGTGCATGATCGGCCAGACGGCCACGCTGGCTCCGGCCGACAAGAAGCTCTACGCGCTTCGGGACGTGACCGGCACGGTGGACAGCCTGCCGTTGATTGCCTCGTCGATCATGAGCAAGAAGCTGGCGGAAGGATCCGACGCCGTCGTCCTGGATGTGAAGTGCGGCAACGGGGCGTTCATGAAGGACGAAACCCACGCGAGGGCCCTGGCGACGGCGATGGTCGGCATCGGGAACGCCGCTGGCGTGCGGACCGAGGCGGTGATCACGGCGATGGAAGCTCCACTGGGCCACGCCGTGGGCAATGCGATGGAGATTCGTGAGTGCGTGGAGACGCTCGCCGGGCACGGTCCCGCCGACGTGACCGCGGTGGTGCGGATGCTGGCGTCGCGGATGCTGATTCTGGCGGGTGTGGCACGCGACGACGCGGACGCGCTTGTCCTGGCAGATGGCGTCATCGCGTCGGGTCGCGCGCTGGAGACGTTCCGGCGTGTCGTGGAGCGGCAGGGCGGCGACCCACGCGTGATTGATGACCCCTCGCGGCTCCCGTCCGTGAAGACGGTGCATGTGCTGACGGCGCCTCGCGCCGGCTATGTCGAGCGGATGACGGCGATCGCCGTGGGCCGCGCGAGCCACGCGCTGGGCGCAGGACGGGACAAGGTCGGTGACGCCGTGGACCCTGCCGTGGGCATCATGGTGCGGGCCACGACCGGCGACCGCGTCGAGGCGGGGCAGCCGCTGCTCGAGTGTCATCATCGGGACGGCCGCGGGCTGGACGAGGCCCTCGCCCTGTGCCGGGACGCCTGGTCGCTCTCGGAGGCGCCCGTGGCGCGTCCGCCGAAAGTCCTCGGCCTCGTGCAGTAGAGGCCCCTTCGCGGGTACCCTGACCCATCATGTCCACATCCGACACCCCACCGAGCGGCACTCACGAAGCTGAGTCACCCGGCTACCCACCGCGTGCGGCCTGGCAGGCGTGGACGAAGCGCGACACCCTGATCGGCGGTGTCCTGCTCGCCGTGATCGCGGTGTCCATCCTGCTGGCCGTGTCCGGCGTGCCCAGGGCACAGCCCCTCGTGGGCCTCTCGCTGATTCTCGGCCTCGCCTATGCCTGCTCTTCGGCCAGGAGCGCCATCGACTACCGCACGGTGGCCTGGGGGCTTAGCCTGCAGTTCCTCTTCGCGATCGTGGTGCTCAAGACGGCTGCGGGGCAGCGGACCTTCCAGGCGCTGGGCGGCGTGATCAACCGGGTGCTGGACTTCGCCTTCGTCGGGTCCTCCTTCGTGTTCGGCCCGCTGGGCAGCAAGGACGTCTGGCCGAGGATCATGACTACGGTGCTCGGCCCCGAGGGCGCGCAGTTCGGCGTCATTTTCGCGTTCCAGGTGCTGCCGACCATCATCTTCATCGCGGCGCTCTTCGCGATGCTCTACTACTTCGGCATCATGCAGATCGTGGTGCGCATCTTCGCCGTGGGCATGCGGTTTGTCATGCGGGCCAGCGGCGCGGAGACGCTGAATGTCGCCGCCAGCATCTTCATGGGACAGACCGAGGCGCCGCTCACGATCCGTCCGTTCCTGCCGAAGATGACCCAGTCGGAACTGATGACGGTGATGACCTCCGGGATGGCGCACATCTCCGGCGGCATCATGGCGGCCTACATCCTGTTCGGCATCGAGGCGAAGCACCTGCTGACGGCGGTGATCATGACCGCGCCTGGCACGCTCATGATGGCGAAGATGTTCGTGCCGGAGACTGCCGTGCCCGAGACGATGGGGACTGTGAAGCTCACGGTCGAGCGGACGGACGTCAACGTCATCGACGCCATCGGGCGTGGCACGGGCGAAGGGCTGCACCTGGCCCTGAACGTGGGCGCGATGCTCATCTCCTTTCTGGCGATCATCGCGCTGGTCAACGCCGGGCTGGGTCTTGTGGGGGTCAGCCTGCAGCAGGTGTTCGGGTGGGTGTTTGCCCCGGTGGCGTGGGGGTTGGGTGTGCCGTGGCGGGACGCGGCCACGATCGGCAACCTGCTCGGGACGCGCATGGTCCTGAACGAGTTCGTGGCCTATTCACAGCTCGGGCCGCTCAAAGACGTACTCGACCCGAAGTCGTTCACGATCGCGACCTTTGCCCTGTGCGGGTTCGCGAACTTCAGCTCGATCGGCATTCAGATCGGCGGCATCGGCGCGCTGGTACCGGAGCGACGGCACGACCTGGCGCGGCTCGGACTCCGCGCGATGGTGGCGGGCACGTTCGCCAACTTCATCACCGCCACGATTGCGGGGATGCTGTTGTGAGCGGGGCAGGGGATCCCTTCGCACGCATCGAGGCGGCCGCCGCGGCTGTCCTGGCCCAGTGCGGCACGCCGCCGGCGACGGCCATTGTGCTGGGTTCCGGGTTGGGTGATTTTGCTGACGCGTTGCCGGATGCCGTGACCCTGCCGTATGGCGACCTGCCGCACTGGCCCGTGTCGCGGGTGGTCGGGCACGCGGGCAAGCTGGTTGTGGGGTCGGTCGGTGGGCGTCGAGTCGCCGTGCTCTCCGGACGGGCGCACTTCTATGAGGGGCACGACCTGGCCACCGTGGTCTTTGCCACCCGGGTCATGGCGCGTGTCGGGGTGCGGGAACTGATCCTGACGAATGCCGCAGGCGGCATCAACACCGGCTTTGCCAGCGGCGCGTTGATGGTAATCGACGACCACCTGAACCTCATGGGCAGCAATCCCCTGGTGGGCCCGAATGATGAGCGGATGGGGCCGAGGTTTCCCGACATGTCCGAGGTCTACTCGGCCAGGCTGCGGCGCATTGCCGACGATGCCGCGCGAGTCCGCGGTGTGGCCGTGACTCACGGGATCTACGCCGGGCTGCATGGACCCAGCTACGAAACGCCCGCGGAAATCCGCTACCTGCGGACCATCGGCGCCGACGCTGTCGGGATGTCCACCGTACCCGAGGCCATCGCCGCCCGGCACATGGGCGTTGACGTCCTGGGTATCTCGTGCATCACGAACATGGCGGCCGGCGTGATCAACCAGCCGCTGGTGCACAGCGAGGTGCTGGAGACCGCGCAGCGGGTGAAGGGGGCGTTCATCTCGCTGCTGGAGGGCATCGTTGAGCGGCTCTGACGCAACGGCACTGATCGAGGCGGCCCGCACGGTGCGGCTCAATGCCCAGGCCAGATTCTCCGGGTTCAAGGTGGGTGCCGCACTGGAGACCGAGGACGGTCTCATCGTCACCGGCTGCAACGTGGAGAATGCGACCTACGGCCTGACCGTGTGCGCCGAGCGGGTGGCGGTGTTCACGGCTCTCTCCCAGGGCCACACGCGGTTCCGGCGCGTGGCGGTGGTGGCCGACGCCTCCTCGCCCACGCCGCCCTGCGGTGCCTGCCGGCAGATCCTCTGGGAGTTTGCCGGCAACGTCGAGGTGATCCTGGCGAACCTGACGGAGGAGACCGGTCGGTATCGTCTTGGCGATCTATTCCCGCTGCCGTTTGACGGCGGCAGCCTCCGGTAGTCTGTTGACGGGATCCATATCGAATGCTGCCAACCATCGCGTGGGACGACGACCAGATTGTCATGATCGATCAGCGCAAGCTTCCTTCCCGGGAAGTGTACGTGCGCTGTATCACGGCTGCCCAGGTGGCAAAGGCCATCACGACGATGGTCATCCGGGGCGCTCCGGCCATCGGCGTCGCCGCCGCATTTGGCATCGCGCTGGAGATGCGCCGGAGCCGCGCGACAGGCACGAAGCAGTTCACCACCGAGTTCCAGAAAACCTGTGAGCTGCTCGCGGCGACGCGGCCGACGGCTGTGAATCTCTTCTGGGGGATCGAGCGGATGAAGCAGACGTTTGCCGCTGCTGCCGCGGCCGGCGCGTCGGTGGACGAGATCAGGGCGAGACTCGAGACGGAAGCCCGCCGCATTCACGACGACGACGTGGCGAGCTGCCGCGCCATCGGCGCCTTCGGCGCCTCGCTGGTGCCCGACACCGCCTGCATCCTGACGCACTGCAACGCCGGGGCGCTCGCCACGGCAGGCTACGGCACGGCGCTTGGTGTCATTCGCGGCGCAGTGGAGCAGGGCAAGCAGGTGACGGTGCTGGCCGATGAGACCAGACCCTTCCTGCAGGGTGCCCGGCTGACGGCCTGGGAACTGGTGCGCGACGGGATCGACACCACCGTCATCACGGACAACATGGCCGGGGCACTGATGCGGACCAGCCGCATTGACCTGGTGGTGGTCGGGGCCGACCGGATTGCCGCCAACGGCGATGCCGCCAACAAGATCGGCACCTACTCGCTGGCGATCCTGGCAAAGGAGCACGGCATTCCCTTTTACGTGGCCGCGCCGATGTCGACCGTGGATCTGGCGACGGCGGATGGCAGCGGTATCCCGATCGAGGAGCGGAACGAGCGGGAGGTCACGCACGTGGGCACGTCGAGGCTGACACCGGTCGGCGCCCGCATCCGGAATCCCGCCTTCGACGTGACTCCCAACCGCTACATCACCGCCATCATCACTGAGCGCGGGATCGCACGGGCACCGTTTGGCGAGGCCCTCGCGGCGATGGCGCAGGCGTCTCCGGCGGCCTAGTGTCCTTCACGATGCTCGGCATCGAGACCTCCTGCGACGAGACGAGCGCGGCGCTGGTCTCGGAAACAGGTGTGACCGCCCGGCCCTGGCAGATCCACGCCAACGTGGTGGCGTCGCAAGCAGGGCTTCACCGTGAGTGGGGCGGTGTGGTGCCCGAGCTGGCCTCCCGCCAGCACGTCCGCGACATCTGCGGCGTCGTGGACGCGGCCTTCAGCGAAGCGGGCCTGGGACTCGCTGACTGTGGTGCCGTGGCGGTGACGCAGGGTCCGGGGCTCGTGGGGTCGCTGCTGGTCGGCGTGTCCTTCGCCAAGGCGCTGGCCTTTTCGCGCGGCCTGCCGCTGGTGGCGGTGCATCACCTCGCGGGGCACATCGAGTCGTTGGTCCTTGAGCACGGCGAAATGCCGCTGCCGGCCGTCGTGCTCCTTGTCTCGGGTGGCCACACCAGCCTGTACCGGGTGGATCGGCCTGGCGCCTACGTGCGCCTGGGACGGACACGCGATGATGCGGCCGGCGAGGCCTTCGACAAGGTGGCACGGCTTCTTGGGCTCGGGTATCCGGGCGGGCCGGTGATTGATCGTCTGTCGCAGCACGGCGACGAGCACGCCGTCCGGTTTCCCCGGATGCGCCTGACCCATCCGGACCGCAACGCGCCGGACCTGCCCGGGACGCGCGACTTCAGCTTCAGCGGCCTGAAGACGGCCGTGCTCCGGCATGTGACCGCCAGGGTCGAGGCGCTGGGTGTCGAGGGCCCCGCCAGTCTGCCGGATGCCGAGCGTGCCGGCATCGCCGCGAGCTTCCAGCGCGTTGCGGTGGAGACGCTGGTGGACCGGCTCATGGAAGCGGCCGTCGATGAAGGAGCCGCGAGCGTGGGCATCGCCGGCGGCGTGTCCGCCAACAGCCGCCTCCGCACGGTGGCGTCAGCGCGGGCGGCGGCGCTCGGGCTGCCCCTCCTCATTCCGCGAGTGTCGCTGTCCACGGACAACGCCGCCATGATCGCCGCGGCCGGGCTGCGCCGGTTCCGCGCGGGGCAGTTCGCGGATTGGAACCTGAATGCGGAGGCATCGCTGGCGCTATGAGCCGCGAGTACCCTGAGCGGCCGATCGTCGGTGTGGGTGGCGTGATCGTCGATGACGGGCGCGTGGTGCTGATCAGGCGCAGGTTCGAGCCCCTGGCTGGTGAATGGAGCCTGCCGGGCGGCACGCTGGAGGTGGGTGAGACGCTTGAAGCGGGCGTCGCACGCGAAATGGAAGAGGAGACCGGCCTTCAGGTGGAGGTCGGCCCGGTGGTCGAAGTCTTCGACCGCATCATGCGCGACGATGCAGGCCGTGTCCGGTTTCACTTCGTGCTGGTGGACTTCCTGTGCTGGCCGGTGGGCGGCGCGCTGGCGGCGGCGTCCGATGTGTCAGAGGCTTCGCTGGTCGATCCCCTGGAGCTTGGACCCTACGGCCTGACCGGGAAGGCCACCGGCGTGATCGAGCGGGCGATGGCGATGTGGCTGGTCAGGCCTGAGCGGCGTCGTCGCTGAGGTGCGCCGTCGCAAGAAATTAGGGGGCTGCGTTGGCCGCAGCCCCCCCTCTGAGTTTCCGCCGATCAGCGGCGGGGTGTCTAGAACAAGAAGCGAACCACGACGCGGCCGACGAAGCCCGTATTGAAAATGTCGCCCAGCAGGAAACGAGGATCCTTGTAGCCCGCGCCCGCCGTGCCGGCCGGCTTGGCCGCATCCGGCGTGGCCGCCAGAAGTGCGTCGTAGTTGTAGCCCTTCTGCAGGTCTTGCGCGGACAGGCGGAGCGCCGAACTGGCAAGGACACGTCCGTTGGCGCCGATGCGGTTCACGGTGTCGAACAGATGCCGGGCTTGCTGCTGGTTGAAGACATTCAACCCGTTGAACTCAAGCCCGAGCTTCTTGCTGCCGCCGAGCCTGAAGGTGTGTGAAACCAAAAGGTCGGTCTGGCTCAGGAACGGCGTGCGGCCGAGCGACCCGCGACCGTCCACCAGGATTGGGTAGCGGAAGATCGATTGCACGGTCTTGCTCACCGGCGTGCCGCTGCTGGCCAGAAGGTTCACGCCAACCGTGGTGCCGGTCTTCAACATGTACGACCCATAGACCTTGCCAACGTGCGGACGGTCGGTCTGGAGCAGCCCCTCCACGAAATTGCCGCGCGAGTCGAACATGAGCTCGTCGAGGTCCCATGCCCTTGAGGCGTTGGTGCCTGGACGCGTCCGTTGTCCGAACGCCTCCTGGCCGCCGATGCTCACGCGGCCCGGGTAGGACACCTCGTCCGTGTTCACCAGACCGGGATAGTTGCCGTAGAGGCGGCTGTAGACGTAGCTGCCGCCCAGCAACCAGTTCTTGGTGAGCCGGCGGTTGAGGCTCACTTCAAGCGCGGTGTAGTTGCGGATCGCCTTCGGCATCACATAGGGCGCGGTGAGACCGGTGGTGATAGCCGTCTTGGCCAGGCCCTCACCGGGGTTGCCGTAGATGTACGCCTCGCTACCGTCCACCAGCGTGCCGATGTCCTCGATTGTACGGACCAGATCGTTGCGCACGAAATTGACGCCGAGCACCGTGCTCCCGCCCAACTGGTACTCGAGGCCGGCGTTGAAGGCGTTCTGCGCCATCGGCTTCATGTTCGGGTCCACCACGTCGGGGCCGAAGCTCGGGATGCGGCTGTCCTTGAAGGAGTCGGGCGCCGAGGTGTAGAGGTTCCGCCCCGTGAGTGCGGCCGCGCTGAGCTTGGTTGGATCGGGGTCGTCAAGCGACCGGTAGCGCGTCGTCCACGTGTCTCCGCCGAAGGTGCCGCGCGCCAGTTCGTACTTCGTCCAGTCGTAGTAGCGGCCGAACGAACCCGACAGCTTCGCGCGTCCATCACCGAACAGGTCGTAGGCCACGCCCAGACGGGGGGCGATTTTCTCCTTCCAGCTGAACTGGATGCCCACCTTCGCGATGTCGGGGCGGAAAGACGGGATGTCCTCGTTCTCCGAGCGCACGCCGATGTTGAGCGTGAGCTTCGAGTTCACCTGCCACGAGTCCTGGATGAATACGTTCTTGATGTTTGCACCGGTCTTGCCGATCGTGCCGATCGAGTCGATCTGGTAGTAGCCGTAGGTGCCCCGGTCCGAAATGCGTGTGGCGTCGCTGGTGAACGTAGAGTCCCAGAACACGGACACATAGCCCTTGTTCGGGTAGGCCAGTTCGACGTCGTTGGTCGCCCGCGAGATGCCGAATCCACCCTTGAGGCTGTGCGAGCCACCCGCGTTGAACACCTTTGAAATGGAGGCGTCCACGAACCTGCGGGTCGTAATGTCGCGTTCGTTGATCTGCACGCGTGGCAGGTTCGAGAAGCCGGCGGCCTGCTGGAACTGCGATGGCACACCCGCGAGACCGACCGCCGACGTGACGTACTCGTAGGTCTGGCCCTTGTCCACGCCCGTGTCGAAGTAGTTGTCCTTCATGTAGCCGCCCCGGACGCTCAGCAGCGCGGACGACCCGATCGTGTAGTCGGCGTTATAGGCCATGTTCCACTGCGGAACCTCGAAGCCACGCGCCTGACTGCCCGCGAGGCCTGCCGCGTTGCTGGTGGTGCTGTTGATCGCGCCGCCGTTGTACGCCGGAATCGAACCCTCGGCCTTGTCGGGGGTATAGAGGGACGAAAGGTTCGCCCGGAGCCGGGAGGTAGGCGCCCACGTAATCTTCCCGAACAGGCTCGTCGTCGTCCGGCTGCGGTTGAGCGTGACGGTGGAGTTGTCGGTGAGCGTGTAGTCGCGGTCGAGCTGGTCGAACCGTGGCGACGCTGACCCGAAGAAGAACAGCCGATCCCTGACGATGGGGCCGCCCATTGAGAAGCCGACTTCGTTGCGGTTCGATTTCTGGCCGTTGTCCTGGATGATTGATGCGGTATTCTGCGTGGCCGGGTCAATCACGAGACGCTTGTCAACACCGTTGTTTGCGCTCAGGGCGCTCCCTGAATAGTGTTCGAAGAAGGTGCCGTGGAAGGTATTGCCGCCGGACTTGGTGACCGCGCTGATTACGCCGCCGATGGCGCCGCCGAACTCGGCCTCAAGGCCCGAGGTCTTCACCTGGACTTCCTGGAGGTACTCGAACACGGCGTCCTGCCGCTGCCCGCCGTTGATCTGGCTGTTGACCGCCACGCCGTCGACGGTGAAGAGGTTCTCGCCGGCCGAGGCGCCGCCCACCTGGATCCCGCCTTCGAGCTCGCCCTGGTTGACCGAGGGGAGCGCGGCGACCAGGCTCTGGAAGCTCCGGCCCTTCGGAATGTTATCGAACTCTTCCGCCGGGATGTTGCGCTGGCGAGTCGTAGTCTGGGTGTCGATGGTTGTGGCCTGCGCCACCACCACCACCTCCGCCTGGACGCCCGCTGGCGACAGTGTCGAGTTCACCGGTGCCGTGGCGCCGAGCAACACGATCACGTTCGGCGTCTGCACCGAACCGAAGCCCTGCAGGTCGAACTTGACGGTGTAGCGGCCTGGTTCGACCTCGCGGAGGGCGAACGCGCCTTCACCGTTGGTCACGGTCGAGAGCACGCGGTTGGTCACGTCGTTCGTTGCTGTAACGCTGACTCCGGGCACGACCCCTCCCGAAGAGTCCACGACGGTTCCGGCGATGTTGCCGCCGCGCTCCTGCGCCGAAGCGGCTGCGCCCGTCAAGACGACCAGGGCGAACACTAAAGCACTTATGCGTGCACTCATAACCCCTCCTTGGAACACATCCCCAATGGCTATACCCATCTAAGGAAAATGTGTACCACAAGTAAACCTATCGTAACTAGTTGATTTATCAGTCATATGCAGACATGTGCATGATGCCTGCGATGCACATGCCTGGATATTGGGCTCATTCTGTCCAAAGCATTGGAGTCAGGTGAGGCGTTAGCCGGAAACGGCCTGATTCCTCGCGGTGTTTGGGTGGAGAATGGCACCGGCAGAGGATGGTCAGGCACCGATGTACAATCTCACCGGTGCAGGATCTCATCAGGCAGTTACTGGTTGAACTGGGCGAGAATCCCGACCGGGAGGGCCTTGCCCGGACGCCCCAGCGAGTCGAACAGGCGCTCCGCTTCCTGACCAGTGGCTATCAGGCCGACGTGGATGCGGTGCTGAACGGTGCCCTCTTCACGGTCGACTACAGCGAGATGGTCATCGTGAAGGATGTGGACTTCTACAGCCTCTGCGAACACCACCTGCTGCCGTTCTTCGGCAAGTGCCACGTGGCCTACATTCCGCGCAAGCAGGTAATCGGTCTGAGCAAGATCCCGCGCCTTGTGGACGTGTTTGCCCGCCGGCTCCAGATTCAGGAGCGGATGACAAACCAGATTGCCGAAACCATCCGCGAGAAGATCAACCCGCTAGGCGTGGCAGTAGTGGTCGAAGGGACGCATCTGTGCATGTCGATGCGAGGCGTGGAGAAGCAGAACTGCTTCGCCGTGACGAGCGCCATGCTCGGGACATTCCGCGATGAGGCGCGCACCCGGATGGAGTTCCTGGAATTGATCCGGCGCCGCGATGCGCGGCCCTCGCCAGTCGGCGCTGAGAGTCTGATCTGCGTCAATGAGTAAGGCGTGGTTCGCACTGGCCTGTGCGGTCTGCCTCCTGCTGACCTCGTCCGTGTCCGCGCAGCAGCGGCGGACCACGCGCCGGGCCCCGGCCAGGCCTGCCCCGCCTGTGACAGAGCCGGCGTCGATGCAGTGCCCGTCTCCGCTCGGAGCCGGAGCGTCATCTCGCCGACAGTTCTGTGACGTGGTGGCCGGACGCGATTATGCCGATGGCATCGTGATCGAACTCCCACCGCACACCGGGGACGTCACGCTCACGTTCGATCTGCACAACCGCCACACGTACTCCGAAGAACTCGTCAAGACCGGCAAGGCGTACCGGAAGTACACCTCCACGATCGGTGTATTGACTGCGGACAACACGCTGCTGGCCCGGGCGGTTATCCAGAACGAGTTCAGGGCCGCCTCGGACATCGTTGAACGCATCACCGGCGGCGCGGGCCCCGGTGGCCTCAAGGCCGTGGCACCCACGGGTGTCGAAGCCGTCGCGGTGGTGATTCCGGCGGTGGAGGAGAAGGTCAGCATTCTCGGAGAGAAGCTCTCGGTCATCAGTCCCGAGAGGACCGACACTTTTCTCGCGCCGGGCCGTCCGGTCGCCATCGTCAGCAACGTCCGGCTCACGTACAGCCCGAAGAAGGTGGCGGTGCCGGTCAGGAAAGCGCCCGCCAAAGCCCCAGCGAAGGCGCCGGCCAAGGCCGCACCGAAGCGCTAACGGGATTAGTTCTTGATCAGGAACCCGTCGGGACCCTTTTCCCGGCGGAGCGCGTGGCAGACCTGGCACCGTTCACCGAGGGTCTGGACGGCCCATCGCACACCCTCGGCGTTCTGGAGGTTCGCGGCTACGCCCATATCGCTGGCGAGCTTGATCATCTCCTCGGCGAGCTCGATGTCCTTGAAGTACTTGCCGGTCTGATTGCGGTCCAGCCAGTAGCGCTCGACGACGGCGAAGGCGTCGCGCACGGTGGGGACGTACTGCTTGGCCCTCGCGAAGTCCATCTCCGCCTGGGGCTTGCCCATCTCCTGGACGAAGGCGGCCACGTCCCGCATGGCCTTGACGAAATCCTCGGGTGGTGTGTCGGCCGCACGCAGCGTGAGCCCGCATGCGGCGACGAGCACCCCGACCATCACGAGCGATGTGCGCGGCATGCTGCTCCTTCTCAGGCCGGCGTTGCCGGCAATCCGCTGATGAGCCAGTACCCGCCGACGACGATGGCCAGCATCGCGCCGGCAAGCACCAGGAACCGGTGCGCGGCGATCCCATGCGCGGACGACCGCTGCGCCATGATGCCGACGGCGGCAGCAAACCCGGTCATGGCCGCGACGCTGGCCATGCCGAAAACACCGATGTAGGTGAGGGACTCGGCGCGCGTGGGAAGCGCCAGCGCGGGCAGTACGCCCAGGAAGTGGGACGTGCCGGCGACGCCGTGGAGGATGCCCATAAGGAAGGCGGCATGCGCATGTCCGAGTCGCTGCAGCACCAGGGGGCCGCGCCGCACGTGCACGTGGGCGTGCGCGACGCCTCCGTGCATGTGGGGGCTCGTTCCGATGTCCAGCCCCTGCCGGAAAGCCCACAGCCCAACTCCTATGAGCGCGCTACCGACGATGCGTTCACCCCACTGGGAGATCGCAGTCAGGGGGGGCAACAGGTCGCGCAGCAGCACGGCCAGCACGGCCACGGCCACAACGCCTGAGGCGTGCCCCAGCCCCCATGTCCAGCCCGCGAGCCAACTGCGCTCACGGTCGGCGATGGCAAGGGGCGCCACGGCGGCCAAGTGGTCGGGTCCGGAGAGGACGTGCACGGCCCCCGCGAGGGCGGCCGAGAGGGCAGTCAGCACCACTCGGGCATTGTACCCGTGGAAACGAACGAGGCCGGTGCGTCTTACGACGCACCGGCCTCGAACAATCCTGAATGTAAGACGGAGCTTAGACCGTCTTGTTGTGCATCACCGGCTGCACCGGATCCGCCTTGGGCTTCGGCCGTCCCTGGAGTCCCGCAATCTGCAGCGTGGGCTGCTCCTTGAGGACTTCCTGACGATAGAGCCGCTCCATCTCCTGATGATGACGCATTTCCTCGGGCGTCATGTGTGCGGTCTTGCGTGCCTCGAGTTTCTCCTCGCGGGCGTTCTTGGCGATGTGCAGATCGTCCAGATCCGTCTGTGCACCGGCGGCGACGGCCTCGGCGTTCAGCACCAGCGTGTGGCTCTGGTCGGCCATCGGGACGGCCTTGTTGCCAGCGAAGATTTCATGGCGGCCGTGCTCGTCGTACCACTTGGTGAGCGTGGCCGTCATGTGCATCTTCTCGATGATGTTCCGCCAGCCGATGCCCGTGTTGTAGGCGCAGAAGGAGATTTCACCCTGCTGCGTGGCATACGGGATGATGCACATCTCCGTGCGGCGGAAGTCGTAGTTAAAGAGGTCCTGGAACCACATGCCCGCGATGAAGAGGAAGTTCCAGCGGTCCGCCCGGCGCTTCTCGATATCGCTCATCGTGCGGTCGCCGCCCACCTTGCCGTAGTCCCTGCCCGTGGCGCCGAAGGTCTTATCGAACTTCTTCAGCAGATCCATCAGGCGGAAGTGCGTCGGGGCCTTGAAGGGGTCGTAGTTTCGGAGCAGCGCCAGCGCCATGCCGGCCACCGACAGGAACTTCCCACGGGCGGCGTCGTTGACCTGGGCGACGTCCTTAGCCAGCTGCTCGGCCTTGAGGAACGCCGTCACCGGCACCGCCTCCTTGGTCTCCTTGTCGATCATCAGGGCCATGCCGATGCCGCAGTTGGGATGGCAGCCGCACGTGAGGTTGCCCCACGGCGTGTCCGGCCCATGCACCACATCGGCCCAGTCCGTAAAGGTGCCCATGAAGGAGATCGGGAACCAGTCGCGGATCGGTTCGCCCAGGCCCACCTGGCTCTTCACGTCGTGCGCCAGGTGCGAGAGCGTGTAGCGCTGAGCCGCTCGGCGATCCGGAGTGATCTCTTCGTCGCGGCCCGTGAAGGATACCGGCTGGAATGAGAGGAAGTTGATGCGCTTCGGGTTGTCGAGCGCGAACTCGATGACGCGGCCCACCTGCTCGTTGTTGACGCCGTTGATGATGGTGATGACGGGGACGATGTCCACGCCCGCGCTGAAGAGATTTTCGATCGCGCGCAGCTTGACGTCGAACAGGTTACCCACGCGGCGGTGCGAATTGGCGGCGTTGCCGATGCCGTCAAACTGCAGGTACGCGTAGCGGAGGCCGGCCTCGGCTGCCTGCTTGGCGAACTCGATGCTCTTGGCGAACTCGATGCCATTGGTCGCCGCCTGCACCGAGCTGTAGCCCACCTTGCGGGCGTAGCGCACGGCATCCAGGAAGTAGGGCGACATCGTAGGCTCGCCGCCCGAGAACTGCACCGACATCTGCCGCTTCGGCTTGATGGTGATGGCGTTGTCGAGCACCGTCTTGATGTCCTCCCAGGTCAGTTCGTGGACGAAGCCCACCTGGTTGGCGTCCATGAAGCAGGGGTCGCACATCATGTTGCAGCGGTTCGTCAGGTCCACCGTGAGGACCGACCCGCGGCCGTGCAGAATCGTGGAACTGCCGTGGTTGTGGAGCTTCGCGTCGTTGTGCGCGCGGATGTCGCGGCCCGGGAAGACCTCTTCGAGATGCTTGAAGAAGTCCGTATCGATGGCCATGACGTCCTCGAAGTGGCCATGGATCGGACAGTCCTTAACCATCAGAATCTTGCCGTCGCGCTCGAGGATGGTGGCCTTGATTTCGCCGACCTTCTCGTTGAGCAGCACCGATACGTCCTGCTTGCCGTCGAGAATGGACTGGCGGGCCTCGCGCACGCACGTCGGGCAGAGGGAGTCGGTCTCACGCGGCCAGCCCAGTGGGGGCTTGGTCTTCTGGTGGGACTTCAGGAGCGGCTTATCCGACCAGGCGGGTGTAAACGAGGGGTTTTGGGCAACCTTGTTGGCTGCGGCAAACGCGTGCCACACTCCATTGGCCGCGATGGCCATCCCCTTCTCCACATACTTCATCGGTGCGTGCATCTCTATAACTCCTTGAGCCCGTGGCGCTTGGAGGCCCGGGACCGCCATATTCTAGCCATCGACAGCCGGGAAACGGGACGTTTTCTGGCGATCTGGCCAAAGGCGGGGGTCAATGGGCAAATCGGCGGGTGAAATGGCAGGGCTGAAATCAGCCAGACTCGGTTGATAATTGTCGCGTCCTGTATCGGAACGAGCGGGGCAGGTTGAGCGTCATAATCGCTGTCAACTGTGTCCTGCTCCAAGGAGAGAAACGAATGAAGCGCGTATCGATGTTCCTGGCGGCCCTTGCTGTCGCACTGCTCCCGACGATTGCCTCAGCCGATGTGGCTTCAGCCGACGCCTCCGCCTACATGGGCGCGTGGGATCTGACGTTCGAGGGTCCGATGGGCCCGATCGAATTCACGGTGACCTTCAGCGACAATGCGGGCCAGGTCGCGGCGAAGGTGGAAAGCAAGGACATGGGTGCCCCGGCAGTCAAGACCATCACCAAGGCCGCCGACGGCATCACGCTGGCGTTCGATATTGACATTCAGGGGATGGTGATTCCGGCGAAGCTGACGGTGAATCCGACTGGCTCGGAGGCGAAGGGCAACCTCGACATCATGGATGGGATGTTCTCCGCCCCGGGTGGCGGCAAGAAGAAGTAGCGCCCCGGCTCAACGCCGGCGCTCGCATTCTGATAGAACGATACGGATGATTCGTGACGTTCTGATTGTGGGCGCCGGTCCCTCCGGCCTCGCCACCGCCATAGCCGCCAAGCAGGCGGGCCTCGAGTACACCCTGGTCGAGAAGGGTGCGCTCGTCAACTCGATCTTCAACTTCCCGACGCACATGGTGTTTTTCACCACACCAGAGCTGCTCGAAATCGGAAGGCTTCCCCTCGTCAGCCCGTTCGACAAACCCACACGCATGGAAGCGCTCCGCTACTACCGGCGCGTGGTGGATGCCTACGATCTGGCCGTCTCGTTCGACGAGACGGTTGTCGCCATCGAGCGCGAGGACGACGGAGTGTTTGTCGTGGAGACCACGACGCCGAAGGGCGTGCGGCGCGGCCGCCACGCCCGTGCCGTGGTCCTAGCCATCGGGTACTACGACAGGCCGAACCTGCTCGGTGTTCCTGGTGAGGACCTGCCGCACGTCTCGCACTACTACACGGACGCTCACCCCTTCTACCGCAAGCGTGTCGTGATCGTCGGGGGCAAGAACTCCGCCGCTGAAGCCGCGCTGGAGCTCTTCCGGGCCGGGGCTATGCCGACCATCGTGCACCGCCACGCGGCGCTGGGCGACTCCATCAAATACTGGGTGCGCCCCGACATCGAGAATCGCATCAAGGCAGGGGCCGTGGGTGCGCGGTTTGAATCGCGTGTGGTCGAGATCTCCCCGTCATTTGTGACCATCGAAGGTCCGGGCGGCGCGCGCGAGCAACTGCCGGCGGAGGCGGTGTTTCTGCTCACGGGCTACTGCCCGGACGTGGATCTGATGCGCCGCGCCGGAATCCATTGTCACCCCGAGACACTGGCCCCGGACATGAACCCGGAGACGTTCGAAACCAACGTCCCGAACCTGTTCATCGTGGGCGGCGCGATGGCCGGTCGCGCCACCGGCTCGATCTTCATCGAGAACGGCCGGTTTCACGGAGAGAAGGCCATCGCCGCGCTCGCGGCGAAGCTACGGGACTAGCAGCCTGTGGTGTCCGTCGAATACCGCAGGAGTTGCACCATGGGCCGCTAAACCCCTGACGAATCAATGGGAATCTGTCGCAATACTGAACCGCACGGCTCATGCAGCCATGGCATGGTTTCAGCAAGACATTCCAACATGAGAAGCCCCATGCGCCTTGCACAGATTGTGAGCATGATGGTCCTGACCGCAGCCGTTTCGGCTCAGGGCCCGTCTCCGCAGCAGCTCTTCGAGAGCGGTCAGCACGAACAGGCCCTTCAAGAGGTGGCCGCGCAGCGGGAGCGCGGGATGGACACCCTGGACGTGGCGTTCCTCGAGGGACTGGTGCTGCTGAAGATGGAGCAGACGGACGGCGCCAGGCAGGCGTTCGCCCGTCTCGTGATGTCTGCCGAGCCTGGGTGGGCCTCTGTCGGGGAGTCTGGCATCGCGCTGCTTGACTCCGGCAAGGATGCCGCACGCGAAGCCGCGAACAGGGCCGTCGAGGCCGCTCCTGAACTCTTCCAGGCTCACTATCAGTTAGGCGTTGCCGCTGCGCAGTTTCAGGACTGGGCCGCCTGTGCCGAGGCATTCAGGCGTGCGGCGGAACTCGAGCCCTCGTTCGCTTATGCGCACTACTTCGCCGGGTTGTCTTTTTCGCGCATCGGCCGTGCCGACCGGACCTCCGAACACTTCGAGCGTTTCCTGCGGCTAGCGCCCCGTGCGCCTGAACGCGCGGCCGTTGAGACGCTGATGCGCACGCTGCGCGGCCGGTAATGGTGGCCGCTGCGGCGTAGTTGCCCGCCACCTTCACGAACGTCCACGCCACGGGCCCTTCCTCGGCGGACTTGCGTCCGCACGGACCCACTCCGCCGGCAGTAGTGCCCCGCATCCGGGGAGGTGGGCGCTCAGCTCTCGTTTGACAGGCCTGACCGCCTCCTATAACCTTTGCTTGGTGATGAGACTGATTCTCAGTATCAGTTATGGCACTGGCCTTTCCAATGTCCTGGGTGCTGGATGGGTTCAGTGCGGATGTGACAGCCGGCCGGTGCGGTCCGTCCGTTCTCGCGCCACGCAGGGGGAATGATCGTGCGCCGCAGCCTCATGTTTGCGCTCGTCTGCCTTCTGACGCCCTTTCATGTGGCATCATCCGCCGCCTTCGAGCCGTCAGCGATTCTGATGGAGCAGGCGGCCAGGGCGACGGTGAGGGGCCGGGTCGTGGATCCGACCGGGGCGGCTATTCCCGGAGTGCCAGTCATTGCGACTGCGGAACGACCAGGCACACCAGTGACGACGGTGACTGATCAGCGGGGCGAGTTTGAACTGGCGCTGGTCCCTGGTGTGCACACCCTGCAGGTCGTCATGGCGGGCTTCACGGAGGTGGCGCAGCGCATCGAACTGAGCCAGGCCAGCGAGTCCAGGGTCACCTTCACGCTGCAGATCGCCGGCCTGCAGGAGGCTGTCAGTGTCTCCGCCGCGGCGTACACGCCTTCCGTGTCCTCGGCCACGAAGACCAGCACACCTCTCCGCGACCTTCCGCAGGCCGTGAGCGTGGTCTCGCGCATGCTGATTGGAGAACAGCGGATGGCGAGCATGGCCGACGTGGTGCGGTACATGCCGGGCGTGGGCATCGCGCAAGGCGAAGGGAACAGAGACACGCCGGTGCTGCGTGGCAACAGTTCCACCTCGGCCTTCTTCGTTGATGGCGTGCGGGACGACGTGCAGTACTTCCGGGACGTGTACAACGTCGAGCGGGTCGAGGCGCTCAAGGGACCGAACGCCATGATCTTCGGACGCGGGGGCATCGGCGGCGTGATCAATCGCGTCACCCGGCAGGCCGAGTGGGGTCAGTCGCGCGAGGCATCGTTGCAGCTCGGGTCGTGGAACAACAAGCGGTTCACGGCGGATGTCGGCCGCGCGCTCAGCGACACGGTGGCGGTGCGGGCCACGACGATGTACGAGAACTCCGACAGCTATCGCGATGGCGTCGGCGTGGAGCGCTACGGCGTCAACCCGACGGCGGCGTTCCGCCTGACACCTCGCACGACGCTGCGTGTGAGCTACGAGCACTTCCACGATGCCCGCGTGGCGGACCGCGGTGTGTCGTCGCTGAATGGCCGTCCCGTGGACACCGCGGCCCGGACCTTCTTCGGAAGTCCGACACAGAGCCCGACCCAGGCCACGGTCAATCTGGTGTCCTCGGTGTTCGAGCATCGGGTCGGCACGCAGTTGACCATCAGAAACCGGGTCAGCTACGGTGACTACGACAAGTTCTACCAGAACGTCTTTCCGGGTGCGGTGAACGCGGCGGCGTCCACTGTGGCAATCTCGGCCTACAACGACGCCACTACACGTCAGAACGTGTTCGACGAGACGGACGTGATTGCGACGGTGCAGACCGGCCGCGTCCGCCATACCGTCCTGATGGGCGCCGAGTTCGGCCGTCAGACAACCGCGAATCTGCGCATGACAGGGTTCTTCTCCAGCCTCGGATCCGCTGTCACCTCCGTCAATGCGCCCCTCAGCATCCCGACCATTGCGCTGCCCCTGGAGTTCCGCCCGAATGGTACGGATGCCAATAATCAGGGCGTGACGACGATAGCCGGCGTGTACGCCCAGGACCAGGTCGCCCTGACCAGCCGGGTCGAGGCCATCGTGGGTCTCCGGTTCGACAGCTTTAAGGCCCGCGTTACGAACAGGCGGACGGGGGATGTCTTCAGGAGCGCCGACGGGCTGGTGTCTCCGCGCCTCGGCCTCGTCTTCAAGCCGGTGGTGCCGGTGTCGCTCTACACAAGCTACAGCCTCACGTATCTGCCGCGCGCGGGCGATCAGCTCTCGTCGCTCTCCGTGACGAACCAGGCCCTCGACCCCGAGAACTTTCGCAACTACGAGGTCGGCGCCAAGTGGGACGTCGTGCCGGCGCTCGCGCTGACGGCCGCGCTCTACCGGATCGACCGCAGCAATGTCGCGGTTCCCGATCCGAACAATCCGGCAGTATCCGTCCTCGTCGACGCGCAGCGAAACAAGGGCCTGGAACTCGGCGTGGACGGACGCGTCACTCGCGCGTGGACGGTGACGGGCGGGTATGCCTGGCAGAACGGTGTCATCACGCGGTCAATTTCGGCGACGGCCGCGGCTGGCGCCTCGTTGCCGCAGCTTCCATCACACTCGATGTCCCTCTGGAACAAGTATGAGGTCACGAGCCGGGTGGCGGGTGCCGTGGGCGTGATTCACCAGGGGCCGGTCTTCACGTCCACCGACAACCGCGTGGTGCTTCCGGGATTGACGAGGGTCGACGCGGCGTTCTACTACGTGCTCAGCTCGAACCTCCGGGCGCAGGTCAACGTCGAGAACCTGCTGGACGAGCGCTACTTCCCCAACGCCCACAACAACACCAACATCACGCCAGGCTCGCCGCGCGCGGTCCGGTTCGCCCTGACGACGAGTTTCTGACTAGACCGCTGGCCCCGACGGCCTCGCAGCATGACGCGCAGTGGGTGTCCGGCACCGTGGAGGAGGCCTCCGGCGATGCCACGGCACTCAGAAAGGCGCTCTGGTCTAGTTTCCCGGCTGCGGGAAGGGCGCTGGCACCGGAGGGGCGGCTCCAGGCTTGTGCAACGGGCACGCCTCGGTGGGTTCACTGCCCGCGAGAAACGACTCCGTGATGGTCCTGGGGCAGGCGGGCTGGGCCAGCTTGCCGGTGCCGGGGTCGATGTCGGCGAAGGACACGCCGTCCGGCACGGCAAAGCCCACGTTGGCGTGGCCGGCGAGCGCCTGCTTCATGAACGATGTCCAGATGGGCAGCGCCGCCTGTGCCCCGGAGAGGCCCAGCGGCTTGTTGTCATCGAAACCCACCCAGACCACGGTCAGCAGTTCGGGCGTGAAGCCGGCAAACCACGCGTCGCGCAGGTCGTTGGTCGTGCCGGTCTTGCCGGCCGCATCCAGGACGAACCCGTTCCCCCGTGCGCCTGCCGCCGTCCCTTCGTTCATCACGGCTCGCAGCATATTGGTCACCAGATACGTGGTATCGGCACGCGCCACCGGGATCAGCCTCGGCGTGGGTACCTTCAGGTGGTTGGTTCCGGCGTTGACCTGACGGACCGGTGTCAGCGGACGGACCTGACCCTGATTCGTGAAGAGCGTGTAGGCCTTCGCCACCTCGATTGGCGCCAGCTCGAAGACCCCAAGGGCGATCGAGGGATACCCGTGGGGCGGCGTGCCGACACCGACCTTGCGCCAGAGCGCGGCCACGCGGTCGAAGCCGGCCAGTTCGCCCACTCGGATCGTGGCGACATTGCGGGAATGGGCCAGCGCCCGGCGCCAGGTGATGGCGCCGTCGTACTCGTCGCCGTAGTTGGTCGGCGACCACTCCTTGTCGTCGAAGAAGAACGTGGCGGGTTCGTCCACGACGAGCGCCGCAGGCGTGAGGTCCGCGCGGCCTTCCTCGGCCGCATACTCCAGCGCGGCCAGGTAGACGAACGGCTTGAACACCGACCCAGGCTGGCGGCGCGAAACGACAGCCCGGTTGAACTGCGACTGGTTGTAGGACCGGCCGCCGACCATCGCGAGAATCTCCCCTGTGCGCGGGTCCACGGCGATGAGCGCGGCCTGGGCTGGACCAGGCTTCCGCCGACGGCGTGACAGCGTCTGGTCGACCTGTGTGAGGCCGTCGCGGACCGCGTCGAGCGCGATGCGCTGAAGGTTGAGGTCAAGCGTCGAGAAGATCTCCACCGGCACGCCCTGGGCCGTCACGCCGGGAAACTGCGTGTTCAGGTAGTCGCCCACGTGGTCCACGAAGTAGGGCGCCTCATTGTCCACGCTGCGCGCCGCCACCTGCAGCGGCTCCTTGCTGGCCTGGTCGGCTTCCTCCGCCTTCACGAAGTCCACGTTGGCCATCGCCCTCAATACAACGTTGCGGCGTTCCTGAGCTCGCTTGGCGTGGTTGAATGGGGAAAGGGATGAGGGGGACTGGATGATGCCGGCGATGAGCGCGGACTCGCCGAGCGAGAGGTTGGTGACGTCCTTCCCGAAGAAGAGGCGTGCGGCCTGCGCCACGCCGTGGATGGCGAAGGAGCCCCGCTGGCCGAGGTACACGTCGTTCAGGTACAGCTCAAGGATCTCGTCCTTGGAGGCGCGCCGTTCCAGCACGAGCGAGATGAACCACTCCTGGGCCTTCCGAAGATAGGACCGCCGCCTGGCGGCTTGTTCCACCGCCAGTTCCTCGACCAGGAAGAAGTTCCGGGCCAGCTGCTGCGTGATGGTGCTGCCGCCCACCAGATACGGCTTGTCGCCGAAGACATTGGTCAGCACGGCCCCGATCGTCGTGAAGGGGTTCACGCCCGGGTGCAGGTAGAAGTTCTGGTCCTCGATGGCCAGCACGGCCTGCTGCATCCGCATCGGGATGGTGGCCAGCGGTACTCGCCGGCGCTTCTCGCGCTCGCCGGTCATCATGGCCGTCAGGAGCGGTGTGTCGAGTTCGACGGTGTCCCGCGTGGCCGTGCCCGCAATCTCGATGGACGCAATGCCGGCGGGGATGCTGGCGGGCGGCGGCTTCTTGCCACGCGGTGGCGGGGGCACATGGAAGGTGACCCGAACAGCCTGTCCCTTGAGCTCGCCGGTGCGTGGTGTCAGCACGACGGCAGCCTTCTCGACGGTGAACTGCGCCGGCGCCCCGACCTTCTGCTGCTCGGTGTAGCCCAGGTCGTTCAGCCGCCCCACGAGGTCCGGCAGCGTGATGGTCTGGCCCCGCCGGAGCTCGACGGCGCGCGCGAAGATCTTCGGGAGAGACCGTGAGCGCTCGCCGTGGAGACGGGCGTCAATTTCCCTGGCAAAGGTCACGTAGTAGAAGGTGATGACGCCCGCGACCGCCAGCACCAGCGCGACAGCGGTGCCGATGAGCATCCGCAGCCACGTGGGGCGACGCCTGGCGCCTCGTTTCGGGGCTGGTGCCGTCGCGGTCCGGCGGGTCGGCGGCTTGGTGTCTTTCGGCAACGGTCCGGTGGGGAGCTAAAGCGTGACGAGCCAGTGCTGGCCCACGGCCGGCGGCATGTCGGTGAGGATGCGGTCCACCAACCCAGGCCCAACGCGGTTGAGGAATGCGACAAAGCCAATCAGCCGCT
This sequence comes from Vicinamibacterales bacterium, assembly GCA_040081715.1. Classification (GTDB taxonomy): domain Bacteria; phylum Acidobacteriota; class Vicinamibacteria; order Vicinamibacterales; family UBA2999; genus CANKJK01. The sequence goes on along the minus strand of JBEBFY010000019.1, from coordinate 30,213 downwards.
CCTGGGGCGTGCCCTCCGGGAACGCCTGCGCCTGCGCGTGCCGGAATTGCCGGCGCAGGGTCTCATCTTTCTTCTTGGCCGCCTGGAGGATCTTGCCCTGGAGCTTCTTCAGGTCGTCCTGCATGCGGCCGGAGGCGGAGCGCACAGCGCCTTCAAGCGTGGCGTCGATGGCCGGCACGGCGGTGGCCAGCGCGTTCATGACGGTGGTGATGGTCTGCGCGGCCGACTGCGCGGCCTCGTCCACCGCCGCAGGCATCTGCGCGGCCAACAGCGCATTGAGCGCGCGCTCATCCTGGGCCTGGAGCGTGTCGAACGTCAGGTTGTTCCTGGAAAGAAAGCGCGCGGCGTTGCTGTCGAGGAAGGTGCCCGAGGCGCGCGTATGCACCAGCGGCATCGGCAGGTCGTGCGCGGCGTACACCGTCTTGAGCTGCGCCAGATAGGCCAGCTCGCCCGGGCCTGCGACGTAGCAGACCGTGGGGAAGAGTGTGTCCTGTACCAGCGGCCGGAGCAGGACGCTGGGGCCCACGAGGTCCGGTGCCTGGCGGACCCGCGCCACGAAGGCGCCCAGCTCGACCGGCGCGGATGCACCGGCCTGGCAGTGACCACCGCTGACCTTGATAGCCGTGCGTGACTCGCCAAGGGTAAACAGTGCCGCGGCATCCGCGGCCGGCTGCACCTGGGCGTGATACCCGAGCGCCTCCAGGGCCTGTCCGGCCTCGGTGGCGAGCTGCGAGGTGCGAGGCGCCGAGGCCAGCTCAGCCGTGAACAGGCTGGTGACCAGCGGCTTGGCGCCTGCGTCGTCCGACTCGAAGACGACCAGGCCTCGCGGCCCCAGCACCGTTTCGATCCAGATCGCGCAGGCCCGTGCGAAGCCCGTCTCAGGCTGGTACGCCTTCCGGAGATCCGCCATCAGGCCGGCGGTGAAGGGTGTCGGGGGAAGTGCCCGCTCGAGCGCGTCGAGTGTGCCGCCGATCGACGCGTCGAGCACAAGGTGTCCGACCGGTCGTGCTCCGGCACCGGACGGATCCGGGGCAGTGACCGGCACGACGGTGTCGTCTGCACCCACCACCGGACAGGTCCGCACTTCGGCCCAGTCGTGATCCTCGGCGTCCACCCAGAACACGGGCACCACGGGCACGCCGTACGCGGCCTCCGCGCTGGCAGCCAGGGTCAGGGCCGAGATGGCCTTGAAGAGGGTGTAGAGCGGGCCGCCAAAGAGGCCTGCCTGCTGTCCGGTGACCACGGCAACCGAGCCCGGGAGCTCCAGCCGTGCGGCGGCGGCACGGGCGGCCTCTGGCGCGCCGCGCCTGTCCTGCTGTCCGCGCAGGACGGCGGCGAGGTCCCGGCGTGCTGGGGCGGCGTGGGCGCCGTGAGTCGTCACGCGCGTGATGGTGTCGCGCCAGTCGGCGGCCTCCGCAGGATTTCCGGCAAAGAAGGACGCGACCCGGCCAAAGTCGAACGCGTAGTCGCGGGCGAGGCGCGACGTGGACGGCAGCGAGCGGATGTCGAGGGCAACGCGCGCGGCGGAGTCCGGAGCAGCAGCGTCCGTCGCGGCGGAGTCGGTGGTCATCACGGGAGCCGTTCGACTCTTGCAGAGGGCTCTCGGAGTGTCAAGCGCACGTGTTACGATTCTTCTTCAGTGAACGGTCCCCGCCCCCCGATCTTTCTGACTGAGAAATCACCCCGCCGATGAACGCCGTGCTCGCACTTGAAGACGGCACTTGGTACAAGGGTGTCGCCGCTGGCGCGCCAGGAGAAGCGCGCGGCGAGGTGGTGTTCAACACGAGCATGACCGGCTACCAGGAGATCCTCACGGATCCGTCCTATGCCGGCCAGATCGTCACGATGACCGCGCCGCAAATGGGCAACTACGGCACGGCCCCTGGTGATGCCGAGTCGGAGGCCCCGCAGGTGGCCGGCTTCATCGTCCGGGAGCAGTCGCCGCTGGCGAGCAATTGGCGGTCGGATAGCACCCTCCGCGACTATTTGATTCGCCACCGCATCGTCGCCATTGCCGACATCGACACGCGTGCGCTGACGCGAGTGCTGCGGTCGGCGGGCGTCATGCGCGGCGTGATTGCCACCGGGCCGGTGGACCCACACGCACTGATCGAAAAGGCCCGGGCGATTCCCCGCATGGAGGGTTCGGACCTGGTGAGCGGCGTCACCTGCCCGGCTCCATACGACTGGCGCGACCGTGCCGCAGCCCGCGGGCAGGCCGACCAGGCGGAGTTCGGCATCGCACCCGAGAGCCACACACGCGGCCCCCTGCGAGTGGCGGCGTACGACTTCGGCATCAAGTACAACATCCTGCGCAGGCTCTCGGCCTACGGGTGCGACGTGCGGGTCTATCCGGCGTCCACGCCGGCTGCGGATCTGCTGGCGAGCGCGCCCGACGGCGTGTTCCTGAGCAATGGCCCTGGCGACCCGGCCGCCGTGCCCTACGCGGTCGAGAACGTCCGGCAGGTGCTGGCCTCCGACGTGCCCGTTTTCGGCATCTGCCTGGGCCACCAGATTCTGGGGCTCGCCGCCGGCGCGACGACGTTCAAGCTGAAGTTCGGTCACCGCGGCGGCAATCACCCGGTGAAGGACCACGCATCGGGCAAGGTGGAGATCACGTCGCAGAACCACGGGTTCGCCGTGGATCCCGACTCGCTCCCGTCCGAGCTCACCGTCACCCACACGAACCTCTATGACGGCACCGTTGAAGGCTTCCGGCACGTGAGCCGTCCCGTGTTCTCCGTGCAGTACCACCCGGAAGCGTCGCCGGGTCCCCACGACGCGGACTATCTGTTCCGGCAGTTCATCGACGCGATGGAGCGATAGCAGGTGCCCCGGCGAACCGACATCAAGAGTGTCCTGGTCATCGGCTCCGGCCCCATCGTGATCGGGCAGGCGTGCGAGTTCGACTACTCGGGCACACAGGCCTGCAAGGCGCTGCGCGCTGAAGGCCTGCGCGTGATCCTCATTAACAGCAATCCTGCGACGATCATGACGGACCCCGAGATGGCCGACGCGACCTACGTCGAGCCGCTGACTCCGGAGTTGGCCGAGCAGATCATCGAAAAGGAACGGCCCGATGCCGTGCTGCCGACCGTTGGCGGTCAGACGGCCCTCAACCTCGCGGTGGCACTGGCTGAGCGGGGCACCCTGGAGAAGTACGGGGTGAAGCTCATTGGGGCGTCCGTCGAGGCCATCAAAGTGGCCGAGGACCGGCTCCTCTTCAAGAACGCCATGAAGGACGTGGGCGTCGAGGTGCCCCACAGCGGCGTGGCCCGGTCGATGGACCAGGCGCTCGTGTTCGTCGAGGAAGTGGGCTTCCCGGCCATCATCCGCCCGTCGTTCACCATGGGCGGCGTGGGTGGCGGGATCGCCTACAACATCGAGGAGTTCAAGGACATTGCCGGCCGCGGGCTCGACCTGAGCCCGGTGCACGAGATTCTCGTGGAGGAATCCGTCATCGGATGGAAGGAGTTCGAGCTGGAGGTGATGCGCGATGTCGCCGACAACTTCGTCGTCATCTGCTCGATCGAGAACATCGACCCGATGGGCGTGCACACCGGCGATTCGGTGACCGTGGCGCCCGCGCTGACGCTGACCGACAAGGAATACCAGCGGATGCGCGACATGGCCCGCCGCATCATCCGCCGGGTTGGCGTGGAGACGGGCGGTTCCAATATCCAGTTTGCCATCAACCCGCACGACGGCCGGATCGTGGCGATCGAGATGAACCCGCGCGTGTCGCGGTCGTCCGCGCTTGCGTCCAAGGCGACAGGGTTCCCGATCGCGAAGATTGCCGCCAAGCTCGCCCTGGGCTACCACCTGGACGAAATTCCCAACGACATCACGCGGCTGACGCCCGCGTCCTTCGAGCCGACCATCGACTACATCGTCGTGAAGTTCCCGCGCTGGAACTTCGAGAAGTTCCCGCAGGCCGACAAGACCCTTACCACGCAGATGAAGTCGGTGGGCGAGGCGATGGCCATCGGGCGGACGTTCAAGGAAGCCTTCCTCAAGGCGGTCCGTTCACTGGAACTCCCAAGCCGGGAGGTGAGCCTCTTTCCCGCGCGGCCGGACGACGACTCGGACGCCGAGGAGGACGACACGTCGCTGCGCAACCGGCTGGTGGTGCCGAACGACCGCCGCATGTGGGCGATCTTCCGCGCCCTGCGGCGTGGGTACACCGTGGAGCAGCTCCACGAGCTGACCAGGATCGACCCCTGGTTCCTGACGCAGTTCGCCGAAATCTCCGCGCTGCGCGCGATGGCCGGCCTCGGCGAGTTCCGGGAGATGTCGCCCGACATGCTCCGCGTCCTCAAGCGCTCCGGCTTCGGCGATCCCGACATCGCCGCGGTGTTCGGCGTCAGCGAGGGCCTGGTGCGGCAGCGGCGGATCGAGGAAGGCCTGACGCCTGCCTACAAGCGCATCGATACGTGCGCGGCCGAGTTCGAGTCCTTTACGCCGTACATGTATGGCACCTACGAGCAGGCGTGCGAGTCGGCGCCGACAGCGGCACGAAAGGTCATCATCCTTGGCAGTGGCCCCAACCGCATCGGGCAGGGCATCGAGTTCGACTACTGCTGCTGCCACGCCGTATTCGGCCTCCGCAAGGAAGGCTTCGAGACGGTGATGGTCAACTGCAATCCCGAAACCGTGTCGACCGACTACGACACCGCCGACCGCCTCTACTTCGAGCCGCTGACCTTCGAGGACGTGATGGCGATCGTGGAGAAGGAGCGGTCCTCCGGGGGTGATGTCTCCTGCGTTGTGCAGTTTGGCGGTCAGACGCCGCTGAAGCTGGCGCTGGCGCTGCAGGAAGCCGGCGTGCGCATTCTGGGGACGTCGCCGGACTCGATCGACCTGGCCGAAGACCGCGAGCGCTTCTCGAAGCTGCTCTGGGACCTGGGCATTCCGCAGCCCGAGAGCGGCACGGCGGTTTCGCGCGATGAGGCTCGCAAGGTGGCCGAGCGGGTTGCCTATCCGGTGGTGGTGCGCCCGTCGTACGTGCTGGGTGGCCGCGGGATGGCGATCGTGTTCGACTCCCAGTCGCTGGATCGCTACATGGCTGAGGCCGTGGACGTGTCGCACGACCGGCCGGTCCTGATCGATCGCTTCCTGGAAGACGCATTCGAGTTCGACGTGGACGCCGTGGTGGACGAGGGTGGCGCCGTCGTCATCGGCGGCATCATGGAGCACATCGAAGAGGCGGGCATCCATTCGGGCGACAGCTCCTGTGTCGTGCCACCGTTCCTGGTGCAGGACCGGCACCTGGTGACGATGCGCGAATACACGCGCCGCATCGGCCGCGCGCTCAATGTCGTCGGGCTGATGAACATCCAGTTCGCCATGAAGGACGACATGGTGTACGTCCTCGAGGTAAATCCCCGGTCGTCGCGTACGGTGCCCTTCATCTCGAAGGCCACCGGCGTACCGCTGGCCCAGGTGGCCGCTCGCGTGGCGGCGGGCCGCACGCTCGAGGATCTCGGGTACAGCGAGGACCTCCGGCCCGCAGGTGTGTTCGTCAAGAGCCCGGTGTTCCCCTTTGTCCGGTTCCAGGGTGTCGACACGCTCCTCGGCCCCGAGATGAAGTCAACCGGAGAGGTCATGGGCGGTTCGGACAACTTTGGCGTCGCCTTCATCAAGGCGATGCAAGGCGCCGGGCAGGGTCTCCCCGAGGGTGGCGCCGTCTTCATCTCCGTGAACGACAACGACAAGCCGGCGGTGCTTCCCGTGGCGCGTGATCTCGCGGAGCTGGGATTCCGGCTCAATGCCAGCCGCGGCACCGCGGCGTTCCTCCAGGCCAATGGCCTCGAAGTGGACGTGCTCCATAAGGTGAACGAGGGCCGGCCGAATGTGGCCGACCAGATCGTGAACCGGAAGATCGACCTGGTGATCAATACGCCGCTGGGCCGGGAGTCCTTCTTCGACGACAAGGCCGTGCGGCGTGCGGCTACCAACGCCGGCGTGCCGTGCATCACGACGCTGACCGGCGCCGCGGCGGCCGTGCAGGCCATCCGGGCCCTCAAGACGCGCGGTCTCTCGGTGCGGTCGCTCCAGGACTACTACGCGGGCGTCCAGACCGGCGTGCGGGACTAGCCTTTCTTAGCGCCGGTCCGACGGCGGTCCGAACAGTTCCAGCCTGATGGCGTTCCCCATGGCCGCGTATCCGGCGTCGCTCGGATGCAGGCGGTCCCCGGAGTCGTAAAGCGGGAGCAGCCGACCCGGCTGCATCGGATCCCGCGTGACCGCGTCGAAGTCGATGACGGCATCGTACGTGCCTGAGGTCCGCACCCACGCATTCAGCGCCTGCCGCTTCGCCTCGCCTTGCTGTGTGTAGTACGCGGCGCCTTCGAACGGGGTCAGCGTGGCGCCATAGACCCGGATGCCGCGCGCGTGGGCGCGCTGGACGAGTTGCGTATGTGCCTCGGTCAGATCCTCGGCCGAGGGGGTGGCACCCGCGCGGGCCATGCCGATGTCATTGATGCCTTCCATGACTACGACATACGCGACGTTGGGATGGGCAAGCACATCCCGGTCGAAACGGGCCTGCGCGTTGACGCCGAAGGCGTACGAAGCGTCCCCCAGCACGCGGTTGTCGGCCATGCCCATGTTCACGACGCCGAGGCGGGAGTTCCAGGCGGTCAGACGTTCGGCGAGCCGGTCTGGCCACCGTCGGTTGGCGTCCGGTGTGGACGCCGTCCCATCGGTGATCGAGTCGCCGAAGGCCACCACGGTGGCCGACCCCGGGCCGCCCGCCACCTCGATGCGAGCCAGCAGAAACCAGGAACGTATCGTCGCAGTCGGCACGAAGGCCACCGACCCGGCAAAGTTGCCGGGACCGGACACGTAGTTGGTCTGGAGTGCGCCCCCGTGCATCGTGATCGGTGACGGCGCGTCGGTCGTGCCGGGCAGGTACACATCGACGACGACGTCGCCGAGCGAGGGCACGATGAGGTCGACCGGGTCGCTGTAGACAATCGCGCCCGGGGGAATCGTCGTGGCCGACCGGGCACTGAACGTCAGCGGCCGGACGGTGCCGGTCTTCAGCGCCGCGCCCGTGTCTCTGAGGGCGATGGCTGCCGCCCCGATGGTGAGCGGTGCCGTGCCGAAGGCGTTGCTCAGCACCACACGCACGCTGCTGCCCCCCATGCTCAGGTGCGCGACCTGCCGCAGTGTCTGGTTGCTGAAGTGCAGGAACGGCGGAGCCATCTGTGCGGTGGGCAGGTGCGGTCGGCCGGCCAGCGCCGTGCCCCAGGTGGAGATCCAGAAGTCCTGCGTGCCCTGCGCACGGGGCCTGGCCGGGGCCAGAAGCGCGGAGAGGGCGAGTGCGGCCAGCAGGGCCGACAGCGTGAGGCGAGACCGGCGTGTGCGGAGCATGGAGATATCGAACAGAAAGATGGCGCTGTGCGGGACCGGCGCCCGATTATACGGCGGCCCCCTCGAGTGAGTCAGGCTGGACGGATTGCCCACACGCGGAAAGCGCATCCGTCCGCCCGTGTCGCTGGGGGTGAAAGCGCGTACGTTGAGGCAATCCGGTGTGGAATCCCGGCAGAGGGCACCGGGCCGGATGCTTGCAGCCTCCCAGCCGTGCACGCCGTCGCATTGCTTCCAGCCGCTGCCCTGGTCGCTGGAGCCTTCGTGGGAATCGAGTGGGGTGATGGCTACAGCGTAGGCTGGCTGCCCCTGATGTGCGTAGTGCTGGTGATACTCGGATGGGGCAGGCGATGGCCACGATGCGCCTTCGTCGCGACACTCGCCGGATTCGCAACGGCGGGACTCCAGTTGGGGGCGGCGGCCGCTGATCGCGCCCTCCACACGCCACTGCGCGCGGTGCTTGATGCGGAGTTCGGCGGATTTCTTGTCGACACGGTGGCGGCGGCTGGTGACCACGATCCGCTGCGGACCAGACTCCGCCTTCAGGAGGATGCCGCCGTCAGGGCTGGCGAGGTGACGCTGCGCGGTGTCGTGGAGGCGGTCTCGATTCGTGGACACCGGCGGCTGGCACGGGGCGGTGTTGTGGTGACCGTGGCCGGCATGGCGGCCGGCGAGAGAGCGGCGTCCTGGCGCGCGGGCCGGGTTGTTGAGGCGACCATGACCTTCCGGCGGCCGGCACGGTACCTGAACCACGGGGTTGCCGACGGTGAGCGCGCGTCCGCGCTGAACGGTGTCAGTCTGCTCGGGCGCGTGAAGAGCGGGCTGCTCGTGGAGGTGGTCCAGCACGGCACCTGGTTCGCGGAACGAACGGCACGGGCGCGAGCGGCCGTACGCGAGCGTGTGAGGCGCTACATGTCAGGCGGCTCAGCGTCGGGTCCCGCGATCGTCACGGCGCTGCTGACCGGAGATCGGACAGCGATTGATCCAGAGGTGCGGGAGCGTCTGCAGGCGGCCGGGACGTACCACGTGATCGCCATCTCGGGTGGAAACATCGCCATCATCGTGGTGCTCGTGGTTGTCGCGTCGCGCGCAACGGGCCTGAGCCGGCGCGTGGCGTCGGGCATGGCGGTGCCGCTGCTGGTCGTCTATGCAGCCGGGATATCGGCCGGACCGTCGGTGTGGCGAGCCGTGGCAACCGCCGTGGCCTACCTCGCAGCCACCGCGTTCGACCACAGGACGCCACCCTGGAACGCGATGGCGGTGAGCGCCGTTGTGCTGACGTGCGCGGCGCCCCTGGAGGTGGCCGGCGCTGGCTTCTGGCTGACGTACGGCGCCACGGGTGCGCTCCTCCTGGGTGCGAGGCGTCGGGACGAGCAGGCAAGGGGCGAGTCTGCTGCTGGACGACGGGCGTGGCCGCTCCAGTGGGTGGCGGCGGCCATGCGGGCCACGGTCGCCGTGGAGCTGGTCATCGCGCCCATCACGGCCATCGCGTTCTCACGGCTCACCGTGGCTGGCGTCGTCCTGAACCTCGTGGCGGTGCCAGCGATGACGGTGGCGCAACTGGCGGGCATGGGCATGGTGGCGGTCCCGGCGTGGGACGCGGTGGGCGAGACGTTCGGGGTGGTGGCCGGGTGGTCCACGGCGCTGCTGGTGGGGACGGCGGCGCTGGTCGACTGGCTTCCATGGCTGGCTCCACGTGTGCCGCCGCCGTCCAAGGCTGCCATTGCCGCCTGCGCTGTCGGTGTCGCGCTGGTGTGGCGTCTGAGGCCGCGCTGGTTCCCGGCGGCGGCCGCGTTCGCCCTCCTGGCGGGTGGTGCGGCGCTGGTGGCAGGACGAGGCGTCGATGGGCATGGGCCGTTGTCGCTTACGGCGTTCGACGTGGGGCAGGGGGAGGCCCTCCTGCTGCGGGTCACCGGGCGACGTCCCATCCTGGTCGATGCCGGTGGGGGAGGTGCAGGTGGCGGGTACATCGGCGACCGTGTGCTGGCGCCGGCGCTGTGGGCCCGTGGCGTGCGGCGGCTGGACGCGCTGGTCGTAACGCACGCAGACCCCGATCACATCGGCGCGGCTCGAAGTCTCCTTCGGGACTTCGGGCCGGCGCACCTGTGGACGGGCATCGGTGTTCCGGGGCACGGTGAGTCCATCGCGCTGGATCAGGCGGCCCGTCACGCGGGCAGTATCGCCGGGTCGCTGACCGCTGGAGGAACCCTGACGTTTGGCGGCGCGACGATTCGCGTGCTCCACCCGCCGGCTGCTGACTGGGATCGTCCCCGCGTGCGTAACGACGATTCGCTGGTGCTCGACGTGCGCTACGGCGACGTGGCGATGCTGCTGACGGGCGACATCGGCGCAGACGTGGAACGCGAGATCGCGCGGCAACTCCGGCCGGCGCGTGTGCGCGTCCTCAAGGTGGCCCACCACGGCAGCCGGACCTCCACGTCCCGGATCCTGCTGAACGCATGGCGTCCGCACGTGGCGGTCATCAGTTGCGGGCGCGGCAACGCCTTCGGCCACCCCGCCCCCGAGGTGCTGGCCAGGCTGGGTGAGGCCGGCGCGCAAGTGCTGCGCACCGACCTGGAGGGGGAGGTGACCGTGGAGACGGACGGCCGGACTGTGTCGTATCGTTCATGGCGTCATCCCACACCGGTCTTCGTTCATCCCAGGCAGGAAACCAGCCTCGCTGTTCCGCCGTCCAAGTAGCCGATGTCCAGAGTGTCCCGTGTATCCCGCACAGTCTCCGGTGCTGTGCTCTGTGTCGCCCTTGGCACCGCGTCCTCGTGGGCGCAGTCCCTGGTGCCCATCAAGGGCCATGTCGTGGACGCGACGTCGTCCGGACCGATTGCCGGTGCCACGGTGTCGGTGCCTGGCACGCGCACCACCAGTGATGCCGAGGGACGGTTCACCCTGGAGATCCTGCCCGGCGATGTGACCGTCACGATCGAGGCGAAGGGATTCCTCAGCGAGTCGAGGCGCCTCACGCTGCGGCCTGCCGAGGCCCAGCCGGCGTTGGAGGTCGTGCTGTTCAGCGCCGAGCAGTTCAGGGAGACCGTCATGGTCGGCGCGGAGGCCGCACCATTGGCCCAGTTGCCGCCAGCCCGTGTGGAGGTCACGCCGCTGCAGGTGAACTCGGTGGCGGGCGCCGTGGATAACGTCTTCCGCGTGATCCAGACGCTGCCCGGGGTGAGCGCGGCCGACGAGATCGGCAGTCGTCTGACCGTGCGAGGCGGCAGTCCGGACCAGAACCTCACAATGATGGACGGCGTGGAAGTGCATAACCCGTATCGGCTGTTCGGGTTGTTCAGCGCGTTCAACCCGGCCACGGTGAAGTCGTTCGAGTTGTCGGCCGGGGGCTTCGGCCCGAAGTACGGCGACCGCCTGTCGTCGCTCCTGACAGTGGAGAACCGCCCTGGGACGGAAACGGAGCGGCTGGCCGGGTCGGCTGCGATCGCGCTGACCGACGGCAATATCGTGCTGGAGGGGAAGCTCCCGGGCACCAGCACTGGTTCCTGGTTGCTGACCGGACGCCGCACCTACTACGACCTGCTGATCGGAAAGATGCTCGGCCAGCAACTCCCATCGTTTGGCGACATGCAGACGATCATGTCCTGGCTGCCCAGGCCCGGGCAGCGCGTATCCCTGACGGCCATTCGCAGCCGGGAGAACACGGACGCGAACTTCGACGACGAAGAGACGAGCGAGAGCTTTGCGATCCTGACCGGCGCGTCCAACGACCTGGCGTCCGTGTCGTTCTTCACCAGGGCGGGGGAGCGGGCCAGCTCGCGCACGATCCTCTCGTGGTACCGGAACAGCGAACAAGTGACCGTGACCGGCCGCTTTGCCAATGAGGCACGACGCTCGAACTCGCGGGAGAACAGCAACTTCGCCAGCATCGGATTCACTCGGGACCTGCTCCTTCGCGATGTCGCGCTGCGCGAGGAGTTCTCCTTTGCGCCCTCGGATCGCCACGGGATCGAAGCCGGTGGCGATCTCCACGTGCTCGACACGGGCTGGGCCTGGCGGATCACCGGGGACCGGAATCCATCGGAGGCCAACGGGTCCAGCATCCAGGGTGGCTCGGGCCTGCCGGCCATCCTGAATTCGACCCGCCTGGCGCGCCGCGCGTCGTTGTGGCTCACGGACCGATGGGTCGCCACGTCCCGGCTGACCATCCAGCCCGGCGTGCGCCTCGACTGGAACAACGTCAGCAAGGAGTCCGTACTGGCGCCCAGGGTGTCCGCCGCCTACGACGTCGGCAACGGCCTGCGTGCGCGCGCGGCCACGGGGCTCTACACGCAGAGTCCGGGCTACGAGAAGCAGCTGCAGGGTGACTACTTCGTGGACCTGAGCGACACCAGTGCCGTGACGCTCAGAAGCGAACGGGCGGTGCATGGCATCGCAGGGCTCGAAAAGGATCTCGGCACGTCGACCATGGTGCGGGTCGAGGCGTACTGGAAGCGCTTCGATCGCATGATTGCCGGTCGCCTTGAAACCGAGGCGGAGCGCGCCGCGCGCCTGGCGGCCTATGCGTTTCCGGTGGACCTCGCGTCCAGCGTGCCTGCGACGCCCCTCATCACCACCGTTCCGGAGAACGCCGCGTCGGGGCGCGCCTATGGCCTTGATGTCTTTGTGTCGAAGACGGCCACAGCCGGCTCGCGCTTCATGGGGTGGGCGTCGTACACGTGGGGTAAGGCCAGGTGGGCGGCCTATGGCCGGAACTACCCGTTCGACTACGACCGCCGGCACGCGGTCAGCGCGGTGACGAGCTATCGGCTCTCGCGCCTGATCGAGGTGGCGCTGACAGCCCGGGTGGCGTCTGGATTCCCCTATACACCGGTGACGGGGCTGCGCGTCGCGGCCACTGAATCGACTATTGATGGGGTCACGCGGCTGGTGCCCGAGCGCGATGCAGCCGGGTTGCTGGTGTACACGACGGATCTTGGCGGGCTGGAGAACCTGAACTCGGCGCGGCTGCCCGTGTTCGGCCGGCTCGACATCCGGACGACCTTCTCACCGAAGTGGCACGGTGGACGCTGGCAGCTCTACATCGAAATCATCAACGCCACCAACCGGCAGAACGCCGGGTCACTGGATCCCGCCCTGGAGTTCAACCCGGATGGAGACACGCCCAGGCTGACCTACACGAGGGACCAGGGATTGCCGCTGCTGCCGACCTTCGGCATGCGGTTCCGTTTCTAGCCGCGGGGCTTCTCACCGAGGGTCGGCTTCTCCCGCGCCTTTTGGCGCTTCCACTCAACCTCCATCTCGTCGAGGCTGAGCTGTGCGAGGGGAGTGCCCGTGGCCGCCACGGCCTGCTCCATGCCCGTGAAGCGGCGGGCGAATTTGTCGGTGGCGCGCCGCAGGGCTGCTTCGGGTTCGATGCCGAGCTTGCGCGAGAGGTTGGCGATGGCGAACAGGAGGTCGCCCATTTCGTCCTCGGCGCGGGCCTGGTCGACCAGAACGCCTCCCTCCACTTCCTGCCGCAGCTCAGCGACCTCCTCTTCGATCTTCGCGACGACGTCCGAGGCCCGCGCCCAGTCGAACCCCGTCTTCGCTGCCCGACCGCTCATCTGATAGGCGCGGAGCAGCGCGGGCAGGGACGGCAGCACGCCGCCGAGCGTCGTCTCCACCTGCGGAGGACGTCCAGCTTCCTCCCGTTCGCGCGCTTTCAGGACTTCCCACTGCTCGAGCACCTGCCGGGTCGAGATGTCTCCGGACGGAACAGGCACACCGGGGTTGCTCCCGGTGGCGTCAGCGCTGAATACGTGCGGATGGCGCCGGACGAGCTTGTCGCAGATGGCCTGGATGGCGTCGCCGATGTCGAAGTCGCCGGCCTCGGCGCTCAACTGAGCCAGGAAGACCGCCTCGAAGAGGTAGTCGCCCAGTTCCTCGCAGAGCGATGCCGGGTCGCCGCTGTCGATGGCGTCCAGCACTTCGTAGGTTTCTTCAAGGACGAACCGGCGGAGCGACTGGTGGGTCTGCTCCCGATCCCACGGGCACCCCTGCGGGGCCCTCAGCGTGCGCATGATTCCGACGAGGCGCTCGAAGCGCTCGCCGATTGAGTCGGCCATGACTGCTCCGGGGCGTATGGTACCATCCGGTCCACGTGCCCTTCTGGTGCGTGTTCAGACACCTATGAGCGATTCGACCTCGGCCCCGAACCCGGCCCTGACTTTCCCCGCTTTCGTGCTCTCGCTCGCGCATACCGCGGCCGTGCACTTCGGCGATACCCCCGACCCCTCGACCGGTGCCACGGCGCCGCAGGATCTCGTGGCGGCCAAGCAGATGATCGACGTGCTGGCGCTGCTCGAAGAGAAGACCCGTGGCAACCTCTCGGCCGAGGAGCGGCAGCTCATCGAGCAGCTGCTCTACGAGCTGCGGCTGCGGTTCGTGGAAGCGCAGGGGCAGCAGCCCCGTATCATCCTGCCTTGACGCGCGCTGCCCGCGTGACCGTTCTCGGTTGCGGGACCTCGTCCGGGGTGCCGATGATCGGGTGCGGATGCGCGGTGTGCCTCTCGACCAATCCCAGGGATGCGCGGCTGCGCCCGTCGATCCTCGTCGAGGTGGAGCAGGGGCCGCGGGTGCTCGTGGATACCACGCCTGACCTGCGTCAGCAGGCCCTGCGGCATGGCGTGTCCGATGTGGACGGCGTGATCTACACGCACGCCCACGCGGACCACATCCTGGGCCTCGACGACCTCCGCCGGTTCAACCTGGAACGCGGTGGGCCCGTGCCCTGCTATGCCACGGCGGAGACGTGGGACACGATTCGTCACGTGTTCTCGTACGCCTTCGACGGGATGCCCCGCCTTGGAGGCGGCGTGCCGCGGATTGGGATTCACGAGATCGATGGCCCGGTGGTGATCGGCGGACTCCCGGTGACGCCCGTCCCGCTGCTGCACGGTCGGATGCCGGTGCTGGGCCTGCGCTTCGGCAACTTCGCCTACCTCACCGACTGCAACCAGATTCCGGATGAGTCGTGGGCGCTCCTTGATGGGTTGGGCACGCTGGTGCTCGATGCGCTCCGCGACAGACCCCACACCACGCACTTCACGCTGGAGGAGGCGATGGGCGCCGCCCGGCGCATCGGGGCACGGCAGACCTACTTCACGCACATGACACACGAACTCGGCTACGAGACCACCAACGCCCGTCTGCCTGACGGGATGGCGCTGGCCTACGATGGCCAGACGATTGATATCCGCGTGGATCTCGAGGCCGCCTGACCCGTGGACATCCTTCACTATCCGGATGACGCACCGCCGCCGTGGCTGGTGCATCCCGTGCTCGCCCTCGGCAATTTCGACGGCGTGCATCGAGGCCATCGCAAGATTCTGGAGCGCGTGGTGCGCGGCGCCGCCGAGCACGGCGGCACGCCGATGGCGATGACCTTCGATCCGCATCCTCCGCGCGTGGTGCGTCCAGACAAGGCCCCGCCCCTGCTGATGACGACGCCGCAGCGCCTTGAGGCCCTGGGCGCGGCCGGCATGCGGGCGGTCGCCGTGGTGCGGTTCACGACGGACCTCTCCCACTGGGATGCGGAAACGTTCGTGCAGCGGGTGCTCGTGGAGTGGCTGCACGTGTCGGAAGTGTGGGTGGGCGCCAACTTCCTGTTCGGGCACGAGCGCAGCGGCACATTTTCCATGCTCCGGCAGCTCGGATTGCGGCTCGGCTTCCGGGCCGACAAGATCGATCCGGTGCGCTACAAGGACTTCGTGGTGAGCAGTACGCGAATCCGGAGGCTCGTGAGCGAGGGCCGGATGGATGAGGCCGGGGCGCTGATGGGCCGGCCGTACAGCCTGGATGGCGTCGTGGTGCACGGCCGGGGGAGGGGGCGCGAGATCGGCGTGCCGACGGCGAACCTGGAGACGGACAACGAGCTAATCCCTCCCGCTGGCGTCTATGCTACGACGCTCACGGTGGACGGCGTGGACCACGCGAGCGTAACCAACGTCGGCGTGCGGCCGACCTTCGGAGAAGGCGGGCCGGTGGTGGTCGAAACGCACGTGCTCAGGGAATCCGGCGACCTGTACGGCAAGCGCGTGCGGCTTGGCTTCGTGCAGCGGCTGCGCGAAGAACGGCGCTTCCCGGATGTGGATGCGCTCGTGGCCCAGATCGCGGCGGATCGGCGCCACGCTGAACGGCTTTTCAGCAAGCTCACCATCTGACGCGCATACACTTTTAGGGCATGCTCCGTCTCTTCAACACGCTGACCCGGACCCAGGAACCGTTTGCCCCGAGCCGGGACAACACCGTGCGCATGTATGCCTGCGGGCCAACCGTCTATGCCCGGGCGCACATCGGCAACTTCCGCACCTTCGTCTGTGTGGATGTGCTCCGGCGGGCCCTGAAGCACGTGGGCGGGCACGCGGTCCGTATGGCGGTGAACTACACGGACGTTGACGACAAGACGATTAACGGCGCGAAGGCCGCCGGCGAGTCGCTGCGCGACTACACCGAACGGTGGGTGGTGGCGTTCCGGGAGGATGCGGCCACCCTGGGTCTTGAGACGCCCGAGGAAACACCCCGCGCCACCGACGACGCCAACATGCAGGCGATGGGGGATCTTGTCCAGCAGCTCGAGAAGAACGGACACACCTATCGCAGTGATGGGTCTGTGTACTTCCGCATCGCCTCGTTTGCCGACTATGGTGCGCTTGCGCGGCTCCCCAAGGACGGCATGCAGGCGGGTGCACGCGTGGACGTGGACGAGTACGCCAAGGACGATGCGCGTGACTTCGTGCTGTGGAAGGCGTCCAAGCCCGGTGAACCCTCGTGGGACGTGGGCGTTGGCCCCGGCCGGCCCGGATGGCACCTGGAGTGCTCCGCGATGGCGCTGCGCCTGCTGGGTGAGGCGCCGATCGACATCCACGCCGGCGGCATCGACCTGATCTTTCCGCACCACGAGAACGAGATCGCGCAGAGCGAAGGCGCCACTGGGAAGCCCTTTGCGCGGGTGTGGGCGCACGTGGAGCACCTGTTTGTCGAGGGCGAGAAGATGTCGAAGTCCCTCGGCAACGTCTACACACTCTCCGAGATCGTGGGGAAGGGCTTCCGGCCGTCGGCGCTGCGCTATCTGCTGCTGTCGTCCCACTACCGGAAGCAGCTCAACTTCACCTGGGCTGGCATGGAGCAAGCCGAGGAGTCGATCCGCCGCATCGTGGACTGCCTCGTGCGCCTGGACGACGTGCGCCCGGCCGTGCAGGGGAGCCTCGGGCCCGCGGTGGCCACCGCGCGGGAGCGCTTTCGCGGCGCGATTGAAGACGACCTGAACACCGCGGCTGCTCTTGCGGCCATGTTCGACCTGGTGCGCGACGTGAACGCCGCCATCGACGCCGATCAGGTATCGGCCGGGGACGTGGACGCGGTCCGTGGCCTCGTGGGTGAGTGCGACCAGGTACTTGGCGTGATTGCCCTCCGCCGGGCCGAGGACGCCCAGCCGCCCGTGCCCGTGGCCGAGATCGAGGCTCAGATGGCCGCCCGTCAAGCGGCGCGCGGCCGGCGCGACTTCGCCGAAGCCGATCGCATCCGGCAGGACCTGCTCGCGCGCGGGATCGTGCTCGAGGACAATCCCGCCGGCACGCGCTGGAAGCTGAAGTAGCCGGGCGCGGTCCTTGCTACGCCGGCCGGCGTGGCCGGAGACGCCAGACAGGCGCTTGGAAAGCACGGGGAAGATCAAGCCTGCCGGGCACTGGAGCGCCGCGGGTACGTGATTCTTGCGCGCCGCTACCGACTGCGGATGGGCGAAATTGACATCGTCGCCCGGGACGGCCAGACGGTCGTCTTCGTGGAAGTGAAGACCCGGAGTGGCGACCAATTCGGGGGCGGGGCCGCCGCCGTGGGAGCCTGGAAGCAGCGGCGAATCGGGATGATGGCCGCCCACTTCCTGAACCGGCACCGCCTGACGGACGTGCCCTGCCGCTTTGACGTGGTCACCGTGGACGTGACGCCCTCGGGGGACGGGTCGGTTGAAGTGATCCAGCATGCCTTTGACCTCACCGGCGCCGGGCGTTACGGTCGGTGAGGGGTGCCTGATGGCGGGGTCGGCTTGATGCCCCGGATCCGCTGTGGTACGCTACGAGTTCGTCGCGAGCGGGAATAACTCAGTGGTAGAGTGCGACCTTGCCAAGGTCGAAGTCGCGGGTTCGAATCCCGTTTCCCGCTCCAACTTTCACTCTCGTGAACACGCCCTCCAGCCTCCACCGCTGTCGAAGCCGCGCCTAGCTCGCGGCCGGGCTTCCTGTACGATCCACATAGCTCCAGCCGGCGCCGTCGCCAAGCGGTAAGGCAGAGGTCTGCAAAACCTCCATCCCCGGTTCAAATCCGGGCGGCGCCTCCAATCCTTCTCACGTATCTGAACGCTGAATTCCGACGCCGTACCATCGGCGTGGCGGCTTGATGGGGAGTACCAGCGCCGCCAGGAAGACGGCGATCGAGTCCGTTGCGCCCACCTTTTAGGCCCAGATGATGGAGTTGGGAGAGCACAGACATCCCAGGTGGATCAGCCGCGGCCCCCGGCTGTGCTGGCCCAGGACCGATCCAGCCGTAAGATCGCACGATGCCCATTACGAAACTGCTTGATGAACACGTAATCGAGGAACACTTCATCCGTTCGTCCGGCCCTGGCGGACAGAACGTGAACAAGGTCGCCACCGCGGTGCAGCTCTACTTCGACGTGGTCGCGTCGTCGCTGGCGGCCGACGTCAAGCGCCGGCTGGTCACGCTGGCCGGCAAGCGCATGCACCCGGACGGCCGGCTGATGATCGACAGCCGCGCCACGCGTTCGCAGAAGCAGAACCGGGATGCCGCGCGCGTGCGGCTGGCCGAGTTGATAGGGAAGGCGCTCAAGGTTCCGATCAAACGGCGCCCGACGAAGCCGACGAGAGTGGCCAGGGAGCAGCGTCTCGTGGAGAAGAAGGTGCACGCGCAGGCCAAGGCGCGGCGGAAGCGTCCGTCCGACGACGAATAGCGCCAGTGCCCCGCGGGAAGCTCGGGAAGGTACCGGTGCAGAGCCGCGAGGTAGAGTAGCCGCACTTATGGGCGAGCTCACGATGTGCCCCGTCTGCGGTGGTGCCGACCTGGCGCCATGCACGGACCGCACACCAGAGGCGCGTGTCCTGCACCATGCGCAAGTCCGGTGCGGGACCTGCGACCTACTGATTGCGCAGCCGCGGGCCAGGGCGACGTTCTGATGGCGGCGGGCAGGGTCAGGCCATGACCCGCTGGCGGTTCGCATGTGCCTGCGCGGGTAGCGCAGTGACCGTCACCGCCGGGGCGTGGGGTCTGCTCGCCCAGGAACCTGAGGTGCCGGTGTTCCGCGCCGGTGTGAGCGCCGTCCGCGTGGACGTGACGGTAGAGGATCGCCAGGACCACGCCCTGGATGGCCTCGCGGCGGCGGACTTCGAGTTGCGGGAAGACGGGATCCTGCAGCGCGTGGAAACGGCGCAGTTCGTCCGCCGCAATGGCATCCGGCAGACCAATCTCGATGAGGCCCTGCCTATCCGGTCCCGCGAGCATGCGGAAAGCGAGGCCGCGCGTGACGATGTCCGGCTGTTCGCGATCTTTCTGGACGACTACCACATCGAGAAGGACCAACAGGTCACACTGCGCGTGAGGGACGCGCTGCAGCAGTTCGTCAAGGGTTTCGGACCCAATGACCTGCTGACCGTGATGGACCCGCTGACGCCGCTGAGCGCTCTGCGCTACACACGGTCGTTCGATGACGTGCTGGCCAGGATACGGACCTTCGAGGGGCGGCAGGGCCAGTTGTTTCCTGTGCGCAGCGTGCTCGAAGAGGCGCAACTCCAGTCCAGCAACGTCTGGCAGATCCGGGCGACGGTGACGCTCTCGGCTCTTGAGGGCCTGGTGTCGCACCTGGGCGGGCTGGGCGAGGGTCGCAAGTCCGTGCTGTTCGTGAGTCAGGGCCCACCGGTGTCGTACACGAATCCCGAGAACCACCTGCACCTGCAGGGCATCGTGCAGGCCGCCAACCGGGGCAACGTCACCATTCATGCGTTCGACCCCCGTCCGCTGGGGACCAGCCAGCCTGGCGGGGCGTACGCGTTGTCGTACCTGGCGGGGGAGACCGGCGGGCGGGCGGTGGCCAACAGCAACAATCCGTTGCCTCATCTGAAGCTCGCTCTCGCCGACGCCAGCGCCTACTACGTGCTCGGGTACACACCTTCCCGCACGGCCAGCGACGGCCGCTTCCACCGGATTGAGGTGCGCGTGACCAGGCCGGGGGTTCGCGTGACGGCACGGAAGGGGTACTGGGCCCCATCGGCGCGGGAGACCGAGCGAACCGTGCTGCCGCCGAGGGAGCCCGTCCAGGAAGCAGCCTTGGCCAGGCTGGTGGTGCGGAAGGAGGGGCGGGTTGCGGATATCTGGTTTGGCGCGGCGCGAGGTAGCCCAGGGCACACGCGACTGGCAGTGACCTGGGACGCCGTTGGTGGCGGAATGGGCGTCGAGGCGCCTGTGCGCCTGAACGTCGAGGCGCTTGACGGTGGCCCAAAGGAGGCGGGGCGCAAGCCCCGGGAGCTGGAGCCCGGCCGGACCATGAAGTCCTCGACTTCCGAGGTCTTCGAGCTGCCCGTTGGGCAGCGCGTGGCCTGGCGGCTGACCGTGCGGGCGGCTGATGGGCGGGTGCTGGACCAGTGGGACCAGCCCATGGCCGTGCCTGACCTGCGCGCTGGCCGGGTCCAACTGGCCACACCACGCGTGTATGTGGCGAGAACCGTGCTGGAAGCAAGGGCGGTGGAGGGTGGCACGGCCGTCGCGCCGTCAGCATCGAGGCGGTTCACGAGAACAGATCGGGTGCGGGTGGACGTGGAGGGCTATGCGGAGGCGGGGATTCCGCTGGTGGTTTCCGCCGACGTGCTCGGTGCTGGCGGACGCTCGCTGGTGGTCCTTCCGGTGAACGTCGGCCCGGCTGGCCTGCCGCGTGTTGCGGTGCCTGTGTCGAGCCTGGCCCAGGGAATCTATGTGCTCCGGATCCGCGCCGCGGCAGGAGTGGCAGGGGCCGAGGAGCGAGTCGCGTTTGAAGTGACTCCCTGAGCCATGCGCCGGCTTGCCCGGCGGTTTCCTTGTACGGGTGACTGCAGGACCCACCTGGCGGAGCGGCAGGGAGGGGCTTAGCGAGTCCTTCTCGCGAACCTCCCCGCTGTCAACGACTTCCAACGACACGAGATTCACCGAGCGCTGGGTGTGGCGATTGCTCATCTCCACCATGACCGGCCGGCTGCGGTGCCGTTAACCGTGCACCCGACCCATGCACGCCGTGGCCGCCGGTCGTCCACGCTGTTCGAACGGCCGGGCACGTTCGAACGCATCCACTGATGACGGCCCGGCGGGCTTGGAGGAGTGCAATGACGCGAATGCTTGGTGGATTGCTGGTGGGTGTGATGCTGGCGGGCGTGCCCGTGGCCGGTCAGGAGAAGCCCTCGAAATCTGCGGTGACGGTAACGGCACCTGTCAACCTGAACACAGCCAACGTAGCGCAGCTCGAGGCGCTGCCGGGCGTTGGTCTCAAGACTGCCGAACGCATCATCGAGTACCGCCAGAAGAACGGCGGGTTCAAGAAGGTCGAAGAAGTGATGAATGTCCGCGGAGTCGGCGAGAAGGGTTTCCTCAAGCTGAAGCCGATGCTGTCGGTGGGCACACCGAAGGCGGAACGTCCGCAGTAGTCCCTGCCAGGAGCACGACATGCGCGGGCGACCACATCCAGACTCCGGCCTGACACTGGTGGAGGTCCTGGTCGCCTGCGCACTCGCCGCAGGATTGGCGGCTATGTCTGGTGGCGTGGCGCATGGGGCTGTAGACCGGACGCGCGCCAGGCAGGCGGCTCGGCACCTGGCAGGGGAGTTGGCGCGGGCCCGGGCACTGGCGCTCGCCCGCTCCGTGGCTGTGGCCATCAGCTTCGGGCCCGACACAGCGGGGGTTCCGACAGCCCTCTATGCCGATGGCAACGGAAACGGCGTTCGCGCTGCCGAGATCGCCAGCGGCACCGACTTCGCGCTCTCGCCACCGCGGCGGCTGGCGGAACTCTTCCCAGGCGTGCGCTTTGGCGTAGTCGACCCGGCCGCCGGCACCCTGCCGGTACGCCTGGGAGGGACGCGGCTGGTGACGTTCTCGCCTCTTGGAACCTCCACGTCAGGGAGTCTCTATCTCGCCGGCCGCGATGGAAGCCAGTACGTCCTCCGCATTGCCGGCGCAGTCGCGCGCGTGCGCGTGCTTCGGCTGAACCGTTCAACGGGCACCTGGGGTGAGCTGTGAGCCCTGGCGCTGAGCGCCGCCGCTGGCGTCGCCTGTGCCCCGTGGCCAGCGGCGCCACGTCGCACGTTCGGTTGCGCACAGGGAGGGACTTGCTCGTGCGCGACATGTCCTGTGGCGGCGCCCGTGTCGAAGGCGCGATGCGGCTCCTCCCCGGAACACATTCAGAGGTGCATGTAATTGGCGCGACCGGCCGCCAACTCGTGCGCAGCCGCATCGTGTGGGCGAGGGTCCTGGCCGTGGAGCCGCTGGTGTACGAGGCGGCTCTGCTCTTCGACGTTGAGGTTGCTCTTCTGGCGGAGGGGTATTGCATTCCCAGCGCGTCTTCCATGCAGGCCGGAGGTGTGGGTTCACGCTACCCACCGGTCGAAGGTGAGACCGGCACACCTCACGAATCCCGAGGGAAGTCCGACGGCACCAAGGTTGGCAGAGCGTTTGAAGTGTCTCCGGACGACGGCATGGGGAGGCTGCGTAATGGAGATGACTGAACCTCGGTGTGATGCGGGCACGGCCGGGCACGGCCGGCTGGAAGACCTCGGGCCGCTCATCGGTGGCGTGGCACGAGCGCTTGCGGGAACGAGCACGGGGACGCTTCAACAGGCGTTCGAGACAGGGCTGCGACAGTTGTTGCCGCTCCGGGCGGTGCGTTTGCGTGAGGTGCCCCCGTCGTTCGGTGGGCGTGTGGGCACTCCGGCAGCCACAGCGGAGTCCATCGTGCTCGATGTCCAGACGTCGGATACTGACCGGCAGGCAGTGCTTGAGGCATCACTGATGGCTGGTCACGTGTTGGACCCAGTGGATATCGAGTTGCTCGGCGCAGCGGCGGCACTCGGCGCGTTGGTCCTTGAGGTTGAGCGTGGCCGTCCGATGCGGATGTCGAAGTCGTCGGTGAAGACGTCGGCGCTTCTTAGTGCCAGCTCGGCCATGCAGACTCTGCGCGAGCGCGTGGCCCGCGTGGCGCCGAGCGGCTTCACTGTACTCATTGAAGGAGAGAGCGGCACGGGAAAGGAACTGGTCGCGCACCACCTTCACAGTCTGAGTCCGCGTCGGAGTGGGCCGTTTGTGGCGGTCAACTGCGCCGCCATCGTCGAAACCCTGCTCGAAGCCGAGCTGTTTGGGATCGAGGAGCGCACTGCGACCGGGGTTCGGGGCAGGCGGGGCAAGTTCGAGGCCGCCGACCGGGGCACGCTGTTCCTGGACGAAGTGTCGGATCTCTCGGCAGCCGCGCAGGCGAAGCTCCTGCGGGCCATTCAGGAACTGTCCGTGGAGCGAGTCGGTGGTCACGGCAGTAAACGCGTCGATGTGCGAATTATCGCGGCGTCCAACCGTCCACTGGCGGACCTGGTGGAGAAGGGAGCCTTTCGAGCAGATCTGTTCTACAGGCTGAGCGGTGTTGAAATCACGGTGCCGCCCCTGCGTGTGCGGGATGGGGACATCCCGGAACTTGTCAGCCACTTCCTGGGGCTGCACGATGGCGGGGCAGGGCTGGTGCTTCTTCCGGCCGCGGTCGAGGCCATGCGAATGTATGGCTGGCCCGGAAACGTGCGCGAGCTTCAACGCCTCATCGAACGTCTGGTTGCGCTCGCGCAATCGCCGGAGATCGGCCTTGACGACCTTCCGCCACACGTGCGCGGACGGTTCTCTGAAGTTCTTGAGACGAAGGCCGGCCAGGACGAGAGCCTTCGTGCTTGGGGGACGCGCTACGTGCGCCTTGTGTACGAGCGCTGCGGCCGAAACAAGCGCCGCACGTGCCACACCCTCGGCATCAGTTACCACACGCTGTCGGCGTACCTGAGGTGCGGGGACCCGGCAGCCGGGGAGGGCCGCCAGCTTCCCGCGTGGGTGGCGCGGTCCTGCTCCGTGGCGGCAGGGCACGGGTCGAGTGGGTAGAAGACTGCAATGCGGGAGGCGATGGTGGCGGGTGCGCCGACCCGGACGCGGTGGTGCTGACGGATACATTTGATCGCCTGCGCGGTGGGGAACCGTGGCTGCGTGCCCTGCCGTCGCTGCGGCGTCCGCGAGGCCGGGCCAAACAAATGGGGCACGTGGGACTGGCGGCGCAGATATGGCCGGCATCAAGGTGCTAACGGACGGCCGTTGACCCCACCCCCCCCGCATAGTACGTTTGCGACTCGCGCCTCTGACTGCCTGGGCGCACGTCCACCGCATGACCGACACCACCGGGGCTCCTCTGAAGACCACCGCACTGCACGCGCGCCACAAGGCTTCCGGCGGGCGCCTTGTGCCCTTCGCCGGCTGGGATATGCCGATCGAATACTCCGGCGTCACGGCTGAGCACATGGCCGTCCGCACACGGGCGGGCCTCTTCGACGTCAGCCACATGGGGCAGATCGAGGTGGCGGGGAAGCAGGCGCTGGGCGCCGTCCAGCGGTTCTCCACCAACGATGCGAGCACGCTGCCCGTCGGCCGGGCCCACCTCTCCGTGCTGGCCACGCCGGAAGGCACGGTGATCGACGACATCCTGGTCTATCGCCTGGCGTCGATCCACTTTCTGCTCATCGTCAATGCGGGCAACGTCGCGCGGGACTTCGCGTGGATAACCGAGCAGGTGCAGGGGCTGGATGCGGCGGTGGTGGATACCAGCAGCCGCTACGCGATGCTGGCCTTACAGGGGCCACGAGCACTCGAGGTGCTGCAGCCGCTCACGGGCGTGTCGCTGGCCGACATTCCGTACTACGGCTTCGCACACGGCGAGGTGGCCAACGCCCGCGCCACGATCTCGCGCACGGGCTACACGGGGGAAGACGGGTTCGAGGTGCTGGTGCCGCCGAACACGGCGGATCGCACCTGGCAGGCCATCCTGGAGTCAGGCCGCGACCGAGAGGTGGTGCCGTGCGGTCTTGCCGCGCGCGATACGCTGCGCCTCGAAGCTGGCATGCGGCTGTGTGGTCAGGACATGGACGACACCACCACGGTGCTCGAAGCCGGGCTTGGCTGGGCCGTGGGGTGGGAGAAACCCTCGTTTGTGGGCGCCGAGGCCTTGCGGGCGGAGAAGGCCCGCGGCGTGGCAAAAAAGCTCGTCGGGTTCGAGATGGTGGACCGGGGCATCGCCCGGCACGGGCATCCGGTGATCCACCAGGGGCAGCCGGTGGGGCAGGTCACCAGCGGCACGCAGACACCGTTCCTGAAAAAGGCCATCGGCATGGCCTACGTGCCGGCCGCGCTGGCGGTGCCGGGCACCTCACTTACCATTGATATCCGTGGCCGCCTGTCGGCGGCCCAGGTTGTGAAGATGCCGTTCTATCGGCGTCCCTCGTAGGAGTCACGCATGTATCCGTCCGATCTGAAGTACACGAGCGACCACGAGTGGGTGCGCCTCGACGGCGATATCGCCGAGGTGGGGATCACCGACTTCGCACAGAAGCAACTGGGCGATGTGGTGTTTGTCGAAACACCGGAGGTGGGCGCCACGCTGACGGCGGGGCAGCCGTTCGGGACGATCGAGTCGGTGAAGGCGGTCTCCGAGCTCTTTGCCCCGATGAGTGGCGAGGTTGTGGAGGTGAACAGTGCCCTCGCCGCCACGCCGGAGAGGGTGAACGCCGAGCCGCACACGACGTGGATGGTCAAGGTGCGCCTGTCGGCACCAGGTGAACTGGCGGCGCTGCTGGATGCGGAGCGCTACGCGGCGCTCGTGGCCGGTTGATGGCCTTTGCACCCACCGACCGGTTCTCCAGCCGGCACCTTGGACCCTCCCTGGCCGACCGCGGCGCGATGCTGCGCGCGGTGGACGCCCCGTCGCTCGACGCCCTGATTGATCAGGTGATCCCGGCGGACATCCGGCTTACGGAGCCGCTGGCGCTGCCACCCGGCATGAGCGAGCAGGAGTACCTGCGGCACATCACGGCCGTCAGCCGGTCCAATAAGACCCTGCGCTCCTACATCGGCCTCGGCTACCACGCCACGGTCACTCCCAGCGTGATCCTCCGGATGGTGATGGAGAACCCGGGCTGGTACACGCCCTACACGCCGTACCAGGCGGAGATCGCGCAGGGGCGGCTGGAGTCCCTCATCAACTTCCAGACGATGGTCACCGACCTCACCGGCATGGAGGTGGCGAATGCCTCGCTGCTGGACGAGGCCACGGCGGCCGCGGAGGCGATGACCCTGCTGCACCGCGTGCGCGCGGCGTCGAAGGCGAAGGCCAGCCGCTTCCTCGTGAGCGACGGTGCATTCCCGCAGACGATTGCCGTGCTGCAAGGCCGGGCCGAACCACTGGGCATCGAGCTGGAGATCGGGCCTGCCGCGAGCATGGTGTTCGGGGATGACGTGTTCGGTGCGCTGCTGCAGTATCCCGATGCGTCAGGTGCCGTGGACGACTGGCGGCCGTTAATCGATCGGGCACACGCGGCCAACGTCCTCGTGGCGGTGGGCGCGGACCTGCTCGGGCTGGCGCTGCTGACGCCACCTGGCGAGATGGGCGCCGACGTGGTGTACGGCAACACGCAGCGGTTCGGGGTGCCGATGGGCTTCGGCGGGCCACACGCGGCCTTCTTCGCCACGCGGCAGGGCTTCGTGCGTCAGATGCCGGGACGGCTCATCGGCGTGTCGGTTGACGCCCATGGCAACCCGGCGTACCGGATGGCGCTGGCCACGCGTGAGCAGCACATCCGCCGCGAGAAGGCCACGTCGAATATCTGCACGGCGCAGGCGCTGCTGGCCAACATGGCGGCGATGTACGCCGTGTATCACGGGCCGGAGGGCATCCGCGCGATCGCGGCCCGCGTGCATCGCATGGCCATGGCCCTCGAGACGGAACTGACGCGGCTGGGGATGGTGCAGACCAATCCGCACTACTTCGACACGCTCCGAATTGATGTGCCGGGCGATGCGGAGGCCGTGCGACAGCGTGCGCTCTGGGCCGGGCTGAATTTCCGGTACGAAGGCGAATCCACGGTGATCATCGCCCTGGACGAAACGGTGCTCGAAGAGGACCTGCGACTGATCGTGAACCTGTTCGGCGAGGCGATGGGCGTGCCTCCCCTGCACCGGCTGGCGGAGAGGTCTGGCGCGGATGTTCGACTACCGGCGGAACTGGTGCGAACGTCCCCGTACCTGACACACCCGGTGTTCAATACGCATCACTCCGAAACGGGGATGATGCGCTACCTGCGGTCGCTCGAGCGGAAGGACATTGGGCTCGACACGTCGATGATCCCGCTCGGCTCCTGCACGATGAAGCTGAATGCCGCTGCGGCGATGCGCCCCGTCACCTGGGACCGCTTCGCGGGTGTGCATCCCTTTGCCCCGATCGACCAGGCCATGGGCTACCTGCAGGTCATCGAGGAGCTCGAGGAGGCGCTTGTTGCCGTGACCGGGTTCGCCAAGGTCTCGCTGCAGCCCAACTCGGGGGCGCAGGGTGAGCTGGCCGGCCTGATGGTGATTCACGCGTACCACCGGGCCCAGGGGCAGCACGCGCGCGACGTGGTGCTGATTCCCGCCTCGGCGCACGGCACCAACCCGGCGAGCGCGGCCATGGCGGGCCTGTCGGTAGTCGTGGTGGCCAGCACACCCGACGGCAGCGTGAACATCGACGACCTCCGCGCGAAGGCGGCGGCTCACGCGGACCGGTTGTCGTGCCTGATGATCACCTACCCGTCGACGCATGGGGTGTTCGAGCCGGGCATCCGCACGATCTGCGAGATCGTGCACGCGCACGGCGGTCAGGTCTATATGGACGGCGCCAACATGAACGCGCAGGTCGGGCTGACGAGTCCGGCGCGGATCGGCGCCGACGTGTGTCACCTGAATCTGCACAAGACCTTTTCGATTCCACACGGGGGCGGCGGCCCAGGCATGGGGCCGATCGGTGTGGCCGCGCACCTGGCGCCGTATCTGCCGGGCCACCCGCTCTCGGAGAGCGCGCCCACCGCGATTGCCCCGGTGGCCGCGGCTCCATGGGGGAGTGCCAGCATCCTCCTGATTCCCTACGCCTACATCAAGATGCTCGGGGCGGAGGGGCTGGCAGAGGCGTCGCGCATCGCCATCCTCAACGCCAACTACATCAAGGTGCGGCTGGAGGCACACTACCCGGTGCTCTATGCCGGAGCCAGTGGCCGCGTGGCGCACGAGTTGATTTTCGACCTCCGGTCCTTCAAGGCGGCCGGCGTGGAAGAGGGTGATGTGGCCAAGCGCCTGATGGACTTCGGTTTTCACGCGCCGACCGTGTCGTTCCCTGTCGCCGGAACGCTGATGGTCGAGCCAACCGAAAGCGAGGACATGGCGGAGCTGGACCGTTTCTGCGACGCGATGATCCACATTCGTGGCGAGATCGAGGCCGTGGCGTCCGGACGTGCGGATGCGACGGACAACCTCCTGAAGCATGCGCCGCACACCGCCGTGGCCGTGACGGCGACGGATTGGCCGCACCCGTACAGCCGCGAGGAGGCCGCGTACCCGTTGCCCTTCGTGAAGGCGGCGAAGTTCTGGCCTTCCGTCGGCCGTGTCGACAACCCCTACGGCGACCGGAATCTCTTCTGCACCTGTCTACTACTGGAAGGCTGAGCCGACCCATGCGCGTGCTGACCGCGGCCCAGATGCAGGAGGCTGATCGAGCCACCATCGACGACATCGGCATTCCGGCCATCGTGCTGATGGAGAACGCGGGCCGGCAGGTGGTGTCCGCAATGGAGTCCGCCTTCGAGACGGCACTTGAAGGACGCGTGGCCGTACTGAGCGGCACCGGCAACAACGGCGGCGACGGATTTGTGGTGGCGCGGACGCTGCTGCAACGTGGCGTGGACGTGGCGCTGTTCGTGATCGGCCCGATCGCGGCGGTGAAAGGCGAGGCACGGCTCAATCTGGAGATTCTGGGCCGGCTCGGGGTGAACGCCGTTGAAGTGGACGACGAGCAGGCGTGGGACCTGCACTACTCCGAGATCTCACAGTGCCGCCTCATCGTGGACGCGTTGTTCGGCACCGGGCTGACCCGGCCCCTCACGGGCATGCTGGAAACCGTTGTGGCCGATGTGAATACGGCCGGCATCCCCATCGTGTCCATCGACCTGCCGAGTGGACTGAACGCGGATACCCCGCACCTGCCGGGTGCCTGCATCGACGCGTCGATGACGGTCACGCTGGCCGCACCGAAGCTGCCGCTGGTGCTCCCGCCTGGCGAGATGCACGCGGGCGACGTGGTCGTGGCCGACATCGGGATCCCGAGCGAGGTCATCGCGGGGCTCGATGGCCCTGTCATCGAGTTATTGACGCGCGAGGAGGTGCGGGCGCTCGTCGATCCCCGGGCGCCGGACGCGCACAAGGGTGACTTCGGCCGTGTGCTGGTCGTGGCCGGATCGCGCGGGATGACGGGGGCGGCCTACCTGACGGCCATGGGTGCGCTGCGGTCGGGCGCCGGACGCGTCATCGTGGCGACGCCAGGTTCGGTGCAGCCGATCGTGGCGTCGATGGGCGCGGAGTTCGTGACGCTCCCGGTGGGTGAGGGCGCGGACGGCCAGATCACCGACGAAGCCATCGAGGCGGTGCTGGCCGTGCCGGCCGACGTCATCGCGTGCGGCCCTGGACTGGGCCGGGGCCCGGGCGCCGCGGCCTTTGTGCGGGCGCTCCTTGAGCGGAGCGCCACGCCGCTGGTGCTGGACGCAGACGCGCTGTCGGCGCTCGGCGACGAGTCTGACTGTCTGAGGGGGCGCGACGACCGGCCGGTGATCATCACACCCCACCCGGGTGAGATGGCGCGACTGACGGGACTCTCTGCCGACGACGTGCAGGTCAACAGGCTGCAGGTGGCGTTGGAGTGCGCGGAGGCGCGCCAGGTCTACGTGATCCTGAAGGGCTATCGCACCGTGGTGGCGACGCCAGACGGCCGTGTGGCAATCAATCCCACCGGCAACCCGGGCATGGCCACCGGCGGCACAGGGGACGTGTTGACCGGGGTGGTGGCCGCGTGGCTGGCGCAGTTGCTCGACGCCGAGCGCGCCTGCCGGCTCGGTGTCTTCCTCCACGGCGCGGCGGGGGATCTGGCGGAATCCAGCCTGGGGCAGACGGCGATGGTGGCCGGGGACCTGCTGCGATACCTGGGCCCCGCGCTCCAGCAGCTCATCGCGCCCGAGCGTCCGACTTCCACCTAGGACACGTCTGTGGAGCGCCTGAGCCGGTCACCTGAACAGACCGTCGCCATCGCCAGCGACCTTGCGCGGACCTTGCAGGCCGGGGATGTCGTGCTGCTCTCGGGCGACCTCGGCGCCGGAAAGACCGCGTTTGTCCGGGGGCTGGCTCTGGGGCTCGGGGCCTCGCCGGACGAGGTCACCAGCCCGACCTTCACTCTGCTGCATGAGTATCGGGGCGGGCGGCTGACGCTGCACCATGCCGACCTGTATCGCCTGGAGACGGCGGAGGTCGACGACCTGGGGCTGGATGAACTGGCCAGCGGGGGAGGCGTGCTCGCCATCGAATGGCCCGACCGGCTGGCACGGCCGTGGCCGGAGGCGGTGCACGTCCACGTGAATCACACCGGTGAGGTCACCCGCCGGATTACCATCTCGCACGGGAGGACACCATGAATCAGGAAGCACTGCAGCAGTTCACGCGTCGGATGTTCAT
>JBEBFY010000038.1:0-17425 GCA_040081715.1 Vicinamibacterales bacterium | reverse complement strand
CAGATCCGCCTTCTCCCCGTCTGACATTCGTACCGGACGTCCACACGCCATGACCCCTCCGATCACGCATCGTGTTGCGTCCAGTCCCTGAATGCACCGCGGCCTTCTTCGCGAAGCACCAAGCGTAAGGTTCGCTTGGATTGCGGCGGAGAGGGCCGACTACACGATCCGAGACTGCTGTCGCGCCTTGGCCGTCTCTCCGAGCGGATTCTACGCGTGGCAGGATCGGCCAGAGTCGACGCATACGGCGCGGGACCGCCACCTCCTCGTCCTGATTCGGGCGTCCCATCTGAGTAGCCGACGCGCCTACGGCCGCCCCCGCATCCAGCGAGACCTCCGGGACCAGGGCGAGGCGGTGAGCGAGAAGCGGGTGGCGCGGCTGATGTGTGCCGACGGCATCCGCGCGCGAGCGCGGAAGCGGTTCCGGACGACGACGATGAGTGATCACGATCAGCCCGTCGCGGCGAATGTTCTCGACCGACAGTTCCGCGCCGCGCAGCCGAATCAGCGCTGGGTGGGCGATACGACCGAGTTCCTTATTGGCTCCAGTGCGAAGCTCTACCTGGCCGCGATTCTCGATCTCTACTCGCGTTTTGTCGTGGGGTGGGCGGTGAGTGCCGTCAATGATCGGCATCTCGTGCTGCGCGCCCTGGACACGGCGCTGCAGCGGCGCCGGCCATCGGCCGGCCTGATTCACCACTCGGACCAAGGCTGTACGTATGCCAGCGAGGACTACCAAGCTCGACTCGCGCAGCATGGCGTGGTGTGCTCGATGAGTCGCCGGGGCAATTGCTACGACAACGCGGTGGCGGAGAGCTTCTTCTCGACGGTGAAGAGCGAGGAGGGGGACCGCTTCCACAGCTACGCCCATGCGAAGGAAGCCTTGGTCGACTACATCGAAGTGTTCTATAACCAGCGGCGTCGGCCCTCGACCCTCGGCCAGATTAGCCCGGCCGCCTTCGAGCGCCGCACCGTGACTCACGCAGCGTAAGCAACCCGTCCACTAAATCGGATCACGCCCAGTGCCAATTCAGAATCCTGTACTCACCTAGGCCTGTTGCCACACTCTTCGAGCCTGGTGGCAATGCGCAGCAACTGCGTCTTCTCGGTAAAACGCCGCTGTACGTCGACGCGGCCTCGAGCCCCGATGGCGGTCCGCTCCTCCGGAGACAACTCCGACACAACAACGAGCGCATCGACTAAGTCTGCAAGCTCCCGCGACCGGACGACCTCCACCGCTGGATTCGACGAAGCAACCTCATCGAGCCCGGCATACGGAAGGCACACGCACAACCGCTCGGCCGCGAGCGCTTCCAGCAGCCCGAGGCTCAGCCCCTCGGAAGCGCTAGCGCTGGCGACGACATCCATCGCGGACAGAACCTCATGGACGTCATCGCGAAACCCGAGGAGCTGTACGGAACTCTGCAGTCCGAGAATATCCCTCAGGCCACACAGTTCAGACTTCGCAGGACCATCACCGGCAATGACCAGAGCCGCATCGGCCCGACACCGGCGCCGAAACAGCGAGAACGCACGCAGAAGCAGGCCAAGGCGCTTCTCATCGCTGAGGCGACCGATCGCGCCCACGACGAAGCAGCAGTCGTCTAGACCCAGCTCCGCCCTGATCCGAGATCGCGCCTCACTCGAGAAGCCGAAACGAGCGGGATCGATTCCGTTGTGCACGACCGACAAATCTTCCGACATCAGCCCAAAGTATCGAGATGCGGAAGTTCCTACGTGCTCTGCGACCGCAATCGTGTGAGTCACGGATAGCTTGTGGATTAGTCTGCGCGCGCTGTGAAGAATCAGACGGCCCGTGTGCATCGGAATGCGCCGTCGGCGTCCGTAGTCGCCGACGGCCGGAGGCGGAGGATACGGGCTATGCTCAATCGGCATCAGTCGGATTCCCAGCGTCCAGGCAGCCACATCGAGGCTGCAGCCAAAACGTGAGTGCCCGCCCCTTACCTCGCAAATGACATCCGGGGCGGCCCTCCGCAAGACGCGAAGCCAGGTGACAATGCCGGGGTCCCTGTCCTCGAGCGCCAAACGGTGCTCACCGACCAAATAGGGCGCGAACTGGTCGTGTCCGCACTGAATCACACAGACCTGATGCCCTCGCCCCCGCAGGATTGAGGCGAGAGCCAGCGTATGCCGCTCACCTCCTCCCCACATGTCCCACGAATGTACGAATGCCACCCTCATGAACGTGCTGCCACCAAGAGACTTGACGTGATCGTTATTGAATCGATGTGGCTTGGGTCGCGTGAATGTGATCGCGCACGTAGTCCCGGGAGTCACCGAGCCTCTCGGTAATCGTGAAGCCATTCTCACGCAAGAACGCAATCACGATTTCTCTTGTCTTGAATTCCTCCATGTCGCCAAGAAAATCGTGACACGCGATGCACACATGTGACGTCTGCTTGATAATCTTGGTCATCCCCCGAATTGCCAAGCGCTCGGCGCCCTCAATATTCACCTTGAGGAAGTCGATCGTTTCAATCTGGCATTCACGGCAAATGTCATCCAGTGTGTTCCCCTGTACGACGGCTCCAGCCATGTCCCCATCGGCCAGAACGACAACGCTGTTCGATTCCCACACTGGATTGTGCTCAATCGCGACGGGACCGACCCGATCAATCACGGCCAGTGGACACATCGTCACATTGGCCAGCAAGTTCAGCTCACATTGCTTCTTCAGTAGGAAGAACGTCTCGGGATGCGCTTCGATAGCCAGAACCCTGCCTGAGGGCCCGACAACGCGGGAGAAGACGGTTGTCTCTGCTCCAACGCCAGCGCCGACGTCGACAACGGTATCTCCAGCTTTGGGACGATAGACATGAAACCAGTAGTCGTCGGCTTCTTCCCAATGGCGCGCAAAGCTCTTCTGAAGGGCAACGCATGACCTTCGGTCCAGCGTGCGAGAGACGACGCTATAGTCTCGCCCATCTCGCCTGGCCCAGGCGTGCTCGAACACAAAGTCGCTGACCGACCCAGACTGGCGTTTCGCGTACACGATCAACAGCCGCCGAAGCAGCCATCGCCCATACCCGTGATCAAGAAGAACACACGCGACAGATACCATTGTCCACCAACACCTCCGCGTGATGGCCGCAAGCACCTTCGTTCCTACCTGCATGTCAACCCTCGACACCTGTCACGGCTCATTCCTGGTTCGCCACGACAGGGTCAAAAGCCCGCATGGGGCGCGAGCCGGCTTTGCCTGCAGGAATCACGGGGTTCAGTAGGAAAGCGCGCATATGCTCAGCGACCGACGCCAACGTCGGCGTCTGGTTCACGATCACCTGCGTCTGTTGCTGAAACGTGGCGAACCGATCCGCGCGACTGCGCTCGCGCACGAAATCTGCCAGCTCGTCTGGAGTCGAGGCCAGGGGCAGCCGTCCGGCGTCCCACACGTACCCTCGAGCGCCGTGCACCGTGGTGGCGATCGGTAGCCCCCAACCCAGCGCAACGCCAAGCTTCGTGCTGCAGCCCTTGGCCTTCACGAAGAGCGGATGCGCGAAGCAGCACCAGGTCGACGCCTCGCTCCTTAGAGACTTGTCGTCGAGCCATCCCAGGTACTCGACGAATGGAAAGCGCCGGGCCAGCGCCTGTCCATCGGAGTCCGGCGTCCCGACAATCCGCAGTCGAAGTTGCTCCGAACGGCCGACCACCAGCGCCTGGCATAGCCGGTCCAGGCCATCGAGATTCGGCGGATGGTTCAGCGTCGACACGCAACCGACTCTGCCGTCCACCGTGCTGAAAGGCAACGGCCGGTCCATGATTGTTCGCGGCACCCATAGAGCAGCTCGTGTCCCAAGCCACCGCTCCACCTCCACCTCGAAGGGTGAGAGGGTCAACGCGGCCTGCAGCCAGCGGCGCTGGGTGATTTCACTCAGAACCTGGCCGCCCAGTCTGTACGCAGATCGCGCGGACGGACGATGGGTGAGCGACCTGCTCGCCCTGATCTGCTCGGCAATGGCAACGTCCAGACTCTCCACTCCCAGGGAGAGGAGTACTTGGTTGACGCGAGGAGACGCCTCCATGATTCGTCTCGACAGACCGTGAAACACGTCTTGAGCGAAAAACACAAACCTGGCTTCACTCGTACGCAGCATCTCGAACACGGCCGCCTCGAGCCCCCGCGGAGTGGACACTGGAGCGACCGTGCCTGCGATCTTCAGACGCACTCGCTCAGGAATCGATCGCCGTTGATCGTATGTCACCTTTGAGATCTCGAAGCCCGCCACGTCCAGGGCAGCCATGAACTCAAGGTTGCATCTCTGAACACCGCCGCCACTCGGCCGGAGGGAACCGGCCGCGCCGATGATCAGGGCGGGAATCTTCTCAGCGACCACTCAGTCTCCCAGCACGTCCCATTGATGCGGCGGTAACACGTCGCCGTTCCGCGAATCATACGTCCAGGTTCCCCCCACTGCGCGGGGATGCACTGCGAAGCCAAATACCCCCTGAACGATCTCGAGTATCTTGATTGCCGGCTCAGTGATCGCCAAATCGAGGAAATACTCGCCCGGCACCAGCGTGCACGGGTCGAGGCGGAACACAACCGTCATCGCCGCTCGGCGCGGAAGAGCGAATCCGTCGTGAGGATTCGTGGCAAACTGGCAGATTAACCGTCCTTCGGCATTCCGAATTAACACCTCGACGCCGGCCGGTGCGTCGGGGAGGTCGTGCAGGCTAATCTCGAGTGCAAGAGGCTCGCCGAAGAACCAGTCGCCGCTTGACATCCCCGCTGCAGGCGCCACCGACAGAACGTAGCGCGACCGTATTGTCTGCTGATGGGTGGTGATCGATTGAGAAAGGTACTTGTCAACAACGACTGAAGATGGACCTCTTTCCTTCAACCGGCCGTTGTCGATGAGAATGGCCTCCTCGCAGAGATCGCGAACGAGTCCGAGTTGATGACTGACGAAAAGCACGGTGCGGCCTTCGCGCGCGGCGACCGATCGCATTTTCCCGGTGCACTTCTTCTGAAACTCCGCGTCCCCGACCGCCAGTACCTCGTCCACGATGAGAATGTCCGGCTCAAGATGCGCGGCCACGGCAAACGCGGCACGAACGTACATGCCACTGCTGTAATGTTTCACTGGCGTATCGAGGAACTTCTCGATGTCGGCAAAGGCGACGATTTCGTCGAACTTCTTCCTGATCTCCGCCTGCTTCATGCCGAGGATGGCGCCGTTGAGATAGATATTCTCTCGGCCCGTGAGCTCAGGATGAAATCCCGTCCCCACCTCCAGCAGGCTGGCCACTCGTCCCCGGATGCGAATCTGCCCCTTCGTGGGCTCAGTAATTCGGCTGAGAATCTTCAGCAGCGTGGACTTGCCGGCGCCGTTGCGGCCGATGATGCCAACGACGCCTCCCGGCGGCACGTCGAACGAGATGTCCTGCAACGCCCAGAAATCCTCCGCCTGAGCGAACGGCTCGCGTGCGCCCCCGTTGCCGAAGCGGGCGCGCCGGCCACCAGCACGTGCCCAGCCCATCACTGATGAGCCCACGGACCTCGCCGAAGCCGAGATCACATCGCGCAGCGCCAGGTACCGCCGCCCCTCCCGCTGATGGCGTATCCGGTACTTCTTCGCAACGCCCCTAACGCTGACCGCGTAGTCGCTCACGCCGTGGCTGCGCCTTTCCGGGAATCAGATGATGTCGGCAAACGTCTTCTCCGTCCGGCGGAAATACAGCGTTCCGGCGAGGCACAGGACAACGGTCGTCAGAACTGAGGCCGCAACGCTCGGCCACCAGAGCTTCGAC
This sequence comes from Vicinamibacterales bacterium, assembly GCA_040081715.1. Classification (GTDB taxonomy): domain Bacteria; phylum Acidobacteriota; class Vicinamibacteria; order Vicinamibacterales; family UBA2999; genus CANKJK01. The sequence goes on along the minus strand of JBEBFY010000038.1, from coordinate 11,653 downwards.
TCTCCGCGCAGCAGCGCCCAGCGAAATCCGTCGATGATCCCGACCATCGGATTGGCCGCATAGAGCAGGCGCCAGCGCTCCGGAATATTGCTGCTGCTGAATCCAACCGGCGAGATGTACAGTCCGAACTGAACGATGAACGGCACGATGTAACGAAAATCACGGTATTTGACGTTCAGCGCGCACAGGCAGAGGCCGGCACCGAACGCCGCGCCGAACGCGAGGATCACGAACAGCGGCAACACCGCCAGCCGCCAGTCCGGAAAATAGCCATACCACAGCATCATGGCCGCTGCCAGTCCTAGCGTGATCAGGAAGTCCACGAAGCTCGTGATCACCGAACCAGCCGGCACGATCAGCCGTGGGAAATACACCTTGGAGATCAGGTTGGCGCTGCCAATCAGGCTGTCACTCGACTCGCTGAGCGCCGTCGAGAAGAACTGCCACGGCAGCATCCCCGTAAACACCAGGAGCGCGTACGGTGCCGCCCCAGGAGCCGGGAGCTTCGCGACCTTACTGAAGACGACCGTCAGGACGATTGTTGTCAACAGCGGCCGAATGAGCGCCCACGCCACGCCGAGCACCGTCTGTTTGTAGCGAACCAGGATGTCGCGCCAGGCCAGGAAATAGAACAGCTCCCGATACCGCCACAAGTCGCGCCAGTAATTCGCTTCCGTCCGGCCGGCCTCAATGATGATTTCTTCCGCGTTCACAAGGACCAGCGTTTCAACGTGGAGTAGAAGAAGACGCGCTGACGGAGCGTTCTGCGCGGGTGAGTCGCGAACTTGCGGGCTCGATGCAGGAGCCGCAGCAGGCGATCGCCTTTTGACGCAGGCCGTCCCATGATCTGTTCCATCACGGCGAAGGCGTCCCGCAGCCGCTGCTCGCGGCATTAGGCACTTCCCGTGATGAACGTGGATGGAGCCGAAATCCCGCTATGAACTCGTCCATGCAGTAGAACGTCGCGCCGGCCCGCGCCATGTCCGCCCAGAGCTGCATGTCCCAGCACGTGCTCGGACCAGGCCTGAAGCCTCTAGCCCGATCGAACACGAGCCGGCGGAAGAACGTCGCCGGCTGGACCAGGACGCAGGCGCCATGACAGAAACGCGTAACACTCCACCGGCCGCTGAACAAGGGCACGCCCAATTCACCGGACGCCTTCGCGAAGTAGCCATGCCCGGACACGATGTCGACCTCCGGATGCGTCTAAAACTGCTCGGCCGACCTGGCGACGCAGCCGGACAAATAGAAGTGGTCGACATTAAGGAACCCCAGGATATCGCCGCTCGCGTGCCTAAACCCCGTGTTCAATTCCTGTGCCGGTCCGGCATCAGGTTCCGACACCCAGCACTTCAGCCATGGATCGTAGCGCTCGATGATCTCGATGCTGTCATCTGTCGACCCTCCATCGACGACGATGAGCTCGAGGTGCGCGTACTCCTGCAACAACACCGACCGGATGCACTGCTCAAGAAACGGTCCTTGATTGAACGACGGCACGACGATGCTGATCGTGGGCCACGGTTCGCAATTGGCCATCGTCTCGGGCAGCGGGCGAGAGCCTCGCGTCCAGGGCCAGATGGTCATCGCCTCTGGCGGCGGTGGGAGTTCGGTCAGCGATGGGCAACGCATGTCAGCTAGAGGCGCGATACTCTCGTGGGGAGCGTCTAGTTATTCTATGACCATAACAAGGACGTATTAGAGGCCTTCGGCGGCGGGCCGTCGGCCGCGGAGGTTAACGGAAGAGGCGATTTCGGATTCGCCCCCCGGCCGCAGTCGGGTGCTGCCAGCATCGACGACGAACACTTGACACGCCCAGTCGCGCACACCCGTAAGGCACTGGGGCAAATCGGCCTCCTCGTTCAGATTGAGAACGACCACCGAGATAGGCTGGGAAGCGTCGGGCAGACGAAGACTCAATTTGAAAATGTCGTCGTAAACGCCGATGAGTCTCTTTGCAACCCGAGACGATGAATAGCGTTCTTGCCCGAGTGCCATCGCTCTTTGGCCCATCGACTGCCGCAGCGTCTCGTCAAGCAGCAGCCGGACCACTGCCTCCGCAAGTTCAGAGGTATCGCACGATACCACAAGCCCCGCACCCGCTCCAGTCACGTCGTGGTGAGACGATAGCGATCTTAGAGGGTTTCCACCCGTTAACGGAACGCCCGTTATGCGCCCTTGTCCGCTGACACAGAAGTCGCGCTGAGTCCGGCTTGCCGCTCGACAAGCTCGCTGGCGCGATCACTGCGCTCGCCGACGGCCAGGCGGGCGGTGCCTGGAGGCCGTCGATGCTCAGGGCGCCGGCGGCACCGGCACGCCAGCCGCGCCGGGCGGCGCCTCGGCGTCGCCGCTTGACCGCACCAGCAACACCGGCACGTCGGCTGTCCGGATCACCTGCTCGGCGTCGCTGCCCAGCAGCATGCGGCCCACGCCGCGCCGGCCATGCGTGCCCAGCACGATCAGGTCGGCCTGCCACTCGGCCACCTGCTGGGCGACACGGTCGCTCAAGCGGCCGTCCATGCTGTCGAAGAGCTGCGTGTCCACGGCGACGCCCTCGGCCTCGACCGAGGCGCGCGCCCCGGCAAGAATCCGTTCACCGCCCTCGCGCAACAGGCTGAACAGGTCGCCGGTCATCGCGCCCATGCTGTCGGCGCTGTGCCGGGGCACTGCTGGGATCTGCTGCGTCGCATAACCAGCATTACGTTGACCTTCGGACACCGCTAATATCGTCTATCGTCGCCGCCCGGCGGCCTCGAGTCCAGCCGCTACGTGCGGCCCGAACAAAAGCGCAAGGAGATGGCGCTCGCCGACCTCGTGCTGGCCCCCGGCAGCTTCGTCCAGCGGACCCTTCGACAGTTCACGGACAAGCCCGTTGCACTGGCGCCGTACGGGGTCGACGCGGCCTTCTGGCATCCGCCACCCGAGTCCAGGCGCGCGGCCAGTTCGATCACGTTCATCTGTGCAGGTCAGTGCTCGCTGCGCAAGGGAATCCCGGTGCTGATCGACGCCTGGCGCAAGGCGAACCTCCGGGACGCGGTTCTCGAGCTCGTGGGCTCCTGGCAGCAGGCGGCCCAACGGCGGCACGATCTGCCCGAGGGCGTCCGGTGGACGGGCCCGCTTTCGGCGGCTGACCTCCGCGCCCGTTATCAGGCCGCCGACGTCGACGTGCTCGACGATCGGAGCGGGCGCGTCATGGTCCCTGGCGACATCGATGCGCTCGTGGAATCGCTTCGTTGGTTTTCCACCAACAGAGACCAGGTGGCCGTCATGGGCCTGGCGGCGCGCGCGGCGGCCGAATCGTGCACGTGGGCGCGATACCGTCAGGCCGTCAGCGCGGCGGTGGCACCGATTGCGTAATCGTCCGGAATAACGTCACGTGTTGTCTCGCCATCGCCGGCGCAAGCCACTCCCGCAGCACGTCGCGGCGATCGACGGTCTGTCTGCCGGCCACCGCGTCGAGGAACGCGCCCATGACGTTTGCGCCCTCGGCGCATGGACGGGAACCCTCGGGGAATCGCAGGAGTTCGCCCAGTCCAGGCGCGCGCTCGAAATAGCCGCAGACCACCGAGTCTTCGCACACGCACGCCAGTATTGGCTTGCCGGTCAAGCCATAGAGAAACAGTTTCGATGGCATGTAGGCCGGGTCGTCCACGCCCAGTACCAGCAGGCCGTCCGCCGTGACGACCCGGTGCAGCGCGTCGAGGTAGCCGAGGCGGGCCGGATGTTCCCGGACCATGTCGGAGAGACCCATTTCGGCGGCGACGCGCGCCAGTACTCCGCCTCCCTCTGGCGCGGAGGGCTCGGTGCCGAACAGCAGAATCCGCCACCCGGCCGCCGGGAACCGCGTGGCCGGGCGGACTTCGGCAATGAGACGGCAGATCTCCCGAAACGACCGCTCCATGATCGTGCTGCCGGCACCGGTGTAGACGACCGTCAGGCTGTCACGGGGGGGCGGGTCGTCGTTCGGCGCCGTGATGCGGCGCGCCGCGTCGAGATCGCTCGGGTCGACACCGAACGGAATGACGGCCTGGCGATCGGGGCGCAAGGCGTCGAAACCGGAGCCCCGGTACCGATCGTTCAACGTCGCGAGGTACCCAGGGGAAACCGAGACGAGTCCCGAAGCCGCGCCGATCGCCCGGCGCTCCAGGACCCGCGCAAGCGAGTTCGAGACGCGCGCCTTCCAGGGCGAGATGTGCGTTGGCTTGCCCACAGTGGGCACGTACCACGGATCGTGAAAGTCGAGCACAATCGGCACGTCGAATCGCCGGCGCCAATGGGCCCCCAGATGAAGCCACGCGTGCTGGGCACACGTGATGTACACGAGGTCGAAGCGCTTCCCGCCGAGGAGCCGATCGCCCAGCGCGCGGAGCGGTCTGTACGCTCGCCAGGCGAGCGACCGGGAGTTGATCAGCTTGAACGCGGCGGCCCATTCGACCGGCGCACGATGCACAACCGTGCGGGTTGCCATCAGGTCGGCGTGCTGCTCGAAGTGCTCGCGAAGCTGAAACGTGTCTGCCGGGACCAGGACCTCCACGTCCCAGCCCTCCGCCGGAAGCCCGGTCGCGAGCATGCGCGCGCGCTGCGCATCTGCCGCCAGGTAGGGCAGCCACATGCTGGTAACGATCAGGACACGCGGCATGATCCCAATGAGGTTGGCACGTCAGGCTCGGAGCGCTTGCCGGCCGGACAGCTCGGCGTAGAGCAATTCGTACCGGTCGAGCGTCTGCTCCGTCGAGAAGCATTCTTCAACCCGGCGCCGGCATACCTGCCGGTCGATCTCTCTGATGCGGCCGATCGCGCGAAACAGATCGTCGGGATCGTTCCCCAGAAAGCCGTCGACGCCGTGCCGAACGATCTCCGGAAGCGCGCCGCGCGCAAACGAAATGACCGGCGTGCCGCATGCCAGCGCTTCGATGAACACGAGGCCGAACGGCTCGTCCCACTGAATCGGCACTAGGATGGCGGCGGCCGCGCCGAGCACCGCGTTCTTCTGTGCGTCGTTCACCGGCCCGACGTACTCGACCGTCGAGCCGTTCAGCCGGGGGCGCACGCGCGCTCGCCAGTAGTCGCCGGACTCCCCGGTCTCGACATGATTGCCCGCAATCACCAGACGCCTGCCCGCACGTTGGGCGAGATCGATGGCGATGTGCGTGCCCTTGATCGGGTCGATGCGGCTCAGAAACACCAGCGGCGCGTCCGCGGGCACGGCGGGCACCATGCGGTACTTGGCCACATCCACACAGTTGTATGCCGTCCGCCAGTGGCCGCCAACGAGCGCCCGGCCTTCGCGGCTGATGTAGTCGCTGCATCCGGCCATGAGCACACGGTCACCGAGGACGGCGCTCACGAAGCGGATGCGCCCCTGCGGGAGGACGCCGTAGGAAATGAGGCCGCGGCCGCCTGTCAGCGCCCACGGCAACATCCACTTGGTCTCGCCGAACGAGTGGACCAGGTCTGCGCGGAACCGCCGCGCGGTCTCCCGCACCTGCAATCCGTGCGCGAGGCCTCGCGGCACGCGCCGGGGCGGTTCCCAGGCGTGCCCCTCGATCCCGTCGAGGCACGAGCCTTCAGCGGCCAGCAGCGCACAGGAGTGTCCCCGCCTCGCCATTCCCGATGCAACCTCGGCAACCACGCGCTCGATTCCGCCGTACGTGGGTGGAGGAACGGGCGCAAAGTCGGTGGACACGAAGAGAATCCGCACGGCGTTTTGTGCGGGAGCATATCATCGAAGGTCACGGCCGTCGGCGCGTTGCGCGTCGCGGTAGACAGCGTGCGAAGCGTTCAATGCGCCTAGCCGTCGTCGTCAGCCACCCGATCCAGTACTACGTGCCCTGGTACCGGGCGCGCGCGCGGGTTTCGGATCTGGAGGTGTTCTTCTGTCACCGGCAGGACGCCGCCGACCAGGCGGCCGCCGGATTCGGCGTCGAATTCGAATGGGACCTGCCGTTGCTCGACGGCTATCGGACGATAGCAACTGTCTTGAAAGTCAAGCGAAGTCAAGTTGACTGGCCTGCGACGTCGTGTTCGCCCGCATCACCGCGTTGAGGATGGTGAGGAGTTTCCGCATGCACGCAACAAGGGCGACCTTCTTCGGCTTGCCGGCCTCGACGAGGCGCCGATAGAAGGCGCGAATCACCGCGTTGCGCTGCGTCGCGACCAGCGCACCCCTGTAGAGCACCGCGCGGACCGGCGCGCGGCGTCCCCAGGCGCCTCGCTTGCCTCGAAAGGTGCCGCTGCCACGGGCGAGCAGCGCCACGCCGACCCGTGCGGCGATCTGTTTCCGATTGCGTTGGCCGAGCTCGGGGAGATCTGCCAGGAGCGTGCGGCTCAGGACGGGATCCACACCGGTGACGGTGCGGAGGAGGTCCTCTTTCGCTCGCCAGACGGGGCTCTTCTGGATGGTGTCATCGAGATCCCGCTCGACCGCCGCGACCCGGCGCTTGAGCCAGCGGACGTGGCGGGCGATCTCGCGACGGATCGGCGCGGCCGCCTGTTCGAGACGGTTCCCCTCGGCGGTCAGCATGTCCAGGAGTTGCCGGCGACGCGTCATCAGGGCCTCGAGGTGCTGCAGGACGGCGTCCGGCAGCGGGCGCGGTGCCGGACGCACGCGTGCCGCGAAGAGCGCGAGCACCTGCGCATCCAGGCGGTCGGTCTTGGCGAGCGGCCCGGTGGCTGTGGCGAAGTCACGCACCTGGCGCGGATTCGCCACCACCACGGGCAGTGCCGCAGCGGCCACCGCCGCCACGAGCGCGGTCTCGAAGCCACCCGTGGCTTCGAGGACGATGAGCGCGGGCGCCATCGCCCGGAGGCGCATCACGGTGGCGGCCAGGCCCTCCGGATCATTCGTCGCGGTCCATGCGGTGCCGTCCCGGTCGGCACGCCACCCCGCAGTCGGCCTTGGCGATATCAATACCCACGAAGATCGCGGTCGCTGTCATACGGCCCTCCACGTCACGAAGATGCGTCAGAGGCCCGGCCTTGCGGATACGGGGTCAGGCATGCCCCGCGCAACTGTTCGGGCTCACGGACGAGCCGCCGACGACGCCCAGGCTATCGTGCGGTCTGGGAACCAGAGGCGAAATCGAGCTGTCGCCAGCGGATGGACGAACACCTGAATAGATCGCCCGGAAGCAAGATACAAGGCGATATTAGAGGGCTTCCTCCCGTTAACGGAACGCCGGTTATGCGCCCTTGTCCGCTGACACAGCGCAGATTTGAGGGGTACGCCCTTGACACGCGCGTATGGTGGCGGGGTCGCGTTAGTGAATACGCGCGCATCGGCCCTCCCGTGTGATCCACGCAGAAGTACCATGACGCACCAGGGCAGTACAAGAGCTATCTGAAAAGCGCTTTAGAAGGGGGATGTCCCACTGACTGTGGAAATTCGAGAGCGGCGGCTCCTCACTGCTCGCAGTGCACGAGTGGTGTCTAGCCCCGGGCGCAAGCCCGCCAACAAGGAGCCGCCATGAAAAAGTCTTGCATAGCCCATTCGATCGCTAGCAGATCCTCGCGAGCGGACGCCCGAAAAGGACAAGCGCCGCAATCCCCGCGACCGACCCACCGGTTATCGCGGCCAGCCAGGCGCCGAGAACGCGACGCCCTCGCCGCGCGTCCTGCGCATCCACGGCCGTGAAGTAGAGCGGCCGAAAAACCGTGAGTCCGACGGTGCTCAGTGCGAGGAATCCCTGGCTGCCGACCCCGTAGACCGCGGCGTACAGTCCGGCTGCACCGGCCCCGGCGGTCGCCGCCAGGACGTAACGGTCCGCGAGGCCGACGACCCACGACATGATCGCCAACGGCATGAGCGGGGCGGCGAAACGAAGGATGCGCTTCCGTGTCTCCGCCGGCGTTGCCGCGCCCTCGCCTTCGATTCGGTCCGACACGAGGAGTCGCGCGCAGACCCCGTTGACCGCCACGGCCGCGACGCAGAAACCTGCGAGCGCCGCCGCGGGCGATCGGCCGAATAGGCTGATCGCGGCGCCCAAGCCAAGAGGTCGGGCGAGGGCGTCGGCGACGTTCCAGGCGACGTACGCCTATTGACGCCGCGCCGCGCGCAATACCATCATCTCGTACCATCGAACCGCGTCGGGCACAATCACGAGGAGTCCCGCGGGCAAGGCCAATGGCGAGACGGTACTGCTCGATGCCAACTTGAAGACGACGGATCCGGCGGCGAGAACTCCGGTAGTGATCCAGGCCGAGCGCATCACGAGGGGACGCAAGAGAGCTCTCAGTCCCTGCTCATTCCCGTTGTTCGCGGCTTCAGCGTGAAAGCGGAGCCCCGCTTGGAGCAAGGAGCCGCACAGAACGCCGAAACCCAGCGCGGCCACGCCCTGAATCAGCGCCACCTCTCCGAACGCCCTCGGATCCAGGAGACGCGTCAGCCACCAGAGGGTCGCGAAACGGCCGGCCACCACGAGGGCCTGCCCCGCGCCGACGACCAGGCCCTCCTTTGCGAGCCGTCTCACTCCCACGCTCCTCGCCGCGCGCGCAACGCCGCCTATCGTATCGCCAGTTCGAGGGCCAACATCGTCGTTCCGCACGCCTCGTCCCCTGAGTCGGCCTCGCGCCGGAGCCTGGCAGCGGCGTTATCACTGTGGTAGAAGAGGCCATGGTCGGAACGCAACGTCGTCGGATTTACGCCGCGCTGTTCGAAGGCCTGTGCGTCCTCGGACGACCCGTGGGAGGTATACGCCCGCGCCGGATGTATCACTGGCTCGCGCGACACGCCTTCGAAAAGCCCGTCTATCGCTGGTACCGTAATCGATGGGGGTGTGATCTCTACCTTTCCCCCTACTACATCATCGACCGGTCCATCATCTCCTTCGGAACCTATGAAAACGGCCTGCACCGCTTCCTCGAGCACAACGTGCGACCAGGAATGGTCTGCCTCGACATCGGCGCGAACCTGGGCGAGGTGGCGATGCACATGGCCCAGAAGACGGGCCCTTCAGGGCGGGTCCTGGCCTTCGAACCGATTCCGCCGGTCCGCGCGCGCCTCGAGCAGCACGTCGCGCACAACAACTTGGGCGACGTGGTGCGCGTGGAATCGTTCGCCCTCTCGAACGGCGAAGGCCGCGTCACCATGAGCTACGCAACCGCGGCCGAGCCGAATCAGGGAATGGGCTCGATGATCAACATCGCCAACGCAAACACGTCACTTCGCGTCGAGGTGTCCACCCAAACCCTCGACGCCCTGGTGGCCGCGCGCGGCCTCGAGCGCGTCGATTTCATCAAGATCGACGTCCAGGGCGCCGAACCGTTGGTGCTCGCCGGTGCTCGCGAGACCCTTGCGCGTTTTGCTCCGGACCTGCTGATGGAGGTGTCGCCGGAGGACCTGCGTCATGGGAACGGACAGCCGAGCGCTGTGCGCCAGTGTCGAAGCCCTCGGTTATTCCCTGTTCGAGCTCCGACACGATCGTCCCATGCGTTCCCTGCGCGCGACAGAGTTGGCTCCCGATTTCGCCGCCGATACTGTCTATTGCACCCGGCGTCCTCGGTGACGCGTTTCGGCTCTCTAGACACCACTCGTGTACCACGAGCAGTGAGGAGCCGCCGCTCTCAAATTTCAACAGTCAGTGGGACTTCTCCAGCGGCCCGGCCCCGCCCATGGCGCGTGCGCAGTTTGCCGCACGCCACCCACTCGTCGTCGCCAACGGGCCCCTTCTACCAACGAGCGAAGTTAGCCCTCGCGCTGAATCAATGGACAGGGTCACAGCTCGGTGCCACACGGGGAGACGTACCAGCCCCATCCGACATCGACAGCCGGGGCTGGGGAATCTGCACCTTCGGGCGCACGTCAGTTGCCGACCGGCGCCGGGACAGCGCCCAAGCCAAGCTTCGAGCTGATCGCAGACGCCATCACTCGTGCGCCTTCGGCGGTGAGATGATCGTCAACCGGAAAGAAGAGCCTGTCGGTCCGAGCAGCTGCCGCGAAGAGTGGGGCCACGTCCACAAACTCGATTCCGAGCTGACTCGACAGGCCCTGGAGTTCCAGGTAATTGAAGTCACGGTCGCAGCACGACCCGTTGCGCACCAGCTCTTTGCTGGGGATCATGAGGATGTACAGGCTTATCCCATGCTCCCGGCAGATCCGCTGGATCTCTTCCAGTGCCCTTCGCGTAATACCGCCTATGGGAGTCGGCGCGGCCTCTCCTCTTCCAGCCTTATCGGACGACTGGTTCCTGCTTTCGATCAGATACTTAGTTTGAAGTTGCGCCTTACGAAGCAGACGCACGACATACGAGTAGCGCAACAGATAGATCGCCAAGGAGCTGGATCCACCATCCACTCTCGTCAACTCATGAACATTCTGCGAGTCTGCCTTGTTGAGATAAGTCTCGTCGTCCTTGAAGTCGTTACTGTAGATCTGCAGCACCACGTCGGTTGGTTTGAATTCCAGCACGTCCCCTTTGAGTTGAGCGCAATAGAGCACCGGTGAGTAGCTGGCGACGCCAAAGTTCCGGACAGCGACACTTCGGTCGTACTGCTCAATGAGACCCACGTACGTCTCCGCCCATGACATCTGTAAGCCTTCGGTGAACGAATCTCCCATGAAGGCAATCCGCCTGGCTCCAGGCCGAGGGACATTCGAGTCGCCAAGAGGCACACGATAGCCCTTGTCATCAAATCGGACCAGGAAGCCACCGTATTCGCCACTTGGGTTGTGCATCAGAAACTGATAGTTGCGGGGATGAACGTGATGAAGATATCGACTCGCTTCCAGGGGGGCGTTGCCGTAACCGATGCCGAAAGCGCGCAACCCTGCTTCGACGAGCAGCAATGTGAGCGCTGTTGAGACAAGGACGAGCAAGAGCGGAACCCACCTTCCCTTCGTACTCATCGTCTTGTTACCCCCGTGAGTGAGTGCTAGGGCTAGTTGCAATTCGGATAGCACCATCGAGGTGGCTGTGCCCACGTGAGGGATTGTAGAACGTCTCGATGTAGTCTCGAACGTCGGCCTCGGCGAGCGACCGATTCTTGTAGATCTGTTTCTTGATGCGCTCCTTCTTCAGACAACCGAGGAAGGACTCGACCACCGCGTTGTTCCAACAGTTGCCTTTGCGACTCATGCTGGGTGCGAGTCGGTTCGAGCGGCAGAACCGCCGCCACGCGTCACTGCCACACTGGGCACCCTGATCGGAGTGAATCAGGGTGCCGCGCGGCCGTCGTTGCCGCACGGCCATCAGCACGGCATTGAGCACGACCTCGCGATGAATCGTCGGCGCGGTCGCCCAGCCCACGATCTTCTTGGAGAACAGGTCCATCACCACCGCAAGATACAACCAGCCCTCCCAGGTGTGAATGTACGTGATGTCCGTCACCCACGCCTTGTTGCGCTGCGTAACGGTGAACTGGCGCTTCAGTAGATTGGGAATCAGGACGGACGGCTTGCTGACCGCCATGCGCCGAGTGCGATAGCCATGCAACGCACGGAGTTGATGCTCGCGCATCAGACGAGCGACGCGGTGCTTACTGCACGTCTCCCCGGCCTCCCTGAGGTCCAGGAACACGCGAGGCGCCCCGTAGATCCCGTGACTGGCCACGAAGGATGGGTGCATTCAGGGACTGGACGCAACACGATGCGTGATCGGAGGGGTCATGGCGTGTGGACGTCCGGTACGAATGTCAGACGGGGAGAAGGCGGATCTGT
>JBEBFY010000006.1:0-198412 GCA_040081715.1 Vicinamibacterales bacterium | reverse complement strand
TACGCGGAAGTGGCGGAATTGGCAGACGCACCAGCTTGAGGGGCTGGCGCCCGCAAGGGCGTGAAGGTTCGAGTCCTTTCTTCCGCACCATCTTTAGAATCAGTAAGTTGCAGTGAACTTCAATGGCTCAACCGAGGCACCCGAGAGGGTGCCTTTGTTGTGTTTGTGCGAATACGGGCGGGACTCAGGCCATGATTCACATCGATGCGTGGCGTTCCCCACACGTCATCGACACGCAGCTGCGACGTCCCCCCGGTTCTGAGTAGCGTTTCGGTTTAGCGTCCGGCCAGCGTTGACTACTGTAGCCCGTAACGTTACAGTCTCTACATGCGGGTCCGGAGCATTGCGCACAAGGGCCTGCGCCGCCTGTACGAGGAGCATTCCTCGAAGAGCCTGAACGCGGACACGGTGGACAAGCTCCGCAAGATGCTCACCTTCCTCGATGCGATGCAGGACCCCGAAGAGCTTCGCGCACTTCCCTTGTGGAAAGCCCACGCGCTGACCGGCGACCGCAAAGGGACATGGAGCCTGCATGTGACCCGCAACTGGCGGATGACGTTCCGGATCGAGGACGGCGAGATCGTCGACCTGAGCCTTGAGGACTACCACTGAAAGGGAGCATGACCATGGCTATCAGCAATCCGGTTCACCCCGGCGACTTCATCAGGACGGAAATCGTCGACGCGCACGGCCTCTCCGTCACGGCGGCGGCGAAGGCGCTTGGCGTGTCGCGTCCCGCGCTCTCAAATCTCCTGAATCAGAACGCCGACCTGTCCGGTGAGATGGCACTGCGCATCGAAAAGGCGTTCGGCGTGAACATGGACACGCTGATGCGCATGCAGGCGGCGTACGACATCGCTCAGGCGCGCAAGGATGCAGGCAAGATCCGTGTCCGGCGCTACCAGCCTGATTCCGCGCACGCCTGAATCGCACGCCTGTCATCACCAGACACGACGAAGCGGACGTGTCCGCGCCGTGTGCGACTTTGTGCGAATAGAGTCGTCGCGTGCGCCCGCGTCCGCACGCGTCAGTGCAGGATTCGTCAGGAGAATACGCGTCCGTTCACGTCAGTACGGGAGTTCGTCCAGCTTGAGGGGCTGGCGCCCGCAAGGGCGTGAAGGTTCGAGTCCTTTCTTCCGCACCATCACATTGAGCCCGTAGGGACGGGCTCTCCTCAACATCCAGGGTCCAGCGGCGGCGGGACGACGGCGGGTCGTCTGCCACTCATGTCCGCTCTGTGTACGCCCCCACGCCCAGGACCTAAACCGCACCGCTACTCAAACGGGGTGGACGTCACGGCCGCAGCAACAACGAGCTTGCCGCGCTCGTTCATCGCGTCTCGCTCGATCTGGCGCAGACAGCGCCGGGCTCGGCGGCGCGCCGTAACGGGCTCGCCAGCCTCGAGAGCACATGAAAACCTACAGGTCGATTGACGCAATAGCCTACAAATGATACAACCTGAAAACCTATTATCGGCTCGGCGCAAGAACCTGTAAGCGGGCGGCATCGCAACAACCAGCAGCGGACCAGCAACCAATGGCTACCCCGAAGGATAAAGTGGCGGACTCGCTGCAAGCCCTTCATAAGGTGCAGCGAAAGGGTGTCGTCGCCGTCCGGTCGCGGGACCTGAGCCGGACCGACCGGGAGCGCCTCCTCAAGAGCGGATTCCTGAAGGACGTCATCAAGGGCTGGTACATCCCGTCGCGCCCGGATGAGGTGCCAGGCGACAGCACCGCCTGGTATGCCTCGTTCTGGGATTTCTGCGCGGCGTACCTGTCCGAGCGCTTCGGTGAGGATTGGTGCCTCTCGCCGGAGCAGTCGCTCTCGCTGCATGCCGGCAATCGAACAGTGCCAGCACAACTGCTCGTGCGCACACCCAGGGGCGGTAACAAGCCGACTGCACTCCCCTTTGGAACGTCCCTGTTTGACGTCCGCAACGCCATGCCCGCCAGGTCAGAGGTGGTCGAGCGGGACGGCTTGCGCCTGTTCTCGGTCCCAGCGGCACTGGTCACCGTGTCTGAGGACTACTTCCGCCGCGTGCCGACCGACGCCCGCGCCGCCATGGCGACGATCAAGGACGCCTCTGAGGTCCTCGCGCCCCTCCTGAAGGGCGGACACAGCACCGTCGCCGGTCGTCTTGCGGGCGCGTTCAGAAACGGCGCGCGTCCCCGCATCGCCGATGAAATCGTGAAGACGATGCAGGCCGCGGGCTATGCGGTCCGGGAGACCGACCCCTTCGACACCAGGCCAGGTCCTGCACTGGCCCTCCGCGAGGTGTCGCCCTACGTGAACCGCGCTCGGCTCATGTGGGAAGCGATGAGAGCACCGGTGCTCAGCGTCTTCCCGGCACCGCCAGGAGTTTCGAAGAAACCGAAGGACTACCTGCGAGCCGTCGATGAAGCCTATGTGAGCGACGCCTATCACTCACTATCGATCGAAGGATACCGAGTGAGCCCGCAGCTCATCGAGAGAGTGCGGCGGGGTGGGTGGAATCCAGACGAGAACACCGAGGATCGCGACAACAGAAATGCTCTGGCTGCGCGCGGGTACTACGATGCGTTCGTTGAGGTGAAGGCGAGCGTCGCGAAGGTGCTGCGCGGCGACAACGCGGGACGCGTCGCGCAAGATGATCACGGAGACTGGTACCGCGGCCTGTTCGGCCCGAGCGTCTCGGCAGGAGTGATCAAGGCCACTGACCTCGCCGGCTACCGTAACGGTCCCGTCTACATTCGTCGGTCTATGCACGTTCCGCCGCCGCGCGAAGCGGTACGCGATTGCATGCCCGCGCTCTTCGATCTGCTCGAGCATGAGCCTGAGCCGGCGGTGCGCGTGGTACTTGGGCACTTCGTGTTCGTCTACATCCATCCCTACATGGACGGCAACGGGCGGATGGGGCGATTCGTCATGAATGTCATGCTCGCGTCAGGCGGGTATCCCTGGACGGTCGTACCGCTCGAACGGCGGGACGACTACATGCGCACCCTGGAATCAGCCAGTGCGAAACAGAACATAGAGCCCTTCGCCTCGTTCATCGGAGACCTGGTTCGGAAGCGTCTCGAGGGCCGGCCCGTTGCGGCCGTTCCGACGGCACGGGGCTAGCTAGAACCTCTGCGGCGTGTACGAACATGTGCGAATAGAGTCGTCGCAGGCGTTCGTGGCAGCCCGCTCCTGCCCAACATCCGTCCCACGGATGTGCGTCAGTTCACGTCAGCCCGCGACTTCGTCCAGATTGAGGGGCTGGCGCCCGCAAGGGCGTGAAGGTTCGAGTCCTTTCTTCCGCACCATCTTTAGGTTCAGCTAGTTACTCGCAATTCGATGACTCCGCCGAGGCACCCGCAAGGGTGCCTTTGTTGTGTGTGTGCGAATGGTGTGCGAGTACGGGCGGCACAGGTTGACAGTGGCATTATCCGGTGAGGGGCTCCGGCTCTTTTAGACCAATCCCAGGTTGAGTCTGCGGCACAATCGGGCCCGAAGAACCCAGGCAGGTCAGCACACGCGCGCGGTGCAGCGGAACAGCAGCCAGCTCGGCTGAGGGGCCTCCGCCACGATTTCGACGGCCGAACCGTTCTCCAGCCGGCACACTCCGAAGGGCACTTCAAGACGGAGAGGCGGTTTAGACGTGCCGGTAGCCAGGCCGATCAGCCCGTAGTGGGGGTTGAGTAGCACGACCAGTTTGTGCTTATAGCGGCACAGGTCGTCGCGGTCCAACGCACGGACGAAACCAGGGTCGTCGATGGTCACCTCGAGCCAGCCACCACCGACCACCGCGACGAACAGGTTGTTGGCTGCGATCTTCTTGATGGTGCCAAGAATGGCCTGATGGTCCAGGTCCTGGCCGAACGCTCGTCTTACCGCCATCCAATGGATGGGTCGTGTCGTGTGATGGGTGTCCACAGCCGTGTCCTTTCGATGCAGGGACCGCTCGCGCGGTCCCGTGCCGTCCATCGCGCATGGCTCCAGGCAGAGATTGCCTGGCCGGCTGGGCCACCGTGGCGTTCCCCTCGGGGGAAACAGGACTACGGTCTGGCGTGCGGGTCGTCGAGCCGGAACTCTCGCCGCACTCTTCATGCCGGCAGCGGGACGTGCGCTGCCGAAACTGGGGCCTGAAAAAGCAAAAAGACCCGCCGACTGGACAGTCGCGAGCCTGAGGATCGCGGCTTAGATGGTTGTCGTGGCGACGCTCGCCTTCGTGCGGCCCATCAAGTCGGCCCCTCACCGCACGATGAAGAAAGTTTGAACGACCGCCGCACGAATGTCAACGTGGCGACTGTGAGTTCAGGGAGCTGCGGCCTCGAGCCGCTTGCGCGTCGCGAAATGGTGCATATCCAACACCTGCTCGCCATCCCAGCGATAGGCCACAAGCTGACCGTTCGGTATGGCAACGCTGTAGTCCAGGCAGGCGACATTGGGCGCGAGGAGTTCCGGTTCGCCCTTCAGCCAGTAATGGCCAAGAAACACGGGCGCTGCATCGTGGGCGTAGGTAATGAGGTGCTCGACGCCGATCGGATCATCCGGAATGCCGGTCTCTGGCCCCATGGCCAGCGACTGGAACGTGCCTGATTCTTTCCACCACTTGATCCGGACCTCGTGACGCTCGTAGCCGTCCTTGTCGAGGAAATGCTGCCCCTCGGGCAACCGTACCTCCTTGCCCTTCAGCAAAGTTTCCACGGCCACGTATTCCGCGGTCCCCTTTCGCGACGCATTCTGCAACACGGTCTCCGTGATCCGATTACCAGCATCGAGCAGTGGTTGCAGCGCCTTCATCGACCCCGGATCCCAGCAGGCGTGCACCACCCGCAGGGCGCCCTGCGGCGTCTTCAACTCCAACCACAACGGCAGACAGCGAAACCACCTCAGTGCTTCTGCGAGTTCTGTCGCGTCGTCTTCGTAAGCATCCACAAAGGCGCGATGCTGCTGGCGGTTCCTCGTGGTGTGCGGGCGCAGAAACGTGCCGGGCTGCTGCGGATCCGGCGTGTGGTAGGCCAGCGCATTGAACTCGTGGTTACCCATCACGGCCAACGCGGCCTCGCCTTGCACCATCGCCATCGCCGTTCGAACGGTGTCGCGCTGGAAGGGCCCGCGGTCAATGAAATCGCCGAGGAACACTACCTGCCGCGTTGCATGGCGATAACATTCGCCGTCATGCACGTAGCCGAGCGTTCCCAGCAAGGCGTGCAACGTGTGCGCGCAGCCGTGTACGTCGCCGATCAGGTCGTACAAGGGGATCTCCAGGCGCAGTTGCCCACGGTCAACGCCTACTCCGGGCAGACGGACCGAGCTCATAGTCCTGCTTCCCGGGCACGACTCCACGAACGCCTCCCCGTGGATTGTCCACATCTCCGGCTCGCCTCGGGATGAGGTGCACATGGCAGTGGAAGATGGTTGACTGCGCGATCAATCATCTGCCGCCTTGACAGGTGTATAGAATACTCATATACATCCTGCATGGGCATCCTCGATGAATTCCTCGCCGGTCTCGAGGGGTTCGAGTGGGACGCAGGCAATTCTGACAAGAATTGGCGCAACCACGAGGTTCGGCAGGCCGAGGCCGAACAAGTCCTGCTCAACCGCCCTGTGATGTTTGCGGCCGACCTCACACACTCGCAGGTCGAGCTGCGGTTCTTCACACTGGGCCGGACCGAGAGCGGTCGACATCTCGCAGTGGTATTCACGGCTCGTGGCAAGCGCGTTCGGGTGATCTCAGCTCGGCCGATGAGCCGGGCAGAACGAAGGGCATATGGCCAAGTCGAAGCGCAGTCTCAAGCCGATTCCTGAATTCGCGTCAGAGGCAGCCGAGCGCCGATTCTGGGAGACGCACGACTCGGCCGGGTATGTGGACTGGTCGAAAGCCTCGGTCGTGTCGCTGCCCAACCTGAAGCCCTCAACCGAGACGATCTCCTTGCGGTTGCCGGCGCCTTTGCTCAGCGACTTGAAGGCGCTCGCCAATCGGCGCGACGTGCCCTATCAATCGTTGCTTAAGGTGTTCGTCGCGGACCGCGTCGCCGAGGAGTGGCGTGTCTCAAAGCATCGAGGCCCGCAGTCTAACCAGGCGCTGCAGCCGACGAGCCGCAGGCGGCCACAAGCTGCGATCAAGCGGGTTGCCCGTGCGGCTCGCGGCTGAGCGCTTTCTTGATATGACTTCGGCTTGTCAAATGGGCAACCGGTAATACGCAGGGCGGGCGCGTCCCGTGGTGCGATGAGAGAGACCTGGGACAGGGGAGCGGCGGGACCGACGTCCCCCGGTTCTGAGTAGCGATTCGGTTTGGAGTCCGGCGGTTACTTTCGACGTCTTCGTCTTCGCCGTCAACTGCTGCGCGTAGGCGGCGGGCGTCTGCGCGCGTCAGTGCAGGATTCGTCAGGAGAATACGCGTCAGTCCACGTCAGTACGGGAGTTCGTCCAGCGTGAGGGGCCGGCGCCCGCATGGGCGTGAAGGTTCGAGTCCTTTCTTCCGCACCATTTTTAGAATGCGTGAGTTGCAGTGAACTTCGACGGCTCAACCGAGGCGGCCGTGAGGGCTTTGCGAATGGCCCCCGAATCCGGCGTCAAGAACATTCCGGCGACTGTATTGACCTGCTTGTACGGCGCGGCATGCCGGCCGAACATCACGAAACTTGCCACCCATCCTTCGCCAAGGCCCTCATAATCTCTGGATAGTGGGCGCCGCATGGCGTGAAATATGCCTCGCCTGCCCGGGGGCCGGAGGTACGAGCGATGGGCATGGATAAGCCGTGGGATCGTTTCGCGATGTGGGCCCTCCGGTCGGTGGCCACGGCGATGGTGTTTGCCGGTGTATCGGTGCTTGTGGCCGGCGTGCCGTTGTTCGGTATGTTCCCCGAGGCCCCCGTCGCAAGAACGATCGCTGGCGTTCTGTTTCAGCTGAGTGGCCTGTTCGTGGTTTCAGGAGCGACGGCAATGTATCTGTCGCGCGCCGATGCGCCGGGGCTCCCGAACGAGCGTGCAACGACATCCGAGGCCGAACGGCCACGTGTCGGCGGCTGGTTGATAGTAACGGCCATCGTCCTGGTGACGCTTCCGGTGTGGCTACTGCTCCGCCTGCAGCCGTTCCTGGCCGAATGGAGCCGAGTAGCCGACGTTCTCTCGACGTTCGATCTATGGCAAGGATCGAACGCGAACATGTCTGGCATCGTCCTGGTGCCGCTGGCTGGAGCCCTTACCCCGCCCTTGTTCGAGTTGGCCGCGTTGTTGACGTTTATCGTCGCACCGGCGGTTCTGCTGCCGCTGCTGTTCACGCGAAGTCGGCGATTTCCTCGCATCTACGTCGTATGTAGCGTCCTGCTGTCGGCGCTTGTGATCGCCAGCCTTCGCGGGGCTGACGCTGCGTTGCTGGCAGGTGAGGCCGTCCAGCAATTCATCGAAGGCTCGAACGCACGCGCAGAGGAGAATGCCCAGTTGACGGGAATCCTTGCCCGGTATACGCGCACCGTTGGTTCAACGGCACCGATGCTGGCGTGGGCGTTGTGCGGCTATCTCGGTTGGGTGCCGGGGATGGTCTTCTCGCGACGGGTCCGGACAACGTTTGCGAGCAGCATCGACAGTCGCGCCACGGCGTCTGCAACAGCAGACGACGTCGAAGCCATCACAAGTCCCCCGCGCTTTCCAGGCTGACCGTCTTATCGATCGGCTTCCAGCGATGTCGCGACTACGTGCATCGCGTCGAGCACCTGCCGCCACTCTTCCTCGACGAAACGTCCCGGGAAGATGACGAACCCCTGCGGCCTCCACAGCGCTTTCAGCCAGCCTTCCTCGACGCTGAGCACAAGGTCGTGGGCAGCAATCGAGAACAACGCCCGTCGGCCGGCATCGTCCCGCGTACGCGCGTCGATGCCATCGTAGTCGAGCGTTGGTTGGCCGCCGGATCGAACGACGACGACGAGATAGCCCTGCCCGTATCTGCTTCGTTTTAGCTGGAGCCGGACCGCCACGGATCGGTCGTGAAACCTTCCGGTTGCGTAGGACCGGCCCGAAAAGAAGCCGAATGGCCCGTGCTGGATCGAGGGCTCGGCCAGCAGGCGCGCGAAGCCTGGCAGGAACTGCTCCCCTGGAGCGATGAACTTCCAGGCGACCACGACGACGACGAGGAGCAGCAGAAGGGTGAACGTGATCCGCCTCCACCTAAGAGCAGGTTCGGGGTCGGGGCTATCCTCCCACAGGACTGACGGGGCAGAGTGAGCATGTAGAGCTTCCCGCCGACCGACTCCGGAGCGCTCGGGCTCTATGTGTCCAGGTCGGTGACGCCGTTTGCGCGCACGTTCATGCGTCGAATACCAGCCTCAATCTACGCATATAACGCGTAGATTGACGTTGACTGTGCGTCGATTAAGGCCGACAATCTACGCATTTGGTGCGTTGAATGACCCTCTACATACATCAGCTGCCGGACTGGCCGCGGTTCCACTGGGACCGCGAGGCCCTTGCCGCGCCTCTGGCTGAAATCCGGCACCGGCAGGGCCGGTTGCTCGGCCGGATGGAGGGGTTGGGCTTCGCGCTCCAGAAGGAGGCCGAGCTCGAGACGCTGACGCTGGATGTGCTCAAGTCCAGCGAGATCGAGGGCGAACACCTCAACCCCGACCAGGTGCGCTCGTCGATTGCCCGACGCCTGGGTCTGGATACCAGCGGCACCGAGCCCGCGGACCGGCAGGTGGAGGGCGTGGTGGAGATGATGCTCGACGCCACGCAGCGCTTCGCCGCACCGCTCACCGCCGACCGGCTCTTCGGCTGGCACGCGGCCCTGTTCCCCACGGGCCGCATCGGCATGCGCAAGATCATCGTCGGCGCGTGGCGCGACGATGCGAGCGGCCCGATGCAGGTGGTGTCTGGCCCGCTCGGCAGGGAGAAGGTGCACTACGAGGCACCGGCAGCGCCGCTGCTTCCGAATGAGATGGCGCAATTCCTGGCGTGGGCAAATGAGCGCGACCGGACGGATGCGGTGCTCAAGGCGGCGCTCGCCCATCTGTGGTTCGTCGCCATTCACCCGTTCGATGACGGCAATGGCCGCATCGCGCGGGCGATCGCCGATTGGCAGCTCGCGCGTTCGGAGAACAGCGCGCAGCGCTTCTACAGCATGTCGGCCCAGATCCGGCATGAGCGCAACGACTACTACGACATCCTGGAGCACACGCAGAAGGGCACGCTCGACATCACGCCGTGGTTGCAGTGGTTCCTTGCCTGTCTGGGCCGCGCGTTCGACGGCACCGAGACGACGCTCGCGGCCGTGATGCGGAAGGCGCGGTTCTGGGAGCGCGCGGCACGGCTGGCCATCAACGAGCGCCAGCGCGCCATCCTGAACAGACTGCTCGATGGCTTCACCGGCAATCTCACCACCCAAAAGTGGGCGACGCTGGCGAAGTGCTCGCACGATACGGCGCTACGCGATATTCAGGGCCTCATAGACCAGGGCCTGCTGAAGAAGGACGCGGGCGGCGGGCGCAGCACGGGCTATTCGCTGAACGAAGGCTGACACCTCCCGCCCGCCGTCCCGGGACCCGTTCGTTCACGGGATCTCACATTCTGTTTTCCAAAATGAACGTGAAGTCACTGCGAGGGAGCGTTCGTGAAGCAGCCCCACGACATCACCCGGGCCGACTTCGCTCCGTCGTGGTGAACCAAGGAGGTGCGGTACCTGTAAAATCGACGCGTGCCGCCATTGCAAGACCAGTTGTCTATCGATTCGTTGCGCCTTCCGACGGAAAGGAAAAGGATGAAGCGCTCCATCCTGGCCATTCTCCTGCTCGCCCCTGCTCTCGCTTCCGCCCAGGCTCAGAAGCGCACCTGCAAGGATGGCACGTGGCAGGCCCTCGGGTTCCCCTCACAGGGCGCGTGCCAGAACCTTGTCCGCAGCGGTACCGTCCTAGCCTGGAACGCTCGCGAGGACTTCGCGCTCTCCCCAAACGAGGAGAACCCGAACCCAGATCGCAACGGCTTTCTTAACGTGTGGCACTTCTTGTCGAGTACGGGGCCGGCTCACGATCCAGCCACTTACGGTTTGTTGCCGCAGTACGAAGTGAGGGGCCATGGCCGCGAAGCCTGGACGACCCCTGCGCCAG
Organism: Vicinamibacterales bacterium; assembly: GCA_040081715.1. GTDB lineage: Bacteria > Acidobacteriota > Vicinamibacteria > Vicinamibacterales > UBA2999 > CANKJK01. Next base: position 188,347 of record JBEBFY010000006.1, on the reverse strand, counting down.
GTGGCACGTTCCCAGCGCCCCTGGTCGGCGTCGTGAATCAGTTCGCCGAGCTGCATCCAGGCAACGCCGGTGAACTGGCGATTCTTGGGTGGAGAAGCCCTGTCAGCGGGACCGTCAACGTCGTTGGCGAGTTCTTCGACGGAGACCCCAACGGAGGCGACGGCGTCGCCTGGTCAGTGGATCATCGGACCGCCTCGCAGTCCGTCACGCTCATGAGCGGGACCGTTGACTCGGCGCAGCCCGGTCTCTTTCCAGCGGGCAACGGCTTCAGAATCAGCGTCGTCGTATCGGAAGGGGACTTCCTGGACTTCGTCGTGGACGCGCGCGGGAATTTCACCTTCGACGCCACCGTGCTCAACCTCGTGATTGTCGGTCCTGTCGAGTAGAGGGTCGAGGAGGCCGCGGCCGAGCCACGCGTACGGTTGAGTTGACAGTCCGTAGGCGGACTTCCGACAATGGGGCTTCTGCCTGTGAGCCTCCTGTCCCGCCGCCGGTTCGTTGCCACGCTTGCATCAGCAGCACCTGTGCTCGTTATGCCTCAGCTGATGCACGCCGCAGCGGCCGAGCCTCGCGTCCTCAGCTTCGAGCATCTGCACACCGGCGAGCGACTCGGGGTCGAGTATTTCCGCGGCGGTAGGTATCTCCCGGACGCGCTGGGATCAGTCAATCACCTGCTGCGGGACTTTCGTACCGGCGACGAGCATGCGATCGACGAGCGGCTGCTCGACCTGCTCCACGACCTGAGTGCGGTGACGGAAAGCCGCAGGCCCTTCCAGGTGATCTCCGGTTATCGCTCTCCAGCCACGAACCAGATGCTCCGGCAGCACAGCGAGGGCGTGGCATCCCACAGTTTGCATATGCAGGGACAGGCAATCGATATTCGACTGGCGGATGTGCCGCTGCCCAAGGTCCGGGCGGCCGCGTTGTCGATCCATCGCGGAGGCGTGGGCTTCTATCCCGCCTCCAACTTCGTGCACGTCGATACCGGCCGCGTACGGACCTGGTAGGTCGCCGCTACCTGCGAGCACGCGTCAGCGCCGCGTCGAGCGCCGCGTCGAGCTTGTAGATGTCGTCGGCGAAGTGCACCTCGCCGTTCCCGGCCGAGACCGTGGCGGTCGTGTAGAACAGCATCACCGGCACCGGCTGTTTCAACCGGACCTGCCGTGACACGCTCGCTCCGTCTGCCATCGCCGCACGGATCCGCTCACGGCCCCACCCGGGCTCACCCGTGAGTACCCATTCAGCCAGACCGGCGGGGTTCTCCACGCGCACGCACCCGTGACTGAGATCACGACGGTCCCTGGCAAAGAGCCGTGGCGCTGGAGTGCCGTGCAGGTACACCTGTTCCTCGTTGGGAAAGACGAACTTGACGAGCCCGAGCGCGTTCTTCGGACCTGGCCTTTGCCGCAGGCGCAGCGCTCCTTGCTCCAGCAGCATGAGCTGCTCCGGCGTCGCCTCGACCGGCACCGCGTCGTCTCCCGCACCACGTACGATCTCCATATCCTCGCGGCGAAGGTAGTCGCGATCCTTCCGGAGGACGGGAAGGATCTCCTTATGCAGGATGGACGGCGGCACGTTCCAGTACGGCCTGAAGATCACCGCCTCCATGGTCTTGCTGAAGACCGGCGTCTGGCTGACGGCCGCGCGCCCGACGATCGCCCTCATCGTGAGGGCGGGGGCGCCCTTCAGCGCGTGGTCCCAGGCGTGGATCGTGAACGTCGGGATGTTGAGCATGATCAGGCGACCGTCGCCCAGGTCTGGCAGCCACCGCAGACGCTCCATGGCCAGCTCGATCTTCCGGACCTGCAGCGCCGCTGAAGGCGGTGGCGGTCCTCCTGCGGCTGCGGAGGTGAGCGCGCGGTAGCGAGGCAAGGCGTCTCGAAGCGCGCCGTATTCCGCGAATGGGGGCCTCATGCGCTCGACCAGCTCGACGAGGCGATCGCGTTCGAGGTGTTCGCGAAGCATCGCCGGGATGTCGTCGCGGTCGGTTCGGGGAGGCAGAAATAATCCCAGGGCCCGAGGGTCGACGCGGCCATAGCGCAGGTGCTGAAGGTAGCGCTCAATCGCAGCCGTCAGGGCGGCATCGAATCGCGCTGCAGCCTCGACGGTCGGCGCTTGGGGTCCGGCGAGCTCCTCCGCGAGTTGACGAAGCCGCGAGCTTTCGTAGTCGGCGGGGTCCAGGGCATCGGCAGCCGCCTCGTCCAGGACCTGCAGGGCCTGTCGCGCGTGGTGACCCGGACGACCGGCCGCATCGACCCACAGGAGGCCCGAGGGGGGCGGCGTCTGCCCGAGCGTGAGCCCGGCCGCTGCCATTAGCGCGATCAGGCCAGTCACCGAGACACGATGCCGTTTCATCACACGCCCGTCTGGTGCCGCACATGTGGAGTGCGGAGAAATCTCCCGTCACTGTCGGGTATTCCGCAGATTCCCCGCCTATTCAGCGGCTACAGTGAGGTCCTGCAGACTCCGGGCCAGCGGACGTCCCCTCCGCTACATGAGAACGGCTGGGGCTGCTATAGGATGGCAGCCACACCATGGCAGCCACCGAGGCATTCGGCGGGCGCATTCGCGTCGCCGCACTGCAGTACTTCATCCGTCCGGTGCGGGCCTTCGAGGACTTCGAGGCCCAGGTCGAAGGCCTCGTGGACACCTCCGCCGACTACCGGTGCCAGCTCGTCGTGTTCCCGGAGTACTTCACCCTCCAGCTCCTGACGCTCGGCGACGTGCGCCGCCCCATCCGCGAGCAGGTCCGCGAACTTGCGAGTCACGCACCGCGCTTCATCGAGCTGATGGGCCGGCTCGCCAGGAAGAACGGCATCCACATCGTGGCAGGAACGATCCCCGTCATGGATCCCGGATCCGACGCCGTCTACAACGAGTGCTTTGTCTTCGGCCCTGACGGCACGATGGGCTCGCAGGGCAAGCTCCATATGACGCGGTTCGAGGAGGAGGAGTGGAAGATCTCCCCGCGATCGACGTTGCGGGTGTTCGACACCGCCTTCGGCCGCATCGCGGTCGCCATCTGCTACGACGTCGAGTTTCCCGAGATCGTCAGGGCCGCCGCGACGGCGCAGGCCCACATTCTCGTTGTCCCGAGCTGCACCGACGATCGGCAGGGGTTCCTCCGCGTGCGCTACTGCGCCCAGGCGCGCGCCATCGAGAACCAGATGTACGTGGTCCACGCCTGCACCGTAGGCTCGCTCCCGATGATTCCCGCCGTCTCGCTGAATTATGGGCAGGCGTCCATCCTCACGCCGAGCGACTTCACGTTCTCACGCGACGGCGTGCTCGCCGAAGGGAATCCCAACCAGGAGATGGTGGTGGTGGGCGAGCTCAATCTGCGCACGATTCTCGACACCCGCACACTCGGCACGGTCCTGCCGCTCGTCGACAGCCAGCGCTCAGCCGAAATCGCCGCCTCCGTGAGCGTCGTCGAGTTGAGCCGCGTGGGCACCGATGTCCTGGTCCGGCACACGAGGCGCAACGACATCCTGGCAATCATCGAACTCTGCCGCATCTGCTACCCGAACGATGCGCCCTGGACCGAGGAGCAGCTCCTGGCGCACCAGCGGGTCTTCCCCGAAGGGCAGTTCGTCGCCGTTGACCGCGCGAGCGGCCGTGTCGTCGGCATGGCGGCCTCGCTCGTCGTGCCGTGGGACGACTACGACATGGAGACAAACTGGAAGGACTTCACGGCAGGGGGCACCTTCGAGAACCATGACCCGGTCCGGGGCCGGACGCTCTACGCCGCCGAAATCATGGTGCACCCGTCGGTGCGCCGGCGGGGCATTGCGGGCCGCCTGTACGAGGCGAGGCGGGAGCTGGTCGAACACCTCGGCCTGCTTCGCATCCGGGCCGGTGGGCGCCTGCGCGGCTACCACCGGTATGCCGCCACGATGAGTCCGCAGGAATACGTGGACGCCGCGATGAAGGGGACCATCACAGACCCGACGCTCGCCTTCCAGCTTAAACAGGGCTTCAGGGTGGTGGGTGTCGTGCGGCACTACCTCGAGGTGGACGCGGAAAGCCTGGGCAATGCGGCGGTGATCGAATGGCTGAACCCGGAGGCCGCCGGCGTGGTCCAGGCGCCGATCTCGTAATCAGCCGGCCGTCCCGGCCAGCGTGCGTTCAAGAGGCGGCACCACCTGCTTCTTCCGCGACATGCAGCCGTCGAGATAGGCGGCACCGTTGGCGAGCCGGACGCCCAGTGCCCGTTCGACGGCATCCAACTGGTCCCCGACAGCCCAGATGTGGCTGCCCTTCCTCGCGATGTCCGTCACCAGCAGCACGAGCAGCACCAGGCGCTGCTCCGCCCGGAGACGCCGAAGTTCCTCCATGAACTCCGGCTGGCGCGCCAGAATAGAAGCCGCGTCGGTCGTTTCAATCTGGGCGATGCCGACGGAATGGCCGGCCATCTCGAAGGTCTTGAAGTCCGCGTCGATGAGGTCCGCGGCCGAACGCCCTCCAACCGCGCCGCGGGCCACCATCAGATCCCGACCCAGCGTGGCGGCATCAACGCCCGCCACCGCTTCGAGCCGCCGGGCCATGTCACGGTCCTTCTCGACACAGGAGGGCGAGGCGAACACCAGCGTGTCGGACAGGATGGCGGCCAGCAGCGCCCCAGCGATGGGCGGCGGCGGCACGAGGTCGCGCAGGAAGTACTGCTCCGCGATGAGGGTGGCGGTGGCCCCCACGGGCTCGCAGTGGAAGACGATTGGCTGGGGCACGTGCAGATCGCCCACGCGATGGTGTTCCCACACTTCCAGGATCGTGGCGTGCTCGATGTCGTTGACCGCCTGCGCCACTTCGTTGTGGTCCACCAGAATCAGCCGCCGGCCGGTGCCGGAGGTGAGCAGCTCCGGCTCGGGCAGCGCGAACCGTGTCAGGACGTAGCGGGTTTCGTCGTTCAGTGCACCGGCCCGCGCGGGCCACACGTGACTGTCGCCGAGCAGGGCTTTCAGGTGCGCGTAAGCGATGGCCGAGCACACCGAGTCCGTGTCGGGATGCCGGTGGCCAACCACATGCGTGGGTCCATTCATGGCGCGCTGACCGCAGAATCTGCCGGGATGTCGAGTGGGCTCGAATTGTGCACGCACGTCGATTGTAGGACCAGTGCGGGACCTGGTAGATGATGGCGCCAGCAGGCACAACGACACCCATGCTGACCAGCGCAGTGCGGAAAGATGTGGATGGGATGCGAATACGTCCGCACCTGGTCGACTACGACCAGACTCGCACGGCGTTTTCCTGGGCCGCGATCCGGCAGGAACTGCAGGGGCTGCCAGGCGGCGGCCTGAACATCGCACACGAGGCGGTGGACCGTCACGCCGCCGGCCCGCGGGCACACCATCGCGCCCTCCGGCACCTTGGCAGGGATGGTTCCGTGCGGGACCTGACCTACACAGACCTGGCACGCGCCTCGTCGCGCTTCGCCAATGTCCTCCGCACCCTCGGCCTCGGGAAGGGCGACCGCGTCTGTTCCCTGCTCGGGCGCATTCCAGATCTCTACGTGGCGGCGCTGGGCACGCTGAAGCACACCAGTGTCTTCTGTCCGCTGTTCTCACAGTTCGGGCCCGAGCCCATCGCACAGCGGCTGGCGCGGAGCGATGCCCGCGTACTGGTGACGACCTCGGCGCTCTACGCCAGAAAGGTGGCGGGCCTGCGCGACCAGTTGCCCGCGCTGCAGCACGTCCTCCTCGTCGACGCCGACGATCACGCCGACGCCGTCGTCCGTTCACTGCCCGCGCTCATGCGCGAGGCCGACGACCGCTTCACCATTCCCCCGACGTCTCCGTCCGACAGGGCGTTGCTCCACTTCACCAGCGGCACGACCGGCCTCCCCAAGGGCGCCGTGCACGTGCATGAAGCGGTGTTGATGCACTACGCCACCGGACGGCACGTGCTGGACCTGCACGCCGACGACGTCTTCTGGTGCACGGCAGACCCAGGCTGGGTCACCGGTACGTCGTACGGCATTGTGGCGCCGCTGCTCCATGGCGTCACGATGATCGTGGACGAAGCTGATTTCGACGCCGAGCGCTGGTACGGCGTGCTGCAGGACCAGCGCGTCTCCGTGTGGTACACGGCGCCCACCGCGATCCGGCGCCTGATGCGCGTGCCGGGGCGGCCCGTCGAGCACCACGACCTGAGTGCCCTGCGGCTCGTGCACAGCGTGGGCGAGCCGCTCAATCCGGAGGCGGTGGTGTGGGGGCAGGAGGCGCTGGGGCTCCCCATCCACGACAACTGGTGGCAGACCGAAACCGGCGGCATCATGATCGCCAACTTCGCCGCCATGGACATCAAGCCTGGCTCCATGGGTCGCCCGGTCCCCGGTGTCGACGCGGCCATCGTCAGGCACACGGACAGCCATGTCGAAGTGGTCACCGAATCTGGCGTTACCGGTGAGCTGGCCCTGAAGCCGGGCTGGCCCTCGATGTTCCGGGAGTACCTGCACGACGAGGCGCGCTACGCAAAGTGCTTCAGGGACGGATGGTACCTGACCGGCGACCTCGCCTCGCGCGACACGGACGGCTACTACTGGTTCGTGGGCCGGGCCGACGACATCATCAAGACGTCCGGGCACATGGTGGGGCCCTTTGAGGTCGAGAGCGCCCTGATGGAACACCCCGCCGTGGCCGAGGCCGGCGTGATCGGGATTCCGGATCCGCTGATCGGCGAGCTGGTGAAGGCGTTCGTAGTCCTCAAGGCCGGGCAGACGGAAAGCGACCAGTTGAGGCTCGACCTCCTCGGTTTCGCCCGGACGCGTCTGGGCCCGGCCGTCGCCCCCAAGGACATCGGGTTCGTGCAGAGCCTTCCGAAAACCCGCAGCGGCAAGATCATGCGGCGCCTGCTGAAGGCGCGCGAACTCGGCCTTGCCGAAGGTGACGTATCCACCCTGGAGAACGACTGATGACCGCCCTCCCCGATCGTGACCGTGCCCGGCGCCTGCTGTGGCAGATGCTGCATATCCGCCGCTTTGAAGAGAAGTGCGTGGAGGTGTACGGCGCGCAGAAGATCCGCGGCTTCATGCACCTCTACATCGGCGAGGAGGCGGTCGCCACGGGCGTCATGGAGCACCTGCGCCCGGAGGATGCCGTGGTCGCCACCTACCGCGAGCACGGCCAGGCGCTCGCCCGCGGGGTGCCGGCCGGCGCCGTCATGGCGGAGATGTACGGCAAGGTGGAAGGGTGCGCGCGCGGTCGCGGCGGCTCGATGCACATCTTCGACGCCGGCACGCGCTTCTACGGTGGCAACGCGATTGTCGGCGGCGGGATGCCGCTGGCCGTGGGGCTGGCCCTGGCTGACTCGATGCAGCAGCGCCCGAATGTCACGGCCTGCTTCTTCGGAGAAGGGGCCGTCGCCGAGGGTGAATTCCACGAGTCGATGAACCTGGCGGCGCTGTGGAAGCTGCCGGTCCTCTTCGTCTGCGAGAACAACCTCTACGCGATGGGGACGGCGCTGGCCATCAGCGAAGCGTCGACCGACATCGCCGGCAAGGCCCGGTGCTACAACGTGGCGAGCGCGGTGGTGGACGGGATGGACGTGCTGGCCGTGAGCGAGGCGGCCGCCGAGGCGGTGGCGACCGTGCGCGCGGGCCGTCCGTTCCTGCTCGAATGCCGGACCTACCGCTTCCGACCGCACTCGATGTTCGACGCAGAGCTGTACCGATCGAAGGAGGAAGTGGCCGAGTGGAAGACGCGCGACCCCATTCCGGCGTTCCTTGGCCGGATGCAAGCCGCCGGCGTGCTCACCGCAGACGATGCGCGGGTGGTCGAGCAGGAGGTGGACGCCGCGGTCGCCGGGGCCGTGGCCTTCGCGGAAGCCGGCACATGGGAGCCGGTCGCCGATCTGATGCGCTTCGTCGAGTCCGAGGGGGTGCGGCCATGACTCCGGCAGGGGTCCGCACCATGACCTACCGGGATGCGGTCCGGGAAGGTCTCCGGCAGGCCCTTCAGCGGGACCCGCGCGTGTTCCTCATGGGCGAGGATGTCGGCCACTACGGCGGCTGCTTCGCCGTGAGCCGCGGACTGCTGGCCGAGTTCGGCCCTGCACGCATCAGGGATACGCCGCTCTCGGAGTCCGCGTTCACGGGTGCCGGCATCGGCGCCTCGCTCGGGGGCATGCGGCCGATCGTCGAGATCATGACGGGCAACTTCAGCCTGCTCGCCTTGGACCAGATCATGAACACGGCCGCCACGCTCCTGCACATGTCCGGCGGTCAGTTCAACGTGCCCCTCGTGATCCGCATGGCCACCGGCGGAGGCAAACAACTGGCTGCACAGCACTCGCACAGCCTCGAGGGGTGGTTCGCGCACATCCCCGGCATCACCATCGCAACCCCGGCCACGCTGGAGGACGGCTTCGGGATGCTGGCCACCGCACTGGCGCACCCGGACCCGGTGCTCATCTTCGAGAATCAGACGCTCTACAACATGGAAGGGACCCTGGCCGACGACGCCGGGCCGGTGGACCTGACGCGCGCGGCCGTGCGTCGCGCCGGCACCGACGTGACCATCCTCACCTACGGCGCCAGCCTCCACAAATCGCTCGAGGCGGCCACCGCGCTGGCCCAGGAGGGTGTCAGCGCGGAGGTGGTCGACCTGCGGGTGCTCCGCCCGCTCGACGACCAGACGATCATGGCGAGCATCGCCAGGACCCACCGCGTCCTGGTCGTCGACGAGGGCTGGCGGAGCGGGGGGATCTCGGCCGAAATCAGCGCGCGCATCCACGAGCAGGTGTTCTACGAACTGGACCGGCCGGTGGCGCGCCTGTGCACCGCGGAAGTGCCGATCCCCTACGCGAAGCACCTGGAGGACGCCGCGCTGCCGCAGGTGGCCACCATCGTGGAGTCCGTGCGGACGCTGGTGCGCGCCCATGCCTGATTTCCTGATGCCGAGCCTCGGGGCCGACATGGCCGCAGGCACCCTGGTGGCGTGGCGCGTGGCGCCGGGCCAGGTAGTCGCGCGCGGCGATATCGTGGCGGAAGTCGAGACGGAGAAGGGGCTCATCGACATCGAGTGCTTTGAGCCTGGTACGGTTGAAGCCCTGCACGTCGCACCGGGTGCCAAGGTTCAGGTCGGCGCACGCATGGCGACCATCCGATCCGAGGGGGGCGCGGCGCCCAAGGCCTCTCCGCCGCTGCCATCCCCGGTGACCCAGACCCTCACAGCGGGGCCAGATACCGGCCGCCGGGTCCGCGTATCTCCGGCAGCCCGCGCGCGGGCCCAGGCACTGGGCATCGACCTGGCCGGCATCGCCGGCAGCGGCCCCAGTGGAGCGATCGAGCTCGCGGACATCGATCGTCTCGCGGCTGTCGCGTCACCGGCGGCAGCCGGAACGGTCGTGGCGCCAGACGAGGGACTCGCGCCCATACGCCGGGCCATCGCGGCGGCCATGTCCAGATCGAAGCGGGAGATCCCGCATTACTACCTTCAGAGCCGGATCGACATGAACGCGGCCCTCGCCTGGCTGCGGCGCGAGAACGAGCAGCGCAGCATCACCGACCGAATTCTCCCGGCCGTGGTCCTGCTCAGGGCAACCGCGCGCGCCTTGCGGGACGTCCCTGTCCTCAACGGCTACTGGATCGACGGACAGCACCGGCCGGTCGAAGAGATACACCTGGGCTTCGCGATCGCGTTGAGGGGCGGTGGCCTGGTGGCACCGGCACTGCACGACGTGGACAGGAAGTCCTGCGACGCACTGATGGCCGAGCTTCGGGACCTGATTCCGCGTGCCCGCGCGGGGCGGCTGCGCAGCTCGGAGATGACCGATGCGACCGCCACGGTCACGAGCATGGGAGACGGCGGGGCGGAGTCAGTACTCGGCGTGATCTACCCGCCGCAGGTAGCCCTCGTTGGATTCGGCCGCATCCTCGACCAGCCCTGGGCCGAGCGCGGGGCAGTCGTGGTGCGGCCGGTAATTGCGGCCAGCCTCGCTGCCGATCACCGTGCCACGGACGGCCACCTCGGCGCGCGCTTTCTCGATGCGCTCAACCGCCACCTGCAGACCCCTGAACAGCCATGACCGACGCCGAACTGACCCGCCTCATCGCCCACGAACTGCAGAAGGTTGCCCCCGAGGCGGACCCGGCATCGCTCTCGCCCGACCAGCCCATCCGTGAGGCGGTCGACATCGACTCGTTCGACTTCCTCAGGGTGCTCATTGCCCTCAGCGAGGCGACAGGTGTCGAGATCCCCGAGGCTGACTACGGGAAGCTGACCACCCTCAAGGAGATGGTGCACTACTTTCGCGCGCACCTGACGGTGCGCTAGCGTCCGCGCCTCGGGCGAGTTCGTCGTCGATCACGCGCGCCAGAACCTCGAATGGTTGCGCACCGGTGATCCTCCGGCCATTGACGAACAGTGTTGGCGTGGACTCGACGCCGAGGCGGTTGCCCGCATCCTGCCCTTCAATCACCGCCTTTGTGTGCCGGCCTGACTTAACGCACTCCGCGAAGTCCCGCGGCTGAATCCCCAGCGCCTTTGCATAGTCGTCGAGCGGAAGTGTCGCGGCCTGCTCCTGGCTCGCAAAGACGCGGTCGTGGAACTCCCAGTACTTGCCCTCTTCCCCGGCGCACCGGGCGGCCCGTGCCAGCTCGACGGCGCGGGGGTGAATGTCCTCCAGGGGGAAGTCCTTCCAGACAAGCCTGACGCGATCTCCATACGTCGCGAGCACCTTCGCAAGTGAGGGAGTCACGCGCGCGCAGAACGGACACTGATAGTCCGAGAACTCCACGATCGTGACACGCGCCGAGCGCGGGCCACGCACCGGGTCCGTGGAGGCCACGTCGACCAGTTGCCGCGGAGGCTCGAGGCTGATCACGGTCCCGCCCCCGGCCTTCCCCAACTCCGCAAGGAGCGACTCCCGTGCCTCGGTCTGCCGACGGGATTCCAGCAGGTCCGCGATCGCCGCCTGCACATCCGCGATCGGCTGCCCCTGCAGGCGCTCGCGGTTCTCGGCGTAGAACGATTCGACATCCGCCTCAGTCACCGCGCGCGTGCGCCGCGGCATCTCCTGCGCCAGGTACTGTTGCAGGCTGAGGCCGTGTGACCGCGCGGCTTTCTCCAGCAGCTGGTCAGCGATGATCGCGTCCAGCGCCTTGCGGCGCCCGTCGTACATCGCCTGCTGCGCGCGCAACTGCTCTGCCTGGTTGAGTTCACGCCACCTGGCGTCCACCTCGGCCAGAGAGATCGCACGGCCGTCCACACGCGCGACACCGTCTGTTGGCGGTGGTGTCGTGCACGACGCCATGATGGCGGATACGAGTACTGCGGCAGGGAATCTCACGTGCTAGCCGAGAGAGTCTACCTCTCGTTCTCCCGCGGGGCCGCACGCGACGCAGGCGAGACATGTAAGAACGTTACATTCGTCACTGTGTCGCGCAGCAATGCCCGAAGCGGAGCTCCTTCCTGCCCGAACCGCGATGCCAGTTCACCGGCGGCCAGTCTCGGCGACGTCAGCAGCCGGTCGACCTCGCTCGCCAGCCCTGACGGCGTGTGCAGTGCGCCGCGGGCAGCCGCGTCCAGCAGGTCGATGTCCGGCGCCGCATTCCAGAGAAAGAGGCTCACACGCGCCGCTTTGGAGTACGCGTCGAGCCGCTGCGTGCCTGGCCTCGCCGGGTCCGGCTCCAGGATGTCGACATCGTAGAGGAACTTCGGGGATGCCAGCATCGACGCAAGACTCAAGGCCAGACCTGAGTGGAAGTTCTTCGTGAGTCGGGTCGCCTCGCTCGCAGCCACGACGTAGGCCTTGAGGTCGCCTTCAGACAGGGGCCGTCGAAACAGCAGGCGCCCGGTTCGACGGAAGAACGTCGTCGCGCACCCGTCATCCGGCTGTCTCACATCACGGGGCGTGCATCCGACGAGCGCGGCGCGATGCCCGGTGTCCACCACCTGTGCCGCGATCCCCTGCGCCATCCAGTCGGACTGCTCGAACCGATCCGGAGACTGCGCAAGGCTCGCAACCTCCAGGTCGTCTCCGAAGACGTCGGCAATTGTGCGGTAATACTGCTGCGCGGTCAGACGGCGGATGCCGTCCGGGAAGAACGACTCGGCCGGTGGCGAGGCGGCCCTGGCGCCGCCCACAACGACTAGGGCACCAACGACAAGCGGAGTGAACCGTCGAGTCCAGTGCTTCGACAGCGCCTGAACCTCCTGCATCTACTTCCTGCGGCTCATGGCACCTGGTTGCCGACGGGCTTTCTAGGCGCGGCGGCCGCCGGCGCTGCTGATGCGGAAGCCGTCGCCGCACCAGCGGGCACAGGCACTGGCTGCCATTCGCCGTCAGCGCCGTTCGTGTCACTCGGCTTGGCGTCCTTGGTCGAGCGATACACCGGGCGCCCTTGGTACGCCCACTGCCGCGTCCCGTCGTTCCTCGCCACGATGGTCCAATCGCCGAGCGCCGACGCCGCCTGAGGCGCGGTAAGCGCGACCCAGGACTCAAGACACTCTCCGGCGCACGGCGCTGTCGCCGAGCGCCTGTAGAGGGTCATGCCCTTCGAATCCGCGAAGACGTTGCCCTTACGGGTCACTTGGCCGGTGATGCCGCCGGGGCCTGGCGGGAGCACGATCGTGGCGCGGACGGCGGCCGCCGCGAACCCCCGGCGTCCTGTCCCAGGGACAGGCCACGGACTGAGCGCGGCATAGCGCCAGAAGTCATTCTGCGCCTCCGCCCACCGCGGCTTTCCTTCCCAGCGGTAGCGATACAGCGGCCGCCCCTTATACGCCCACTGTGGACGTCCATCCTCACGAGCCACGATCGACCAGTCGCCGAACGCCCTGGGGTCAGCCTGGGCGCGCAACGGCACCCATTGCTCCGCGCATGGCCCGTAGCAGCTCGACTTCCCGGCGTCCTTGTCCCGGTCCGTCACGTACAGGGTGTAGCCCTTTGCATCCGAGAGCATCGGGCCCACCGGGGTGTCCTGGATGGTGATCTCCGGGGGCGTCGCGACCTGCGGCGGTCCCTCCTGGCCCGCCGCGGCCACGAGTAACTGACCCCCGGCGCCCATGGACAGGAGGCACGCGGCAATCGACAGTGTTCGCAGGTTCATCTCACCCCCCCCACAGCGATCCGTCAGACGAGAATTTCGCTGATCGTCTTCTTCGTCGTCAGCGACTGCGTGCCGAACGTGTCGATCGGCACCCCCATGATCTGCATCGCCGTCAGACCAATCCGCGAGACCGGATCCTTCTTCCCGTCGACGCAGAGTCCCGACTTGACCTTCCCGCTGGCGAGGCCAGCCAGCATGATCGGCATGTTGCTGACGTTGTGATTCGACGCCAGCTCTGTCTCCGAATGCGCCACGATGAGCATGTGGTCGAGCAGTGTCCCATCACCTTCCGGCATGCTGTCGAACACCTGCAGCAGCAACGCCCACTGCTTCATGATGTCCTCGACGAACTTCGTGGCCTGCGGCTGATACCCAAGCACCGGATCACGCGGTTCGTCGTGCGTGAGCTGGTGGTGCGACGTTGAGCTGCCACGGCGCGTCAGGCTCGATGCCCCGTTGTTGAAGGCGACATTGAACACCTTCGTCTGGTTGCACGCCAGCGCCATCGCCAGGAGACGCACCATGGCCTCATGGTTCTGGACGACGTCCTCGAGTTCGTTGGCCACGTTCTTCTCTTCCGGCCGGGAGGGCACAGTGCAGGCCTCGAGCGGCTCTGGCTGCTGCAACTGAATCGCGAGCTGGCTCTCGACCTGCCGGATGCCCGTGAAATACTGATCGAGCCGCTGCCGGTCGGCGACGCCCAGCCGCTTCTCGAGGTCGAGGCGCTGATCCTTGACCACGGAGAGGACGCTCTTGCGCGCAATGATGAAGGGATCCGGCACGAACTCGGCGGAGTTCGGGTCCGTGAACCCTTCGCCGAAGATGCGCTGGTACAGGCGCGCCGCCGATGTCTCAGGGGGGTTCGCCTGGCCGGCGCCGCTGCCGCTCAGGCTGTTGTTGCGATCACCGATGCCGGACACATCCAGCGTGCGGAAGCGGCTGGTGCTCCCGATCACGCCCGCGATGATGTTGTCGAACGATGCGCCCGGCAGCACGCCCTGATTCCCCGGAGCGGTACCCGTCCGGATCGTCGGACCGCCGGTCCCATGCGGGAAGTTCGGCTTGCCATCAAGCAGACAGTCGAATCCCTTGAAGACCGTCACCTTCTTCTTGAAGGGCGCCATCGCCGACAGCTCCGGCTTCAGGTCATAGTCGGCCCCGACATTGTCCGGATGCCACCGGCCCGGGCTGCAGCCGAGGCCCCAGAACCACGTGCCGAAGCGCGTCGGCAGCGGCGCACCGGAGGCGAGCAGGTTTCCGTTGTCGCTCAGGAAGCAGTCGAGATACGGCAGTGCCACCGCCATCGTGGTTCCACTGAACAGTCCACGAAGGGCAGTGCGTCGATCCAGCTTGAAACTCATTGCGTCACCTCTTTATTCGCAGGCCGACCGGAAACCGGTGGAAGGGATGTCACCCGGAGGAATGTGTCGCTCGTCGCGATTCGGCGCAGTAGTGAGCGCAGGCGGTACCCGTCGGTCACGAACCGCGACGTCAGATCCTTCGCCCACCCGGCTTCGGCCTCACTCAGGGGCCTGCGCAACGCGAACTGGGAGGCTCTCGTAACCAGGCAGGCCGGCACAGCGGGGTTATTGCGAACGGTCTGCCCGAGGCTCACGGGGTCTCCGAACTTGCTGCCATCCAGATCCCCGCTGGCATCGATGGCCACGCCGTTCTCCTGCGTGCGATAACCACCGACACCGTCGAAGTTCTCAAGACTCAACCCGATAGGGTCCATCATCTTGTGACAGCCGGCGCACGCCTGACTGTTGCGATGGACCGTCAACCGGTCCCGCACGGTACGCAGCCGCTCGTTTTTCGTGTCGTTCAGCAGCGCGAAATTGACGTTCGCGGGCGGGTCCGGAATTGCCTGGCACAGGACCAGTTCCCGCAAGGCCTTACCGCGCAGCGTCGGCGAACTGCGCCCGTCGTGCGAATGCGCGGCCAGGAAGCTCATGTGGGTCAGGAGACCGGCGCGAGGACTGTCCTGCGGGAAGGTGTGCTTCACCCATCCTGTCGCCTGCTCAACCGGCACGCCGTAGACCACGCCAAGAGGCCTGGTCATGAAGGTCTCGCGGCTCGTGAAGACGTCCCGGTAGTCGCCGTTGCGCCGGACCAGCAGATCGACAAGAGTCCTGAGTGTCTGCTCCGGCATGTCGGCCTTCACCTCGCGGGCAAACTGCGGAAAAATCACCGGGTCCTTGGAGAGGTCGGCCATCTTCTCGAACTCGAGCATGTCCGAGAAGAAGGCCCTGACGCCGGTTTCGAGACGCGGCGAGGCGAGCATGCGGTCCACCTGCCTGGCCAGCCCCAGCCGCGTGTGCAGGTCCCCTCGTGCGGCCGCAGTGAGCAATCCCTCGTCCGGCGTCGTGTTCCAGAGGAACAGGCTCAGCCGCGTCGCCTTCGAGTAGGCATCCAGCCGCTTCTGGCCAGGCCTGGCGGGATCGGCCTCGAGCATGTCGAGGTCGAAGAGGAACTTTGGGGACTCCAGCATCGAGGCCAGGCTCAGTTGCAGACCCTGATAGAAGTCCTTGGTGATTCGCGTCGCTTCGCCGGCAGCCGCGACCTGCGCCTGGACGTCCTTCAGGGCAAGCGGCCGCCGGAAGATGAGGCGGCCCGTTCGCAGGAAGAACTTGGCCGCGCACTCATCGTCCGGAGCCTTCACGTCACGCGGCTTGCACGCGACAAGGGCGTCCCGGTGCTTCTCGTCAACCACCTGTCCGGCCACGTTGAGGGCCATGCGGTCGAACTCTTCCGTGCCCGCCAGCGAGACGCCGATCCGGCTGACGCCGGCAATCTGCAGTTCGTGTGGGAGCCGCGCGATGGGATCCATCCGGCCGGCCACCTGGATATCCTCGCCGAAGATGTCCGCCATCGCGTTGCGGTACTGCTGCTCCGTCAGACGGCGCAGGCCCGTGGACACCGCCACGGGCTTCGCCGCACCGGCGGCGGGTTTGGCCGGCGGCGTCTGCGCGAGTAGGGCTACGCTCGCCATGGCGGCGACGGCAGCCACGGCGATCGACGAGCTGATCCGGCGGTTCGCAGTCATGCGATTCATGGCCATTGGTTTCTAGTTCTTGCTCGCCAGGTCTCCGCGCGCTGCGGCCGTGAACACGGGGATGCCCTTCAGATTCGACGCCGACGAGATCCGCGTGCACTGACCCGTCGCCGGATCCGGATTGCCGTCGGCAAGCATCGTGAGCGTCTTGTGCTCGGACGCACAGTCGAAGTTCGCGGTGCTGGCGGTGCCCTTGCAGCATCGTCCGGTGGTGAAGATGTTGTCGATCGGGCGGTAGGACGCCATCAGCCCGGAAAGCGTCCCGTCAGCCTCCAGCGAGACCCGGAAGCGCGCCTTGTGGAACTCATAGTCGTAGTCCTGGCCGAACAAGCCCCACGTGGAGAGCACTTCGTGCAGATAGATCACGTTGGCCACGTCGGTCGTCAACTGCCCGTTGACAATCCTGCCCGCGACCGTCGTGCGCCAGCGGGGGTTCTTCGTGATGGTCAGCGTCTGGTTCGCCATGGCCTTTCCGTCAGGCCCCTGGAGCGGTGCGCCATCCGTGGAGTAGATGCCGACCTCGACGTGGTCGTCGTTCCGGGCATCATCCAGCCCTCGGATTTCGAGTAGGAAGGGCCGGATGTACGCGTGCGCGGACGGCCCGGTGCTTCGATGCATTTTCGTGCAGCCGATGGCGCGATAGAGCTGGTTGTCAATCCCCGGCTCCCCGTTCTCGTCCAGAAACGGATCGTGACCGCAGGTCCCCGCCGTTGCGCTCGCGTCCGTCGCCCCATCGAGATTCATCCCATAGGCGACCTTGCTCGTCACGCCCCGGAACGGCGGGTGCTGGGGATCATTGACGAAGGACTTCGGGTTGTTGCAGACGTTCTCCCCGCCCGGCCCGGTAATGAAGTCGTCCTTCCAGCCCTTCGCGTACTCCTTGGCATTCTCGGGCCGGAGCAGGCGTTCTCGCTCCTGAGAACTCTTCGTGGCGAGGAAAGCCTCCTCCACCGTCATCTCGAATCCCTTCGGGCAGTCTTCTTCGAACTGTCCGTAGTGAATCCCCTGGTCAGACTGCACGATCAGGAACGCCTTCGTCTGCCCCTGGGTGGCCGCACGATAGGTACCCGCGCCTATAAGGACACATAGTCCGAACACGATCAGGACGCCGCTCCTGCGCCAGAGGAGAGTGAAGTAGTTCGGCTGCATGTCGCGTGAGGTTACCATCGCGCCCCAGGACCCGTACATACCAATTGGTCGTTATCCCGGCAGGCCGCACCGCTCCCCTCATTGAAGGTCTCCCCGCCAGAATCGCCTGGAAGTCGGGGCGGCGGCCCGTGGCTGCGGCACGGCGCGGGTCTACTGTGCGCAGGGCTGATTGCCCTGGAACGAAGCAACGCTAGCACGCTGGCCTGAGGGTCCAACGTACCCAAATACTGGTATCCGCATGGGCATCGTGGCGGCCTGTATACTGCGACGCCAACATGCGCCTGACACCGTGGATTCTGACCGGCGTGTTTGCGACGCTCGCGCTGATATCCGGACGGGCCGAGGCCCGCGATGCCGCGGCCCAGCCGCTGACCGACTACACGATGACGTCGTGGTCGCGCCGCGATGGCATCGCACTTCCCATCTGGTCCATCTGTCAGGATCAGGAGGGCTATCTCTGGATCGGCACCGGGTCAGGCCTGGCTCGCTTTGACGGCCATCGATTTGCGACATGGGAGTCCCTGGGACATGAACGGCTCCCTGCGAGCACGATCCTGGCCCTCCTCGCCGGAAAGGACGGCAGCCTGTGGATCGGTGCCGGCGAGGCGGGCATTGGCCGGTTCCTCAACGGCACGTTCTCCTTCTACCGCGACCCCAAGCTCGCCTTTACGCGGACGCTGTTTCAGGACCGGCGGGGTGCTGTGTGGGCCGGCAGCCGAAGCGGCGTCTACCTGTTCGACGGCACCCGCTGGGTGCAGCAGGACGAATCTGTCGGGCTTCCCAACAGTCCGAACAGCGGAATCTATGAGGACGCTTCCGGGGCACTTTGGGTGCGCACGCTTCAGGGCACCTATCGCCGTGAGCCGTCCGGACACAGATTCGAACGAGCGCCCAGCGGTGAGTCCCTGCCGTCCGGGGCGCTGCGTGATCATCGCGGCGACCTCTGGCTTCCGTCCATCGGACAAGGCCTGACACGCCTGCGCGCCCCGCACGGTGCGCGCGCAGTCGAGCACGTGACCGCCGAGACGGGTCTCTCGAGCAACGTCGTGGGCGCGGTGTACGAAGACCGAGACTCGAACATCTGGATCGGCACGCAGGCCGCCCTGCATGAGCTGAGCCCACGGAAGCTCACACCCGTGGCGAATCTCGGCGCGGTCACGATGGTGAAGGCGACGCCGGACGGAGCGACGTGGTTCGGGAGCAACGACGGCCTCGTTCGCATCACCAGGGACGGCCGGCACATGTTCACCGAACAGCATGGCCTGCCCGCGCGGGTCGTCCGGGCCCTCGCCACTGATCGCACAGGGCATCTGTGGATTGCCACGGACCGGGGCCTCGCCCGCTTTGTTGACGGGCACTTCGTCACGCTCGCCCCAAAGCCGCCCGGCCGCTTCGGACGCATCACGGCGTTCTCGATCGATTCCTCCAATACGGTGTGGCTGACGGATTTCCAGTTCGGCATCATGCGCCTGCGGGACGGGGTCCTGACACCACTCGACACGTTCGTGAAGCTCGCGCAGCGGCCTGTCTATGCGTATGCCGATTCCAGCGACCGTGTCTGGCTCGGATTCGGCGACGGCCAACTGGGTCTGCTGACCTCTGACGGCCGGGTGTCGACGTACGCCACTGGCCTGACGGCGATCGGCGGCATGTCCGAGGACCGGGAGGGCGTTCTCTGGATCGGAGGCGGCAACGGGATCGCCCGGTTCGCGAACGGCAGGGCGGTCGCAATCACAACCACCGCCAACGGCCTCCCCGGGGAACGGGTGCGATCCGTCATCGCCGACGCGCGCGGCGCGGTCTGGGCCGGCACCGGTGCCGGCATCCTTCGACTGGATCGAAGCGAGTTCGACGCCGTCGAGGCGAATCCACGGCATCGCGTCCGTTCCGTGCTGTATGACGAGACCGACGGCCTCCTGGGTATGCCAAGCGGCCTCGCGTCGCCCTCTGCCTCGCTCGCCACTGATGGAAAGCTCTGGTTCATCACCGAAGGCGGCGCCACCGTCGTCGATCCGGCCTCCCTCTCATCGGCACGCCGGGCGCCTCGTGTTCGCGTCGAGGCGGTGCGCGCCGCCGGAACGACGTTCGATCCCGCCGTGGCGTTCCGCCTCGCGCCCAGACCCGAGCGAGTCGACATCGACTACACCGCGCTCACCTTCCTGTCGCCGCAGTCGGTCACGTTTCGATACCGCCTGAGCGGGTTCGACTCCACCTGGCAGGAGGCCGGGAACCGCCGGCAGGCCACCTACACCAATCTGCCGCCTGGCACCTACACGTTCCAGGTCACCGCTCACGACAAGGAGGGCTCGTTCGATCCGGCTGGCGCCGTCATGCGATTCTCCATTGCGCCGGCCTTCGACCAGACGGCATGGTTCGTGGTCCTCATCATCGCCGTGACCCTGGCCCTGGGCACGGTGGCCTGGTGGATACGGGTCCGCCAGATCCGGGAGCGCTTTTCCCTCGTGCTCGTCGAGCGCGCACGCATCGGCAGAGAGGTGCACGACACGCTGTTGCAGAGCCTCGTCGGCGTCGCGCTGCGCACCGGCACGGTCGCACGGCGGCTCCCTGCCTCGGACCCGACAGGCGCGCGTCAGGAACTCAACAGCCTCAGGAGGCACGTCGAGGAACAGATTCGCGAAGTCCGCCAGACGATCTGGAACCTCCGCTCGCCCACACTCAACGAACGCGGGCTGGCTGGTGCCATCGAGCACGCGGGCGACCGGGTGGCTGAGGAGACGTCCGCCGCCTTCACCTTCTCGATCATCGGCACCGAGCGGCCCTATGCTCCGGCCGTCGAGGAGCAACTGCTCCGGATCGCTCAGGAGGCGCTCTTCAATGCCAGCCGCCACTCGGATGCCTCGGTCATCCGCGCCGAGCTTGAGCATGACGAGAGCCGAGTTACCCTGCGCATCATCGACAACGGCGTCGGGTTCGACGTCGATGCGCCGGGCCAGGCGAGCGACCATTTCGGATTGACACATATGCGCGAACGCGCGGGTCTGGCAGGCGGGCACGTCGACGTCATCAGCGCCAAAGGGTCCGGCACGCAGGTCATCGCAACATTTCCAGCCAACGGAAGAGGGGCGGCCTGAATGCCGCATGATCGAATCCGCGTGCTTTGTGTGGATGACCACTGGATCGTGAGACAGGGCATCGCGGCGCTGATTGGCGAGGAACCCGACATGGAGGTCGTGGGGTCGGCCGCCACGGGCGAAGAGGCCGAGGTGCTCTTCCGCACGTGCCGCCCGGACGTGGTCCTGATGGACCTCCAGCTGCCAGGGCAATCGGGTCTCGACACCATACGCGCCATCCGGGGGAAGGCACCGGACGCGCGCATCATTGTCCTGACGATGTATCAGGGCGAAGAGGACATCTTCAGGGCACTTCGCGAAGGCGCCGCGACCTACCTGCTGAAGGACTCATTGTTTGACGATCTCGCCAATTTGATCCGTGATGTGCACGCCGGCGCCGTCCGACTGCCTCCCGAAGTCGAAGCGAGGCTCGAAGAGCGGAGGACGCACAAGGCGCCGAGTGCCCGCGAGCTTGAGGTCATCGAGCTGATTGCCCAGGGGATGCGGAACAAGGAGATCGCCGCGCACCTCGGGATCAGCGAGGAGACCGTCATCGTCCACATCCGTCACCTGTTTTCGAAGCTCGGCGTGCAGGATCGCACGGCCGCCCTCGGCGTCGCCGTCCGCAGGGGCCTGATTCACATGCGCTAGGCACCCGCCTGGCGGCGGTCACAGCCGCGAGGCTAGCGGCTCCCGGTGGACCCGTGGAGCACGAACGCGGGAATGCCCTTCAGCGTGTGGACTGCGGAGATCGTGGTGCAGGCACCAGTCTCCGGATCGGGATCACCATCGGCCATCACCGCGAGGGTGTTGTAGTGGGCGGCGCAGTCGATGTTGGCGGTCGATGCCGTCGCCTTGCAGCAGTACCCGCTCGTCGAGATGTTCATCAGGGGACGGTACCCGCCAAGCTGGCCGATCAGCCCGCCATCCGGCTCGATGCGCAGCTGCAATCGCGCACGCCGGAACTCGTTCTCCGACGCCTCTCCAAACAGTCCCAGCGTGGATATGCGCCACTTCAGATACAGCGCGTCCAGGGCATCGGTTACGATCTCCCCGTTGACGATCCGTCCGCGTGTTTCGTTATGGAAGCGGGGGTTCGCTGCGATGTGAAAGGTCTGGTACGGCAGTGCTCCACCATTCTGCGACTGAATGAGGACGTCGTCGGTGGAGTAGATGCCCACCTCAACGCGGTCGTCGCTCTGTGGGTTGTCGACGCCGCGAATCTCGATGAGGAACGAGGGAATGCCTCCTCCCTGCTGAACGCTCCCCCCGGTACCCCGATAGCCCTTGGAACAGCCCGTGGCTCGGTATAACTGGTTGTCAACGCCCTTGTCTCCATTGGGCCCTTCGAACTTCGCGTGGCCGCACGTCACGGCGGTCGCGCGCCCATCCGTCGTCCCATCCAGGTTCATGCCGAAGGCGACGCGGCCCTGAGCTCCTCGCGAGGGCGGGTGCCGCGGATCATCC
The DNA here is from genome assembly GCA_040081715.1 of Vicinamibacterales bacterium. Classification (GTDB taxonomy): domain Bacteria; phylum Acidobacteriota; class Vicinamibacteria; order Vicinamibacterales; family UBA2999; genus CANKJK01. The sequence continues at coordinate 166,557 of JBEBFY010000006.1, read as the reverse complement.
TTGAAGGACTTCGGGTTGTTGCACACATTCACATCACCGGGCCCGGTGATGAACGTATCCTTCCAGATCGCCGCGTACTCCTTGGCGTTCTCCGGCTTGAGCAGCCGTTCGCGCTCGGCTGGCGCCAGGCGTCGCTGGAAGTTCTCTTCAACGGTCGGATCGACACCGTCGGGACAGTCCGTCGCCATCCCGTTGTCGTACACCGCAAGGGACGACCGCGTGATGAGGAAGCCCAGGGTGGTGCCTTCACGGCCGGCGCCAAGACGGCCGCCTGCCAGGACCGTGACTCCCAGGGTGGCACAGAGCGCGATCGTCCGGACTCCGCTGCGACGCATCGTCTTCTCGGCGTGACTCATGCTGCCTCCGTTTGCTTGAGAAATGGGGCCTCTGCAGCCTAGTGCCCTGGGACGCGAAGCGCCTGCCAGTCACTGTCGGCACCGTTCGTGTCTCCAGCTTTCATATCCTTGCGGGACCGGTACAGGGGCTTGCCCTTGTGGGACCACTGCAGCGTTCCATCCGGCCTGGTCGCGATGCTCCAGTCGCCAGCAGGTGCGGTCGCCAGCAGCGGGGCCGGCAGCGGCCTCCACACCTCCAGACAGGGTCCGGCGCAGGTTGCAGCGGCGGTCGACGTATAGAGCGTCAGGCCCTTGGCATCCGCGAAGACGGCGCCCTCGGTGTTCGGCTGTCCCGTGATGCCGCCAGGCACCCCCGGCGGCAGCGGCACCTTCGGGGGCCGGACACCGCGCACATTGGCAAAACCAGCCCCACCCTGCGCGAGTCCAGCGCCCGCTGCGGCTGCGGCGGCTGCAGCCGGGGGAGCACCCCCGAGGCCCTGTTGGCGGCCGAAGGCGCCGCGCGCGGGGAACGGCGACACCAGCGCATACCGCCATGACTGGCTCTGTCCGTCGGCCCAGCGTGGCCTGGTTTCCTTCGCGTACCGATACAACGGCCGCCCCTTGTAGGCCCATTGCGCCGCCCCGTCGGCACGCGCCACGAGCGTCCATTCGCCGATCACCTGCGCATCTGCCGGGGCCCGCAACGGCGTCCACTCCGCGGTGCAGGCGCCAACACACGCCGACTTGCCCGGCTCGGCATCCCGCTCACTGACATACAACGTGTAGCCGTCCACATCCGCAAACACAGGCCCCGGCGGCAGCGGCTGAATCGTCACCTCCGGCGGGGTCTGTACTGCGGGCGAAGGCTGCCGGGCGGCCACGTCCCGGTGGCCCGCCAGCATTCCGAACAGGCTAATCGACAGAATGACGGCCCCGCGGCGATGTCGCTGCGCCTTCATGGTCACGCCTCCAGCCTCTCTCAGACCAGCAGTTCGCTGATCGGCTTCTTCGTCTGCATGGACAGCGTGCCGAAGGACTCCACCTGCACACCCACCGCCTGCATCGCCGTCAGGGCCACGCGCGAGACCGGCTCCCGCTTGACGGACACGTGCATCCCTGTGCGGATGCGGCCGTTGGCGCTGCCCGCGAACATGATGGGCAGATTGGTGACGGTGTGGTTCTTCGCGTACTCCGTCTCCGAGTGCGCCACGACCAGCATGTGGTCGAGGAGCGTCCCGTCGCCCTCGGGCATGCCATCCAGGATGCTCAGGAAGGTGGCCCACCCGCCCATCAGCGCCTCGACGAACTTGGTGGCCTCCGGCTGGTAGCCGACGCGCGGGTCGATCACCTCGTCGTGCGTCAACTGATGGTGCGTCGTTGAACTGCCCCGCCGCGTCAGCGATGACGCCCCGTTGCTGAACGCGACGTTGAACACCTTCGTCTGGTTGCAGGCGAGCGCCATGGCCAGCAGGCGCGCCATCATGTCGTGATTCTGAATCACATCCTCCAGCACGGTCTGCACTTCCTTCTCCTGCGGGGCAGGCGGCACCTTGCAGGCCACGAGCGGCTCTGGCTTCCGGAGCTGCAGCGTCAGCTGCTCTTCGGTCTGGCGGACGGCCGTGAAGTACTGATCGAGGCGTGCCCGATCGGCCGCCCCGAGCGAGCGTTCCAGCGCCTTGCGTTCCTCTTTCACGACCGACAACACGCTCTTGTGCGCCATCACCTTCGGGTCCGGTGCGAACGTCGCCCCATTCGGGTCGACGAAGCCGTCACCGAAGAGGCGCTGATAGAACCGCATCGCGTTGGTCTCGACCGGATTCATCTGGCCGGCACCCTGGCCGCTCAGGCTGTTGCGACTGTCGCCGATTGCGGAGACGTCGAGCGTGCGAAACCGCGTGCCCGTGCCGATCGCGTCCGCCACGATATTGTCGAACGTCGCACCGGGCAGCGCGCCGCCCGCACCTGGCGCCGTGCCCGACCGGAACGTCGTGCTTCCTGTCCCATGGGGGATGACCGGCTTCCCGTCCGTCAGGCAGTCAAAGCCGCTGAACACGCTGACCTTGTCCTGGAACTTCGCAATCGGGCTCAGTTCGGGCAGCAGGTCATACCCTTTGCCTGGCTTCGTCGGAAAGAACCGGTTCGGGTTCACGCCCAGTCCCCAGAACCACGTACCGAAGCGAGTCGGGAGCGGTGCGCCCTCGGCCGCCAGCAGCGTGCCGTTGGTGTTGAGGAAACAATCCAGGTACGGCAGTGCCACGGCTACCGAAGCGCCGTTGAACAAGCCGCGAAGGACGGTTCGACGCTGTAGGCGATTCATTACTTGACCTCTCGAGAAGGAACTGACGTTGCCGTGGCCTTCGCGGCCGTGACCGGGGGATTCGGCGCCCTGAACAACTGGTCGCTCGTCGCGACGATGCGCAGCAGCTCGCGTATTCGATAGTTGTGCTCGACAAATCGCGTGCTCAGGGTCTTCACCCATGCGGCCTCGGCCGTATCGAGCGGGCGTCGCACGGCGAACTCGAACACCCGCTTCGCCAGACATGCCGGCAACTGCGGGTGATTCCGAACGGCAAGCCCAAGGCTGACCGGGTCTGCGAACTTGCTGCCGTCCAGGTCCCCGGTAGCGTCGATGGCTACGCCGTTCTCCTGCGACCGGTAGGTTCCCGCGCCGTCGAAATTCTCGAGGGCCAGGCCGACGGGATCCATGAACCGGTGGCACGACGCACACGCCGGGTTCGATCGATGCGCCGTCAGTCGCACACGTACCGTTCCCTTCGCCGTGTTCTCCACCTGGCTGAAGTCCACGTTGTTGGGCGGATCCGGCACGGGTTGACAGAGCACCAGCTCACGGAGGGCCTTTCCACGCAGCGTCGGCGAGCTGCGGCCCGGATGCGAAAAGGTCGCGATGAAGCTGGGCTGCGTCAGCAGACCCGCGCGGGGACTGTCTGCGGGAAACTCGTACGGCACCCAGTCGCTCTTCTCACTGACCGGCACGCGGTAGACGGCGCCAAGCGCCCGGGTCAGGAACGTACGCCGGGTGGTGAACAAATCCCGGTAGTCGCCGTTGTTGGTGACCAGCAGATCCACGATCGTGCGCAGGGTCTGCTCGGGCATGTCACGCTTGGCATTCGGCGTGAACTGCGGATAGATCTCACCGTCCTTGGACAGGTCGGCGATCTGATCGAAGCCCAGCATGTCGGCGAAGAATGTCCGCACACCGTTTTCGAGGCGCGGCGACGCCAGCAGGCGGTCGACTTGCCGCTTCAGGCCGGCGGGCGTGTGCAGCGTTCCCCTGGCGGCAGCCTCGAGCAGTTCCCGATCGGGCGTCGTGTTCCACAGGAAGAAGCTGAGCCGCGAGGCCTTCGAGTACGCATCAAGCCGCCGCGCGCCGGGTCGCGCCGGATCAGGTTCCGTGACGTCGATCTCGAACAGGAACCGTGGGGAGGCCAGCATCATGCCGAGTCCATCGGCCAGGCCGCCGTAGAAGTCGTTTGTCAGCCCCGTCGCCTGATGCGCGGCCGTGACGTACAACTGCACGTCCGCCGCCTTCAACGGACGCCGGAACAGGAACTCTCCCGTGCGCCGGAAGAAGGCGGTCGCGCACGCATCATCGGGCAGCGTCGCCGTCCTGGGCGCGCAACCGACCAGCAGCGGCCGATGGCGGTCGTCGACGACCTGCGCGGCGATGGTCCGGCCGACCTTGTCGTACTGCTCGAAGCCCGCGGGTGACACCGATATCTGACTCACCCCCTGCACCTGCAGGCCGTGTGTCGGCCGCAACACCGGATCGAACCGTCCCGCGTACTCGATGTCCTCGCCGAGAATGTCGATGATCGCGTTCCGGTACTGGTCGTCGGTGAGCCGGCGCATACCGGGCGTGCCGCCGGCAGGTGCATCCGCCGCATAACCGGTCACGGACAGCGTCGCTGCGACGACAGCGAGACCCATCCCCCATCCGACTCGACTGACCATGGTCTGCCGCTTGAACATGCTCATCCCTGGCTTCATTTGGGCTGCACCACGAACGCGGGCACGCCGGCGATGTTCTGAGCCGCCGAAATGGCCGTGCACTCGCCTGTCGCCGGATCCGGATAGGCGTCCGCGAACCTGGCGAGCGTGTTGTACTCGGCCGCGCAGTCGTTATTGGCGATGCTCGCTGTGCCCCGGCCCCCGGCGTACTCGCTGAGGTAGATGTTGTCGATCGGCCGGTAGTTCGCCATCACGCCGGTGATCGACCCGTCCGGCTGGAACGTCAGCCGGAACCGGACGTCCCGGAGCTCAAACTCACCGGCAAACACGAAGTTGCGCTCCGGAGATCCCGGCGCATAGTTACCCCGGCCCGCCGCAAAGCCGCCGGCACGGCTCAAATGCATCACCGGAATGGGGTCGGACATCACGACGCCGTCGACGATGCGTGCAGTGGCCTGAGCTCGCCACCGTGGGTTGGCGGTGATGGTGAACGTCTGATACGCCACGTCCGACCCAGTCGCGGATTTCAGGGCGCTCTCACCATCGGCGAGCGAATAGACCGCCACCTCGACCTGCGCATCGTTCAGGATGTCATCCACCCCGCGCAATTCGATGAGAAACGACCGTTCGAAGTACTGCTCGCTCTGCAGTCCCGTACCGCGGTTCAGCTTGCTGCAGCCCGACGCACGATACAGCTGATTATCGACCACCGGCTCGCCGTTCAGGCCCACGAACTTCTGGTGCGCGCAGGTCTTCGGTGTGGCCCGGCCATCTGACGTGCCATCGAGATTCAGGCCGTACGACACCGCGCTGGCCACGCCGCGGTACGGACGACGGCGCGGGTCGTCCTTGAACGACTTGGGGTTGCTGCAGACATTGCCCCCGGCCGCATCTGCCAGATGCTCGTTCTTCCAGGCGTGGCCGTACTCGAAGGCATTCTCGGGCCGCAGCATCCATTCGCGCTGCGCGGGCGTGAGCGAGGCAAGATACGACTCCTCCAGGGTCAACTCGAAGCCCTGTGGGCAATCCGCCTCGAACGTACCGTAGTGGAAGCCCATGTCGGCCTTGCCGACCAGAAACGCCCGGGTCGTACCTGCTCCATCGGCACTGCCCGCGCCGTACGTACGGATGCCCATCGCGCCGAACGCCAGGGCCGCGAGAAGGCAGAGTCCGAGAACTCGTGCCATCGGTTTCATCTCGCGGCCGCCCCTCCACCTGACGGGCGCACGATAAACGCCGGGATCCCGGTGACGTTCTGCGCCGCCGAGATCGCCGTGCACTCCCCGGTCTGGGGGTCAGGATACCCGTCCGCGAACTGGGTGAGCGTGTTGAACTCGGCCGCGCAATCGTTGTTCGCCGTGGAGGCCGTCCCACGCCCCCCGCCGTACTGGCTGAGATAGATGTTGTCGATGGGACGGTAGTTCGCCATCACACCTTCAAATGTCCCGTCTGCCTTCATCGTCACCCGGAACCGGACGTCCCGGTACTCGTGCTCGCCGCTCCGCACGAAGGTGGGCGAGTTGGGCTCGTAGCTGGCACGGCTGGCACCGAACCCGCCAGCCCGGCTCAGGCGCACGACCGGGATAGGGTCGGAGGTCAGCACACCGTCGTTGATGCGCGCACGGGTGGTCGCGTGCCAGCGGGCGTTGGCGGTCCTGGTGAAGGTCTGGTACGAGACGTCGAAGCCGTCCGCGCCCTTCAGGGACACCTCGTTGTCCGCCAGCGAATAGACGCCGACCTCCACCCGGTCATCGTTCCGGACGTCATCCACGCCGATGAGTTCGACGAGGAACGGGGTCATATAGGCGACCGACTGGCGTCCCGTGCCCCGGTTGAGTTTGCTGCACCCGGAGACGCGATACAGCTGGTTGTCTACCACCGGCTCCCCATTCAGACCCTCGAACTTCTGGTGCGCGCAGGTTCTGGGCGTCGCACGCCCATCCGTGGTTCCGTCGAGATTCAGGCCGTACGCCTTCTTTCCTGCCACGCCGCGATAGGGACGACGGCGCGGGTCGTTGCGGAACGACTTCGGGTTGCTGCAGACGTTCGTGCCGCCGGGCCCGCTGAGGTGCTCATTCTTCCAGGCGTTGCCGTATTCGAACGCGTTTTCCGGCCGCAGCATCCATTCGCGCTGGACCTTCGTCAGCGACGCCAGGTAGGACTCTTCGAGCGTCATCTCGAAGCCCTGTGGACAGTCTTCTTCGAACGTCCCGTAGAAGATCCCGACATCCGACTTCGCCACTAGGAACGCCAGCGTCGAGCCTTCCCGGTTGGCGCCGAGCGAGCGCGTGCCCACGGCGCCAAGGGCGAGCGCCAGCGCGACCAGCATCACGGCGACATGGCGAGGGTGTGGCATCTGGTATGGGCCCTGGCCCGCCGTCCAGGCAGGCGCCTTTAGGATAGGCATTTCGAGGCCTGAATCTACCGTCGGCTCGAGATTTCCCCCGTGGCAGCCGCGATAAACACGGGGACGCCGGTGAGGTTGGTGGCCGACGAAATCATCGTGCACTGCCCGGTTTCCGGGTCCGGGTAGCCGTCCGCCATCGCTGCCAGCGTCTTGTGCTCGGACGCGCAGTCCGTGTTGGCCGTGCTCGCCGTGCCCTTGCAGCAGCGTCCCACCGTGAAGATGTTGTCGATCGGCCGGTAGGCGGCCAGCTGGCCCGTGAGGGTTCCATCCGCCTGCAGGGACAGCCTGAGGCGCGCCCGGTGGAACTCGAAGGCATAGTTCTGGCCGAGCAATCCCCAGGTGGGCAGCACGTGCCGCAACTGGAGATCCTCGATCACGCCCGTCGTCACCTGCCCGTCGACGATCCGCCCCTCGACGGTCGCCCGCCAGCGCGCGTTCTTCGTCACGGTGAGTGTCTGGTTGGCCATCATCTGGCCGTCAGGCCCCTGCAACGGGGTGTCCTCGCTCGAGTAGATTCCCACCTCGATCTGCGCGTCATTCTTCGGGTCATCGACGCCCCGGATCTCGACCAGGAACGGGTCGATGCGGACCGGTGCGAGCGGTGGACCAAGGCCGCGCACGTTCTTGGCGCAGCCGACAGCCCGATAGAGCTGGTTATCCACAGCCGGCTCGCCGGCCTCACTCACGAACTTTTCGTGCGTGCAGGAGTTCGGCGTTGCGCGGCCGTCAGACGTCCCGTCCAGGTTCATCCCGTAAGCCGCCTTACCCTTCACACCCCGATACAGCGGATGCAGGGGGTCCTTCAGGAAGGACTTCGGGTTGTTGCAGACGTTCTCACCGCCAGGGCCAGTGATGAAGTCATTCTTCCAACCGTTGCCGTACTCCTTCGCGTTCTCGGGCCGCAGCAGGCGTTCTCGCTCCTCAGGCGTCTTGGACGCGAGAAACGCCTCCTCCACCGTCATCTCGAGGCCCTGCGGGCAGTCCACTTCGGTCTTGCCATAGTGAATACCCAGGTCGGACCTGACAATCAGGAATGCCCGCGACCGCGGCTGCGGCTCTGCGCGGAAGGTACTTCCGCCCGCGATCAGCACTGCGAACCCGAGCGCCGCCAGCAGTCCAGTGACAAGCCTGAGGCGGCTCGGCATTCGCAACAGCACACCCTTCAATGGTTACTTCCAGTCCATCTGGAGGCCGAACTTCATCAGCCTGCCCGCTAGGACCGACGTCGGGCGCTGCCACGTGGCGCCATACGTATTGTTGACGCCGAGAATGGCACTTGAATTACCCAGGTTATAGAGGTCGAACTGTCCCATCGTGCGCAGCTTCCCGACCGTGATGATCTTGGTCATACGAAAGTCAATCTGGTTGAAGCGCGGCGCCCAGATCGCATTCGGCTGCAGCAGCGCGATGGATACGTTCGCCGCGGCGCCAGCCGACAGGTTTCGCCCGAGGGACGGCGCAATTTCCGCGCTCCGGTAGGCGCGATTCGCGGCAATGGCGGGACCCTGAATGTTCTGGTAGGTGGCACTCACCTGCAGACCCCACCACGGAAGGGGGTAGTTGCCAAGGAGCTTGACCTGCGTCCCGGCCATCCAATCCGTGACGTTATTGCAGTACTCCGGCCGGTGCGGTGCGTCGATGGTGAAGCAGTTGTTGATCTCCGCCCTGCCGGTGCTGATGCCGCCGGAGAGCGACCCGCCCTTGCCGAACCGCGCATTGATGCCCACGTCAACGCCATTGAAACTATTCACTGGCTTCACGCCGAGTTCTGACGCCAGCGTCACCAGATTGTCGACCTGCCCGAATTTCGATGGATTCAGGTCCTGCAGACCGCAGAGCGTGCTGCCGCTGACCGAACCAAGACCCGCGTCCGTGGGTGCCGGCACGCAGTACTGCGTATAGTCGGCCGGGGTGACCGCGCGATTGTCCGTCACCGTGATGTTCCCGTTGGTCGTCCGGAAGTATCCGATGTTGACGCCGAAACCGGGGAGCACCTCGTGCTGGACCTGCACGCTCGAGTTCCAGAGGTACGGCCGCACCCCCCATCCCTCGAGGTACTTGGAGTCGAAGAACGTCGACTGGCGAGTTGGCACGCCCCGGTTGACGTTGGGGAGTTGCCCGCACTCGCCGTTGGCCAGGGGGTTCTTCAGATCGCAGTCAGGGGCGAAGTTCCGATTGGCGTCGTTCCAGGCACGCGTGCCCCCGCCGTAGCCGAGCGATCCCGAGGGCGAGGACCCGGCGCCCGTCTGGTGGACGATGAATCGGCCCCATGAAGCCTTGATCGCCGTCTTGCCGTTGCCGAACAGGTCGTACGCGGCACCCAGACGCGGCGCGATGTCATTCCAGTTGGGCGAATTCTTGACCTCCGGAAAGTCGAACGACGCCTGGTAGTTGTTCGCCGCGGTGGTATAGGCGTTGTACCGGCCACGCATCCCGTCGTAGCGGACGCCAAGGTTCAAGGTCAGCCTGTTGAGGGTCCAGTGCTCCTGCGCGTAGAGCGCTGTCGTGAGGACGTCACTGCCGCCGCTGTTCTTGGTCCCGGTTGCCGGCCCTTGCGGGTCGACGAGCAGCAGGATCGCCGCAGGGACCGGCGCAACGCCGTTCACCCCGCCGCGAACCGAGATCAGCACCGGCCCGAACGGCGTGTTGTTGTACGAACTCGTCCCAGGACGTCCCGTGTTCAGCCAGGTTCGCCCACCCACCTTGAACGTATGGGAACCCGTGCTGTACGTCATCGTGTACTTCTGATCGTGGTAGTTCGTGTAGCCCAGGATCTCGCCATCCGCATACGGCGTGCAGCACGTCCCTGCCGGGAACGGGTCGTCTCCCTTGGCGTTCCAGGCAAACCCTGTGTTCAAGTCGATCATCGGGATCGCGGTCACGGGCGTTTCGGCTGGGCGTAAGCCCTCAGCCCTGCCTGCACTGAAGAACGAGGAGTTCCCGGCGCTGAAGAGCAGCTTGGTTCCCCGCACGTAGTTCCAGTTCACCTGCACGATGTTCTTGGACCCATACGGCGCAGTGAGATTTTGGCCGGCTTCAGGCGCGCGTGTAGCAGAGGCCGAGTAGTAGCAGTTACAGGCAGACTGGAACTCAATGAACGACGAAATCTTGTGCGCGTCGTTCACCTGCCAGGTCAGGCGGAGGTTGTCGTTATGGTTCGGCGCCGCATTGACAGCGGGCCTGCTCACATCGGGCGTGTAAATGGGCAGGAGGCCGAATGCAGGCTGAGGCGTGGCGTTGAAGAAGCTCCCAGGCACGACCGTCGCGGCATTCCACCACCGGTCCGACGCATAGAACCACAGGCGATCCCGCTTGATCTTGCCCCCGAAGCCGCCGCCGGCGTCGTACAGCTTTACTACCTTGCCCTGCACAGGCACGCCGCGCGCCACCAGTTCCGGGGTGAGGTTGTCGCTCTGGAAACGTGACCCGCTCCCGTTGAGGGCAAAGGTGCCCGAGATGGAGTTGCCGCCTTCCCGGGGAATCATATTGATCAGAATGCCGGCGTTCTCCTGCTCGGCCGAGATGCCGCTGCCGATCGTCGTTTCCTCGAATGCACGGTCGTTGTTCACGGTCGTGCGCGTCCATGGGCCTCCGCCCGTGGTCTGCGCGTTGACAGCCATGCCGTCCACCACGATGGACTGGTCGTTCTGACCGGCGCCGTGGTAGCTGAAGCTGGCACCGCCGCCCGCCTTGTCACCCTTCAACCCGCCGACGTCCTGACCGGACGCGCCCATCGTCGCACCGAGGGTCAGCTGCACGTACCCCGACAGCGTCTTGCCAGTCGGCAGTGAGTCCCAGACATCACGCGACAGCACCTGCTGAAAGCGCACGTTCTGCACATCGACGACGGGACTCGAGCCCGTGACCGTGACGGTCTCTTCCATGGCGCCCACCTTCATTTCGGCGCTCACGTTTGCCGTAAAGCCTGTGGCGAGCTCAAGTCCCTCGCGCCTGACGGTGGAGAATCCCGGAAGAGTGAATGTGACGGTGTAGGGGCCAGGCCGGAGGTCCAGAATCCTGTAGTTGCCCTGGGAATCAGTGACGGCCGAGCGGGCCTTCTCGATGAGCACAGGGCTGGAGGCTTCAACGGTGACCCCAGGCAGGACACCGCCTGTCGTGTCCTTGATCGTTCCGGCAATGGTCCCTGCCGACACCGACTGCGCCGCCACCACGCTGGGCAGCGAAAGAAGCAATCCAACAACAGCAAGCGTGCAAGCTATCAAGCGAGTTCGACTCATGTCCCCTCCGTGGGGCCGGAGGGTAGCACGTTGTCTTCGAAGTCGGCTCATACCAAAATATTGGTAGAGCTTGGTACCATCGGGTGCAAATCTGACGGTTCGAGCAGAGTTCGCAGACGCGGTTCTACTTGAACTGAACGAGCTCGAACGTGTGACCGTCGGGATCCTCGACAATCGCGTTGAGCACGGGCGCCGACGCCACCTCCCGTGGGGGCCGGACGATCTTTCCGCCGGCTCGCACGACGTTGTCGGCCGTGGCTCGCAGATCCTTGACCTCCAGGATGACCTTGCCCCATTCGCCGCGCTCGTAGGGCGTGGTGCGCTCTTCCCTGTGCAGGAGCATGAGACCGGCGCGAGCCGGCTCATCGCTGTACCCGAGCGACACTTCGACAACGCCTTTCCCCGGAACGTGGCGCCCCTGCTCGCGCATGCCGAGGCCCTCGGTAAAGAACCGCAGGGCAGTGCCCAGGTCCCGAACGTTCAGCGTCGTAATGAAGAGCCGGCCACTGCGCGTCCCGCCGGGCGCCGGTGCCGCGACACTCTGCTGGGCCCCGAGGGTTGCGTGCGGCGTGAGGAGCACGCCCAGGACAAGCAGAGGAAGTACTGACATGCAGGAAGGCTACTCCAGCCAGGACGCCTACGGCAGGGCGAACGTCAGCACCGTGCTGCGGGCGACGACCGACACGAACTGCTTCCCGTTCACGCTGTAGCTCATCGGCGTGGCGAGGATCCCTGTGCGGATGCCATCTGCTGGACCGAACGTGCCGGGGTACCTGAAGACTTCCTTCCCCGTCCGGGCATCCCAGGCGAAAAAGTCTCCCGTGCCGCCGGCCCCATGGAAGACCAGATCGCCTGCCGTGACGAACAACGCGGCGTTCGTCCATCCGGGGAACTCGGAGTACCACACGAGATTGCCGGTGACCGGCTCGTAGGCGGCCACCGCCTGATTCCACTTCATGCCGTGCTTTCCGGTTTCGGCCAGGTTCTCGAAGTGTCCGGGGGAGCGGGGGCCGGGCTTCAATGTGCCGCCGACCGGCTTCACTCTGTTCGCCACCGCGTCGTTCTTGCCACTCACGTAGAAGAGTCCGGTGCGCGGACTGAACGCGGGGCCGCCATAGTCAGAGCCACCATCCTGTCCCGGAGAGGTGATCACCATCTCGTTGGCCAGGTAGGGATGAAACAGCGGCCGCACCTGCTTGGCGAGTTCCGGGTCGTCGACGCGCGGATACGTGGCGCAGTAGGGCTGCTGCGGAATGTTCCGTGCGGTGTACGGAATCGGCTGCGTCGGCCACGGCCGCTCTCCCGGCACGTCGGTCGTAGTCGGCACCGGCGTTTCCACGATGGGATTGATCGGCGTGCCGGTGTCGCGGTTCAGGAGATAGGCGTAGCAGACCTTCCCGGCCGACCCGATGCCCCTGATCGTCCGGCCGTTCACCGAGACGTCGAACAGCGTCGGACCCGCGATCTGGTCCTTGTCCCAGATATCGTGGTGGATGGTCTGGAAGTGCCACTTGAGCTTCCCGGTGGCCAGGTCCAGCGCCACCATCGAGTTGGTGAAGAGGTTCACGCCAAGGCGTGCGGACCCGTCATAGTCCGGCGCGGGGTTCGCTACATTGAAGTAGATCATCCCGAGGGCGGGGTCGATCGCCGGCTGCGTCCACACGCCGCCGCCATGACGCGGGTGATTCGCCGACCACGTGTCCTTGGTCAGTTCCCAACCGTCGTCTCCGGGCCCCTGCGGCACGGTGTTGAACACCCACTTGATCGCGCCGGTTCGAGCATCCGCAGCGATGAGCAGGCCGCCAACAATCAGGCTGTCCGAGTCCGACGTGCCGACGTAGATCGTCCCGTTGTGATACTTGGGCGTCGACGCCACGCCGTAACCCAGGCTCCGCGGATCCAGATCAGCCGGGTACTTCCCCGGATACTTGAACTCCAGCGCCTTGTTGATGATGCGCAGGACGCCCTTCTCCCCGAACGCCTCGACGAGCTTGCCCGCCTTCGCATCAACGGCGTAGACCTCCGCAGGCCCCATCGCGTAGATGTTCCCCTCGCCGAAGCCCGGTCCCCGCTTGCCGCCGCCGAAGGCCGGCTGCATCTGGAACGTCCACACCTTCCTGCCCGTGACGGCGTCGAGCGCATACAGCTTCGACCCGGAGTTGAAGTACATGACACCGTCGATCACGAGCGGCGTTTGCTCCGCAATCGAGTCGCCCTTCGGCAGTTCGAACGACCACTTCACGCCGAGCTTGCCGGCGTTGGCCGGCGTGATCTGGTTGAGCGGCGAGTACCGCGTGTTGGCGAGGTCGGCGTTGTGGTCCGACCAGTTCGTGGACGTCGCGGCATTGACTTTCGGTTGATCCGCCTGGCGATCCACGGACGCGGTGTACGGCGTGGCCCCCTGCTGCGCCGCCACATCACCGAAAGTCCACGCGACGGTCAGCGCACACAACCCGACAGCACAGGCTCTTCTCATGACGCCCCTGTCCTAGTCGAGCGGCTCGACCTTGGAAATCCTGGCCGTCCGCTTGTTCGCCATCCAGATCACCGTGTTGCTGGTGGTCGGGTCCATGGCGATCTTCTTCGTGTCGAACTCGGTCGGCCAGAGGTACTCCACGATCTCGTTCGTGTTCGGGTCAATGCGGATGAACCGCTCGGCGCCGTTGGACGGCACGTAGAAACGGCCCTTCGCGTCGGCGGTGGACGCGGTGTACGGCGTGTAGTACTTGCCGAGGTCCCACCGCTGGAGCTTATCGGCGCGGATGTCGTACACGCCGGCCTTGTCCACCCAGTACTCGCCAAAATAGAGGCGGTCCGTCTTGTGGTCGATCTTGCCGCGGCGGGCGCGGAGCCCCGGCACCGGCTTGAACGTCACGGCCTTGGTCTTGATGTCCACGCCGATAATGCCGCCCTTACCGCTCTGGCTGGCCACCCACATGTTGCCCTTCGAGTCGTAGTGGTTGTGATATCCGCCCACCTGCACGCCCTGGGGAATGACCGCGTTGCCCTGATACGTGTAGCGGCCCTCGACGACGGCGGTCCTGGGATCGATCCGCGTGCCGCCGGCCCAGATGAAGCCGTCGCCACCCATGCCGACGAACTGTCCGCCGGAGCCCTCCACGATATCGAGCTTGTTGGTCACCGGGTCGTAGCGCGACATCTTGGTCTCGTTGCCGGGCGTGCGAATCGGAAACCACACCTTGTCGGCCTTGTCGACGACCACATCGCGCGTCCCGCGCAACTGACCCTTGTCAATGGCCGGCAGCACGGGCTCCCGAATCTCGGTGAAGGTGGCCGTCTTCGGATCGAACCGGCCGAGGAGCTGGTCGCTTTCGTCCGTGTACCAGACGATGCCCTTCGAGTCGATGTCCATGTCGTGCGCCACCGTGCCGGCCGTCGGCATGTCGTACTCGGTGATGATGACGCGCGTGGCCTTGCCCTTCGGCCGAGCCAGCGTCTTCAGCGGAAAGGCATGGGCCGTCTTCCCGCCGCTCAGGTCGTTGCGCTCGACGAACTCGGCCACCCACTGCCGCTGGTTCTCCGAGGTGGGCCAGGTCGGTGTGTTGTGCATCATCTTGATGCGGCCGGGCTCCTGCACCAGGGCCGCGCGGCCACGGCGGTTGTCGTTGCTCTTGGCCGTGCCGTCCGCGTAGTACTCCGCCATGCGCTCCATCGCGGGCAGCAGCGTCTGCACGGTGTGCTTGGAGTTGAAGATGCGGCCCATGGAGTGGCAGTAGTTGCAGCCCATCGTCACGTAGGTGAAGTTGGCCTTCTCCTCCTCACTGCCGGTGACGCTCATCATCCACTCGGCGGATGAGAGCTGTGTCGCCACGTTCTTCGCCTTCACGAGTTTGAGATCGGCCGTAGCCGACTTGCCGGCCGCCACTTCTGCGGCCGCCGGGCCGGCCAGATCAAAGCCGACCGCACGGATGGTGACGGTGTACTTGCCGGCCTGCAGGTGCGTCTGCGGGAAGCTGTATTTCCCCTGGGCGTCGCTCACCACGGACACGGTGGCATTGCCGCCCTCGCGCCGGGCGTTGACGACCACGCCCTCCATCTTGCCCTCTTCCTGAGAGGTCACCACGCCGCTCAGGGCAACTGAGCCCTGGGCAAGGGCGGCATCACTGCCGGCCCGGAACAACGCGGTCAGGCCGAGTCCGACGATCGCGGCGAACAAGAGGCTTCGTTTCATAGGAATTCGATCTCCTCGTGCCGCGATCGAGTCCACGCAGGCTGGGCACGCGGCGATTCGGGGCGAATGGTATCTCACTTGCCGTGCACGAGATCCTCATCGGCCGTCGTGGCGGGCGCCCTGCCCGCACCGGCCTGGATCCGGGCCTCATCCAGGCGCGCGCGTGATTCTCAGCGGACGCGCTGATCTTGCCATGGCGCCTAAGTCCGGAGGGCCAGACCAGCCAGCCGCCACCGGGCACACAGCACTGCTGGCGATTGGCAGACTGCTTGCAGCCTTGCGTGCGTGAGGGCCAGCCAGTCCGTATGACTCCCAGTCCACCGGATCTGCACGTCGCCGGGCTTGTCGTGAACGCGGCCCCGGCCGATGTTGAACGCGTTGAGAACCTGGTGTCCGCTCAGCCGGGGTTCGTGGTGTGTGCCCGAGACGTCTCCACCGGTCGCATGGCCGTCACGCTGGAAACCGGCTCCGTGGATGAACAAGAGGCGGGCTTCGCGTGGCTATCCGCCCTCCCCGGGGTGCGCACCGTGAGCCTCGCCTGCCACCACATCGATTCATGAGCACCTGCGACCGTCGGGACTTCATACGGGCCAGCGCCGCGGCAGCCGCCAGCGCGGCGGCCGGTCTGTCGGTTCCGCCGGCTGTGACGGCCCTGGCGAACCAGGCGACCCCCGGGGTGCACTGGGATCGCGGGGTGTGCCGCTTCTGCGGCACCGGCTGCGGCATTCAGATCGGCACCGAGGGCAACCGCGTCGTGGCCATCAAGGGGGATCCGGACTCGCCGGTCAACCGCGGGCTGCTCTGCGTCAAGGGTTACGCCAACGCGAAGATCCTCTACGGCGCCGACAGGCTGACGACACCGCTCCTGCGGATGCGCAACGGCCGGTTCGACAAGCAGGGTGCCTTTGTTCCGGTGTCGTGGACACGGGCATTCGACGAGATGGCGGCGCAGTTCCGGCGCGTCCATCGCGAACTCGGCCCGACCGGCGTGGGCGTCATGGGTTCGGGCCAGTGGACGATCCAGGAGGGCTACGCCGCCGTCAAGCTCGTCAAGGCGGGCTGGCGCAGCAACAACATCGACCCGAACGCACTGCACTGCATGTCGTCGGCTGTTGCCGCCTTCATGCAGACGTTCGGGATCGACGAGCCGGCCGGCTGCTACGACGACCTCGAGCACTGCGACACGCTGGTCTCCTGGGGCGCGAACATGGCCGAGATGCATCCGATGCTCTGGGGCCGTGTCGTGGACCGGCGGCTTGCCAACCCGAAGGTCCGCGTCGTCGCGCTTACCACGTTCACCACGCCCACCTCGGCCCTGGCCGACGTCGAGATCGTGATTCGGCCCCAGACGGACCTGGCGATCTGGAACTACATCGCGCGCGAGATCCTGGCCACGGACGCGGTCGACTGGCCGTTCGTCCGGCAGCACTGCGTGTTTGCCGCTGGGCCCTCGGACATCGGCTACGGCATGCGCGGCGACGAGGCCGCCATGACGCCAGCCGAGCGCGAGATCCGCCGGCTCGAACAGGAACGGCCGCTCACGCGCGAGGAAGCCATCGGGCAGGGCCGGGGCCGCGGGGCTGAGCCGGTGGCCCAGCTCAGCCGCGGCCGCGCGGGCGACCACTGGCTGATCACGCTGGAACAGTTCCGGGAGGCGGTGCGGCCCTACACACTGGACTTCGTCTCCCGCCTCGCGCGCGGCAACCGCGACGAGCCCATCGAGCAGTTTCAGAGGAAGCTGTCGAACCTTGCTGCGCTGTATGCGGACCGGGCCCGAAATATCGTGTCGTGCTGGACGATGGGGTTCAACCAGCACACGCGCGGCACATGGGTCAACGAGCAGGCCTACATGGTGCATCTGCTCACGGGCAAGTACGCAAGGCCCGGCAACAGCGCCTTCTCGCTGACGGGTCAGCCCTCGGCCTGTGGCACCACGCGCGAGGTCGGGACGTTCGCGCACCGGCTGCCTGCCGACATGGTGGTCAACGATCCGGCCCATCGCGCGCGCGCCGAAACGATCTGGCGGCTGCCGGATGGCGCCATCAATCCCAAGCCCGGCAGTTCGCTCCCCCAGATGATGCGTGACCTCGAGGACGGCCGGCTCAAGTGGCTCTGGGTGCAGGTCACCAACCCGTTCCAGTCGACGGCCAACGCCACGCACTGGCTCGACGCGGCGCGCCGGGCCGACACCTTCCTCGTCGTGTCGGACGCCTATCCCTCCGTGTCGTGCCAGGTGGCGGACCTGATCCTGCCATCGGCCATGATCTTCGAGAAGTGGGGCGCCTACGGCAACACGGAGCGCCGCACGCAGTTGTGGCGGCAGCAGGTCCACGCACCGGGAGAGGCGCGGCCGGATCTGTGGCAGACCCTCGAATTTTCCAAGCGTTTCACGCTGGCCGAGGTCTGGGGGGCACAGCCAGTACCGGGACTGTCCGCCAAGGGCTTTGCCGAAGGCCGGCTGCCCGACGTGGTCGACGCCGCGCGGGCCCTGGGGTACTCCCCGACGGCCACGCTCTACGACGTTTTGTTTGCGACCCCCGCAAACCGGAGAGTCGCGTGGCCGGATCCAATCGCCGCGGGTGCCGGGAACGACACCGTCCGCCACCTCGGCACTGACTGGTTTCCGGAGAAGGCGCTCTTCGAGGAATACGCCGCGTTCGGACGCGGCCATGGGCACGACCTCGCGCCCTTCGACAGTTACCTGGCCGAAGGGGTCCGGGGGTTGCGCTGGCCGGTGGTGAACGGTCAGGAAACCCGTTGGCGATTCAACGAGGCGCACGACCCCTACGTGCGCCCGGGCACAGGATTCGACTTCTATGGACCGGCCATGAAGACGCTGCCGCGCGGCGACATGCGGGCGCCGGCCCCTGGGCCCCTGACGGCGGTGGCGGGGAAGGCGAAGATCTTCTTCCGGCCGTATGCGGCGCCGCCCGAGGTGCCGGATGGCACGTGGGATTTGTGGCTCAGCACGGGGCGGGTGCTCGAACACTGGCACTCGGGGACGATGACAAGGCGCGTGCCCGAACTGCATCGGGCGATGCCCGCGGCGCTGCTGTACATGCACCCGCAGGATGCATCGCACCGAAAGCTGGCGAGACACGATGCGGCGTGGGTGGAGTCCCGGCGGGGCCGCGTGCGCTTGCGCGTTGAGACGGAGGGCCGCTACACGCCGCCGCCGGGGCTGGTCTATGTTCCGTGGTTCGACGAAGGCGTCCTGATCAACGCGGTCACACTCGATGCGGCCTGTCCCATCTCGGGCCAGACCGATTTCAAGAAGTGCGCGGTCAAGGTCTACCGGGACCAGGGTGGCACCGGTGTGGCGTAACCGAATCCCGCTCGCGCTCGTGCTGGTGGCGCTGGGCATCGCCATGAGCGGCTGCGGGTGGGCCGGGCCGGATAGCCACACCGGTGCGGGCGAGATTCAGGACCTCCAGCTCAGCCTGAGCAGGGTGCCGCTCGCCGGCGCTCCGATCGGCGCCGCGTACGCGTACGCGGGGAAGGATGCCGGTGAGAACGCGCGCCTGCCACGGGCATTCACCGGCGCGCCACCGATGATTCCGCACTCCATTGAGGGACTCCTGCCGATCACGCTGGAATCGAACGCCTGCGTGCAGTGCCACGGAACGCCAGGTTCACCGCAGGATGACCCGCCACCGGCACCCCCGAGCCACTTCGTCGACGGTCGCGGCGCGCCGACCGTGAGCCGGAAGGAAGTCGCTGGCGCACGCTGGCTGTGCACGTCGTGCCATGTGCCCCAGACCCATGCCCCGCTCCTGGTCGGCAACGGCACCGCCCACTGAAGGGGATGGGGATCCGAGGGGGCGCCCGGCTCTCGTTGCTCATCGCGGCCATCGCCAGTTCGGCCACGGCGGGTCCGCAGCCGGGCTCTCCGGCGCCCGCACCTTCTTCGGCCTGGACCTTCCTGGCACAGGACACGTTCCGCGTCGAGTCGTGGCGCTTTTTCGAGCCGCATCCGGGTGGAGGCAATCCGGATTACCACTTCGCGGCCAATCGGCTGCTGCTGCAGGTCCGACGTGCGATGCCGCGGATCGAGTTCCGCCTGGCCGTTCAGCATGTCGGCCTTGCCGGACTGCCGCCTTTGGCCAGCGGCCCAGGCGCGCTCGGTACCGGCGCGCTGTACTTCGACCAGGGCGGCCGCCGCAGACACCCGCAGCAGCTTTACCTCCGCTACGCGAACCTTCGGCTGAAGCGAATTCTCCCGGGCCTCGACCTGCAGGTGGGCCGTCAGGGCTACGCCTCAGGGAACGAGAGCGTCACGCGTGAGCCGGCGATCGAGGCCGTGAAGCGCCAGCGAATGGATGCGCGCCTCATCGGCGAATTCGAATGGTCGATCTATCAACGCGGCTATGACGGCGTGCGGGCGGACTGGTCGCGCGACGCGGCGCGGCTCACCGGCATCGTGTTCATGCCAACGCAGGGGGGCTTCGCCCGCGAGGCCGGCAAGACGATGACGAACGTGGTCGTGGCCGGTGCGACCTTCGGCCTGCTGCCGTCCGCCTCACGGCCACACACGGATCTGCAGGCCTTCATCTGGCGGTACGCCGACGAGCGCTTGGTCTCGGGGCGACCGGACAACTCCGGCCGCACGGCCCTGGCCGCGGACGTTGGCATCACAACGGTCGGCGGAACCGCCATCGGCGCGTACCCGGCCGGGGGCGGACAGCTCGACCTCCTGGGCTGGCTCGCCGTTCAGCGGGGACGCTGGTACGGCGACGACCACTCCGCCGTCTCGGCAGCGGTCGAAGCCGGATACCAGTGGCCACGCGGACGCTGGTCGCCCTGGCTCCGCGCCGGTCTCTCGCACGCGAGCGGCGACGCGGACGGTGCGGACACCAGACACGAAACGTTCTTCCCGATGCTGCCGACGGTGCGCCGGTTCTCGCAGACAGCCGTGTACAGCACGATGAATCTCGACGATCTCTTTGTGCAGGCGCTCGCCTTTCCAACAGCGGCGGTCAGCCTGCGCCTGGATCTCCACCGGCTGTGGCTCGCGTCAGCGACCGACCGATGGTACGCCGGCAGCGGTGCCACGCTCTCACAGGGCAGCAACTTCGGCTACGTCACCCGCCCGTCGAACGGGTCCACCACGTTCGGCACGTCCGTAGAGGCCTCGGCGGCCTGGACCGTCACGCGACACTGGTCTGTCAACGGGTTCGCCGGCGCACTCTCCGGAGGACCGGTGGTGACCGGAACGTTCTTCGGCCACCGTCTCTGGTTCGTCTACGGCGAGACCGCTCTGCGGATCGGCGGCTGAACTGACGCCGAGGCGGTCAATGGCAGGAGCCGCCACGGTCGCGGTTGTGACGGGTGCCACTCGAGGCGTGGGCCGAGGGGTCGCGAGTGAACTCGCCCGCCAGGGCGCTCGCGTGTTTGTGACGGGCCGTTCAGCGCCTGACGGCGAGTCTCTTGGCGAGCGGATCACGGGGATGCGCTGCGACCATCGGGACGACGCCCAGGTGGATGCGGCGTTTGCCGGCATCCGCAAGGACGCTGGCGCGGACACGATGTTCGGCGCGGGCGTCCGTGCGCACTATCGGGCCAGCCAGCTGGCGGCGCCGGGGATGGTCGCCCGCAAGCGCGGGCTCATTGTGAACATCTCGTTCTGGGCGGCGCAGAAGTACATCGGCAATGTGGCCTACGGCGTGTCGAAGGCAGCCACGGACAAGCTGACGGCCGACATGACGAAGGAGCTTGCACCGCACGGTGTGGCTGTCGTGTCGCTGAACCCGGGCATGGTGCCGACCCCGACCGCCTGCGGCACACGGGCACGGTCATGGTCGCCGCGGCAGTCGCGCGGGACTACGGCTTCACCGACATTGATGGCGCGTCCCCTCGGCCACTGACCCTCGGCGACGTCTGACGCCTACATTAGAGCGTCAGCAGGAATCGCGTCAGGGCTGCCCGCTGGGCGTCGCTCAGGCGCGCATGGCTCAGTCGCGCGGCGAGCGCCTCGCCCGCGTGCCGGCGCACCGCATCATCCACGGTTGCTGCCGAGCCATCGTGCAGCAACGGTCGCCGGAAGCGGAGGCCCCAGAGCGCGGGCGTGCGGATCTCGTCGGGCTCGGCCGCCCCTTGCCGGATCCCGTCGCCAGTCCCGATGTCGTGCAGCAGGAGGTCCGAGAACAGGGCCACCGGCTGACGGTGCAGCAGCGGATTGGCATTCGCGCCCGTGGACAGAACCGGCACGTGACAGGTGGCGCAGCCGATCTCGTCGAACACAGCCTCCCCCTGACTCGCCACCGCATCGATGGTCCCGCGCCCCACCGGCGCCAGGAACTTCATGAAGCTCTCGAAGTTGTCGATGCCACGCCGGCGCGTCCGCGGATCGGCCACGTCCTCCGGGTCGGGAATCGGGTCGCACAGCCGCATCCGGGCGTCGTCGATGCCTACCGCAATCTCGGTCGGGAACAGATCGTTGGTGATGCCCATTTCGTTGCGGTAGGCATCCGCGCCGAATGCCAGAAGGGTCGCGTGCTGCGCCTTCCACCCGAAGCGTCCCACTCGACGATCACCCGTGGCGCGGTCCGTGATGAAGGCGGGGCGGCCACTGATGCCGTCACGCCCGCGGGCCTGCTCGTCGCCGAGGGCGACCAGCGTGTCGTCGTCAATCGCTTCCACGAGCCCGGCCCCGAACAGGGGAATCGGCACGCGGCGACTGATGACGTTCGCCTCGACGGGGATGACGGGTTGGCACGCGTGCCCGGGCACCGAGAACAGATGGAAGAGGGTTTCGCCATCAGGGGCGACCGCCTCGAAAGCACCCTCAGCGGTGCGCCTCGCTGCCCGGACCTCGGCCACGGGGCTCACGCCCCCGACCGCGGGCACGTTGTGACAGACGGCGCAACTCGCACCGTTGAATGCCGGCCCGAGTCCCTCCTCCGCCGTTTCAACCTCAAGGAAGTCGTCGAGCCCCAGCCTGAATTCCTCGAACTCGCGCGGCTTCACCCCGGGCAACGGATCGCCGGGCTGTGTCACCCGCGCCTGTGCGGACATCAGGGCCGACACCCAGGCCAGCGCCACCACCGCGAGCGCGATGTTCCCGGCCACACGCGCGACACGGCTGCGACTCACTGCCCGCCCTGCGCGTCTTCCGCGATGATCGTGCCCCGCATGAAGCCGTGCCCGGCGCCACACAGCTTCGAGCACTCGAAGGTGTACTTGCCGGCCTTCTCCGGCGTGAACGAGACCGTCATCACGCCACGGCTGCGCTTGGGAATCTCCACATTGACGCCGCTGCCGATGATGCGGAATCCATGCGACGTGTCATCGCTCGTCAACCGGATCGTCAGCTTCGTGCCCACGGTGGTCTTCACTTCGGACGGGCTGAAGCTGAACCGCTCGGCGAGGATGTCGATGGTCTGCTCGGGCCCCGCGGGCGCCTGAGGAGCGGATCCAGGCCGCGCCGTGGCTGCCACAACCGCGACCGCACAGAGAAGAAGGAGCGCACGCGTCATCAGAACCACCATCCAAGTCCGACATTGAAGGAACGGGACGCACGGATCGTCGCGCTCTGGTTTCGTTGATGCACGTAGTCGACCTTGATCGCGATGTCAGGGTCGGGCCAGTAGGTGCCGCCCACCACCCAGGCGTCGCGATCGAAGGCCTTGAGCGGGACGTAGCCGGCCGGCATGCGGAACTGGGTGTCGACGTTCTCGTAGCGGACGAAGGCGCCCACATCGCCGTAGGTGGCGCCGGAGACGACGCGGTACGAGGCCTCGGCGTACGCACCACGCAGGGCACTCGCGATGTTCGGGTTGACGCCGGTTGTGCGCGCCACCGCATCGTTGATCGTGCCAGCGCCCACGATGCTCGTCTGCGCAAGCTGGGCGCGCCCCTCGAAGCGATTCCGCCCGTACCGCACATCCGCTTCCAGCAGCCGTACCGGCACGTCGAAGCGCGGACGGAACTCGAACCCCGAGGAGCCTGTCCAGAAACTGGCACCGGCCGTGAAGCCCCGGATCCCCACGAACTCGAGCCGGCCCGTGGCCGCCATCCGGCCGGCGTTCGTGCGGCTTCCCCGCTGCCGGCCATTCCGGATGCCCTCCTCGGCGGTGAACTTCGCCGCGTTCAGCGGAGAGGTGACGTAGGCGCGATACCGCCAGCCGCGTCCGACCTCGCCGTGCACGCCCGCGCCCACTTCGAACCAGGTGCTGGGGACGATGAAGGTGTCCACAAGCGGGCGTTCGACCCCGTAGTACATGGGCGGTTCGTGGCGCTCGTTGATGATGCCGACAGGCATGAGCAGCATCCCGGCGCGCACATTGAAGCCGCGTGAGAGCAGGAAGTCCACATAGGCCTGCTCCAGTTCCAGTTCACCCGCTTCCTCAAGACCCTCCACGAGGGCGTGCTCAAGTTCGAGCTCGCTGACGAAACGGATCCTGTCCGAGAACTGGTGGGTGACCAGCAGCACGAAGCGATGGAAGTCGAGCTGCCCGTCCTCGTCGCGGGTCTTGTTGTAGTGAAAGTCCATGTACCCCGAGAGGCCGGTGGCAGGCGGCGCAGGGGCGGGTGGAGGGGTGGATAGCGCGGTGGAATCCTGTCCGAACGCGGCTGGGCCGGTGGTGAGCAGGGCCACCACGACGACTAGGCGTAAACAGAACGCCAATGAATCAAAGTATGTTCTTTGAGTATTCAAAACCATTCAATCAGACACATCCCGCCTGAGGAAGTCAAGGATTCAGGCCAGAAAATGGTTGCGCCGTAAGGATCGTTGGGCGCTATGCTGGGCGCAGTTACGGCCCCGGTGGCGAACGCTTCCCAGCGCGGAAGTCTCCAGGTCCAGAACCGGTCCAGTCAGGTCTCGGTACGCCCCGAGGGTCGGGGACGGTATCGCACGGTCTCGTCTGGTCCGGATTCAGGAGGACCGGATGACAGGCTCGGACACAGGCACTGACCGCAAGACCTACGTCGTCGACACCAGCATTCTCGTGTCCGCTCCGGACGCGCTCCAGAACCTCACCACCAACAATACGGTGCTGATTCCGTTTCCTGTGCTGCAGGAACTGGATCGCAAGCGCACGTCCGCCAACGGCGTCGGCTACACGGCGCGGAGTGCGGTGCGCTTTCTCGACGGCCTCCAGTCGCACGCATCGCGCGACGAACTGGCCTCGGGCATCCCGATCAACGGCGGCCTGCTGAAGTTCCACAACGGCACCCTCGACCTGGACCGGGCGTGGCCCGGCTTCAAGGCGGACTACGCAGACGACCCGATTGTGCTCTACGCCGACCACTACCAGCAGGCGCACCCCGACGAGTCGGTCATCCTGGTCACGCGCGATGCGGCCATGCGCTGCAAGGCACGCGCACGCAACGTCACTGCCGAGGACTACTACAGTGACCGGCCGGTGCCCTCGCTCGAAAAGTTCTACTCCGGCCGCCTACGGGTGGAGTTGCCCGACAGCGAGGCCGGACTCCTCTCGACGCTGCACCACGAACAGCGCCTGCCGATTGAGGCCCTCGATGCCTTTACCGACGTCAAGGCGTTCCGCGCCAACCAGTGCTGCGAGCTGCGCGTGGAAGGCTCGGGCAAGAGCGCCTGGGGCATCTACAAGAACCACGACACACCCGGGTATCTCAGGCGCGTCAGCACGAAGCCGAGCGAGCGCTTCGGCCCCTGCAACCCCGAGCAGGCGTGTGCGCGCGAGATGATCCTCGACGACCAGACGCTCGTCACGAGCCTCGTCGGCATCGCCGGCACCGGGAAGACGCTCATCGCGCTCCTGTCGGCCTACGAACTGCTCCGGGCCGGAAAGGTCTCCCGCATCGAGGTCTATCGTCTCAACGCCGAAGCCGGCAAGGAGCTGGGCTTCCTGCCGGGTGCCATCAACGACAAGATGGCGCCCTGGGCCAAGCCCATCATCGACAACCTCGACTTCATCATGCGGCGGATGCACGGGGGCGCGCGGTTCACCAACCAGGTGGCTGACCATCAAGGTGAGCGGCGGGATCCGGCACACCCCACGGCAGAAAGCCTCCTCGAGTCGAAGACGCTCGAGATCGCGCCGATCAACTACCTGCGCGGCCGGTCGATCCACGACACGGCCATCATCGTGGACGACGGGCAGAACCTGACGCAGGAGGACATGAAGCTGGTCCTGACGCGCGCGGGCGAAGGCTCGCGCGTGATCCTCACCGGAGACCCCGACCAGATCGACCGCGAGGAAATCAACTCCCTTTCGAGCGGCCTGGTGCAGGTGGTCGAACGCTTCAAGGGCGAGCCGTGCTTCGCGCACCTGACCATGCACGAGGTGATGCGGTCCAAGGTGGCCGAGATGGCCGCGAAGCTACTCTGATGACCCACGCCGCCATCACCGGTTGGGGCTCCGCCATGCCCCCGGCCGTGCTCAGCAACGCCGACCTCTCCACGTTTCTTGATACCAGCGACGAGTGGATCACCACCCGTACGGGGATGAAGGAGCGCCGCGTCTCGCATGTCACCGCGCGGGAGCTGGCCACCGTCGCCGCACGGCGAGCGCTTGCCTGCGCGGGTCTGGATCCAGCCGACCTCGAACTGATCATCTACGGCAGTTGCAGCAACGACGAGCAGGTGCCCAACTCCGCCTCGGGGGTGCAGCTCTCACTCGGCGCATCGCACGCCGCGGCGATCGACCTGAACACCGCCTGCACCAGCTTCCTCTACGGCCTCTCCACCGCAAGCGCGATGATCCGTACGGGCGCCGTGCGGAACGCCGTGGTCATCGGCGTGGAGGTGATCTCCCCCTACATGGACTGGGACAACCGCAATGTCGCGGTGCTCTTCGGCGACGGGTGTGCCGCGGTCGTACTCCAGGCATCGGACTCCCTCTCGGGCGTCCTCGGCGAACAACTGGGCTGCGTGGCCGACGCGCGAGCGGCACTGCGGGTGCGCGGCTGGGGCGGCGCCTATGCGAACCGGGGCATCGTGTTCGGCGACACGCAGTGGGACTTCGACGGCCAGGAGATCTTCAAGAAGGCCGTGCACGGCATGCTGCAGGCGAGCGCCTCTGTCATGGCCAAGTGCGGTGTGCATCCTGACGAGATCGACCTGGTGGTGCCGCACCAGGCCAACCTCCGTATCATCGAGGCGGTCGTCACCCGCACTGGCATTCCCATGGACAAGGTGATGCTCACCGTCCAGCGCTACGGCAACATGAGCGCGGCCACCGTGCCCGTTGCCCTCACCGAGGCCCTGGCGGAGGGTCGCGTCAAGCCGGGAGCGCTGATCCTCATGCCGGCCTTCGGCGCGGGCCTGACGTTCTGCGCCCACCTCGTCCGCTGGGGCGACCGCGTCACGCCGCTCGGCACCTCCGATGCCACGCTCCCGCCCTGTGACCGCACCGCCCTCGACATGGTGCTGGGGGCAAGAGCCGCCCATGCGGGCACGCGGCAGCAGTCCGCGGCCGGTCTTCAGATGCCGCCCGCCTGAGGCGTCCGCCACGCGGGTCGCCTGACTCGCAGGGATCACGCATAGCAATAACCTATTCATCAGTTCACAATTTCGTATTTTACGAACCTGCTGCCTGTCGCTAAGGTGAGTCCATGCGACAGACATCCTCGTTTCTGAACACGCTCAAGGCTGACCTTCCGGCCAGCGTGGTGGTGTTCCTCGTGGCTACGCCCCTCTGCCTGGGCATCGCCCTGGCGTCCGGCGCGCCGCTCTTTTCGGGCATCATCGCGGGCATCGTCGGCGGCATCGTCGTCGGGGCCCTGAGCGGGTCGGCCCTTGGCGTCAGCGGCCCGGCCGCTGGGCTGGCCGTCATCGTCCTGACGTCCATCACGGCACTGGGGTCATTCCGGACGTTTCTCCTGTCCGTCGTGCTGGCCGGCGTCATCCAGCTTGCCCTGGGCTTCGCACGGGCTGGAGTCATCGGGTACTACTTCCCGTCGTCGGTCATCAAAGGGATGCTGACCGGCATCGGCCTGACGATCATCCTCAAGCAGTTACCGCACGCGGTGGGCTACGACGCCACGCCGGAGGGCACCTTGGCATTTGCCCAGCCCGGCGGCGAGAACAGCCTCTCGGCCCTCGGCCACATGCTGAACTTCATTCAACCCGGCGCGCTGCTGGTTGCCGTGGTCTCCCTGGCGGTGCTCATCCTCTGGGAACGGCCGTTCGTGAAGCGCGTCAAGGCGAGCCTGTGGATCCAGGGACCGCTCGTGGCGGTCGGCCTCGGCGTCCTGCTGAACGAAGTCTTTCAGGCCGCCGCGCCTGCGCTGGCCGTCGCCCCCTCGCACCTTGTGCAGATCCCCGTAGCGACGAGCCTCCCCGGCTTCCTCGGCCAGTTCACCCTGCCGGACTTCAGCCAGCTCACCAATACGGCCGTCTACACGACGGCCCTGACGCTCGCCGTGGTGGCGAGTCTGGAAACGCTCCTGTGCGTGGAGGCTACCGACAAGCTGGATGCCCTGAAGCGGGTCACCCCCACGGACCGTGAGCTCAAGGCCCAGGGCCTTGGTAACGTGATCTCGGGCCTCATCGGCGGCCTGCCGATCACCCAGGTGATCGTCCGGAGCTCGGCCAACATCCAGTCCGGCGCACGCACCAAGGCCTCGGCGATTCTGCACGGAGTCCTCCTGCTGGGTGCGGCAGCGGTGGCTGCGACGCTGCTTAACCGGATCCCCCTGGCCACGCTGGCCACCATCCTGCTCACGGTGGGCTACAAGCTGGCGAAGCCGGCGCTTTTCGCCTCGATGTACCGGCAGGGCTGGCAGCAGTTCGTGCCCTTCATCGCCACAGTGGCCGGCATTCTCGCCACCGACCTGCTGGTCGGGATCGGAATGGGTATGGCCGTAGCGGTGTTCATCATCCTGCTGACCAACTACCGGAACCCCTACTTCTTCGACGCCTCGCAGCACGGCGACGTCCTGCACCTGTCACTCTCCGAGGACGTCTCGTTCCTCAACCGCGCGGCGATCATGCGGACACTGGCGGCCATTCCCGACGGCACCCGCGTGGAAATCGACGCCCGGCGTTCGATGAACATCGACTACGACGTCTTCGAAATCCTGAAGGACTTCGAGCAGGCCGCCCCGGGCCGTGGCATCACCCTGACCGTGCGCGGTCTCGACACCCTCCAGCGAGGGAACGACTCGATGGAGCGCGTGCACCACGTCATCCGTCACCGCTCGAAACGCGGCTCCGTCAAACCCGTCACCCACGTGGCCTGACCGGCCACACCATCCCCCGAGACCACGAAAGGAACAGCCGTGCGCACCCAGACCAAGGACGTCCAGGAACACCTGACACCCGAGAAGGCGTTTCAGATTCTGATCGACGGCAACCGCCGCTTCCTCAGCAATCTCCGGTTCAACCGGAACCTGCTGCAGCAGGTCAACGAGACATCCGACGGCCAGTTCCCGTTCGCCATCGTGCTGAGCTGCATCGACTCGCGCACCTCCGCAGAGCTGGTTTTCGACCAGGGACTCGGCGACATCTTCAGCACGAGGATCGCGGGCAACGTCCTCAACGAGGACATCCTCGGCAGCATGGAGTTCGCCTGCCAGGTCGCAGGGTCGAAACTCATTGTCGTGCTGGGCCACACCAGGTGCGGCGCCATCAAGGGCGCCTGCAATCACGTGGAGATGGGACACCTGACCGGCCTGCTGAGCAAGGTTGCGCCGGCCCTGCACGACGTCGACCGCCAGGGGGGACTGGACCTCCCGCGCGAGGAGTACATAGAGCGGGTGGCGCTGGAGAACACCAGGCACCAGATGCGGGCGATTCTCGAACGCAGCCCGATTCTGGAGCGCCTCTTCCAGGACGGCCGCATCGGCATCGTCGGCGGGATCTACTCGGTCGAGACCGGCGAAGTGCGGTTCTTCGAGCAGTTGTTCAACGTCGCCGCGCAGGCAGCGGAAGCCCGACCGGTGGCCGTGTAGGTCTCGCGCGGCCTGTGGGCGGAGCGTCGGGCCTGGCAAACACGTCATCACGAGCCGCCGTCGTAATGGCCAGGACGCCGGGATGCGTCAGCCGGCGTTCCACGGAGATGGCGTAGTACCGCTCCTGCACATCAGGGGTCCGGCCGGCCACCTTGACGTTGTAGAGGCGGGAGATGTCGGTCTCCACGACGGCCGGACCGGGGAACACAACGCCGGCGTCCGCCCCGAACGCCTTCATCAGCGCGGGATCCTCGAACTCCCCGACAATCCGCGGCCGGATGCCGATGCGTTCAAACCACCCGTCGAGGCCACGCCGGAGTTCCGTGTTGACGGTCGGGACCACAATGGCCATGTCGTCCAACGAGGCGGGAAACCGACGCGCGAGTCTGGATGCCACCTTCGCCGGCGCAAAGAACGCCGTGCCGGACTCGCCCAGCAGGTGGTTGAAGACCTTCACGCGCACGTGCGGTGGTGCGGGCGTGTCAATCAGGGCCACATCCAGCGCATGCGTCGCGAGCTGCGCCAGAAGCTGCTCCGTGTTCTCCTCGCGACAGACGATACGCATCCCGTCCGGGCCGGCCATCACGGGGCGCAACAGCCGGACCGCGATGAGCTTGGGTACCGCGTTGGATACCCCGACCGTCAGGGGTAGACCTCGTCCGGTCTGACCACGGCCGACGGTCTCCAGCAGATCCCGGCCCGTCCGGAAGATCTCCTCGGCGTAGTGGAACACCACCCGACCGGCATCGCTCAGCACCAGGGCACGGCCCTGCCGGGTGAACAGCTTGACGCCCAGCGCCTCTTCGAGCCGCTTGATCTGGGCTGACACCGTCGGCTGCGACAGGCGCAGCTTCTCACTGGCTCTGGTCACGCTCCCTTCGCGGGCGACCATCCAGAAGTACTGCAGGTGGTGATAGTTCAGCCATTCCATGGGTGGACACTGGGTGACCAGACAGCCTGACTGTACCGCAGGCCCGGCACCGCTGATGCCCGCGCCGCCGCTACAATCTCCAGATGCCGCAACTGTTCAACGTGGTCGCACTCGTCACCGGCGGAACCCGAGGCGTGGGCAAGGGCGCCGCTTTGGGCCTTGGCGAGGCAGGCGCGCGGGTATATGTCACTGGCCGCACCGAGCGGACGGGGCAATCGACACTGCCCGGCACGCTTGCCGGCACCGTTGCGGCAGTGGAGCGGCTCGGCGGAACCGCGGTGGGCCTCATCTGCGACCATCGGGTGGATGCCGCGGTGGCGCGGGCCATCGCGCGCGTGACGTCAGACACGGGCCGACTGGACGTGCTGGTGAACAATGTCTACGCGAGCCCTGAACAACGCGCTGCGGGCGTGCCCTTCTGGGAGCTGCCCATCAGTTACTGGGACGAACTGACAAGCGTCGGCCTGCGCTCGCACTACGTGGCCAGCGTGTACGCGGCGCCGATCATGGTGGCGCAGGGCCGCGGCCTCATCGTCAACATCTCGTCATCCGCTGCCTCGGACTACTCGCCGATGTTCGGCGTGGCGTATGGCGTGGCCAAAGCAGCCCTCGATCGCCTGACGGCCGACATGGCCCGCGAGCTGAAGCCGCACAACGTCGCGGTGGTCTCGCTGTGGCCGGGTCCGATCAAG
The DNA here is from genome assembly GCA_040081715.1 of Vicinamibacterales bacterium. Lineage (GTDB taxonomy): Bacteria > Acidobacteriota > Vicinamibacteria > Vicinamibacterales > UBA2999 > CANKJK01. The sequence continues at coordinate 135,915 of JBEBFY010000006.1, read as the reverse complement.
GGGGAAAAGATCCTCACGCAGCCGGACCGCGTGCCTCCGGAGGTGCTCGCCTTCATCATGGCGAAGGGCGAGTCACCGCACTTCACGGGCCGCGCGATTGCGGCACTGGCCGCGGATCCCAACGTGATGACAAAGACCGGTCGCGCCTTCAAGGTGGCGGACCTGGCCGTCGAGTACGGCTTCACGGACCCGGGAACGGACGCACGCGGGTAGCCACCGCTACGCGGGTTCGACGCGGACTTCAACCTCGACGATCTGCTGCCCGCCGCCGAGCGCGATGCCCTTCACGGGTGTCACGTCACCGTAGTCGCGGCCCCAGGCCAGCGTGACGTGCCCGATACCCGGGCGCACGTTGTTGGTCGGATCCAGTTCCAACCAGCCCGCGCCAGGCACGAACACGGCCACCCAGGCGTGCGACGCCTCGGCGCCGACCAGCGCGCCGCTCCGCAGATACCCGCTGACATAGCGCGCCGCGAGTCCGAGGGACCGCAGCGCACCGACCATCACGTGGGCAAAGTCCTGGCACACGCCCCGGCGCGACCGGAACGCCTCGATGAGTGGGGTATCCACGCTGGTCGTCTTCGGCTCATAGCGGAAGTCCCCATGAATCCGGCGCATCAGATCCATGGATGCGTCCGCAATGGGACGGCCCGTCGTGAAGCTGATGCGGGCGTAGTCGGCCAACGCCGGATCGCAGGGCACAAAGGGCGACGACAGCGAGAACTCGAACGCCTTGAGCAGGTCGGGCCGCGCGTGGCCGGCCAGATCCTGCCGCACCGTTTCCCATGCCATTCCCCCATCGGTGACGGCGGGGCGCTCGTCCACCTGGACGAGGCTGGTCGCCGTGGTCGTGAACACGTCGTGGCTTTCCAGAATCGTGAACGACGTCACGTCGTTGCCGAAATAGTCGGCATGATCCTGAAAGGAGGCGGCCTCGGGTTCGGTCTGGATGGACGACTCGAGTACCCGCTGCCATGCCAGGTGGCGCGGCGCCAGCCGTACCTCGCTGTGGCATTGAGAGACCGTCGCTTCGTAGCGGTACCGGGTGACGTGCCTGGTCTTGTAGCGCATGGCGAAAATCGCGTGGGACGGTGAGATGACGCTGCTCAGATGGCGCGGAGGCGCGACGTCACGGAGTGACTCAGGTAGCGGGCCGCGATGGCGCCGGCCAGGTTCGCGACACCAGCCTTGATCTCCCGGAGGTGCGCGTCGAGTGCCGGGCGTGTCTGATCCGCATCGCGGCGCTTCAAGTCGTCGATGGCGGCGGTGCCGATGAACCGCACCAGGTTGCGCGCCAGCGTAGACTCCGGCGTCTGGGCGGCGGCCGCGTCGCGTTCGTGACGGGGCAACCCCTCGATCAGGTCAGCGAGCGCGGCTAACTGGAACGCCACGGACCGCGGGTTGCCATCGTCGGCGTAGAGCAGCTCCAGCACGTAGCGCGTGCGGATCGCGGTCAGGTACCGCGACCGGTACGTGGTGGAACTATCCGCCACCTGGAGCAGCACCTCGAGATACGGGTCGTCCGGGTAGGGCGCCTGCGCCACGCCGACGCGCAGCAGTTCCAGCACCTGCGCCGCGCGCTCCAGGCGCCGGCCGATGGCGAGGAACCGCCAGCCATGGCCCCGCGTGGGATTCTCCGCCAGCAGGCCCGCAAAGGCGGAGAGCATGATGACGACGTCATCGAGCCGCGCCAGCGCCGCCACCACGCGCCGATCGTAGTTGCCCGGTGCAGGCTCACTGAACAGACCCGTGATCTGCTGCAGCACGCGCCACGTATCCGGCGAGAGCCGCTCCTTCACCTCCCACGACAGCCGCCGCACCTGGGCCAGGTTCCACCCGATGCTGGTGGCGCTCTGACTGTCGAGCGTCATGTCGGTCAGCAGGCGCTGGAAGGTCCACCACTGCCGGACCGATGGGTGGCGATGTTCCTTCGGCAACAGGTCGAGGCCCCGGAGATAGTGGGCGGACGTATCCACGGCATCGTCCCGCCGCAGGTCCGGCTCCCCCGAGAGCCCGGTCAGGAGCACCCGTGTCAGGCGGGCGCTGGCGTCCAGCCGCTCGGCATACCGGCCCAGCCAGAACAGATTGTCCGCCATCCGGCTCGAGAGTTCCGTGGACGTGACGTAGTCCGTTCTCGGCGCCGGTGTCCGGAGATCCGGCACGTCCGTCCTGGGCCGGCCCAGCACCCACGTGTCCTTGCTCCCTCCGCCACTCTGCATCGACACCACGATCGACTTGCGTCCGGTGGCCACGCGCGCCAGGCCCCCGGGGAGCACGGCGTAGCTGGTGCCGTTCCAGCCGGCGATCACGCGCAGCACCACGTGGCGCGCCTCGAGGCCGCGATGGGTGTGGGTGGGGGTGGTCGAGAGGTCCACCTGTTCCTGCGCCACGAACCGCGCGGGATTCGCCTCGACCCGCGCGGCCAGATCCTGCCGCTCCGCCACCTGCATGGAGGCCGGGAACTCGGAGTACTGCCCGAACCGCGGGAAGGTCGGCTTGATCACCAGATGCTCGAGCCGGCTCAACACCTGCTGCCGCGGCGCGTCCTGCCCGCACCACCAGGTGGCGACCGACGGCATCCGCAGCGACTCGCCGAGCAGATGCCGCGAGAGCGCGGGCAGAAACGCCATCAGCGCGGGCGACTCCACAAGGCCGCTGCCCAGGGCGTTGGCGACCGAGACGTTGCCGGCCCGCACGGCCTGCAGCAGCCCGGGCACGCCGAGCAGGGAGTCGCCGCGCAGTTCAAGCGGGTCGCAGTACTCGTCGTCGAGCCGGCGCAGGATGACGTCCACGGGGTTGAGGCCGGCCAGCGTCTTCAGGTACACGTGGCCGTCGCGCACGGTCAGGTCGTCGCCGCTCACCAGCGGGAAGTCCCACTGCCGCGCGAAGAACGAATGTTCGAAGTAGGTCTCGCTGTTGGGCCCGGCCGTCATCACGACTACGCGCGGCTCACGTCCCTTCGGCGGCGCCAGGGTGAAAAGCGCGTTGATGGTGGCCTCGAAGAAGCCATGGAGCGGTTCCACCCGGCATTGATCCAGCACGAGCGGCAACGTGCGCGCGCTCACCATGCGGTTCTCAATGGCGTAGCCCGCACCAGACGGCGCCTGCGTGCGGTCCGCGATCACCCACCAGTCACCGTTCGGCGCGCGCGCCAGGTCCGCCGCATAGCTATGGAGGAACACGCCCTTGGGTGGGACGATGCCGTGACAGGGCCGGAGAAACGACGGGTTGCCGAAGACCAGCTCGGCTGGGATCAGCCCTCCCCCGACGAGCCGCTGTGGTCCATACAGGTCCGCAAGGATGGCGTTGAGCAGCGTCGCGCGCTGGACGACGGCCTGCTCGATGCGGGTCCACTCGTCGCCGTCGAGCGCCAGCGGTACCAGGTCCATCGGCCACGGCCGTGCCGTGCCGCGCGGGTCGCCGTAGACGTTATAGGTGACGCCGTTGGCCTGGATCAGCCGCTGACCGGCATCCCACCGGTGCGAAAACTCCTGCGCGCCCATGCGGCGCAGGGATGCCGCCAGCCGCCGCCAGTGCGGGCGCGGATGCCCCGAGGCGTCAAAGGCCTCGTCCCAGTGCTCGGCAGAAGGCGGGCCGTACGTCCAGCCGGCAAGACGGGGGTCTTTCGACGACACCGCCGCGTTGGTCACTCGGGCGCCGGCCCCCGCCGGACAGCTGCCACGCGGGCGCGCCGGAGGTCGAGGGTGTGCGGAAACGCGTGGTTCGTACTCATCCGGCGTATCGACATGGATCCGGGTGTATGGCCGAAATCGAAGAAGCGAGCCCGCCGCCGGGCCTCAGCCTCGTTGGAGTTTACCGGAACCGTGTCGTAGCTTCGCCCGCCGGGGTGACCCACGTGATAGGCGCACCCGCCGACGGATCGGCCCATGCCGGTATCCACCAGGTCGAACACCAGCGGCGTGTCGACGGGGATGGACGGGTGCAGGCACCGCGGCGGCTGCCAGGCGCGGTAGCGCACGCCGCATACGTACTCACCGTCGGTGCCCGTATGCTGCAGCGGCAGCTCCCATCCGTTGCACGCCACGACGTAGCGCTCGGGTACCAGGCCCCGGACGTGCACCTGCAGGCGCTCGACAGAGGAATCGACGTAGCGGGCCGTCCCGGCCGGGCCGCCCTCTTCGCCCAGGACGTACCACGGCTCGATGGCCTGCCGCAGCTCGATCTCGACGCCCTGATAGCCGACCCGCCCGAACACCGGGAAGCGGAACTCCAGGTGCGGTGCGAACCAGCCGGCATCCACCGGATAGCCTGCCCGGCGCACCTCGTCCACCACGGCCCGGAAATCCTGTTCCACGTAGTGCGGGAGCAGGTGCGCATCGTGCAGGCGCGTGCCCCAGCGGATCGGCGTCTCCTCGAACGGGGTTTTCCAGAACCATGCCAGCAGCGTCCGCACGAGCAACTGCTGCGCCAGGCTCATGCGGGCGTGAGGCGGCATCTCGAACGCGCGCATCTCCACCAGCCCGAGCCGTCCCGTTGCGCTCTCTGGAGCGTAGAGCTTGTCGATGCAGAACTCGGCGCGGTGCGTGTTCCCGGTTACATCGACCAGCAGATCGCGGAACAGCCGGTCCACGAGCCAGGGCGGGCTGACCTTCTCCGCTCCGCCCAGCAGACTCATGGCAATCTCCAGCTCGTGCACCGCGTCGGCACCGGACTCGTCCACGCGCGGCGCCTGGCTCGTGGGACCGATGAAGACACCGGAGAACAAGTACGAAAGCGACGGGTGATTCACCCAGTAGCCGACGAAACTCTTCAGCAGGTCGGGACGCCGGAGGAACGGGCTGTCGGCGGGCGTGGCGCCGCCGAGCACGATGTGATTGCCGCCGCCGGTGCCGGTGTGGCGGCCGTCCACCATGAACTTCTCGGTGCCGAGGCGGCAGGCGCGGGCCTCCGCATACAGGGTGGTCGTTGTCTCCGCCAACTCACGCCAGCTCGCAGCCGGGTGTACGTTGACCTCGATCACGCCGGGATCCGGCGTCACGCTGATGTGCCGCAGCCGGGGATCAAACGGCGGCGTGTACCCCTCGAGCACAACGGGGGTGCCGAGCGCCCGCGCGGTGTCCTCGACGGTGGCCACCAGCTCCACGAAGTCAACCGCCGAGGCCACCGGCGGCAGGAACACGCGCAGGGCGCCCTCGCGGGATTCCACGGCCAGCGCCGTCCGCACGAGCGGCGCCGGGGTCCGGGCTGCCGCGATGAAAGCCTCTGCCTTGCGCGTGGCCTTCGGAGTGGCAGCCTCGGGATCGGTCACCACCTGCACCGGCCGCTCGACCGCGGCCAGCGGTGGGAACGCGCTCATCGGATCGACGGGAACCACGTCGAGCGACGGCCCCTGGGGCAGGCTGTGCAGTGGCAGGCGGAAGCCGGCCGGTGAATCGCCCGGCACCAGGAACAGGTGACGGCTGCGGAGCGTCCACTCGCCGGACCGCCACTGGCGCCGTCCCTGCTCTTCCACCCTGGTCAGCGGCAGCACGAAGCCGACGGGCGTCCCCAGTCCGCGGCTGAACACACGCCGGAGCCGGTCACGCTCTTCGGGATCGTCAAGGTTGTTCACCGCCGGGTCCACACCGACCGGCAGCATCCGCTCGGTGTGCACGTAGGCCAGCGGATCCTCGAAGGCCGCAATGACGTATCCCGGCGCAAGCCCCAGTCGGCCGGCCAGCGCCTCGGCGAATGCGCCTGCCTGCTCGCCGGTGTGCCCGTAGTCGTGCCCGGGCTCTGCGGCAAGCGTCGTGTCCTTCCACAACGCCACGCCGTCCGTCCGCCAGTAACACGCGTAGGCCCACCGCGGCAGCGGCTCACCCGGGTACCACTTCCCCTGGCCGAAGTGCAGCAGGCCGCCGGGGGCGAACGATGCGCGCAGCCGGCGCAGCAGCGCCCCCGCCAGCCGTGCCTTGTCGGGCCCGAGCGCGGCGGTGTTCCATTCCTCTCCGTCCATGTCGTCGATGGACACGAAGGTCGGCTCGCCACCCATCGTCAGCCGCACGTCGCCCGCGACCAGCTCACGGTCGACCTGCTCGCCCAGCTCCAGCACGCCGGCCCACTGGCTGTCGGTGTACGGCTTGGTCACGCGCGGATCCTCGTGGATCCGCGTGACGGACATCTCGTGGTGGAACTCGGCCTGGCTCTCGCTGACAAAGCCCGCCACCGGCGCGGCCGACTCGGGGCTCGGCGTGGCGGCCAGCGGAATGTGGCCTTCACCCGCGAAGAGGCCGGAGGTCGGATCGAGCCCCACCCATCCGGCCCCGGGCAGGTACACCTCGGCCCAGGCGTGCAGGTCGGTGAAGTCGCGCGTCGGACCGGCGGGCCCGTCAAGGGGCGTCACATCAGGTACCAGCTGAATCAGGTAGCCGGAGACGAAGCGGGCCGCGAGGTCGAGGTGCCGCAGCACCTCGACGAGCAGCCACGCCGAATCCCTGCACGACCCGCTTCCCCGTTCGAGCGTCTCCTCACTCGACTGCACACCCGGCTCAAGGCGGATGACATAGCCGACCGCACGGTGGATCCGCTGGTTCAGGTCCACGAGGAACGTCACGGCCGGCGCGGCATCCCGCGGCACCGACTCCAGCAGCTGCGCCAGCCGGGGTCCGGGTGGGTTCACCAGCAGGTACGGCGTGAGTTCCTGCCGGTCGAGCGCGCTGTAGGCAAACGGGACCTGCTCTGCGTAGGGTTCGAGGAAAAAGTCAAACGGGTTGAGGACCGTCATCTCGGCGACGAGGTCCACCTCCAGCGAGAACACGGTCGTCGGCGAGGGGAACGTCAGCCGCGCCTGGAAGTTGCCCTGCGGATCCTGCTGCCAGTTGAGGAAGTGGCCGGCCGGCTCGACACGCAGCGAATAGCTGAGCACGGGCGTCCTGCTGTGCGGCGCGGGCCGCAGACGCACCACCTGCGGCGAGAGCGTGACGGCCCGGTCGTACCGGTAGGCGGTCTTGTGATGCAGCGCGACGCGAATGCCCATGAGTATCAGGAAGGCCTAGCTGGACAGGCCCGCGTCGAACGCGTCGTCCGCCGGCTCCGGCGGGCGCATCGCGAAGTCGTCCCGCAGGCTGACGTCGATGCCGTTCATCATGAACTGCAGCCGGTCAAGGTACTCGTGCAGCCCACCGCGGATCACCGCGTCGACCGCCGCAAAGTCGAGTTCCGCCCGCAACTGCCCCATCAACTGTTCGGAGCGGTAGCGGAAGCCGCCGAACGACGTGCCGGTAATCGCCTGCAGGGAGTCACTCGCGGACTTGATGCAGTAGCGGACGGCTCTGGGGAATTCCCGATCCATCACCAGGAAGTCGACCACGTCGGCCGGGGTGATGCGGCCGAAGCGTTTCCGGTACATCTCAAAGCCGCTGACTGACTTCAGGACGGCGGCCCAGTGAATGTCGTCGTACGGCGTGCCGACGTCGGCCGGGGATGGCAGCAGCATGAAGTACTTCACGTCGAGGATACGCGAGGTCTTGTCGGCCCGCTCGAGCATGCGGCCAAGCCGCATGAAGTGCCATGCCTCGTTGTGCGTCATCGTCGCGTCCGTCACGCCCGCAAACAGGTGACACCCCATCCGGATCTCCCGGAAGGCGTCCAGCATCCGCTCGGGTTCCGGCAGCGACCGCTGCGACTGAATCTGCAGGAACATGGCGTTGACCTGCGCCCACATCTCCGACGAGATCGTCTCGCGCACCGACCGCGCGTTCTCACGGGCGGCCCGCAGGCACGACACGATCGAACTCGGGTTCTCGTGGTCGTAGGCGAGGTACTCGATGACGCGCGCCTGCGTGGCCCCGCCGAAGCGTTTCTTGAAGATCGCCGCATCGCCACTGGTGTCGATCAGCGGCTGCCACTGCTGCCCCGGGGACAGCGGCAAATCAATCTGCAGGTTGAGGTTCACGCCAATGAACCGCGCCACGTTCTCGGCCCGCTCGATGTACCGAGCAATCCAGTACACCGAGTCGGCCACCCGGCTGAGCAGGGGCGTCGTGTCTGTTCTCATGACTGCGTCACCGCTGGCGAGAGCACCCAGGTGTCCTTGCTCCCGCCGCCCTGGGACGAATTGACCACCAGCGATCCCTTGCGCAACGCCACGCGCGTGAGGCCGCCGGGAACGACATGGATGTCTTCGCCGTACAGGACGTAGGGGCGCAGGTCCACGTGCCGCCCTTCGAGGGTGTCACCGATGAGGGTGGGCACACGCGACAGACCGAGTGTGGGCTGCGCAATGTAGTTGCGGGGGTTGGCGGCGATCTTGGCCGCGAACGACTCTCGCTCCGCCACGGTCGCGTGCGGGCCGACGAGCATGCCGTAGCCTCCCGCTTCGTTGGCCGCCTTCACGACGAGCGTGTCCAGGTTCTGCAGCACGTGCTGGCGGTCGGCGTCCTTCCAGCACAGGAACGTGGGCACGTTCGGGATGATGGCGTCCTCGCCTTCGTAGTACCGGATCATGTCCGGCACGTAGGCGTACATCACCTTGTCGTCGGCCACGCCGTTGCCCGGCGCGTTGGCCAGCGCCACCCGCCCGGCACGATAGGCCCGCATCAGGCCGGGCACGCCGAGGAGCGAATCCTTCCGGAAGGCCGTCGGGTCGAGGAAGTCGTCGTCGATGCGCCGGTAGAGCACGTCCACACGGCGTAGTCCCTTGGTGGTCCGCATCAGGACGGTGTCGTTCTCGACCACGAGGTCGCGGCCTTCCACGAGGGGAATGCCCATCATCTGGGCCAGATAGCTGTGTTCGAAGTAGGCCGAGTTGTACATGCCGGGCGTGAGCAGCGCCACGACGGGCTTGTCGTCGCACTCGGCCGGCGCAATCGACTGCAGCGTGGTCAGCAGACGGCTGGGGTACTCCGACACGGGCCGCACGCGGAGGCCTGCGAACACCTGCGGGAAGGTCCGCTTCATCAGATCCCGGTTCTCGAGCATGTAGGACACGCCGGAGGGCACCCGCAGGTTGTCCTCGAGCACGTAGATCCGGCCGTCGGAGTGGCGGACGAGGTCCGAGCCGGTGATGTGGCACCACACGCCCCTGGGCGGCGTGAGGCCGATGCACTGCGGCCGGTAGAACGCCGCGGAGTGCACAACCTCGGCCGGCACGATACCGTCCTTGATGATGCGCTGGGAGCCGTAGATGTCGGCGATGAACTGGTTGAGGGCGTGGATGCGCTGCTTGAGACCGCGCTCGATCCAGTCCCACTCGTCCGAGGTGACGATGCGCGGCACGAGGTCGAAGGGGAACGGCCGCTCCGTGCCGGCGGAATCCCCGTAGACGTTGAACGTGATCCCGAGCTGCACCAGGATGCGTTCGGCGGCCTGCTGACAGCGCTGCAACTGGCCATCGCCGAGGCTGCCGATCGTCTCGAGCAGGTAGCGCGCCTCCGGGCGTGGCTGTCCCGACGCGTCGAACATCTCGTCGTAGAAGCCGCCCGTGTCGTAGCCATCCAACCGCATCTGGGCCTCACTATGCCCCGGAACGGAGCCGATCCGATGGTAACGAAAACGGCGGCTTAGATCACATTCAGGACATATTTGGTGCAAATGTGAGAGTGCCTACGCAAACGTCGGCTGGCGCGCCGGGGCGGCTACCTGGATTTCAGGGACACCCGCAGCGTCACCCCGAACGTGCGCGGGTCACCGGGCTGCCCGACATACAGGCCGGTATTGCCGGGTGCCGGCGAGAGCAGGTCGTAGTAGTCCCTGTTCAACAGGTTGCGCGCCCAGACCGAGATGACCCACCCGTCCGAGGCGCGGAAACCGACGCGGGCATTCACGAGCGCATAGGCGGGCACCACCAGGTACTGCGAGGCGGACGCGCTGGACGAGAAGGACGACCGGTAGCTGACGTCGAACGCCTCGAACACCTGGCCCGTGCGGCCCATGAACCCACCGTTGGTCACATGCTCGCCGCCGAACGAGATGGCGGTCTTCGAAATGCCAGGCAGGAGCGATCCGGAGACGTCCTTCACCTGCGGGCCGCCGGTGTCTTCGAGCGGCGGCGGCGCGTCGGTAAAGGAGACGTAGGTGCCATCCGTCCAGGCCCCGGAGGCATACACGGAGAGGCTGTCGCTCAGCCTGGCGCTGCCGTCGAACTCGATGCCCCGCACGCGCACCTGCTCCGCATTCGCGAGATACCCGCGCAGGACACCGACGCCCGCATTGACCACCTGCGCCTGGAAGTCGCGCACGTCGGTGTTGAACACCGTGATGTTCGCCGTGGCGCCCCTCCAGGGCTCGGTCTTGATGCCCACCTCGAAATGCCGCACATCCTCCGGCTTCACCGTCGCGGCCGAGAGCACAGGACGGTCCTGGGCGTCCGTCGGCACCCCGTTCAGGTTGAGGCCCACCGACTTGAAGCTCGTGGCGTAGGTCGCGTAGGTGTGCACCGGGTTGGCCACCTTGTAGGCGACCGTGAACTGGCCCGACAGGTTCGTGTCGTTCACATCGGCCGTGTAGGCCTGCGGCGCCAGGACCGACCGTTGCAGCGCGATGAGCGCGGCGTTGGTTGTCTGCAATCCTCCGTACACCGTCTGATTGAAGTCGACGTCCTTCTGGTCATAGTTCACCCGCAACCCGGGCAGCACGCGCAGCCGGTCGGTGATCGACCACTCGAGTTGGCCGAAGCCCGCCGCACTCACGTTCCGGTAAGCGAGCGTCTGGTCGAAGCCGTACCCGTCGAGCAGGCCAGGCGTCGCCGCATTCGCGCTCGGCGCCAGCAGGAACCGCGCCGCCGCTGCGCCCTGTTCCTGCTTGAAGGTCGGGTCCGAGTCCAGCACCTGGCGGAAGAAGAAGCCCCCGGCCACGAAGTTGAACTTGGGGGAGAGCGTCGCGGCGTACCGCACTTCCTGCGTCCACTGCTGCTGATAGGACGGCGCGGCCGACACGGACGTGATCGCCAGGCCGATGAAATCGCGGTCGTTGGACGGCTTCCAGTCCCAGAAGCGCCAGCCCGTCGTCGACGTCAACCGGCCCTTGCCGAGCTTCCAGTCGACGTTGAGCGAAGCGCCACCGAGATCCTGGTAGGAGCGCATCGGGGAGTCGACGTCGGTCACCCGGTCGAACGCATTGAAGCTCGGCGGTGCATAGCCGAGGTCGGCGGCGATCCCGGCGTACTGGCGATTGGCCGGCCGCAGCGTCGGGGCGACGCCGGCCACCACCTGCGTCATCCCCTCGACACGCTGCCGCGTGTGGTCCGCCGACCCGAGGATGGCGAGGTCACCGGACGGCGCGTAGAGGAGCTGCCCGCGCAGGCCGAGGTTGTTCATGTCGTTCACGTCATCGCCGGTCTTCGTGTTGAAGACCACGCCATCACGCTGCGTGCCGGAGAACGACACGCGGCCGGCCAGGTTCTTGAGCAAGGGCCCGGTCACGGACGCTTTGGCCTGCACATAGCCGACGTTGCCGAAATTCAGCTCGACCTCGCTGTTGGGAGAAAAGCTCGGCTTGCGGGTGGTCACGTTGATCGCCCCGGACGTCGTGTTCTTGCCGAAGAGCGTCCCCTGGGGGCCGCGCAGCACCTCCACCTGTTCCACGTCGAGGAAGTCGAGCGTGGCGGCCGCGGGCCGTGCGAAGAACACGCCGTCGATGTAGAGGCCCACCCCAGGCTCAATGCCGTCGTTGGTCAGGCCGAACGGCGCACCGAGTCCGCGGATGTTGATGGCCGAGTTGCGGGGATTCGTGGAGTAGAACTGCACCGTCGGCAGCATCTCCTTCATCCGGTTCACGTTGAAGGCGCCGGCATCGGCCACCAGATCGCCCCGGAGCACGGATACGGGAATCGGCACCTCCTGCGCCGCCTCTTCCACGCGCCGGGCCGTCACGACAACGGCCTGCGAGAAGCGCGCGGGCTGCAACGTGGCATCGAAGGTGGCGGCCTGTCCGTCCGTCAACGTCAGACGGGAGACAGTGGCTTCGAAGCCGTCCAGCACCGCCTCCACGCGATAGCGCCCGAGCGCCAACCCTTCCACGCGATAGGCCCCGCGCTCGTCGGTAAACGCGTCCAGGCTGACGTTCGTGTCCTCGCTCATCACTTTCACCGAGGCCCCGGGTACCACGCCGCCCGATGAGTCACGCACGACTCCGCTGACCGAACCCGAAGGCACCTGTGCGGCCGCCATCACCGGCCACAGCGCCACCATCACCACGAACAACCGAACAGATAAGGCTCGAACCACAACGACACTCCCTCGCGCCAGTTCTCGGCGGCGCACACACGTCACGAACACGCCGGTCACACGACCAGCAGAAATCGGGATGCGCCGAGCGACAGCTTGGGGAGGGGAACGAGGGAACTAACGGGTAGGACTAGCGCTCCTCACTCAACGGCCTGTCGTCGGCTGGATACACGCGCACCGGCAAGCGGCGCACGCGCAACAGCAGGGACAACAGGTGGAGTGAGAAAGTGCCAAGCGGGTTCAAGCCTAGCAGACCGAACCCGGGGCCGTCCATTCGGACGGCCCCGACGCGCTATTCTGTCGCGCCCACGGGCTCAGCTGTTGCCGCGCGCGCCGGCCCAGCCTTCGCCGCGACAACGGCATCAGACTTCTCCGCAACGGACGCGGAGGACCCACGACGTACCGGTGCCCCGGTGGAACGCGCGACGGCCCGCAGCGACGGCCCGTCGCTGACCAGCGTGTCGTCGTAGAAGGTCACCGCGCCGGAGGCCAGATCGTGCATGCCGGCGATGATCGCCACGCGCCCCGCTTCGATGAGCCCGGCGAGCACATAGCTCCGGTTCACGACCGTCCGGACGGAACGTTGGACGTTGAGCCGCGCCACGTTCTCGACAAACACCGTGTTGGCGGAATTCCGTTCCGATGGATCGACGGTCAGGTTCTCCTCGTACACCGCCGGCTGGATCTTCGAGAGCAGTTCGGTGAGGTTGCCCATTTCCACGTGGTCGCAGGCGCCCTTGATGGCACCGCACTGGCTGTGGCCGAGCACGGCGATGAGCTTCGACCCCGCCAGCTGGCACGCGAACTCCAGGCTACCGATGATGTCGGTGTTCACGACGTTGCCGGCAATCCGGATCGAGAAGATGTCGCCGAGCCCCTGGTCGAAGACCAGCTCGGCCGAGGTCCGGCTGTCGATGCAACTGAGGATGGTGGCAAAGGGCCACTGGCCGTCGCGGGTCTCGTTGGCCTGCTGGAGCAAGTTCCGATTAGCGCGCAGGTTGTTGACGAAGCGCGCGTTGCCCTCCTTGAGCAGCTCGAGGGCACGCGCGGGCGTGATAGTGGCCTGGGATTCTGACGTATGCGCCTTCATGGATTCTGCAGTCCTCTCGCAATCGGGCCGCTCAGGGCAGACCCTCTCCGTATCAGAATTGTCCCGCTCGCGGATGCGATCCGCGCACGCAGGCAGCCACACGGCTGCCCGGCCTCGAACGGGTGTAGCTAGGAGACGAGGACCGGAGGGGCTCGCCCCGGGGAGGGCGAAACGCGGAAGCGGGCGGGAATAGGCTGCGATGCCAGGGGCCGCGTCAGACTGAGTTCGAGGCTGGGAGCAAACACCGCCCCGGCTGGCTGTACACCATATGCCCCGTCCGAACGGTCATCGCCCGGCCGCGCGTCCTTGTCCCCATTGTCTGAACCAAGAGCCTCGACGCAGGCTTCTTCATCCGGCACCAGCCACACGCCGGAACTGACCGAGCGGGCACTCCATCCGGTACGTGCTGCCCGCCGCATGGGCCGCTCACGGCCGGACGGACGCGACCCGGGCAGCAGAACGCCGAAGGCCAGCGTCACGGCCATGACGATGGCGGCAAAGGCCGCCAGGGAGTGGGATCGATGGGTCACGGGGCTATGTAAGTGAAAGGATAACCCAGCCGGCAAGGCCGACCCCGCCAGACAGGTTCTTCAGAACATGCCGAACAGCTCCGAGTGGATCTGTGACCGGGGCACACCGAGTGACCGGAGGTTCTGTCTGACGGATCGGATCATGGCCGGCGGGCCGCAGACAAAATAGTGGCGGGCCATCCGGTCGCCGGGAAGATGGCGGGCCAGCAACTCAGGCGTCACGTACCCACGCTCACCGATCCACCCCTCCTCCGGCTCCGTGAGCACCGGAACAATCGACAGCGAGAGCGTGGCGGCGAACGCCGTGATGGCCTCGCGACCCGTCAGCCGATCACTGCGGCTGCCCGCGTGCAGGAGCAGGTGCGGCCGCGTGTCGGTGCGGTCAGCGAGCGCGCGCAACATGCTCAGCATCGGTGCGATCCCGATGCCCCCGGCGATGAAGACGTACCCGGGCGCGTCGTGCCGGTCGATGGTGAAGCCGCCGTACGGGCCGTCCACGAAGGCGCGGGTCCCGGGCTGGACCGCACCAATCGTCCGCGTGAAGTCCCCCAGTTCCTTGATCGTGAACTCCAGCCGGCCGTCCGTCTGGCCAGGGCTGGACGAGAACGAGAACGGATGATCCGAGAGGCCGAACGGGGACCCTCCGATGGTCAGCCACGCGAACTGCCCTGGAAGAAACGACAGCCCTGCATGCCCATCGGGCACCACGGACACGGTCCAGGCGTCGCCGTGCTCGCGCCGCACGCCGGCGACTCGGTACGGGTGTCGCGAGAGCAGCCACGGACGGATGACCCTGGTGAACACCACGAAGCCGATCCAGAGAACCGCGGCCGTCAGCCACACCGCGCGCTTCGCCGGACTGCCCAGGTAGTAACGGACGCCATCGACGTGCACCACGGCCAGCACCACGGCCAGCACCGCCAGCACATCGTGGATCGCACGCCAGGCCTCGTGGGAGAGGTGCATCCACCGGCGCCACAGCGAGGTCGCGACCAGCAGCAGCACCGCCACGACCGCCACCTGGCCGGCCACGATGTAGCCCGGCATCTCGAACGGGTTCAGGTAGATGAGCCGCTCCGGTTCGTCGACGACCAGCACCACGGGATGGGCCAGCACGATCAAAGCCGCCGCGATGCCCGCGTACTTATGGAGGAGGTAGATCCGATCAGTGGGGCAGAGCGTGGCCACGCTGCGGAACCGCGCCGTCAGCGCCGCCTGCGCCCCCATCATGGAGAGTCCGGCAAAGCCGGCGGCCATCGACACGGCCCACCAGAACCCGGCCTGCGCGGGAGGCACCCGCCCCAGCAGCACCGCGGCCAGCGGCACCAGAACCAGCACAAGATAGAAGGCGAAGAACTTGCGCATGAGTGACATCAGCATAGACGCAAGCCCCACGGCACCCACGCCGGACACCCGGCCCGCCGCGACCCCGGCCGTCGTCTTCGACGGTGTCTGCCTCGCCTTCGACGACCAGGTCGTGCTCCGCGACCTGAGCCTGACGGTGCCAGCCGGGCAGCTCACGGTCCTGTTCGGCGCGAGCGGCTCCGGCAAGTCGGTGATGCTCAAGCTGATGATGGGCCTGATGAAGCCGGACTCCGGTGCCATCCTGATCAACGGCGAGCGCATCGACACGATGGAGGAGCCGGAGCTGATGCGCGTGCGCCGGGACATCGGCATGCTCTTCCAGGAGAGCGCCCTCTTCGACTCGCAGACCGTGGCCGACAACGTCGGCTATCGCCTGTATGAGGACGCCGCGATGCCCGAGGCGGACATCCGTCGGCGCATCGAGGAGATCCTGGGCTTCATCGGCCTCGAGGAGCACGTCGACAAGATGCCCTCGGAGCTGTCGGGCGGCCAGCGGCGGCGGGTGGCCATTGCGCGGGCCATGGCCGCAAAGCCGCGGATTGTCCTTTTCGACTCGCCGACCTCGGGCCTTGATCCGATTACGTCCAAGACGGTGGATGCCGAAATCATCAAGCTGCGGGACCTCGAAGGCGTGACGGCCGTCATGGTGACGCACCAGTACGAGGACGCGTTCTACGTCGCCAACCACGAGGCCGTCCGCGAGGACGGCCGCATCCGCATCGTGCCCGCCACCGCCGCGGAAGCGGCGACGGCGACCTTCCTGATGCTCAAGGACGGCGGCATCTACTTCCGGGGCACGGCGACGGAATTGCAGGCGTCGCGGGACCCCTACCTGCGGAAGTTCCTGTCGTGACCGGCACCCGCGCCGAATCCGGCGCCCCGGTCTTCATTGCACGCGGCCTGACCAAGATCTACGTCATGGGCGAGGTCACGGTGCACGCGCTTCGCGGCGTGGACTTCGACCTGTCTCCAGGGGAACTGGTCGTGCTGCTCGGCCCGTCAGGCTCCGGCAAGTCGACACTGCTCAATATCCTCGGCGGGCTCGACGTGCCTACCGCCGGCACCGTGCTCTACGGGGACCATAACCTCACCACCGCGGGCGAGGCGGCGCTGACCCAGTACCGGCGCGAGCACGTGGGCTTCGTGTTCCAGTTCTACAACCTCATCCCCAGCCTGACCGCCCGGGAGAACGTGGCACTGGTCACCGACATCGTCGACTCCCCCATGACGCCGGAGGCGGCGCTCGAGATGGTGGGGCTCAGCAATCGTCTCGATCACTTTCCGTCGCAGCTCTCGGGCGGCGAGCAGCAGCGCGTGGCCATCGCCCGCGCGATCGCGAAGCGCCCGTCGGTGCTGCTCTGCGACGAACCCACCGGCGCGCTCGACCTCACAACCGGCATGGTGGTGCTGGACGCGCTGGCCCGCGTCAACCAGGACCTGGGCACCGCCACGGTGGTCATCACCCACAATGCCGCCGTGGCCGGCATGGCCGACCGCGTGGTGCGGCTGGCCGATGGCGTGGTGGCCGGGATAGAGCGGAACGCACACCGCATGGCCGTGCGGGACCTCACATGGTGACCCGGCGGCCGCGCATCTCCGCGCTCAACCGGAAGCTCCTGCGCGACGTCTGGCACATGAAGGGCCAGGCGGCCGCAGTCGCCATGGTCATCGCCGCCGGCGTCACCATGTTCATCGCCTACTTCTCCAACTTCGAATCGCTGCAGCGGACGCGCGCCACCTTCTATGAGCGCTCGCAGTTCGCCGACGTATTCGCGTCACTGACGCGCGCGCCCGGCCGCGTCGCGGAGCAACTGGCGGATCTGCCCGGCGTGGCCTCCGTGGACACACGCGTGGTGACCGAGGTCACCCTTGACCTGGAGGACATGCGGGAGCCGGCCTCGGGCCGGCTGGTGTCCCTCCCGTCCGCAGCGGGAGTCGCGCTCAACCAGGTGTACGTGCGGCGCGGCCGATGGGTCGACCCCGCACGCCCGGACGAAGTACTCGTCAGCGAACGGTTCGCGGAAGCCCACGGCTTCGACCTCGGGACCAGGATCACCGCCCTCATCAACGGGCGCCGGCGGACACTCACCATCGTCGGCGTGGCGCTCTCCCCCGAGTACGTCTACGCCATCCGGGCCGGTGACCTGTTCCCGGACTTCCGCCGGTTTGGCGTGCTGTGGATGAACCGCCCGGCGCTGGCCGCCGCACTGGACATGACCGGCGGATTCAACGACGTGGCGGTTGCGATGACAGCGGATGCAACCGAGGCGGAGGTGATCGCGGGTATCGACCGCCTGCTCGAGCCCTACGGCGGCCGCGGCGCCATCCCCCAGTCGCTGCAGCTCTCGGCGTGGATGCTCAACAGCGAGCTCGCCCAGTTGCAGACCTTCGGCATCGTCGTGCCCGTCATCTTCCTGGGCGTCGCGGCCTTCATCCTCCACATTTCACTGAGCCGGATGCTGACGCAACAACGGCCGCAGGTGGCCACGCTCAAGGCCCTGGGTTACACCAACGGCGAACTCGCCGGGCACTACATCACGTGGGCGCTCATCGTCGGGACGGCCGGGGCCAGCGCAGGCATCGTGGCGGGCGCCTGGGCGGGCGCCGGATTCATCAGCCTCTACAACGCGTACTTCCGCTTTCCCTCCCTCGACTACCAGCTGTCCATCACCGTGGCCGTCGCCTCGCTGACCGGGAGCCTCGTCGTCGCCGCACTCGGCGCGCTGGCAGCCGTCCGCCGCGCGGTCCTGGTGCCACCGGCCGAGGCGATGCGGCCAGAATCGCCGCGTCTGTACCGCGTGGGCGTGCTCGAAGGGATGTGGCGGTTCGTCCGCCTGGGCGCGGTCGGCCGGATGCTGCTGCGCAACCTGGCCAGCCAGCCCGTTCGCGCCGCGATGTCCACCTTCGGCATCGCGCTCGCGGTGGCCGTCATCTTCGTCGGGCTCGCTTTCGTGAACATCATGGAAACGCTCATCGACGGCCCGCTCATCCAGGCCATGCGGCAGGACGCCACGATTACGCTGACCTCCCCCACCGAGGACCGGGCGGTCTTTGATGCCAGGCACCTGCCCGGTGTGCTCGAGGTCGAGCCGCTCCGTTCGGTCCCGGTCCGGCTGCGCGCCGGCGCCCGCTCCCGTGCGCTGGCACTCACGGGCCTCTCCGACGCGCCGCGCTTCTCCCGCGTGGTGGACAGCAACGGGCGGGCCATCGGGCCGCCGCTCGATGGCCTTCTGCTTTCGCGGAAGCTGGCGGAGGTGCTGGGCGTCGAGCCGGGCGATCCGGTGGACGTCGAGCTGCTGGAGGGGCACCGCACGACCGGGCGTGAGCACGTCGGCGCGCTTGTCGACGATGCGATCGGTCTGAACGCCTACATCCGCCTCGACCGGCTGGACCGGCTCGTCCGATCCGGGCCGCTCGTCAACGGGATGGCCGTAACCGTGGATGCGGCGAAGTACGATGACCTCTTCCGGGCCATCACGCTGACACCGGCCGTGGCCGGCATCGGGCTGCGGCAGGCCGCCATCCAGAACTTCCGCGACACGATGGCCGAGAACATGAATCTCTCGATCGGCATCAACGTGCTGTTCGCCGCGATCATCGCCTTCGGGGTGGTCTACAACTCGGCCCGGGTGTCGCTCTCGGAGCGCTCGCACGAACTGGCCAGCCTGCGCGTCCTCGGCTTCACGCGGGGGGAGATCTCGTTCATCCTGCTCGGCGAGCTGACGGTCCTGACGGCACTGGCGCTGCCGGCCGGCGTGATCATCGGCTATGGCCTCGGCGAGGCGATCATGCTCGCATTCGACAACGAGGTCTACCGCCTGTCGTTCACTGCGTCGGCCGAAACGGTTGCCTGGTCGTGGCTCACGGTCATGGCCGCCACGGTCCTCTCGGCCCTGCTCGTCCGGCGCCGGCTGGACCGGCTGGATCTGGTGGCCGTCCTCAAGGCCAAGGAGTAATCAGGGATGCACATCACCCGCCTGCACCTCACCACCGTTGGACTCGCTGTCGTCGTGGTGGGCCTCGTGGCCGTCGCGCTCCGGCCAGGCACCGAGACTGTCGACCTCGCGACGGTCGCCCGCGGCCCGCTCCAGGTGACCGTCGACGACGAGGGCCGGACGCGGGTCCACGACCGCTTCGTCGTCTCGGCCCCTGTCGCCGGACGCGTGCTGCGGCTGGCGCTCGAACCGGGCGACCGGGTGAAGCGCGGGGATGTCATCGCACGCCTGCGGCCCGAGATGGCACCGCTCCTCGACGCGCGCGCACGGGCCGAGGCGGAGGCGGCCATCAACACTGCGAAGGCCGTGCTCGGCGGCGCTCGCGCGGAAGAGGCCCGGTCCGCAGCGGCGCTGGCACACGCCCAGCGCGAGCGGAAGCGAAGCGGCGACCTGTCTGCCGAAGGCCTGATTTCGACTCAGGAACTCGAGGCCCGGGATGCCGAGGCGCGGCTCCTGACGGATGCGGCAAAGGCCGCCACCTTCGCCGTGCATGCGGCGGAGGCCGACCTGCACCGCGCCGAAGCGCGGCTGGCACCCGGGCCCAGCCGCCTGTCCGGGGCCACTATTGACGTGCGGTCACCCTCGACGGGAGTGGTTCTGCGCCGGCTCAGGGAGAGCGAGAGCACCGTTCCGGCCGGTGATCCGCTGCTCGAGATCGGTGACTTCTCGCGTCTCGAGATCGTGGTGGATCTGCTCTCGTCCGACGCGGCGCGCGTGACGCCGGGCGCCAGGGCCACCGTGGAGCAGCCGGGCGCCTCGCCCCTCACCGCGAAGGTTCAGCGCATCGAACCCGCAGGATTCACCAAGGTGTCGGCCCTCGGCGTCGAGGAACAGCGCGTCAACGTCATCGTCGAGCTTGACGGGGCGGCAGGGACAGGGACCCTGGGTGACGCCTACCGGGTGGATGTGCGCATCGTCGTCTGGGAAACCGCGAGCACGCTCGTTGTCCCCGCAACAGCGCTCTTCCGCGAGGGCGATCGCTGGGCCACCTTCACGATCGCGGACGGGCGCGCCCGACGGACGGCGGTCGAGATTGGCCACCGCGGCGGGCGGCAGGTCGAGGTGCTCGGGGGCCTCGCCGCAGGCGCACAGGTGGTGCTGCACCCGGGCGACCGCATCGCCGATGGCGTGCGTGTCGCAGAGCGCACGAAGTAGGCGGGGGAAACCTCAGACCAGGGCGGTGTCTCCCACGGCCCGGCACCCGCCCAGACTCCTTTTGCCAGAGTGTGTCGGGGTTCAGCCGTGGCGCCCAAGTTGCAGAAGGCCCCGGCGAGCACGGTGGCTGGCGTTGCCAGCCGAAAGGAGCCTTCCATGCGCCACTTCACGACACTCGTAAGCGGACTCGGGTTGGTCACGTTACTGACCCTGTCGGCCGCTGCCCAGCAACCGCAGGCCCCCGGCGAAGGCAAGACCGCCGCTCCGCCCCGCATGGGCATGCAGGGCATGATGCCCGGGTGTCAGGATCACGCGAAGCTGAAGGCCGAGGTGGCCGACGCCCTCGCCAGGGTCCGCAAGGCTCAGGCCTCAACGGACCAGGTCGCCATCAAGGCGGCGTTGGGGGCGGCGGACCACGCCTTGACCGAGGTGCAGGCCCATTTCGGCAGGTGCATGGCCATGATGGACACGATGAAGGGCGATGCACCGGCGCCCAAGGCTGACGAGCACAAACACTGACGGCCGCGGAACTCCCCAGGGCGTCAGGAGCGCGCACGCTCCTGGCGCCAGACGAGGCGGGACACCGCCTCCGCCATCGCCCACGACACACCAGCGGCGGCGATGGTCAGCGCCCAGAGGAGAGGCGGCAGCATCACGCCTCCCAGCAGGTTCGATGTCCACGGCCAGGCCGCCGCAGCGAGTTGGAGGGCGGCACCGCCGGCCACGGCCGCGAGGAGGTACTGATTGGGCAACGGATGCGCCGCCGTGTGCCGCGACGGGTAGGTCAGCACCAGTTGCCCGAGCGCCATGAAGTGGAACGTGACGGCGCGCGCAGCGTCAGTCGAGTAGCCCAGCCACGGCACGAGTCCGAGCAGCCCCAGCGCCAGCATCGCCTTCAACGACCCGGCCCCAACGACAAACCGCACGGACGGAGGGTCCAGGAGCGGTGCGTCCGTGGGACGCGGCGGCTGGCGCATCACGCCCGGGGTGCGGTCGAAGGCCAGCGCCAGCGCGGGCAACCCGTCGGTAATCAGGTTGATCCACAGGATCTGCGCGGCGGTCAGCGGCAGCAGAAGATGTCCGCGCACGTCGCGCAGGTCGAACAGGAACGCGAGGGCCGCGCCGCCACCCACGAGCAGCACTTCCGAGAGATTCGTGGAAAAGAGAAACCGCAGAAACTTCTGGATGTTCTCGTAGATGCCGCGGCCTTCCTCGACCGCGTGCACGATGGTGGCGAAGTTATCGTCCACCAGCACGAGGTCCGCCACCTCCCGGCTGACGTCGGACCCGCGCTGCCCCATCGCCACGCCGACGTCCGACCGCTTGAGCGCCGGGGCGTCGTTCACGCCGTCGCCGGTCATCGCCACGATGTGGCCGGCGGCCTGCAGGGACTCCACCAGACGCAGCTTCTGCTCAGGTCGGACGCGGGCAAACACGTTGGTGTCCACCAGAGCGGACGCCAGCGCGGCATCGTCGAGCCGATCCAGGTCGGCACCCGTCAGTACGCTGGGCCCCGGCACGCCGACCAGTCCCGCGATGGCCAGGGCCGTCGCGGGATGGTCGCCAGTGATCATCACGACGCGGATGCCGGCAGCCTGGGCCGTCTTCACGGCCTCGGCCACTTCCGGCCGTGGCGGGTCCCACAGCAGCACCAGCCCGAGCAGCGTCAGCGCATCCTCGCCCTCGTCCGGACCCCACGCCAGGGCGAGCACGCGGTAGCCCTCGCGCGCGTAGTCTTCCGCCCTGAGGGCCCAGCGGTCCTCCTCCCCGGCCGCGAGTGAGGCCCGTGCAAGCAGCACCTCAGGCGCGCCCTTGAAGTAGCTCACCTCGCGGTCGCCCTCCCGCACCGTGGCACGCTGGAACTTCCACGCGGAGTCGAAGGGCCGGCTCGATAGAAGCGGATGGGTGGCGCGGACCGCCTCGGGATCCACGTCCTGTGCCACGGCGTGCCGGAGCAGGCCCAACTCCAGCGGGTCGCCGGCTCCGGTGGCGAGGTCGGCATCGCTCGCCAGCACCATCGCCATGAGGGCGCGCGCGGGGTCGGGCGAGTCCACCGATCGCACGTCCATCCGGCTCTCGGTCAGCGTGCCGGTCTTGTCGGTGGCGATGACAGTGACCGAGCCCAGTGCTTCGACCGCGGCGAGCCGGCGGACCACTGCGCGCTGCCGCGCCATCCGCTCGACGCCAAGAGCGAGCGCCACGGTGAGCACGGCGGGCAGGCCCTCCGGCACCGCGGCCGCCGCCAGGGCAACGGCGAAGATGATCATCTGCGGCGCGCGGGCAATCCCTTCGGCCGCAATGCCGATGGCGCCGATCGCGGCCGCCAGCGCCAGCACCCACTTCGCGATGTCGCGCCCCAGCGCGTCCACGCGGCGCTCAAGTGGCGTGGCCGTCACGGCGATGCCGCCGAGCATCGAGGCCAGCTTGCCCATGGCGCTGCCGGCGCCGGTCTTCGTGACCTCAAGCAGCGTGCGGCCGCGCACCAGGAGCGTCCCGCTGAGGGCCTCCTCGCCGGCGGCGCGATCCACCGGCACCGACTCACCGGTCAGGACGGCCTCGTCGAACAGTGCACCCACGGCCTCGACAAGCGTGCCGTCGGCCGGCACGCGGTCGCCCGCTTCCAGGCGCACCCAGTCACCCGGCACCAGTTCAGCGCTGGGCAGCCGGACAAGGCGCCCATCGCGCATGACCCATGACTGCGACGCCGCCATCGCGGTCAGCCTGGCGAGCGCCGCCTCGGACCGCTGCTCCTGGTAGAGCCCGAGGGCGGCATTGAGCAACAGGATGATCGCGATAGCGATGGCCTCGATCGGCAGACCCGCCGCGCCTTCATAGGCCCACAGCGCCGCGTCGAAGGCGAGCGCCACCACCAGGATGGCAATGAGCGGACTCCGGAACTGCCGGAGGAAGCGCCGCCAGAGCGGATCCGGGACGGGGGCTGGCAGCGCGTTCGGTCCCACGCGTGCGAAGCGCGCCTCGGCCTCAAGCTGGGTCAGACCGCGCATGGACTGGATGCAGCCTACCAGAAGGTCACGCCACTCACCGCCACTACGCGGCGCACATGCGGCCACGGCCGCTGCTAGCATCAGGCATGAGCATCCGCCACATTCTCTGTCCCATCGACTTCTCGGACGCTTCCACGAAGGCACTCGCGCTGGCCGCTGCCGTGGCTCGCGCCTATGGCGCACGACTCACGGCGCTGCATGTGCGCCCGACGGTGGTGCCGCACCCGGACATCCCGATTGGCGGCCCGATGGCGCCATGGCTCGTCACGGAACTCGATGCGCTGCGGCAACGCGCGGCCGACGCGTGCCGCGATGTCGCCGGGACCGGCGTGGAGTTCGACGCGACGGCCACCGCGGGCGAGCCCGTGCACGACATCCTCGACCGCGCCGCGGCGCTCTCCGTGGATCTGATCGTGATGGGCACGCACGGTATCGGCGGGTTCCAGCATTTGCTGCTCGGGTCGGTCACGGAGAAGGTGTTGCGGAAGGCGTCGTGCCCGGTGCTGACCGTTCCACCGGGAACGCATGCGCCCGCAGGGCCGCTGTTCACGCGCCTGATCTGCGGGGTGGATTTCTCCGACTGCTCGCAGACAGCAGCCACGTATGCCGCGTCCATGGCGAAGGCGTCCGGATCCGCGCTCACCCTGCTGCACGTCATCGAGTGGCCGTGGCGCGAGACAGCAGGACCCGAGATCGAGGGCGTGCCCACGGCGCAGGCGCAGGCCATTGTCGAATCCCGGCGCTATCTCGAAGCCAGCGCGAACGAGCGCCTGGACACGCTGGCCGCCTCGGTCATGCCCACCGGGGCGGCAACCACCCACGTCAGGTTCGGCAAGCCCTATCGAGAGCTGCTCGATGCCGCGCGAGATGCGGGGGCGGATCTGATCGTGCTGGGCGTGCGTGGGCGCAGCTCAGTGGACCTTGCCTTCTTCGGATCGACCGCCAGCCACGTGGTGCGGGCCGCCACGTGCCCGGTACTAACCATCCGCGGGGCCTGAGCTCAGGGAAGCCCGTAGGCCTGAACGGTGTCGCCGGAGACAACCGCCACGAACTGCTTCCCGTTGACCTGATACATCAACGGGCTCGCGCTCGTGCTGCCCTTCACGCCGAAGCGGGCCACTTGCTTGCCGTTCTTCGCATCGTAGGCCACGAACTCGCCGAGGCCGCTCACCTGGAAGATGAGATCCGCGGCGGTCGAGATGAGGCCTGTCGGGCCGTTGAGCGAATCGGTCCGCCAGACTTGCTCGCCAGTGATCGGGTCATAGGCGCTGATGGTTTGCGCCCCGCGCACGCCGCCGTTGCCGGCACTGCTGTTGGCGCGGCTCGCCACGAACCCCGGGCGGTCCGGACCGGGCCCCGGCTTCAACGTGTCTCCCACGGGCTTGACCCTGCCGCCGCCCGCCCCGCAGGTTCCGCGCACGTAGAGCAGGCCCGTGCGCGGGCTGAACGTCATACCGCCGAAGCCGGCCGACCCGTTCGGGATGATGACGTCGGAGTTGGCCTGCAGCGGATGGAACATCGTGCGGACGCGGTCCTTTGCCTTCGGATCCGTCACCATCGGGTAGGTGAAGCAGAACGGCTCCATCTGGACGCCGCGTGCGTTGTGCGGCATGGGCTGGGTCGGCCAGGGCTGCTCGTTCGGCACGTCGCTCGCCGTCGGCACGGGCGTCTCCACGATCGGATTGAGCGGCTCACCCGTTTCGCGATTGAAGATGAACGGCCACCACACCTTGCCGCTGGTCGCCACCGCCTTGATGGTCTGCCCGTTCCGGGTCACATCCATCAGCACGGGAGTGGTCATGAAGTCCTGATCCCAGATCTCGTGGTGAATACCCTGAAAGAACCACTTCAGCTTTCCGGTGGCGAGATCGAGCGCGACGATGGCGTTGCTGAACAGGTTGATGCCGTGGCGGGCGGAACCGTCGAAGTCGGGCGACGGGTTGCCGACGTTGAAGTAGATCATGCCGAGCTGCGGGTCGATCGTCGGCGGCGTCCATACGCCCCCACCGGCCCGTGCTCCACCCTTCCAGGTGTCCTTCGCCATGTCCCACCCGTCGTCGCCGGGGCGTTGGGGAACCGTCTGGAAGGCCCACGTGATCCTTCCGGTCGTGCCGTCCACGGCCATCATGAACCCGCCAGGCGTGTGGGCGTCGCCGAAGCCGGTGCCCATGTAGAGCGTGCCGTTGTGGTACACGGCGGCGCCGGTCAGCTCGAAGCCGATCTTCACCGCGTCGAAGTTCGCGGGGTACTTGTCCGGATACTTGAAATGCAGCGCCTCGCCGACGATGTTGAGGAGCCCGCCGCGGCCGAACGACTCGACGAGCTTGCCGCTCCGTGCGTCCAGCGCGTAGACCATGTGCGGACCGTGTGCGTAGATCCGGCCGTCGCCGTAGGCCGGACCCCGCTGCCGGACCTCGCCGACAAACGGCGGCATCTCGAAGTGCCAGACGAGCCCGCCGGTCGCCGCGTTCAGGGCGTACAGGTTCGACCCCGACTGCACATACATCACGCCGTCCACGACGATCGGCGTCTGCTGGAAGATGCTGTTCCGCGTGGCGAGCACGGCCGAGCCGGCGGCCTGCGGTGGCAGGCCGAAGCTGCCGGCCACCACCGACGGCTTGAAGCTCCACCTCTGCACGACCTTCGCCGCGTTGGCCGCGGTGATTTCGGTGGCCGGCACGTAGCGCGAGCTCGACAGGTCGTGGTTGTGCAGCGACCAGTCGTGTGACGCGGCCTGATTGACGGCCGGGGCTGCCTGCTGATGCGTGGTCTTCGCCTGGGGCTGCTGTGCCAGCAGGGCCGGCATCAGGCCCAGTACGAGTGCCGCGCCGCACCCAACGGCTGCGCCCAACCCGACCCGCACCCCCGCCAATCTGAGCGTCGCCGTCATCAGCCTCACCTTCCGCGGGTCAACCCGCCAGCCGGGCGCGATTGTAGTCGACCCGACGGACCGTCCGCCGCCGGCGCCCGCCGTCTCAAGTTGTTGCATACGGTCGTGGTGCGTCCGGTCTGGGAGACAATGCGTCCCTCACGTCTCGACACACCCGGACTTTGAAGGAGCCACGCCATGAAGCCGTTTGACGACTTGCTGAACGCGTACGACAACGGGCGGTTGAACCGTCGTCAGTTGATGCAGGGGCTCATCGCCCTCGCCGTGCCCGCCGCCGCCTCCGCGCAGGCTCCCGCAGCCGACCCGATCCGTGCCCGCACGATCAACCACGTGCACATCGTCGTCAATGACCTGGAGCAGTCAAAGGCGTTCTACGGCGCGCTCCTCGGGGCGAAGTTCCAGCACCAGTTCAGCAAGGACATCCACAGCGTGGTGCTGCCGGGCGAGGCCGGCTGGTTGAGCCTCGACGGCGGCACGACCCAGGTGGACAAGGAGAAGAAGAACAAGCTCGGCCACTTCGCCATCGGCATCGAGCGCTTCAACGCCGCGGAAACCAAGGCGGCGATCAACAAGGCCCTACCCGAACTGAAGGTCGAAGGGGCCGCGGACGCCCGGTCCGTATTCGTGTACGACCCCAACGGCATCCGCGTGCAGTTGATGGCGAAGGAAGACAAGGGCGCCTGATGACGCGGTTCCTATTCGCCACACTCGCCGGCGTGGTGGTCGCGGGAGGCTGGATGGTGGCCGGACCGCAGACGGCCCGGCCGACCATTTCGGCTCCGCCCGGACCCGGCTACTACACCGAGGCGCAGGCCGCTCGCGGCAAGGTGAAATTCGAGAAGGAGTGCTCGGACTGCCACTCGGTCGATCCGAAGAAGCCGCCACGCGTCTCGTATGGCGGCAACCTCGCGACCGGCTTCCGCTCAATCGCCGAGGCCAGCTACAACGGTCACCAGCGCTACCCGAGCGTCTACTACTACTGGCGGCGGATGGAGAGCGAGCCAGGCGACAACGTTGACCGCGTGTCCCCGAAGGACAAGCTCGACGTGGTGGCCTACCTGCTGCAGCAGAACGGCTTCCCGCCCGGACCGAAGGAGCTCATCGCGGACGAGAACGCCATGAAGGGGATGTATCTGGATCCCGGGCCGGGCTTCGAGTGGCTCTTCAACGGCCGGGATCTCACCGGCTGGGGATTCCTGGCCGGTCACAACTGCGAGCCCAAACCACAAGGCTGCGGTGACACCAATCCGTTCCCGGAGGTGCAGGCGAAGAACGGCGAGATGCTCGTGGCCGGCAAGCGGCACACGCTTGCCTACACGGAGCGGACGTTCAAGAACTACACGCTGCGGCTCGAGCAGCGCTACAACAAACGCTGGGATGACAATCCGGATCTCTTTCCCGTCAATGGCGGCGTCATGATCTTCATGAGCAACATCCGGCATTGGCCTGCCCGGTACGGGCTCGTGGACGGCCGGTGGTACGACTTCATGCACATCCAGGGTTCGGGCCCGAGTGGCGCGAGCCTGAAGAACACCTACGATGACGACGTGCGCCGCCGCGCGCTGCGCGGGCCGAATGAGTGGCAGGACATCGAAATCATCGCGAGAAACGGCGGCCTCAAGGCCTATCTGAACGGCATGCTGATCTCGACGGTCGAGGAGGGCCAGCTAACGGAGCCCACACGGCTCGGGTTCCAGCTGCAGGTCGTCGAGACCCACATCCGCCACATCCGCATCAAGGTCGAGGACTGACGGGGCGCGACATCTTGAGGAGCCCCGCCGCAACGTTCCCCGGTAATCTGTTGTAGTTATCTGCAGGCGGTCGCGCTGGCCGCCCCCGGGAAGGCATCCGCCGTCGCCCGTCCGGTCTCCGCTGCCGCTTCAGCCGTCGCACGCCGTGCCGGCCATAGCCGCAGCGGAGATCTCCGTTTGTGTTGGCTGAGGTATCGACTCGATGTTCCGCGCTCGTCCCGTGCTTGTTTCCCTGGTGCTGAGCTTCCTCGCCGGCATCGCCACGGCTGGTCAAGGCCCCACCGTCGGCGCCGAGGTGGCCGGCCGGCACATCTTCGGGCCGCCCCCGCCGATCGCCCCCGAGATGCAGACGCGGGACGCCGCCACCGGACTCACCACGGTACGCGCCACGCGCGCGCCCGAAGGATTCTCCTTCGACGGCAGGCTGGACGAGCCCGTCTATGACGTCCTCAAGCCGATTACCGGCTTCTACCAGGTGCTCCCCGACAACGGGAAGGAGGCCACCGAGCACACGGAGGTCTGGATCTTCTACGACCGGAACAACGTGTACGTGGCCGCCAGGCTCTGGGTGAAGGACAAGGCCACGCTCATCGCCAACGAACTGCGGCGCGACAAGGCCCGCCAGAACGACGACTTCGGCCTCGCCTTCGACACCTTCTACGATCGCCAGACCGGCTTCCTCTTCTACACGACGCCGCTCGGCGCGCTCGGTGACTGCCAGGTCGGGGAGGCGCAGGGCGCCACCAACTGCGACTACAACGCCGTGTGGGACGTCCGCACCAGCCGCTTCGAGGGCGGCTGGACGGCCGAATTCAAGATCCCGTTCAAGACCATCCGCTACCGGCCTGGCAAGGAGCAGGTGTGGGGCGTCAACTTCCGCCGGACCATCCGCCACCGCAACGAGACGACCTTCCTCACCAGAATGCCCGTGACGTTCGGCGGCGGCGCCATCAGCCGCGTGTCCTACGCGGGCACCCTGGTCGGGATCGAGGCCCCGGAGGGCAGCAAGAACTTCGACATCAAGCCCTACGGCATCTCGCGGCTGACCAGCGACAACACCGCGCGTCCGGTGGTCCGCAACGACGCGGCCGGCGACTTCGGCGTGGACGTGAAGTACGGGATCACGCAGAACCTGAACGCGGACCTCACCTACAACACCGACTTCGCGCAGGTCGAAGCCGACGACCAGCAGGTGAACCTGACGCGGTTCAACCAGGCGTTCCCCG
Organism: Vicinamibacterales bacterium; assembly: GCA_040081715.1. Classification (GTDB taxonomy): domain Bacteria; phylum Acidobacteriota; class Vicinamibacteria; order Vicinamibacterales; family UBA2999; genus CANKJK01. The sequence goes on along the minus strand of JBEBFY010000006.1, from coordinate 106,744 downwards.
AGAAGCGCGACTTCTTCCTGGAAGGCTCTGGGATCTTTTCTGCCTCGGGCGGCGGCGCCCCGCTCTTCTTCAGCCGGCAGGTGGGCCTGAGCGGGCAGGGCCGCGACATCCCGATTGTCGGGGGCGCGCGGGTCACCGGCAAGATCGGGCGGAACCTCGTCGGCCTGCTCAACATCACGTCGAAGGAGGACTCCACCACCCAGTCCCCGCAGACCAACTTCACCGTCCTGCGCATCAAGCGCGACATCCTGAAGCGGAGCACCCTCGGCGCCACTTACACGGGGCGCTCTCAATCACTGGTGCGGCCGGGTGAATCCAGCCACGCGTACGGCGTGGATGCCGGCTTCAACCTGCTCGACAACATCGGGGCGGATGCCTTCTATTCGGTCGCCGATACGCCGGGACTGGGCGGTGCGAAACGCAGCTATGGCGGCGTCTTCGGCGTCACCCCGGACAACTGGGGCCTCTCGGTCCGGCACCTCTTCATCGACGACGACTTCAACCCGGAGGTCGGCTTCGTCCGGCGCGACAACATGCGCCAGACCACCGGCACCGCGCGCCTCAGCCGCCGCCTGAAGAGCAAGACCCTCCGCAGGATCTCGCTGACCGGGAACTTCGACTACATCTACAACAACACCGCCTCGATCCGGGAAACGTCGGACGACACCGTGACGTTCAACACGGAGTTCCACAGCTCAGATGCCCTCAACGCCGAGTTCAACCACGGCTACGACGTATTGCTGCGGCCCTTCCGCATCGCCCCGAACGTGACCGTGCCGGCAGGCGCGTACGACACGAAGTCCGTGCGCACGTTCTACACGATCGGGCCACAGAAGCGGTACAACTTCTCCGGCAGCTACGAGTACGGCGGCCTCTACGGCGGCACCCAGCATGTGTTCGGGATCAGCGCGGCGCGGCTGGCCGTCACGCCCAAGCTTGCCGTGGAGCCGTCGGTCACCATCAACTGGATCGACCTGCCCTTCGGCGCCTTCAACACGCAGCTCTACCGCACGCGGACGACGTACACGTTCACGCCGCGCATCTTCGCCAGCGCGTTCGTGCAGTACAACTCCACCAACAGTACGTTCAGCACCAACCTGCGCCTGCGGTGGGAATACGAACCAGGCAGCGAATTCTTCGTCGTCTACACGAACGACCAGAACATGAACCCGCTGACACCAACCCGGTCGTCCGAAATGCTGAACCGGGCCTTCGTGGTGAAGTTCAACAAGCTGTTCCGCTTCTAGCGCCCCACGGCGGGTTTCGGCACACCTGCTGCGCGACGACGGTCCCCGTGAACATCTGCGGGCACCTCACCTGGTGTTGACGGGCGCAACCTCCACCCCAGGCGCGCTCCCGGCTGCCAGCGTGTGCCGCAATCCCAGGCGCTCGATCTCCGCCCGCAGGAAGAAGCTGCCCGCCGTCACCACCGTCTCACCAGCCGTGAGGCCGCTGGCGACTGGCAGGTCATCGCCGCCGCCGGGCCCCAATTGGACCTCGCGTTCGACAAACGCGCCGGCCTGGTCCGGAACCGGGACGTACACCACATGCCGTTCTCCGATCGTCTGCACGGCTGACCTCGGCACGACCACGGACGCGACGGCTGAGGGCCGGTCGATCCGGACGTCGGCGAACATGCCGATGCGCAGATGCCCGGACGTGTTCGGCACCTGGACACGCACACGGGCCGTGCGCGTGTCCGCGCGCATCTCGGGATCGATGTAGGTCACGCGGCCCGCCAGCACCTGGTCCGGGTACGCACCAGCCGTCACGTACGCGGCCTGGCCCGCACGCACGGCGGAGAGATCCCGTTCGTACACATCAGCCACCACCCAGACGGACGAGAGGTCGCTGATGGTGAAGAGCCCCATGGCCGGGTCCACATTCTGCCCCTGGTTCACGGCCCGCGCGGTCACGACGCCAGCCGAGGGGGCGCGCACGAGGAACGTCGATGCCCCTGACGCCGTGGCCTCCTCCGCTCCGAGCAGGGCGAACCGCGCCCGCGCGGTCTCCACGCCGGCCACCTGCGCGGCGTGCTCGGCGTGGGCCCGTTCGAGTTCCTGCTGACTGGCGGCGCCGATCTCGCGCAGACGCTGCAGGCGCTGCAGCTCTCGATCGTGCGCATTGAGCATGGCCTGGGCCGACACGTGCCGCTCGCGCACCTCGGCCACTTCAGGGCTGTACACGCGCGCCAGCACCTGTCCTGGCCGGACGGCCGCACCCAACTCCACACTGACAGCCTCGACCCGGCCGCCCACCAATGGCGTCACAATGGTCTGCCGGTAGGTATCGGCCGTCACGATCCCTGGCACCCGCAGGACCGTGGTCACGGGCCGCTGGCCGGCTGGTGCGGTGACGATCGCCGCACGATCGAGCATCTCTGCGCTCAGGGCAATTCTGACCTCCGCGGCTGGCGTTGCCGCCGCAACAGTCGCCGGTGGCGGCGAGGTCAGAGGCGCAACTGGCATGGCTTCGTGGGCAGTCGACGCGCTCCAACGCGTTGCCACGAACCCCACGGCCACACCGGCCGCCACGAGACCGATGGCCACCAGCGCAGCGCCACCCCGGTTCAGCATCACGGGACCCGTCATCGCACACCTCCCATTGCCAGGTTCAGCATCACCGCCGCGTCGTACTCGGCACCCAGTGCCTCGACGTAGGCGCGCTCGACCTCCACAAACCGCCGCCGTTCCATCAGCACATCGGCCAGCGTTCCGCGGCCCAGTTCGTGGCTCTGCGCCACGACGTCGAGCAGGCGCCTGGCTGTTGCCCGTGTGCGCTCGAGCACGCGCACGGCCCCGCGCGCAGCATCCAGGTTCGCCTTCGCCGCCTGGCGCTCAGCCTCCGCGGTCAGCTTCACGGCCTCGACTGCGGCAGCCGCGCCCATCCGCTCGGCCCGCGCCGCCTGCGCGTCGCCCTGATTCCGGTTGAACGGGAGCGTGACCTTGAGGCCAGCGGTGGCGTAATGAAACACGCCGCTCACCGGCTCCAGCGCCCCGGTGGCCGTCTGCCCAAGCTGCGAGAACCCGCTATCCATCCGCATGTAGCCACCGAAGACCCTCAGCTCAGGGCGTGCGTCCCGCCGGATCTGCGCCACGCGTGCGTCCGCGACGGCGACGTGGGCCTCCGCCTCGCGCACGTCGGGTCGTGTGCCGGCGTCCACCGCGGCGCCGTCACCACTCACCGGCACGCGCCGCCGTGCCTCCTCCAGCGTGTCGCGAAGGACCAGCGGTTCCTCCCCCGGCATCGCGACAAGCCGGCGCAGTTCTGAGAGCGACGCGCGCACACGGCCCGTCTGCAGGTGGACGTCGGCGTCCAGCCGGCCCAGTTCCACGTCGAGCGTGTCGCGCTCCACCGATGGCGATGCCCCGGCGTCCACACGCGCGGCCGCAAGGTCGCGCTGCCGGCGCGTCACCTCGGCCATCTCCGTCAGGACGTCGAGTAGGCGTGCTCCCATGAGCACGGCGCCGTATCTCGACCGGACATCGGCCGTCAGGCGCCGCTCGCGATCAACGACACCAAGCTCGGCCACGCCGATCTGCCGGTCGGCCACGGCCATGCGCCCGGGACGCCGCCCCAGTTCCAGCGGCCACTCGATGCTGGCCATCGTCTGGGCATCCATCCCGGTTGGCGCGTCGCGCCGCTCGATCATGACCTCCGGGTTGGGACGCAGACCGGCCTGCTGACGCATGCCTCGGGCCACATCCACGCCACTCCGCGCTTCACGCAACGACGGCTCACGGGCCAGCGCCCGCTGCACGGCCTCATCAACGGTCATTCCCGTCGCCACGTCCACGAACCGCGCGGACGGCAGAGGTGCGACTCCCTGCGCTCGCGCCACGACCGGCCACAGTGCAGTCGGCCAGAGTGCAGCCGGCCACACCGCCACCGCCGCGGCCACCATCACGACACGAACAGGCCCGAGCTTCATTGCACACCCCCTTCGAAGGTGGCGGAGCCCTTCCCCGCCGGACCATCCCACTCGATCACCCATTGCCACGCGCCGGCCATCCCGAACTCTCCCGTGACGGCGTAGTGCCCGGGCACGTTCGTCCGCTGCACATCAAGACCACCCGACATCGACATGCCCGGCATCGTCATGCTGGCCGACGCTCGTGCCTGGCCCACGTCCACCAGCGCGGTGCCGCCACCCGCGCGCCGGAACTCCAGCACGAACCGGTTGCGGCCCTGCGTGAGCGCACCCCCAGGCGCCCGGAGCACGACCTCGATGTCCCCAGCCTTTACGACCTGCACGACCGGTACGGCATCAGGCCGCCCCTCCACAGGCCCGCGCGACCGGAGCAGCCATCCAGCCAGCACCGCACCGGCCACGCCGAGGACCACGAGCGCCCACACGCCAACCCTCGGGCCGCGCCCGGCAGGCGGCGCGTCGACTGATTCAGGCCCCAGCCCGAGTTGCCGTTCACGCAGCCACGAAAAGATCGCCGGGGTCACGATGAGCACGTGCAGCAGCGACGACACCATGCCGCCCAGCACCGGTGTGGCCAGCGGCTTCATCACCTCCGCGCCCACGCGGTCGCTCCACATCAGCGGCAGCAACCCGGCGACGACCGTCGATACCGTCATGACCTTCGGCCGCAGACGCAGCAGGGCGCCCTCCATCACCGCCTCGCGCAGCGCGGTTCGCGTCAGCACCCCACCGAGTGCCAGCCGTTTCCGCTCGACCGCCTCCTCGAGGTAGATCACCATCACCACGCCGGTTTGCACCGCCGTGCCGAAGAGCGCAATGAAGCCGACCCAGACAGCGACCGAGAAGTTGTAGCCAAGGAACCAGAGCAGGTAGACGCCACCGGAGAGCGCAAACGGCACCGCCAGCAGCACATGGGCCGCCTCCAGGAGAGACCGGTACGTCAGGTAGAGCAGGACGAAGATCACGACGAGCACCACCGGCAGCACGACCTGCAGCCGGGCGCGGGCGCGCTCCTGGTTCTCCCACCGGCCGCTCCAGCCGATGTAGTAGCCGGACGGCAGTGGCACGTCTCTCGCCACGGCCGCCTTCGCCTCGGCGACAAACCCGCCAATGTCGCGGCCCTGCACGTTCAGGAGCACGGTGGCCAGCAGCAGCCCGTTCTCCGACGAGATCATCGCGGGCCCGCGCACCTGCGTAATCCGCGCCACCTGCCCGAGCGGCACCTGCAACCCGGCGGGCGACGCCACCAGCACGGCCCCGAGCGAATCGGGGTCGGCGCGGTGCTCCGGGGCATAGCGCACGCGAATCGGGAAGCGGCGGCGGCCTTCAATCGTCATTCCGAGCACCGTCTCGCCGACGGCGTGCTCGATGACGCCCTGAATGTCCCCGACGCCGATGCCGTACCGGGCCGCGGCCTCGCGGTCGATGTCGATGTTCAGGTACTGACCGCTCGTGACGGGTTCCGGGTAGACGCCACCGGCACCCGGCACGCGCGCCGCCACATCCGCCACGCGCCGGGCCAGACCCTCGAGCACCGCCAGATCCGTGCCGAACACCTTCACGCCAACCTCGGATCGGATGCCGGTGGTGAGCATGTCGATCCGGTTGACGATCGGCATCGTCCAGATGTTGGACACGCCCGGCAACTGGGCCGCGCGGCTCATCTCGCCGCGCAGGTCGTCCAGTGTCTTCCCCGGCCTCCACTGGTCCTTCGGCTTCAGGTGGACGATCGTCTCCGTCATATTGAGAGGCGCCGGATCGGTGGAGGTGTCGGCGCGGCCCACCTTGGCCACGACCGACGCGACCTCCGGCACGCTGAGCAGCGCCGTGTTCTGCTGGGCGGCGATCCGCGTGTTCTCCTCGAGCGAAATCGCCGGGTCCGAGATCGGCATGAACATCAGGTCGCCTTCGTCCAGCGCCGGCATGAACTCGCTGCCGATCTGGCGCGTCAGGCCAAGGGCGCCCGCGAAGATGAGCGCCGCCACGCCCACGGCCAGGCCGCGATGCACGAGCGCGAAAGTCAGGGCCGGCCGGTACAGGAACTGCAGTCCCCGCATCACCGGGTTCCGGTCCTCGCTGTGCATCCGCCCGCCAAGCAGCAGCGAGCAGAGCACCGGCACGAGCGTCACGGCCATCAGCGTGGCCGCCAGCACGGCCGCGGTCTTCGTAAATGCCAGCGGGTGAAAGAGCTTCCCTTCCTGCCCCGTCAGCGTGAACACCGGCACGAAGGCCAGCAGGATGATCGCCATCGAAAAGAACACCGGCCGCCCGACAAGGCGCGTGGAGGTGCGCACGGCTTCGAGCACCTTCGCGCGGTCCTTGGTGTCGATGCCGTGCTGCTCGATGTACCGGAACGCGTTCTCGGTGACGACGATGCCGGCATCCACGAGCACACCAATGGCGATGGCGATGCCAGCCAGGCTCATGATGTTGGCGGAGAGGCCCGCGTAGTGCATCGCGAGGAAGGAGAGCAGCACCGCGAGCGGCAGGGGAAGCGTCACGATCAGGATGGACCGCACGTGCATCAGGAACACGACATGCGCGAGCGTGACCAGCGCGATCTCCTCAAGGAGTGCGGCACGCAGGGTGTCCACGGCCTGCTCGATGAGCGTGGACCGGTCGTAGAAGGGCACGAGCGTAACCCCCGGGGGCAGCCCGGGCTGAATCTGCGCGATCCGCGCCTTCAGCGCGTCGATGACCGCCTTGGTGTTCACGCCCGAACGGACCACCACCACCCCGCCCACCGCTTCGCGATCGCCCTTGACCAGCGAGGACACGCGGAAGGCGTGGCCGATGTGCACATCAGCCACATCGCCGACGCGGATCGGCACACCGCCTGAGCCACCAACCACGACGGACCGCAGATCGTCGGCCGAGGTCACCAGCCCGACACCCCGCACGATCACCCAGGAGCCGTTGGATTCGAGCACGTTGCCCCCGACGTTCACGTTGCTGTCGCGAACGGCGGACACAATCGTGCCGAGCGCCAGACCGTAGGCACGCAGGCGGTTCGGGTCCACGTCAATCTGGTACTGCTGCACCTGCCCGCCCACCGAGGCCACCTCGGCCACGCCGGGCACCGAGTTGAGCTGATAGCGGACGAACCAGTCCTGGAGCGTGCGGAGTTCCTGCTGCGAGTGGGTAGGGCTGTCGAGCGTGTACCAGAACACGTGGCCCACCCCGGTGGCGTCTGGGCCGAGCGCAGGCACCACGCCTGTGGGGAGGCTTCTGGCTACCAGCGCCAGCCGTTCGAGCACACGCGTGCGCGCGAAGTACAGATCGATCGAATCCTCGAAGACGACATAGACCATCGAGAACCCGAAGGCCGACTGCGACCGCACCACGCGCACACCGGCCAGCCCCTGCAGGTTCGTGGTCAGCGGGTAGGTGACCTGGTCCTCCACCTCCTGCGGGCTGTGGCCCGCCCAGTCGGTGAAGACAATCACCTGGTTGTCGGAGAGGTCCGGAATGGCGTCGATGGGCGTGGTGCCAAGCGCCCACCAGCCCCAGCCTCCGAGCCCGAGATACAGCACCACCACCAGCGCACGGTTGCGCAGCGCCAGGTCAATCAGCCGGTCGATCATGAAGTGCCCCCGTTCAGACCAGCGTGCCGTCGGGCACGCGTCAACGCACGCCGGGCCAACGCCCGTGCGCACGCATCACGACGGGAGGCGATCAGACGAGGAGGACGGAGAAGAGCAGATGTTGCGGCACCGCGGCCTGGCGCACCGGACTCGACCGGGCCACCGCGGTGATCGTCAGGGAGGGGACAACAGCAAGAGCCACGCGCGGTATCGACACCTGCGGGGCGCGCACCGCCGCTGGATCACCAGGGACTGCCAGCACGGGGACGGGAGCGTCCGAGGCGACGACGCAGCAGGACACGGCTGATGGCGACACGTGGGAACGCTGGCCCTGGTCCGCGGGTGGTGCGTGCAACGGACACGCTGTCGGCGCCGGGCGGCAGAACATGACCGCCATCGCGGCCTCGCAGAGGCCGGCGGAGCCGAGCGTCAGCGCGACAACAATTGCCGCTACGATCGTTCGCTGAATTCGCCGCACGAGCCTAGTATCCACCCGCTTCCCCTCCGCCCGAGGTGCAACTGCCCGCCCGCCGTTCACCTTCAGCAAGTCCCAGGCCGCGCCCACTTCCGATATTTTCCGCTGCGATCTCAGCCAGGACCGGGCCACCCGGTGGTCGATCCTGGCCTGACGCCGTGTTTTCCGCACTGAGGCCGGCAATTTCCCTCTGGGCTCAAATGTCGCTGCGCCGCAGCCGCAGGGCGTTGCCGATGACCGATACCGAGCTGAAGGTCATGGCCGCGCCGGCGATGATCGGGCTCAGCAGCACACCGAACACCGGGTAGAGGACGCCCGCGGCCACCGGCACACCGAGCACGTTGTAGACGAAGGCGAAGAACAGGTTCTGTCGGATGTTCCGCATGGTCCCCCGGCTCAGCTTCCGTGCGCGCACGAGGCCGCGCAGGTCGCCCTGCACCAGCGTCACGCCTGCGCTCTCCATCGCGACATCCGTGCCGGTGCCCATGGCCACGCCCACGTCAGCCTGCGCCAGCGCGGGGGCATCGTTGACACCGTCACCGGCCATGGCCACGCGACGCCCTTCGGCCTGCAGCCGTTTGATGACGGCGGCCTTCTGCTCGGGCAGGACCTCGGCCTCGACGGTGTCGATGCCCACGGCCCGCGCCACCGCTTCGGCCGTCACGCGGCTGTCCCCCGTCAGCATGACGATCCGCAGCCCCTCGGCGCGGAGCGCACGAATGGCTTCCACCGTCGTGGGCTTCACGCGGTCCGCCACGCCGACCAGGCCGGCCAGGGCGCCGTCCACGACGACGAACATCACGGTCTCGCCGTTGCGCCGGAGGTCATTGGCCCGACCGATGGCGGCCTGATTCACGGCGCCGAGCTCCTCGAGCAGGGCGGCGTTGCCGATGGCGACCGTGCGCCCGTCGACCACGCCCACGACGCCTTTACCCGTGATCGAGCGGAAGTCCGTGACACCCACGGTCGGCACGCCGCGATCCTCCGCGCCGCGCACGATCGCGGCGGCCAGCGGATGCTCGCTGACGCGCTCCAGGCTCGCGGTGAACCGGAGGAGCGCTGCCTCGTCAAAGCCGGGCTCCGGCACCACGGTGGTCAGGGCCGGCTTGCCCTCGGTGAGGGTGCCCGTCTTGTCGACGACCACCGTGTCGACTTTCTCCATCACCTCGAACGCCTCGGCGTTGCGCAGCAGGACGCCCACCTCGCCACCGCGCCCGGTGCCGACCATGATTGACATGGGTGTCGCCAGCCCCAGGGCGCAGGGGCACGCGATGATGAGCACCGCCACGGCATTCACGAGCGCGTGCGCGAGGCGCGGTTCTGGCCCAAGCCACGCCCAGACGCCAAAGGTCAGGACCGCCGCGAGGATGACGGCCGGGACGAACCAGCCGGACACAGTGTCCGCCAAGCGCTGGATGGGCGCGCGCGAGCGTTGCGCCTCGCTGACGAGGCGGACAATCTGCGCGAGCAGGGTGTCGCTCCCCACGCGCTGCGCCTCCATGAGGAAGGTGCCGGTGCCGTTGACCGTACCCCCGGTAACCTTGGCAGACAGCGCCTTCTCGACGGGAATCGGCTCACCGGTGACCATCGACTCGTCGACGACGCTGCGCCCGTCCACCACCACCCCGTCCACGGGCACGCGCTCGCCCGGTCGCACCCGGAGGCGGTCGCCGACCTGCACGTGCTTGAGGGGCACGTCCTGCTCCGTGCCGGACGCGTCCACGCGCCGGGCCGTCGCGGGGGTCAGCCCGAGCAGTTTTCTGATGGCCGTGCTCGTCTGACTGCGGGCGCGCAGTTCCAGTACCTGGCCGAGGAGCACGAGGACCACGATGACTGCGGCCGGCTCGAAGTAGACGCCGACCTGATCGCCATGCGTCCTGAACGACGCAGGAAAGAGCCCCGGCGCCAGCGCCGCCACGACGCTGAAGCCATACGCCGCGCCCACGCCCAGCGCGATGAGCGTGAACATGTTGAGGTGCCGGCTCACCAGCGACGCCCAGCCGCGGGTGAAGAACGGCCAGCCGCCCCAGAGCACCACGGGCGTCGCGAGCACGAGCTGCGACCAGACCATCCACGCCGGCCCGAGCGTGTGCTGGAGCGGCTGGCCCGGCAAGGACGTCCGAGATCATAAAGGCGAGCATCGGGACGGTGAGGCCGAGCGACCAGCGGAACCGCCGCGTCATGTCGTCCAGTTCGGGGTTCTCGTCGTCGAGCGTCGCCACCCGCGGTTCGAGCGCCATCCCGCAAATCGGGCACGCCCCTGGGGCATCGCGGACGACCTCGGGATGCATGGGGCAGGTGAACTCGCGGGCATCCGCGGCCTTGGCCGGAGGAGCCGGAGCAGTCGGCGGATCAGCCGGCGCCGGATGCACGAAGGCGTCAGGCTTCGCGTCGAACTTCGCCTTGCACCCCTTGGAGCAGAACACGTACGTCTGCCCCTGGTAGTCGCTCGTCCCCGCCGCCTTGGCCGGGTCCACCGGCGTGCCGCACACCGGATCTGTCATCTGCGGCACCGCCTCCGCCACCTTATCGCCACCCGTTCATCATGCCGCCGCCCGACATCATCCCGCCGCCGCCAAAGACCAGCACGAGTAGCAGGACCACCACAGCCGTCCCGATGATGATCAGGGTGGTGTTGGTGTTCCTGAGGTTAGGAGTAGACATGAGCCGAGCATGTCAGGGGCAGGCGTCCCACCACTGTGCGTTTCTGCACCTGCGCGCCAGAAGGTGTCAGCCTGTGGGCCTGGCTGCGTCCGGAAGCGTCGCGGACGCTGGCCCGCTGCCTACCAGACAGTCCGGACGAGGCCGGACTCGGCAATCACCGCGTCCCGGGTGATCAACGGCAAGGACAGTTCGGCGGCTGACGCGCAGATCAACGCGTCGAACGGGTCGCGGAACTGCAGCCAATCCGCCGCCGCGAGCACCTGGCGAGCATCCAGATCGTGGGGGTGGAACGAGGGATTGCTAAAGAGGTCATCAAAGTAGTCACGAACCGAACGGCGCAGGTCCACTCGACGGCTACGGGCCAGGAACGCCATCTCCCAGATCACGGCCGCCGGAACGTGGAGCACCGCCTGCCGCTCCTCGGCCCTCTGAAAGAGGCGTCGCCCCGCGGGACCGAGGCGCCGCGCTCCGGTCGAGTGATAGATCAGCGCGTGCGTATCGATGACCGCCGCCAGCAGCTCAGCCACGACGCGATTGACCCTTACCGGCGCCGCGACTCACACTCGCGCGGCGCCGCGGGGGTCCGTAGACCGCACGCGGCTCGTGGACCTCCAGTGGACGGTTCGCCGAATCCTGGAACAGGGCCTTGACGTACGCGTCCGCAGCCTGCAAGTCTTCGTCCGAGCACGAGATCGTGCCGACGACCGAGCGGATCGGTCCGGCACCGAGACCACCCGTGCGGGCGGCCGTCACCACCTCATCGAGGGTGTCGCTCAAACTCCGGCGCTTCCGCTGAGCGGCTCGCGCCCGAAGCCACAGCAGGTTGTCGACGTCAAGCGTGACGGACACGGCCGATTTCGGCATGAACATACGATATCAGATGTTCATACGATGACTCCGTCTACTCTTGTGGACGGGCGCCCGAAGCGCTCGTACAGGATCGGGACGACGACCATGTTCAGCGCAGTCGAGCTGACGAGCCCGAACAGGATGACCATGGCCATCGGCGCCTGCAGCTCACTGCCCGGCTGACCGGCCGATAGCGCAATAGGCACCAGGGCCAGCCCGGCGGCAAGCGCCGTCATCAGGATGGGCACCACGCGTTCCGTGGCGCCGTGCACCACCGCTGTCCGGAAGTCCGTCACGCCCTCGCTCGTCTGCAGGTGCTTGATGTGCGACACGAGCATGATGCCGTTCCGGGTCGCGATGCCGAACAGGGTAATGAAGCCCACGATGGAGGCGACGGACAGCACACCCCCGGCGAGATAGAGCCCGGCCACGCCGCCGATGAGCGCCAGCGGCAGGTTCACCATGATGAGCAGCCCGTCGCGGACCGAGCCGAACGCCGAGGCGAGGATGAAGAAGATCGCGACGATGACGCCCAGCGACAGCCACAGGAGCTGGCTGGACGCGCCGGCCTCACTCTCGAACTGCCCGCCGTACTCGATGCGATAGCCCTGCGGCAGCAGCACGGCCCTGGTGATGCGCGCCTGCATGTCGTCCACGACGCTGCGCAGGTCGCGGCCCGCCACGTTGCACTGCACGACCATGCGCCGCTGGGCGTTCTCGCGCATCACGAAGTTCGGGCCGCGGTCCTGCGTCAATGACGCCACCGCCGACAGCGGCACCTGGCCGCCGTCCGGCGTCTGGATGCGTGTGGCACCCACGTCGCTCAGCGCCACGTCGTCTCCGCCCTCGTACCGGACGACGAGCGGCACGGCGATCTGGCCGTCGAGGACCAGGCCGACCTGCCGGCCCACCCGGGCCGTCTGCAGCGCCTCCGACACGGCACCGGTCACCAGTCCGTAGCGGGAGGCCGCGGCGGCGTCCACCGTCACGCGCAGCGTGGGGATGTCGGCCTGGGCCTCCGCCGACAGGTCCACCACGCCAGGCACGCGCGCCACCTCCGCCTGCACCTGCTGACCGAGGGCGCGCAGCGTCTGGAGGTCGTCCCCGAAGATCTTGACGGCGATGTTCGCGCGGGTGCCCGAGAGCATGTGGTCGATGCGGTGGGAGATCGGCTGCCCCACGGTCACGTTGGTCCCGGGCAGGAGCGAGACCTTCTGGCGGATCTCGCCGAGGACGACCTCCCTTGCGCGTGGGGACGCCTTCAGCCGCACGTCGATCTCGGCGGACTCGACGCCCTGCACGTGCTCATCGAGTTCGGCCCGGCCGGTGCGCCGCGCCGTCGAAGTGACCTCCGGCACACTCAGGAGCAGCCGCTCCAGGGCGTTACCGAGCGCGTCGGAGTCCGCCAGGCTGGTTCCCGGGATGGTGACGGCGCTGATGGTGAGCGCCCCCTCGTTGAACTCCGGGAGAAACGATCGCCCGCTCGACAAGATGCCTGCCACTGCAGCCGCCAGCAGCAGCACGGCCGTCACGACCACGGTGCGCCAGTAGTGGAGCGCCCGCAGGAGCCATCGCTCATAGGCGCCTTTCAGCCACCGCATCAGCGCCGGCTCGGTGCCCGCCCGAATCAGCTTCGAGGATGGGAGGAGCCACGCACACAGCACCGGCGTCACGGTGAGCGCCACCAGCAGGGACGCCGACAGCGCCACCACGTAGGCAAAGCCCAGCGGGCGGAGCAGCCGGCCCTCTACGCTCCCCAGCACGAACAGCGGCAGGAACACCAGCACCACGATGACGGTGGCGAAGACCACCGAGCTACGGATCTCGGTGCTGGCGCGATAGACCACCTCCAGCACCGGGCGGCGTTCCGCCTCGGGCCGCGCGGCGTTCTGCCGCAGCCGGCGGACAACGTTCTCGACGTCGATGATGGCGTCGTCCACCAGTTCCCCGATGGCGATCGCGAGCCCGCCGAGGCTCATGCTGTTGATGGAGAGCCCGAAGCGATCGAGCGCCACGACTGCCGCCACGAGCGACAGTGGCAACGCAAGCAGCGTGATCAGGGCCGCCCGGCCGTTCATGAGGAACAGCAGCACGACCAGGATGACCAGGCCCGCGCCTTCAAGGAGCGCGGTGACGAGGTTCCGCAGGGCCTGCTCGATGAAGTCGGCCTGCCGGAAGAGGTCCCGGTGAATCCGCATGCCCGCGGGCAACGTCCGCTGGAGGTCGTCGAGCGTGGCTTCAATCTGCGCGGTCAGCTCAAGCGTGTTGACGTTGGGCTGCTTCTGAATCCCCAGGATGACGGCGGGCTTCGCGTTGTGGGAACCCTCGCTCCGCTTGATCGCGGACCCCTCCCGCACGAGCCCGAGGTCACGGACGAGCACGGGGACGGCACCTGCCGTGCGCACCGGCACGGCGGCAATGGCGTCGGTGTCGGTAAGCCGGCTGACGCCGCGGATCAGGTACTCCTGCCCTTCGGCCACCTGGAAGCCCGCGGTGGCGTTCTGGTTGGCCAGGGTCAGCGCCTGCTCCACCTCACCGACCGCGATCCCGTGCGCGGCAAGCCGCGCTGGGTCGAGCACAACCTCGTACTGCCTCTGGTCGCCGCCGGTGGCAATCACCTGCGAGACGCCGGGCACGGCCAGCAGTCGCCGGCGCACCAGCGTCTCGGCCACGGTCCGGATCTCCCGGGGTGAGTGGCGGTCCGACTCGAGGTCGATGAACAGGACTTCGCCCATGACGGACGACACCGGCGCCAGGAACGGCGGCTCCACCGACGGCGGGAGTGCGCCGGCCACGAGCGCCAGCTTCTCGGTCACCGTCTGGCGTGCCCGGGCGATGTCCTGCCCCCAGTCGAACTCCACCCACACAACGGCCACGCCGACCGCCGTGGCCGACCGCACGCGACGGACACCGGCCGCCCCGTTCAACGCCGACTCGATCGGGAACGTGACGAGCGCCTCGATCTCGAGCGGATCCATCCCGGGCGCTTCGGTGAGGATCGTCACCGACGGGGCCGTCAGGTCCGGCAGCACGTCGAGCGGCATGTGGGCGGCGGTCCAGCCTCCCCACACCAGAAACGCCACAGCCAGCGCGACCACGGTGGCGCGATGGTGCAGGGACCAGCGAATCAGGGCGTCAATCATGGAATCTCCTGATCAGTGCACGTGGCCATGGGACGGTACCTGCGTGGAGAGCGATGCCAGGCGGATGAGGTACGCGCCGGTGGTCACCACGCGGTCGCCCGCCTTCACGCCGCTGGTCACCTGCACGACATTCCCGGACCGCGCCCCGAGCGTGACCGGGCGCCGCTCGAACGCCTCCCCTTCGAGCTGCACGAAGACGATGGGTCGACCGGCGTCGTCAACCAGCGCCGACACCGGCACCACGGGGCGCGCCTCGGTCTCGTCCAGCAACACATGGAGGAATACGGCCTGGCCCACCGCAAGGCCCAGGGCGCGGTTATCGAGCGCAAACGTGATGGGCACCGTGCGCGTGGCCGGGTCGAGCACCCGTCCCAGGCTGCTGAACCGGCCCGCGGGCACGCGCGACGCAAGGCCGGCGACCTCAAGCTCGGCGGCCTTCGCACCACGCACGCGCGCCAAGTCCGCCTCGGGCACGTGCCCCGCCACCTGCACCGCGGTGGCATCAACGATGCGGAACAGCACCGTCCCGGCCGCCACGTTGGCACCGGTCGTCGCCACGCGTTCTGCGACGACGCCGCTCAATGGTGACCGCAGCACGAACAGCCCCTCCTCTGCCCCTGCCCCCGCCGTCCGCGCCGATTGGTACTGCGCAAGGCGCGCCTCGGCACCGGCGACCCGGTTCTGGGCCTGCGCCTCCGCCCCGCGTGCCTCGTCGAGGCGTTTCTGCGGCGCCGCACCTGCCGCGACCAGCCGCTCGGCGCGTTCGCGGTCCCGCGTCGCCAGCGTCAGTTCCGTCGCGGCTTCCGCCTGTGTCTGCCGGATCTGCGGCAGCTCAGAGGGTGCGGAAGGCGGCGGCTGCACGCGCCCCAGTTCCTGACCGGCGGTCACGACGGCCCCAGGCGACACGTCCGCCACGCGCACCAGGCGACCGTCGAGTGGAGCCACCACGTCTGCGGCTCCACCCGGGCGTGCCACCACCACGGCAGGCACGCGCACGCTTTCACGCACCCGTGCCGCCTGCACCACGGCGGTGCCGAAGTCGAGCGCCCACTGCTGCTCCTTCAGGAAGCTGATGGTCTCGACGGCGGCCTCCTCCGGCGCCGGCGCCGCCCGCGCGGCCGCCAGATCCGGGTAGACCGGCACGGCCCCCAGGCGATGCTCGTCGTCGAGCCCAGGCAGGCGCAGCACGATGGCCATCTCCCGCTGGCCCTGGCGCACGGGTGTCACGTTGACGCCGAAGATCCCCGGACGGGACGGCGCATCGATCGCGAAAACCTCGGCCGGCCCTCCACCGCCGCTGAGGCGCACTTCGACGTGCCCCGCCGTCAGCGCCTTGAACGAGTCCAGCCGCGTCAGGTGGATGGCGAAGCGGGACGTCTGGCCTACGACCAGTGGCGGGTACTCCGCGAACAGCTCTGTCTTCTCCGTCCACCGAGTCACAGCCAGCGCCTCGAGTTCAGGCTCCGCGGCCGGGTCCGGCGCAGGCCGGCTGCACGACGCCGCCAGGAGCAGCATAGGAATCCAACGCATCGCCTTCATGGCCACAGCCTCTCTCCCACTGCGCGCTCGAGCGCGATTTCTGCCAGACGGACATCCAGACGCCGGTCGAGGTCGCGCATCCGCGCCCGTGACGCCGTCCGCACCGCGTCGAGCAACGTGACGATGCCGATATCACCTTCGCGATAGGCCACCTCGGCGGTCGTGACGAGCTCGGCGGCCACGGCATCGTCGCCAGCCTCGGCGATGGCCTGCCGGCGCAGCGCCAGCGCCTCGGCGGCCCGCGTCACCTCCGCACGAACCTGCTGTTCGATGGCCGTGCGCTCCGCGGCAATCCGCGCGCCCTCTGCCGTCCAGCGGGCGGCCTCACGCGCACCGGTATCAAAGAGCGGGATCGACAGGTTCAGCCCCAGTACCCCCCCGCGTTCAGTCTCTGCGCCGGTATCCGCGCGTTTCACGCCACCGCTGACAACCGGCACGGGCCACCGCGACCGCTTCGCCGCATCGGCTTCGAGGGCCGTGCGATCGAGTCCGAGCTGCAGCGCCCGAAGCTCGGCCCTGCTGGCTCGAGCGCGTGACACCAGTGCCTCCCTCTCGGGAGGCGTCCGGGTTCCAGTGAGGACACCGGTCACGCGCGTCACGGCCACGCCGGGTGGCAGCAGCGCGGCGATGTCACCCCGCGCTTCGGACAACTCAATCGCCGCCGTCACGGCCGCCTGCCTCAGGTCGGCGACTTCCTGCTCCGCGCGCAGGCGATCAAAGCGCGACCCCTCGCCCTCACGCTCCCGGACCCGGAGCAGACCGACGAGCCGTTCCACGGCCTGCGTGTCTGCGGCGGTCGCCTCCACGCGCGCCTGCGCCCAGAGCCAGCGTGTCACCAGTCGGCTGGCCTCTCCGCGCAGGCCCCACAGCCGCACGTCGCGCTCGGCCTCGGCGGCCGCGGTGGCGGCCACACCTGCACGCGCGAGCACACCGCGCACCCCGAAGAGCGGCAGCGGCTGCTCCACCTGGAAGAACTCGGTGAACCCCGCGCCCTCCCGGCTGTAGGCCACGGCCGGATTCGGGAAGGCCAGCCGCGCGTGCTGGTCGCGGCGGACGACATCCACATCGGATCGAATGGCGATGGCTCGCGGCCCGTCGCGCACGATGGCATCCACGACCTCGTCGGCGGAGCGCTCCTGCGCCAGCGCGACGAACGGAACGGCCACGACGCACGCCGCGAACCAGGCACACAGCGGTGCTCGGCTCGGCATGACTTCCCTCAGTTGTACGAACGGACAGACACCACCGGCATCTCAGCCGGTCCGGTGGTCAGGCGAGGTGGGCTATGGGCGGGGCGCGGAGCGGAGCGTCAGTGATGCGAGGTGGACTGTGTGCACGCACGTCAGAAGGCGCGACCGCCACGGTAGAGGTGCTCGGGGTCGCCAGTACGCCGGCGTCGAACGCCTCCGGGAGCGGCACGTCCACCTGCCCGGCCGCCACGCAGGTGAACGCCAGCGGTACGACGTGGTCTGCGGGGTCACACGGCTCGATCTCCGAGCCGTCCCGGTGAGCCGCCCCCGCGTGCTGATGGTGGTGCACGACCGAGGCGTGGCTGTGTGCGGCAGGGCCGTGGTGATGCTCGGCGTGCTCGTGTCCGGCGGAGGCGTGCACATGCAGCAGCGCTGCCGACGCCGACATCGACAGCATGGCGACAGCAACGACGATGGCCACGCCCCTGAACACGAACGCGAGTGTATGGGGTGGCCTCGTGGGCGTCAAACCGGAAACCGCGCCTGCCGGGAGTAAGCTCAGGCCATGAACGGTCAGGCATCCGACCTGCCGGCCTCCGGCCCCGTCATCGCGTGCGCGGTGTATGCGGGTGGTGTCAGGGTCGCGGATATCAGCGTCGACCAGATCAGCGAGGCGCTCGTGGTCCCGGACCAGTTCGTGTGGCTTGGCCTCTACGAGCCGGATCACGCCCTGCTACGCCAGATCCAGGAAGAGCTCGGCCTGCACGATCTGGCGATCGAGGACGCGGTCAAGGCCCACCAGCGGCCGAAGGCCGAGGCCTACGAGCAGTCCATCTTCGTGGTGCTGCGGACGGCGCATGTGTCTGCCGGCGGCCGCACCGAGTTCGGGGAGACGCACGTCTTCGTCGGACGCAACTTCGTGGTCACCGTCCGCCATGGCTCGCCGCAGCCGCACACCAGCCTTCGCCAGCACTGTGAGTCAACGCCGCACCTGCTCGCCAGGGGGCCCGGCTACGTGCTGTACGCCCTGATGGACTTTGTCGTGGATCAGTACCTGCCCGTCGTCGAGCAACTCGAAGAAGACGTGCAGTCGCTCGAGGACACGATCTTCAGCAGGGCCCGGCGCAGCGACGCCACGGCCCGCACCTACCAGCTCCGGCGTGATGCCCTCCAGTTGCGGCGCGCGGTCTCCCCCCTCATCGAGGTCTGCACGCGACTGATGCGGTTCGACCTGCCTGTCATCCGCGAGGACGCACGGCCCTACTTCCAGGATGTCTTCGACCACGTCCTGCGGCTCGACGAGGCCATCGATATGCAGCGGGAGTTGCTGACCACCAGCCTTGAAGCCCATCTGGCGCTGATATCCGTCGAGCAGAACGAGGACATGAAGCGGATCACGGCCTGGGCGGCCATCATCGCCGTGCCGACCCTGATTGCCGGCGTCTACGGGATGAACTTCGCGCACATGCCTGAGCTCACGTGGCAGTACGGCTACTACCTGTCCCTGCTGGTGATGGTCCTGTCGAGCGTCGGGCTCTACGCAGGTTTCCGCAGATCCGGGTGGCTCTGATCTCTGACTTCACCGTCCGGGTGGTACCATCCGCATTCGCATGATTCCCACGCTCTACGGAGCGTTCTTCCTCTCCGGCTGCTCGGCGCTCATCTTCGAAACGCTCTGGTTCCGCCAGGCGGGCCTGGCCTTCGGCAACAGCGTCTGGGCGTCCAGCCTGGTACTGGCCGGCTTCATGGCCGGCATGGCCGCCGGCAACGGACTGGCCGTCAGATTGGGCGACCGTGTCCGCCGGCCGTTGCGTCTGTACGCCATCGCCGAAGTGGCGGTGGCGCTCTCCGGGATCGCGCTCGTCCTCGGGCTCCCGGCGATGGGCGGGACGCTGGCACCGGTGCTCCGTCCGTTGATGGGGAGCCTCGCCACGCTCAACGTCGTCCGCCTCGTGGTGGCCTTCCTCGTGCTGCTCATCCCAGCCACCGCGATGGGGATCACGTTGCCGCTTCTGACCCACGCCCTGACCAGCCGGACAGTCGCAGGCAAGACCCGCTTCGGCCCCGTACTGGGCCAGCTCTACGGCTGGAACACGGCTGGCGCGGTGGCGGGCGTGGCCGTGACGGAGTTCGTCCTGGTGGGGCTGCTGGGGATCCGGGGAACCGCGATCGCCGCGGGACTCCTGAACGTAGCCGTGGCCGCTGTTGCCTTTTGGATCGACCGCCGGTGGAAGGACGCGGGCGTGCCGGCGGCACCCGCTCGGTCAGCGTCCACCCCGTCCGCCATTCCGGCGGACTGGCTGCTGGCCGCCTTCGGTGCCGGGTTCGCCCTGCTCGCGCTCGAGGTGATCTGGTTCCGTCTGCTGCTGCTGGCGGCCATCGGCTACTCCAGTACCTTCGCCGTGATGCTGGGTACCGTGCTGGCGGGCATCGCGGCCGGCGGACTGGCCGGCGGTGCCGTGCTGCGACGATGGCCTGATGCGCACCTCTATGCAGGCCCCGCGGCCTGGCTGGCCGGCGCGCTGACGGTTGGCTCCTACGCAGTCTTTCTCCTGCGGATGACCGCGCTCTCCGATCATCTCGTCACCGCGGTACCGGAGATCCTCGCCATCGGCGCCCTGCTGATGCTGCCCGTGGCGCTGGTCTCGGGCGTATTGTTCACGCTGGCCGGTGCGGGCCTGCGGGCCGGGAGCGCGTCAGACACCGGAGCCGTCGGCACGCTGACGTTCGCCAACACACTCGGCTCGGCGCTGGGGTCCCTGGCCGGCGGATTCCTGCTGCTGCCGTTGCTCGGGATGGAGCGTGCGGTGTTCGCCATCGCGGTGATCTATGCCGCGACCGGCGCCCTGCTGTGGGCCCGCACCGCGCCTCGACGGCCCCACGCCATCGGCGCGCTGGTGCTCATCGCAGCGGCCCTGGCCGCGTTTCCGTTTGGCGGCCTGACCACGCGCCTCCAGCGGTTCCCCGTGGAGCGCTACGCCGCGCTGCGCGGCACGCCGTCGTCCGGCGCCGCCACGGTCGAAGCCATCAGGGAAGGCGTTGCGGAGACACTCATCTACCTCAAGGCTCCCATCCTCCGCGAGGCGGCCACCCACGCCCTGTTCGTCAACGCCACGTCGATGGCGGACACCGACTGGGAATCGCGCCGCTACATGAAGCTCTACGTCTACTGGCCGATGGCGCTGCACCCGCACCTGAAGCGAGGCCTGCTCATCGCCTACGGCGTCGGGAACACAGCCAAGGCCATGACGGACTCGGCGGCCTTCTCCAGCATCGACGTCGTGGATATCTCGAAGGACGTGCTGACCGGCAGCTCCGTGATCTACCCGAAGGATGCGGATAATCCCCTGCGCGACCCGCGCGTGCGGATGCACGTGGAAGACGGGCGCTACTTTCTGCAGACGACGGACCAGCGGTTCGACCTGATCACGTCCGAGCCGCCTCCGCCGCGCAGCGCCGGCGTCGTCAACCTCTACACGCGCGAATACTTCCGGCTGATCCACGCCCGCCTCGCCGACGGGGGCATGGCGGCCTACTGGCTCCCCACGCACACCATCTCGGGCGATGTGACGCGGTCGGTCATCAAGGCATTTTGCGACGCCTTTGAGGACTGCTCGCTCTGGCACGGCATCGGCTCCGAGCTCATGCTCGCCGGCACACGAGGCGCCACGGGCCCGGTGAGCGCCGCCCACTTTGCCGCGCAGTGGCAGACCCTGCCCGTCCTGCGGGAACTGCGGGCAGTCGGTCTTGAACGGCCGGAGCAGCTCGGTGCCCTGTTCATCGGTGATGCGGTCTTCCTGCGCCGGCTGACGGCGAACACGCCCCCGTTGGTGGACGACCGTCCGAAGCGCATCGATGCCCTGTCGGCGTCTGCCGACGACGATGCGGAACTGGACCGCGCGTTCACGGACGTCGACGCGTGCCGGTCACGCTTCCGCGCGAGTCCCCTCATCGGGCGGCTGTTCCCACCGGAGATCATCGAGGCATCGCTGCCCTACTTCGACTTCCAGCGGCACATCAACGCCTATACCCACGCCGAGGCCCTCTCCATCGACAGGGTCCACGACCTGCTGACCAACTCGCCCCTCAAGGCACCCGTGCTCTGGATGCTGGCCAGCAGCGCCGACCTGCAGCGCGGCATCGAGGTGGCGACCCCGAAGGAACTGGGCGAGCCGGCGCTGCAGTTCCACCTCGGCGTTCGGCTGCTCTCGGAGCGCAGCTACGCCGCGGCGGCCCGGGTCTTCGGCGAGGCGCACGCCGACGCCGGGCTCCGTCAGCAGGCGCTGGGGCTACGGGCGTACTCCTACTGCCTGGCTGGCCAGCCCGACCGGGCGCGAGCGCTGGTCGTAGCGCACCGGTCCGACGTCCCCACCTCACCCTTCTGGACGTGGCTCGACGGCCTGTGCCAGGTTCTTCCTCCCTCGTGATGACACACCCGCACCCGCAGGTTCAACTCGGCAGCGACATCCTCCTGGCCTCCGCCCGCCTGCAGGGGCAGCGCGTGGGCATCGTGTGCAACCACGCGTCGGTGGACGGCTCGTTCCGTCATGCCGTGGATCGCCTGACGACGGCCCCGGGCGTGACCCTCGCCGCGATCTTCGGTCCCCAGCACGGCTTCCGGTCCGACGTGCAGGACAACATGATCGAAACCGCGCACGGGCAGGATGCCCAGCGGCGTGTGCCGGTCTACTCCCTCTACAGCGAGACGCGGGAGCCCACAGCGGAGATGCTGCGCGGGCTGGACGTGCTGGTCGTCGACCTCCAGGATGTCGGGGCCCGGATCTACACCTACATCTACACGCTGGCCAACTGCCTGCGCGCCGCGAAGCGCCACGGCGTGCCGGTGGTCGTGTGCGACCGGCCCAACCCCATCGGCGGGCTGAGTGTTGAAGGCGCCACGCTTGTGCCAGGCTTCGAGTCGTTCGTCGGGCAGTTTCCCATCCCGATGCGGCACGGCATGACCATCGGCGAGATCGCACGGCTCTTCAATGAGGCGTTCGAGATCGGCGCGCAACTGGAGATCGTGCCGATGACGGGCTGGACGCGCGACATGTATGCCGACGACACCGGCCTGCCGTGGGTGATGCCCTCGCCCAACATGCCCACGCTCGACACGGCCGTGGTGTACCCGGGCACAGTGCTCTTCGAAGGCACGATGCTCTCAGAAGGCCGTGGTACCACGCGGCCCTTCGAGCTGCTGGGGCTGCCAGGCGTGGACGCCGAGCGCTTCGCGGACCGGATGAACCAGGAGAGGCACCCGGGCGTGTTCTTCCGTCCCGCGGTGTTCGAGCCCACGTTCCAGAAGCACGCCCGGACCACCTGCGGCGGATGCCAGATTCATGTGCGCGATCGCGAGGCCTTCCGGCCGGTGGCGGTCGGCGTTGCGCTCATCGCGCAGTTCCGACGCGCGTCACCCGCTACGTTTGCCTGGCGGCGGCCGCCCTACGAGTACGAACTCGAGAAGGAGCCCTTCGACATTCTGGCGGGCTCCGCCGTGCTGCGGATCGAGATCGAACAGGGCATTCCCGTGGCGGACATCGCCGCGAGCTGGCGGACGGATGAGGAGGCGTTTGCACGCCTGCGCCAGCCGTTCCTGCTCTACTGACCCGCACCCACCGTGGCGCGGTCAGGAACGGGTCTTGGCGAGGGCCGGTTCCGTTACGGGGGATTCCGGCTGAAGGTGATGGGTGGTCAGGTGCGCCGTGAGCAGCGCCATGGCGTGCTCGGGGGTGTCGGCCCGCTGAATCAGCGTCCGATCCTCGGCGCTGATCGCGCCCGACTCCTCCAGCGCATCAAGCTTGATGACGCTGTCCCAGTACTCGGAGCCGTAGAGGATCACCTGAATGCGCCGGTCCAGCTTCTCCGTCTGCACCAGTGTCAGCAACTCGAACATCTCATCGAGGGTGCCGAAGCCACCAGGGAAGACCACGAGCGCCTTGGCCAGGTAGGCGAACCAGAACTTCCGCATGAAGAAGTAGTGGAACTCGAACCCGAGGCCTTCGGTGATGTAGCGGTTGGCCCCCTGCTCGAAGGGCAGTCGGATGTTCAGGCCGATGGACTTGCCCCCGGCCTCGAAGGCGCCGCGGTTGGCGGCCTCCATGATCCCCGGGCCGCCGCCGGAACAGACGACGAACCGCTCGTGCTCCATGTCCAGCGACTTCGACCACTCCGTCAGCATCCTGGCGAGCGCACGCGACTCCTCGTAGTAGCGCGACCACTCGACGGCCTTCTCGGCCTGACGGAGGCGCGAGTCGAAGTCCGCATCCGCGGGACGGCCTTCCTCCCGAAGACGCACCAGGGCCTCGTTCGCCTCGGCATGGCTTTGGGTGCGCGCGGATCCGAAAAACGCCACGGTGTCGTGGATGTGCTGCTCCTTGAAGCGCTTCAGGGGCTCGAGGTATTCGGCCAGGATGCGCAGCGGGCGCGCGTCGTCGCTCTCAAGAAACACGCGGTCCAGGTAGGCGAGCGTGTGGGAGTCCATCGCGGTCATTTTGCTATGATTCGGTGTTTGGCATGACCGAGTTCACAGCGGATATGGTGATCATCGCACCGCCGGCGGCGGTGATCGACGCCTTCTTCGACGCACAGGCGCTCACCACCTGGTGGGAGGTCAAGCGATCCCTGTGCGTGCCGCGCCCGCTTGGCAGCTACGCCGTGGAGTGGGAGTCCACCGAGTGGAAGGACCCGATCCTCGGCCGGCTCGGCGGGGCCCTGCACGGGATGGTGATGGAGTACAAACCCGGCCGCGAGTTCTTCCTCGCCGACGCCTTCTGGCTGCCACCCGACGGGGCACCCGTCGGCCCGATGGCACTCGAGGTGCGGTGCAGCACGCATGCCTGGGGTTCCCAGTTGCACGTGCGGCAATCCGGGTTCGAAGACAGCCCGCGCTGGCGGCGGTACTACGAGGTCATCACGCCAGGCTGGGAACGCGCCCTCACGCTCCTCAAGGATCTGCTCGAGGGCACGACCACGGCGGGACCCGCTACAGCCGCTGGAGCTTGAGGAAGTTCGTCCGGCCCTTCTCGAGGTCCGGGTTGATGCTCACCACGACGATCACGGCGTCGGCGGGCACCTGCCCGCGCTCGGCGAGCTGACGGCCGATCCGCAGCGCCACGGTTTCCACGTCCCCGCGCAGGTCGGCCACCACCGGCACCACGCCCCAGGACAGTCCCAGCCGGTGGGCAATGTCGTGCTGATCGGTGGCGCCGAAGATGGGCGCCCGCGGCCGGAGCGCCGAGAGCAGCCGCGCCGTCTTTCCCCCATGTGTGATGGCCACGATGCCGTGGGCCTGCGCGTTGTCGGCCAGCGTGACCGCTGCCTCGCAGAGGGCGCGGCCGTGGCCGGAGAGCACGTGCGCGTCGTCCAGCAGCATCGACCGGGCCGAGGGCATCGACTCCGCATCACGGATCACGACATCCAGCGTCTGCACCGTGGCCACCGGGTAGTCGCCCACCGCCGTCTCGCCTGCCAGCATGATCGCGTCCACGCCGTCATCCACGGCGTTGGCGGCGTCGCTGACCTCCGCACGTGTGGGCCTGGGCGCCGTCCGCATCGATTCGAACACCTGCGTGGCCACGATCACCGGTACGCCCGCGGCCCGCGCCTTGCGCGTGATGAGCTTCTGCACGCGAGGCACCTGCTGCAGCGGCAGCTCGAGGCCCAGATCGCCCCTGGCCACCATCACGCCATCGGCTTCGTGCAGGATGGCATCGAGCGCGTCCACCGCCTCCGGCCGTTCGAGCTTGGCTACAAGCGGCAGATGCGGCGCGCCCGCCGCTATGGCCGCCGCGCGGGCCACCTTCAGGTCGCCGGCGTTCTGCACGAAGCTCAGGGCCACGAAGTCCACGCCCTGCTCGATACCGAACTTGAGGTCGGCGGCATCCTTGGGCGTGAGGCCCGCGGGTGGCAGCGGTGCACCTGGGGCGTTGATCCCCTTGTGCTCGCCCAGCGGCCCTCCGTGCACGATGGTGGTGACCAGCTCCCGTCCGTTGCCGCTCTCCACGCGCAGCTCGATCCGCCCGTCGTCGAGCAGCAGCCGGTCGCCTGTGCGCGCGGCCTCAACCAGCGGCACATAGGAGGTGGACACGCGCCCCGGCTCGCCCACGAACTCCCCCGCCGCGATCACGAGCGTCTCCCCGGGCACCAGATCGATGGTGCCACCCTTCAGGAGGCCGGTCCGGATCTTCGGCCCGGCCAGATCCTGCAGGATGGCCACGACGCGTCCCGCATCCGCCGCCGCCGCGCGAATCCGGGCGATGACGGCGCCGTGGGTCTCGTGCGTGCCGTGCGAGAAGTTGAGGCGAACGATGTCGACCCCGGCATCGATCAACTCGCGGATGGCTGACGGAGAACTCGTCGCGGGGCCGATGGTGGCGATGATCTTGGTGTGACGCATGGACATTGCTGTCAATGAAGAAGAACCTTCGTGATTGTGGCGGCCAACCCCATATCTACGCAAATCAGCACCAGGCCGGACGGCCTTGAACTGTGCGCACGTACAATCGACCGGTGACGCTTGCCGCCTGGCTTGAGGCCGCCCTCGCAGACGCCGACGCGCGGAATCTCCCCGCCCTCAGGCCCCTCTTGGACAACCTGGCTCGATCCACGGCCGCGCTCCGTGCCGCGGAGTGGAACAGCGATGCCAGTGGCAACCGGCCGACCCCGCCCAAGGCCGATGCCCGCTGAGTCGTCCACGATCGCGCAGCTCGGGCCGCAGATCCGCTCGGGCACGACGTCGTCGGAAGGCCTCACGCGCGCCTGCCTGGAGCGGATCGACGCCGCGAATCCTGAGCTGCATGCGTTCATCACCGTGCTGGCCGATGAGGCAATCGCCCAGGCCCGGACAGCCGACCGCGAGATTGCGTCGGGCCACTATCGCGGTCCGTTGCACGGGGTGCCCATCTCGCTGAAGGACCTGCTGGACGTGGAGGGCGTGGCCACCACAGCGGCGTCCCACGTCCGCGACGGACACGTGGCGGAGACCGACGCGGTGACCGTGGCCCGGCTGCGCGAGGCCGGCGCCGTGTTTGTCGGCAAGTGCAACCTGCACGAGTTCGCGTTCGGCACCACCAACGAAGAGTCCGCCTACGGGCCCGCGAAGCACCCGCTGGACCCCACGCGCTCGCCAGGCGGCTCATCGGGCGGCTCGGCCGTGTCCGTGGCCGCAGGGATGGCCTACGCGTCCATCGGCACAGACACCGGCGGCTCGATCCGCATCCCTTCCGCGGCGTGCGGCCTGGTGGGACTCAAACCCGCATTCGGCGAAGTGGAGGTGGACGGCGTGGTGCCGCTCAGTTGGTCGCTGGACCACGTCGGGCCGCTCTGCCGATCCGTGGCCGACGCCGCCATCCTGCACGACGTGCTCCGTGGCAGCACCCCGAGGCCCGAGGCCACGCCGCGCCACTCCGCCATCACGCTCGGCATACCCCGCGCGTACTTTCTCGACCGGCTCGACGCTGGCGTCGCGGCGGCGTTTGAGGCCACTTGCGCGAGGCTGCGGGAGAGCGGCGTCGTGCTGCAGGACGTCCACATTCCGCACGCCTCCGACGCTGGCCCGATGTACCTGCACATCGTGCTCGCCGAGGCCGCCGCGTACCACGCGCACACGCTGGAGACGCGGCCCGAGGCGTACCAGCCCGACGTTCGGCTGCGGCTCGAGATGGGGCGATATGTCCTGGCCGAGGACTACGTGCGTGCGCTCCGTGGGCAACAGGTGCTGCGGCGCGAGGTGGACGACGCTCTCGTTGGACTCGACGGGCTCCTGCTGCCGACGCTGGCCATTCCCGCGCCCGTGCGCGGCACGACCGCGGTGCGGCTGGGCGATACCGACGAGCCCATCCGCGGTGCGATGCTGCGCCTCACCCAGCCCTTCAACATCAGCGGACATCCCGCGCTCACCATCCCCTGCGGCCTGACCCCCGAAGGCCTGCCCGCCGGCGCGCAGTTCGTGGGACACCGCGACCGCACCGCGGCGCTGCTGCAGGTGGGCCGGTCGGTTGAGTCCGTCGTCTGGCCCGACGGCTTCTCCGTGGTCGCGCGGTAGTCAGCCGTCGATGATCGCGCCCATCTTCCACGCCTGGGAGCGCAACCTTGCCTCCGTTTCGAAGGACCGCGTCGTCCGGCCATTCGAGTGGGGTGAGGACTGGATGCACGACCCGCCCGGGCACGGGCACGGTGAGGCCGCCGTCCGCGCGTGGGTCGCCGAGGTCATGCGCGACACGGATGCGTTCTTCACCGCGCCTCCGACCAGCGACTACACGCTGACGCCTGCATCACCCGAGGCCGCCGCCAAGGGCGACGGCGGCACACTGACGTTTCCGAGTGCGTTCGCATCGCCCCATCCCGAGAACAACACGGTGAGTGCGCGGTGGTTCCCGGCCACGGGGGCGGAACACCTGCCGCCCGAGCAGCGCAAGGCCGTGGTCGTGATGCCCCAGTGGAACGCCGGAGCCGGCGACCACGTCGGCCTCGCGCAGCTCCTCGCGCGCTTCGGCATCTCCGCGTTGCGGCTCAGCAAGCCGTACCACGACGTGCGGATGCCGCCCGAGCTGACCCGCGCGGATTACATCGTCAGTTCCAATGTCGTGCGCACCGTGCAGGTGTGCCGCCAGACGGTGCTGGACAACCGCCGCGCCATCGCGTGGCTGCACCAGCAGGGCTTCGGGCGCATTGGCCTGCTCGGCACCAGCCTCGGCAGTTGCCTGTCGTTGCTCACCGGCGTCCACGAGCCACTCGTGAAGGCCATGGCGCTCAACCATGTGTCCCCCTGGTTCGCTGACGTGGTGTGGCGCGGCCTTTCCACGCAGCACGTCCGAGCCGGACTGAACGGACACATCACGCTGGAGACGCTCCGCGACTTGTGGGCACCGATCAGTCCCTGGAGCTACCTGGACCGGCTCGCCACCAAGCCGTCGCTGATGGTGTACGCGAAGTACGACCTGACCTTCCCGGTGGACCTGTCGCTGACGCTCATCAATGAGTGCCGGCGACGGAAGCTCCCGGTGGAGGTGGGGACGCTACCGTGCGGGCACTACAGCACGGGCTACGCGCCCTTCAAGTTCCTCGACGCCTACCTGCTGATCCGCTACCTGCGTCGAATGCTGTAGCTTGGGAAACCAGCGTTCAGCCGGGATCAGAACTTACGATCAGCCGCTGCTTGACGGCCTCTCAGCCCTGCCATCAGCCCTTGAGGACCTCGACGAACTCCGACACCGGCTCCACGCCGCTGACGTGCAGGTGCTCTCGGGCTCGGGTGCAGACCACGTACAGCAGGTGGCGCTCGGTGTCGTAGACCTCCCGCAGATCGGCATCGTCCCCAACTGCCTTGATGCGAGCCCGCAATGGCAGGATTTCGTCGTCGCAGGGCGAATTGAGGATGGGCCGGTCGAAGAACGGGTTCGACATGGGTTGGGGGCGGCTGGTCCCGCCACTCTACTTCAGCAGCAGGCCAGGACATTTGGGCCTGTACCCGCTAAAGCAGTCTCGAAGAAGCGCAATCACTACTGCGATCCAGGATCGACAACGTCGCGCCTCGACTGCGCCACCGCCTGATCAAACACCCGGTCCAGCGACGCGTTCACACCACGGCACCCTGTCACCACCGCCACCGCCCACGCCACGTACTCCTGCTTCCGATCCACCTGCCATCCCTTCGGCGGGCTGGCCGTGATGTCGCGCAGGTTGCACACCTTGTCTGCGATCTTGAGCTGCTTCGCAGCGGGCGAGGCGTCGGCCGCATGCTCTGTCTGGAGACGCTTGCGGTCCTCCTTGGGAAGCGCCTTGTCGTCCGTCACCTCAAGGACCAGTGCCGTCACCTCCGCACCGAACCGCTCACGCAGTTCCTCGGCCGTGGTCTCGGTGTCTTCGATCGTGTCGTGCAGCACCGCGGCGATGAGGAGCGTCTCGTCCACCACACCGCCGTCCTCGGCCAGCAGCCGAGCCACGGCAATCGGGTGGTTGATGTAGGGCGAGGCGTCCTCGTCCTTCCGCCGCTGGCGGCTGTGCCGCTCGGAGGCAAACGCCAGGGCGCGGAGCAGGGGTACGGGGTGAATCACGTTGGCCTCCAGATTGCTCGTGAGTATCAACCGGAACCGGCCCGCCGATGCCAATCACCGTCTACGCGCTCATTCGTCGACTTGAGGACGATGGTCGCAGGTAAACTGAGCTCCGGGGTTCCGCGGGGCACGTTCAACGGCGTGCTGAAGCAGGCGGGACTCAAGAAGTAGAGGCAGGCCAGTGGACTATCTGGTCATCATCGAACGGGGCCACACCGGCTTCGGCGCCTACGTCCCGGACCTCCCGGGCTGCGTGGCGGCGGCTGACTCACGCGAAGAGGTGGAAACCCTCATCCGCGAAGCCATCGAGATCCACGTGCTGGATCTTCGGCGGGAGGGGCTTCCAGTGCCAGAGCCCACCTGCACCGGTCAGCTCGTGACGGTGGACGCCTAGTCAGACCCGGACCGGGCATTTGTGGAACGCGACTCCGTAAATGCAAGGATGATGGCGCCCCCAGCGTCTCGGCAGCACCCACTCACCCCTTCAGGAGGAACGGCTCGATGACTGACCACCTGCGGTTTCATCGCCGGCATGAGCATCTGGCCGCCACGTTCGGGGCAACCACGTTCGGACGCGTCGCCGAGCGGTTCGCGCGGTACCTGGGCACGCCGGCCTACTTGATCGGCCAGACCGCGATCGTTGTCGTCTGGATCTCGGCGAACGTGGCCGGGGCGGCCCACTTCGACCTGTACCCGTTCATCCTGCTGAACCTCGCCTTCAGTCTGCAGGCCGCGTACGCTGCGCCCCTGATCCTGCTGGCCCAGACGAGGCAGGCGGACCGCGACAAGGCGGCCACGGAGGCGGATGCCATGCACCGGGAAGAGATCAACGCGCAGTTGCTCACGCTGCTCGAACAGAACACGGCACTGACGGAAACCGTGAAGCGGCTGACCGACGAGATCCACCACCGCGTTGTCGTCTAGCCCTGATCCGGGAGCGTCGCAGGCACGTCCTCGGGCCCGACGGCCCAGCTAGACCGTAAGACGGACGTTGTCGTGCAAGAACTCTGGCGCAAGGTCGGCGCCATTCGGCCACACGAGCGTGCAAAATTCGGGATGGATGCTGAACGTGGCGAATACAGCCGGATCGCGCAGCGGCTCGAACACCGGGCCTGTCAGGAACGGCTCCAGGTCGATCTCGCCGCTAGACCCGTCTCGGAACTGGAGCCACACGAGGTACCCGGATACATGGCGGGCATCCACGACGTCATAAAGCATGGCGTTACTCCAGTGGGGCTATCCGGTTGAGCGGCCGCCTCAACCTGGCAAGCTCCCAGTTCTCCAGTAATTCTGACCGGTGTCGGCCGGCCCATTCAAGCACAAGAAACTGCGCGCGCGGAGGGAAGTCTCCATGCACCGTCAGCGTATCCACCTCCACGGAGATCCTGCGTTCGCCGTAGACCGCATGGAAGTGCGGCACGCCGTGCTCGCGGTAGAACATCCCAATCACGATTCCGAAGAATCTCGACAGTTCCGGCATGCCGAGATGCTCGGCATGGTGGATGCCAAGAGTCCCCTCGGCCATCAGCGGCCTCCCGCCGCCGATCCCTCTTCCCAGGATTGACGAATTCGCGACCCAGTCGTCGGAGAGATTGTCTGTTTCCGAGCCGTGACCGAGCTTGACCGGATCCAGGCGCAGCGGCACGGTTTGAGACACTTCACGGCGCGGGTTTCGAGGTATAAGAGCGCCCATGAAGATTCTCAAGCTCATCACCGGCGGCGCCGTGGTGGCTGCGGCGCTCTTCGCACTGGTCGCGCGGACCGAGAGCCAGACGCCCGTCCGGCCCTCAGCAGGCCCCGAGCCGATCACGCCGCGGCAGGTGCCCTACTTCGAATACGACGAAACGTTCCCGAAGCCGCTGCCGAATGCCTGGGCTACAGGCACGGTGGTCGGCATCAGCGTGGACGCCAAGCAGCACATCTGGCTCGTGCACCGGGGCTCGACGCTCCGGCCGGACGAGCTCCGGGCGGAACACGACCCGCCGCTCGGCACGTGCTGCAAGACGGCGCCGCCCGTCATCGAGCTGGATTACGACGGCAACGTCGTGCAGGCCTGGGGCGGACCAAGCCCGGACGGCAAGTACGACTGGCCCTCGTCCGGTGCCCCGATCAATGACCCCTATGCAGGCGGCTCGCCCTCGGGGATGCACAGCATCTTCGTGGACCACAAGGACAACGTCTGGCTGACGGCGACGGGTCCCGGCGACGGCCAGATGCTGAAGTTCACGCGCGACGGCAAGTTCCTGCTGCAGTTCGGCCGCACGGGGCTGAAGGGGCCGCAGAGCAACAGCACCGAAGTGCTGGGCCAGGCCTCGGGCATCAAGGTGTATCAGCCGACCAACGAGGTATTCCTCTCCGACGGCTACGTCAACCACCGCGTGATCGTGCTCGACGGCGATACGGGCAAGTACAAACGGCACTGGGGTGCCTACGGCAAGCGGCCGGACGACTCCATCAAGTTCAAGTACGACCCGAACAAGCCGTTCGAGCAGTTCTCGGTAGTGCACGGCATCGGCGTCAGTAACGACGGCCTCGTCTATGCGTGCGACCGCAACGGCAGCCGCGTGCACGTGTTCAAGTCCGACGGCACCTTCGTGATGGAGAAGCTCATCGAGCCGCACACCTTCAACGGGTCGGTGTTCGGCATTGCGTTCTCGCCAGACGCCGAGCAGAAGTGGGCCTACATTCCCGACGGCCGCAACGAAAAGATCTGGATCCTCGAGCGCAAGTCGATGGACATCGTCGGCTCGTTCGGCTGCCCGGGCCACGCCGGCGGGTGCTTCACCACGCCGCACAGCATCGACGTGGACGGCAAGGGCAACATCTACATCGGTGAAACCTGGGAAGGTAAACGCGTGCAGCGGTTCCTCTACAAGGGCCTGAGGTCGGAGTCATGATGGCGCGCAGCATCTTCGCGGGGGGAGTACTGGCGGCGGGATTGGCCGTCACGGGGTGTGGCGGCCCGGCGCAACAGCCGGCAACGGCACCGCAGGCCAGCGGTCCGCTGGTGCCGCAGTTCAAGTACGACAAGACGTTCCCGCAGCCGCTGCCGAACCAGTGGAAGCTCGGGCAGGTCACGGGCGTGTCGGTGGACTCGCGCGACCACATCTGGATCATTCACCGCCCGGCCACGCTCAAGAACTCGGAGAAGGAAGCCACCACCGATTCCCGCTACGGCATCGGACAGGATGGCGGTGGGCCGTTCGCGCTGTGCTGCCGTCCGGCGCCTCCAGTGATCGAGTTTGATCAGCAGGGCCATGTGGTGCAGGGCTGGGGTGGCCCGAGCCCGGACGGCAAGTTCGAGTGGCCGACGCCCGGTGCGAAGAGCCCGGACTCTGGCCAGGGCAGCGCGCCCTTTGGGGAACACGGCATCCACGTGGACGCGAAGGACAACGTCTGGATCGGCGCCGATGGCCCCGATGACGGACAACTCCTCAAGTTCAGCCGCTTTGGCAAGCTCCTCTTCCAGGTCGGCAAGCACGGTGCGAGCGGGGGCAGCAACGACACGGCCAACGTGAACGGCGCGGTCGGGTTTGCGGTAGACAAGACGGCGAACGAAGTGTTCGTGGCCGACGGCCGGCGCAACCGCCGGGTGCTCGTGCTCGACGCCTACAGCGGCACCTACAAGCGCCACTGGGGCGCGTACGGCAAGCCGCCGGACGACACCACGCCCACGCCCGAGTTCCAGCCGGACCCGAAGAGCCCCCAGTTCGGCGAACTGCACGGCATCACACTCAGCAAGGACGGCCTGCTCTACGTGGCCGACCGCGTGAACAACCGCATCCAGGTCTTCAAAACAGATGGGACCTTCGTGAAGGAAGGCGTGGTGGCGGCGGGGACGCTGGGCGGCAGCGCCTACGACATCGCACTCTCAGCGGATGCGAACCAGCACTACGCCTACGTGGTGGATGGCATGAACCAGCAGGTGTGGATCCTGCTGCGCGACACGCTCGAGACGATCGGCTCGTTCGGCTACGGCGGGCACTACGGCGGCGCGTTCAACGCCGCGTGGGTGATCGCGACGGACAAGAGCGGCAACATCTATGTGGGCGAAGGCTGGGAGAGCAAGCGCGTGCAGCGCTTCCTCTACACGGGCATGGGCCCGGCGCCCCGCTAGCACCGCGGCTCACCTCTCCATTCGTTCCTCTGGCGGCCCGCGACGGGCAGTCAAAGGAACGGAAATGGCCGGGTTGATCGCCTGATCGACATTTCCGTTCATCATCGGGCCCTGATCCGGCCATCGGGATCGAACGCGGGTCTGCCGCCGAACACCGATCAGGAGTAAATTCGATCCTGATGGTGTCGCCGCTCACAACCCCCGCCGGTGCGCCCGTGGGGGTCGTCCACCTCGTGGCCGAGTATCTCCCGTTCGCGCGAACGGGCGGACTGGCGGACGCCGTCCGCAGCCTTGCGAACTGGCAGTCGTCGATCGGCCTGCCCACGCTGGTCCTGATGCCGCTCTACCGGTCGGTCCTCGATCACGTCTCGGGGCTGGGCCCCGGCGCCATCATGCTCGACGTCCCGATTGGATCGACCGTTGAACGCGTCACCCTGATGCCGAATCCCGACCACGCAGAGGGGCCGCAGGTCTGGTTCGTGGACCACGCGCCCTCGTTCGATCGCCCGGGGCTCTACGGAGACGGCGCGGACTACCCCGACAACGCGCGGCGGTTCGCCGTCTTCTGTCGCGCCGCTCTGGAGGCACTGCCCACCATCGCTCCGGGGCCGCAGGTGCTGCACGCCCACGACTGGCACACGGCGCTGGCGCCGGTCTACCTGAGAACCGTCCTCGCGCAGGTGCCCTACTACCAGCAACTGGCCTGTGCGCTCTCGGTGCACAACGCGGGATACCAGGGTCACTACGCCAGGGCCACACTGGAAGAACTCGGCCTGCCCGAGGAACTGTGGCACTGGAAGAAGATGGAGTGGTACGGCCAGCTCAATGTCCTGAAGGGTGGGCTGGTGTTCTCCGACGTGGCGGCCACGGTGAGCCCCACGCACGCGCATGAACTGCGCACGCCAGCCGGCGGCTTCGGGCTGCACGACGCCTTCATCGATCTCAAGGACCGGCTCGTCGGCATCCTGAACGGCATCAACGTCGAGGAATGGAACCCGGCCACCGACCCCGGCATCCCCGCGCGCTATTCGGTGGAACGGCTCGAGGGGAAGGCGGCGTGCAAGGCGGCCCTCCAGCGGTCGCTCGGGCTGCAGGTGGACCCGACACGGCCTCTCTTCGGGATGACGGCGCGGCTGGTCAAGCAGAAGGGCCTCGACATCGTGCTCGAAAGCCAGGTTGTCCACATGCCGGAGGCGCAGTTCGTCTTCCTCGGCGAAGGCGAAGTGGGCTACGCGGACGCGCTGGGCGAAATGGCCGCCCGATGGCCGGACCGCGTGGCCGCCCAGTTCGAGTTTCTCGAACACCGTGAGCACGAGCTGATGGCGGGAGCGGACCTGTTCCTCATGCCATCGCTCTATGAGCCGTGCGGCCTGAGCCAGATGCGTGCCCAGCGCTACGGCGCGATCCCCGTGGCGCGTCGCGTAGGCGGACTGGCCGACACCATCGAGGACGGCGTGAGCGGGTTCCTCTTCGACGACTACTCGGCGGAGGCGCTGGTCGTGGCCTGCCATCGCGCCATCGACCAGTACCACGAGCACGACGGCCTTGTCGCGATGATGCGCGAGGCCATGACGCGGGACTTCAGCTGGGGCCGTTCCGGGGGACGCTACCTTGACCTGTACCGGCGTGCCGTCACGATGCACCACAGCGGGCGAAGGGACTGATCGTGGATTTCATTCTGGCGCTCCATAGCCACCTGCCGTGGGTCCTGAACCATGGACGGTGGCCGCACGGCAGCGACTGGCTGTGCGAAGCCGCGGTCGACACGTACCTGCCGCTGCTCGAGGAACTCGACGCCCTGGCCCGGGACGAAGTGGCGGCCCCGGTCACGATCGGGATCACGCCGGTGCTGGCCAATCAGCTCGCGTCGCCCACCTTTGTGATCGAGCTGGAGGACTTCATCGCGCACCGTCTCGTGAGCTGCGACGAGGCCGAAGGGGACCTGGCCGCGCGTGGGCAGGCCGGGCTTATTCCGCTGGTCGGGTACTGGCGCACCCGGATGCGGCGGCTCCGCGACCGCTTCCGCCGGGAGGACGGCGACCTCATCACCGCCTTCCGCCGCCTCGAATCCGAAGGGCGGCTGGAGATTATGGGGTCGGCGGCCACGCATGGCTTCCTGCCGCTGCTCGGCCGCGAGGAAAGCATCCGGCTGCAGCTCGCGGTTGGCCGGTCCGAGCACGAACGGCTGTTCGGCCGCGCGCCGCGGGGCTGCTGGCTGCCCGAGTGCGCCTACCGGCCCGGTGGCGAATGGGCGCCGCTGCCGGACGCACCTGGCCAGGGCTTCCGTCGCGGCATCGAGGACTTCCTCAGCGAGGCCGGCTTCCGGTACTTCTTCACCGATGCGCACATGGCCCGCGCCGGCCGCGCCTACGTCGGCAGCTCAGAGCTGCACACCGGATCCGAGCGTCAGTCCGCCCGTCCATCGTCGGCCGAAGACGTGGCGCGCTCACCCTATCGGGGCTATCGCCTCCTGACAGACCGGCCGAGCCAGCCGCTGGCCGCCCTCGTGCGCGATCCGCGCAGCTCGGCGCAGGTGTGGAGCCGGGGCGAAGGGTATCCGGGCGACGAGTGGTATCTCGAATTCCACAAGATTCGGTGGCCCGGAGGCCTGAAGCTCTGGCGCGTCAGCGGTCCAGGGAGCGACCTCGGCGCCAAACAGCCGTACAACCCGGAGCATGCCCTGGCCCGGGCCGTCGAGCATGGACAGCACTTCGCCCGCGTGCTCCGAGACACCGCGGCGAAGGAAGGGCCGGCGCGCGATGCCGTCGTCGCCGCTCCGTTCGATACCGAGCTCTTCGGGCACTGGTGGCATGAAGGGCCGGACTTCGTGGCTGCCACCTATCGGGCGCTGCGCGAAGACGCCACCGTCCGGCCGGTGACGGCCTCTCGGCATCTGGCCACGCATCCGCCTCGCGCCACTCTGGAACTGGCGGCCGGTTCCTGGGGAGCCGACGGCGACTGGTCGATGTGGCTCAACGATGAGACGGCCTGGACCTGGCGCAAGCTCTGGCCGCTCGAGTCGGCGTTCTGGGAGGCCGCGCCGCGGGCGCTGGCCGACCCCGCGCGCCGTCCCGTGCTGGCGCAGGCCGCACGCGCGTTGCTACTCGCGCAGTCGTCGGACTGGCAGTTCATCATCTCGACCGGAGCCGTCGCGGACTACGCGATCCGCCGCTTCAACGGCCACTGCGACGAGCTGGCCAGCCTGCTCGACGCCCTCGGATCACCAGACGCCGAGCGTCTGGAGGAAGGACAGCGCCTGGCCGCGAACCTCGGCGTCCGCGACAGACTGTTTCCCGATGTCCTCAGCTCCGTGGAGCACGTGCTCGGCGGCGGCCGGGCCTCCTAACCGGTGAGCATGGCGCGGTCGGTCGTCCTGCACGGGCACTTCTATCAGCCCCCGCGGGAGGAACCCTGGCTGGAGGAAGTAGAGGCCGAACCCTCGGCCGCGCCTGCACACGACTGGAATCGCCGCATCGAGCAGGAGTGCTACCGGGCGGTGGTGGCCAGCCGTATTCCCGGGACGGATGGCCGGATCGCCCGCATCATCAACACGCTGGAGTGGATCAGCTTCAACCTCGGGCCGACGCTGCTTGAATGGATTGAGCACAAAGCACCCCGCACCTACGCGGCGGTGCTCGCGGCCGACCGCGCGAGCCTGGCCCGGCTGGGCCATGGCAACGCGCTGGCCATGCCCTACCACCATGTGATCCTTCCGCTCAGCAGTCCGCGTGACCGGACCACCGAGGTCCGCTGGGGCATCGCGGACTTCCGGCGGCGCTTCGGCCGGGCGCCCGAGGGGATGTGGCTGCCGGAAACGGCGGTGGACGACGCCACGCTCGATACGTTGGCCGCGGAGGGGATCCGGTTCACGGTGCTGGCGCCTCATCAGGTGGCGGACGCGCCGGCCGAAGGCAGCGCCGGGCTCTATGTGACCAGCAACGGGCGGAGCATCGCCGTGTTCACCTATGACGGCGCACTCTCCCACGACGTGGCCTTCGGACCCCTGGTCCGCGACGCCGGGCAATGGCTGGACCGGATGACAGCCGAGCGGACGCCCGCGCCACGCCTCGTCTCGATGGCCTGCGACGGTGAAACGTGGGGACACCATCACGCGTTCGGGGAGATGGCGCTGGCCAGGGTGATCGAGGGGCTCGGCGCCACGCCTGACGTCACTCTCGAGAACTTCGCCTCGTGGCTGGCGCGCCATCCCGCCACCTCACCGGTTCGGCTTGTGGCACCCAGTTCGTGGAGCTGCACGCATGGCGTGGACCGGTGGCGCCGCGACTGCGGCTGCAAGATGGATCCGAGCCGGGACACCTCGCAGGCGTGGCGCGCGCCGCTCCGCGAGGCGCTCGACTGGCTGGGCGGGGAGCTGCACGCCCGATTCGAGACACTCGGACGCCAGTGGTTCGCCGATCCCTGGGACGTGCGTGACCGCTACGGCAGCGTCGTGGGCGCGGAGCCGGAAGCGCTCATCGGCCTGGTCAAGGAACTGGCCAAGCCCGGCACGAGCGAGGACGGACTGACGCGGGCGGCCGAGTGGCTCGAAATCGAACGCGGTGCGCTGCGCAGCCAGACCTCCTGCGCGTGGTTCTTCGACGATATCGCCGGCATCGAAGCCGCGCAGGTGCTGCGCTACGCGGCTCGCGCCATCGCGCTCTCCGGCGCCGACGGGCACGGCCTCGCCGCGGAGATGGCCTCGCGCCTCGAGGCCGCGCTAAGCAACGACCCGGCGGCCGGCACGGGGCGGGAGATCTTCCTGCGCCATGTCCGGCCGGAAGGCGACACGCTGGCCTGGGTCGCCGCCGGACTGGTGGCAGCCGCCGAGATCACGCCACACCTGCCTCCGCCTGCGGGATACAGAGTGGAGCGCGTGCGCGACCAGTGGCACCTGGTGCACCGTCGAACGGGACGGTGCCACACGTTTGACGCTACGCTGTACTTCGACGGTGTGTCCCTGCTGGTGGAGCTGACCGCGGCGTGGGAGCCACGGCCGGTGGCCTTTCCCCTCAGGAGCCTGCCGGAAATGCCGCGGGAGGCGGTGCGGGCGGCGCTCCGGCGCGCCGTTATCCACCGCTGGGTCACGCCCGACGAACTGTCGGCCATCGCCGAAGGCCAGGTCACCGCGGAGGTCGCGTGTCTCGCGGCCTTCGACCGGGCGGTGCACGCCCTGGAAACGGACCGGAGCGACGACGCCATCCGGCGTGTGCTCGACCTGGTGTCGCTCTATGCCAGCGATGGCCGGCCGGTACCCTTCGACATCCAGACCGTGTTCTACCATCTGAAGCCATCGATCAGCGACGTGGACCAGCACCGGCTCGAGCCGGTGGCGCGCGCCCTGGGATTTTCAACGAGGCCACGCCCGTGACCGCACCCATCCGCTTCGTCTTCGGCGTTCATCTCCACCAGCCGGTGGGCAACTTCGACCACGTGTTCGCACAGCACCTGGACGAGGTCTACTTCCCCTTCCTCCAGAAGATGGCGGACCGGCGGTTCGGTCCCATCGTGCTCCACTGTTCCGGCCCCCTGCTCGACTGGCTGGCCGAGCGGCCCGACGGCACACGCTACCTCGATCTGCTGGGACGGCTCGTCTCGGACGGCCAGGTGGAACTGCTCATGGCCGGCTACCACGAGCCGATCCTTGCGGTGCTGCCACGGCAGGATCGTGTCGAGCAGATTGTCTGGCTCCGCGACGCCATCCAGCGCCGATTCGGCGTGACCCCGCAGGGGCTCTGGTTGACCGAGCGGGTCTGGGAGCCGGACCTGCCCGCCGATCTGGCCGAGGCCGGTGTCCGCTCCGTGCTTGTCGACGACCGCCACTTCCTGGTCAGCGGCTTCGAACCCAGCGCGCTGCATCGGCCCTGGACCACGGAACACAGCGGACGTCAGGTCACGCTGGTCCCGATCCACGAACGCCTGCGCTATCTCGTCCCGTTCAGGCCGCCGGACGAAACCGTGCAGTACCTGCGCGAGCTGCGCAACGCCGGGCAGCCGCTGGCTGTGCTCGCCGACGACGGCGAGAAGTTCGGTGGATGGCCGGGCACGCGCGAGTGGGTGTACGAGAAGGGCTGGCTCGACCAGTTCCTCACGGCCATCACGGAGGCCACGGAGCGAGGTGAGGTGCAGCTCTCCACCGTGGCTGATGCCGTCGCAGCGGTGCCGAGCGGCGGCCTCGCGTACCTCCCGACCGCCTCGTATCGCGAGATGGAAGGCTGGTCGCTGCCGGCAACAGCCGCGCGCCGCCTCGCAGCGCTGGAGCACGACCTTGGCGACCGGGCGACCGGCCCCGACGGGAGTCTCGTCCGCGGCAGCCACTGGCGCCACTTCCTGGCGAAGTACTCCGAGTCCAACCGGATGCACAAGAAGATGCTGGCCATCTCGGCGCTCTGCCGCAAGGCCGGCGACCCGCCCGAGGCGCGGCAGGCGATCGGCCGTGCCCAGTGCAACGACGCCTACTGGCACGGTGTGTTCGGCGGCCTCTATCTTCCGTTCCTCCGCGCCGCGATCTGGCGTGAACTGGCTGTCGCGGAGGGCATCCTGCGGCGCGGCTCAGCCCTGACGCACGAGCGGTTGGACCTGGACGCCGACGGCCAGGAGGAGATCTGGGTCCACGGACAGGACGGGTCGGCCCTCATCGCCCCGCACCGGGGCGGCGCGCTCGAGGAATTCAGCGACTTTGCCAAGGGCATCAACTACGCCGACGTGCTGACGCGGCGGGAAGAGTCCTATCACCAGCTCGGCACCGGCGGCGCGAGCACCGGCCACGACGAGGGCGGCGCCCCGAGCATCCACGACCTGGAAGCGCGGCTCGCCATGACCACGCTGCCACCGAGGGACCACCGCGATCGGGTCATGCTCACCGAACGCGTGCTCCGGGACACCGTCGACGAACACCGCTACGCACGCGCGGAGTACGAACCCGCCTGGAGCGCCGGGGATGCGGGGATGGTCTGCCGAGTAGACACCGACGGCACCTCGGTGCAGGTGGTCTGCACCAGCGGCGGCGATGGCCGGCCCGTGGTCGGAAAGCGTTTCCACCTCGGCCCCGAGGCCAGCCTCCGGGTGGACTACACGTGGAATCCGTCGGCCTTCCCGGACGGAAGCTGGTTTGCGCCGGAACTGTCCCTGGCCACCATGCGGGAGGTGACCTGCGACCCGCCGGCCGAGGTGTGGCGCTACGAAATCATGACCGTCGCCAAGTCCGAGAGCGGGCTTGAGGAAACGCGACAGGGCACGTCGCTCACGCCGCGATGGCCGGTGGCCCTGGGCGCGGCCTCGTTCACCTTCGGCGGGCGCTGAGAGCCCATCCATTTCGGATACGCTGGCAACTCCACGAGGAACAACGGTGACAGCAGAGAGCGAATCGTTCACGGCCTCCGACAAGACCCTGAGGCTTGTCTCCGACACCGGCAACACGCACGAGACGCTGGCCAACGTGGTCCAGATGATTCAGGGCCGGTTCGGGACCGACGTCTGCTCGGTGTACCTGCTGGAGCCGGACAGAAACAACCTGGTGCTGGCGGCCACGATCGGCCTGAGGCAGGAAAGCGTCGGCCGCGTCCGGATGCGGCTCACCGAAGGCCTCGTGGGCCTGGTGGCCGAGCAGCTCAAGCCGCAGTGCGTCGCCGACGCCATGCAGCACCCGCGGTTCAAGTACTTCAGCGAAGCGGGCGAGGATCCGTACCGCTCGTTTCTCGGCGTGCCCCTGATCGACCGCGGGTTGCTGCAGGGCGTACTGGTGATCCAGACCATTGCCCCGCGCGTGTTCGGCCCCGAGGACGAGTCCGCGCTGGTGGCGGCAGGCGCCGAGCTGGCGCCGATCGTGGCCGAGGCCCGCAGCATCGGCCAGTTTCTGGTACCGACGCATCGCCGGCTCGCGGCGCTGGCGCAGAACCTCTGGTGGAGCTGGGACCCGGACACCACGAGCCTCTTCCGTGAACTCGACCCGACGCTGTGGCACGAGGTGGGCCACAACCCGGTCGCCCTCCTGCAGCGCATTCCCCTCGAAACGCTGGAGGAGCGTGTCTCGCGCCTCGCGCTCCAGAGCCGCGTCGACAACGCCTACCGCCGGATGCAGGAGTACCTCGGCGACCGGCGAACCTGGGGTGCCCGGCATGCCGGCGTGCTCTGGGCACGGCCGGTGGCGTACTTCTCGGCCGAGTTCGGCCTCCACGAGTCGCTGCCCATCTACTCGGGCGGCCTCGGCATCCTCGCGGGCGACCACATCAAGAGCGCGTCCGACCTGAACATTCCGCTGGTCGGCGTGGGCCTTTACTACGACCAGGGCTACTTCCGGCAGCGGCTCGACTCCACGGGCTTCCAGCACGAGGACTACCTCGACCTCGACCACCGCACCCTCCCGCTGCGCCCGGCCACAAGCGACGGCGCCCCCATCGTCGTGTCGATCGACACGCGCACCGGCACGCTCTTCGCGCGGGTGTGGCAGGCCTCCGTGGGCCGCAACACGCTGCTGCTGCTCGACTCGAACGTGGAAGGCAACCACGACGAGGACCGGGAGCTCACGTCGCGGCTCTACGGAGGGGATCGGCGGGTGCGCATCCGCCAGGAACTGCTGCTGGGCGTCGGTGGCGTGCGGGCGCTGAGTGCGATGGGCATTTCACCCGGCGTGCTGCACCTGAACGAGGGCCACAGCGCCTTTGCCGGGCTCGAGATGGTACGGCACCGCATGGTCACGGAAGGCATCAGCGCTGGCGAGGCCCTCAACCAGGTGGCCGCGCAGACGGTGTTCACCACGCACACGCCCGTGCCGGCAGGTCACGACACCTTTTCGCAGGACCTGGTCGACGAGCACCTGGGGCCGCTGCGGGAGTCGCTCGGCCTCAGCCACGACGGCCTGATGGCGCTGGGCCGGGTGGATGCCTCCAACACCACCGAGGAGTTCTGCATGACGGTGCTGGCGCTCCGGACTTCGCACCGGGCCAACGCCGTCTCTTCGCTCCACGGGCAGGTGTCGCGCGCGATGTGGACGAGCCTCCATCCAGGAAGAGGCCCCGGACGCGTCCCGATCGGCCACATCACCAACGGCATCCATGTGCAGACCTGGCTGGCGCCGCAGATGCGACAGGTATACGCCAGGCACCTCGGGCACGACTGGCCGGGACGCGCCGGCGATGGCCGGATCTGGGACGCCGTCCAGGACTTCGACGACGGCGAGCTGTGGGAAACGCACCAGGCGCTGAAGTTCCAGCTCATCGGGATGGCACGCCGCCGGGCGGTCAGGCAGGCCGAGCGCCGGGGTGACCCCCCGGAGGTGGTGGCCCGGCTCGGCAAGGCGCTGAACTTCGACGCGCTCACCATCGGCTTCGCACGGCGGTTCGCCACCTACAAGCGCGCCAACCTGATTCTGCAGGACATGGAAGCGCTCGTCTCGATGGTCAATCATCCGCAGATGCCGGTGCAGTTCATCTTTGCCGGCAAGGCCCATCCGCACGACAAGCCCGGCAAGGAAGTGCTGCAGGAAGTGGCGCAGCTGATGTCCGACCCGCGTTTTGCGGGCAAGCTCCTCTTCATCGAGGACTACGACATCAACGTGGGCCGGCAGCTCGTACAGGGTGTCGATGTCTGGCTGAACAACCCGCGCCGGCCGCTCGAAGCGTGCGGCACGAGCGGCCAGAAGGTCGTCCTTAACGGCGGGCTGAACCTGTCTGTACTCGACGGCTGGTGGGCCGAGGCCTTCGACGGCCTCAACGGCTTCGCCATCGGTGGCGGGGAGACGCACACCTCCACCGAGCTGCATGACAGCCGCGATGCCCGCGCCCTCGTCAAGGTGCTGAGCGAAGTGGTCGTGCCGCTCTACTACAAGCGCGACGCCGACGGCCTGCCGCGCGGCTGGATCGCCCGGATGAAGGAAGCCATCCGCACGCTCGGGTGGCGCTTCAGCGCGGACCGGATGGTGAAGGACTACGTGCTGAAGGCCTACATTCCGGCCGCGGGCGGCACGAGCTGCGACCTGCCCGAACGCCGCGCCTGATCGGATATCCTCTGGCCATGGGCACCCAGGTCAGTATTGAGGTCGACCAGGCGACCGCCGACGGGCTGACGGCGCGAGCGGCGGAACTCGGCGTCACCGTCCCGGAGCTCCTGGCTGAACTGGTAGCGTTTGATGGCGACGCCCGGATGGCCGAGGCCGCAGAGATCGCCGAGTTGGACCGCCGGGTTGCGGCCGCCACCGAGGATACCCGCGTGCCGCATACGCATGTCGTGGAGTGGCTGCGCACCTGGGGTACAGCGCGATTCCGGCCGTGGCAGGTCCGATAGACATCGAGTGGTCGATCGACGCCGTTGCCGACCTCGATCGCTTCGCCACGTTCCTCCACGCTCAGCACGCCGACCTCGCCACACGCGTCGCGCTCGAACTCATCGTCAAGGCTGACGTCTTACGGCGACACCCAACACTCGGTCGGCCGCTGACGGTACGCGCCGACTACCGTGAGCTCGTGCTGAGGGTCCTTGGTGGCGCTTACGCACTACAGTATCGATACGATGGCCGTTCTGTGCTGATGCTGCGCGTGTTTCACAGCCGCGAGGCTCGATAGCGCCCCATCCGCCAAGTCAGTGAATGACGCACTGAAAAGCGCACTCACGGCTAACCTGGAAATCTGCGCGGCGGCGCTCATCGGGATCTCGACGAACCGCCGGCACCTGACTTGGTCGACATCTTCCTGCCATCGAGGGGCGCCACTGCGATGCTCTGGTCCGGTCAGATCACTTTGGATAGTACTCATCCTGGTCAATTGACCGAGTCGGATTGCGTGGGGGTGCGTAGTTCGGCGTCTGGTCCGGCGCCTCGCAGGGCGGCACGTCGCCGCCCATGAAGGAGAGCCCATAGGCGACAAGGAGAAAGGTGCCATCCCCCTTGAAGGGCACCAAGCTTCCCTGCCGTCCCTCCGGCAACTCATAAATGTCCGATGGCACATCGTGAGGACAGGGATTAGCGCATTGGCACAGTCCGAGAGAGCCCGGGCCATGCGGTTCTGATCGGTCGTGGCGTTCCTCACCCTATGGGCCTCATCCAGCACGACCAGGTCCAAGCTGGATGGCATTTCTGCAAAGCCCCTGACAATCTCTGGCCGCCGCACAGACTCATATGAGGCAATCCACAGGAACCGGTCCGGTTCCTCGCCTGCCGCTACACGTTCAAACAGGCGCTCGCGGATGTCCCTGGCACTGACCAGCGCGAATCGCTCGTCGAAGCGCTCTTCCATTTCGCGCTTCCACTTTGGCCGAAGGCGCGCCGGCACGACGATGAGGCACCGCTCCACGCCGTCCTGAGCCTTTAGCTCCTTCAGGATGTAGCCGGCTTCGATGGTCTTACCGAGACCCACGTCATCGGCAATCAGCAGCTTTTGGTGGTTACTGTCCAGAAACT
Organism: Vicinamibacterales bacterium; assembly: GCA_040081715.1. Classification (GTDB taxonomy): domain Bacteria; phylum Acidobacteriota; class Vicinamibacteria; order Vicinamibacterales; family UBA2999; genus CANKJK01. The sequence continues at coordinate 61,810 of JBEBFY010000006.1, read as the reverse complement.
TCAGGAGCGGCTTGAACTGATAGGGCAGCAACTTGGCCCGTGCGGTGCCGAAGGACTCAGCAACCCGGGAAGGTGGGCGATTGATTCGTTCGAAGGTCAGCAGCTTCTGATACACGCCCAGGCTCTCGGTCCGGCCTTCGAGGAGGTCCCGCCACGGGTCCGTCTCGTCGAGAACCAGATCAAGGTCAGCTTCAGGCACGCTCCGAGCAGGGGGACCACCGAAGAGCACCCGATAGATCCACTCCTCTGTCTGGTCGCTCCAAGTGCGGTCTCTAACCACGCCATGCTTGTCCGGTGCCGACCGCCGGTACACATAGTCGCTGACGGCAAGCTTCGCGGGCTGTGGCATGGGCGGTTCTTCGAGGACGGTCAGTCCAGAAACAAACGCGTGTTCCTCATTGGTCCTGTCTTCGTCAGTCGACGGTCAGGACGATCTTCCCGAACTGCTCGCTCTTCTCGAGCCGCTCGTGCGCCAGGGCGGCGTCGCGCAGGGGGAAGCTCTTGTCGATGGCGGGCTTCAGCCGTCCGTTGAAGAAGAACGGGGCGGCGGCCAGCAGTTCGCCCTTCCATCCCATGAACGATCCCATGAGCGACAGTTCGCGGACGAACAGGAACCGCAGATCGATCTTCGCTTCCCAGCCGGTAGTGTTGCCGCAGGTCACGAGGCGCCCGCCACGCGCAAGCGACTTGACGCTGCGATCCCACGTGGCCTGGCCGACGTGCTCGATCACGATGTCGACGCCACGCCCGCCGGTCAGCGCACGCACCCGCGCGGGCACGTCCTCGGTGTGGTGGTTGATCACCGCATCGGCCCCGAGTTCAAGCCCGCGCGCCATCTTGGCGTCGGTGCCGGCCGTGGCGAACACACGGGCGTTGTGGAGCTTGGCAATCTGGATGGCGGCCTGACCCACGCCGCTCCCGGCGGCCAGCACGAGCACGTCGTCGCCGGCCTTGATGCCCGCGCGCCCGACCAGCATGTGCCACGCGGTGAGAAACGTAAGCGGAAACGCGGCTGCCGTCACGAAGTCCACCGAGTCCGGGATCGGAATCAGGTTCGCCGCGGGCACCTTCACGAGCTCGGCGTAGCCCCCCTGCTCCTTCGTGCCCAGCACGGAGTAGGACGCACACTCGTTGTCGCGGCCCAGCAGGCACGCGCGGCAGCGTCCGCAACTGATGCCGGGCTGGAGCATCACGCGGGTCCCGACGGCCAGGCCGCTGGCGCCACCGTCCACTACCTCACCAGCGATGTCGCTCCCGCCGGCCATGGGCAGCGGCGTCTTGAGGCGGTCGAGGCCCCGCCGGTGCCAGAGGTCCAGGTGGTTCAGCGCGCAGGCCCGCACGCGGACGAGCGCCTCGCCGGGTGCGGGAACCGGATCAGGCGCATCCTCCCAGGTCAACACCTCTGGGCCGCCGTGCTGGTGATAGCGCACTGCCTTCATGGTCGCTAATCCTCCGTACCGAGTTCGGTGGGCACGCCCATGCCGAGTCCCGCCAGCACCTCCCCGATGGCCGAGCGGTCGCCGACAACCACCGTCGCCAGCCTGGCCGGGTCGAGATGCTGGAGTGCCACGCGGGTCACCTCGTCGCCGGTGACGGCGCGGACCCTCGGCACGAATTCCTCGAAGTAGGCGTCGGGCAGATCGTAGAGCGCCAACTGGGCCACCGAGCGGGCCACCTGTCCGGCCGTCTCGAAGTTGCGGCTGTAGCCCCGCGTGAGGCTGTCCTTGGCCAGGTCCAGCTCTGCGGCCGTCACAGGGCGCTCCCCGCGGATCGCCGCCAACTCCCCCAGCGCATCCGTGATGGCCTCGCCCGTCACACGGGTCTCCACGCTCGCCTCGAGCGAGAACGTGCCGGGGCCCTTGCGCCAGTCGAACCCGGTGCGTGCGCCGTAGGTGTAGCCCTTCTCTTCGCGCAGCTTCAGGTTGATACGGCTCACGAACTGCCCGCCCAACGCGGCGTTGAGCAGGACCAGTGGTGCGTAGTCGGGCGTCGAGCGGGGCGGCGCCAACTGGCCGATGGCCAGGATCGACTGCGCGGCCTGCTCCCGGTGCACGAGCCCCAGCCTCGTCGACGGCACGGACGATGGTGTGACGCCTGATGGGTCGTCTCCAAGCGTCCTGGCGCCCTGCGATGCCCAGCCCCCGAAGGCCTCCTCGGCGATGCGCAGCAGTGCGTCGTGGCCGCTGTCACCAGCCACGACCAGCGTGGCGCGGCCTGGGCGAAACGCTGAGCGGTGGAACGCCGCGATGTCATCCGGAGACACCGCCTGGATGGCGGCCGTGTTGCCGATCGACAGGTGCCCGTAGGGATGGTTGCCGTAGACCACCCGCAGAAACGCCTGTTCGCCTCTGGCGGCCGGCGAGTCCTTGAGCTGCTTCAGCCGGTTCAGCCGCTGCGCCCGCACGCGGTCGATATCCACCTCGCGAAACGATGGCCGCGCGGTGAGCGTTGCCAGCAGACTCGCGCCCCGGTCCGCAAAGCGGGAGAGCGTCGTCAGTGTCTGGACGGTCGCATCGTCGCGCACGTCCACGTCGTAGTCCGCCCCGATCCGGGCCAGGGCGTCGGACACGTCGATGGCCGACCAGTCTCCGGTCCCTTCATCGAGCAGACCGGCGGTGAGCGCGGCCAGTCCCTCGCGACCGGCCGGGTCGGAACCCGTTCCATCGCGGACCAGGAGCACGAAGGTCACCACGGGAAGCGGCCCATGCTCGACCGTCCGCACGTCGAGGCCGTTGGCCAGGCGGTGCCGCCGCACGACCGGAAACTGGAAGGACGGGTCGGCGCCGACCTGCGGCAGGCGCGTCCGATCGACAGCCATCACGACACCACCACGTCTTCCGAGTCGGGCAGGGCGGCAGACCGCTGCCCCTTTGGCACGACGGTCAGCGTGATGGCGCGGTCGGGCTGGCAGTACGCCGCCACGGCATCACGCACCGAACTGACCGTAGCCCCCTGGTAGCGGGCCCTGTCCGCGGCGAAGTAGCCGGGGTCGCCGGTGAACACGTTGTAGGCGTTCAACTGATCCGACTTGCCGCCGAACCCGCCGCAGGTCTGGAGGCGGTAGATGAACTGGGATTCCACCTGGACGGCGCTCCGCTCGAGGTCGGAAGCCGCGGGGCCTTCCGCGGCCACGGCGGCCACGGCATCGTTGATGGCGGCCACCACCTCGGAGACCGCGCGGCCTGGCGCGACGGTGGCCACAATCAGCGCGTAGCCCGCCATCTCCCTCGATGCCTGGTACGCGGACACGTCGAGCGCGAGCCGGCGGTCGAACACGAGCGTCTTGTACAGGCGCGAGGTCTTGCCGTTGGCAAGCACGTCGGCCGCCAGATCCATCTCTGCATCGCCCGGAGCAAACATGGCCGCTGTGTGCCACGCCATGTAGACGCGCGCAAGCTCCACGCGGTCCTCGAGCACCAGCCGGCGTGCCGCGATGCGCGGTGCGGGCACGTGCACGGGCTCCACACGTGGTCCGGGTGGCAGGTCGCCGAAGTACCGCTCGGCCAACGCAAAGGCGTCGCTGGGCGTAATCGCGCCAGCCAGGGTCAACGATGCATTGGCCGGATGGTAGTACCGCGTGTAGAACGCCTGGACCTCGGAGAGTTCCATGGCGCGGATGTCGGCGGTATCGCCGATGGTCATCCAACCGTAGGGATGGTCGTGCGGATAGAGCGCCTCGTTCAGCGCGGCCACGGCGAGGCCGTACGGGCGGTTCTCATAGTTCTGGCGGCGCTCGTTCAACACGACCGCCTGCTGCGTGGTGAAGCGCTCCTCCGTGATGGCCGGCAGGAGGTGCCCCATCCGGTCACTCTCCATCCAGAGCGCCAGCTCGAGGGCGCTCGTGGGCACGACCTCCCAGTAGTTCGTGCGATCCGTGTTGGTCGATCCGTTGACCGACCCGCCCGCCTGCTGCAGCGGCGCGAAGTAGCCGTGGTTATGGTGGGCGCTGCCCTCGAACATCAGGTGTTCGAACAGATGCGCGAAGCCCGTACGGCCACGCACCTCGTTCCGGGAGCCGACGTGATACCAGATGTTGACGGCCACCTGGGGCACGCGATGGTCCTCGTGGACCAGCACGTCAAGCCCGTTGGCGAGCGTCTGCTTCGTGCAGGCGAGTTCCGGATGCGTCGTCACTGCACTTGAATCAGCGGAATCTTGCCCTTGTTGGCGACGGCAGCCTTGTGGGCGGCAATGGAGACCTGGGCGGCCACACGCTCCGCCAGGCTGATGAAGGCCCTGCCCGCCACCGACTCCGGTTCGGCGAACACCACCGGCACACCGGTGTCGCCGCCCTCGCGGATCGGCTGGTAGATCGGGAGCCGTCCGAGGAACGGCACTTCCATGGTCTGCGCCAGTTGCTCGCCGCCACCGTGGCCGAAGATGTCGGCTTCGTGGTGGCAGTTCGGGCAGGCGTAGTAGCTCATGTTCTCAACCATGCCGAGGGTGGGGATGTTGAGCTTCTGATACATCCGCACCGCGCGCCGGCTATCGGCGAGCGACACCTGCTGCGGCGTGGTCACGACGACCGCGCCAACTACGGGTACGGTCTGGCTCAGGCTGAGCGCCACGTCCCCGGTGCCCGGAGGCATATCGACGATCAGGTAGTCGAGATCCTTCCACGCCACTTCCTTGAAGAACTGCTGGATGGCGCCGTGCAGCATCGGGCCACGCCAGATGATCGGCGCATCGTCCGAGGTCAGGAACCCGATCGACACCACCTGCACGCCGTACGCCTCAGCCGGAACGATCTGCTTGCCGTCGGTGGCAAGCTGCGTGTTCAAGCCCATCATGATCGGCACGTTGGGGCCGTAAATGTCGCCGTCCAGGATGCCCACGCGGCTCCCGAACTTCGCCAGCGCCAGCGCCAGATTCACCGAGACGGTGGTCTTGCCCACGCCGCCCTTGCCCGCGCCCACGGCGATGACGTTCTTCACGCCAGGCAGCGGCTGCCGGCCCGTCTCCGGCATGGAGGCGGACTGCACGTTGGCGGTCATGCGCACGTTGACAGACGTCACCCCGGCCAGCGCTTTCACGGCGGCGGTAGCCTGTTCGCGCAGTTGCTCCTTCACGGGGCAGGCGGGCGTCGTCAGTTCGATGGCGAAGGCCACCCCACCACCGTCGATCTGCAGGTCCTTGATGAAGCCGAGGGAAACGATGTCTTTGCGGAGGTCTGGGTCCATGACCACGCGTAACGCGGTCAGTACAGCCTCGCGGTCGAGAATAGCCATTGCTGGCTAGCTTATCCGTAAGTCGGGGAGGTGCGAAGAGGACCAGTGTGTCAGGCGGGAGCGTGCGGGTGAAACACGTTCCGTCCGCTCGGCGTCAGCAGCACCCAGAGCGCGTAGGCGCCCAGCGCCGTGCCGAACGGCAGGACCAGCAGGTTAAGCAGACCGAGCCCGAGGCCGAGAAACCGGCCCATCGGTGCGTGACGCCGGAGCATCGCACCGCACCAGAGGCTGGCCCCGCCCCAGGCGAGGGCCATCAGTCCCACGGCGAGGAAGCTGCCGGCCGCGATGCCAGCGGCCACGCCAACCACACTGGAAGGCTGGGGCTGCCGGAGCAGGGCCGCGGCGCCTCCAGCGAGGCAGAGCAGGGACACCCCCATCACCAGCGCAAGGCCACCCCAGAGCTGGGAGAGGACAGAGAGGATCCGTACGTGTCGGTCCATCACTATCGGCCAGCCCTTCTAGCGCACAGCCACGCGCAGCTCGATGCGTGTCTCGGGGTGCTGCCGTGGCGCCACTACGAAGCGGAATCGCGCGCCGTCGCGCACGCGGGCGGGCACCAGTACGCGGACCGGATGCCGACGGATCTCCACGCCCGAGCCGCCGCAGGTCCCGCACGGGTCGGGCCAGCGCTCGCCTCGCCCGTCGCAGGCACGGCAGGTGCAGCGGACCGGCACATCGAGCGGCATCGCCGCGCCTTCGAAGGCTTCACGGGCCGATAGGTAAATGTCAGCGGTGAGGGTCGCGGCATCCGGCTGCGCCGTGAACGCGCTGGCGATGTCATCGACCACGCCGGCCACGGACGGGAAGTCGATCACAACCTCATCGCCGAACCAGCGCACGGCGCCGAGCCGCGGCTGGCTCAGACCGCGCGCCACGACGGCGTTACGAGCCGATGAACGGAAGGACTCACCCGGCATGGAAGCGCGCTCGGGCGGGACGTGCGGTTGGGACCCTAACGGGCGCCGAGGGAGAGCAGCAGTTCGCGGCGGGTGGTTTCGTCGATCTCGTCGAGCGGGAGCGCGTGGTCGCACTCATCACACAGCAGTTCGAACACAGCCGGCCGGCCTTCCTCGGACACCTCGACACCGGTCCCACTCACGTGAGCCAAGTGCATCTGCAAGGTCTTCACCAGAAAGTTCTGATCGTTACCGCAGCCCGGGCAAGTCAATGCCACGCGCGTCTCCTCTCCAATCATCGTCACCCCTTATCTTGAAAATTGTATGGGATGGCTCCGGTGAGGGCAACGAGAAAGCGCACGAACTACGCAAAAAAACCTCGATATTTCGGCAAATTTATTTCGCGGGGCTGGTTTCCGTGCCCGCGTGGAAGATACGCGCCGACACCTCGGCGTCCGGAAAGAGCACCGCGGCCGCCTGCCGGTACGCCTCGATCTGGGCAGCGTGCTCCGGCCTCCGCGCTCCCGTTTTGAACTCCACCACGGTGACCCGTCCGTCGGCCGTGCGCACCAGGCAATCGAGCACCCCGCGGCGGATCTCCCCGTCAATGCGGGCACTGAAGGGCACCTCGTGGTACACCTCCCCGGACGCGAGGAGGGCCGTCAGTTCCCCTTGCCGGCTCAGGCTCCGGCACGCCTCGGCCACGCGTGCCGACAGCACGGCCGGGTCGGCCGCGACCTCCGGGGGGAGATCGTCGCCGAGGAGCGCGGCCAGTTGTCCCGCCACCTCGTCCGTGGTGACCTCACAGAGGCCCCTCCGCTCGATCAACCGGTGCACGGCGGTCCCCACCAGCCGCTCCACCTCCATGCCTCTCTCGATGCCCACCTCTCTGCCCGGCCCTGCTCCCCGCCATGCCGCAGGCGCCGACGGCGAACCGGCGGCGGCGACAACCGGCCGTGCCCCTGGTGCCGCCGAGAGCCGGGCGAAGTCGGCCGGCGGCCCTTCATCTCGTGCACTGGCCAGAAGGCCCTCTGGCGCCAGTGCCGGTTCGGGATGCGCCGGTTCGGGGTGTGCCGGGCACACGCGGAACCGGTGGACGTGACCGGACGGCCCGACCCAGGCCAGGCCCGACGGCTCACCCGCAGCTGAGCCTGCGGCGGCCTGCGCCATCACCTCCAGCAGACTCAGGGGCATCACCTCGGCCAGGCTCCCCCGTCCGGGCCGCGGCCGGCCGTCCTTCACCACGCTGCCCAAATACACGCGGTCCCGCGCGCGTGTGAGCGCCACATACAGCAGGCGCTTGGTCTCCTCACGCTCACGGGCCGGGCGCGCGTCGTCCGCCTCGGATTGAAACGTCCCGATGGAGACCGACACCGGGTCGTCGCCCTCGCGCCCGGCCGACACCCGGATCGGGTCGCGCCCGTTGCCAGTGCCGCGTGCGAGGTTCACGACGAAGACCACCGGAAACTCCAGCCCCTTCGAGGCGTGGACCGTCATCAGGTTGACCGCGTCTGCGGCATCAATGACGGCATTCGATTCGTCGCCGAGCGACAGCCGGTCGATGTACGCCACCACGCGCGCCAGCGTCGCGTAGCCGCGGTTCTGCAGACGGCGCACCAGGCTCCGCAGCTTCTTGAGGTTCTCCCGCGCCTGCTGCACACGCGGTCCGCGCAGTTCAACGTAATAGGCGGATTCGTCGAGCACGCGGTCAAGCAACTCCGCCGGGGGGAGCACGTCGACCAGGGCGCGCCAGCGCCGGAAGTGGTGACGCGCATTGTCGAAGAGCTGCTGATCGACAGGGTCGAGCCTCGCGGCCACGGCGGTGTCCCCTGCCATCACGGCGTCGGCAATGCCTGGTGCGAGGATGGCCAGGGCCGCGTCGGAGAGACCCACCACCCGCGACCGCAGCCAGGCGGCCGCGCGGAGGTTCGCATGCGGGCCGGCGAGGTACGAAAGGAGGGCCAGGACGTCCTTGACCTCATCGGAGTCGAAGAAGCCGAGCCCCTTGTAGACGTGGGTGCGCACACCCACCGCCTCCAGCGCCGACTCGAACGCGCGATGGCTGTCGCGCGACCGGAAGAGCACGGCGATGTCGCCAGCGGTCGCAGCACGGGCCACACCGGTCTCCCGATCGCGGACCGTACCCGCCCGGAGCAGGTGCTGCACTTCGGCCGCCACGCCATCCGCGCAGGCTTCGGGCGTCTCACCGGCCACAACACCCAGCACGGGTGCGTCGGCAACCGCCGGCGCAGTGCTCGCTGGGACGGTGCTGGCTTGGATTCCGCTGACCGGCACGTCGCCAAGTGGAGGGGCGCCAAGCGGAAAGCGGTCCGCCTCGTCAAAACGGAAGGCATCCCGCGCCCCGTCCACGTCGGCCATCCCCGCGCACAGGTCGTTGACGAAGGCGAGCACGCCCGGCACTGACCGGAAGCTCCGCGAGATGGACTGGCGCACGCCGTAACCGGGGCGGAGACCTTCGATGAACGCCGCCGCGTCGTGGAGGATGCCCGCATCGGCATCGCGAAATCCGTAGATCGACTGCTTCGGGTCTCCCACGAGGAAGATCGACGGCGGGAGCGGTCCGGTGTCGGCCACGCCGGCGCCCTCACGCCATGATCGGATCAGCAGCGCCACCAACTCCCACTGTGCGTGGCTCGTGTCCTGGAACTCGTCGACGAGGATGTGGTGATAGCGCCCCTCCAGACGGAAGCGGCTCCGGGCGAACTCATCCATCTGGCGCAGCAGGTTACAGGCGCGCTCGAGCAGGTCGGGGAAGTCCAGCACGGCGTGGGTCTCGAGCGTGCGCCGGTACTCGGTCCGCGCGACCTGGAACAGCCGGCGGACGCCCTGCGACATCAACTGGTTCACCGCACGCCGGTGCCGATCCAGGGCCTCGCGAACAGCGGGCGCCAGTTCCACCACCAGTCCCTTGTGCTGCTTGTACGCGCGCTCGTTCGCGAAGTCCGCCTTGCGGAAGCTGAAGCCGCCCCTGCGCGGCTCGCCCTCCTGCGTGAGCATGTAGTCGCGCATCGCGGCCACCAACGCTGGCAGGGGGACCGCCTCGGCTTCCGCCGCCGCTCCCGTGCCCAGGTGTGCGTCGAGACCCATGCGGAGGAGCGCGAACGGCAGGGTGACCGGCCCGCTGTCGAGGAAGGCCTCCAGGCCGCTCTGCGCACCGCCCATCGCGGCACGGAGGTCGTCGACCAGCCGTCGGGAGGCCTCCTCCGCGGTCGCCGTCCCGCCTTCCAGAAACCGATCGAGCAGGGCGGGCGCCACGAGCCGCCGGGAGAGCAGCGCGGCCAGGCCCTGACGCACGCGCGTATCGCGGAGCTGGCGGAAGACGAGCGCCACGGCTTCGTCTTCTGTCGCCAGCGCACGGCCGATCCGGATCGCGCGGTCGAGCGCCTCGTCCATCAGGCGCGGCACCTCGGTGTCGTCGGCCAGACGGAAGCCAGGGTCAAGGTCCGCCTCGAGGGGGAACTCCCGCAGGAGCGAGAGACAGAACGCGTCGATGGTGCTGATGCCGATGTCGCTCAGGCGATCGCGCAGCTCCGCCCAGCGTTTCGGCGGAATCTCTCCGCGCTCGGCGGCGAGCCGCACGGTGGCGGTGATGCGATCGCGCATCTCGGCGGCGGCCTTCCGCGTGAACGTGATGGCGAGCACGTTCGCCGGGTCGACACCGGCCGTGAGCAGATTGACGAAACGGTCCACCAGCACCTTCGTCTTGCCCGTGCCCGCCGAGGCCTGGAGGGCCACGTTGAAGCGCGGGTCCACGGCCGCGCGCCGGGCCGCGAGGTCGCGTGCGTCCCCACCGCTACTCATCGCCCACGTAGTCCTTCCGGCAGACGGCGGCGTAGCTGCAGTGCCGGCACGTCGTGATGTCGTGCGGGCGGACGGGAAACACCCCGGCCGCGACGCCATCCAGGATCTCGAAGGCCCGTTCACGGACATCGGCCAGCACGGCGGCGCTGTCGGCCGCACCCGGTTTGATCGCCGGCGCCACGGTCCGCTTCCCGGCAAAGGCCACATAGGACGCTTCCTCGATCGACCACGGCTCGCCGTCCTCCTCGGCCAGCCGCTCGGCCGCAAGGAGCGCGTAGACGGTGGCCTGGAGCGACCGCTTCGGCTGAGGCACCGCGCCGGACTTGTAGTCGATCACGCGGAGCCGGCGGCCCGGCAGCAGATCCACGCGATCGACCTTGCCCTTCAACAACACCTGCCGGCCAGCGCCACCCAGCGTGAAGGCACCCTCCAGGGGTTTCTCCAGCCAGCGGCGTTCAGCCGGCTCCGCACGGCTGGCCTCCAGGCGCAGCAGGACGTCGACGATGCCCGGCGCCACGGGCGACCCGAAGAAGCGCGCCCGCTCGAGCGCGGCATCGGAGGGCGGCAGGCGATCGAGCGCGGCATCCACCACCCCCGCCAGATGCCGGCGTGCCTCGGCCACCGCCGAAGGCGACAGCACGCGCCCGGTGCGGTCCCACTCCTCGAAGAACTGCCGCAGCACATCGTGCAGGAGCGTGCCCTGAGCACGTGGCGTGAGGGCTGACTGATCCTCGGGGGGCTCTTCAAGCCGCAGGACCTCGGCCGCGAAGAACTTGAACGGACAGTCTTCGTAGCGTTCGAGCGCGCTCACCGAGTAGGGCCGCAGTATCACCTCGGGAATCGGCGCCACGCGCCCGACCCGCAGCAGGCGCAGGTCGACCCACGCCTGCCGGATAACCGAACCATCCGGCACCTGCGGCTGCGTACCCATCAGCGCCTCATCGAGGCACACCTGCGGGAGCGCCGCTGGCGGCGTCAGTTCCGCTCCCGGAAGCAGTTCGACAAGCGGCGACAGGCTCACGAGGGCGTCGTCTTCGAGGCGGAAACCGGAGACCACCGTGCGCTGCCGCGCCAGCGTCAGCAAGTCCGCCAGCAGCGTGCGCTCGCCGGCGACGCGGTCTGCGTCTGATGGCCACCCGAGCTGACGGAGCAGCCCGGTCGAGTAGAAGACGCTACCGGCCGGGCGCTGCGGCCACTCGCCTTCGACGAGGCCCGCGATCTGCACGTCGTCGAAGTCTCCAGTCAGGGCGCTCTCCGCATCAACTACATGCAGGCCCGCCTCACCCGTGCGTGGGGCGAACGTGTGCCGCTCAACCCAGTGCCTGACGACGGCATCCACCTCGGCAAAGGCCATCGGCCGCGTGTCGTACCGGGCAAAGGCCGCCTCCAGCGCGGCGAGTCCGTTCAGCACGGCCGCGCGGGCACGGGCATAGCGGCTGGCGAACTCCTCGTCCACGTGTTTCCTGGCGTGGCGGTCGAGAAAGCCGCGCAGAAGGCCGAGATGCGCAGCGGCTGGCTGGTCCGACATCAACGGCGCCAGTTCGTGGATCACCGACTCCGCCAGACGGCCAGGCCTGGCCAGCCGCGCGCGGCGCGGGTCCTCCTCCCACTGCGACACGAGGGAGGCGAGCGCATCGGCACCACCGAGGAAGCCCGCCTCGTGCAGCGCGCGGTCGAAGGCGGCCAGTGTCCTGCCGTCGATGGATTCGACGAAGGTGAAGACCGGCGACGACAGCAGCGCCGTCACCGTCTGCAGCGACCACCCCGACGCCAGGGCCGCCGAGACCAGATCGAGTCCGGCCGCAAACGGTTCGGCGGCCAGCGGCAGTGCATCGTGAAGCTGGCACGGCACGCCAGCGCTTCGAAGGATCTCGCGGGCCAGGTACACGTACGGCAAGGGGCGGCGAACAACCAGGGCCATGCGCTCCAGCGGCACCGGTGCCTCGCTCCGGGCCGTGACCTTGACGCGCCTGGCGTAGTCGCGCACCTCCTCCTCGCGATCGCGGGAGAGACCCACGCCGGCATCGAGTTCGGCCGGCGCCGACGGTGAGGCGGGACCAGAGACTTCCTCGATGCCCGGGAGCCAGCGATGCAGCCGTTCGTGCAATTCGCCGGCCAGCGACGTCTCGGTGACCACGATATCGAGTTGCTCCAGGCCCGGGACGCGGGTCAGCAGGTCGAAGTCGGCCGGCCACAAACCGAGACTGCTCGCGCCGATGTCACGGCACGCCACCACCACGTGCCGCCACGGCCGCGCAGCGGGATGGGCCAGGACGGTCTGCCGCAATCCATGCTCGTCGGCCAGGCCGGTGCCAGCGAGCGCGGCTTCAAACGCGCGATAGGCCGCGGCAAGGAAGCGAGTCTGCCGCAGCAGGCGCTCCGCACCGCGGTCCACGTCCGCCTCGCCCTCCAGCGACTCGGCGGTCAGCCGTTCGAACGAGTCGACCGAGTGCCCGAGGCGCCTGAGGCCGTCGTAGAACTCAAGCATCGAGGCCATGAGACCCGCCCGCAGGCGGAACGGCGGCTGCACACCCTGCGCGACGGCCGACCGGCAGGCGGCCGCGAGGATCACGTCGCGGTCGATGCCACCGATCTCCGTGGGCCCGTCGACAAGCCGGCGCGCCAGGGCGGAGGTCAGTCCCGACCGCGCCACCATGTCCGGCAGGAAGAGTGCGGCCCCGGCGGAGAGGTGGTGATCTTCGAGGGCGCGGCGCAGGTGCGAGGCCGCAGCGCGCGTGGGCAGTACGACCAGACAGTCGCGCACGCTCAGCGGGTCGCCGGACGACAGCAGCTGGATCAGCGCCGGCCGCAACCCGCGGCTGTCGCGCACCCGCACCAGGCGAGTGACGCGGGGCGAGATCACCGCGTCGATTGCCCGTCGACGAACGCGCGGTACTCGCGCTGCGCGCTGGAGATGAGCATGAGCGCCCCAGCCGCGGCGGACGAGGCCTCCGCGGCGAGTGCCTGGTTGGCACCGGCAATCGCGGACTGCCGGCTCCGGAGTGCCTGCTCTGCCAGATGCCAGGCGCCCACCAGCATGCCGTGGGGCCCCGCAATGCCCTCCGGCGGTATTTGCCGCTCAAGGATCCGGCCGCCACCGGCCAGCCTATTCAACCACCGCGACAGCTCCAACGCCGGCGGTCCCTCGAGATGCCTGATTCCGGTCAGTACCGGCTGGAGCTTCTCGATCTGCGTCAGCAACGGTCCAGTCGCGCGTTCATACTGCGCGTACTGGCCCCGGCGCAACTCGCGCCGGTCGCGTTGCAGCCGCAGCGCACTGGCTTCCTCCACCTTCTGCTGCACGGCGGTGAGCAGCGTGCCGACCACGTCCGGCCGCCGCTGCCCCATCTTCCTGTCGTCGTCGATGACGCGCATCGCGGCGGCCTGTGCCTCCCGTGCCCGCCCGTTGGAGGCGGCGTTGGCCGCCTGTTTCAGCACGCGCACGGACCACCTCGCGTAACGGGCATCGGTCCGCTGCTCGTCCCGAATCTGCCCACGCAAGGCCTTCTTCATGTCCAGCGCCGTGCGCGGCAGCACACCCCGCGCCTCATCGAGGTAGTGCATCGCCGCCTGGAGCAGGACCATCCGGTCGGCGGGACGGGAAGACACGTGGGCGCCCGCCAGCATGCCGTTGAGCAGATCCAGCGGCGCCAGTGGAGGCGGCGGTGGCCCGACCGGCGGTACGAGCGTCCGGGCCGTCAGGGAAACGTCGAAGGCTCCCACGCCCAGACGAGCCCGGAGGGACCCGATGGATTCGTCGAGCAGCCAGACGATCTCCTCGACGTCGGCGGCGCGGTAGCCGAAATGGTCACCAGGCCAGCGCACCAGGGCCGTCCGCGCCCGGCTCGCCAGTTCCAGGGCCTGCGCCGGCTCGGTGGAGAACGCAATGAGGTTCAGCGTCCTGGCCGCGTCTTCGGTGAGCTGCCGGAACTCGTCCTCGCCCCGTGTCGCCACATAGTGGTGATAGCGGGCCGTTGCCGCAAATCCGTCCGTCCGCGACCAGTCGATTGCCGTGGCCGGCAGGGAGACCACTTGCAGATTCGGCTCGCTCATCGGCCCCCCGACGGGCATGGCGAAGACCACGAGGTCAGGCGTCCTGGTGAACTCGCCGAAGCTGACCATGGTGCCGCCTTCGTTCAGGAAGAGCCGCAGCATGAGAGGGGCCTGGACCGTTCCCGCCGCCGCCTGATGCGCGCAGATCACGCCCAGAATCACGAAGAGCGCCACCCTGTTCCACCCTCGCATCATCGACAACCGGATGAGGCGCATTGTACAGCCCCCTTGCGGACAGCCCAGGTCACGAGTGTGTGGGAATCCTGTGGACGGTACGTGGAAATCATGTGCAGCGAGCGCGGGTACGTATTTTTTTCAGGCCGAAATGCGCCAGATCTGGCGAGGATCGCGCCTGTGCATCGAACTTCGTGTGGCGCTTCGCTTGATTGCAGGGCGTAGCTCACTAAGATCGATACTCCCTTGGACACATCACGCGGCGGCGCAATGAGCGGAACAGTGCATCAATACGAAGAAGTGATCGGCGGACGGACCTTCCAGATCGAGGTCTCACCTGTCAGCGTGCAACCCAGCCGCTGGCGTGCGCAGATCCGGAGGGCCGCAGGCATCCCAACCGCGATGATGCCCTTTTACGGACCGACGCCTGACGCGGCCGCGCAAAGCCTCAGCCGCTGGCTGATCCTGGTCTACAGTCAGTCGGCCACCTCTCTCTAGACCCGGCGCCTTGGGGCACGCCCGTGTGCGCCCGTGCTAGGATCAGATGTTCTTCAAGGGGCCTGTAGCGCAGCTGGGAGCGCGCCTGAATGGCATTCAGGAGGTCACCGGTTCGATCCCGGTCAGGTCCACCATCCTTCCCCTCCGATCGCCACCTTCCTGCTCAGACACAAATACGACCTGCCGGTGGGAACGGCTCGTACGCGCGACAAGCTGACCAAATCCACCGGCGTGGTGCATGCGACAATTCCCCGGTGAAACACCGCCTGTTGGTCCTGTCGGGTAGCGTGTCCCTGGGCGTGCTGCTGTGGTCCGGAACCGCCGCCGCGCAGACGCCTGCCGCACCCGTAGCCGCCCCAACGGGCCAGGCCCTGGGCGCTATCACTGTGCCTGGCCTGCCGGTACCGATCTACGGCCCACCGCCCCCGGTGGCACCGGCCACCTCCGCTCGCGACGCGGCGGGCCGGCTGACGATGCGGGCCGTGCGTCTCACGACGCCCCTGCGTGTAGATGGCAAGCTGGATGAGGCCATTTACGGAGAGGTGCCGGCGGTGTCGGACTTCATCCAGATGGACCCACAGATGGGCGCCCCGGCAACCCAGAAGACGGAAGTCTGGGTGTTCTACGACGACGACAACGTCTACGCCGTAGTGCGCGCCCACGAGTCCAACCTCAAGGGCATGATCGCCAACGAGATGCGGCGGGACGCCGTGGTGCTGACGCAGAACGAGTACGTGAACTTCGTATTCGACACGTTCTACGACCGGCGCAACGCCCAACTCTTCGTCATCTCGCCGACCGGCGGCCGAATGGACGGCCAGCTCACCAGTGAGCGCCAGTACAACGGCGACTGGAACCCGGTGTGGCGGCTGCGGACCGGGCGGTTCGAGGGCGGCTGGACAGCCGAGGCCATGATCCCGTTCAAGTCCCTCCGCTACCGGCCCGGCAAGGACCTGGTGTGGGGCCTGCACGTGAGCCGCTACAACCGGTGGAAGAACGAAATCAGCTTTCCCATCCCGATGGACCGGGCCCGTGGCACGGCCGGCGCCTTCCAGATGTCGGTGGCGCCCACGCTGGTCGGCATCGAGGCGCCGCCTCAGGCGCGCAACGTGGAGATCAAGCCCTACGCCATTGGCGGCGTCAGCAGCGATCTGACGGCAGTGCCCCGGATCGTGAACGACGGCACCACCTCGGTGGGTGCGGACGCCAAGCTTGGCATCACGCAGGGCATCACGGCCGACCTCACCTACAACACGGACTTCGCGCAGGTGGAGGCCGACGAACAGCAGCTCAACCTCACCCGCTTCAACCTGTTCTTTCCCGAGAAGCGCGACTTCTTCCTGGAGAACCAGGGCACCTTCCAGTTTGGCGGCGTGGCCGCGGCCGGCGGCGACGCGCCGGTGCTCTTCTACAGTCGGCGCATCGGGCTGAACGGCGCCCGTGTGGTGCCCATTTACGGTGGCGGCCGCGTGTCGGGCCGGACCGGCCGCTACACCCTCGGCGTCGTTGACATGCAGTCCAAGCAGGACACCCTCTCGCGCTCGGAGAGCACTAACTTCTCGGTCGTGCGGGTCCGGCGCGACATCCTTCGCCGCAGCAGCATCGGCGCGCTATTCACGGGACGGTCGGTAGCCCAGACCGGCTCCGGTTCGAACCAGCTCTACGGGGCAGACGGCGTGTTCGCCTTCTACCAGAATCTGGTGGTCAACACATACTGGGCGCGCACGGCGTCGGACGGCCGCACGAGCGAAGACACCAGCTACCGGGCACAACTCGACTACGCCGGCGACCGGTACGGCCTGCAGATCGAGCAACTGGGAATCGGGAGGAACTTCAACCCCGAGATGGGCTTCGTCCGCCGGAACGACATCCAGAAGAGCTTCGCCCTGGCCCGCTTCAGCCCGCGGACGACACGTTTCACGTCCGTCCGCAAGTTCTTCATGTCGAGTTCGTTCCAGCACCTCGAGAACGGCGCGGGGCGCAAGGAACTGGAGAGCCTCGACGCCGAGGCGGCCATCGAGTACCAGAACAGCGACCGGCTGGCCCTGAGCTACAACCGCACCTACGAGTACATCCCGGTGCCGTTCCGCATCTCGCCCACCGCCACGGTGCCAGTCGGCGGTTACGACTACAACAACGTGAGGCTGGCGTTCAACATCGGCCAGCAACGGCCCTTCAACGGCATCGCGTCGGTCGAGTACGGCTCACTCTACGGCGGGACGAAGACGGCCGTGGGCTTCAGTCGCGGCCGCATGCGGCTGGCCACGAAGCTGTCGGTCGAGCCCACGATCACGCTGAACCACGTGGAGCTGCCGCAGGGCACCTTCAACACGAACCTGATTGGTTCGCGGGCCACCTTCACGCCCACGGCGTTGATGTTCGTGAGCGCGCTGGTGCAGTACAACTCGACGGCCCGGTCGCTGGCCGCCAACGTCCGCTTCCGCTGGGAGTACATCCCCGGGAGCGAGCTGTTCGTCGTCTACAACGATCAGCGCGACACGCGCGGGCTGGGCTTCCCCGACCTGACCAACCGCGCGTTTATCGTGAAGGTGAACCGGCTGATCCGGTTCTGACCGTCGCGGGGTCCTTGCCGTCCAGCAGCGCGGCAGCGACAAGTAGGTCCGCCGTCGGCAGGCGACACACGTAGTTCTCGCACAGATACAACGTGGCCTTGCCGCCCAGCCGCTTCATGGGTGCGACGGTGGGGATCCACCGCGCGAGCTGGCGCTGGCCCTCGCCACCATCGGCCAGCAGCACGACCTTCGCCGGGAGAAACCGCTGGTGCACGAGCCGTAATAGCGCACGGGTGTCAGGCGCACCCTTCTGCCCGGCGATGACCACCTGCTTCGGCGTCGAGAGCCCGAAGTCGAGGGCCGCGGCCAGATGGGGCACCGACGACCCGGCACGCGTGAGCTGCGGCGACAAAGCCCGAAACAGCGCGTCCGCCTTGGCGCGCCAGTCCTTCCGGTCCGTGACCTGCCACAGGCGGAGCAGGTTCATCGCCGACACGGAGTTGGCCGACGGTTCCGCTCCGTCGTAGTCGTCCTTGAACCGGGCGACGACATCTGCCGCCGACGCCGTCGTGGAAAAGTACCCGCCAGCCGAGGCGTCCCAGAAGAGCCGGTCCTGCCGGTCCTGAAGCGCGACGGCCCAGGTGAGCCACCGGACATCAAACGACGCTTCGTACAGGTCGAGCAGGCCGGCAATCAGGCACGCGTAGTCTTCCGCGAACCCGTCGATGTCGACGTCGCCGGATCTGTAGCGGCGCTTGAGGCCACCCGATGGCGAGTACATGGTGCCTTCGATGAAGCGGGCCGCGGCACCAGCGGCCTCGAGGTACCGCGGCTCGTCGAAGACCTGGGCGGCCCTGGCGAGTGCCGAGATCATGAGGCCGTTCCAGGCGACCAGCACCTTGTCGTCTCTGGCCGGACGCGCCCGGGTCGCACGGGCCGTCCGCAGCGCCGTGACGGCCGCGCGCAGCCGCCGACGGGCCTCCGGCACCGGCAGCCTCAGGCGGCGGGCCGCCTCGGTTTCTGTCAGCGCAAGGTGCAGCACGTTCTGGCCAGCCAGATCACCCTGGATGTCCAGAGTCTTCGGGACATTGCCCGGTGCCTCGAGGCCGAACCGGGCGGCCACAAGGTCGAAGGCATCGGCACCGACGACGCGACGTACCTCGTCGGCGGTCCACACGTAATAGGCACCCTCGGCGTGGACACCCGCGGCGGTCAGGCTGTCGGCATCCTCGGCGGAGTGAAAGGCACCGCCTTCGTCACGCAGGTCCCGCAGCACATAGTCAAGCGTTTCGCGCGCCACATCCCGGAAAAACACGTCGCGTGACGCCTGGAAACCATCCACGTAGGCCAGGGCGATCTGCGCCTGGTCGTACAGCATCTTCTCGAAGTGCGGCACCCGCCAGGCCGCATCAGTCGTGTAGCGATGAAAGCCGCCGCCGAGGTGGTCACGAATACCGCCGCGGGCCATGCCTCTGAGGGTGCCGAGTGTCTGATTTAGCGCGGGACGGGCCCCCGTCCGCGCGTAGTGCCGAAGCAGGAAGGTGAGCGCCACCGGCCGCGGGAACTTCGGCGCGCCGCCAAACCCGCCCCAGCGGGTGTCGTAGGACCTCCGCATCGCGGTGTACGTGGCGTCAAGGGCGCTGCGGTCAACGGAGCCCTTCGCCGGCGCAACGCCGTTCGCGCGGCCTTCAATCAGGGTGCGGTTCTCCTTCGACGCTTTGAGGAGCGTGTCGCGGTCGGCCACCCACATCGTGCTCAGACCCGTGAGAACCGGCCGCAGCCCCGCCTGCCCGTCACGGTCGTCCGGGGGCATGTAGCTGGCCCCGTAGAACGGGTGCAGATCGGGCGTCAGGAACACGTTGGCCGGCCACCCTCCACCCGAGACCGAGACCAGATAGGCCATGTACACGCGGTCCAGATCGGGACGCTCTTCGCGGTCCACCTTGATCGGGACGAAGTTCTGGTTCAGCAACTCGGCGATCCCCGGGTCGGAGAAGGACTCGGCCTGCATGACGTGGCACCAGTGACACGTCGAGTAGCCGATCGACAGGAAGATCGGTTTGTTCTCGCGTCGCGCCTTGGCGAGCGCCTCTGGCGACCACGGATACCAGTCCACCGGGTCGTTTACGTGCATCCGGAGATACGGACTCTGCGCACCCGCGAGGTGATTGACGGGCTTCTGCGCCCCGGCCTCGACGGCTGGCTGCAGCGACACCAGCGCCAACCCCAGCACCAGCGTCGCCACCATGCGAACGGGCATCCGCGCGGACGTCATCGCGAGTGCCTCATCAGGACAGCGTCATCAAGACAACGTCATCTAGACAACGCAGCCCGGTAGTCGTCAGGCGTATCCAGGTCCAGGAACGCGCCTTCGTCGGAGACCGGTACGTTCACGATGGCCGCCTCGTGGGCACGCACCACGTGCTTGGCGCCGGCGTCGAGCGGCGCCGCACGCAGGGCATCGAAGAGCGCGCAGTCGAAGATGACAGGATGTCCGTGGCGCTCGCCGATGGCGGGCCGCACGATCGGCGCGCGCGTCCGATCCCAGGCCTCGATCACCGCAGCCACCGTTATCGCCGACACAAACGGCACATCGACGAGCGTGACAAGAAGCCCTTCGACGTTGCCCACAGCGTCAAGTCCCGTCAGCAACGACGAGAGCTGCCCGCGATCCGGATCCGGGTTCACGAGGACTGTGACGGCGGGGCGATCCCCGTGTTCCCTGAGCGCCGCACTGATCGCGTCGTGCGTGCCAGGCGCGGTCACGACGAGCACGCGTGTCAGGCCCGCCTCACCGAGCATGCGGACCACGCGGACGACAAACGGTTCGCCGTCGCCATCCGGCAGCGTGGCCTTGGCCCGGCCCATGCGGCTGGAGCGTCCTGCGGCAAGCACGAGGCCGATCAGTGTGCCGGGCATCGGCCGCAGTGTCGCACGTCCGGAAGCGGCGTTCGCGCATGCGCTACAATCCCGGTCCTATGGGCGAAACCGAGCTGCAGATTCGTTGTCAGCGGTGCGGCACTCAGATGGACCTGGTAGACCCGGCAGCCGGGCAGCCCTGGCCTCCAAATCAATACTGGTCCTGCGCGGCATGCGGCCGGCACTTCTGGACCTCGTATGTGAACGCTCCGGGCACCGCGCCCGCCAAACCGGCGCCTCCTGCGGCGGCAGCCAAACCACCCGCAGTCCCACCCCCAGTGCCACCCGCTGCGCCAGCCGCAGCGCCGGAAACCCCGGTTCCCCCTCCGGAGGCACCCTCCGCCTAGCGGGCGCCGGTGGAGGAAGTCCCTCCATTCGACACGAGCGTTTGGTTGACTTCCAGAACGGTAAGTCCCTACACTGGCGCCACCCTGAGGGGTTCCTCAGGGACGTGACGTATCGGAGGACAGGGGTTATGCCAAGCGGAACCATCGCACGTCTCCTTATCGACAAGGGTTTCGGGTTCATTCGCGACGAGGGAGGCATCGAGCACTTCTTCCATCGCAGCGCCATCCACGGTGCGGTCTTCGAGCTGCTTCGGGAAGGCCAGCGCGTCGAGTTCACGGTGGAAGACTCCGCCAAGGGCCCGCGCGCAGGCGACGTTCGACTGACCGACGGCTAACGTTTTCCGGTGCCGGCCCTGGTCACGGGGCCGGATTCTCGTGGCACCTACCCGGTCCCGCCCTCGCGGTCCCCTCCGACTCTTTTTCGGACTCGCCGTTCTGGTCCTGCTGGCGTTTGGATTTGTACGCCTGGGCACCTTCTTCTGGCGCAACGATCCCCTTGAGCACGCCGACGTCATTCACGTCCTCGCCGGCTCCAGCATGGATCGGCCCCTTGAAGCGGCGATGCTCTATCGCGAGGGCTACAGCCCCCTGTTGCTCTTCACGCAGGGACAGCGTGACACGGCGGAGTCGTACCTCCTCGAACGCGGCGTGCCGCCCACCAGTGGTGCCTCATACGCGAAGCAGCAACTCCTCCGGTTCGGCATCCCGGCATCCGCCATCCTGGTTCCACCGGAACTGCACGACAACACAGCGCAGGAAGCGACCACCCTGCGACGGCTCGTCGTCGAGCGCGGCTGGCGATCCATTCTCCTGGTCACGTCGGGATACCACACCCGGCGCTCAGGCTACGCCTTCACCCGCGCGCTCAGGGGCACGAACGTCAAGCTGATCGTCCGTGCATCCCGATTCGACGATTCCAGGCCCGAACGCTGGTGGAGTTCGCGCTCGGACATCCGCTGGATTCTGGGCGAGGGGCCGAAGATGGCAGCGTATCTGCTCGGGCTGGCTGACTAACCGCGGGCCGGATCAGCCGCGCCCGAACCACGCCGTCCAGGCGGGCACGTCCTTCACCGCGCCAGTCGCAGGATCCACGCGCAGGACGCGTGACGCCACCGATCGGGCAAAGCGGACGTCGGCCGTGAGCGTCAGGGCCGTGATTCCGCGCGCCGCCGTCACGCGGGACAGATCCGCGCCCAGGGCAGCCGTCTGGTCCGCGGACACCAGGGCATTGGGATGCTCGGCCAACAGCAGGTCTGGTGCCGTGGCCAGCGCCCGGGCGAGCCTGACCCGCGCGCGCATCAGCGGATCCGCATCGCCCACACGTGACGACAGGTCCGATTCCGCGCAGCCGACCTCGGCGGCCAGGCGCAGCACATCCGCCATCACGGTGTCGGGAATCGGGTTGAGGGCCACCGAGAACGGCAGCGCCAGGTTCTGTGCCACCGTCATGGCCTCGAGCAGAACCGCACGCTCGCTCAGGATGCCGAACCGCTCCAGCGACGCCAGCCACGCGTCGCCGTCCGAGGGAGCCGCCGTGGGCGCGCCAAACGCCACCACCTCACCACGGTCCGGCAGCACGGCCCCGGTGATGAGATCCACGAGCACGGCCGCCGCTGGGCCGTCGACGCCGGTCAGGGCCACCGACTCCCCGGCGTGCAGCACAAGCTCCCGCAGCCGGAGCGGCCGCAGGGCGCCGTAGATCTTCTCGACGTCGGTGAGATGCAGGATCACGTCCGGCATCAGCCGGTGACCCGCGCGTCCACCTCACGCACGATGGCCTGTGTACCGCTCAGCGCCGCGGTCTCGGTCCACAGGGCCCAGACATTCACCAGCACCGCCACGGCCGCCAGCGTCGAGTGCGGCCACGTCGGCAGCACGCGCACGTCCACGCTGGCGCCAATGATGGCCGTGACCATCGTGAGGACCATGGCGTAGGTGCCCCTCGAGAACACCGGACCGCGCAGAGCCGCGACACGGGCCACATAGTTGCCCGTGAGGTGGTACTCGGCCAGTGCCTCCTTCACCGCCCGCCCCTTGCCGAGCAGGTAGAACATCATCAGCGAGTGGGAGAGCAGGTTCAGCATCGTGGCGAACACCGCCATGAGGACGTGCAGCGAGATGTCGGCGGAGGACGACGCGGTCATCGCGATCAGAAAGCTGGCAGCAAGCCCCAGCACGGAGATGCCTGTCAACGTCAGGAGTGCGGCGCTCATCGTGAACCCTCAGAAGCGGGAATCCCCAGCCGGGACTGGAGGGCCTGCCAGGCGGCAGGCGGGAGGTTGCAGCAGCCGGGCGAGCGGCCGTGTTCGGGGTCGCCGTGAAAGTCGGAACCACCGGTCACGAGCAGTCCATGGGCCGTCGCAAAACGCTGATAGTGCTCGCGGGCATCAGGCGCGTGGTCGGGGTGGAAGACCTCGATCGCCTGAAGGCCCGCCTCGACGAACGCCACCAGCCGGGCATCCATGCGGGCCTTGCCCGGGTGCGCCAGCGACGCGATGCCACCCGCGCGGCTGACCCTGGCGACCACCTCCGCGACCGACGCACCTTCACGTGGCACGAAGGCGGGCCGACCCACGCTCAACCAGCGGTCGAACGCCTCGGTGACACTGCGAGCGTGGCCGGCCGCCACGAGGGCACGCGCCACGTGCGGGCGTCCCACGGAGCGCCCATGCGGCACCGACGCCAGCACCGCGTCCACGTCAATCGGCACACCGAGGCGCGCAAGGCGCCGGCCGACACGGCTGGTGCGTTCCCGGCGTGTCGCCAGTTGCGCATCCAGAAAACGCTGAAAGTCCGTGTCCTCGACACGCATGCCGTAACCCAGGACGTGCACGTCGCGCGCCTCGTCCACGGCGGTGATCTCGATGCCGCTCACCGTGGTGATGCCGCGCGCCTCCGCGAGCGCTGCCACTTCCGCACACGCCGCCGTTGTGTCGTGGTCGGTCACCGCCATGCAGGTCAGGCCGGCAGCCGCGGCCGCACTCACCAGTTCCGCCGGGGTGCACCGTCCGTCGGAGGCTGTTGTGTGGAGGTGAAGGTCGATCACGCGTGGCGGCTGGGGCGGGTCGCGCGCGTGCGCCTGGTGGGCCGCGCACGCCGGCCCTGACGCTTGATGAGCGCGCGGTACTCGCGCATCAGCAGGTCCAGGTGCTCCCGTTCCTCGGCGGCAAACTCCATGAAGATCTGCTTGCCCTCGGAATCCTCGAACCGTTCGCCGTAATTCTTGAAGAACCTGTGCGATCCTCGTTCGCAGCGGATGCCGACGAGGAGTGCCTGCTGGTCGTCCACCCCCTGCAGGAGCCGGTCGGCGCCTTCCGCAAACAGGCCGTGCGCCGCACCCTTGAAGAACAGGAAGGTGGGCCGTGTTTCAAGCTGCGGGTCGCGCTTGAGGAGCTCCGCGTAGCGGCCTTCGAGCGTGCCGAGGTGGTGGCGTTCCTCTTCCGCGAGCTTCTGGAAGATCGACCGGCCCCGCACATCCTTGGTGAGCTTCGCGGCGCGGGTGTAGAACTCCAGCCCGCTCCGCTCGGTGGCGATGGCCATGCGCAGTGCGTCTCGTGCGAAGAGCAGGTCCGTGAGGCCGTGGTCGGAACCGGCGGGCCGGCCCGTCTGGCAGTCCTCGCACGTCCCGTGAATCTGGACAACGCTCTGCACCGCGACAAAGCCACGCGACGCCGCCACCTCGTCCACCATCTGCTCGATGTCGGAGCTCATGAACTCGAACGAGTGGTGGCACTTGTTGCAGATCAGGTGGTAATGCCGGGGATGCCGGTAGGACCGCTCGTAGCGCGCGAGGCCATCGCCGAAGTCGACCTTGCTGGCAATGCCGGCGTCCACCATCCACTGGAGCGTGCGGTAGACGGTGGCGCGGCTGACGCGCCGGTCGTCGCGTTGAATAAGCGAGACCAGTTCCTCGGCGCTGAGGTGCCCTTCCTGCCCCAGGAAGGCGTTGAGAATCTGCTCCCGCTTGCTGGATCGCTTGCCGCCTGCGGGCTTGAGATCGCGGATGTCGGGAAGGGTGGGCACGGCGGATAGCAACGGCCGGCCCAGGGCCGGCACGTTACTCAGTGCGAGTGACCGTGATCGCCGCCGCCCTCTCCCTCAACGCTGAAGGACGAGCCGCAGCCGCAGGTGGACGTCGCCTGGGGATTCTTGATGGTGAAGCCGCCGCCCGTGACGGTGTCAACGAAGTCGACCTCGGCACCCTTGAGGTAGCTCACGCTGACCGGGTCCACGAACAGCTTGATGCCGTTGGACTCGAACACCTGATCGCCAGCGCCGCCCGCCTCTTCGATCATCAGGCCGTACTGGAACCCTGAACAGCCGCCGCCCTGAACGAAGACGCGCAGGCCACTGCCAGCCTTGCCTTCTTCGGTCAGAAGCTCTGAGATTTTCGACGCGGCAACCGGGGAGACGTTGATCATGGATATCTGCTCCTTGAGGGGATAGAGGAAGTATGCCATAACGTCCAGGATCCCGAATGTCCGTCTCCCTTCACCAGCGCCTGCACGAACGGCTCCTGCAACTCCACGAGGAACGGCCCGATCTGGAGGCCGCGCTGGATCTCCAGAGGAACCTGCTGGCCCGGGAACTCGAACTGACAGAGGTATTTCTGGCCGGGGGCCTGCCGCGCCTCTCCCTTCCGGCCCGGTATCTGGCCGCCAAACTGGGAAACGGCATTCCGGCCCTCCACGGGGAGCCGGTCCCCCTCCCCCAGCAATTGCTGACCCTGGCGGTCCGCGACTTCTGCGAGCGCCTGAATACCGGCCGGACGGCTGGGGCTGCCCAGGCGATTCAGGCGGCCTTCGACGAGCACCTGGACCCGGCCGCCGTCATCTCCGCCTGTTTCGGCCGTGACCAGCACCGTGTGCGCGCCCTGGCCGAGCACGCCTCGGTGACACCGGACCTGCTCTGGCTGGTGGCGGAACTCTCCGTGGCGCCCCTGGCGCACCTGCTGCAGCGAAACATCTTCGCGGACGCCGCCGTGGCGGCGGGCACACCCCTCGGGGACGCCCTGGCCCGGTGGGACCGCGGGTTCTGCCCCGCGTGCGGGTCCTGGCCGGCACTGATGGAGGCGGGCGAAGCAGGCCACACCCTGCGCTGTTCCTTCTGCGCGATGGGGTGGACGTTGTCCAGCTACCGCTGCGCGTACTGCGCCAACGACGGCGAATCGTTTCTGACGGCCGCGCCCAATCCTGAGATCCCGGGCCGGCGGCTGCAGCTCTGCGGGGAGTGCGGCGGCTATGCGAAGGTGCTGGACCTGCCAGCGCCGACCGAGTTTCCCCTCGTCGCGATCGAAGACCTGGCGTCCCTGGACCTCGACATGGCCGCCATCGAGCGGCAGTACGGCCGGCCGGCGCTGCCGACGATCAGGAAGTCAGCCACCCGCACCCACGCCTGAGGCGCCACGCCCGCCCCCAGCGGCCGTGTCGCCTCCCCGGTTACATCGTGCTCGTCAGGGTCAGGCGTTCGGCACAAGGCTCAGCCATCAGCGGAGAATCTTTGTGAGGCGATTGTAAACCGTGGCGACCATCCGGCCCAGGCCGTAGCCCACGACGAACGCGTAGACCCCGCCGATCAGGCTCCCACCCACCGTCATGCTGTAGCCCGGGAAGTACCACCGCAACAGACTGAGATGCGGGCCGATGACCGGACCGCCGCGGAGGATGAGGATATTGGTCGCTGCGACGAGACCGATGGCGCATGCCACGCCAAACGCGATGCCCCAACCCTGCCCCTGAATCTGCGAGATGGTCTTCTCGACGGCCTGCCGTTCCTGGGCGGTGTATTGATCCTTCATCTCCTGAGCCTCAAATGTGATCCAGGAAGTCTTTGGTTTCACCGAGATCGGCCTTGGTCCTGAACGCGAAGATGATCACGGCGATGGCGAGGTTGCGCAGGAAGGCGAGGAACCAGCCCCCCACGAAGCCGGTGACGAAGCCCCAGAAGAGGCCGACCAATGCACCGGCCGGCGAAACCGTGTAGCCGTAGAAATACTGGTCCAGCAGCCTCAGATACCCCCCATCCCCTGGGTGAAGCGCGACGTACCCGAGCGTAAGGGCGAAGATCAGGAACCCGGCCACCAGCCCCACCGAGACCCCGAGAGCCAGTTTGTGGATCGGGGCGAACGCGAGGGTCGTTGGGTCACTGGTCCCATCGTCGGTTTGCGGAGCCATCATCGCGCCTCTACTCCCGGCCCACCTGTGAAGCCCTCGGCATCCTCCGCACCCGCCGCAACGCGTGCCTGCCCTTGATGCGGCCATCGAACCGCTCGGCCCCACACTCTACCATCGGGCGCCGCAGCGTCCGGCGCGACAGGTCGACCCCAGTCCGCATGGCTACGCCAGCGCGTCTTCCGCAATTGGACGCCCCTCGTCGAGCCTCTGCTCCTCGTGGTACTCGAAGTCAGTGTTGACGGCCCACACGTCGTGCGCCGCTCCCCGCATGTTCCAGACCGCCATCATGGCGGTAAGCATCGAGTGATCCTGATTGTTGTACTTGTGCATCCCGTTGCGGCCCACGGTATGGAGGTTCGGAATCGGATCGATGAAGCCGCGAATGACGTCGAGATGTCCCCGATAGGCGACGTCGTAGATCGGATACGCCTTCGGCACACGGATTACCGTGCCGTCGACAACATCGGAGGCACGCGCGAGGCGGAGCTGCTCGATCTCGCGAGCGCCGTCGGCAATGAGTGCGGCGTCTTTCCGCTCCCAGGTGCCGTCGCCCTTGAAGCAGAAGTACTCGAGGCCCAGACACGTCCTGCCGCGCTCGGGCACCATCGCGCGGCTCCAGTTGTTGAAGTTCTGGATGCGACCGACCCCGACGCCAGGCGTGTGAATGTAGATCCAGTTGTCGGGAAACAGCTCTTCCCGATTGAGGATGAGCGCCACCACCACGAAGTCGCGGTAGCGCAAGCCCTCGGCAGCCTCCCGGACCTGGGGAGGCACGTCCGCCCCGTCCGGCTCCAGGCCGCGAATCAGCGACCGCACCGCCGCGGTGGAGATGACGTGATCGGCCTCGAACCGCCGTTCGCCCTCCGGCGTCTGCGCGCGCACCGCCACGACACGCCCATCGCGCAGTTCGATCTTTCGCGCTTCGTGTCGCATGAGCACTTCGCCCCCCAGGGCCTCCACACGGTCGCGGCACCGTTCCCACATCTGGCCGGGGCCCAGGCGCGGATACCGGAACTCGTGGATCAGCGTTTTGATCGCGGTGGAGCGCCGGTTGAGGGAGGTGGCCGTGAGAATCGCGCGTGCGAGCGAGAGCCCCTGGATGCGCTGTGCGGCCCATTCGGCGCGGATCTCAGTACAGGGAATGCCCCACACCTTCTCGGTGTACGTCTTGAAGAAGATTTCATAGAGGCGCTTCCCGAACCGGTTGGTGACCCAGTGCTCGAAGGTGTCTTCAACTGGGTACGGACGGTAGTGCCACTTCACGTAGCTCAGGACGATCAGGATCGCCTGGATCGGTCCGAGCCCCTTCAGCGCGTTCACGGCCCTGATCGGATAGTCGAAGAAGCGGCCGTTGTAGACGATGCGCGAGAGTCGGGGGACCGAGATGAATTCGTCCCCGAGAATCTCTTCCCAGAGCG
Source organism: Vicinamibacterales bacterium (assembly GCA_040081715.1). GTDB lineage: Bacteria > Acidobacteriota > Vicinamibacteria > Vicinamibacterales > UBA2999 > CANKJK01. The sequence continues at coordinate 33,769 of JBEBFY010000006.1, read as the reverse complement.
CCTGCACCGGCTCGATCTTCGTAAAGAACCGGTGGCCTCCGATGTCGAACCGGTAGCCCTTGTACTGCGCTGTCCTGGAAATGCCGCCAACCATGTCGTCGGCTTCAAGGACCGTTGGGCGGACCCCAGCCTTGGCGAGCAGGTACGCCGCAGTCAGGCCGGCTGGCCCGGCGCCGATGATCACGACACGGTCGCCCGCCTTGAGCGGCGCCACCGTGCGCGGGGGTGCGGGCTGTGACGCGTCGGCGCTCATTCAACCCTGGGCAACGCGTCGCCGGGGCATGCCTCGTAGCCGAGCGCCGCGCCGTCTCGCCGGCAGGTCAACGCCACGCCGTCGCGCCGCAGCGCCGAGCGAAAGCAGTCTTCCCATTGACCTTCTTCAACCAGTGTCACCATTCCTGCCGTTGGTATCCTACCGCGTCGCTCGAGCTGCGTGGGCCCGCGACCGAAGCCCGTGGCCTCAGCGGCGCGCGGTCATGCAGAACCACGTCACTTGCACTGGCCGAATTCTCCGCCAACCAGACGCTCTGCCTCGGAAAGCCATCGCCCCGGGATCGTCGAGCGCGCGTGTCCGGGCATTCTAGATGTTTCAACGAACACCCGGACTGAGAATCAGTATGGCGATACCGTGCCGCGCGGGCTACAGTCTGGAGGATGTCCTTTCGGGGTTGCCGCACGTGCCATGCTGGGTGACCGGCACGATCGCGTGACGCTGAGCCTCTCGGTCGTCGTTCCCTTTCATCGCGACCTGGCGCAACTGCAGCGCTGTCTTGAGGGTGTGAATGCCGCCGGCCGGGCTCTTGCCAGCTCCGCGGACTTGCGCGAAGTGATCGTCGTCGCCGACGGCGCTGTGAACGATCCGCGGGAGACGACCGCCGAAGCCGGTGCGCGGCTATTGGCGATTGATGGACCGCGGGGACCGGCCGTCGCCCGTAACCGCGGCGCGGAGACCGCCTCAGGCGACGTGATCGTGTTCATCGACGCCGACGTCGTGACCGGCGAACAGGCCTTCGCGCGCATGGCGACCGTGCTCGTCGCAGAGCCCGAGGTCTCGGCCGTCTTTGGCGCGTACGACGAGGAGCCGGCCCATCCGGCGTTCCTCTCGCAGTGCCGCAACCTCGCGCATGCCTTCACCCACCAGCGCTCAAGCCGCGATGCCGCAACCTTCTGGGCGGGGTTGGGAGCAGTGCGCCGCAACGTATTCCGCGCGGTCGGCGGATTCGACGAGCGGTTCGAACGTCCTTCGGTGGAGGATATCGACCTTGGCTACCGCATCCTCGCAGCCGGCCATCGCATCGTGCTCGATCCGACAATTCAGGGGAAGCACCTCAAGCGGTGGACGCTCCGATCGTCGGTCATCGCAGACGTTCGCGACCGCGGCGTGCCGTGGATCCAGCTGATGTATCGATACGGAGGCATGCGCAATGATCTGAACGTGACCGTCGCGTACCGGACGTGCGTCGTGGTGGCGTATCTGCTTGTGGCCTGTCTCGTCGGCGCGTGGCGGTGGCCGCGGCTGCTGGCGGGCGTGCCCTTGGCGCTGGCGGCCCTCTGGTTTCTCGACCGCCCGTTTTACCAGTTCTTCTCCCGCAAGAGAGGCTTCACATTCGCCCTGCGGTGGTTTCCCTTTCATATCCTCCACCACCTGACTAACGGCGTCTCCTTTGTCGTGGGGACGACGCTCTGGGCCGGGAAACGGATCGGCATCGCCCTGCCGGGAGCGCTCCCTGCAAACCCGTGGGATCCGCCGCGTGTCGGCGTCGCCGCGCCGCGCCTCTGAGCGGCCACCTTACCCGGTATTACAATGCGTACCTTCATGAGGAGACGAACCCCTTCATCGATTGAACAGGCGAACCCGCGTTTACCAGACGGCGGCGGACGCGCGCCTTATGAAGATGTACTCGAATGCGCGTCCGAATAGCTGCTTGGCGTCGTAACGCGACTGTAAGCGGGTCTGACTGGCTGGCATGTGGCATCTTGGCTGCGGTCGTCACTGTGGCGTCGCTGCCCATCCTGACCTCGGGCGGGCGTCTCAACCTCAACGCGGACTTCCTCCAGTACGCGTCCCGCCACGAAGCCGTCAGAAAGAGCCTCGTGGACGACCACGCGTTGCCGTTGCGGTCAGCGCGGTTCGGCGGCGGTTTTCCGACCCTCGGCGACCCCGAGGATCCGACGCTCAACCCGCTGGTGGTGTTGTCGGTCCCCTTCGGCGCGGTGGCTGGCCTGAAGATGATTGGCTTCCTGGCCCTGCTCGTGGGTGCGCTTTCTGCCTATGCGCTGGCCCGATCTGTGCTCGAGTACTCCTGGTTCGGGTCGCTGTGGTCTGGGCTGGTGTTCGGCACAAGCCTGTTCGTGCCGCTCAGGATTCGGGGAGGCAATACGAATGAGGTGTACGCGGCCTTTCTACCGCTCTGCCTACTCCTGATCGGCCTGGCGGCCCGAGGCCGGAAGATCGCACTGCTGGGTTTGTCGCTGCTGATCTATGTGATGTTATCGGACGGGAAGCTGACGGCTCTCATGGCGCTCTTTTGCCTTGCAGTGCTGTGTCTGGTAGGTGCTCTTCCCGGCATCCGCCTGTTTGGGCCGCCGGACGAGCGGCGCCGCTTCAATCTGCGCCCGTTCAAGATGCTCGTGGTCGGCACGGTGGCCGCTTGTGCTATTGGAATGGCGCGAATCCTTCCGGCGGTCGAACTGCTCCGCGTGAGCGGCCGCCTGACCCATAGGTCATACCTTGCCTACTCCAAGGGCTACGGGTTATTGGCGTCCTACAGCGCGGGTGATCTGGTCGCCGAGGCGACCGGGTGGCATGGCGAGATCGGGCTCACCACAGTAGGCGCGCTGCCCGTGATCCTGGCTGGCATGGTGGCCGTCGTCTCGTGGCGAAAGGCCCTGCCGTGGGTAGTCACGATAGGCCTGTTCGCCTGGCTCGCACTGGCGGCTCACGCGCCAGTAGACCTGTTCGGCCTGGTGCGGAGTCTGCCGATCTTCAGCGCCATCTGGAACCCTGCTAAGTACTTCAGCTTCCCGATCGTGTTCGCGCTTGCGATGCTGTCCGGGGAGGCGGTGTCATGGCTGCGCAAGCTGCCGGGGCGATGGCTGCCAATCGCCAGCGCGATTGCCGTGTTGATCGCGGCCGAATCGGTCTTGTATCCCCGCATGACAGCGATCCAAAGCGACACCTACACCTTCGAGGCGTCTTACGAGGAACCGCTGCCGCCAGGCGAGTTCTTCAACGTCCGCGGCTCGCCTCTCCCGCTCACGCGCATGCATCAGTCTCGCGCCGTGGGGTATTTCAACGTTCTGCGCAACATCGGCACGCTTGACTGGTACACAGGCGTCCCGCTGCGGACAAATGCGATCCCGAAGTACCTGGTCGACACCGAGAACACGTATCTGCCCAATCCTGAGTATCGCGGCGAGGCCTTCTTCCTGGATTCCCATAGCCACGTCAAGGCCGTGACGATTAAAGCCAACGAGATTACGGCACTGGTCGATGTCGCTGCGCCTGGCACATTGGTGATCAACCAAAATCATCACCCGGACTGGCACGCGGGTCGGGGCGGGCTGTTCAACCGGAACGGCCTGCTGGCGCTTCGGCTGACGCAGATAGGGTCGTACGCGGTGCACCTTCAATACCTGCCCTGGAGCTTTCTCGTGGGCTTGACCCTCTCCTGCCTGAGTCTCGCGGCTGGGGCGGCCATCTGCTGGGCTCAGATGTCGGGACGCCTGGTACGATGGAGCGCTGGTGAACCAGGGGTCCTGCGAAGCGCGAGTCGGCTGGCTCTGGCGTGCATGTGATCCTCGCATGCGTTCCCGTGCGATCGCCGGGAACGCGCCAGGCGCTCTCGCACAAGTTATCGCGCTGGAAGATAGAGCACTGCTTCGGCATTCAGCGCGGTCGTCCTGCCCGCGATCTGATAGCCAGAGAGGGCTTCCGCCATTTCGTCCGTCGGTGGCTCCCGCAGGAAAGACAGCACCCACACTCTTGACCGAGGCGCCGTGCGCAGAGCGTCGATGAAGTCCTCAGCGACAAGGCGGTCGTGATCAAGGTAGTAGAAGACGGGCGTATAGGCCCAGTGGCTGCGCCGGGTGAAGATGAGGTCGCCAGGCTGCAGCCTGGCGTTGATCGCTCGTGACAGGCCTTGGTAGTCCCGAGGCGAGACCGGTGTGTTTCGCAGGACCACCGCGCTCACCGAGAACAGGGTGACCAGCACAATCGCAATCCCGGCGGCTACGAGCCGACGGCCGGAAATCGCAACCGCCCCCGCGGCGATCACGATGAGGAGATACGGCACAAACACCACGAACGCGCGCGGCGCTGTGAGCGACAGTTTGTAGGAAGCGGCGAAGATGATGAGCGTGGGCACACACGCAAGAAGCTGAATCAGCGTCGCACGCATGCGGAGCCGTTGCACGCGACCATCAGCCAAAGGCGCGATTCTGCTCAGGATAGGGATTACAGATCCAGCCGCGAAGGGAATGGACAGCGCAAGCAGCGGCAGAACGCTCAGTGCCACCAGTGCTTCGTAGCGCGTCTCAGAGATGCCTGCGATACCGAGCATCACCATGAGCATGCCGCCCGCACAAAGCACAAGCGGCCACATCGATGCGGGCTGGGCCTGTTCTGCAACATCCTCCCTTGCGCTGACACGCAGTCCGAGCACGATAAACGGGATACTGGCCGCCAACACGGCCATCGATACCGCCATCGGAATCTTGAAGGAATGCCCGTCGAACGCGCCATGCTGGAAGAGGAAGCCGAAGAAGACCATAGTCACGGAGAAACTCGAGTGAGGGGGGAGGAGCGGCCCCCTGACGCCCAAGCATCATCCCGTGCGACAGCATGGGAGCCGAGAGCATGAACGCGAGCGCTTGCATGACGGCCGCCCGGGGAATCCGGCTCGACGTCTGCCGATGGCTCAGCGCCGTCCAGAGGATCTGGACGTACAGCAATACCCAGTAGAACTCGATGGTCATCGCGCCCGCCACTGTCGTAAGCCCATACGCCCCCTCAAGACCCGGGTGGGGTCGACGCTCGCGAGTCATCTCCAATAGCAGCCAGGTCGACAGCAGTCCCAGACAGGCGCCCGGAACCCACATTCGTACGGCCTGGCTCCAGAAGACATGGAAGCCGTGGAGCGACAGCAGCCCAGCCGCCACGACGCCGACTCGCGGGCCGTACGCCAACGCTTCCACTCGATAGATGAGAAAGATCGAGAAGACGCCGAAAAGCATGCTCGGCGCCCGGATGGACGTCAGGCTCGCCCCGAACACTCTCGTCCACGCCTGCATCGCGAGGTAATAGCCGAAGGGATGGGGCTCGAAACGGAAGTGCCACACCGCCGTCTCGACAAAGGCATGCCGCGGCGGCGGTTCCGATAATCCCTCGGGAAGATCGATCCCCGGGATGTAGGCTTCGGGGTGCGAGAGACCTTTCGCGTCCAGGCCGGTGACACGAACGAAGGTGCCAACAACGAGAGCCAGAACGAGAAGCGCAGTCCATGTCCGATTGAGGGCGCCCGCAGACGGCTGCTGCTCCTCTTCTGCCGGTGCGCGGTTTCCGGCCTGTCTTAACTCACTGATCGCGATCCAGGAACCTGCGGCCAGGGCGACAACCAGTCCACTCACGATGAGGGGGCCACCCATCGCTGACGCAAAGTTCATGACGACGCTGTCGGCAGGGAGGGCAGGGTGCGCGCTGGAACGGTCCGGGTGGCGCCCACGCCTCGCTCACGATGAGGTGGGTCCACCCGAGGTTCCGGCAAACCGTAGCACGACCGGACTTTGAGTACCATGAGGTGTTGCGGGTTAAAGGAATCGTTGATCTCGAAGCAGAAAGTGGATTCGCATACACATGCCAACGCCTGAGGCTGGGCCGCCGGAACTCGCGCTGATCCTGCCTGCCTACAATGAGATCGAAGGTATCGAGCGCACCCTCTCGCGCGTGCACGATGTGCTCGCGGGCCTCGACTTCACGAGCGAGGTCATTGTCGTGGACGATGGCTCGACGGATGGAACGGGGGCACGGGGCCTGGAAGTTCCGGGAGCGATGCTTGAGCACATTGGCTGCGGCTACCACACCCTCCATGACGACATCGAATTCGGATACGCCGGTTCGTGGGAGCAGTTCGCCCTGGCCGTTCCGCTCAAGGCTGACGACGGCAGCGCCTGGCAAGTGATTCAGGACCGCGGCCGGAATGCACCGCAGGTCAAGGGAAACAGCACACTGGCCGGTCTCAAGCAGTACTTCCGCCACGTCCGCGAAGGCGCGGTCCGCGTTGCCGCCAGCGCCGACGAGCGGGATGTGCGGCCGCTCGCATTCGAGAACCAGGATGGCCGAATGGTCGTCGTCATGCCGTCGGCCGGCGCCATCACAATCAATGCAGAGCCGACACGACTTCCGGCCTGGGCCCGGCAGTGAGTGGTCTCCCGCACGTCGTCGTGCTCGGCGGCGGTCCCGCCGGCTGCGGTGCTGCGTATCAGCTGCGCCGCACCGGCAAGGCGACGGTCTCGCTCATCGAGGCCCAGGATGTCGTCGGCGGCAATGCCGGCAGCTTCCAATGGGGGGGACAGTGGCTCGATTTCGGCAGCCATCGCCTGCACCACACTGTGGCGCCGGACATCCTAGCCGACATCCAGCACATGCTCGGCCCCGACTTCGGCGATTTCGCGAGGCACGGTCGCATCCTGCTGAGAAATCGCTGGCTCCACTTTCCGATCAAGCCGCTGGACCTGCTGCGGCGCCTCGACAAGGGATTTGCGCTCAGGTTCGCCGCTGACGCCGTCACGACGAAGCTCGCACGCAAGAGCAGCGCCGATTCCTTTGCCTCAGTGCTCCTCGCCAATCTCGGCCCGACGATGAGCCACGGGTTCTACTTCCCGTACGCCCGCAAGATGTGGGGCCGCGAAGCCGAGGAGTTGTCGGCGATCCAGGCTCGCAAACGCGTGACTGCGGGAAGCATCGCGAAGCTGCTGAGGCGTCTGGTAAAGCCGGTGGGCAAGGGGCACTACTACTACATGCGCGAGGGCTACGGCCAGATCTCGCGACGCTACGCCGACGAGGCCCGGGCCCTGGGAGCGGAGATCGCGCTTCGCTCGACGGCGTCACGCGTCGAACGCGACGACGCCACCGGCAGGTGGCGCGTCACGGTCTCAACTGCGGGAGACACCCGCGTCATCGATGCCGACCACGTGTGGTCGACCATTCCCATTCCGGTCCTTGCCGGCATGACCCATCCCGCCGCCGGGCCCGACGTCCAGGCCGCGGCCCGCGCCATCCAGTACCGGGCGATGGTGCTCGTCTACGTGCAGCTGCCGGTCGATCAGTACACGACGACGGACGCGCACTACTTTCCCGAAGAGCACATCCGCCTCACGCGGCTTTCGGAACCCAAGAACTATTTCCGCTCGACCGAGCCGCGCGGAACAACGGTGCTGTGCGGTGAGTACCCCTGCACTGTCGGCGACAGTATCTGGACCGCCGATGAGGCGACGATGGCCCGGCAGATGGCGACGGACGTCGCCGCCGCCGGCATCCCGTTCCCGGCCGAGCCCGTCGCCGTGCTCATCCGGCATCTGCCCCAGGCGTATCCGATCTACCTGACCGGCTACGAGCACCCGTTCGGCGTACTCGATCGGTGGGCGTCGTCGCACCCCGGCATGCTGGTCTACGGACGCCAGGGGCTCTTCGCGCACGACAACACGCATCATGCGTTGTTCATGGCCTATGCGGCCGTCGACTGCCTCGATGGCACGCGGTTCGACGACCGCAAGTGGCACGACTACCGGCAGATCTTCGCCACACACGTCGTCGAGGACTAGGGGAACGTGCCAGCGGTGATCGCGCTTGTGCTGGTCGCCCTGCTCGCGAGGGTTATCGGCCTCGACACCGGCCTGTGGATCGACGAGGTCTATTCCCTGGTCAACTCGTTCCGTCTGCCGTTTGCGCGAATCACGACCGAGTTCTGGGGCGACGGCCACCATCCCCTGTACGCGGTCTTCGCGCACGCCAGTCTGGCGACGTTCGGCGAAGCGCCATGGACCGTGCGCCTGCCGGCGCTGCTGTTCGGTGTGGCCTCGATACCCGCCCTGTGGCAGCTGGGCCGCGACCTCGTGCCGCGGCGGGAGGCGCTGCTGGCCGCCGCGCTCCTGGCGGTGTCATATCCGCATGTCTGGTTCTCGCAGAACGCGCGTGGTTACACCATGCTCGCCTTCTTCACCCTCGTCAGCACGCGGGCGCTGCTGCTGGGCCTGCAGTCGGGACGCCGACGGGAGTACGTCCTGTACGGGGTGATGGCAGGTCTGGGCGTGTACACCCACCTGACCATGGCGTTGGTCGTCGCCGGCCAGGCGCTCGCCGCGGCCATTGACCTCCTGGCCCGTCCGCAGCGGCCGCGGCTGTGGAACCCGCTGCTCGGGTTCGTGACCGCCACCGCCACCGCAGCGATCCTCTACGCACCGATGGCTGGCGCGGCGTTCGACTTCTTCACCAATCGGCCCTCGGGTCTCGTCGGCGTGTCCACGCCTGGCTGGGCGCTCCAGGAAGCTCTCCGCGCGCTGTCGCTCGGCCTCGGTGCGGGCGGCGTCGTACTGAGCACCGTGCTGGTGGCCGGCGCTGCCGTGGTTGGCCTGCTGGGGTTCTCCAGTCTGGCGACCAGACACCGCGCCGCCGCGCTCTGCTTCAGCCTCCCGGTCGTCACATCGCTCCTCGGCGCCCTGGCCGCTCGCGGCACCATGTACCCCCGCTTCTTCTTCTTCGCCATCGGGCCGGCGTTGATCGTGGCGGTCCGAGGTGTCTTCGAAGCCAGTAACTGGCTGGTGCGTCGGGTCGGCGCCTCGCCCGACTGGGCCCCGAGGCTCGCCACGACTGCTGTGCTCGTGGTGCTGACGGTCTCGACAGCCTCTCTCGAGCGGAACTACCGCTATCCGAAGCAGGACTTCAAGGGAGCGATGGAGTGGGTACTGGCCCATCGCGCCGCTGGAGACCAGGTCGTGTCGGCCGGGGTACCGGACCAGCCGTACCGGACGCTCTACAACCAGCCGTGGCCCAATGTCGCCACCGCCGCCGAGCTGGAGTCGGTTCGGGCGCGTGGCGGCCGCACCTGGGTGCTCTATACCTTCGAGCGATATCTCGAGAGCGGTGCACCGGAGGTCGCAGCCGTCGTCCGGCGCGAGTGCAGCCGTCAACAGGTGTTCCGCGGCACTGTCGGCGGCGGCGACATCGTGGTCTGCGTACTGGAGGCGATGTGACGAAGCTCGTCATTCAGATTCCCTGCCACAACGAAGCGGAGACGCTGCCGGTGACACTGCGCGAACTGCCGCGCCACATTCCCGGTATCGATCTCACCGAAGTGCTGATCATCGACGACGGCAGCACCGACGGCACCGCGGAGGTGGCGCGGGCCCACGGCGTGACGCACGTGGTCCGTCTCGGACGCAATCGCGGGCTGGCGACCGCCTTCATGGCCGGACTCGAGGCGTCGGTCGCGGCCGGCGCCGATGTGATCGTCAACACCGACGCCGACAATCAGTACCAGGCCAACGACATCGCGGCCCTGGTCGCGCCGATCCTCGCGGGCCAGGCCGAGTTGGTGGTCGGTGACCGTGGCGTGGGGTCCCTGGTGCACTTTCCGTGGTTCAAGCGGCGCCTGCAGGAACTGGGCAGCTGGGTCCTCGGCCGCGCCGCCGGAATCCGCACGCCGGACGCCACCAGCGGTTTCAGGGCCCTGTCGCGCGAAGCGGCCTTGCGCACCATGGTGCTCAGCAACTACTCGTACACGCTCGAATCGCTGATCCAGGCAGGGGCCCGTGGAGCGGCTGTCTCGTTCGTGAAGGTCGGCGTCAACCCGAAGACGCGCCCGTCGCGACTGATGAAGAGCATCCCGCAGTACATCCGCAGGTCGGGTGTCACCATCCTGCGCGCCTACGCGATGTATCAGCCGCTGCGGGTGTTCTCCAGCATCGGCCTGCTTCTGCTGGTCGCCGGGACGATTCCGGGCCTGCGGTTCGTCTACTTCTACTTCTTCGGCGACCCCGTCGGGCACATCCAGTCGCTGATTCTGGCCGCGATCCTGATCATCATCGGCTTCCAGACGCTGATGATCGGCCTGATGGCGGACCTGCTCGCCGCCAACCGGCGGATTCTCGAGGAAGCGCTGTACCGCCTGCGCCGCAACGACGCCCGCGACGCCGCTCCGGAATCGCGGGAAGCGTCGGCACCGCCGAACGGGGCCGGGCCGGCGTGAGTCGTTCGAACACCACCACGGCCGACGGGCCCGCGCCGCCCGCATGGTGGAAACGCCCGCCGACGCGCCTGGCCTTCAGCGGTCTCGTTCTGGCCGCGCTCTTCCTGCTGCTGCCCTTTCGAGAACTGGTCGAGGCGATTCGGTCGATCCCCGTGGCGGTCTGGCCGGTAGCCCTCGTCACCTACCTGTCGCTCCATCTGATCGGCGTCGCCAAGTGGCGACTGATGGTCAACGCAGCGGGTGCGGCCCTCTCTTTTCGTGACGCCGCACGTGCCTACTACAGCGGACTCTTCGGCAACACCTTCCTGCCGTCCATCGTCGGCGGTGACGTGCTACGCATCGCCGTGGCCTCGACGGCCGTCCGATCGAAGACGGCGCTCCTGTTCGGCAGCCTCATCGACCGGTTGCAGGACGTGGCCGGCCTCACCGCGGTGGCCGGCATCGGCGCGCTCATCAGCCCGCGGGCACTGTCGCCCGAGAGCCGGCTCGTGTTCGTCGGGCTCGGCGCCTTGCTGCTCCTCGGAGGCCTCGCCGCCGTCGCGGCGGCAGTGGTGCTGCGGACCCGGCTCGTCCCCTATCGGATCCGCCGCGTGATGGTTCGGGTGCGCCGGGCCGTCCGCGCCACGGCCTCGCGGCCGGGGGCGATGGCCATGGGGATGGCGCTGGGCATGATGCTGCAGACCCTGCTCGTCGTGCTGAACTGGTGGCTCGGCCGCCAGGTCGGCATCGACATCCCCCTCTACGTGTGGCTCTTCGTCTGGCCCTTGGCAAAAGTGGCAGGACTCGTGCCGCTCACGCAGGGCGGCATTGGCGTCCGGGAGGCAGCCCAGGTCGCTCTCTTCGCGCCGTTCGGTGTCGCCCCGGTCGCGGCGCTCGCGTCCGGGCTGGTGTTCGAAGCCGTCATCCTTGTCGGCGGTCTTGCCGGAGGCGTGATTGCGCACACGCTGCGGCGACGGGCCACGGAGGCCCTCCTGTGAGTCGCGCCGCGGTCGACCTGCGCGGCACGACCGTGTGGCGGCTGGCCCTGACCGTCTGGCTCGTGTACGCCGTGCACTACTCCTCCAACGTCGTGCGCGAGACGTACCTGGCAATGACGCTCGGCGAATAGGCCTTTGCCTTGCTGATGATGCCTGGTGTTCTCACCGGACTTGCGATCGTGGCGCTCGGCCAGCCGATCCGGCCACGGTTCTTCTTCCTGTCCGGGGCGGCGGCGATCTTCGTCGGGGCGGGTTCGGCGCCGCGGCTCAGGCGTTTGCGCCGGCCCGCGTGATGGGGTGGCCCGCGCCCCTCGCGGCCGCCACCGCCGCCGGCACGCTTGCGCTCGTGGCTGTCGGCAGCGGCACCTGCCGCTCAATTACCGCGTGCCGAAGCAGGACTTCGACGGCGCGCTGAGGTTTCTCGATGTCGCCGAGGCGCAGGGCGCGCGGATCACCGCGTCCGGTCTGGCGTACCTGTCCCTCGCGATCTACTATGCCAAGGCTGAGTGGCGATGTCTGATGAGCATGGATGACTGGGGTGCGGTCCGCGCCTCCGCAAGGCGGGTGCTGGTCGTCCATGCGGTGGCCGGGTCCGTCGGGGACCCGAAGGTCGCCGACCGCTTGCGGCGAGACTGTCCGGTCGTCCGGCGCTTTGCCGGGACACTCGGCGGGGGCGACCTGATCGTGTGCGAAGTCCCTCAGGAGACGGTACCCGAGTGAAGGCGACCCTGACGTATCACTCCATCGAGGGCAGCGGGTCGCCCATCTCGGTGTCGCCCAGCGTGTTTGCCGCTCATGTGCGCTGGCTCGTCAGCGCCCGGGTGCGGGTGCTTTCGCTCGACGAACTCGCCTTGCATGCCGATGACGCCGAGGACGCGGTGGCGATCACCTTCGACGACGGGTGTCTGAACATCCGAGGCGCGGTCGAATCGCTGCTCGAACACGGCCTCCCAGCCACGGTGTTTGTGGTCAGCGGTCACGTCGGGGGCACCAACCGCTGGGACGGGCGTGCCCATCCCGACATTCCGGCACTGCCGCTGCTCAACTGGACCGACCTCGAGCACCTTGTCGCGCGCGGGGCTGCCGTCGAGGCACACACGAGGAGCCACAGGGCTTTGACGAGCGCCTCGATCGATGCACTGGACGAGGAACTACTGGGTAGCCTGGAGGATCTGGAGACGCGACTCGGCACGCGCGGTGCGCATGTGGCCTATCCGTACGGCGACGTCAACGACGCCGTGGCGGCGCGAGCCGCCAGGTACTTTCGCTTCGGGCACACGACGGATTTCCGTGCTCTGCGCAGGGCCGATGACCCCCTCCGCCTCCCCCGGCTGGACATGTACTACTTCCAGGCCCCAGGCGCGCTCGAGGCGTGGGGCAGCCCTGCGTTCACACGACGGATTGCGTGGTGCCGTGCCCGCCGCATGATTCGGGCCCGCCTCCTCGGGGGCTGGTCCCCTCGACCGGTTGCCACGAGGTAGTGGGAGGCGCATGACCGGTGGGCTCCGCTTTGCGATGGTCACGACGTTCTACCCGCCGTACCACTTCGGCGGTGATGGGGAGGCCGTTCGCCGCCTGGCTCATGCGCTGGCCCGCCGGGGCCACCAGGTGGATGTCATTCACGACGTCGATGCGTTCCGGATGCTCAGTGACGGCGCCGAGCGCGAGCCGCTGGGCGAGCCGGATGGCGTCCGCGTGCATGGCCTGAGAAGTTCACTCGGATCGCTCTCCTGTCTGGCGACCCAGCAACTCGGTCGTCCGCTCGTGCACGGCAGCAGGATCCGGAGCATCCTGCACAGGGGCTTCGACGTCATTCACTTCCACAATATTTCCCTGGTTGGTGGCCCGGGCATCCTCTCCTACGGGGCTGGCATCAAGCTCTACACCGCCCATGAACACTGGCTGGTGTGCCCCACTCACGTCCTCTGGCGGCACAACCGGGAGGTATGCACGGGGCGGGAATGCCTGCGTTGCGTGTTGCACCATCGGCGGCCGCCTCAGCTCTGGCGGTCCACCTCCCTCCTCGAGCGTCAAAGCGAGCACGTCGATGCCTTCCTGACGCTCAGTGAGTTTTCCGCGAAGAAGCATGCGGAGTTCGGCTTTGACCGACCCCTTGCCGTCGTCCCCCCGTTCCTGGCGGAGGCCGATGCCGCCCCGCAGGCATCCCCCGCGACGGCGACACAGCATGTCCCACCCTATTTCTTGTTTGTCGGCCGTCTCGAGACGATCAAAGGTATCCAGGACGTGATTCCTCTGTTTGCCCGTGACGGCGCCACCGAGATCTGGATCGCGGGTTCCGGCTCCTACGAACCCCAGCTCCGGCAGCTTGCCGGATCCGGTCGCCGTGTGCGCTTTCTCGGCCAACAGACCGCGGATCAACTGCGCCAGCTCTATCGAGACGCGATCGCCGTCGTCGTGCCGTCCGTGTGTTACGAGGTCTTCCCGATGGTGGTGCTCGAAGCGTTCCGCGAGGGCACGCCGATCGTCGCCCGCCACCTGGGGCCGTTCCCAGAGATTGTCGAGCGAAGCGCAGGCGGGCTGCTTTTCACGACGACGGAGGAACTGGATACGGCGCTGTCGTCGCTGGCGGCCGACAGGCGACTCAGGGACAATCTCGGTCAGGCAGCCGCACGCGCGTTCAAGGCCCTCTGGAGTGAACCGGTCGCCATGGAGAGCTACTTCGGCGTGATCCGGGACATCGCGCGTCGCCGTCACCTTGATCAGATCCTCCAACGCGCGTAGGCGCGTCGCGTTGTCGCCCTGATTCACTGGCCGAGACTCGGCCTTTCGAGAACGTTACAGATTATAGTACCGACGTGAGCACAGCCCACGGAAAGGCCGGGCGCCAGCCATTCAGCGGTCTGGCAGAGCGCGTCGCCAGGCATACCCGTCTCAATTGGCAGAACCTTGCGATCCCCGACGTGCCCAGTCCTCCCTTTCTCATCTTGTTCATCAATTCCCTCTGCAACATGAAGTGCGAGCACTGCTTCTACTGGCAGGAATTGAATCAGCCAGACGACCTGTCACTGGACGAGATCGTGGCGCTATCGGAAGACCTCGGACCGATTCAGAACCTCAACCTCTCCGGAGGGGAGCCGTTTCTTCGGAAGGAGTTCGCCACCATCTGCCGGCAGTTCATCCAGCGGAATGGGGTGAAGGAAATCTATGTACCGACCAATGGGTACTTTACCGAGCGAACCATCGATGCGGTGCGCAACGTCCTGCAGGAACCCAGTCTGAGCGTGTTCGGAGTCGAACTCTCACTGGACGGCATGCCGGAGTTTCACGATGATTTTCGACGCACGAAGCACTCCTTCCAAAAGGCCCTGGACACGTACGACGCACTTGTTGAACTTCGGAAGGACGACGCGCGCCTGCAGATCCATGCGATCTCAACGGCCACGGAAAGCAACATGAGAGAGATTCGATTGCTCTCGACGTTCCTGTATGACCGTTGTCCTCAGATGACGCACCACAACCTCGCCATCATTCGGGGCGATCGAAAAAATCCCACGCTGCAGGGGCCTGCGCTCCAGGAGTACCGGGATCTGTACGACTACATCCGAAGACTTTGGAGTGAGCGAGAGGAGCATCGCTACGGCTCGATCGTCGAACCCATGCTGCAGTTTGCGAAGCTGAAGTCTGCAGAACAGGAACGGCAGTACGTGCCATGCCGCGCTGGCGTGCTCAGCGCGGTCGTGCATGCCAATGGCGATGTCAGCGTGTGTGAGCAGCGGCCGCCATTCGGCAACCTGAGACAGCAGTCGTTCATGCAGCTCTGGCGCTCGCACGTGGCAGGCGAGATCCGACAGTCGATCCGCAAGAAGGAGTGCTACTGCACGAACGAGATCTTCATGTGGCCCAGTATTGTCTTTCAGCCGGTCCACCTCGCGCGCTCCATGGCGGGTGCCCGCGTCTGGGAGACGGTCGCACCCCTCACGCTTGAGGAGCGGGTGGACTATCGGGACTCCGCCGCGACGTTGAATCAACCGTCGGACTGAACAGCAAGCCGTGGACTCCGTTGGTCCGCATCACCATCCACTCCATCTGGAAATCCGCATATCCGGAGTTCAGACCGCGCTGGATCCGGGCGTGGGCACAGAGGAACACCGCGATCTGGACAGCGTTCTCGACAGGAACTATCTATCTCAGGTCACCACCGTTGCAGCCGTCATTCAAGGCGTCCCTCCTGCCGGCGCGGTAGAAGGCGTCCTGACGCAGACCATCGGGACGTTGCCCAGCATCAGGGCCGTCTGTGTCGTATCGAATGCTGTGCACACCCCCCAGGACCTTACGACATTGGTGGCCCTTCACCGCTCGTGCGTCCACCGCCAGGTGCAATTCTCCGCAGATTTCGTCCTCGACGCCGGAGCGAACGCATTTGCAGCGCTGGGCCGGCAGCCCACGTCCCTGGGTCCCATCCTTGACGCGTCGCGAATGTTGCGACTCAAGGGCGTCTACGTACGATGGCGCGTTCCCGTCGTGTCAGCACTTGCCTACCGGCTTGAGGCCCTCTTTTCTCTCGCGAACGACGAACGCGTTGACGCGGTGTTGATCCCTCCGTCGACCTGGGGACTTCCGGAGGAGTCACCTCCAGACGCGCTCGACGCGGACGCCAGACGTTTCGTCCGCGACTTTATTCGCTACCGCCTATTGGGCGACGAAGGGGAGCGGCTGTCCCCGGCGCGGGAGGCTCTGTACGAGACGCTGCACGAGGCGCTCGTTGACTTCCGTGCCGCATCCCCCGTCATGGCTCAGACCGTGGCCGTGCTGGAGACCGAAGAGCCCTCACGCTCCCCCGGATGGGGCCTCCGCTATGAGCGTCAGCCTGTGTGGGATGCGTTGACCGACGCCGCCGTTTCGCGCGAGGCAATCGCTGACCGATGGAGTCGCCTGCGCCGGACGGGCGCCCGCGCCAGCGAAGTCACCGGCGTTCTTGCTGAAGGCGGTCGCGCTGTCCTGCAATGGGCAAGAACCACGGGTCTGCAGGCAGTACGCAGGCACGAACCTCACATGGAGCGGCCACTCTCCCGGGTGCTAGTCATCGGCGCCTACGGTGGCGAACACATTGGCGACACCGCCATCCTCGGCGGCGTACTGTGCAGGATGAGCCGCCGCCACGGTACGAAGCACGCCATCCTCATGAGCCAACGACCGGACCACACGAGACATCTGGTTCCGATGCTGGATGTTCCGGTGGACATCCGAGTCGAAGACTACCGTCAGTCAACGGTAGGCGAACTGCTGCGACAGGTCGACGCCGTGGTCTTCGCGGGAGGCCCGCTCATGGACTTGCCGAAACAGCTCGTCAAGCACCTCTACACGGTGTCGGTGGCCCGTCGATACAACAAGCCCTTCATCATTGCGGGTATCGGCGCTGGACCCTTTGTGTTCTGGCCGTCTGCGTGGGTCGCTCGCCGGCTTGTTCTGATGGCTGACCACATAGCTGTTCGGACCTCGGCGGACGGCCGGGCGCCTCTCGTGCGAGATCTTGGGCCTGCGGTCGGCCGAGATCCGGCTTTCGACTACCTGGAGACTCGCGGTGACGTCCTCACTCGCCTGCCAGAAGTCGATCGGCAGTGGCTCGAACGACTCCTCAAGGACACCCAGGGACGGGTCACGATTGGATTAAACCTTCGACCTGTGCGCTCCGTGTACACCGCAGGCGCGCCAGCGGGCCATCGTGATGACTATACGCGCTTCGTCGAAGCGCGCTTCGAAGAGCGCCTCGCGGAAAGCCTACGCCGTCTCCACCAGGCGTCGGCGACGCCGCCATGTTTCATCTTCTTCCCAATGAATGCCATCCAGTTCGGCATGTGCGATCTGCGCAGCGCCTATCGGGTCAAACGGTTACTCCGTGGGGACGTCGATTTCCGGGTGTGGGAAGGCGACGCGAGCATCGATGGGATCGTCGCGTTGCTGCGCAGGCTGGACCTGGCCATCACGATGCGCTTTCATGCGACCATCTATGCGCTCGCCCAGGGGCGGCGCGTCGTTGGTATCGACTATCGAGTCGGACGGCGAGACAAGGTTGCGGCCCTGCTCGACGACTTCGGCCACGCTGACCGTCACCGCCGCATCGATACAATGACGACGAACTGGTTGTCCGAGTGTCTCTCCGGGCTCTCGGGGGATCGTCGTCTTCTCATCTCACTGAGCGACGCGCAACGTCCTCATGACATTGACGGAAGCAGTCTTCGGCCAGTTGCGCGGCGCGAGACCAGGTGAAGGTCTGCGCCCGACTCAGTGCGATTTCGCGAAGCCTCGGTTGCAGGTCGGGGTGGCGGAGAAACGTGAGTATGCATTCGGACATCGCCGCAGGGCTGTCCGGATCGAAAAACAGCCCGGCATCCCCGATCACTTCGGGCAGGCTTCCGCGCCCGCTGGCTAGCACCGGCACCCCGCAGGACATCGCCTCAACAGCCGGCAGCCCAAACCCTTCCCACAGAGACGGGAAGACCAGGGCGGTCGCGCTGTTGAGGAGTTCCACGAGGTCCTGATCGGCGATGTAGCCGGTAAAGTGAACGTGTCGCCCGAGCGGAGGATGCGTGCGGACGAATTCCTGCAGGGCGGGCACGTCGTCCCAGAACCCCTTCCCAGATGTGTCCCCGACAATAGCCAACTGGACGCCGGGGTACACGGCGATGACGGCTGGCATTGCCTTCAGGAGACCCAACAGGTTCTTGTGGGGATTCATCCCTCCCACGTAGATTAAGAGCGTCGCGTCCTCGGAGACACCGTGGCGAACGCGGGCCCTCGCAGGCACCTCCGGGTTGTCGATGACACGAAAGACCGGATCCGCCGCCTCCGTCACCACGTCGATGCGCCGTCTGGGGATGCGCAGTATCTGTTCCAGATCAGCGGCCGACGACTGAGACACCGTCATCGCGCGGGTCGTCTGCAGCCGCGCCAGCGCTGTCTTAAGCTGCCAGAGCCGGTGATTGAGTCTGCCGGGGAACAGCAAATGAGGGAAGCGCTCGGCCGTTGTGTCGTGATAGCAGACGACGCATGGAATCCTAGACAAGATTGGGAAGTACGAGTACACCGCAGGAAAGAAGAACAGGTCACACTTCGCTCTCCTTGCCAGGTGGCCCATCTTCCAGAGGTAGGTCAACGAACGCGACGTCGTGCCGACTGCGGACTCATTCAGGGTGCGTTCCGTAGCGGCGCTGAGCATCGCAACCCCTGGGGGCAGGCACTCCGTCGGCGGCTGGTCGAACAACAGCGTGTACCTGAATCCTGTGTCACGGGAGGCGAGCTCGGTCACCAGCTCTCGAGTGAAACGACCGAAACCGCGATCGTTACGCCAACTCGTCGCATCAACGCCTACATGGAGAGGGTTTGGCAACATTCACGCCAACGCGGATCCGACTGAAACCCCCATCAACCCGTCACGCTCGCGGGACGAGTCCGCACGCCTGCCACGTACCCCACGGCTTCACCGGCGCTCCATACGGTGACGAGTGCCGCAATCACGGGCAGCGCCAACAGAAACTTGCCGAAGTTTCTGCGCCGCTGGCGGGCAGTGTCCATCATCCGGAGCACGAGTACCAGAGGGAGCAGCGGGGAGAGAGCACTGTAGACAATCCTCTGAGATCCACTCATCCACGCTGTTCGTGTGGCCGCGTAGGAACGGCCCCAGATGAATCGCTCGCGCAAGGCCGAACCGAAGCGCAGACCCTCTCGCTGCTCGTGGACAATCACATCGGGCTGCAGCACGATCTTTTCACTGCGCGAGACAAGTGCTGTGTTGACCACAATTTCGCGGTAGCTCTTCTCCCAGATCGTCACAATGTCATCTAACACACCTCGCTTGTACGTGACGTTTGCATCAGACGCAATAGGAGACTCACCGGTAGGTAGAGGGTTCTGATACCGGCCGAAATCACAGAAGTACACCGCCCAGTTCAGGATTCGGTCGATTCCATTCTCGATCGCACCTCCGACGGCCGCGCAGTCTCTCTGGTGAGCCGCCGTGACATTCGCGCACCAGTGCGTGTCGGGCCTGCCATGATCCTCCAGAAGGCCGATGAGCTCTCCGCGCGCAAGGGCGATCCCCCGAGTCTTGAGCACATCGTGGTGCTCACGGCCGCCCCTCTCTCGTAACGAGATCCGGACGTCCGTCACGGGTACGAATCTGACCCAGTCAAACTGCTGCTGCAGAGCCTCCATGCCGTCTACATCTGGATGGTAGGGCACAACGACTTCGAACGGTGGCGCATTCACCTGTTCCGAAAGTGCCTGGAGGCAGGAAGCTAGATGGCTCACACTCGCGCGCGGCCCGGTTGTATCGATGACGATATTCACAACAGAGAGAGCGGGGCGGCGCGAGCCAATGGCCGAGTCAGGTGCTTCCCCTGACAACTCAATCCATCTGGACATGAACGTGATCGTCGCGGACCTCACACGGGAAGAGGCGCAAGGGCTTCACCGACACGCACGGACTGGCGCCCGTATGCGGATCGTACGGCAACGCGTGAAGAGGGCAGACGATCTTCCCGTCCTGCATCCACCCCCCCGCGAGGTCGCCTCCCAGATGAGAGCAGCGGCGCGCGACCGCCGCGAATTCCGTCTGGGTCAGGCGGGCGATACAGACGCTCTTTGACGCGGCTCGAATGGTTCCAACCGGGAAATCCGCAAGCCGTATCCGATCGTCCTCGACCACCGACTCCGGCCCCGCCCCGGTGCAGGTGGAGGCGATATCCCGCCCGGTCATTCGGCCATGGCCCGCGACCGTGTACCGCAGTCGCCGAAGCTGGTAACGGAAGAAGCTCCACTGCAGATTCTGAGGCACGCCGGCGAGCGCTCGCAATCGACCCGCCGCCAGTCCTGCGTGCACGTAGTGGTGATAGTGCCCGTGCGGATAGTGAGGCTTCCCGACGGTGATACGGTAACTGACAACATATCGGGCTCGCCTCGTCCGATTGAGTTCGGAGCCGTGCAGGTGATTGCTATGGAAGAGCACCGCGTCGCCAGGCTGCAAATCGAACGTCAGCGGCTGACGCAGCTTGACACCCCAATTGATGTAGCCGTCCTTGAAGGCGAATTCGTTTCGATACTCGTTCGCAAATATGGTGAGGCCATTGCCACGCTGCACCGGCCCGACGGCAATCCACACATTAATGGCGTTGTCGGGGCAGTCGACCCATGGGTCCCGGTGGGGTCCATGCGCGGTGATTTTGCCTTCGCCCTTCCTCTGCGTAAAGTCCTTGTACGCGCGCTGATAATCAGCCACGACGTCATAGGGAAGATGAAAACGGACGTTGGGGCTGCGCTCGTAGTAGTAGTTGCCGGCTTCCGGGAATACGTGGGGGATCAGACGGTGGAGATCGACGTGGGTCGTGGCGGCCATGATCCTGGCGACCTCATCGGCGACGGCCGGAACCTCCGCAGGTGTCACCCATTCGTGAATCCGATCGAAGCCATCCCGCGCGACCGCCATCGCCTTGCTCTCTCCGACGACCGACCGAATACCCTCCAGACTGGCCTTCACCACCGCATCGTACAAGTCGGCCTGCTGGAGGCACCGCCGCACGACGACGATCTCGCCGTTCAGAATGCGGCGAGACAGCCCGCTGACCTGGCCCGCGGTCTCCACTTCCAGAACCGACTGATCAGACATCACGAAACCCTTCACACGAGTCGGCAAGGCTGGTCGATACGAGCATCACGCCAGCCTACACCATCAACTTAGGAAGGGATCCTCGGCGGAATTGAAGGCCGCCCGTCAGGCACAGGGTGCACGCGTAGGTGAGGGCACCCAGGGCCATGGAGAGCCACACCGTAGGCAAGGCCACGGCCGTCACCACGGCCGCCATCACTCCGCCAGCTAGCAGCGTCCGCCAGAAGCGCCGCGGGGAAACCATCGGCAGTCCAGTGCGGCGGGTGAACGTCAGCATCGGGAGGAGCCGGACCGATTCGGACACAACCGTCACCATCGCCGCCCCAGTCATCCCCCAGAAGGGGATCACCGCGAAATTCAGCATGACATTGCTGGCCGCGGCCCAGGCAGAACTTCGGAACATGAGGTCCTGCCGACCCCGGGCGATCAGCACGCTCTGCGCCACGTTGCGCATCAGGGCGACGGGGACTGACCAGACGAGGATCTGAAGCGGGATGACCGAGGCAGCATATCCGCTTCCGAACACGGCAGGCACCAGCCGCTCGGCGACAAGGCAGCCCCCGATCGCGAGAGGGAAGGCGCCCGCGAAGACCTGCGCCGCGGCCGTCTGGTACAGATGCCCCTGTCGGTCTGGAGCGTCCGCCAGCCGCGTGATCACCGGGAGAAGACTCAGCTGGTACGAGTGGCCGAGATTGACAAAGAAGCTGATCAGGGCGTAGGACACGGCGTAGTGGCCTACCGTGGCGGAGTCCCGGTAGATCCGAAGAAAGAAGAAGTCGCTCTTCATGATCAGAAGACCAAGGAGCGCATGCAGGACGAGCGGCCACGAGCGGCGGTACAGAGACACGACGACGTCGAATCGGAGGACGGCGTTCAGCGTGGTGGTTACTCGCGGGAGCGCCCACAGCAGAAGGAACGCTCCGAGTCCTTCTCCAGCGATGGCAGCGACCGGGACGCGTCCCACATCCTCCGAATAGTGAACCAGGGCCAGGATCAGGAGCGCCGTGAGCCCCTCCTTGACGCCCCGCGAGATCGAGACGATACGAAACTGCCCAAGGCCGAGGTGGACCCAGTGCGTTCCGAGCGCAAGCGGCAGCAGCGTGAAGGCGTAGGCCGCCAGAACGGCACCTTCTGTGGACGGGAACACCAGCAATCCCACACCTGCGGTGAGCAGGATCAGGGGGCCAGCCACGAGCAGGCGCGCACCGAGAAACGACGGGAGCAGTTCGGGAAGCCGCGTCGGATCATGGGCCACGTCCCGCACACCGAGCAGGTCAACGCCGCAGTCCGACAGCCGTCCGACGTAGGCCATGATGGTCGTCGCCAGGACGATCGCTCCATAGGCGTCGGCGCGGAGCCGGCGTGCCAGGTAGACCGTGGCAACGAACGCCACGATCCGGGCGACAGCTTCGCCCGTCCCAAGCGTGAGAAACCCCGAGCCGACCACGGCGTCAGGTCGCAGGCTGCTCACTCCAGAGTGTCCGATCCTTCTCGCAAAGGGGATGGCAACAGGACAGGTCGCATCGACGGGATCTGATCGACGTCGATCCTATCCTGACCCGTACTGAGGACACCAACTTCTGGCGACCTCCGAGACGTGCTTAACCCCATCGATCACTTGAGTTGATAGCCACAATGGGCGAACCAATTGCGACAATTCCTCAGCCGCACGACGCGTCGGGCGAGCTGGGCCGTGCCGCGGAGCGCGGGGCTGGTGCGTGGCGCGACCGCCCGGATGCGCTTCTTGATCAAGGCCCACGCCGATTCGATCGGATTGAAGTCGTACGAGTACGGGGGCAAATACCGCACGGTCGCCCCGACCCGCTCGATCAGCACCCGCACCTGCGGCGCTGTGTGGGCGGCGAGATTGTCCATGATCACCACGTCGCCGCGTCGCAGGTGCCGCACGAGCCGTCGGCGCACCCACGCGACAACGCGCGCCGTGTTCATCGCGCGCCAGGACGTGGCGAGGGTCAGCCACGATCCACGCGGATCGCGCCGACCAGCGTGAGGCTGGTGCCCCAATGCATCGGCCGGGGTTCGACCCACACGGCCCCGCGCGGCAGCCACGAGTGCGAGCGGCCCATGGCCAGATGGGCGCCGGCTTCATCGAGGAAGACCAAGCGTCGCGGATCTATCCGCCGGGCCCAGCGCCGGAAGGCCGCGCGTTCAGCCTGGACGGCGGCGCGATCGTGTTCGGCCTAGCGCGATCGTTGTTTTTGAAGACGTATCCCGTCCGCTGCAGCGCGCGCAGGATGCTCGACCGATGCACACGCGCCGCGCGCGCGGCCTCCCGGTTGTATACGTGTATACGCGGGTCAATTCGTCGGTCGTCCGATCGGGCTTCTCGTAGACCAACCGGTGGAGCAACGGCAGGTCGACCGGCGAGTGCCACCCGCCCGCTTTGTCGAACGGGACCAGGAGGCCGGTCTCCCGCGCCCGCTGCACCCAGCGTACGAGCGTCGCCAGACTGATCCCGAACGTAGACGCGACATCG
Organism: Vicinamibacterales bacterium; assembly: GCA_040081715.1. Classification (GTDB taxonomy): domain Bacteria; phylum Acidobacteriota; class Vicinamibacteria; order Vicinamibacterales; family UBA2999; genus CANKJK01. Next base: position 10,429 of record JBEBFY010000006.1, on the reverse strand, counting down.
CGATATCGCGCAGTACCGTCTTCGTACGCGCGTACCGCTCGCTCCCGCAGGACGGCAGGATAGGGATTGGGCATGCGCGTAATAGATCACTATGCGATCTTCAACTCAAGCGAGTCGTGGGGTTAAGGCCGGGCCGTCGCCGACTCTGACGGTGTGCAACGTCGCTTACGATCGCCGGCAGCTCAATGCCATCGGGCTGCTGTGGGCGACGCAGGCCAACGAACCCACGGTGCACGACGCGTTGAGAAGCGGGTTTGGCGATCTATGGCTGCTTGCCGAGAGCGAAGTGGTGATGCGCCGCTCGGTGGGGTTCGCGGCCGCCCTCCAGGAGCGCTACGCGTTCGGTCGCATCTTCGCGTACCGGCGGCTCGACAAAGCGGCGGGCTGGCGCCGCTGGTTCTATGTGGCCGTCGCGCCAGCGCTGCCTGTGCTGCTGCTCGGGCGCCTGATCGCGAAGGGACTCGGGTGTCACTCGCTGCGGCGTTCCTTCATCCGCGCGTTTCCTCCTCTCGCGGCGATGGTGTTGTGGTGGTCGTGGGGCGAGTGGGTCGGCTATCTCACTGCCCGGCCGCCGCGAGTGCTGACGCTGGCGTCCGATCGGGAGTCGTTGTCGGACGAATAAGCGCCTGCCGCGAATGACCTTCTACCTTGTGAATACTTCCTCTCCCCGGTACCATAGCAGTCAGGTCAACATTGGCGCCTTTCCGTTCTCGATTTCGGCGTTCGTGTTCGAGCGTCGGCAGCCGAAGATGATCCGGCGGTGACGCGTGCTCGCGAGCTCAGAGGGCGCGCCGCACTGGTCGTGGCCGGCGCCACCGTGGCACTGCTCCTGTGCGAACTCCTGCTCAGGCTGGCCGGTTTCGAGTTCGGCCTGTATCCGACGCGTGTCCAGGTCGGCTGGCCGGATCCGCTGACGCTGCGCCGGCAGTACGAGGTCGATCGGCAGCTCCTCTGGGTCCCCAAGACCTATTCGTCAACGCTGGCGGCGGCACGGCGCACGAGGCCGACGGTGGTCTTCATGGGTGATTCGTGCACCGAGTTCGGGCATTACGACACGTCGTTCGCATTGCTCGTCACGGAGCGGCATCCGGGCGCCAGCCCGCGGTTCGCGAACGTCGGGGTCGGAGGGTGGAGCTCTCACCAGGGTGTGCAGCAGCTCGAGCGGGATATCGTGTCGCTGCGGCCGCGCGTGGTGACCTTCTATTACGGCTGGAACGATCACTGGTCGAGTTTCGGTGTTGCCGACAAGGACATCGGGCGGTTCAATCTCGAGCACTCCGGCGTACTCCTGCAGTTGTCCCGGTTCCGGGTCGCTCAGTTGATCAATCGGGCCGTGTTCGCGACCACTGTTCGTCGAGTTCGGGGTCAGGTGCGCGTCTCACTGTCCGACTTCAGATCGAACCTGACGCGACTCGTGCGCACCGCCCGCGCTCACGACATCGTCCCGGTACTGCTGACGGCACCGTCGTCGCACCGGCCTGGGGCGGAGCCGGCCTATCTGGCCGAGCGCTGGCTCGACGATCTGCATGACCTGGTGCCGCTGCATCAACGGTACGTCCAGGCCGTGCGCGACGTCGCGGCGAGCGAGCAGGCGCCGCTCGTCGATCTCGAAGCGGAGTTCGCGCGATTGCCAGGCCCCGAGCTCGACGCCCTGTTTAAGATGGACGGCATCCATCTGACAGAGGCCGGCGATCGCCGGATTGCGAGGGTGCTCTATGAGCGCTTCCTGGCGATGGATCTGATCGGGCTGACTCTCGCACCGGCGTCGCCGGATCAGCCGATTTCTGCCAGGTGATGGACGAGCGTCCCTCCAGGCGCAGCATGCCGGCGGCGTGGCCGCTCGTCGCCGTCGCCGTCGCCTACCTGACGGTCATGGCCGTGGCGTTCGCGTTGTCCTGGCAGCGCAACGATTCGTCCTTCGTGTATCCGATCGACGACGCCTATATCCACATGGCGATCGCCAAGAACTACGTAGCGCACAAGACCTGGGGCATCACCCGATACGAGTTCTCGTCTTCCACCTCATCACCGCTGTGGACGGTTCTGATTGCCCTCACCTACGCTGTCTTTGGCGTCAACGCATACTCACCGTTGCTGATCAATGTGCTGCTGTCTCTCGGCCTGCTGACGCTGTGCTGGAAGGCGCTGAGCGACGTTCTCGCGCCACCGGCCGTCTTCGCCGCCTTGTGCCTCGTGCTCTTCGTGACGCCGCTACCCGCCCTGTCGCTGTCGGGCATGGAACACGTGCTGCATGGCCTCATCACTGTGGCAGCGATGCATGTGACGGCTGGAATCCTGACGAGCCCGTCACCAAAGAGGAGCGAGGCCTGGCTGCTTCTGCTGGCGCCATTGCTCGTCGCCACGCGCTACGAGGGTCTCTTCCTGCTCGCCGTCATCGGTGCGCTGCTGGCGATCCTGAAGGGGCGGTGGCGCTTTCCCTTGGTTGTCGGAGCATTGGGAGTGCTGCCGATCACGCTGTACGGATGGTGGTCGGTGAGCCATGGATGGTTGTTTTTCCCCAACTCGATCCTCCTGAAGGGCCTGCGGCCGGGTTCTGGCCTGCGAGGCGTCGTCGAGTTCGTCACCGGGCTGCGGGCGATGGGGACGTTCTATTACGCGCCGCACCTTCTGGTCGTCATGCTCGGAGCTCTCGTGGCTCTCGTGCTGCAGTACCGCCACGAACGGATGCCAGGGCGGAATGCATATCTGTTGATGATGTTCGTCGCCTCGACCCTGCTGCACGCACAGTTTGCCGGGGTCGGTTGGTTCCACCGATACGAGGCTTACCTGATGCTTTCGGGGCTGTTCGCCCTGGCTCACGTGACCACGAATCTGCCTCCCCTCGGGTCGCGACGCCTCAGGCTGAACGTTGGCGCGCTGCCGTTGTCCGTGGCGGTCGTTGCGCTCTCCGCCGTGCTGATCTGGCCGCTGGAGGTGAGAGCCCGCACGGCGCTGACGACGATGCCACAAGCCACTACCAACATCTATGAGCAACAGTGTCAGATGGCGAAGTTCCTTCGTACATACTACCCATCCGGCTCCGCGGCCGTGAACGACATCGGGTGTATCGCGTACTTCGGCGATGATCTCCACATCCTCGACCTGTGGGGGCTCGGCAGCCTTGACGTCGCGAAACTGAGGCTCACCGGGTCGTACGCGACCCCGCAGATTCGTCACATCGCGGACCGCGCCGGCGTGAAGGTTGCGGTCGTCTACGACGCCTGGTTCACGCGATTCGGTGGCCTTCCTCCGCAGTGGATCAAGGTCGGTGAGTGGACTATTAGCAACAACGTCGTCGCCGCCGAAGATACCGTGTCCTTCTATGCTGTCGATCCCAGCGAGAAAGACGCACTGGTGCGGCACCTGAAGGCGTTCTCATCGACGCTGGCGCCGAACGTCCGGCAGTCAGGCGATTACCTGCGGTGACAACAGCTCCCTGGTCAGTTCCCATTCATAGTTAGTACTACTCAGTCACTTCTGACTTGACGCGATGGTCGACTCGTGATCTTTTGCTGCGGTGACGCCACACGCGCTGGAGCGCCTGGATCGTGAGCTGACGACCTATCTGGACAGGTTGACCGCGGGGCTGGGCCGTCCCGAGCGCCGGAGGGCGATGGGCCAATACGTGACCGGCCTGTTGCTCGATGGGGAGCGGAAGAGTATCGAGCCGATCGCGGCGCGCTTGGTCGACCGGGCCACCGAGGTCCAAGCGATGCGACAACGGCTGTAGCAGTGCGTGGTCGTGAGTCCGTGGGACGCCAACGAGCTGTTTGCGCGTCTGGCCCGCACGGTCGATCAGGAGTTGCCCGACGTGGCCGCCTTCGTCGTCGACGACACCGGCTTCCCCAAGAAAGGGACCCACTCGGTCGGCGTCGCGCGCCAGTACTCGGGCACGCTGGGCCGGACCGATAACTGCCAAGTGGCTACGAGCCTGCATCTGGCGGGCGCACGCGGGAGTGGCTGCATTGGGATGCGGCCGTATTTACCCGAGGCGTGGACCACGGACCGCGCACGGTGCCGGACGGCGGGCGTGCCCGACACGGTCGCATTTGCCCCCAAGTGACAACACGCCCTGGCGCTCCTGGATCAGGCGCTCGTAGTCGCGGGCCAGGCGCCGGAAGCGCGCGGCCCACGCAAAGCTTCGTTCGACCACCCAGCGCCGCGGCAGCAGGATGAAGCCCCGCTTGGCCTCCGTGTGTGTGATGACTTCGAGACGGATGCCGTGGGCGGCAGCCGCGTCCGCCGGGTCCGCCCCGGTGTAGCCCTGATCCACGTAGCCCAGCGTGACGTGCTGGCCGGCGAGGTCTTGCACCGCCGCGGCCAGGGCCCCGACCTGCGCGCGGTCTTGCTCGCTCGCCGGCGTGACGTGTAGCGCGAGCAGATGGCCCAGCGTGTCGACCGCCGCGTGGACCTTCGCGCCCTTGCTCCGCTTCGCCCCGTCGTAGCCCGCCCGCGCGCCCGACTCCGGCGTCGATTGCAGGGTGCAACTGTCGAGGATCATCGCGGTGGGCTGCGCCGCGTGGCCGGCCTTCGCCCGCAGGATCACGCGCAGGTCATGCACCATCGCCTCGAAGCACCCCGCGCGCACCCAGCGTTGCCACTGCTGATAGACCGCCGGCCACGGGGGCAGGTCGTTGGGCATCATCCGCCAGGACGCGCCGGTGCGCACCAGCCACCGGATCGCATTGAACACCGTCCGCAGGTCATGGGTCCGCTGCGGACTATCGAGCCAACTCAGGGTCAGATACGGTGCGACCGACGCCCATTCCTCATCGGTCACATCACTGGGGTAGCCGGTCGCCCGTGGGCGAGGGACCCATTTGGGCATCCCTCCAAGTACTAAATCTCCGCGGCCAGTACAAGGGAAAGTACATAACAGGCTCTACTCGGAAGGCGCGGGGCCTGGCCCCGAGGTGTGGCTCCTCAGTGAGTGGCCCCGCGGTGAGGCCGCCCAGACAAAGTGCTATCTCTCGTCGTTGCCTCCGAAGACGCCGGTGCGCACCTTGGTGCGGCTCGCCAAGCTCCGCTGGCGCATCGAGCGCGACTATCAAGACATGAAAGGCGAGCTGGGGTTGGATCACTTCGAAGGGCGCACCTGGCAGGGCTTCCATCATCACGCCGCGCTCTGCGCCACCGCCCACGCCTTCCTCGCCCGCCGTCGGGCGCTTTCCCCCCCCGGTGCCGCGTGCCGTGGACCCTCGCCGCCGTCTGACGACACCTGCAGCCCCTCCTGCTCCGCCGGCTGCCCAGCTGCCCGCTGTGCGGGCGCGCTACCACGGACGCGCATCAGCCGCGCGGACCGTCGCGAATGTGATCAAGTAGTAGTAGGAGATAATCCAGGCCGTGTCGGCAAAGTCGTGGCCGGTGGCGCTCACCGTGCTGTCGCTGGCGGTGTTCTCGATCGGGCTCGCCTGGGGCCTGCCGACGGCCACCCGCCAGGGTCGCGACATCAGCTGGGCTCCGGACGACCTGGCACCCCTTCAACCGCTGACCGAAATCCATCACATCCTGGCTGGTTCGCCCGATGAACTCCAGGACCGCTGGCTGGCCTATCCGCTGTTCCATCACTTCGTGCTGGGCGCCGTGTATGCCCCATATCTCGGCGTCGAGTGGCTCACGGGCGGTTTCGCGCACCCGACCGCGGCATTTCCGTACGGCTTCTCGGAACCGGAGCGCGCCTTCCGGGCGCTGACGATTCTGGCTCGACTTGTCAGCGTCGGTTTTTCTGCCGGCCTGGTGATGTTGGCGTTTCACATCGGCCGAGTGCTCTGGGACGCCATGACCGGTGTCGTTGCCGGTGCAATCGTACTCGTGCAATATCCGTTTCATTACTACTCAAAGACGGCGACCCTCGACGTTCCCTATCTCTTCTGGAGCGCCATTGGCATGCTGTACTTTGCGAAGCTGCTCGTTGGGGAGCCGACGGGCAGGCGCTTCGCGGTGCTGGGCGCGGCGGCGGGACTCGCGGCAGCAACGAAAGACCAGGCGGCCATGTTGTTCTTGCCCGTCGCGCTGCTTCCGATCCTGCTGCGGCGGTTGGACGGCCGTTGGCCCGCAGCGCGACAGATGGGCCTGCTCGTCGCCTGCGGGCTGGCCACCTATGCGTTCGGGAGCGGCCTCGTTGTCGATCACGAGCGCTACGTCGCGCACATCGGCTGGCTCGTCGACGGCACGGCACAGAAGCTCGTGGGCTACCGTGGGTGGTACCCGTGGACGCTCGAGGGACAGCTCGAGCACACAGAAGCGATGGGTCAGGGGCTCGTTCGCTTCATGGGCCCGGTGCTGGTTGCCGCGGCAGTCTTGGGCGTTGCCCACCTCGCCGCTACCGATCGCCGGCGGCTGCTGTTCGGCCTGCCGGTATTGAGCTACATCGCGGCGTTTCTCATTCCGGTGCACCTGCTGATGCTCCGGTTCCTGTTGCCGGTGTCCTTTGCGCTTGCGGTCTTCGCCGCCTATGGACTCGTGACGGCGCGGCGGCGGTGGGTGCGCGGTCCAATACTCGGTGGCGTGCTGCTGGCCGTGGCGTTGTTGCCGCCCGCAGTGACGTCGGCGGGCGTCCTGCGCGAACTCTTGAACGACACCCGCACCGACGCCGAGGACTGGCTCGCGACTCACGCCTCGAGCGGTGTCCTGGCGTACTGCGGTGACGCCAAACAGCTTCCACGGCTGCTGCCGTCGCTCGACGAAATCCTGTTGCCTCCTGACCTCGAGATCTGGGTCGCGCCTGGGGCGCGGCCTGAGTGGATCGTGACGATTCCCGATTGGACGAGCGCTCGCGACGAAGGACGGAGCCAGGCCTGTCCGGCCTGGCTCAGTCGCGAGCTTGAGGAGTCACGCGGCACCTACCGCGTTGCCGCCGAGTTCGATCATGGGTTCCGGCGCGACCTGCTCGATTACCCCAGCTTGAGTCCCCCGATCGTGTTGTATCGACGGGTCGACTGAGCGGCGAAGCCGCCGGCGGTGAGAAGACCTCACCGCATGACAGTCGCCTAGAACCTATCTCATAAACCCCGATAGCAGGGTCGTGAAACAACGTGACAATGGCCGTCGTACTCGACGGCCGCCGCTTCGTGGCAAAGACGACGGCGCAGCTGCGGGCGTGGCAGTCGGCATCCCTGGACGGGCTCGACCTGGTCGCGCTACTGGTCGACGGCGTGCACATCGGCGAGCACTGCCTCATCGTGGCGCTCGGGATCGCGGCGGATGGCCAGACACACGCGCTCGGCCTGTGGGAAGGCGCCACCGAGAACGCGGCGGTGTGTCAGAGCCTGCTGGCAAATCTCCACAGCCGGGGCCTGCGCACCGACCGCAGCGTGCTGGTCATCCTCGATGGCGCCCTGGCGCTGCACAAGGCCGTCCACGCCGTCTTCGGTGAGGCCGCCCTCATCCAACGCTGTCAGGTCCACAAGCTACGAAACATCCTCGACCACGTGCCGGGGCGGCACCGGTCGGGGGTGCAGGCCGTTGTCCGACGGGCGTACCAGGCGACCGACCTCAAGCTCGCCACCCGACTGCTCACCGACCTCGCGAAGCGCCTCGATACCGTGCATCCCAGTGCCGCCGGCAGAGTCCGTGAAGGGCTTGAGGAGACGCTGACGGTCCTCAGCCTCCATCTCTCGGCACGCCTCCAGCGGTCGCTGGCGACCACCAATGCCGCCGAGAGTCTGCTGAGTCGCACCCGACACGTGAAGCGGAATGTGAAGCGCTGGTGTGGCGGGCAGGTGATGCTGCGCTGGGTCGCCGCGGGCGTCCTCGAAGCCGTTAAAGGCTTCCGGCGTCTGAAGGGGCATGCGGACATGCCCAGACTCGTCGCTGCGCTTCGTGCCCGCGATCAACGTCTCGGCCTTGCCTTCTCAGTGGAAAACGTCGCGTAGAATGTCACCCGAGCCGCCGCCGAATTTCAACAACGGGCGGGACATTCCCCCTTCAATGCACCCGGGCAAGCGGCGTCACGGTGGCAGGAATGCGCCCGTTCGAGCTTGTGCGAGTGAACAGGAACGGCGTCCGGTCGGGGTGACGCCGCATCAGCTCGGCATTCCGGTCACCAAGGTCGCGGGCGACGAGGACGTCGCCCGACTCGCCGTCGCCGTTGTACACCATCAATCGATCGCGAAGCGGGGCGAATCCCGGCCCCACCTCTTTCGCGAAGATGAGCAGCTTCCCGTGCCTGGCCCGCAACCCCTCGATGGCTTCGAAGTCGACCGGCGCCGCAGTTGCCGGCATGTACCCCCTCCACGGTCGATTCGCGAACGGCAGGAGACCGTCGCCTGTGACCACGAGCGCCGCCTGTCCGAGCAGGCTGATCGCCACAAGCTGCCGGCCCAACGCCGGTGCACGGTCCAGGATGCGAATGAACAGCCACGCGATCCCGAGAGAGAAATACGGGAGGGCCTCGACCCAGAAGCGGAGCTCTTTGAAGAAGTAGAAGAAGTACACCGCTGGGAGCAGCAGCAGCGGCAGCCACGCGCGGGACTGCCATCGCACGCCGACGTGCCGTGCCGCCAGCAGGAGTGGCGCGAGCCCGAACAGGGGGAGCCAGGTCATGGCAGCGTCGGCCAGCACCATCGAAAAGCGAGTGGCGGCGAGCTGCGGAGTGAAGTCCACTCCAGTCGACAAGACGGGAACCCGTGTCAGCGCCTCGTTGTAAACCAGCCACCCGCGCGGCCCGAAGCCCAGGCTCTGCATCGACCCGTACACGGCTTCGTACCCGAACAGCAGGGGCGCTCCGGTCGTTGCCGCGTTGTAGTACAGGAGGCCGGCCAGCCCTGGCAGCGCGCCCACGACCAGCCACAGCCCCGAGCGCACCCGCCGGGAGAACGGCACGTTGCTGGGGAGCCAGATCCAGAGGACAAGCCCGGCGCCCAGTGCCGCGCCCGTCAACGGACGCGCCGCCACGGCGAAGGAGAGCAGCGCGCCCGCGGCAGCCCAGAGGGCGGCCTGCTGTCCGCCCGCGCGCCTGTCGGCTTCGAGCATCGCCAGTGTCCCGCCCGCCGCGAACATCATCGTCGCGCCGTGCGACATGTACGACGCGTGCATGTCGAGAAACCACTGCGAGGACGCCAGCAGCACGACCGCGAGTACCGCGACCCGGTGCTCGTGGAGCAACACGCCGATGCGGTAGGTGCAGAGCAGCGTGAGGCTTCCCACGAACAGGCCCCACTGCGAGCCCAGGCCGGCCGCGTCGAAGAGCGCGAGCACCATCGGCCAACCGGGCGGATACAGCGTGGCAAGCTGCCCTGGGCGGTCGATCAAGTGCCGCTCCGTGAAGAAATCCTGGAGCGCCGGGTCGAAGTGCCAGGAGAATCCGGGCATCCCCATCCACTTCGCCTGCAGCATGTAGCTCGCCTCGTCGGTGATGTGCGGGAAGTCGCCGACGAGCATGCGGTTGGCGATCGTCACCAGCACCGCGAACACGAGGAGGGCGACCGAGAGCCATGCGCCCGGACGCGCGCGGGGTGACCTTGCCGGAGCCGACGGCGGCCCGGCCTCGTCCCAGCGGAGCCACAGCGTGGCCGCGATCATGGCCACCACCGGCAGCACGGCGCTCGTGACGGAGGTGAAGCCCGGCGCCTCGAGCGCCAACGGGATCAGGGCAATCATCAGGGAGACCAGGGCCGCCGCGGCGACGCCGCGCAGAAAGGACACGCGCGTCGGGGACGAACGTCGCGCCAATCGCCAGACGCCCAGCGCAATCGCCGTCCCACTGGCAACGAGCAACACACGCTGATCGAAGCCGCGGATACGAGCGACTTCGGCCGCCGCGAGCAAGACGGCCGGGAGAACCAGCTCGATTGGCGAGAGTCGGCCGTTCTGCCGGTCCTGCACTGATTGAGCGGTCTGCATCCGGGCATTATCCCCGACCCGCATTGGAAGAGTGGCGCGACGACAATAGGAAACATTAGAAGGCTGCCACGGGGTTGGCGCCGTTAACGGAAGACCCCTTATGCGACCTTGGGTCAGGCCGTCGCCGTACTCGGGCACGCTGGGCCGGATCGATAACTGCCAAGTGGCTACGAGCCTGCATCTGGCGGGCGCACGCGGGAGTGGCTGCATTGGGATGTGGCTGTATTTACCCGAGGCGTGGACCACGGACCGCGCGCGGTGCCGGACGGCGGGCGTGGCTCTGCTGCTGCGGCTCACCGGCGTCGACCTGGCGCGCTGTCCCGTCTGCCGTGATGGCCGGATGCAGATCACGACGCGGGTCGTGCTGGTCAGGCCTCCGCCGGATACCGCATGAGACGGGTCGTCACGCCATCGGCGCCCCTCGCGGACCTTCGTCCGGTCACCCGTGCTGTGCCTGGCGGCGCACGGGCTGCCAGGCGTCGACGCCAGCGGGCGCACCACGAGGGGACACCAGCCCCTCTGGTGCACCACCGTCGACCGCACCCGTCCGTGCCCGCCCGCACCGCGCAGTGGAAAGTCCCCCTCC
>JBEBFY010000037.1:0-18013 GCA_040081715.1 Vicinamibacterales bacterium | reverse complement strand
CACGAACGCACGGCGAGCCCACCCCGCACGCGACCGCCGCTCCGGCCGCTTACGCGCCGGACTGGCCCTCGTGGAGTCCGCTTAAGTGATCACCTATGAGCCGACATTAGAGGTGGTTCAGCGGTTAGCGCCGTGATGACCGGCTGCCCTGAGCCCGCCGAAGGGCGGGCCTCTTCGAGTCCGTAGATGGCGGCGATGTGCGGGTGATTCAGCGACGCGAGGACTTCGGCCTCGCGCCGAAACCGTGCGAGCCGGTCGGGATCACCCGCCACCGACGGCGGCAAGGCCTTGATCGCGACCTGGCGCTTCCGTCGGCTGTCGGTCGCCCGATACACCTGCCCCATGCCGCCTTCACCGATCCGGGCGGTGACTTCGTAGACGCCGAGACGAGTGCCGGGAGTGATGACCACGGTGACGGGAGTATACGCGCGAGATGAGAAGGTGGACGAGGTCAGGGCCTGCAGAAGGGCTGCCTATTGCCTGATCCTGCAACTGGCAACAGCCGGCCGCAGCATGATTGTCGGAGGCCTCTGAGCGCTGCGATCACCGAACAATCGGACGACGGGAGTGATGGTAAACGCGAAGAATCCGCAACTCGGCTGGTTGACGCTGGTAGTAGATCCGAAACGGCGGAACGGGCCAACTGCGCACGAGAGAGCTCGAGCGGAGGCGGGAGAGTGGCCCCTCGAACTCACCAGCCGCCAGGCGCTCGATGCACGAGGCCAGGTCGGTATCTAGATTCAAGGCTGCTGTCGGGTTGCGCTCATTAAGATAGGCGATCGCGTCGAGGATATCCGCGATCGCCTCCTCGGCGTAGGTGACGTTCACCGCCCGAGGGTCGCGTCGATGATCTCGCGAGCGCGCCTGGCGTCCACGATGCGCCCCTGCCGGTAAGACTCCAGAGCCGCTTCGATACCCGCATCCTCCTCAGGAGAGAGAGGCGGCGCCTCGAGGTCGACGGATTCGATCACATAGCGACCGGCGGGCAGTTCCCGCATCTCCGCCGGAAGGTCCCTGCCGTTCCACGTCACGATTCGGGCTGCCTGCGCCATGCGCACGATTCTAGCAGCGGGCCAAGGAGGGCACCAGAAGACGCGTATCTTTCCCCCGCTACGAAGACCCCTCGCGCGCGCCGTTACTGCTTCGCCTCAGGGGTCCAGTTTTGGATGAGTGCGATCGGCGCGGCGGCGCTGTCCAGTGTAGTAGAGCTCCTTCCCATCGGGCCGCCAGACGGGTGTGCTGCCGCCCGCCGTGGACACCTGCCACTGGCCTCCCGTCGGGCCGGGCGGGACAAACGGCCGCACGTAGACTTCCATCCGCCCCGACTCGTTCGAAATGTAAGCCACCCACCCGCCGGCCTGTTTTACGTACGGACGACCTAGCTAGCCCCGTGTCCCGCGCCGACGACCTGATCGCGGCCCTGTCCTTGCGGCCGCACCCTGAGGGTGGCTGGTATGCCGAAGTCTTCCGGTCGGCGTCCACGGTTACCCCGGCCGATGGGCGAGGTGCCCGGAGCAGCCTGCCCACCATCGACTTCCTCCTCACCGCCGGGCAGGTGTCGCGCCTGCATCGCGTCCAGTCGGACGAGGCGTGGCGCTACTACGAGGGTGCGCCCCTCGAACTGACGGTCGCGCCAGGCGATCTGGCGAGCCTTTCACGGGCGACGCCCGGACCTGTCGGCACGGCGTCGGCGCCCGTCTTCACCGTCCCCGCCGGGTTCTGGCAGGGCGCCCGGCCGCTGGGCGCGTACACGCCGGCCCGGAGCGTTTCTCACCTACTCCTGTGTGAGCGGGTGAGGCGGAATGGTCGGCACAATCGGCGTCCGTTCCTTGCGCCCGCGTGCATCGGCCGGCGGCGGCGTGGTGGGCTCGACGACCGGCGTGGCCGGGGCAAACGCTTCCAGCGGCTCGCCCGCCACGATCCGGCGCACCTGGTCGCCGTCGAGCGACTCGCGCACCAGCAGGGCGTCGGCCATGTCGAGGATGTGCTGCACTATCAGGCGGAGCGGGTCGACATGATCGTCCACCGGGAGGAACTCCTGCGCGCGATCTGGGGCTACGGGGAGGTGCCGCTGGCCCGCCGGGCCGTGGATCAGGCGATCATGCGGCTCCGGAAGAAGATCGAACGCGACGTGCACCGGCCCGCGTTCATCCACACCGCGCACGGCGACGGATACTTCCTGACCACTGACGATGCGGGAGGCGGCACCCGGCCTGAACGCGGCTGATTGGCGACGGGCGCAGCCGTCGGTTCCTTTTCAGATGTCCACATGGGCCACGTCGACCGGCTGGCCCCACACGTGGGCCAGCACCGGTGCGACCTGGGCGGCGTCACCAGTGGTCAGGAAGGTCTCGCGTCCATCCTCGCGATTGGCAGAGGTCAGTCCGGCTGACTCGAGCCGGCGCGCTAGTTCTCTGGCGACCGCGGCCGAGGGGTCAATGACCGTGACGCCGGGACCGGCGACCTTGCGAATCACCGCGGCCACGAACGGGAAGTGCGTGCACCCGAGCACCAGCGCATCCACGCCCGCGTCACGCAGCGGCGCGACGTAGCGTTCGACGAGGGCACGCGTGACCGGACCGGTACAGTCACCGGCTTCGATCCGCTCCACGAGGCCCGGGCATGGCTGCTCCAGCACCTCAAGACCGGCAGCATGCGTGGTGACCAGCCGGGCGAACCGGTCGCTGTCCAGCGTGCGGCTCGTGGCCAGCACGCCGATCTTCCCGGTTCGCGTCACCTGCGCGGCCGGCTTGACCGCGGGTTCGATGGCAACCACCGGCACGCGCAGCCGCTGGCGGAGTCCGTCTACGGCGACGCCAGTGGCGGTGTTGCAGGCGACCACAATCGCCTTGGCGCCGCGGGCCACCAGGAAGTCCGCGATGGCACCCACGCGCGCGCTGATGAAGGCCGCGTCGCGGTCGCCGTACGGGGAATGCGCCGAGTCGGCCACATAGAGCAGATGCTCACTCGGCAGCGTCCGCCGGACCTCGCGGAGCACCGAGAGTCCTCCGACGCCGGAGTCGAGGACGCCAATGGCCACGAGCGCCTACCCGATGGCCATCACGTCAAACTGCTCGTGGTGCAGGAACGCATCCGGACGCACCGTCACGTCGCGCCCGACCACCTGCTTGATCTCCTTGAACACGGCCCGTTCCTCGCCCCCCAGCGCGCGCGCGATATCCGGGTTGACGCGCAGGACGAGGCTCTGCCCTTCCAGGTCGCCACCGATCTTCCGGACCTCGGACAGGATGTCGTAACAGACCGTGGTGCTGGACTTGATCACCGCCGCGCCGGCGCAGTACGGGCAGGGGTCGGTGAGCACTCTCTCGAGACTCTGCTTCACGCGCTTGCGGGTGATGATGACAAGCCCGAAATCCGAGACCTGCAGCGCCTTCGACGGCGACCGGTCGCGGCGCAGTTCCTGCTCGACGATCTGGAACACCTTCTGGCGGTTCTTCTTCTCGTCCATGTCGATGAAGTCGCATACGACGATGCCGCCCAGATCCCGCAACCGAATCTGCCGCACGATCTCCTTGGCCGCTTCGAGGTTGGTCTTGAGAATCGTGTCTTCGAGCCGGCCGGCGGTCTTCTTGCCCACGTAGCGGCCGGTGTTCACGTCGATGGCCACCAGGGCCTCGGTCTGGTTGATGACGATCGACCCGCCGGACTTGAGCCACACCTTGCTGCGGAGCGCCTTGTCGATCTCCGCCTGCACACCGTACTCCTCGAAGATCGGGAACTCCTTCTCGTAGAGTTTCACCTTCGAGGCCAGCGACGGCATGATCCGCTCGACCAGCTCGACGATGCGCCGGAACTCCGAGGCGTCATCAATCCGGATGGCGGAGTAATCCTCGGTCAGCAGGTCCCGCAGGAGCTTGGAGACCAGGCTCTGCTCGCGGTAGACCACGGCCGGCGCCCTGGACGAATCCGCCTTCTCCTTGATCTCCGTCCACGTCTTGTGGAAGTAGCTCAGGTCCGCGACGATGTCTTCCTTCGAACGCCCGCCGGCAGCGGTGCGGATGATGAGACCGCCCTGGAACCCGTGCTCCTCGCGAAACTCCTTCACGATGCCGCGCAGCCGGCTCCGTTCCTCGCGCGAGTCGATCTTCCGCGACACCCCCACGTGATTCACGGTGGGCATGAACACCAGGAAGCGACCGGGCATGGTGGCGTGGGAGGTCAGCCTGGCGCCCTTCGTACCGAGCGGCTCCTTGGCCACCTGGACGATGATGTCCTGCCCTTCCTTGACGAGGTCCTCGATCTTGACCTCCGGCGCGCTCTGCTTGTCGCGGCGCGGTCCGCCTCTGCCCTGCTGGGGCCTGCCGCCGCCCTGCGCGGCCGGCTGGCTGTCGTCCTCGTCGGTCTCGAACCCGGCAAACTGCTCCGAGGCGTCCACGACGTCGGACACGTACAGGAAGCCGTCGCGCTCGAGGCCGAGGTCGACAAACGCGCACTGCATCCCCGGCAGGACCTTCGACACACGGCCCTTATAGAGATTGCCGACAACCCCCCGCTGGCGCTCACGTTCGATGAAGACTTCGGCGACGTGGTCGTCCTCGAGAATGGCGACCCGCGTCTCGTGAGGAGTGGAGGAGATGATCATCTCCTTGTTCATGCCCGCTGCTCCAGCGGCTGGCGCCTCCAGCCCTCAACCACACCCTCGACACCCTGAGGCGTCCCGACCGAACGCACCCCGCGGATCCGGCATCGGCCGCGGAGACTGTCGGCATTGGGTGGTGTCGGCGGCATCGCGCGCCAAACCGTCATCAATTGCGCCCGGTATCCCGGGCGGCTAGTTGGTAAACCGGCGCATCCGCACGTTGAGGATCAGGCCGAATCCCGCCAGAGTGGCAATCATGGAGGACCCGCCGTAGCTCATGAGCGGCAGCGTCAAACCCTTCACCGGCGCCAGGCCGGCTGACATCGTGATGTTATAGATCACCTGAAAGCTGAAGGCGGCCAGCACCCCCAGCACCAGATACGCGCCCAGCCGGTCCTTGGCCAGCCGGGCTGAAGCAATTCCCCGCACAATTACGAACAGATACAACCCCAGCGCCACCAGGACGCCTGCGAAACCCTGCTCCTCGGCCAGCACCGAGAAGATGAAGTCATTGTGTGCCACTGGCAGGAACCGCAGCTGGCCCTGCGTGCCTTTGGTGAATCCCTTACCCCACAGCCCGCCGGATCCCACGGTGATCCGGGCCTGAATCTGCTGGTAGCCCGCACCCTTGGCGTCCTGCGACGGGTCGAGAAATGTCGAAATCCGTTCCTTCTGATAGTCCTGCAACGCGAACTTCCAGGCGATGGGAGCCATCAGCACACCCGCCAGCGCCAGCACGCCGAAGATCCGGAGCGGCATCCCGGCCAGGTAGGCCACGGCCAGGAAGACCGGAATCAGGGTGACAGCCGTGCCCAGGTCCGGCTGCTGGGAGATCAGGACCAGGGGCAGCACCGTGATGGCCCCGCCAATCAGCAGGTCCGTCCGGGTGGCCACGCCCCTGCGCCCTTCGCCGAAGTGCTTGGCGAGCATCAGGGCGAGGGCCGCCTTGGCGAACTCGGACGGCTGCAGGTTGAACAGGCCCAGGTCAATCCAGCGCCGGGACCCGCCGCGGACGGCGCCGAAGAGCAGCACATAGCCCAGCAGCACCAGCACGCCGAGGTAGATCCAGTGCGACTTGTCCGCGAGGGTCCGGTAGTCGACGCTGAGGCAGACACCGAACGCCACCAGGCCGAGGAGGATGCCGTAGATCTGGGTGGTGTACACGCGCGTCGGCCCACCCGTGGCGCTGTAGATCTGCGTGAGACCGAGCAGACACAGCACCGCCAGAGCCACGACCATCAACCAGTCGATGTGGTGATACAGGCGGCGCTCGAACATGGTGCTACTGTGCCCGTGCGGTCACGGCATCAGCCGGCCGCACACGTGTGGCTTCCTGCGCGGGCCGGGCCAGTGCGGGCACACGGCGATCCATGGGGTCCGAGAGGTCCAGGTTCAGATCCTCCCGTGTCGGCGCAGGCGGCAGCGGACGGCCGTCCTTCTTGGCGAAGAAGGTCTCCAGCGCATGGTGCGCCACCGACGCCGCGTTGGCGCTGTGGTAGCCGTGCTCGAGGAAGACCACGCCGGCGATCTGCGGGTTGTCTCTCGGGGCAAAGAACGAAAACCACCCGTGGTCGTGCAGGTCGCGGGTCGTGTTGCGCGCCGCCAGGCGGCCTTCATTGGAGATGACCTGCGCGGTGCCGGTCTTGCCGGCCACATCCTTGCCGTCGATGCGCGCACGCCTGCCGGTGCCGCCGTCGTTGACCACCATCCAGAGCCCGTCACGGATGGCCTGGAGCTTGTCCGGGTCGAACCGTGTCACCGACTGCGGCGGCGGAGCCGCCCTGGGCTTCCAGCCGTCACCGGCATCCACGGCCCTCACCACGTGGGGCGTGACGCGGGTGCCGCCATTGGCCAGCGTGGCCATATAGACCGCCAGCGAAATCGGCGTCACCGATACCTGGCCCTGTCCGATGGAGACCGAGATGGTTTCCCCGGCGTACCACTTCTCTTTGTGCCTCTCCCGCTTCCACGCAGTGGACGGGACGAGGCCCTGCGTCTCATTCGGCAGGTCAATGCCGCTCTTCACACCGAGGCCCAGCGCCGTCGCCCACTTGTTGATGTGGTCCACGCCCACCATGTTGCCGACGGTGTAGAAGTAGACGTCGCAGGACTCCTTGATGGCCTGCCTCATGTCCACGAAACCATGGCCACCCTTCTTGTGGCACTTGAACACGCGGCCGAAGAAGTTCTGGCCGCCGCCACAGAATATCTTGTGATAGGGCGTCACAACGTCTTCCTCAAGTGCGGCGACGGCCACGGCCATCTTGAAGACGGACCCGGGTGAGTACCGTCCCTGGATGGCCCGGTTCTGGAGGGGCTTGAACTGGTCCGCGTTCAGGGCGGACCACGTGGCGCGGTTGATGCCCGAGGCGAACGCATTCGGGTCGTACCCGGGCACGCTCGCGAAGGCGAGGACTTCGCCGTTGGCAGGATCCAGGAGGACGGCGGCGCCGTTGAACCCGCTGGCCCGGAATCCATCCTCGACGGCTTTCTGCACGTCGTAGTCGATGGTCAGCTGCAGGCGGTTGCCGCCGACCGGCGGCACTTCATCCAGCGTGCGCATCTCACGCCCCACGCTGTTGACGACGACGAGCTTGGCGCCGTCCTCGCCCATGAGGTCCAGGTTGTAGGAGCGCTCGATTCCCGACTGCCCCACGATGGCACCGCTCCGGATCCGGGCGTTGTCCGCCTGCGCGTCGCTGGCCTCACCCACATAGCCGAACAAGTGCGCCGCCAGCGCGTCGGTCGGGTAGCGCCGCGCGGGCACCCGCTCGACGACGACATCGGGGAGCTCGAAGTCGAGCCGGCGCGCCGTGACGGCTGCGACCTGAGCCAGGGAGGCGTCATCGACGATGACGATCGGCTGATAGGCCGGATCGCGCCGGTGGCGTTCCACCGTCTCGCGCACCCGCGCGACGTCGATGGCCAGCACCCTGGCGAGCAGATTCGTGGTCCGGTCCAGGTCCTTCGTGTGCTCGCGGACGATGGAGATGGAGAACGACTCGCGATTCTCGACGAGCACCCGCCCGTCACGGTCGTAGAGCACCCCGCGCGGCGCGCGCAGCGCCAGGCGGCGCTGGTGGTTGTTCTCGGCGAGTTCCTCGAAGCGGGCATGCTCCACGATCTGGAGGTACCAGAAACCGATGGCGAGGCCTCCAAAGACCAGGGCCACGGCCACCTGAATGGCCGTCAGCCGGGTCGCGACGCGCTGCTTGCTCTCTCCGGGAATGTCCATGTCCTACCGCCGGAACCGCGCAAGTCCGCCAGTCACCGCGACGCCCGGCGGCGCGTGTGGCGGCGCTCCAGGACCAGCGGCAGGCGCTCCACGATCAGAAACACCACGAGGCCGAGGAGCCCGTTCCCCATCGCCTGTACCAGCACCGACGCATACGGCGACGGAAACGTCCGTAGCCCAAGCAGCACGTAGAGCCCCATGAAGACGGCCGCATGCAGGGCCGTCGCGCCCATGAAGATCACCAGGCGGGGCAAGGGAGCCGTGAGGATGAACTGCTGCGCCACCACCCCAGCAAGATACCCGACCAGCGACTTGGAAAGCCCACCAATCCCGATCACCCCCGACGAGAGGGTGTCCTGCAGCAGCCCGGCCAGCGACCCCGCCAGGATGCCGGCCATCGGCCCCCAGGCCAGCGCTATGTAGGTCACAACGACCAGGACCAGGTCGACCGCGACCGTGCCGTCAACCGTAAATCGGCCAAGCGTCGTCTGCAGGGCAAGGGCCAGACACACAGCGGCGATTGCGGCAACCGCCTTCACGGCACCTCTCGCTGTTGGTCACGCTGCGGCGGAGCCATCACCACCAGGACATCTTCAAGCCGTGCGAAGTCCACGGCCGGCCGCACCCGGATCGCTCCGACGGTGCCCCCCTCTCGCGACACCGACTCGACCTGGCCGACCACGAATCCCTTCGGGTAGATCCCGTCCATGCCCGAGGTGAGGACGCGGTCACCAGCCACGATATCCGCGGAACCAGAGACAAAATCGAGACGCAGGCGGTCACGCCCGAGCCCGACCACCACCCCCTGCGCGCGCGAACGCTCCACGAGCACGCCGGCCGCGGCATTGCGGTCGATGAGCAACTGCACCTTCGCGGCACGTGCGTTCGGCGCAATGACACGGCCAACGACACCGGCCGGGGCGATCACCGCCATGTCGGCCAGGATGCCGTCGTTCACGCCGCGGTCGATGCTGACGGCCCTGAACTCGGGGCTGGTGCTGCCGCCGATGATGGAGGCCGCGCGGGTCGGCAGGAACGTGGCATCCCGAAGCTCGAGCAGGGCCTGCAGGCCCTCCGCCCTCGAGACCTGCGCCCGCTGCTGCTGCAGCTTGACCTGAAGGTCGCCCATGTCGGCCCGGAGCCGGCTGTTCTCCTCGCGCACCTGGCGGAGCGCGACGTACCCGCTCCAGGCATTGCCAAGTCCCCGCAGCCCGGACGACATGGCGCGCTGCACCTCGGAGAAGGCGCCGAAGGCGACTTCCTCCATCAGCGGCAGCCCCCGGCGGGTCGTGACCTGCGTCGAGATGACGAGCACATGCACGACCGTGAGGACGCCGAACACGGATCCCGCTCGTCGGCGCAGGTCGAGAATCGGCACGCGGACGTCCTCAGTCGATCGAAATCTTCCGGAGCAGGTTGAAATCCGAGAGCATCTTCCCGGCGCCGAGCACCACTGACGAGAGGGGATCCTCGGCCATCGCCAGCGGCAGGCCGGTCTCCTCACGCAGGCGCTTGTCGAGGTTCTTCAGCAGCGACCCACCACCGGTCAGCACAATCCCACGGTCGACGATATCCGCGGACAGCTCCGGAGGCGTCCGCTCGAGGGCCACGCGCACCGCGTCAACGATGACGTTGACGGTCTCGGTGAGCGCCTCGCGGATCTCCTCGTCGCTGATGGTAATGGTCTTCGGCACGCCCTCGATGAGGTGGCGTCCCTTGATCTCCATCGTCAGCGGTTCGTCCAGCGGGTAGGCGGACCCGATCTCCATCTTGATGTGTTCGGCGGTGCGCTCACCAATCAGCAGGTTGTAGGTCTTCTTGATGTACTGGATGATCGCTTCGTCCATCTCATTGCCGGCCACGCGGACGGCTTTGCTGTAGACGATGCCCGCCAGCGAGATCACGGCGATGTCGGTGGTGCCGCCGCCGATGTCGACAATCATGTTGCCTGCGGGCTCCGTGATCGGCATGCCGGCGCCAATCGCGGCCGCCATCGCCTCTTCAACCAGGTGCACCTCGCTGGCCTTTGCGCGGTACGCGCTGTCCTTCACGGCCCGCTTCTCGACCTGTGTGATTTCGGACGGTACGCCGATCACGATGCGGGGGCGCACCCACACGTTGCGGTTGTGCGCCTTCTTGATGAAGTAGGTGAGCATCTTCTCGGTCACCTCGAAGTCGGCGATGACCCCGTCCTTCATCGGCTTGATGGCCACGATGTTGCCGGGAGTGCGCCCCAGCATCTCCTTGGCTTCCCTGCCCACGGCCTCGACGCGGCCATTCAGCTTGTTGATGGCCACAATCGACGGCTCGTTCACGACGATGCCCTTACCCCTGGCGTATACGCAGGTATTGGCCGTGCCCAGGTCGATGGCGAGGTCACTTGAGAACAGGGAGAAGAACGAACCAAGCGCCAATTCCGTATCTCCTTGAAAATAAATATCTTGCCGCGCAGTCATCAGGAACAGAAGCACCCGGACTGGCCCGCGCTGGTCATCCCGCGATACATCTGTTGTCGGTCGATCGGGATCGGACCGGCGGCCCTTGCTGCCGTCATGGGAGGCCCGCCTCGAACGGGCACGATTCCGTTCGACGCGCAGGTTGTCAGGAAGGAAACAGGGTGCGCCGGAGGCCCCGGCCGCCCGACTATAGCACAGGGGTCACCTGCCGGGCCGGGAGTGCACGCGGAAGATACGCGCGATCCAGGGCCGCTCGCAGCCGCAGGTTGCGACAGCCTCGCGCGTAGCGTACGATCACCCGTTACTCCGCCCAAGCGAGAGACAGACTGACCGGGTCCGCCAAGGCGCACCCGG
The DNA here is from genome assembly GCA_040081715.1 of Vicinamibacterales bacterium. Taxonomy (GTDB): domain Bacteria; phylum Acidobacteriota; class Vicinamibacteria; order Vicinamibacterales; family UBA2999; genus CANKJK01. Next base: position 7,368 of record JBEBFY010000037.1, on the reverse strand, counting down.
CATTGGAAGGACTGAACATGACCATGCTGGACCGGATGCGACGGCACAAGAGTTCGCTCAAGTGGATTCTGGCGCTCGTTGTGCTGACTTTTGTCCTCTTCTACATTCCCGACTTCCTGGGCAACCAGACCACCGCCGCGCCGACCTCCCCCACCGAGGTCGTGGCCAGCGTCGAGGGCCACGAGGTGACGGCGGCGCAGTTCAAGCGGCGCTACCAGGTGCAGTTACAGGCCTACCAGGGCGCCTACGGAGACTCCCTCAACGACCGCATGCTTCGCCAGTTGGGCATTGATCGCCAGATCCTCCAGGCCATCGTGGATGAGAAGGCCGCGCTCGCGGAAGCCGAACGGCAGGGCATCACGGTCAGCGACGAAGAGGTCGCCCACCAGATCCTGGCCATCCCTTCGTTCCAGCAAAACGGTGTCTTCATCGGCCAGAACCGGTACGCGCAGATCCTGCGCGCCCAGCGTCCGCCACTGACGCCGGCTGAGTACGAGACCGAGCTGCGCAGCGGCATGATGATCGACCGGCTGCGCGCGGCCGTGGCCGGCTGGATCTCGGCGGCGGATGGTGACGTGGAGCGCGAGTACCGCCAGCGCAACGAGAAGGTCAAGCTCCTGGTCGCTGCCGTGCCGACGGTCAGCTTCCGCAACAAGGTATCCGTCACGGATGCCGACGTGGCCGCCCGCTTCGAGGCCCGCAAGGAGGACTACCGCATCGGGGAGCGCCGGAAGATCAGGTTTCTGCTCGTGGACTTCGAGCAGGCACGCAACCGGACGACGGTACCGGAAGCCGACATCCTGAAGCTCTACAACGACAATCTCCCGCAGTACTCGACCCCGGAGCAGATCCGGGCGAGCCACATCCTCTTCAAGACCGAAGGCAAGGATGAAGCCGTGGTCCGCCAGCAGGCCGAGGCCGTGCTGAAAGAGGCCAAGGCCGGCGGTGATTTCGCCGCCCTGGCAAAACAGCACTCCGAGGACGACGCCAACAAGGCGCTCGGGGGAGACCTCGACTACTTCCAGCGTGGACGGATGGTGCCGGAGTTCGAGGCGGTTGCCTTCGAGATGCAAGCTGGCCAGACGAGCGATCTGGTCAAGACGCCCTACGGCTTCCACATCATCAAGCTGGCCGACAAGAAGCCGGCGACCACGCGCGCGCTCGCGGAGGTCCGCGCGGAACTCACCGATCAGCTGAAGTTCGAGCGCGCCCAGCGGTCCGTCACGGATCAGGCCAGGAACCTCGCCGGCCAGGTGAAGGCCCCAGCGGATCTGGAGAAGGTCGCCAAGGCGGCCGGATTCACCGTCACGGAATCGGGACCGTTCACGCGGGAGGAACCGATCCCGGGATTGGGACCGGCTCCCCAGGCGGCGCAGGAGGCCTTCCGGCTGAAGGACGGCGAGATGAGCGCCGTGGTGGGCACGCCGCGTGGCCCCGTGATCTTCGCGCTCTCCGGAAAAGTCGAACCGCGTCTGCCTGCGCTGGCCGAGGTCAAGGACCGCGTGAAGGAGGACCTCGTGACCGAGCGCTCCGGCGAGATGGCCGCCACGCGCGCGGCTGAACTGGCGGCGAAGCTCAAAGGGGCGAAGGACTTTGCGGCAGCCGCGAAGGCCGAGGGCTTTGCGGCCAGGGATACGGAACTGCTCGCGCGGGGCGCGGCGATTCCGGACGTGGGCGTCAGCGCGGATGTGGACCGTGCGGCCTTCGCCCTGCCCGTCAACGGCGTGAGCGACGCGATCACGACCACACTCGGTGCGGTCGTTGTGCGCGTGACGGAGCGCCACGATGTCACCCCTGACGAGTTCAACGGGGCCAAGTCCACGTTCCGGCGGGAACTCGAGAACGAGCGGCGGACCCAGTTCTTCACGGCCTACCTGAACAAGGCCAAGCAGGGCATGGCGATCGTCGTCAACGAGGAAGCGCTGAAGCGTGCCGTCGGTGAACAGTAAGCTGGGCGGCCTTCGCCTGGCAGGCGTGGTGGCAGCAGCCGGCCTTCTGGTGGCGGCGTGTGGAGGAGGCGTTGTGGGTGAATTGAAGCGGACCGATACGCGACAGGGTGACGGGGCCGAGGCCAAGGCCGGACAGACGGTCACGGTGCACTACACCGGATGGCTGTTCGAGGAAGCCCGTCCGGACCACCATGGCACGAAGTTCGACAGCTCCCGTGACCGCAACGAGCCCTTCTCCTTCCGCCTGGGTGGGGGCGAGGTCATCCAGGGCTGGGACGAGGGTGTCGCCGGCATGCGGGTGGGCGGCACGAGGACGCTGACCATTCCGCCAGACCTCGGCTACGGGCGGCGCGGAGCCGGCGGCGTGATTCCGCCGGACGCCACGCTCATCTTCGACGTCGAACTGCTGGGCGTCCGCTAGCGGCCTGCGCACCGGGCACTGCGGAACACCGACGCGGACGCGCGCGAGGACCTGTGTCCCGGCCACCTGAGATTGTCGACATACACATAGACGCCGTCACCGCCGGCGGTGACGGCGAAGGCATGCTCGGCACGGTCCGGGTCGCCGTGCCCTTCTCGATTCCTGGCGAGCTGGTGCGGGTGCAGCTCCTGCGGTCGCGCGACCGGCACGAGGCCACCGGCCGGATGCTCTCGGTACTCACACCGTCGCCACACCGTGTCGTCCCGCGCTGCCGCCACTTCGGCCCGGCCGCCGAAGCCGCATGCGGAGGGTGCACCTGGCAGCACCTCTCCTATCCCGCACAGCTGGAGCTGAAGCGGGCCCTGGTGGCCGATGCCGTCGGGAGAGTCCTTCGACAGCCCCCTCCCGTCGAACCCACGATCCCGTCAGGCAGCGGCACGCCGTGGCACTACCGGCAGAAGGTGCACTTCGTGTTCGGCGAGGCCGGCCGCAACGGCCGCCTGACGACGATGGGCCATTACGCGCGTGGTACCAGGCGCGTGGTGCCTGTCGTCGAGTGCCCGGTGCACGACGATCGGGGAAACGAGGTCGCGTTCCGCCTGGCGGAGGCCCTGGGGTCATCAGGCCGGAGCGAGCCGCCGCTCACCAGTGTCGTCGCGCGCGTCAGCCGGTCGGCGGGTGACGTGATGGTCACCCTCGTCACGGAGGGACCTCCGGGCCGCCGTCTTCGAGACATCTCCCGGAAGGTGCTCACCCCCGACGCCGGCGTGACGTCCCTCCACGCCAGCATTCACAGCGGGCACGGCTCTCTGATTTTCGGGGATCGCACGCGCCAGGTCAGCGGTACCGACCGGATCGCGGATGAGATCGACGGGGTCACCTACCTGATCTCACCGACGGCGTTCTTCCAGACCAACGGCCAGGCCGCCGCCGAGCTCGTCCGTGCCGTCATGCGCGCCGTGCCGGCGCATCTCCCGGTCCTCGAGCTCTACTGCGGGAGCGGCCTCTTTGCCCTTCCACTGGCCAAGCGTGGCCACACGGTCATCGGCATCGAGTCCAACCCCGTGGCGGTGGCCGACGCGGTGGCCAGCCGTCACGCTAACCGGATTCCACCGGCGCGCTGCCGGTTCGTCGCCACAACCGCGGAATCGGGCGTGACGAGGATCCACCCGCGCGACGCGCGTTGCGTGGTGCTCGATCCGCCGCGCAGCGGGGCCTCCACAGCCGTCCTGGATGAGGTGCTTCAACGGTTGCGACCCGACCTGCTTGTCTACGTGTCCTGCGACTCCCAGAGCCTCGCCGCCGACCTGGGACGGGTGGAGCAAGGGGGCTACCGGATTACACGGCTGCAACCCCTCGACATGTTTCCGCATACGGCCGAAGTCGAGACCGTTGCCGTGGCACGCCCAGTCGAAGCCAGGACCTGACCTTGTCCACGGGCTGCTAGGGCTCTCCCGCGGGCTGCCGGCGAAGCGCATCCCACGACGGCGGGAGGCACTTGGTGATCTCGATCGCGTCGAACGGGCGGCCGGCCCTCGGGCCCACGCGCCGCACCCAGCCAGCCATGCGCGCCAGGCCCTCGGAGAGCGGCGTCTGTGGCAACGGCCCAAGGACACGGGCCACGGCGGCGTGATCGGCCCACGCCTCACGCACCTCGTTGCGCGGCGCGAGGTGTGCAACGGGATGGCCGGGCACGCCCATCGCGGCCGCGACCGCCTGGGCCAGTTGCACCACCGTATAGTCACGGTCCGCGCCGATGTTGAACGTGCGCCCGTGCGCCGCCGGCGTCCAGGCGCTGGCCGCAATCGCCGGCGCGATGTCTCCGACGTAGCTGAACGCACGGCGCTGCGTGCCGTCGCCGAACACCGACATCGGCTGGCCCGTCAGGATCTGGTTCATGAAGATGCCGACGACGTTCCGGTAGGGATCTCCGATGTTCTGGTACTCCCCGTAGACGTTGTGCGGTCGAAAGACCACGGACCGGAGCCCGAACATCCGGTGCGCCGCCTCGAGGTCGTACTCCACCGCGAGCTTGGCGACGCCGTACGGATCCTCTGGGCGGGGCACGCTGTCCTCGCGCATCGGCGGCTCAATCGCGCCGTAGACGGCAATCGAACTGGTGAACACGAGGCACTCCACCTCATGGCGGATACACTCGTTGACGACGTTCACGCTCCCGACGACGTTATTGGTGTAGTTGAAGCGGCGGATGAAGTGCGAGAGGCCCTCGGCGGCATAGGCGGCCAGGTGGTAGACGAACCGGAAGCGATGCTCGGTGAAGATCCGCGCCAGCAGGGCGTGGTCCACGACGCTGCCGCGGACGAATGTCACGCCCTCGGGCAGGTTGTCCTCGGCGCCTCCGGACAGGTCATCCAGCACCACAACCGACGCGGCACCCGAGGCCTGAATCGCGCGGACGACATGGGCTCCGATGAAGCCCGCCCCGCCCGTGACCAGGACGGCCGACTGCCCCTCCAGTGCCATGCGGGCGATGCTAGCATGGCCCCCATGGTCTTCCGGGGTGCTGTGGTACCCTCGTCTGCGTCACATCCCATGCGAAAGTGGCGGAACTGGCAGACGCGCCAGACTTAGGATCTGGTACCCGCAAGGGTATGGGGGTTCGAGTCCCTCCTTTCGCACCATCGCCGTTGTCCCGCAGGCCACGCCGGGCCGCCTGCCGGGACGATATGCTAGGCTCAATTTTTCATGACCCACACGCTCGTTGACGTCTCCGACACCCGGAAGCAGCTGTCGATCGAAATTCCCGCCGAGGTCGTCGACGCGAGCATCGCGCGCGTCACGCGCAGCTACGCGAAGTCCGCCCGCGTGCCGGGCTTTCGTCCCGGCAAGGTGCCGGCCACGGTGGCCCGTCAGCGCTTCAAGGAGCAGATCCTCCAGGACGTCGCGCGCGAGCTGGTGCCCAAGGCGGTCGACGAGGCGCTGCACGAGCGCGGCGTGGAACCGGTCGACTCGCCCGATGTGAACGATTTCGCCATCGACGAGGGCAAGCCGCTCACCTTCATGGCCACGTTTGAAACGGTTCCGGAATTCGAGGTCGGCGACCTGGCGACCATCCTCGTGCAACAGCCAGCCTCGGAACTGGCCCCGGACGCCGTGAGCGCCGCGCTGCAACAGCTGCGTGAGCGCGCGGCACGGTTCGAGCCGGTCGATGCGAGGCCGGCCGCCGACGGCGACACCCTCGTGGCGGACATCGAGCGCAAGGACGCCACCGGCGAATCCGACACGCACGAGCAGGTCTCCCTGGTGATCGGCGGTCCCGGCAACCCGCCCGGCTTCGACGCGAACCTGGTCGGGATGGCGGCCGGTGAGACAAAGACATTCGCGATCCACTTTCCGGACGACTACCCGGTGCCCCAGCTGGCCGGCACGGACGTGACCTACACCGTCCAGGCCCGCGAGTTGCGGCAGCGCGTGCTGCCTGAGCTGGACGACGAATTCGCGAAGGACGTCGGGGACTTCGAGTCACTCGATGCCCTGCGGACGCGCGTGGAGGCGGACCTGCGGCAGGAATCCGCCGCCAACGCCCAGCGGGCCGTCCGGAACAGCCTGCTCAGCCAGCTGGCGCAGCGCATCCCCTTCGAGCTGCCGGTCTCCCTGGTCGAACGGGAAATGGACCGGAGGGTCGAAGAGTTCGCCCGCCGCCTGATGGAACAGGGTGTCGACCCCCGCAAGGCCGGCATGGACTGGGACGAGTTCCGCGAGTCGCAGCGGCAGGCCGCCCGTGATGCGGTCGGCAGCGCCATCGCCCTGGACCAGCTCGCCCGGCGGGATCAGGTGAACGTCGAACCGGACGCCGTCACATCCGAGATGGCCCGGATGGCGGAGGCGATCCAGCGCACACCGGAGGCCGTCCAGGCCCAACTGGCGAAGGACGGGGGACTCCCCCGGCTGGTCATGGGCATGCGGCGCGAAAAGACGGTCGAGCATGCGCTCGGCCTGATCACGCTCTCACGCGCCTGACTACAGCGTGAACGGCCGGATGTCGATAACAGAAGCGGTCCCTGGGATGCCCCCAGCGACAGTGGAGCCAGACCAGACCCGATGAACGCCCCCCACGCCCAGCTCGTACCGATGGTCGTTGAGCAGACCAACCGTGGCGAACGCGCCTACGACATCTTCTCCCGCCTGCTCAAGGACAGCATCATCTTCATCGGGACCCCGATTGACGACCAGATCGCCAATCTGGTGATCGCCCAGATGCTCTTCCTGGAGGCCGAGGACCCGGACAAGGACATCATGCTGTACATCAACAGCCCTGGCGGGTCGATCACGGCCGGGCTGGCGATCTACGACACGATGCAGTTCATCAAGCCCGACGTGCAGACCATCTGCCTCGGGCAGGCCGCGTCCATGGCGGCCGTGCTGCTGGCCGCCGGCGCCAAGGGGAAGCGGTTCTCCCTGCCCAACTCCCGCATCGTGATCCACCAGCCGCTGATGTCGGGCCTGGGCGGCCAGGCCACGGACATCGACATCGCCGCGCGCGAGATTCTGCGCATGCGCGAACGCCTGAATGAGCTCCTGGTGTTTCACACGGGACAGCTGGCCAAGCGCATCCAGGACGATACCGAGCGCGATTACATCATGTCGGCCGAGCAGGGCAAGGAATACGGCATAATTGACGACGTCATCCGGAAACGGGTGTAAGGTTGTTCCAGGCCTCGACCGGTCCCATCGCCCCCCCCCCCAACCCCTTAGCGGAGGCTGCGCACCCGCGCTGGTCCACAGTGTCACACATGGTCAAGAAGAGCAGCGAGACTGAAACCCTGCGGTGCTCGTTCTGCAACAAGGATCAGAACGACGTCCGCAAGCTGATTGCCGGGCCGACCGTCTTCATCTGCGACGAGTGTGTCGAGGTCTGCAACGACATCATCGCGGACGACAATCGCTTCGAGAACCGCGGCACGCGCACGTCGCTGCCGTCGCCCCCCGAGATCAAGAAGTTCCTCGACGAATACGTCATCGGCCAGGAGCTGACCA
>JBEBFY010000005.1:0-199841 GCA_040081715.1 Vicinamibacterales bacterium | reverse complement strand
TTCAAGAAGGACTTCCGCGCCGCCCGCCATGGACTGCGCGGCGCGGAAGTCCTTCTTGAAAGGGCGCACGCGCACGAAGTAGAGGTCGCTCGACGTGACGCGGTCCTTGCCGCCAGCCGCATCCGTGGCCCGCGCGTAGTAGGACACGGCATCACCCGTCTTCACGCCCATCTCTTCCAGATAGAACGTGTGCCCGGCCGTCACCTCTGGCATGCGCTTGCTGCCCTGGAAGAGCGGCAGTGTCTTCTCGGCACCGCCGTTCACGGAGTAGACCAGCTCCAGGTTCTTGACGCCGTAGTCATCGTTGGCGGTGGCCTCGACAAACACTTCCTCGATGGCGGAGGCCGTGGTATCACGCCCGGGCTTGGCGAAGCTCACGCGCGGCGGCTGGTCGGCCAGCACGTCAATGGTGTATTGCGGCGAGGCGGCGACATGCTCACCGGTCGGTGCGTCCAGCTCCACGCGGTAGAAGCCGTCCTTGTCCGCCGTGAAGGTCCCGCTGAGCGTGCCGTCGGCAGCCACCTGCAGGGCCACGACATCTTTCTCGTTCAGGCGGATGCGCCCGCCCGGCACCTTCATCGTGGCGGTGATCTGGGCCAGCACCTTCGTGCCGGCCAGCACGGCAATGTCGCCGCCGTTCTCCACCACCTGCGGCTCAAGGCCGGCGTAGGCCGGGAAGCGGTACTCGAGCTTCAACTGCTGCACGTAGGGGAGGTCCACCACGGTGAGCGTGAATACGGGAGAGGACGTGCCGTCGGCCTCAACCTGGTACTCCACGGGTGTGGCCACGTTGAAGAGGAGCCCTTCGAACGCGCCCGTGCCGCTCCTGGCGAGTGGGAGCTTCTCGAACGGCTGCGTCGGGTCGCGCCGCACGAGCAGCGTGGCTTCGGCCGCGTCGAACCCCTGAAGGCTGGCGTTGATCTGCAGGTCCGCGCCCTTCGGCACCTTCGCGGATCCTGGCGTCACGATCACCTTGAAAGGGACGGCCGCCTGCACGTCGCGCGTGATGAGCAGCGCCGACAGGGCATTGCGCAGCATGGCCGGCCCGGCACCGAAAATAGCAAAGCCGACGACGAGCACGACCGTGGCGGCCACGGTATAGCGCTCCAGGCGCCGTTGCTCCACGTGCTTCGGCGCGTTCGTGGAGAGACACTTCTCGACGGCGGATTCGATGAGGCGCGAGACCAGCGCGGGCGACCGGTGATTCGGGTCCACCACCGCCTGACGGGAAGCGTCCACGGCGCTGACGATGGCGGCTTCGAGGCCCGGCTCGTGCTCTTCCAGGTAGAGCGCCACCTGTTCGTCGGTGACCTTGCGGCGGAGCGGGCGCACCACGAACACGCCGATGATGACCAGCACGGCGGCGGCAAGCCCCACACGGAGGCTGATGATGAGCGTGGGATTGTAGCGGCCGTACTGAATGCTGACGGCGGCGGCCACGAGGAGGAGCACGCCGAGGGCGAGGGCCGAGGTGGCACCGCGCAGGGCCAGCTTCATGCGCCAGCGGCGGCGCACGTCGCTGATGATGGCCGGCAGGTCGCGTTGGCGTGGTTCAGACATCTCGCCCGTCTCCCTTAGAGGTCCCGCTCTCGTTCGGTTCAGCTTAGGCCCTGGATAGCCGGTTTCCTAGGACCGTCTCGGCTCCGAAGGCGGCCAGCCCGGCGGCCAGCAGCAGCCACCACAGGCGCTGCCCGCGCTCCTGCGCCTCGGAGGACAGGGGCATCCCCGTCTGCTCCACCCGCACACCGCCGGAGGCGATGGTGGCCGCGGCCACAATCTCCTTCGGGTCGATGGGTGTGAGGTCCGATTCGTTGACGTCCACATTGACCGCCACAACGCTCGCCACGGCACCAGCCCCTATGCCCTTCGCGCCGCGCACCTCATAGAAGCCCTGCTCGTCCACGGTCAGCACCTCGCTGGCCTCACCGGCCAGAACGACGCGGGTACCCGAGGGCGACACAGCCACGGGGTCAGCGACCGACGCGGAGAGCGTCTGCGGGTCCAGCGACTGCCCCACCGTGAGCCACGGCGGCGGCGCGGCATAGGCCGCCAGGTGCTTCAAGGCCCCATGCACGAAGGGCAGGAACACGGGCTTGAGCGCCATGTCGTTCCACTCGAGGTCCACGGACGACGCCCACAGCAGCACCCGTCCCTTCCCCACTGCCTTCTCGACCAGCGCAGGGGCGCCGGCATCGAACCGCGCGAGCACGCGCGAATCGGGACTGGCGGTCAGCGTGCGGTAGCCAAAGAACTGCGCGGCGGAAAAGTCGCCACTCCGGGCCGCGCGGAACGCCTCGAACATCGGGTGGCCGTACTCCACGGCGCCGAGCCGGGCCGCATCACCTTTCGACTGGTCGGACGTGCCGCCAAGCGAGGCCGGCAGCAGGTCGCCGCCACCGGGCCAGGTGGTGCGCGGACCCGCAATCACCAGCAGTCCACCGCCCTGCTCCACGAATGTGCGGAGACGTCCGGCAAGGCCGCTGCCGATCGCCACGTCGTTCACCACGACCACGGCTGCGCGCTTCAGTTCGTCGTCGGGCACGGCGTCTGGCGGGCGCACAGACGCGGCAAAGGACGGCCGCTCACCAATCGCCGTGGCGCGCGTGAAGTAGAGGCTGGATGATCCGGAGCCAGGCGCGCGGTCCACCACGATCACCGGCACCGCCGAGATGGGTGAGACCACGAAGTGGCGCGCGTTGTCGCGCTCAAGGCCGTCGTTCGCAAGGCGCACCGTCCCGCGCAGGTTCGGGCCGGTCACGGTGACCGGCTGGAACGTGACGGACGCGCGCGCACCGGCGGCGATGTCCGTCGTCACGGTCTGCACGGCACGGCCGCCGATCTCCAGCGACACAGACGTGCCCGGAAGCGGCGTCGCCGCGAAGTTCGTCACCGACGCATTGACGGTGATGCGCTCCTGGTTCTCGAACGTGGACCGTTCGATCGCCACGGCCGCCACACCAGCGTTCGGCGTACTGACGGGACCTTCCACGGACACCGGGATGAGTGTCGCGGCCTCGGGCAGTTCCACGGTGTCGGATCCAAGCCAGCCCATCCGCTGGAAGTCCGAGATCAGCGTGGCCTCGAGGCGCGGCAGCGACGACTCGTTGAGGATGGTGCCCGCCACCTTGAGCGCAGGCGCGTACCGCGTGGCGCCGTCCGAGGGAGACGCCTGGTCGATGGCTGCGAGGATCCGGTCCTTGTCCTCCGTGGACCGCACAGCCACTTCCGCATCCGCATCAAACAGCACGAGCGAGGCGCGATCCGAGAGCGTGAGGTCGGATGCCGCCTTCCGCGCAGCCTCCCGCGCCTTCTGCCAGCGGTCGCCGTAGCCCATGCTGTAGCTGCGATCGAGCAGGATCACCACTTCCCGCGCGCCCGTGCCCGTGACGGTGCGCTGCGGCCGGATGACATAGGGACGGCTGAAGGCGAGTACCACGAGCGCGAGCGCGGCCAGCCGGAGCAGGAGCAGCGCCCAGTTGTGGATGCGGCGCCGCCGCACCGACGAATAGGGAATCCGCTCCAGGAACATCAGCGAGGGGAACTTCACCACCCGCTTCTTCTCCCGCTGGATCAGGTGGATAAAGACGGGCACAGCCAGGCCCAGCAGCCCCAGCAGAAACAGCGGCGCGAGGAGGCTCATCTACCGGGTCCTCATGAGGCGCGCGCGCATGTTCAGGTAGCTGAAGAGCGCGAAATCCAGTGGCTTTGAGGTGTCGAGCACCGCGTAGTCCACCCGATGACCCGCCAGTTTCTTCCGCAGGGCCTCGGTGTGCGCCTTCACCAGCGTGCGGTACTCGTCGCGCAGGCCCTCGGGCACCACGGGAATCTGCACGCCGCTTTCCAGGTCCTCGAAGCTCGAGGCATCAGGGAACGTGAAGTCCAGCTCGGAGGGGTCCAGTACGTGAAACACAATCACGTCGTTGCCGCGGAACCGCAATGGCCCAATGGCTTCGGCCACGGCCTCCGGCTCCTCGTAGAGGTCCGAAATCACCACCAGCAGGCCGCGCCGCCCGAAGAATTCGGCCAGCTTCTTCATCGGCGGCAGAAGCTTGCCTGCCCGCACAGGCACCAGCTTGTCGAGGGTGTGCAGCACCACTTCCATGTGCTTGGCCGAGGGCGGCACGTGCTCCCGGATGTCGTCGTCGAACGCCACCAGGCCCACGCGGTCGCGCTGCCGGTGCACGAGGTTGGTCAGGCAGCCAGCGAGGATTCGCGCGTACTCGAACTTGGTGATGCCCCTGGTACCAAAGTCCATGGACTTCGACATGTCGAGCAGCACGGAGAAGTTCGCGTTCGTATCCGCCTCGTACTCCTTTACGTAGAAGCGCTCGGTTCGGGCAAACACGCGCCAGTCGATCCGGCGTACGTCGTCGCCCGGCACGTAGCCGCGGTGCTCGGCAAAGTCCACCGAGGAGCCGTAGAAGGGCGCCTTGTGCAGCCCGTTGATGAAACCGTCGACGATCGACTTGGCAATCAGTTCAAGATTGCCAATGCGCGCGAGGACGGCCGGGTCTACAAACCGGGCGCCGGGAATAGGCGACGAGGGTTCCATGTCACATTCCGGACTTGGGCGCGGGCACGAGATCGAGGAGCTTGTCCACGATCATGTCGGAGGTGACGCCTTCGGACTGCGCATGGAAGTTGGTGAGCACGCGATGCCGCAGCACCGGGTGCGCCAGCGCGCGGATGTCCTCGAAGCTCACGTGGTAGCGGCCGGACGTCAATGCCCGGGCCTTGCCCCCCAGGACCAGGTACTGCGCCGCGCGGACCGAGCCACCGAAGGCCACCCACTTGTTCACGAACTCGGCGGAGTCTTTCGACTTGGGCCGGCTGGCGCGCACGATGTCGAGGGCGTAGCGCAGCACCGGCTCAGCCACTGGCACCTTGCGCACGAGCCGCTGGAACGCCACAAGGTCCTCGCCGGAGACGGGCCGCTCGAACTGCGGGTTCTGAATCGCGGTTGTCTGGCGGATGACGGTGATTTCCTCGTCGTAGGGCGGGTGCTCGATCACGATGTGGAACATGAAGCGGTCGAGCTGCGCTTCGGGTAGCGGATACGTGCCCTCGAGCTCGATGGGGTTCTGCGTGGCAAACACGTAGAACGGCTCGTCGAGTTTGTAGGTGCGGCCCTGCACCGTGACGCGGTGCTCCTGCATCGCTTCGAGGAGCGCCGATTGCGTCTTGGGCGGTGTGCGGTTGATTTCGTCCGCCAGCACGATGTTGGCGAAAATGGGACCTGGCACGAACACCATCTGGCGCTTGCCGGTGGCGCTGTCTTCCTGCACCAGGTCCGTGCCGGTGATGTCCGAGGGCATCAGGTCCGGCGTGAACTGGATGCGGTTGAACTTGAGCGCCAGCACCTGCGCCATCGTGTGAATGAGGAGCGTCTTGGCCAGGCCGGGCACGCCAACGATCAGGCTGTTGCCGCCGACAAAGAGCGTCAGGAGGATCTGGTTCACCACCTCGTCCTGCCCCACGATGAGCTTCTTCAGCTCCTTGATGATCTGCTCGCGGCCGGCCTTCATCCGGTCGGCAAGGGCGAGGTCATCGGGGGATGCGAGGTCAACGGCTTGCGTCACGGTTTGCTCCACGGGTCTGCCTCCTGGTTCACCACACTGTGCTGCCTGGACAGCGCTGACTGGACAGTACCGCCTGGCCAGTACTGACTAGTGCGTCAGCGCGTAGATCACGTAGTTCACGCCGAACTTGTACGCCTCGTTGGAGACGTCCACCGGCGCGAACCCCTGGTCCGAGTACTCCCAGTACTCGCTCATGTCGTTGTTGACGTTGGCGATCACCAGCATCCGCCGGGTCACGTCATTGCCCTCGAAGATCCCCCAGTAGGACGCCGGCAGCCCGCCGTAGGGCGCCGGGAGTACGTGCGGATCGGGAATTTCGAAGAAAGCGTGGAAGATGGCTTCGCGGCCTGTCAGTTCCTGGAAGTGCAGGTCCGGCAGCACCTGCTGCATCTGCTCCCGCAGGTTGTCCCAGTCCTGCCCGCGGAAGTCGTCGAACATCGCGAACCCGCCCTTGAGAAGGTACTGCCGAAAGCCCTCGGCTTCGTCAGGCCCGAGGCGCCAGAAACCCGGCTCCGACATGTAGGCGAACGGGTACTGCAGGAGTTCCGGGTCCGCCAGGCCGAACGTATTGGACCCGCTGGTGCGCGCTTTCAGCAGCGTCAGGTCCGTGAGGATCTGCATGTAGTGCCGCTCACCACGCGGGTAATCGTGCGCCCAGGGCGCCAACCGGCCCGCGCGGCCGAACCCGGAGAGCGAGTACGGATAACTCAAACGCACGAACTGAAAGCGGCCGCTGTAGCGCTCATTCTCGGATCCGTCGGGCGTGTACTCGTCGTCGGACACGATGCCGAAGGTGTTGCGCGGCTGCTGCGCCACGGCGGACACGCCGATCGCCAACGTCGCCGCCACGATGGCCACTACCATTGCCGATGCTCGCGCCACGCCCCTCCCGCGCCCGATCACTTGCCCTCCGCCTGGCGCAGCTCGCGCGTCTTGAGTGCCAGGGCCGTGACCAGCCGCTCCAGCTCCGCTTCGTAGCGGGCCGGTTCAAGGCTGCCCTTCAGCACCTTGAGCGACTCCACCTGCTGCTCCAGTTCGCGGCGCTCGGCCTGAAGCGTCCGCACCTTCGGATCCGCGGACTCCGCCTCACCGCCGGCCGTGCCCAACGCGAAGACAGCCGCGAGCTTGCCCGTGTCGTCGAGGACGGAGTGTTCCGTGGCCAGGAGGCCCGTGCGCTCGTAGGCTTTGGTCACCTCGCGCTGCGCGAACTCGTAGGCTTCCTGCACGGTCACGCGCCGGTTCTTGTCGAGGTCCGCGCTCTCGGAGGCAAACGCGTCCACGAAGTAGCCGCCAAAGAGAGTGTCGAACTGCTCGGCGCCGTTCCGGGTAGCGGTCACGATGGTCCGCCCCGGGCCGGCCAGCGCGTCCTTGAATGGACCGCTGGCGCTGGTGGTGTTAACCAGCACGAGGCGCTTGGCTGGCACCGCCTTCAGCATCGCCTCCACGTCGGCGGGCGCGAGGTCCGGCCCCTTCAGGTTGAACTTCGGTACGCGGCCGTCGAAGGTGCCGTGGCCGATCAGCACGACGACCAGCACGTCGTCCGGGCCGCTGGCCTTCGCGATCTTGGCCACGGCCTGCTCGACATCAGCCTTCGTCGGGTTGCCCGTGAGGTGCTGCACGCGGTCGGCCGGTACGCCAAGTTGCGTGGCGCTGGCCGCAAACGACGAGCCCCACCGCTCGAAGAGCGTGGCGTGATCGGGATCACCGCCGAGGCCGACGACCACGAGGATGAAGGCGCGCGCGAGGGCCGTCATACCAGACCCGTCATGCCAGACCCGCCGACCTGCGGTAGCCCCACTCCGCGAAGGTCAGCCCCAGCAAGACCACCAGCACGATGGGCAGATTCCAGAGGTCGCGTTCCTCGGACGTCGTCACGCCGCGTCCGCCGTAGCGCACATCCTCCGTCAGGCCACTCACGCGGGCGGCGTCGTAGTACCGGCCGCCGGTGTCCTCGGCGATGCGGCGCAGGGTCTGCGCCTTCATGGCCGAGTTGAAGTACTCGGCGTCGCTCGCACCGGCCAGCACATGCGAGGAGCCGGTGCCCAGGTCCGTGCCGGCCCGATCGGCGCCCACGGCCACCTCATAGCGCCCCTTCGCCCGGCTCACGAACGTGCCCCGGTAGTGGCCCGGCCGATCGCCGGACAGCGCCAGCGCCACGTCCTCGACCCGGCCATCCGGCATCGTGACGTGCGCCATCACCTTCGCGTCGCTCACCTGGTCGTACGCTTTATCCGCAACGGTGGCCTCCACCGTCACGGCTTCCCCGGGCTCCACGCGATCAGACGAGGTTCGGACCTCCACCGGCCCCGGCACGCCATCCACCAGCCAGCGGATCAACTGCCGCCACAGGTTCTCGTGCGTCTGGTCTTCGAGCGACATGCTTGCGTGCATCTGCCAGAGCCACGAATCCTGCAGCGTGAAGGCGATCGCTTTACCGCGGCCGTAGCGCTGCGAGGCCAGCACCACCTGGAAACGTCCCTTTTCATCCGTACCCGAGAGGAGCACGGTCGCGCCCGGCTTTACCTGGCCGAGGGCGTTCACGCTGGTAACCTGAGGCAGCTCCGTCCACCGCTTGATCGACGCCGCCGGTGTGGCCGCGATCTGCGTGACGGCGTGCTCCGCGCCCTCGCGCGTGGGCGCCACCTTGAGGCGCATCAGGGGTGGTTCGCCGCCGGGCGCGCGCTCGATGACCACCGGCAGTGCGTCGGCCACGGGCGTCCCCGCCCAGCCGCCCTGCGCGAACGAGCGCCCGCCTCCGAGCACCAGCAGGCCGCCACCACGCTTGTCCACGAACTCGGCAATCATCCGGAGCTGGTCGCCGGTGAAGGCGCCGGCCTCGACGCTGCCCAGCACCAGCGCGCGGTACCCGAACAATTCCTCTCGCGTCTTCGGGAAGCCGCCGACGAGTTCGTCCGCGTTGTCGATGTCGAGCCGCAGGTACTTATTGTCCGCCGTGCGCTGCAGCGCGACGAGCTGCAGGTTCTTGTCGTCGGCGATCGCGCGGCGAATGAACTTCATCTCGAACCGCGGCTCACCTTCGTAATAGAGAATCTTCTCGCGCGCGGCACGCACGTCGATGGTGGTCTCGCGGATGTTGTTCTCCGCCACCACTTCACCGGGCAACACGGACGCCTTGAACCGGAACGCCCGCGGCCCCGGCTCCGACGCCATCACGCGCAGACGCACGGTGGCCGGCGCGCCGTCGGCGCCGAGCTTCACCTTTTCGCTGCCCACGATGCGGCCTTCGTCCTCCACATCCACCGTGGCCATTTCGCCCGAGAGACCCGTGTGCGAGAGCGTGACGTCCACCAGCAGCGAGTTGCCCACCAGCACCGAGGGCGGCGCGCTCACGCGGTCCACCTGCAGGTCCCTGGTCAGCGACTCCTTCCCCACGCCCACGGTGTAGACAGGGAGCTTCTCCGCCTTGAGGCCCAGAAGGGCCGGCGCCAGCGCGGTGTCGCTGGTGTCTGCGCCATCGCTCACAAGCACCATGCCCGCCACGGGCAGCCCGGCCAGTTCCTGCCGGGCGGCTTCGAGCGCGTCGCCCAGGCGGGTCTGCGTGCCGCCGAAGGTCAGACCGCTTTCGGCGTCCATGCGGGAGGCCGTGGAGGAGAAGTAAAAGGTGCGGACGAGGAACTTGTCCGAGAGCGCCTGCATCAGCGGCCGGTCGGGCGCACCGAACTGCTCCTGCTCGAAGGCGCCACGCGGTTTGTCGTTCCAGTCCTTGATCTGCATGCTGCGCGAGTCGTCGAGCAGCACCGCGAGCACGTTCTGCTGCGGCACGGCCGTCTTGACCACGAGCACGGGCCGGAACAAGCACACCACGACGACGGCGATGATCGCCAGGCGGAGCGCGAGCAACATGGCGCGGGAGCGGGGCGTGGACTGGCCGCCCACACGGCGGTAGGTCAGAACGGCCGCGGCGGCGAGGCACACGCCAATGAGCCCGGCGATGTACGCCCCGGCAGACGGATCGAACCTGAAGGCGCCCTGCTCGAAGACGACTGGTCGATATGTGAAGAGCGCCTGGAAGACTGTTTCGAACACGCGACAGCCCTGTTAACTGCGGGCATCATATAGCACCGCTGCGAGGGTTCGTGGACCGTACCGGCCCGCGAGGTGACGTGAACCGCGCGCCATCCGGACCAGAAACGATGTCCGGACCTGACACGATTCCGGGCCGTGTCGCAGGGTTCCCGTTCAGCGCGTGGCGGCCTGGTAGCAGGCTTCGTAGAGCGGGACGACCTTCTCCGCCGAGAAGCGCTCGATGACCCGCTGGCGTGAGGCCTTCCCCATGGCGCAGCGGCGGGCTGGATCGCGGAGCAGCTCCACCGCGGCCGAGGCCATGCCAGCCACGTCTTCGGGATCGAGCAGGAAGCCCGTGACGCCATCCTCCACCACCTCCGGCAAACCGCCCACCCGGCTGGCGACGACCGGCACTTCGCAGGCCATGGCTTCGAGAGCGGCCAGCCCGAAGCTCTCGAGCGACGACGGCAGCAGGAACACGTCCGCAATCGAGAGGAGCGGCAGCACCTCTTCCTGCGCGCCAAGCGCCTCCACCAGGTGCGAGATACCGAGTTGCCGGCCCATCCGGTAGGCCGTGCCGAGCTCCGGGCCGTCACCCACGAGCAGGAGCTTGGCGGGCACCTCGCGCCGGATGCGGTCGAAGGCCTGCATCACCAGGTCGATGCGCTTCAGCGGACGGAAGTTCGAGACGTGAATCACCAGACGCGTGTCGTCGTCCGCATAGCGGCGGCGGAGCTCCGGCAACGACTGCCGCCGGTGCGCGGCCGGGTCCAGGAAGTTCGGGATGACCTCGATGTCGCGCACCACGCGCAGT
The DNA here is from genome assembly GCA_040081715.1 of Vicinamibacterales bacterium. Classification (GTDB taxonomy): domain Bacteria; phylum Acidobacteriota; class Vicinamibacteria; order Vicinamibacterales; family UBA2999; genus CANKJK01. The sequence goes on along the minus strand of JBEBFY010000005.1, from coordinate 189,422 downwards.
TCCTTGCGGGTGTCGTCGCGGAGGCTCTGGGAGACAGCGGTCACGACGTCCGACTGCTCGATCGAGTAGGCGACGATCTCCGAATACGACGGGTCGTTGCCCACGAGCGTGATGTCGGTGCCGTGGAGCGTGGCCACGAGCCTGGGTGCGGGTGCGCTCAGCGTGGACGCGAGCACCTGCTTGGCCAGCAGCGCCGCCGTCGCGTGCGGCACGGCGTAGTGCGCGTGGATGACGTCCAGCCGGTTCTCCCGGGCCACCTGCACCACCTTGTTGGCCAGCGAGAGCAGGTACTGCGGCTCACGAAAGAGCGGATACGTCGGCGTGAGCACCTGGTGAAACGACAACCCGGCCTGGAACTCGCCGAGGCGGAACGGCATCTCCGTGCTGATGACGTGCACGTTGTGCCCGCGCGTCGCGAGCGCCTTCCCGAGTTCGGTGGCCACGACTCCGGAGCCGCCGACCGAGGCGTAACAGATGATGCCGACGTTCATGCTCGGGCCGCTCCGGTAGCGGGTGCGGCGGGCAGCAGCCCGTCTCGCACCACAGGTGATCTGGTCACGAACCCCTCAGCCCACGCCACGTGGGCCAGCGCGCCGAACTGCGCGTCGCGGCTTTCGATGAGCTGCTGAAACCGGGGAGACGTCAACCGCGTGTCGACACTGCCGGCGGCCGCCGGCGTGAACTGCGTCCCATAGCAGGCCAGGGCCCGGCGCTTGGCCTCGTAGTACTCCGACACATCCACCACGAAGGAGGGCGCGACCGAGTCGTTGATGAAGTAATAGCACACGGACTGCGGCCTCCAGGCCGCGCCACCGGCGTCGTAGCGCCTGAGGCCCGCGTTGAACACGGCCTCGGTCAGCACCTGGCTCGCTGACACGTGGTCCGGGTGACGGTCGGTCCAGTAGGGAATCGCGACCACGACCGGCTGCGCCCGCCGGATCAGGCCTGCGGCGTCGCGGATGTGCTCAGGGGTGACGCCGATGCCCCGGTCGGGCCAGCGGAGGTTCACGCGCCAGGCCGCGCCCAGCACCGTCCTCGCGGCCTCACCTTCGGCCAGCCGCTCCTCCACGGAGCCGTTGCTGCCCATCTCCCCGGCCGTGAGGTCGCAGAGGCCCACGCGCGCGCCCCGCGCGGCGTGCAGCGCCACCGTGGCGCCCATCCCGATCTCGATGTCGTCGGGATGCGGGCCGAACACGAGCAGATCGACATAGTCCATCCCGGCCATGTTACCCGGGCGGGAGGCGGCGACTTCAGCCTCGCTTTGTCGCGACCGCGATCGGCGCGAGGACACGGAGGACGTCGTCGTGCAGGAGTCCGTTGGTGTAGACGGCCGACCCGGCGTCGAGCCGCGTGTCGCCGATGATGGTGGTGAAGCGGCCGCCGGCCTCGGTCACAATCAGCGCGGGGGCGGCAATGTCCCACACGCCGCCGGTGAAGAGGACGGCCACCTCGGCCTGGCCCGCGGCCACCTCCAGCGCCGGATGGTAGGGAAAGCCGGCCGCGGTCGCGGTGCGCGCACGAACGGTGTCCGCCATCTGCGCCGCGGCCGCATCCGGGATGTAGTGCGCAGGCGGCAGATAGGTGCGGGCCTGCGCCAGGCTGTTGCCCCCGCTCACCGAGAGCCTTCGAGGCTCCGCACCGTCGTCGCGCCTGAACGCGCCGCCTCCGCGTGCGGCCCAGGTGCGGCGCCGGCGGGCGGGCTCCACGCAGAGGCCCAGGACGACCTCACCGTCCACCTCCAGGGCGATGAGCGTTCCCCAGTCCTCGGTGCCAGCCGCAAACGCGACCGTGCCGTCGATGCCATCAAGAATCCAGCGGCGGGAACCGGATCCGGATGCGCCGCGCTCTTCACCGAGGATGGCGTCCGCCGGGCGTGCCGCACCGAGAATGGCCCGCAGCCTGTCCTCCGTGGCCAGGTCGGCCTCCGTGGCGAGGCTCCCGTCTGCCTTGTTCCAGCGCTGAGGGTCGCGGCGCCAGAAAGACAGAGTCACTTCGGCAGCAGCATCGGCCAAGCAGTGCGCGAGTGCGAAGTCCTCGTCGAAGGTGGGCGGCGCGGAGGGCATCCGCGCCATAGTAGCGCGGGCTTGAACGCCGGCGCGGTTCGCGAGGCTGCTCCTTCACGGCTGATGACCTGCGTGGGTTCTTCGGGCCAGTGATTACTGGAGAACAGCGCGCGTAGGGCGTGCTGTACGGCAACTGGCCCGGCTAGAGTTTACCGAGACACTGCGATACACGCGCGCGGCCTACTTCCCGGCCCAGGGCTTCGAAGACTTCACCGTACTGCAGCGGGAATTGACAGACCAGCTGTGGATTGTGGCCATCGTGGGCCCCTCAGTCGCAGCTGGTCTTCGATAGAGCCCCAGACCGATCGGAGAGGGCGCTAATGGACGCCGGGCCAGCACCGGGTTAACTTGACCAGGAGCTCGCCGGTGCCGCAGTCTACGTTGAGCGCCGAGGAACGTCCCGCTGCCCCTCGCTGACTTCCTGACTCGTGGCGAGTTCGTCTACGGCGACCGCGTTGCCGCGGTCGACGAACCCGCGCACGCCTGGTTGAATGAATTCCCTTCGGCGCATCGTACGCCACGCCCGCTTCACGATGTCCCGCTCAGGCGCTCCCCTCCAACGGCCTCATTTCTGGCCTGCCGTCAGTTTGTCCTTGTCCGAAGCGGTCAGGACCCACCCATCGTGGTCCACGTACTGGCAGCATGGCTCGACTGAGTCCCCTTGCCCCCGCACCCCTCTCCATCCACCAGGGCATCCGTACGTCCATAGGACGGACCCGGAGACGATCGCACCGCCGATGCCCCCCAGGAAGGCCCGCCTCGAGACAGATGTCATCATCGCCAGCATCATCCCCGATTCACCAGCGTATCAGCCAGCCGCAAGGCCAACGCCACGATGGTGAACGTGGGATTGGCATACCCTCCGGTTGGAAACACGGACGAGCCCGCCACGTAGAGGTTGTCGTATCCGTGCACCCGGCAGTTCCGATCCACGACGGACGTCGATCGACTGTTTCCCATCCGGGTCGTTCCCATGATGTGGCCGCCGCCGTTGGGCTGTCCATAAAGCCTTGCGTTGTCGATTCGAACTCGACCTTTACGCAGTCCGATCAGCGACTCGCCGAGAAACCGCAATGTCATCTCTGTATTCAGTAAGTCTCTGGCATCGAGGACGCATCGAACACCAGGCCTGTACAGTCCGGAGCGATCACGCTCACCCGTGAGAAACACGCGGTTCGCCGCCGAGGGCAGCATCTCGGCCCTGGCATTGATGGTGTAGTGATAAAAGGGCTTGCCCAACTCACTGGATAGGTGACGCACCAGTTCGTGGTCCGTCGTCTTCTCGTGAAACTGCAGGCTGCATTCGAACAGACCGTGTTTCTCTGAATGCTCGGTGTCGACGACCAGGGCATGCTCGGCTGGCCCAAACGCGGCCGTGGGCAGGTGACGATCGAGGTCGTCATCGAGGACACACTCCGCGACGCCGTAGAAGTGCGGATGCTCCATGATGAAGCGGCCAGCCTGGCCACTCTCGTTGCCGGCGGACACCGTACCGTCCTTCCGCGGCTGGAGGAGCAGCTGGGCATTCCCGATCCCTCCGGCCGCCAGCACGACCGATTGCGATGGCGTGATCGCCAGGTCGCGCGTGACGCCGGACGCATGGTGGAAGTACCGGATTACGCTGATCGCACGCCTCGAGTCGTTGGCGTCAAGACCCACCGTCGAGCATCCCAGGAGGACATCGATGGCAGGCGACACCCTCAATTGATCCCCGTACTTGCTGTCGAATCTCGTCGGAACTCCGCGAGAAAATGGTCGGTAGTGGAATCCGGGAAAGAAGCCTCTCTCGAAGTCAACAATCGAGGCGTCTCGATCGATCAGAGCAGCAGCCTTCCTGTAGTAGGGCACCAGATCCTGCCTGGTGATCGGCCATCGAACTCCCACAGACGGGTTATCGAACGTCCGGTCACTCAAGGTCGTGACCCACCCCGCCCAGACCTGCGATGAGCCGCCGAGGGCCTTGACTGAGTGATGGTTCCAATAGTCGTCGGCGTAGTGTCCGTACCCGATCGCGTTCGCCAGCTCGCGGACCGGTGATTCGCCCCCGGATTCGATGATCAGGACTCTCTTGTTGGCCGAACCGAGCGCAAACGCGAGGCTGAGCCCGGCTGGACCCGATCCGACGACAATACAGTCGTAGCTCGCGCTCGGTACGCCATCGTTCAGGAGCATGATGCAGTGGGGAGCAATTGTAGCCGCAGACACCAAGCTGTATCTAGACTGTAGCGATCGTGCATCGCCTCGAGTCTCATCAATTGATGTTCAACGTGACGCTGGCTTCTTGGTTCATCGCCCGCAGGGCTGTCGCGCCACGAATGCGGGTCAGTGAGTGCAGTAGGTCCTGCTCCAGTCCATGGACACTCGACGAAACGTCAGAAGTTTCCGTTCCGCCCAACCATCCGGGTGCATCAGTTCCGGGTCGTCTCCGGCCCTTTTCAGTGCCGTCACCACACCGTTGCGCTCATACGTGACCGACGCATTCGGACGATCACGCATCGCCCGCCTGAATTCGAGGTAGGTCCATTGAGAACCACTGTCTGCTAACTTCTGCATTCCTTCGACCGACGTGTGCCGGATCGTGACGAGATCCCGCTGGTAATTCCAGACATGCAGCGACTCGGGCATCAACCAGTGGTTGCTATGGCCGCCTTCCGTGCGGAGATTGCTGAACATGGAAAATGCGGTCTCTGTCTTTGCTCCCAAATACGGCATGAGGCCATTCGCGAAGAGCAATGCGGGAAACATCAGGAGCCATGGCGATCGGACGGCGAGCAACTCCCGCGCGCTCGTGAACATCAAGGAGTGGCGCGGCACGGTTGCGAGAAATGTGGCGAGAACAAATCCGGCATACAACACCCAGGCACCTCGCGCCGCCTCCCGTGTCAGCCCCGTAGGAATCGCACCGCGGAAAATGAGCGCTGCGAGCAGCGTCGGCAACATCAAGTAGACGCAGGCGCGGGCCCCAAGCCACACAATCCGATTGGGCGGGCGGCGCCATGCGCGGCGCAGCGGCGCCAGCGTCGAGTAGAGTGCCTGTGCGGAGTCGTTTGGCAAGAATAGAGAGAAGAGCGCCAGCAGGATTGCCGAAAAATTGAAGATGACGTCGCCAGGATCCATCGCGAGCGCGAAGTGAAAGCCGAACGCCAGCAGCAGGCCGGCCAACCTTAGACGGCGCGCTACCAGCATCACGGGTATCGCCGCCTCGATCAGGATGGTGAGACAGATCGCGCACCATCGCGTCCAGTCCGCCGTGGGAAGAAATGCGTACTGCCGCGCCAGACGCAGGTACATGACGGCACCGCAGCTGTACTCCTGGTCAAAGAAACCGCTGTTCAGCTTGTGGAACACGACGAAGAAATAGAAAACCAGCACCTCAATGCGAACAATCGCGGAAGATGACGTGTACAGCTCACGTGGGTCAATTCTCCATGTTCTTTTCGTCACTGCGTGGCAGACCGCAGCCGACAGAATGGTCAGCTCGACGCACGCCGAAAGAATCGAATGGTTCGACACGTCAGGCAGTCGCCAGCATAGGTAGAGCAGTTGCGCCGTGAGCAGCGCCAGGAAGACTGCGATCGTAGAGGGACGAAAGAGCACGAGGAGCGCGAGGGCAAGTATGACAACCGTGACCGGTTGAAGTGGCTCCGAGTACGACGCCATGTGTGAAACCACACCCGCAGCCCATAGCCAAGCAAAAACGGTGAGGGCGCTCGTGCGGGGGGCCTCTGGGGCCGACCCATCCCCGGATTTCACGGGCACAGTATGCCATGGCTCCCGGCATTCAGACTGGGCGTCCGCGTCGCTATTCTTATCTGATCAGCGGGCACGTGTTGATTCCGCAAGGACAGAGTGGCGATACGTAGCCGTCGATGTCATCGGCAGGTGCTGTGTAGTCCAACCTCAGTCGCACGACCTCTTCGCGCATTCGCGTGGCCACCGTTTCTGATCTGTGCCGCGCTGGAGATCACTACAGGCACGGTGGCGAAGTGCACGTGGGCATCGATGAGGCCGGGCAGCAACCACGTCTTCCCTCAGAAGACCGGGCAGTGCCGCGACTCTCAGTGAGATGGCCTCAGTCAGACGTTGCATGACGAATAGGGTCCCATCCGCACTGCCACGGTGAAGGACGGACACGCCAGCGCAGCTCAGTGCGGATAAACCCGGTGCCGACGCCCTTAGAAGCGCAGCAGCCGATTGATCTTGACGATGAAGGCCCGGTTCTGGAGGTCGGGAATCCCTCGCGTCAGGGTGTCGCGCTGATCGTTGTAGACCACGAACAGCTCGCTGCCGGGGGCGTACTCCCAGCGGAGGCGCACGTTCGACGCCAGGCTGTGCGCGGTGGTGTTGTACTGCACGAGGGCGCTCACGAACATGAGCGGGGTCATCGTGTAGGTGGCGCGCGTGCCCGCCAGCGTGGTGGTAAATGCGCCCTGCGGCAACGAGACGCGGTTAATCGACACCGTTGGCTGCGCCGAGAACTGCGGCGTCAGCTCCACACGGCCGCTGGCCACTCCGAAGACGGTTCGATGCCCGTCATAGAAGGTGCCGTGCTCGGCCGAGAGGGTGCCTGAGATCTTCCGCTGCTGCCCGAACGTGTACGACACCCGCCCGGCCTCATAGGTATAGCCGCCGGTCGGCACCTCGACGCCCGCCGCGATCCGAAACGGTGCCGGTAGAAACTCAAACGTGCGGCTGTAGGCGAGGTTGAAGCGGTCGCCCTTCTGAAACTCCGCGGCGGCGCTGGCGTCGACCTGCCGGGCTTCGACACGCCGCGCGCCATTTTCGATGTAGGTCTCCGCGGCGACGAAGGCGTACCGACGGACCACGCCCTTTCTGGGCCGTGGGCTGAACCGGGCCTGGGCGAAGGAGCGCCGGATGTCGACGCGACGCACGAAGCCCATGTCCGGGTTGAAATCATTGCCGACCGACAGCTGCTCGACCTGGAGTCCGTAGCGGTCCCCGGCATAGTCGACCTGACCGCGGTAGCTGGTGTCGTCCCGGCCGAGTCCCCCAGTCCGGGTACGAGCCCAGTAGGTATTGACGGTGAGGTTGTCGTAGAAGCCGAACGCCCCGTCCACGCCGTACGTGTCGTTGGCCCCCGGGAGGCGTTCACCGACCGACCGCCGGGCCACCAGCAGGCCGACATTGCTCTTGCGAAGGACGTCGCGCTTCAGCCGCAGCAAGGAGAAGTTCGTGGCCGGCGAGCGGGACACGGACTCTTTCCCCGTCTGGATGCTGATCACCCCGAGGCTGAAGCGGCCGAGCCGGCCCGTGAGCCGGCCGCCGCCGTCGATGGGCGCCGATCGCCCGAGGTTGAGTCCGATTCGACGGCTGTAGAACAGGGTCGGCGTGTCGCCGCTGGCCGCGCCGAACGCCCCGGCGCCACCGAAGGCGAACGTGCCGGAGTTCTCCAGGAAGAACTCGCGCTTCTCCGGAAAGAAGAGGCTGAACCGCGTCAGGTTGACCTGCTGCTCGTCGGCCTCGACCTGCGCGAAGTCCGTGTTGTAGGTGAAGTCGGCGGTCAGGCTCCGGCCCAGCCCGTACTTCACATCGATGCCGACCTCCCCTCCAGGGTCATTCGACACCGGAGGCCGCGCCGTGCGGTCCGAGGTGAGGTTCCCCGTCACATACGGTTTGATCTCCAGATTCATCGCCGGGGGCGGCGCCTCCACGCCCACCAGTGTCCCGGCCAGCGACTGGACGAACATGCCCCGTTGCGCCAGCGCCCGTGGAAGAGCCGTGAGGTGCGCCATCTCGTTCTTCCAGCGGCTCAGCCGGCGTACGTTGAAGCCCCAGACCTGGTCGCGCCCGGGGCCGTACCGCAACGACTTGAACGGCACCGTCATCTCCACGGACCATCCCCCGTCGAAGCGGCTGACGGCCGAGTCCCATACGGGATTCCAGTCGCCGTTGTAGAACCGCTCGTCTGAAAACTGCCCGTCCATGCGTCCGCCGGCAGCGGACAGCGTGAAGGAGACCGCGTTGCGTCGGTCTAGGAAGGTGTCGAGGGTGAACGATACGTGGTCGCTCTGGGCGAGGCCGCCGTGATCGCGCCGCATCTCATTGGCGATCACCCGTTCGGGGTGGCTCTCCCAGCAGCGCATCGACACATAAATGGCCGTGTCGTCAAAGAAGACCCAGGTCTCGTGCCGTTCTGTGAACGGCACGTTGTCATTCGGGTCGGCCTGTATCAGCCCGTCGGCCGGATGGATGCTGGCGTAGACGGCCTCGTCGAGCCGGCCGTCGAGCCGCAATGGCACGGAGAGCCGCACGGCACGGACCGTCACCCGCCCGTCGGCGGCGCGGACCATCGTGTCTGGCAGAGCGGGCGGCGGCGGATAGCCGGCGGGGACCACCTGCCCCATCGCCGTCGCGGACAAACCGGCGAGCAGCAGGAGGGCAAGACCCGCCAGGCGGACCGGACGCATCAACATGCAGAGGCTATGCGCGGCACTCAGTTCATCGTCGATGCGCGGAGCCCTTTATAGAGGAAGCGCTGCACGCGCTGGCCCGTCAGGCTCTCCGACACGTAGAGGTTCTGCTTCGAGTCGATCGTGATGTTGTGCGCGATGGTGAACTGGCCGCCGAAGTGGCCGGCGCTTCCGAAGGAGCCCACCACCTTCATGTCACTGTGACGCAGGATCCAGACCTTCTCGTTCCGCCCGTCGGCCACGAACATCCACTTCTGCTCCTTGTCCTTCGAGAAGGCGATGTCGAGCACGGACCCGCGCAGCGTCTGCGGCGCCACGGACGCCTCCTTGATGAAGGTGCCGTCCTGCTTGAACACCTGGATGCGCGAGTTGGCGCGGTCGCACACGTACACCTCGTCCTTGTTGTCGATCCAGACGCAGTGCACCGTGTTCATCTGCTGCGACGGCGGCCCGGTCGGGCTGTACTTGAACGGCACGCTGTCGTCCGGCTTCTTCCCATAGGCGCCCCAGTGGCGTTTGTAGGCGCCGGTGTCGGCGTCCCACACGATGACGCGCCGGTTGCCGTAGCCGTCCGCCACATAGAGCTCGTTGGTCTTGGGATCCACGGTGACGCCGGCCGGGCTCCGCATGGCCGTCGTATCGTTGCTGTCGGCCTTCTTGCCAGGGACGCCCACCGTGAGCAGGTACTTCCCGTCCCGGGTGAACTTCAGGATGTGCGATCCGCCGTTGTTGCCTACCCAGACGTTCTCCTTGTGGTCCACGAAGAGCGTGTGCTCGGACTCCGGCCACACGTAGCCCTGCGGCTTCTTCCACATCAGGAACCGCTCCTGAATGACGCCCTGCCCGCCCACGCCGGACTTCTTGAAGCTGTCGGCGGTCGGGCCACCCCAGGCCTGGACGACGTTGCCGGCCTGGTCGAACTCGATCACGGAGGGCGCAGGCACGCAACACTCGGATTCCGGCGTCTCGAACGCCGCATCGTCCTCATGCCCGGCCAGGAGTGTCCGCGGACGGTGCACGATCCAGATGTGGTCCTTCGCGTCGGCGTAGAGGCCCACCGTGTTGCCGATGGCCCAGTGGTTGGGCAGTGGCCGCTTGGGCCAGTAGGGGTCCCACTCGTAATACGGCACCATTTCGCCCTTGCCGGCGCCCTGGGCCACGGGGGCTGCGCTGAGCGAAGCAGACAGACTGGATTCGGGCGAGACCCGCGGCAACCAGCCGGCCCCAGCAAGGAGGGCCAGCCCAAGGGCTGCCGCGGAAAGAGTGAGTCGCGTGCGCGTCATGAGGCTCCTTGTGATGAACGGGAAGAGCCTACGCCAAGTCCCCGATGTTGTCGAAGGTGTCAGCGGTGCCCCGCGTACACTAACTGTGAGATGACGAACCCCCGCCGGAGTCGGCCATGACCGCCAGGCAGGCAAGTGTGATGGCACTCCCTGCTGACGGTGATGCTCCCATGTTTCCGGGAACCCGTCGATGACCCGCCGGACGTGGAGCATCGGCGGCGTCGTCGCAGGCGTGGTGGCGGTGCTGATCTTCGCCTGGTCGTGGCTGTACCGCTACAACGACCTTGAGCCGCTGGCTGGCCTGTTGGACGACCACTACTTCTACCTCGTACGCGGCTGGCAGATCCTCTTCGGGGAGTGGCCGGACCGTGACTTCGTGGATCCAGGTGCGCCGCTGACGTTTGTGGTCGCGGCGCTCGTGCAGGTGGTGGGTGGCCGTGGCACCTGGTCAGAGATCGTCTTCTGCGTGACGGCACTGTCGGTGGCGACAACGCTGACGTTCTGGTCGGCACGGCGCGCGTCTGGTTCCACAGTGATTGCGGCGCTGGCGGCGGTCTTTCAGGCCGCGCTCTGGACGCGTTTCTATAGCTACCCGAAGGTGCTGGTCTACGCGATTGCGTTACCGGCGATCTGGTCCTACGTGGATCGGCCCAGCATCCGCAAGCTCGCCTGGCTGGCGGGACTGAGCGTGGCGGCCCTGCTCTTCCGCCATGATCACGGGCTGTTTGTCGGCCTTGCGGTTGTCGCAACCATTGTCGTCCAGGCGCACGTGACGTGGATGACACGGGTCAGGCACCTGGCGGCATATGGAGTCTTCACACTGATGTGCGCGGCGCCCTATCTCGGCTGGCTTCAGCTCAACGGGGGCATTGTCACCCACGTGGTCACGGCCAACTCGTGGGCACAGCGTGATCGCAGCCGGTCACCGTTGCGCGTGCCGGAGTTCGCGCTCTCGCCCCAGGAAGGACAAGGTGTCAGCGACGACACAAAGGCCTGGTGGCGGAACGGCGTCTTCGAGCAGGCGCTGCGGAACTACGAGCCGTGGCTGTTCTGGTTGATCATCGCCGTGCCCGTGGCGGTCCTGGTGGCCCAGACGGGCAAGCCCGAGCAACGGAGCGACTGGCCGCACGCACGACAGAAACTGCTGGTGGCAAGCCTGCTCGGCCTGGTGCTCGTCTGGGGCTTCATACGGGGCAATCTCACGGGCCGCTTCGGTGACGCGTCGGTGACGACCGCCATCCTCGGTGCATGGCTCATCCGTGCGGCGGTCCGCTCGGTCCGAGAGGGGCGCGCGCTGGCCGTCAGAATGACCGCCGCGGCGGGTACCCTCATCGTCCTGACTGGAACCGTATTGGTGCTCGTGCCATACGTTCGCACGCAACTCGGCAACGCCGGGATGCTGGACCGTCCCCTGGGTGCCGTCGACAAGGCCGTCGAGATGACGGCACGGCTGAATACGTGGCCGCTTGAAGGGTGGACGTCGCCCGATGCCCCCGGCCCGATCCGCCTGGCCTTCTACGTGCGCGACTGCGCCGCCGAGAACGACCGCGTGTTTATCTCACCGTACCTCCCGGTGGTGCATGCACTGGCCCAACGGCCGTTTCCCGGCGGCCACGGCGATCTGCGGCCGGGCTTCTTCAGCACACCGGCCGACCAAGCGCTCACACTGGCGCGCCTCAAGCGGCACAGCGTGCCGCTGGCCGTCATGCCGGCCGGGGGCGACTACGAGAAGGTCTCCACAGAGATGCCGCGCATCGATGCCTGGCTGCGGACGGAGTTCAACGAGCTTGGCGATGTGGAGCTCGGTGATGGCAGCAGCGTCAAGCTGTTCGCACGCCGCGACCGTCGCACGGCGGGCACGTGGCGTCAGACGGGCTGGCCCTGCTTCAGGTAGGCGCGAACCTGATCCGCAGTCACACGGCCACCGGAACCGGACCGCCGGGTCAGTACGTGTAAAAGCCTTGACCGCTCTTCTTACCGAGCTGGCCGGCCAGCACCATCCGCTTGAGCAGTGGCGGCGGTGCATACATCGGCATGCCAAACTCGCCGTGCAGGATCTGCGCGATGTAGTACGTCGTATCGAGGCCGATGAAGTCGGCCAGCGCGAACGGCCCCATCGGGTGACCGCAGCCCAGCTTCATGGCCGTGTCGATGTCCGCCAGCGACCCGAGGCCCTGCTCGTACGCCCGCATGGCGTCGAGCAGGTACGGGATCAGCAGGCGATTGACGATGAAGCCCGGCCGATCCACCACCGTCACCGGCTCCTTGCCGAGCGCCTTCGCGAAGTCGAACACCGTCTGGTAGGTCTCGTCCGTCGTGGTCAGGCCGCGAATCACCTCCACCAGCTTCATCACGGGCACCGGGTTGAAGAAGTGCATGCCGATGAAGAGATTCGGCCGTTTGGTTGCTGCCGCCAGCTCCGTGATGCACAGCGACGACGTATTGGACGCCAGGATCGTGTGCGCCCCCACGACCTTCTCCACCTCGGCGTAGAGCGCGCGCTTGTCCCCAAGGCTCTCAGTGATGGCCTCAATCACGACGTCGCACGCGGCCATGTCTGAAAACGACGTGGTGCCCTTCAGGTTGGCCAGCGTGGCGTCACGCGCCTCGGCAGTCACCTTGCCTTTGGCCACACCGCCATCGAGCAGGCCCTTGATCCGGCCGAGCCCCTTCTCGAGGAACGCGTCGTTCACTTCCTTGACGATGGTCGTGTAGCCGGCCGCCGCGCAGGTCTGCGCGATGCCGCCGCCCATGAGTCCACACCCGAGCACGCCGACGGTCTTGATTGCCACGCTTCTACTCCTCGCTCCACGTTTCCAGGTTTCGCTTCACAGCCGCCAGATACTGGTCGGCCAGAGCGCCGTCCACCAGCCGGTGGTCGAATCCGAGCGTCAGGTTCATCATCGGCCGGACGACGATCTGGTCATCCACCACCACCGGACGCTTCTCCACGGTCCCCAGCTCCAGGATGGCCACCTGCGGCTGGTTGATGATCGGCGTCGCAAACGCGCCACCGAAATTGCCGGGGTTGGTCACGGTAAATGTGCCGCCCACAACCTCGTCCGGCTTCAACTGCTTGCTCCGTGCGCGCGCGGCCAAATCGCCGATGGCCTTCGCCACACCCACGATGTCGAGCTGGTCGGCGCGCTTCACGACGGGCACGATCAACCCGGTGTCGAGCGCCACCGCCACGCCCACGTTGATGTCGTGGCGAAGAACTAACTGGTCACCGATGAGCGAGGCGTTGAGTAACGGGAAGTCGCGCAGGGCCCGGGCGGCGGCCAGCATCACGAACGGCAGGATGCTGACCTTCACGCCGGCCGCTTCGTACTGTGTCTTCCGCGTCTTGCGAAGGGCTTCTACGTGCCCGCAGTCCACGAGGAACACGGAATGCGCGTGGGCCGACGTACGCCGGCTGGCGATCATGTGCTCGGCGATCTTCCGCCGCATGGTCGTCATCGGCTCCACGGTGTCGCCGGGATTGATGGTGACCTTCGGTCCGCTGAGGAACCTCTCGACGTCGGCCCGCGAGATGCGGGCTCCGGCCGGCGTCACCGCCGTCAGATCGATGCCATGCACCCTCGCCATGACGCGCGCCACAGGCGAGGCCTTGCCCGTGAAGCTGCTGGCCACGGTCGGACGGGTCACGGCAGGCACTGCCGTCGGTGCTGGCCTCGCGGCTGCTGGGGTAGTTGGCACGGCCACCGCCGCAACTGCGCCTGCCGAGGCCGCCGTCTCGATCACGGCCAGGACCGCATGCACCTCGGCCATCTCCCCGGCCGGCACGCGGATCTCCACCAGCACACCAGCCACCGGCGACGGGATCTCGGCGTCAACCTTGTCCGTGGAGATTTCGAGGAGCGGCTCGTCCCGGCCCACAGCGTCGCCGACCTGCTTCAGCCACCGTGCAACGGTGCCCTCGGCGATCGACTCCCCCATCTGGGGCATGACTACGTCGGTCTTCACCCGATGATCTGCTTGGCGATGGTCTCGAGCTGCATATTCGACGTGCCCTCGTAGATCTGGCCGATCTTGGCGTCGCGCCAGAACTTCTCCACCGGGTACTCCTTGACGTACCCGTTGCCGCCGAACAGGTTGATGGCCATCGACGTGATGCGCTCGGCCACCTCGGACGAGTAGACCTTGGCCATGGCCGCCTCGTTGAGGAACGGCAGGCCCATGTCGCGCAGGCGCGCGGCGTCGTACACCAGGAGCTTCGCCGTCTGCAGGTCGATGGCCGCGCGGGCAATCTGGTGGCGCACCGCCTGGAACTCGGCGATGGCCTTGCCGAACTGCTTGCGCTCCTTCACATAGGCGATCGTGGCGTCGAGGGCGCCGCGGCCGGCGCCGATCATCTGCGCGCCGATACCGATGCGGCCCTCGTTGAGGGTGTCCATCGCCACCTTGTAGCCCTTGCCCACTTCGCCGAGGACGTTGGCCTTCGGCACACGGCAGCCGTCGAGCAACAGCTCGCAGGTGCTGCTGGCGCGGATGCCCAGCTTGTCTTCCTTCTTCCCCACCGAGAAGCCCGGCATGCCGCGCTCCACCAGGAACGCCGTGATGCCCCTGTACCCGGCGTCCGGGTTCACGTTGGCGAACACCATGAAGAGATTGGCTTCGTTGCCGTTGGTGATCCAGAGCTTGCGGCCCGTCAGGACGTAACTGTCGCCGTCCTCCGTGCCGCGCGTCGCCATCGCGAAGGCGTCGCTGCCGGACCCGGCCTCCGACAGCGCATAGGCGCCAACCGTGTCCGTGGCCACCTTCGGGCAATAGCGCTTCTTGATGTCCTCACTGCCCCACTTCACGAGGCCATTGATGAACAGCGTGTTCTGGACGTCCACGAAGACGCCCACCGACGGGTCCACGCGCGAGAGCTGCTCGACGGCCAGCACGGAGTAGAAGAACGAGGCACCCGCGCCGCCGTACTCCTCCGGGATCTCGATGCCCATGATGCCGAGGTCGAATAGCTTCGGGATGAGGTTCTTGTCGAGCTTGGCGTGCTCATCCATCTCGCGGACGAGCGGGCGGATTTCCTTGTCCGCAAACTCGTAGACGCTGTCCGCGAAGAGCTGTTCCTCTTCATTGAGGCGCGAGAGGGCCGCAGGCGTGGCGCTGGTGGTCACGTTCGAATCCTTATCTGGAGAGAAGTATTTGGAAGACTTCTAAGAATACGCAATGAGGCCGCACGCAATCAAACGGAAAGTCAGTCTCCGTTGCGGCCGGTGCGTGGTGCCGGCCGGGACCAATCCATTTATTGCGCGAGGGTCCGCACCGGCGTCCCCGAAGGACAATAGGCTGGCGTGCCTTCGGTTCTCCTCCGCACCCCGCACCGCCGCCCGTGGCTCGAACTCCGCGAACCGGCAGCCACACTGGTCGCGGCGCGGCCGGACGAGGTGGCCGGGGTGCTGGAGGCCGCCCAACACGCTGCCGACGGGGGCAGCCTCGTCGCAGGGTTTGTCGCCTACGAGGCGGCGGCGGCCTTCGACCTGGCCGTCCACCAGCCGCCCACCGGGCTCCCCCTCGCTTGGTTCGGCGTCTTCTCCCCGGCAAGCGCCGTCACGCACGAGACGCTCCCCGACTTCTGGCGGGGCGCTCCCGGGGCGCTTCACTGGGACGCCTCCGTGGACGAGCCTGGCTACGCCGCCGATGTGGCCCGTATCCGGGGGCACATCGCGGACGGCGACACCTATCAGCTCAACTACACCTTCCGGATGCGGGCGCCCTTCGACGGCGACCCTCGGGCGCTCTTTGGGTCGCTTGTGGACGCCCAGCAGGGCCCCTGGTCGGCGTTCATCGACACCGGAGACTTTGCCATCTGCTCGGCCTCGCCGGAACTGTTCTTCACGCGCGAGGGCGACCGCATCGTGACGCGCCCCATGAAGGGGACGGCGCCCCGCGGACGCTGGCCGGAGGAAGACGCCGCCAGAGCCTTCGGCCTGGTGCACGCCCCGAAGGACCGCGCGGAGAACGTGATGATCGTGGACCTGATGCGCAACGACCTGGGCCGCATCGCACGGCCCGGCACGGTGGCTGTGACGTCTCTCTTCGACGCGGAACGCTATCCGGCCCAGTGGCAGATGACCTCCACCGTGGAAGCCCGCCTCCGGGAGGGCGTCGGCCTTGTGGACATTTTCCGTGCGCTCTTTCCCTCCGGGTCGGTCACCGGTGCCCCGAAGGTCCGGTCGATGGGCATCCTGCGCGGGGTCGAGTCGTCGCCGCGCGGCGTGTATTGCGGCGCCATCGGGCTCATCGAGCCGGGCGGGCGCGCCCAGTTCAACGTCGCCATCCGCACCGTCACCGTGGACCGGACCACGGCGCGGGCCGAGTTTGGGGTCGGCAGCGGCATCGTGTGGGACTCCGAAGCCGGCAGCGAGTACGAGGAGTGCCGGGTGAAGGCGGCCATCCTGACCGCACGCGCACCCGCCTTTGAACTGCTCGAATCGCTCCGCTGGATGCCGGGAACGGGCTGCAGGCTGCTCGCCCGCCATCTGGCGCGCCTGCAGGCGTCGGCCGCCTACTTCGGATGGCCATGGGACGAGGCCTCGGCACGCCGAACGTTGACACAGGCGACCGCACACCTGGCCGGGCCAGCCGCCAGACCAGCCAAAGTCCGGCTGTTGCTGAACGACGCGGGCGCCATCAGGTGCGATGTCCAACCGCTGGGACTCATCCCCACCCCGTTCCGCGTGGCCCTGGCCGCCGAACCGGTCTCGTCGAAGGATGTCTTCCTCTTCCACAAGACCACGCGCCGCCAGGTGTATGCCGCGGCCGAAGCCGGCCATCCGGGCTCGGATGCCGTGATCCTGTGGAACGAGCGCGGTGAGGTGACTGAAGCCACGCGCTTCAACGTGGTGGCCGAGATCGACGGCGAGCGCGTGACACCGCCGTTGGACTGCGGCCTCCTTGCGGGCGTGATGCGGGCCGAACTCCTGGAATCCGGCTCGATCACGGAACGCCGCATCACGGTCGCGGAACTGCTTGCGGCGCCGCGGCTGTGGGTGGTCAACTCGGTCCGCGGGTGGGTCGAAGCCTCCTTCTAGCAGGGTGCCGAAGATATCGTCTTCGAGCCAGAGCCTGCCATGTGACCCGCCAAGTGGTCGGTCACGCTCCTTGAGAAGCGTCCGCTTGGCGGGGACGTCGCTACGGCTCCACCAATTCGTGCGGCTTGAGCGAGACGATCGGATACTTCCGGCGCATCGCCACGACGCGGCCGTAGTAGCCCGCCTTCGGAATCGCCCCCCTGACGAGCTGATCCCGGAGCCGTCGCAGCTCCGTGCGATAGAGATCGCGCATGAACTCGATCACCAGTTCCGGCCGCGTGTGCGGTTTGGGGAAGACGCCGTATCCCGCCAGTTCGGCGAGGACCTCGGGTTTATAGCGGTAGGTCACGGCCGGAGAATACCGGAGCACGGCGGACTACCCCAGCGCCGGGTAGTCGGTGTAGCCCGTCTCGCCGGGCGTGTAGAGCGTAGTGACGTCCGGCGCGTTGAGCGCGGCGCCGCTCCTGAAACGGGCCGGCAGGTCCGGATTCGCCAGGAACGTCATGCCGAACGTGATGACGTCGGCCTTGCCTGCGGCCAGATCGGCCTCGGCCCGCTCGGCTCCGTAGCCACCAGCCAGGATGAGGTTGTCCGGGAAATGCTGGCGGAACGTGGCCTTGATGGCGTCCGGCACGGGCGGGGCCCCGCCACCGGAGTGATCGAGGACATGCACATACAGGATCTGGCGCGCACCGAGCTGCTCGGCCAGGTAGGTGTAGTCCTCTTCCATTGCGTCGTAAAGCGGCATGTCGTTGAAGACGCCGTACGGCGAGAGGCGGATGCCCACCTTGTCCTTGCCGATCGCGAAGCTGACCGCATCCACGATCTCCATGACAAACCGTGCACGGCGTTCGATGGACCCGCCGTACGCATCCGTCCGTCGATTGGAGTTCGGGCGGATGAACTGCTCGATGAGGTACCCGTTCGCGCCGTGCAGCTCGATGCCGTCAAACCCGGCGGCGATGGCGTTCCGCGCGGCCGCTGCAAATTCCAGGATGGTGCTCGCCACGTCCGCCGTGCTCATGGCTTCGGGCACCGGCAGATCCTGCATCTGTGCCTGGTCGGTCCACATCTGGCCCGCGGCGGCCACCGCTGACGGCGCCAGCACGCGCGCACCGGCCGGCATGTTGAGCGGGTGGCTCACGCGCCCGGTGTGCATCAACTGCGCGATGATCTTCGCGCCGCCGGCATGGGCCGCAGCCGTCACTGGTATCCAGCCGTCCACCTGGGCCTCCGAGTAGAGCCCCGGGATGCGGGCGTAGCCGAGTCCGTTGGGCGACGGCGCCACACCCTCGGTGATGATGAGGCCCGCCGACGAGCGCTGGCCGTAGTAGGTGGCCATCAGCGCATTCGGGATGTTACCGATGGCACGGCTGCGCGTCATGGGTGACATGGCCATGCGATTCTGGAGCGACAGCGGACCGAGCGTGGTGGGCGACAACAGCAGGGACATGGGGGTCTCGTGTGGTAGCGGATGGCGTGAACTAGTAGCGGTAGTGACTCGGCTTGTACGGCCCGCTGACCGGCACGCCGATGTAGTCGGCCTGCTCCTTCGAGAGGGTCGTCAGCTTCACGCCAAGGTGCCCGAGGTGCAGCCGCGCCACCTCTTCGTCGAGCGCCTTGGGCAGCATCGTCACGGTCTTGCCATAGCTTTCGGCGTTCTTGTGCAGTTCGAGCTGCGCCAGCACCTGGTTGGTAAACGACGCGGACATCACGAAGCTCGGGTGACCGGTGGCGCAGCCCAGGTTCAGGAGCCTCCCCTCGGCCAGGATCAGCACGCTGTGGCCGTCCGGGAACTTCCACTCGTCGTACTGCGGCTTGATGTTGATCTTCTCGATCCCCTTGATCTTCTTCAGGCCGGCCATGTCGATCTCGTTGTCGAAGTGGCCGATGTTGCCAACGATGGCCTTGTCCTTCATTTTCGCCATGTGTTCGGCCGTGATGATGTTGAAGTTGCCGGTCGCCGTCACGAAAATGTCCGCGGTCGAGAGCACCTGATCGATCGTGCTCACCTCGAAGCCTTCCATCGCGGCCTGCAGCGCGCAGATGGGGTCGATCTCGGTGACGATCACGCGGCAGCCCTGCCCGCGGAGGGCCTGGGCGCAACCCTTGCCCACTTCACCGTAGCCGAACACCACGGCCACCTTGCCGCCGAGCATCACGTCGGTTGCCCGCGCGAGGCCGTCCGGCAGCGAGTGGCGGCAGCCGTAGATATTGTCGAACTTGCTCTTGGTCACCGAGTCGTTCACGTTGATGCCCGGGAAGAGCAGCGTGCCCGCTTCCATCATCTGGTAGAGGCGATGCACACCCGTGGTCGTCTCCTCGGAGACGCCGCGGATGGCCTTGGCCACCGTGCTCCAACGGCCGGGGTGCTTCTTCAGTTCACTCGTGATGGTCTGGAGAATGACGCCCCACTCCTCGGGATCCTTCTCGGCGTCGAATGCAGGAATCTTTCCGGCCGCTTCGAACTCCGCCGCCTTGTGCACGAAGAGCGTCGCATCGCCACCGTCGTCGACGATCAGCGTCGGGCCGGAGCCGTCTGGCCACACCAGCGACTCGACCGTGCACCACCAGTACTCGTCCAGCGTCTCGCCCTTCCACGCGAACACGGGAGTACCACGCGGGTTCGCCACGGTGCCACCGGTTTCGGGACGCCCCACCACGACGGCGGCCGCCGCGTGATCCTGGGTCGAGAAGATGTTGCAGCTCACCCAGCGCACGTCGGCACCGAGTTCGGTCAGCGTCTCGATGAGCACGGCCGTCTGCACGGTCATGTGGAGGCTGCCCATGATGCGGGCGCCTGCCAGGGGCTGGCTCTTGCCGTAGCGCTCGCGCAGGGCCATCAGCCCCGGCATCTCGTGCTCGGCCAGCCGCAGTTCCTTTCGGCCCCACTCGGCCAGACCCAGATCCGCCACCTTGTAGCCGGGGCGGCCGGCCTTCGCCGACTCCTCAAACGCGTGCGTCTTCTCCGCCACTGCTGCCATCGCTCTCTCCTCTGTTTACGGAACCCGCCTATGAAACCCGCCTATGAGACCCGCTGCGCCCGCTGACGCGTGCGCCCCGTCACTGACACTCCGTCACGACCCGTGCTTCGTCGCCACTGCTACGAACAGCGCAGGTCCCTTGGCCGCCCGGTCCACCGGAAGCGGCCCCACGCGAACGTCGCCGAACCCGGCGCCGTTCAACAGCTTCGTCATGTGTTTGGCCGAAAACCCGAGCCACACATGTCCCATGCCCTGCCGGTACTCAGCCCGGTCGTGCGGCAGCATGTCCACCACCAGTACGCGGCCGCCCGGCTTCACCGCGCGCCCTACCTCGGCCAGCGCCTGACCCGGGTCGGGCACATGGTGCAGCACGAGCGAGAGCATCGCGATGTCGAGCTCGCCGTCGCGCACGGGCAGCCTCTCGAGGTGGCCGTCCTTCACGCTGACGTTCTTCAGCGCGCCCAGCCGTTCGCGCGCGGCACGCAGCATGTCGGCCGACCCATCCACGGCCACGACCCGCTTCACCCACGGCGCCAGCGCGGCAGCCACCTGGCCCGTGCCGCACCCGAGGTCACCCACGACGGCATCGGGCGACAGCAGCGGCAGCAGCGCGTAGAGGTGGAACACCGCGCCGAACAGATCCTCCCGGACGCGGTCCCACTGGCCCGCTGCCGTGGAGAAGAACTCCTGGGACCGCTGCCGCCGCCGGGCGAGTACGTCGATGAGACGCGTGGCATCCTGACCGGCCGCCGGGAGGGACGCCAACTGCTCCCGCAGGATCGGCCACAGGCGGCGGGCGCCAGCGTCCAGGGCATCCGCCGGTACGGAATAGAGGCGGCTCGTGCCGTCACGTCGCGAGCTGAGCCAGCCGTCGTCGGCCAGCAGCTTCAGGTGCCGGCTGACGCTCGACTGCGGCATCTGCAGCACCTCGCACAGCTCCGACACCGTCAGCTCGTGCTCCTCCAGCAGGCGCACCACGCGGCAGCGGACCGGGTCGCCCAGCACGGAGAGGTGGTCGAAGATGGCGACGTGCGCGACAGACTGCATCCGTAAATCCGGATTTAGTGTTTCATGCCATGGCGTCCCCGTCAACCAACAGGGCGAACACCCGCACCCTTCCCCTGGAGCGACGCATGCAGCGCCGCGCCGGCCGAGGACACGCGCGTCGCGGCCTGATTCAGGGCGTCCCGCCCTACCCCAGCTCGGCTTCGAGCCGGCTGACGAGGGTGTCGAGCTCAATCGACACGGCCCGCACGGTGTCCGGCTGCGTGAGGTCCACGCCAGCCCGCTGGAGCAGCGTAATCGGGTAGTCGCTGCCGCCAGCCCGCAGCAGGGAGAGATACCGGTCCACGGCACCCGCGCGCGTCGCGTCGTCTCCGGCCCGGAGGCCCTGCATCAGCCGCGCCGTGGACGCGAAGCACGTCGAGTACTGGTACACGTAGTACGGCGTGCTGAAGAAGTGCGGGATGCGCGCCCACGTGAGGCGCGAGAGCGCCTCATCGTCGATGGCCGAGCCGTAGTACTCGCGCAGCAGGCCCGCATAAATGCCGCTGAGCACATCGGATGTCACCGGCTGGTCCTGCTCGACCACCCGGTGAGCCTGCAGTTCGAAGTCCGCGAAGAGGACCTGCGTGAAGAACGTGCCGGCGATGCTGTCGATGGCGTGCTGCAGCAGCACAATGCGCTCCTCGCGCGAAGTGGCCCGGGCCAGCATGAAGTCCAGGAACAGCGCCTCGCTCAGCGTGGACGGCACCTCTGCGACAAATATCTCGTAGGCCGCATAGCGGAACGGCTGCGCCCGGTGCGCCAGCACCGTGTGCATCGAGTGCCCCATCTCATGCGCGAGTGTGAACACGGCATCCAGCGTCTCGTTGTAGTTGAGGAGCATGTACGGGTGGGATCCGTACACCGGCGCCGAGTACGCCCCGCTGCGCTTCCCGGCGTTCTCGAAGACGTCGATCCACCGGCCGGCGAAGGCCTCGCGCACCATCTGCTGGTAGTCCGCGCCCAGTGGCATCGTGGAGGCCACGATCCATTCGAGCACGTCCTCATAGCGGTACCGCGCATCGTGCTCCACGAGGGGCACGGCCGTATCGAACAACGTGTACTCGGTCAGGCCCAGCGCCCGCTTCCGGATCTGGTGATAGCGCCGCAGCGGCGCCGTGCCCGCCTTCCCCTCATCAATCAGCGTCGTGACGACCGACGTGGGGATGTTGTTGCCGTGCAGTGCCGACTCGAGCGTGGACGCATACCCGCGTGAGCGCGCGTGAAACCAGTCGCGCTGCAACACGCCGTTGTAGATCGCCGCGAAGGTATTGGCCGACTTGGCGAACATGCCATGGAAGGCGCGGTACGCCGTGGCCCTATCCGGCTGATGCCGGTTGGTTTCCAGCAACGCCCGGTAGCGGCCATAGCTGAGGGTGACCTCGTCTCCCGACGCCAGCGTGATCGTCGGGAAAGAAGCGTCCGCGGTTGTCAGCGCGGCGTAGGCGTCGTGAGGCGTGCCGGAAAACCGGCCCGACAGCGAGAGCAGGCGCTCGCCCTGCTGGTCGAGGACGTGCTCCTGCGAGTGATAGAGGCTCTCAATCGCGAAGCGGTAGAGCGCCAGCCCCGCGTGCGCATCCAGCCACCCCCGCACGGTGGCCTCGGGGATGGCCAGTAATTCCGGACTGAACCACGACGTCGCCTGCGCGTGCCGGGCAAACAGGATCTGCACCTGCTGGCGCCGGGCGTTGGCGCTGTTGTCACGCTGGTCCTCGTCGTGGTGCAGCGAGGCGAAGTACCACACCTTGTACATCAAGGCTTCGACCTCGTCCTGCGCGGTCAGGGACGACAGGAGCTGCGCCGCCCCGAGCGAGAGCGTGCCCTGAAACGCCGCCAGCCGATCGATGCCGGACTCGAGCGACCCGAACGCCTCCGACCAGTCGTCCCAGTCCCTGCAGATATCCGTAAGGTTCCATTTGTAGTACTCGGGTACCGCGGCGCGTTCCGGCATCTCGCCGGGTTCGGGGCGGTACGACACAGCCTGTGACATCACTCGTCCTCGATGGGTCCTCAGTCAGCCGGTCAGGCGCTGAGTGGTTCGGGCCGCACCGGAACGGGACGGCCCTGGTTGTCGGTGGCCACCAGCACCACCTCGGCTTGCGTCACCGGCACGCGTTCGCCACTGCCCGCCGACCACCGTTCCGCCTCGACCGACACGCGCACCGTGATGGACGTGCGGCCCACACGCACGGTCTCAGTGAAGAAGCTCACGATGTCTCCCACGAACACCGGTTGGTGAAACTCGACCTCGCGCATCGCCTTGGTGACGTAGTGGTGGGGTGCCGCCTTGCGTGCCTCCACAGCGGACGCCAGGTCGATGTGCGAGAGGATCACGCCTCCGAAAATGGTCCCCATCGGGTTGGTGTCCTTCGGCATCAGGAGGACCTTGATGGCAGGCACGCGCTCAGTCATGGCTACAGCATACGGCGAGAATCCGTCTATGATGTGAACGCGATGAGCCCAGTCACGACACCGGGACGGCCCAGGTCCGGCAACGGCGCGCCCGCCCCGGCGCCCAGCACCTCCACGGCCGCGTGGTCGGTGCACGATGCGAGCGAACTTTACGAGATTTCCCGCTGGGGCAACGGCTACTTCTCCATCAATGATGCGGGGCACGTCCAGGCGCACCCAACCAAGGACCCGTCGGCGCACATCGACATCAAGGAGCTGGTCGACCGTCTTCAGTTGCGCGGTATCAGCCTGCCCGTGCTCGTCCGGTTCACGGACATCCTGAAGCACCGGCTGGGTGACATTCACAGCGCCTTCCAGGCGGCCATGGCGCAGAACCAGTACCAGGGGCGCTACTGCTGCGTGTACCCGATCAAGGTCAACCAGCAGCGGCAGGTCGTCGAAGAGGTCCTGAAGTTCGGGCGTCCCTACGGCTTCGGCCTCGAAGCCGGGTCCAAGCCGGAACTGCTCGCGGTCGTGGCCCTGGCCGACAACGACACGCCGATCATCTGTAACGGATTCAAGGACGCCGAATTCATCGAGACGGCGATGCTGGCTCAGAAGATCGGCCGCAACATCATCCCGGTTGTCGAGAAGTACACGGAACTCGGCCTCATCCTCGAGTACGCCGAGAAGATCGGCGTGCGGCCGAAGATCGGGATGCGCGTCAAGCTGGCCTCGCGTGGCAGCGGCCGCTGGCAGGGATCCGGAGGCTTCCGATCCAAGTTCGGGCTCACGGTCACCGAAATCGTGCGTGGCCTCGATGAGCTCAAGTCGCGCGGCATGGAGGACTGCCTCAAGCTCCTCCACTTCCACCTCGGCAGCCAGATCACGAACATCCGCATCGTGAAGGCCGCGCTGAACGAAGGGGCGCGCGTCTACACGGAACTGGCCAAGCTTGGGGCGGGCCTCGAGTACATCGACGTGGGCGGCGGCCTGGGCGTGGACTACGACGGTTCCCAGACCAACTTCGAGTCGAGCATGAACTACACGCTCGAGGAGTACGCCAACGACATCGTCTATCACATCCAGACGGCGTGCGATGAAGTGGGCGTCCCCCATCCGACCATCGTCTCGGAGAGCGGCCGCGCGGTCGTGGCCTACCACTCGGTGCTGGTGTTCAACGTTCTTGGCGTGTCGGGCTTCGGCGCGGAAAGCGTTCCGCAGGTGGCCACGCCGGACATGGAACAGCCGGTCGTGGATCTGATCGAGACCTACAACGCCGTCACGGCACGCAATGCGCTCGAGGCCTACCACGATGCACAGCAGGCGCTCGAGATGGCGCTGGGCCTGTTCAGCGGCGGCTACCTCACGCTCGAACAGCGCTGCATGGCCGAGAACCTCTTCTGGGCCATCTGCACGAAGCTGCAGAAGCTCGTCCAGACGATGGAGGAAGTGCCAGAGGATCTGCAGAGCCTCGACGAGCAGCTCTCCGACACCTACTTCTGCAACTTCTCGCTCTTCCAATCCATTCCGGACAGCTGGGCGATCAAGCAGCTCTTTCCTGTGATGCCGATTCACCGGCTGACGGAGCGCCCGGCCAACCACGCGGTGCTCGGCGACATCACGTGCGACTCGGACGGCAAGATGGAGCGGTTCGTGGACCGGCGCGACGTCAAGAAGACACTGCCGCTTCATGCCCCCGGCGATGATCCGTACTACCTGGGTGTGTTCCTCGTGGGCGCCTATCAGGAAATCCTGGGGGACCTGCACAACTTGTTCGGCGACACGCACGCGGTGCACGTGAGCCTGGATGAACAGGGCGGCGCACGCCTCGACGCGCTCGTCAAGGGCGACACGGTGCGCGAGGTGCTGGACTACGTGGAGTTCGACGCGGAGATGCTGCTGGGCAAGCTCCGCACGGACGTGGAATCAGCCGTGCGGGCGGGACTCATCGACTACGAAGGCGCAGGAAATCTGCTCCGCTTCTACGAAGACGGCCTGCACGGCTACACCTACCTCGAGGGGTAGCTCGTCCCCCTACCTCGAGGTCTTCGCCATGCCGGCATGCTGCCGGTCCGGGCTCTCCACGCGCTTGCGCTGATCGAGAAAGCGGCGGCACACTGCGTCGAAGCGTGCGGACATCTCGGCCGCCACCGCCGCGGGCACGGGGCCCAGACGCTGCCACTGCTGCTGGGCGCTCCGCACCTCCTGCTCCGCGGCCTTCCACTTCGCGTCTTCGCGCGGCGGTACGCCCCCGGTGGCCCCGGCGATTGTGTTGGCCGCCAGCCTGTCGCGCCACTGCTGGGCCAGGCGTTCGGCCGGTGAGATGTTGGCCGCCGGGCGGGGCGCCTGCTCGGCCAGCAGCTTCTCCACGCGCGCCACGAGCTTCTCCATCCGTCCCCGCGTCATCTCTGGATCGAGGTCGGTCCCGCCAAAAGCGCCCGGCCACGTGCTCACGGCCGCATTCAAGGCCGCCGCAAACCGGTCGCTCACCGCGACCACCAGGGACCGGGGCACCTCGGGTGCCTGCTGCCAGCGCGCCCTTGCGGTCTGAATCGTCGCGTAGAGATCGGCTGGGGCCTCGCCCGCCGCCGCTCCTTCAGCCGGCAGCAGCGCCTCGATCTCCCGCACGATCGTCTCGCGCTCATCGAGCCGCGCCTGCAGATCCGCCTGGTCGCGATGCTTGTACCGGTCAAAGAAACGGTCGCACGCGGACCGGAACCGGTTCCAGATCACCTCGGACTTGACCTTGCGCACGGGACCGGTGGTCTTCCATTCCGCCTGCAACCGCTTCAACGCGCCGCTGGCCACCTCCCAGTCGGACGATTCGGCCAGCGCCTCGGCCTGGTCGCAGAGGGCTTCCTTCTTCGCCAGATTTCCGGCCCACTCATCCTTCTTCTGCTTCAGGTCTTCCTGACGCCGCGAGAAGAACGTGTCGCATGAGGACCGGAACCGTTCCCAGGTCGCCTTCTCCTGTCCGCGGGGCACGGCACCGAGAGCCTTCCACTCCACCTGGAGCTTCTGGATCTCGACCGCCGTCTTCACCCAATCGGACGAGCCGGCCAGGGCCTCGACCCGCTCGATCAGGGCGAGCTTTCTGGCCAGGGTCTCGGTGCGTTGCACGGCCTGCGCCGCGAAGTGCTCCTGACACCGGGCAAAGACCGCGTCCTGCGCGATCTTGAAACGGCGCCACAGGGCTTCACCCTGGGCGCGCGGGGCGGCCGCCACCGACTTCCAGCGGGCCTGCAGGTCGCGCATCTTCCGAGCGGCGTCCTCCAGATCGGTGGTCTCCTTCAGGGCCTCCATCGCCGCGCAGAGATCTTCCTGCACCTGCACGTTCGCGAAGCGCTGCCAGTCGTCGGCATCGCGGAGTTCCTGCACCCGCGGGCCGAGCTTCGTCCGGGCAGCCTCCAGCCGGGTGGTGAGCTCCTGCCGGTCCTTCTTGGACGGCAGCGGCAGCTTTTCCTCGAGGATGTCACGGATCTCGCGCAGCGCCTTGTCGCCGGCCTTGAGGGTCAGGGTCTCGGCAGCCGCGACGGATTCGACGTGCTTGCAGATCTGCTGTACCCGGCGGAGGACTTCCTGCTCCTGCTTTCCGCGGCGCTCCTGCAGTTCCTGCTCGCGCCCTTCCAGGACCGCGATGGCCGCGGCCATCCGCCCGGCAGCTCCCGGATTCGCCTCGCTGAACTCCTGCAGCATCTCGGCGTCACGGCGAAGGCCCCGCCAGCGCGCCACGGACTCGTCCACGGAGTGATCGGGGGCCGCCAGCGTCTCCAGTTCGGAGGCCAGTGTCTCCAGCCGCACCCGCGCGGCCGCCGACAGCGTGCGCCGACGCGCGCGCGCCTCATAGGCGCGGCTCACATCCTGGAACCGTCGCGTCAGTGACGCCGCGAACTCCGCCGGGATTGGCGGCAGGCTATCCCACCGCGCACGCAGCTCCGCGACACGGTCGGCCGAGCTCTCTCCATCGAGCTGTTCGATCTCGTCGCAGATGGCCACACGATCGGCCTGCTCACGGGCCACCGCCTGTGCGCGCTCCTGCGCGACCTGGCGTTCCCGCTGCCGCTCGGCCATCGCTTCACCCGCCGCCTCGACAGCTGTGTCGAAGGCAAACGCGAGCGCTGCGTCGGTGTTCGTATCCGCCTGCAGTTCCGCCCACGCGAGGCGGCCGGCCGCCAGCGCGGCCTCGGCCTCGGAGAGATCGGACATCGCCACGGCGGCCTCAACGCGGGCCACAATCTCCTGCCCTCGTGCGAAGTCCGCCGACGACATCGGGGCCTCCACGACGGGCGGCACCGGCCGGGCGGCCTCTTCAATCGCGCGCAGGCGTGTGCGTGCCCGGCGGGCGGCGACCTTACTCCGGGCCCGCTGGGCCACGCCGGTCAGCGCGTCCACGTCCTGGATCCGTTCCAGCGCCGCCAGCGCCACATCCGTGAACTCCGCCTTGGTTGCCACGTTCAACACCTCGGCGGCATCCTCAAGCCGGTCCAGCGCGCGCAGGCGTGTCACCGAATCCTCGGCATGGCGACTGACCGAGCTGAGGGACTTCTGGTCCTGCAGCAGGTCGACTGCCACGAGGCGCGCCGCCACCAGATAGGCCTGCCTGGCAATCGTCGTCAACTCACGCGTGCGGCCCAGTTCGCCCAGGGCACGGATGACGGCCGCCGCCGACTCCACGTCCGTGGCCTCCGCCGCGAGCCCCGCCAGGCTGCGGACGGCCTCCGCCTTCACCTCGTCGTCCGGGTCCGTCCGCGCCACCTCCGTCAGGAGGCCGGGGTCGGTGACGCGCGACACGGCCGTCCGCCGGACGCGCGCGTCCGGATCGTCGCGAACCAGCGCCAGGAGCGCCTCCCCGTCGTCGGGACCGCATTCAAGGGCGGCCGCGGCACGCACCGCAGGGTCCGCATGTTTCCAGCGAGGTTGTGGCTTGAGTCTATCCAGCAGTCCCATAGAGCCCATGAGTGTACAGCACTCCCCCTCGTGATCCAGGGGGCAGTGCCCCCTCACCGCCTACACGAGAAAGGGCCGGTGCCCCCCCCACACGGGACACCGGCCCTGAAGACGACCGCCGCACCAGGCGGCAGTCCACTGCCCGGACGACCCGGGCCTACTTCACGAAGAGCATCTCGCGATAGGTCGGCAACGGCCACAGCCCGTGCGGGGTCAGCAACTCGAGCGCGTCGCCGACCGCGCGGAGCCTGTTCATCGCCGGCACGATCTTGTCGCGCATGTACTTCGCATGCGTGTCGGTCGCGCCACCACCGTGTGCCAGCAGCGTGTCGAGGGCATCCGTCTGCACCTTCAAACCATCGACCAGCTTGATGTACTTTGCCAGCAGCTTCTTGCTCTGCACGCTGGTGCCACCCGCGGACCTGACCGCCGACACGCTCTGGGCGATCTGCTTCTGGTACTCAATCGCCGCCGGCAGGATGTAGCGGTTGGCGATGAGCACCATGAGCTGTCCTTCGATGTTGATCGTCTTGTTGTAGGCCTCAAGGTAGATCTCGTAGCGGGCGTGCACTTCCCGCGCGTTGAGGACCTTGTGCTTTTCCAGCACCTTGATGACGGCAGGCTTGATCATCTCCGGCAGTGCGTCCACGGTGTTCTTGTGGTTCAGCAGGCCACGCTTGCGCGCCTCCTTCTCCCACTCCTTGGAGTAGCCGTTGCCGTTGAAGATGATCCGCTTGTGCTGCTTCGTGATCTTGGTGAGCAGCTTGGCCACGGCCTTGTTCAGTTCCTCGCCCTTGGCCACCGCCTGTTCCAGCTCGTCGGCGATCGACTCGAGTGCGTCGGCCGCTGCCACGTTCAGGACCATGTTCGGCCAGCCGATGTTCTGCCCCGACGACACGGCGCGGAACTCGAACTTGTTGCCGGTGAAGGCGAACGGACTCGTGCGGTTCCGGTCGCCCGCGTCGCGCGGCAGCTTCGGCAGTGAGCTGACACCCACGTCGAGCGTCCCGCCCTGCTTGGTGCTCTTGGCGCTGCCTTTCTCGATCTGCTCGAAGATGTCGGAGAGCTGGTCGCCCAGGAAGATCGAGAGGATGGCCGGGGGTGCCTCGTTGGCGCCCAACCGGTGATCGTTGCCCGCGCTTGCGATGCTGGCGCGGAGCAGCCCC
Organism: Vicinamibacterales bacterium; assembly: GCA_040081715.1. Lineage (GTDB taxonomy): Bacteria > Acidobacteriota > Vicinamibacteria > Vicinamibacterales > UBA2999 > CANKJK01. Next base: position 160,070 of record JBEBFY010000005.1, on the reverse strand, counting down.
TGCCAGCGATCCACGGCCCGGAGCACCGCGGCGCAGAACACGAGGAACTGCATGTTGTCATGCGGGGTCGCGCCCGGGCTCAGGAGGTTGTTGCCGAACTCGTCGGACATCGACCAGTTGTTGTGCTTGCCTGAGCCGTTGACGCCGGCAAACGGCTTCTCGTGCAGGAGGCACTCGAGGCCGTATTTCGGTGCGATGCGCTTGAGCATGTCCATCGTCATGAGCTGGTGGTCAGCCGCGACGTTGGCGTTCTCGAAGACCGGCGCGATCTCGTACTGGCTCGGCGCGACCTCGTTGTGGCGGGTCTTCACCGGCACACCGATCTTGTAGAGCTCCGTCTCGGTATCGGCCATGCAGGCCAGCACCCGCTCGGGGATCGAACCGAAGTACTGGTCCTCCATCTCCTGGCCCTTGGGCGGCTTGGCGCCGAACAGCGTCCGGCCGGCGTTGATCAGGTCCGGCCGGGCAAAGTAGAAATTGCGGTCGATCAGGAAGTACTCCTGCTCGGGGCCGCACGTGGTCGTAACGCGGGCCGACGTGGAACCGAACAGTTTCAGCACGCGGACGGCCTGGCGCGACAGCGCCTCCATGGAGCGCAGCAGGGGCGTCTTCTTGTCGAGCGCCTCACCCGTCCAGCTCACGAAGGCGGTCGGCACGACGAGCGTGACGCTGTTGCCGTCGACGTGGAGGAACGGTGGGCTGGTCGGGTCCCACGCGGTGTAGCCGCGGGCCTCGAAGGTGGAGCGCATGCCTCCCGACGGGAAGCTGGACGCATCCGGCTCGCCCTTGATGAGCTCCTTGCCGGAGAACTCGATCATCGCCTTGCCTTCCGGCGTGGGCCATAGGAACGAGTCGTGCTTCTCGGCCGTGATGCCCGTAAGCGGCTGGAACCAGTGCGTGTAGTGCGTGGCACCGTGCTCGACGGCCCAGTCCTTGAGCGCGCTGGCCACGGCATCCGCGGTCGCCGCGTCGAGCGACTCACCCTTCGTGATCGTGGCGCGCAGCACCTTGTACGCCGTCTTCGGCAGACGGGCTTCCTGCACCTTGCCGTTGAAGACGAGCGAGCCGAACAGGTCGGCGATACTCGACGGAGATGTCATTGCGGCGCGACCCCCGGTCATCGACCAGTCGCGGATGCTCTTGATGGCATCAGCCAGTGCTGCAGATCCCATGTGACAACTGTCCTTTCGTTCGCGTGAAGCGGCGCGTTGTGAGGTGATGACGAAATATCCGAACCAGCAAATCGATTATGCGCGATTGGCTGCTCACACCGCAAGAAAACAGCCCGCGAGTGCGTCTCTGGCTCCATCTTCTTGCACTGCGGTCCCGAGTTTTGTGCACAACGAGCACAATTGGTGCGACACGCGTACAGCAAAATCCCGAATCTGTCGTCCGCCGTGCGCGAATTCGTGCACGCGTGACGACCGATCGTTTCGCGCCAGACCTCTCTGCTTGTCATATGGCATCCATGAATGTAGATTCATGGATGTGCAACGTGCGTCGGCCCTGTTCAAGCTCCTCGGCGAGAGCACCCGCCTGCGGCTGCTGCGGGTCCTCTCCATCGACCGGTTCAACGTCAGTGAGCTGACCGGCATCCTCGGGCTGGCGCAGTCGGGCGTCTCGAGACACCTCAGCCTGCTCAAAGAGGCAGGGCTGGTCGTCGAGGACCGCGAGGGCGGGTTCGTGTACTACCGGCGCGCGGACAGTGGCTCGCGGGAGACATCGTCGCTCTGGACCGTGCTTGACGCCCAGTTCGCCTCGTCGGCGGACGATCGTGCCGTCAAGGCGGATGAGGCCCGGCTCCAGGAAGTGCTCCGGCTGCGCAAGGAAGACTTCGACACCCACGGCGATGCCCGGCAACTCGTGCCCGGCCGCAGCTGGGCCGCCTGGGCGCGGGCGCTTGGCCACCTCCTGCCCGAGATGGACGTGGTGGATGTCGGGTGCGGCGAAGGCTACCTCACCCTCGAAGCCGCCCGGTTTGCCCGGAGCGTCATCGGCGTGGACCGGTCGGACGAAGTACTCGAGCGGGCCCGCGCCCTCGCGGCGCGCCGGCGCGTCACGAATGCGCAATGGCGGAAGGGCGACCTCTCCCACCTGCCGCTGGCGGACGCCAGCGTGGACCTGGCGATGCTCTCGCAGGCGCTGCACCACGCACGCGACCCCGAGGACACGATCAGTGAAGCGACGCGCGTGCTGCGGCCCGGCGGGCAGATCCTGATCCTGGATCTCCGGGAGCACGACGAGGGATGGGTGCGGGACCGCTTCGGCGACACCCACCTCGGCTTCTCCGAACGCACGCTCACCCAGATGCTGACCGCGGCCGGCTACAGCCACATCCGCGTCAGCGTCGGCACCCGGCTGGCCGGCGACCCGTTCGTCGTCCTGGTGGCCTCGGGCGTCAAGGCACTCGACACCGGACTCCGCCAGTCCGGACGCTCCGGGCGGCGCGCGGCCGCCCACAGATAACGGATACCCCTATGAGCACACTCGACACGCTGCACGCCCTGCTGGCCCGCCGGATTCTGGTTCTGGATGGCGCGATGGGCACGATGATTCAGCGCCACGGCCTGACTGAACAGGACTTCCGTGGCGCGCGCTTCGCGGGGCACCCGCGCGACCTCAAGGGGAACGCCGATGTCCTGGCCCTCACGCGGCCCGACATCATCGGCGGCATTCATCGCGAGTACCTGGAGGCGGGTGCCGACATCATCGAGACCAACACGTTCAACGCGAACGCCATCTCGCAGTCGGACTACGGACTGGAGGCCTTCGCCCACGAGATGAACGTGGCGGCCGCAACGGTGGCGCGCGACGCGGCGGCGGAATTCACGGCGAAGACACCCGACCGGCCGCGTTTCGTGGCCGGCTCCATCGGGCCGACGAACCGGACGCTCTCCATCTCGCCGGACGTCAACAACCCGGCATACCGGAACGTCACCTTCGACGAGGCGCGGGCGGCGTACCGCGATCAGGTGCGCGGCCTGCTCGACGGCGGCGTGGACCTGCTCCTCGTGGAAACCATCTTCGACACCCTGAACGCCAAGGCGGCGCTCGTGGCGGTGCAGGAGGAGTGCGAGGCCCGCGGGTCGTCCACCCCGGTGATGATTTCCGTCACGATCACGGATCGGAGCGGACGGACCCTCTCGGGCCAGACCCTCGACGCGTTCTACACCGCGATCCGGCACGTCCGGCCATTCAGCGTCGGCCTGAACTGCGCGCTCGGGGCGAAGGAGATGCGGCCGTACCTCGCCGAGCTGGCCCGGATGGCCGAGAGCTACGTGACCTCGTACCCCAACGCCGGCCTGCCCAATGCGTTCGGACAGTACGACGAGACGCCGCCTGAGACCGGCGACCTGATCCGCGACTTCGCCGAGAGCGGCTTCGTGAACATCGTCGGCGGCTGCTGCGGAACGACACCGGACCACATCCGCGCCATCGCGACATCGGTCGCCGGCGTCCGGCCGCGCCCGCGGCCCTCGCAGGCGGACCATGCGTCGCACACGGTGCTCTCTGGACTTGAAACGCTCACCATCCGGCCCGACAGCAACTTCACCATGATCGGTGAGCGCACCAACGTCACCGGTTCCCGCCGCTTCGCCAAGCTCATTCTCGCAGGCGACTTCGTGAAGGCCGCCGAGGTGGCGCTGGATCAGGTGCGCGGCGGGGCCAACGTCCTCGACGTCAACATGGACGAGGGGATGCTCGACTCCGAGCAGGCCATGACGACGTTCCTGAACCTGATCGCCACCGAGCCGGACATCGCCCGCATCCCCGTCATGATCGACAGCTCGAAGTGGTCGGTCATCGAGGCGGGCCTCAAGTGCATCCAGGGCAAGGGCATCGTCAACTCGATCAGCCTCAAGGAAGGCGAAGCCGACTTCCTTCACAAGGCCTCGGTCATCCGGCACTTTGGGGCGGCGGTGGTGGTCATGGCCTTCGATGAGACGGGCCAGGCCGACACGATCGCGCGCAAGGTGGAGATCTGCCAGCGGGCCTACCGGCTGCTCACGCTGCAGGCCGGCTTCGCCCCGGAAGACATTATCTTCGACCCGAACGTGCTGGCCATCGCCACCGGGCTCGAGGAGCACAACGAGTACGCCATCAACTTCATCGAGGCCGCGAGCCGGATCAAGGCGCTCTGCCCGGGCGTGCACATCAGCGGCGGCATCAGCAACCTGTCGTTCTCCTTCCGGGGCAACGACCTGGTCCGCGAAGCCATCCACGCGGCGTTCCTGTTCCACGCCATCAAGGCCGGCCTCGACATGGGCATTGTCAACGCTGGTCAATTGGCGGTCTATGCCGACATCCCGGCGGAACTGCTGACGTACGTGGAGGACATCATCTTCAACCGTCGCCCGGACGCCACCGAGCGGCTGGTGCAGTACGCCGCGACGGTGAAGGGCTCGGTGAAACGGACCGAGCAGGACCTCGCCTGGCGACAGGGCACCGTCGGCGAGCGCCTGACGTACGCGCTGGTGCACGGCGTCGTCGACTTCATCGAGGCAGATGTCGAGGAGGCGCGACAGACCGTCTCGCGCCCGCTGGAGGTCATCGAGGGCCCGCTCATGGACGGCATGCGGGTCGTCGGAGACCTGTTCGGCGCCGGCAAGATGTTCCTGCCACAGGTCGTCAAGAGCGCCCGCGCCATGAAACGGGCCGTGGCCTATCTCCTGCCGTACATGGAGGCGGCCCGCCTGGCCTCCGGCGACACGATGCGCACGCAGGGCAAGGTGCTGCTGGCCACGGTCAAGGGCGACGTCCACGATATCGGCAAGAACATCGTGGGCGTGGTGCTCGGGTGCAACAACTACGAGGTCATCGACCTTGGCGTCATGGTGCCCACCGACACCATCCTCGACACGGCCGTCCGCGAGAAGGTGGATCTGATCGGCCTGAGCGGCCTCATCACGCCGTCGCTGGACGAGATGGTGTTCGTGGCGCGCGAGATGAAGCGGCGCGGGATCACGCTGCCCCTGGCCATCGGCGGCGCCACGACAAGCAAGGCGCACACCGCCGTGAAGATTGCCCCGGTGTACGACGGCCCGGTGGTGCATGTGCTGGACGCCTCGCGGGCGGTGGACGCCGTGTCGAGCCTGATCAACCCGGCGAACCGTGACGCCTACAACCGGACGAACCGGGCGCAGCAGGAAGCGTTGCGGATCCAGCACAGCGCCCTCAAGCGGCGAGCCCTGGTGCCGTATCGCGATGCCTGCTCCCACGCCGTCCACCTGCCGTGGGCGGGGGCCACGCTGCCCACACCGGCGTTCATGGGCGCGCGCGCGATTGACGTGCCCATCGAAGAGCTGATTCCCTTCATCGACTGGACGTTCTTCTTCACGGCATGGGACCTCAAGGGCACGTTCCCGGCCATCCTCACGCACCCGCAGTACGGCCCGGCCGCCGTCGAGCTCTACGAGCACGCGCGGGTGCTGCTGGACCGCCTGGTCACCGGACGCCTGCTCACCGCCAAGGGCGTCTACGGCTTCTGGCCCGCCGTGAGCGACGGTGGCGACATCGTGCTGTACGACCCGCAGGCCGCCGGGCACGACCCGTCAACCGAGCTGGTGCGCTTCTCCATGCTGCGCCAGCAGGAGCAGTTGGCCGACGGTCAGTCCTACCGGTCGCTGGCGGACTTCGTGGCGCCGCGCGAATCCGGCCTGACCGACGTGGTTGGCGCCTTCGCCGTGACCTCCGGCCTCGGAGCCGACGACGTGGCCGCCGAGTACGTGAAGGCCCACGACGACTACTCCGCCATCATCGTCAAGGCGCTGGCGGACCGGCTGGCCGAGGCCTTCGCCGAGTATCTCCACGCGCGGGCGCGCCGCGAACTCGGGTACGGCGCCGACGAGCGTCTCTCCAACGAGGACCTGATCGAGGAGCGGTACCGCGGCATCCGGCCGGCCTTCGGCTATCCCGCCTGCCCGGACCACAGCGAGAAACGGAAGCTCTTCGCCCTGCTCGACCCGGCACGGGTCGGCATCACGCTCACGGAGACGTGCGCCATGCTGCCTGCCGCCGCCGTCAGCGGCCTCTATCTCGCACATCCGGACGCGAAGTACTTCACCGTGGGACGCATCGGCAAGGACCAGGTGGAGGACTACGCCCTCCGGAAGGGCATCCCGGTGGAAGAAGCGGAGCGCTGGCTCACGCCGAATCTCGGCTACGAGCCGGCCGGCGTGTAGCGCGAGAGGTCTGCTCCTCGCCTCCGATCAGCTACATTAAGGCTATGCGCCGCGCATATAGGACACTTCCGGCCCTCGCCCTGATTGCCCTCGTGAGTGGGAGCTGTCGTCAGCCTCTCCATGTCAGCACCCTGCAGATTGGGCGGTCGCTCAACGTCGACCGGACCGTGGGGATACACGCGACGCGGTTCAAGCCCACGGACACGATTTATTCAGCGGTCCTGACCGATCGAGCCGGGGCGTCGACCATTACGGCTCGCTGGTGGCACGCCGGGCGTGTGCTCAGTGAGACGCCGAAGTCGGTGTCATACAAGGGCCGGGCGGCCACGGACTTTCTTTTTGTTAGCCCAGGCGGGTTCCCGACTGGCGACTACCAGGTGGAAATCCTCGTTGACGGACAGTCCGTCGCGTCCCGAGAGTTTCACATCCAGCCCTGACGTCAGGCTTTCGACGGGCCATGAGGTGCCGACCATGAAGACGCTCATCTCCGCAGCCGCCGTGCTCGCGGTCCTTCTCGCGGGCAACGTCGCTCCGGCCCAGAGCCCCACGGCCATGACGGTCGTCCGCGACGTCGGCTGCGGCTGCTGCATGAATTGGGTCGCGCATCTACGGAAAGCGGGCTTCACGGTCACCGTCACCGAGTCGGCGACCCGCCTGCGCGATACGAAGGTCCCCGCAGAAGCGCGGTCGTGCCACACCGGCTCGATCGGCGGCTATCTCATCGAAGGGCACGTGCCCGCCGCCGACATCAAGAAGCTCCTGGCCGAGCGCCCCGCGGTCGCCGGGCTCGCGGTCCCCGGCATGCCGGCCGGCTCGCCGGGGATGGAGCAGGGCGGCAAAACCAACCCCTACGCCGTGATGGCCTTCGACAAGACCGGCAAGATGACCGTCTATTCGTCGCACCGGTGAGATCACGGCCGGTCTCCGACCGGCTCAGTAACGCAGCAGCCGGTTGACCTTCACCACCAGGCCACGATTCAGCAGACGGACTGTCCGCCCGGGTGGCATGTCGGCCGTGTTGTCGTCGGTGTAGACGACAAAGAGCTCGCTGCCGGGGATGTACTCCCAGCGCCAGCGGACGTTACTGCTGACGCTGTTGGCCGCCGAGTTGTACTGCACCAGCCCGCTGACGAACATGCGCGGCGTGAAGGTGTAGTTCAGCCGCGTGCGGACGACGCGCGTCGTGTAGTCCACCGAGGGGAAGCTGAACCAGTTGAGCACCAGGCTCGGCTCAAGGGAGAACTGCGGCGACAGCTGCACGCGCCCACCGCTGACGCTGACGGTGCTCTGATCGCCGTCGTAGTAGCGTCCGCGCCCCGCGCTGACGGATCCGGACACCTTGCGCTGGGATCCGAACCCGTAGCCACCAGTGACGTTGTAGAAGTCGTACTCGCCAGGCGCGATGGCGGGCCCGCCCGCGAGGCGGAACGGCGTCAGCAGCCGATCGTGCGTCCGCGACGCGTTCGCGAACACGCGGTCGCTGCGGTGAAACTCGGTGGAAAACGTCGCCGACTCCACGCGCGTGATGAGCTGCCCCGCCGTGTTCTGGATGTGCTCGATGGTGCCTTCGGTGAAGACCTGCCGGACGGATTTCACGCGCTTGACCCGCGGGCTGAACCGGGCCGAGGCCAGCGTGCGTCTGATGTCCGGCCGCTGCACAAAGCCGACCTCGGGGTTGAAGTCGTCGCCGACGAACAGGTGGTCCAGTTCGACGCCGTACCGATCCGCGTTCCACTCGCCGCGCGCCTGGTAGCTCTCCTGCCGCCCTGTGAGACCCGGCGTGCCGGATCGCATATAGAAGCCGTTGAGGTTCAGGTAGTTCACAAACGAGAAGGCCCCGTCGAGACCAATAGTCGTGCTCGCGCGTCCGGGGGCGCGCAGCGACTCGGAACGGCCCGTGAACATGGCGCCGATGCTGCTCCGGTTCAGAATGTCCTGCCGTGCGCGCAGCACCGCGAAGGTGGTCCTCGGCGTGCCGGAAGCCGCCTCCGAGTCCGTCTGCATGGCCACAGCGCCGACCGTCGTCGCGCCGACCCGGCCTGTCACGCGCCCACCCGCGATGATGGGAATCACCCGCCCGCGGTTCAGGCCGATCTGCCGCGTAAAGAACAGCTCCGGCACGATGCCGCCGGTGGGCACACTGCCTCGCGCGAAGTTCGGCCGGCCGAACTCGAAGATGCCGCGGCCCTCGAGGAAGAATTCGCGCTTCTCTGGGAAGAAGAGATTGAACCGCGTCAGGTTCACCTGCTGCTCATCGACCTCCACTTGCGCAAAGTCGGTGTTGACGCTCACGTCGAGCGTCAGGCTCTTGGTCAGGCCGTACTTGACGTCCACGCCGGCCTGGCGGTCGATGTCGTTGGACACCCTGGGCGCGACGGTGTTGTCCGTACGCAACCCGCCCACCGCGTAGGGTTTGATGTCGAGGTTGCGGCCCTCGGCGGCCGCCTCCAGACCGACCAGCGTGCCCGCCCGCGACATGCGGATCCAGGCGCCTGATCCATCGGCCGCCGGGAGCGGGGTCAGGTTGCTGTACTCGTTCTTGCGCCTGATCCCGCGGCGGAAGTTGATGCCCCAGATCTGTTCCTTGCCGGGCCGGTAGCGGATCGACTTGAACGGGATGCGCATCTCGGTGGTCCACCCGCCGTCGAACGTCTGGGACCGCACCGTCCACACCGGGTTCCAGTCCTGGTTGGAATTGCCCTCGTTGGTCACCTGGATGTCGCGCTGCGCCGCCAGGGGGTTGGTGATGAACATGAAGGCGTTGCGGCGGTCATAGAAGGTATCGAGAATCACGCCAAAGCTGTCGTTGTTGGTGATCTGGCCGTTGTCGCGGCGCATCTCGTTGGCGATGAGCGCGGCCGGACCAGCCGAGTCCCAGCACCGTGCGGACACGTAGATCGCGGTGTCGTCAAAGAACACCCACACGTCGGTCTTCTCGGTGGAGGGCTGCCCCGCCTGCGGAATGTTCTGGACGAGGCCCGAGACGGCCCGCACCTGGGTGTAGACCGCCTCGTCCGGCCTGCCATCGATACGGATCGGTGTCGTCAGCCGCGTGGCACGGATCGTCGCGTTGCCCTGCGCGTCGCGGTTGACGACCTCCGGTGCGACTGGAGGCGCGGGGCCGAGAATGGCCGGAAGCCGGGCTGGCGCGCCGCCGGGCGACGCTGGAGCCTGAGCCTCCGAAGGCTGCGGAAACACGACCAGGCTGAAGACGAAGAGCTGGAGTGCGCGAAGCGCCGTGCGAGTCAAATCGTTGGATTATAGTAGGCGGACCCGCCGTGGAGCATCTCATCAAGCAGTACGCGCTCGAACCCGGCGCGCTCGAGATCCAGTACCTCGAGGAGTACTTCGGAGAGTTTCCCCGGAAGAAGTCGGCCGCGGAGATCATCCACCGCCTGCACGACAGGGACAGCCTTATCCTCATGGCCGAGGCGCCGCTGCCGGACGATCCCGGCGGGACGGTCGTCCCCGTGTCCTTCAAAGTCATGCATGAGTTGCGGGCCACGGAAACCGACCCGCGGCTGGCGGACCTTGTTGCCCGCCTGAAGGACGTGATCCAGTTCGACGGGCGGAAGATCCTCTACACCTGGATCGGCGGCACCCGGCGCGACTGGCGCGGCCTCGGGCACTTCCGGGCACTCACCGAGGAGTCCGAGGTATGGGCGCACACCGTGGGCTTCCATGAAGTGGTCGTGAAGACCAAGAACCGCTTCTACGACATGCGCGGCACGCTGGACCACCTGCAGTTCGACGTCATCAAGTACGAGCCGCACGCGGCCGACAACCGCGAATCGAAGGTGTATCTCTCGAAGCAGCTCACGGCCGACGTGCTGCGGACGCACACCAGCCACCGCACGCTCACCTTCGCGTAGAGGCCGGGCCCCGGGGCATTGGCCCCGATCCGGGACACTCCAGTGCCTCGCAACTCTGGCTGGAGCACGCGGAACGCTTCTGGTATCGTCCGGGGTAGGCGAGGCCTCCCATGAAACAGTTCACAGCGGTGATCGAACGAGACGCCGATACCGGTCTCTATGTCGGCTGGGTGCCGGGCTTTGCCGGCGCCCACAGTCAGGGTGCAACGCTGGATGAACTCCACGCCAACCTTCAGGAAGTCGTCGAGATGCTGCTCGAAGCGGGGTCGCCTCATCTCGACAGCGTGTTCATCGGCACGCAAACCGTAGAAGTCGCGTAGTTTGTGGGCAACATACCGATCATCAAGCCGCGCGACGTGGTCGCGCTTCTTGAAGCGTTCGGGTTCGCCGAGGTGCGTCAGCGCGGATCTCACCGGCAGTTCCGACACGCCGACGGCCGCGGAACCACCGTTCCGATGCATCAGGGACGGGACATTTCACCGACATTGCTCCGCCAGATAGCAAAGGACATCGGGCTCCAGGTCGAGGACCTTCTCGGCAGGCGGTCGCGATAGAAAGGTCCGCGAGTCTAACGGGACTTCGGACCAGCTGAATCGGGCGGACCAGCGATCCCAAGCACGGTATGCGGCTGGTAACGCTCCTCCAGGTACGTCATCTCCGATTCGTCCAGGGTCAGATCCAGCGCGCCCATGGCCTGTTCGAGCTGTTCCAGCTTCGTCGTGCCGAGAATCGGGGCGGCCACGCCCTTGGCCAGCAGCCACGCCAGCGCCACCTGCGAGGGCGGCACGCCACGCCTGGCCGCCACCTGCACGCAGCGGTCGGCGATCTCGGCGTCGCCTGGCGTGGAATAGAGGAAGTGCGCGAAGTCGTCGGTCCGCGCACGCGAGGTGGCGGTCCACTCACCCGGCTTCCTCGTGCCCGTCAGAACACCGCGCGCCAGCGGACTCCACGGAATGAGGCCGATGCCCTCCTTCGTGCAGAGCGGGATCATCTCGCGCTCCTCTTCCCGGTAGAGCAGGTTGTAGTGGCCCTGCATCGAGATGAACCGCGACCAGCCACGCTGGTCGGCCATCGCGAGCGCCTGCGCGAACTCCCAGGCATAGCAACTCGACGCGCCCAGATACCGGACCTTGCCGGCCCGCACGATGTCGTCCATCGCGCGCAGTGTTTCGTCAAGCGGCGTCGCGTGGTCCCAGCGGTGGAACTGGTAGAGGTCGATGTAGTCGGTGCCGAGGGCCCGCAGTGACCGGTCCACCGCGTCGAAGATGTGCTTGCGCGAGAGGCCGCGCTCGTTGACGCCGGCCCGGGTCGGGTAGAACACCTTGGTCGCGATGACGACCTGGTCGCGCGTCGTAAAGTCGCGCAGCGCGCGGCCCAGCACGGCCTCGCCCTCGCCGGCCGAGTAGAAGTCCGCCGTGTCGAAGAAGTTGAAGCCCAGCTCGATGGCGCGCTTCAGGATGACGCGGCTCGGCTCCTCGGGGAGCACCCACTCACGCCACGCCGGCGTGCCAAATCCCATGCATCCCAGGCAGAGCCGGGACACCTTCAGACCACTGGAACCAAGATTCGTGTACTGCATCGCGCCTTCGAGTATACCGAGGCGCGAACTGGCACTCCGTGGAGCAGGGCGATTCCTCGGGGGTTCGCCTCGCCTGCCCAACTCCATTCACGCCTTCGCACTGACCCAACGGGGCCATGGTGACGGGAGCATTCGTCGAAACCATGGTGCAGGAGAACCCGAATGACCCAGCGTAGGTGCGGAAGGCGACGTTCAAGCGCCTCACGTCGAGGTGATCGGCACGCCCCGGTGCGGCCGGGCAGGCGGCATGCGCCCTTTCCTGGCCTCCGCCTCGAAGTACCCGGACACCTTCGCCACGATCTGCGGGACGGTCAGTCTGTCCGCGGCCTCAACAACGAGCGTGGGCTTCGGCTGCGTCCTGGCGTGCTCGATCCGATGGGCCAGTTCCTGCTTGGCCTCGCCTGGTCCGAAGATCAGCACCGCCTCGGCTGGGCCGATGGCCACAACGACATCGTCAAAGAAACGGGAGAGGGCGTTTCGATGGCGCTCCTCGTACCGCCGCTCACTCCCCCCGCCCTGAGAGCTGTTGCCATCAGGGAACCCGCCACCACCGGTGAAGCGCGCATGACCGGGGACACCGGACTGCACCTGCGTCACCGCATCCTCTCCGGCGGCGACAATCAGCGCCCTCTCGTGGTCGATCCAGATTCCGACATGTGTTGTCATCGTCGTTCCCTCGCTATGCCGACCCCTGAGCGCGCCAGGTTCAAGACTGACCGGCAAGCAGTCGTAACAGGTCCATGCTGGTGATAATCCCGACCGGCTGCTTGTCCTCGGTCACGACGACGCGATGCATGTGCTGCTCCACCATGAGGCGCGCCACCTCGCCAACCGACGCGCCCACGGGCACATGGCACACCCCGGCCGTCATGATGTCGCGGACCATGGCCACTCCCCCGTCGCCAGCGCCACGGCCGACGTGCCCGGCAAATGGGAGGTCCGTCGCGTCATCTCGATAGAAGTCCGTGCCCCTGTCGAGCTCGGTCTCCGCGGGATCCGCGACATTGCGGCCGATGTCGGTCATCGACACGACGCCGACCAGGTGGCCCTGCTCGTCCACAACGGGCGCACCGGAGATCTCATGCTCGACCAAGTACCGCGCGAGGTCATCCGTCGTCATGTCGTCCACGACGGTCATGACGTAGGGGCTCATCAGGTCTCTTACACCGTGCGAACTGGTCATGGCCGGGTCTCCTGGATGGCTCGTTGAGGGGTATTCATCACACCGCCACTGCAAGTCGCGATCCGGTTGGCCCGTTCAGGGCCGGCCCGTAAGGCCTGCGTTCAGGGACGTCGCCACACCCTCGCGATCTGAATCTCGCTGGCGAACCGGAAATATCCCGCGGCGGCAACCTCCACGATGTGGGGGCGTCAGGCTACAGACCCCGGAGCTACTAGCGGCGTACACCCGGCGCCACCAGCTCCACCTCCAGGTCGTCCGGAGCCATCACGTAGAGCGCGGCGTCGACCTGCCGGACCTTCAGCCCTGCCTTCTCCAGGGTCGCGCGCGTGGCCTTCGGGTCCTTCGGGTTCATCCCGGGCACCTTGAGGGCGAAGTGGTCCACGCGAGGAATCGGACCCGAGGAGATGCGGAGCGTGGCTCGCCCCGGAGCGGGCTCCAGCGGGATCGTGGCGCGAAAATCCTGGACCACGGCTGGCCCGAGCAGTTTTTCGTAAAAGGCCTTCGTCCCGGCAAAGTCCACGGATTTGATCTCCACGTGGTGCACGCCGCCTGGTGCCACCAGCCCACGCGTGCCCTGCGCCTCGCCCACGGCGGCCTGAAAGGCCACGGCCGCGCCAGCCAGGAATGTCCGCCGGTCAATGTGCCCCCGCTCGTAGCGGTCCAGCCAGCCCTCAAGCTTCTCCATGCCCCCATGATCGCTCAATGGCAGAATAGGCTCCATGCGCTGGCTCCCCACCGTTGTCCTCGCCGCCTGCTCCACGCTGGCTGTCACGGCCGTGCTCGACGGCCAGGCCCCTGACTGGACCCAGTGGCGCGGCCCGAACCGCGACGGCAAGTCCGCCGAAACCGGCCTGCTGAAGGACTGGCCAGAGGGGGGGCCGCCGCTGCTTTGGCGCTCCACCGGCAACGGTGGCGGCTACTCGTCGTTTGCCGCTTCTGGCGGGCGGCTCTTCACGCTCGGCACCCGGGGCAATACGGAATACGTGGTGGCCATCGACGCGGCGACCGGCAAGAAGGTGTGGGAAACGCCGAACGGCGCGCTCTTCTCGAATGACCGTGGCGACGGCCCCAGGGGCACGCCGGTCATCGACGGCGACCGGCTCTTTGCCCTCGGCGGGAATGGCGACCTCGCGTGCCTGGACCTTGCGACCGGGAAGCCCGTGTGGAAGAAGAACATCCTCAGCGAGTTCAAGGGGGACAACCCCTACTGGGGCATCAGCGAGTCGCCGCTCGTGCTGGAGGATCGCGTGCTCGTGCAGCCGGGTGGCCCCAATGCCACGATCGTCGCGCTGAACAAGGCCACCGGCGCCGTCATCTGGAAGACCGCCGCCAGCGACCCCGCCGCCTACTCCTCGGCCATGGTCGCCACGATCGGTGGCGTCCGGCAGGCGGTCTTCTTCACCGCACGGAACGGCATGGGCGTGGACGTCGCCACGGGAAAGGTCCTCTGGACTAACGACCGCGTGAATAACGACACGGCCAACATCGCCACGCCGATCATCAGTGGCAGCAAGGTGTTCCTCTCCTCGGCCTACGGCACAGGCGCCGTGCTCCTCGACGTCACGGCGAGTGGCGCGAAGGAGGTGTACTTCACGCGCGAGATGATGAACCACCATGCGTCGTCGGTGCTGGTCGGCGAGCACCTCTACGGGTTCTCCAACTCGATCCTGACCGCGATGCGCCTGGCCGACGGCAAGGTGGCCTGGCAGCACAGGAGCGTCGGAAAAGGGTCGGCCATCTACGCCGACGCGCGGCTCTACCTCTTCAGCGAGCAGGGCCAGGTGGCGCTCGCGGAAGCCACGCCGGTGCAGTATGTGGAACATGGGCGATTCCGCATTTCCGCCGGCGAGCTCCCCACCTGGAGTCACCCGATCATCACCCGCGGCACGCTCATCCTGCGGGATCAGGGCAGCGTGTACGCCTACGACGTCACAGCCAAATAGGAGCACCGCCTCATGACACGACTCATCCCGGTCACGCTTGCCGCAGTCCTCCTGGCCGGCGCCGCCGCACAGGCGGCCGATCAGAAAGCCACGCTGAGTGCCGCCGACTACACCGAAATCCAGATGCTGTATGCGAAGTACAACTACGCGTACGACAGCAGCAACACCGAGATGTACGGGAGCGTCTTCACGACCGACGGCACGTTCAAGATCGGCGCCGACCGGACGCTCAAGGGCCGCAAGGAGATCGGAGACCTGGCGGCCGGTCGAGGCCCGCTCAAGCCGCGCCCGAAGATCTTCCACATCTCCACCAACGTCCTCATCGAACCGTCTGCGGAAGGCGCCAAGGGGTCGTCCTACGTCACGCTCATCGACCTGCAGAAGAATCCGGCGATCACCGGCGGCGGGAGCTACGAAGACGTGATCGTGCGGACGAAGGAAGGGTGGCGCTTCAAGCAGCGCGCTTACTACGCCGAGGCAGCGCCCGCAGCCGCTGCATCGGCCAAGTAGGAGAAAAGACAACGGCCGGAGCAGCATCGCTGCTCCGGCCGTTGGTGTCTTCAGCCCGGCGACCCGGGCCGGCTACGCCTTCAGAATCGACTTCACATAGGCCGGCGTGAGCGGCACCCGGCGCGGCTGGACGCCCGTGGCGTCGAAGAACGCCGCCGCCACCGCATTCGCCGACACGGTATTGGCCGCCTCGCCGCCGCCGTTGATGCCGCGGCCGTTGCGCGAGGTGAACACCGTCTTCACGTCGGGCACGTCGCCCATCGCCGGGATCTTGTACTTCGTCCAGTCGGTGCTCGTCACCTTCGACGCATCGAAGGTCACCTCCTCGAAGAGCGCCTCGCCCAGGCCCATGACGGTGCCACCCTCGATGTTGGACTTCAGGTGGCGCGGGTTCATCACCTTTCCGACATCCACACCGGTGGTGAACGACAGCACCTTCACCACACCGGTCGCGGGCACGACCTCGACCTCGGCAATGCCCACCCACTGGGCCCCGCTCCGGATGACCACGCCCACGCCCCGGCCGCGTACGGGCGTGGTGCCGGACTTGGCCGCCTGCGGACTGGGTGAGGGACGGCTCTTCCAACCGGCAGCCTGCGATGTCTCGTTCAGGATCTCAATCAGCCGCTTGTCGCTGGTGTGGCGGATGCGGTACTCGATGGGATCAGCCTTGGCCGCCGCGGCGGCCTCCTCGACCGCCGCCTCGAGGGCGAAGTTCTGCTGGCGCTGCCATGGCGTCCGCATGATGTTGCCGCGGATACCCCCGTTGGCCGACTCGCTCGCGAGATTCGCCATGCCGTAGGCAGACTCGACCACGGCCGGCACCTTGTCGTACGGCCACACGGTCGAGATCGCGGGATAGAAGGGCTTGGTCTTGGGGCTGATCGTCGGCATGCCCGCCAGCACGGCCCCGATCATCCGTGCGTCGTTTTCGTGCGGGGAGTACCAGTCGCTCTTGAAGGCGACCATGTTGCCCTTGTCGTCGAGACCGATCTTGACGTCCGCCACCCAGCCCGGCGAGGTGGAGGACCACGCCAGGTCCTCGCTGAGGGTCCACTGCACCCGCACCGGCTTGCCGACCAGCTTCGACAGGATCGCCGCATCCGCCATCGCACCGTCGCCGCCATACGTGGTCCGGCCGTACTGACCAGGTCCCTGCGCCCAGCGGATCACGACCTTCTCCACCGGCACACTCATGATGTGCGCGATGTGTGCGCGCGCGCCCTGCGACTGCGACGACTGCGACCAGATCGTGAGAGACCCGTCGGTCTTCACATCTGCCGTGGCTACAAAGGCCCCCATCGGGGCGTGCCGCACGTAGGGCTGCTCATAGGTGGTCGCCAGCGTCCGGGCGGCCTTGGCCAGGCCCGCCTCCGCCTTGGCCGGATCTCCACGCCGGCCGACGTCCTCCCACTTGGCGCTGCGCAGCGTGGCGGTGAGGTTCCCGCTGCCGGGAAGGCCCGCCCACTCGGTCCACTTCGTCACGGCCGCGACCGCCCTGGCGGCGGACACCGCCTCCCATTCATTCGGTGAGACCACGGCGACCAGGTTCTTCTGCACCACGACTTCCGCGGTCGGGAACTTCACCTTGTCGAGCTTGCCCGCCGACACCAGCGTCGAACCGAGCGACGCGGGCCGTACCATCCGCGCATGCAGCATCCCCGGCACCTTGACGTCGCCGCTGTAGACGGCCTTGCCCATCGCGATATCGGCAATCGACGGACGCGGGTGGGACCCGCCCACGACCGTGTACTTGTCCATGGGCTTCATCGGGGGGTTGCCCGTCACGGTGATGCCCATCAGATCGGTGATGCCGATCGGGTCCTTCGGGTCGATCCGGGCCAGCCGGCCGGTCACGGGGATCGCGAGGCTGAGCTGCTGCCCCTTGACGAGGTCGGTGTAGCTGACTGACTTCCCGCCGCCGGAGACCACGCCGCCGGCCACTGTGAGCCCGGCCGCCGGGACACCGAGCCGCTCGGCCGCCAGACCCAGCAACGCCTGCCGTGTGTAGGCGGCCACCTTCTTCAGGTTGTTCACGCCCCCGAGGAAGCCCGCGGAATAGCCGCCATCGGGAGTCTCGTCGGTATGCCCGCCAATGATGGAGACCTTCCGTGGATCCACGTCGAGTTCTTCAGCCACCGCCTGCGCATAGAACGCCGACGAGGCCGTGCCCGTTTCGGTCTTGCCCGTGCGCGCGACGATGGAACCGTCGGCGTGGAGCTCCAGCCACGACACGAGTTTGGTGGCGTCCAGCGTGTAACCGGCGTCGGCACCAGCCGCAGCCTTCGCGGTCGACGGCAGCGAGGCCGACACCACCAGGGCGCCGCCGACTTTGACGAAATCGCGACGCGTGAGGACGGGTATCAGGTTGCTCATCATGTCCTCCCTTAACCGGCGATCGACTTGGACGCGCGCTGCACAGCGGCCATGATGCCTGTATAGGTGCCGCAGCGGCACAGGTGCGGCGAGGGTGCCGTGTTGGTGAAGTGATTCCGAATCTGCTGCACGGTCGGCTGTGGTGTCCTGTCCAGGAGGTCCACCGCGGCCACCATCATGCCGCTCTGGCAGTACCCGCACTGCGGCACCTGCTCATCGATCCACGCCTGCTGCACCGGGTGCACCATCTCCGGTGTGAGGGCCTTGCCAGACTTCGCGGCCCAGAGGCCCGGCAGGCCCTCGATGGTGTGAATCTTCTTGTTCCCGATGCGGGACACCGTCGTGGTGCAGGAGCGGATCTCCTTGCCGTCGGCCAGCACGGCGCACGCACCGCACTGCGACATCCCGCAGCCGAGACGCGTGGCCATCAGGTTCAGGTCGTTGCGCAGCACATAGATCAGCGGGGTGTCCGCTGCGGCGTTCACCGTGTGGGACTTCCCGTTCACGGTCAGGGAGTAGCTCGGCATAGAACCTCTATTGAGAAAGCGGACCCGGGTAGCGCCCGAGGATCCGGCAGTGCGGAATCAGCCCGGATTATACGCTCCGGCTGGGCTCAGCGGGCCTTCAGTTCGGCGTAGAGCGCTGCCATCGCACCGGGCGCGCCGGTCATGTCGTAGGCCTTGAAGCGCGCGGGCAGCATCAGCTCTGCGGCGGCCTGTTCCGGCGTGCGCCCGGCGGCCTGCGCGGCCTGGCCGCCTGCGACGAAGGCCGCCACAAAGTCCGCATATTCCTCGACATCCTTCCACTGGCTGGTGAGGGAAATCGGCATGACGGACATGGGCTTGTGGGCGCCCGCGCCACCCGCGCGCGGTGATTCGCGGCCCGGGATGGCCGACCGGGCCGTCGTCACCCTGGCCCGGACCGTCGCCAGGGTCTGGACCAGGCCGAGGAGGCTCCCGCCCGCGGCCGGCTCCACGACCGGCACGGCCTTCGTCGGGAAGAGATCCCCCATGTACGCCAGGCGCTTCTGTGTAAAGAAGACGAGCGCGTCGCCGTCGGTCCGGGCGGGACCCAGGAGCGACACCTCCATCACATCGGGGCCGTCGAGCAGCGTCAGGGTGTCCGTGATGAGGGTGGACGGCGCGAACTTCGCCGCTGCGCCCGTGAACACGCCGAGCTTCGCCGCCCGGTCGGCCACGGGCTTCGGCGCGACCACCTTCGTCACATCGGGATACTCCAGGTTCGCCTTCAGGTGCGCGGCGTCGCTGCGGAGGTTGACGATCGTCCGCACGGGCTGATCCGACACCGTCGCGATGGCCTCGAGCGAGGCTTTGCCGAGGCCGGCCGGCAGCGGGTCGATGAGCACCACCCCTTCGTCGCGCATCAGGGCGACGGCATTGTCGCCGCCGCCGGAGAGCACATACAGGATGTCGTAGGCGTTCAGATTCCACAGCGTCACAGCGGGGACAGCCGACTGGGCACTGAGCACGCCCGAGGCGGCCAGCGCCAGGCCAGCAGCCACGACACCCGTGAGGAGGGGGAGCCGCCGTTCGCGCATCACTTGCCGTCCTTCGCGAGCGAGGCCGCGATGACCTCTTCGTCGTTTCTCGCGTAGATGTGCCTGTTCGCGTAGGCCGGGTGCGACCAGTTCACATTCACTAACTGCCGGCGGTTGCCCGGAGGCGACGTCGGCTTGATGAGCGCGGTGCGGCTGATCTCCTTGTAGCCAGCCGGGTCGGGCTGCACCATGATCAACTCGCCCCGGTCGTTATTGATGAAGAGCCGGTCGCCGTTCACCACGATGTGGCCCGTCGCCCAGCGCGCGCGCTCCTTGGTGACGGCCTGCGTTTCCCACAGCCGCTCGCCATCCTTCACACGCATGCAGCGAAACTGCCCGTAGCTGCAGATGCCGTAGATGTGGCCGTTGACGATCACCGGGCCTGAGAGCGTGGAGTGGAGGCCATCGGTCTGGAGCTCGTTGTTGCTCTTGCCCTTCCACATCATCGTGGCGCCCGGCTTCTTCTGATCCAGGTTCAGCATCAGGCCGCCGTCGTAGAAGGTCGTGAAGAACAGGTTCGCCCCGTTCTTGAATGGCATGGACGCGGACGCGCTCCCGCCGACGCGCCACGGGGCTTCCCATCGAGACTTCCCGGTCTCGGGGTTCAGCGACGCCACGGCGCCCGGGTACCACACGATGAGCTGCTTCACGCCGCCCTCGGTGATCATCATCGGCTGTGCCGCGCCCAGCTCCGTCTCCATGGAGAGTGCCTTCCAGATCACCTGGCCGGTGAACTTGTCGAGGGCCACGACCTTTGCATCCGGCTGGCCGCCGACCATGCAGATCAGATTGTTGCCGTCCACCAGCGGCGCGCCGGTGTAGCCGTAGTTGAACGCCCAGGTGCGCGGGTCCGCACCGAGGTCGGCCACGTAGTCCTTCTTCCACACGATCTGGCCGGTGGCCGCCTTCAGGCAGAAGAGCTTGCCGTTGACCCCGAGGATGTAGACACGGTCCCCGTCAACGGTCGGCGTCGCACGCGGCCCGACTGGCCACAGAATCCCGCCGTAGTCGGCCGGCCACTCGTAGGTCCACAGGATCTTCCCGGTCTTCTCGTCGAGGGCCAGGGCGCGCTCGGTCCCCTTCGGCCCCTTCTCCTCGATGAAGTCCGTCAGGAACACGCGTCCCGCCGAGACCGACGGTCCGCTGAAGCCGCGATTGACCGGCGTGCGCCAGAGCACCTTCAGGCCATCGGCCGGAAACGTGTCGACGATGCCGATCTCCTTCCAGATGCCCGTCCGGCCGGCGCCGCGATACTCGGGCCAGTCCTCCGCATGCAGCATCGACGAGGCAGCCACCAGCAGCACTACGGCGTTCAAGACGGCGCTCAAGACGGCCTTCCGCACGTGTCCTCCTTCCGCCAGGCGCGAGGCCACGGCGGGCTGGGCGGATTCTAGTCGGATCCGCTCAGACCCCGCACGAAATCGTCGACTGGGACGCGGCCCTGCCGGACGTGGAACGAGCGGACCTATGATCGTCTGATGACCCGGCCAAACAGCCGCCTCGTGTACACGTCGGACATGGGCCGCGTCTGTCCGGGATGCGGCTGGCCCGCCACCAACTGCCAGTGCAGCGCGCGCCGGGCGGGCACGGAGCCGGTGCCGCTCCGGGTCGTCGCGAAGCTCCGGATGGAAAAGGCGGGCCGCGGGGGCAAGACCGTCACGGTCGTCTTCGACCTGCCCGGCAACGCCGCGTTCCTGAAGGATCTCTGCAGCGAACTGAAACGGCTGTGCGGCACCGGCGGTGCCGTCTCGGAGAACACCGTGGAACTGCAGGGGGATCTCCGTGAGCGTGTGCGCGCCCACCTGGTGAAGAAGGGTTGGGTGGTGAAGGGCTAGCCCGCTACAGCTCGTCGTACTGGCCTGATGGCAGCAGCCTGACGCAGACGAGGCTGATGACCGAGCAGATCATCAGGTAGATGGCAATCGGCGTGGACGACCCGAACGTCTGGTAGAGATAGAGCGCCACGAGGGGGGCGGGGCCACCGGCCGTAATCGATGAGAGCTGGTAGCCGAGCGATGCACCCGTGTAGCGCACGTGGCTCGGGAAGCTTTCCGCAATCAGCGCCGCCTGCGGTCCGTACTGCATGTCATGCACCGGCATCGACAGCAGAATCGCCAGGAACACGAGGCCCGCCGACTTCGTGTCGAGCAACCCGAACCAGACAAACGGGAACACGAGCATGACGACACACGCGATCGTCGTGAGCCGCCGGCGCCCGATGCGGTCCGACAGCCAGCCGAAAAACGGCACGGTGAAGATCGACAATACGGCTGCGCCGCTCACGTAGCCGAGAATAGTGCCGCGCGCCATCCCGAGGGCCGTCGTCCCGTAGGCCAGGATGTAGTTGGTGAAAATGAAGAAGGCCGTCTGCTGACTGGTTCGCAGGAACATGACCAGCAGCACGGGCCGCCAATGCCCCTTCACCGTCTCGGAGACCGGCGCCTTCGAGAGCTGACCCTCGCTCTTCATCTTCTGGAAGGCCGGGGTCTCCTTCACGCCGGTGCGGATGTAGAGGCCGATGGCGATCAGCACGACGCTCGCGAGAAACGGGATGCGCCACGCCCAGTCAAGGAACTGTTCGTTGGTGGTGTACGCCGAGGCCAGCGCGAAGGCCCCGTTGGCAAGCACCAGGCCGACCGGCGCCCCGATGTGGGGCCAGCTCGTCACGAAGCCCCGGTGCCGCTTTTCGCTCCATTCGGCGGCCAGGAGCACCGACCCGCCCCACTCCCCGCCCACGCCGATGCCCTGCAGCATCCGGCCGAAGGTCAGCAGGACCGCGCCCCACATCCCGATCTGGTCGTAGCCGGGCACCAGCCCGATGCCGGCCGTGGCGACGCCCATCAGCATCAAGGTGGCGATAAGCGACACCTTCCGGCCGAGCCGGTCGCCGAAGTACCCGAAAATGGCCGCCCCGAGGGGGCGCGACACGAACCCGACGAAGTACGTGGAATAGGACAGCAGCGTCCCCATGAACGGGTCGGACGCCGGGAAGAACTTCTGCGGAAAGACCAGCGCCGCCGCCGTGCCGTACAGGTAGAAGTCGTACCACTCGATCGAGGTGCCGACGGCCGAGGCGACAATCGCCCGGCGCAGCTGGCTGCGCCGGGCGGCTG
Source organism: Vicinamibacterales bacterium (assembly GCA_040081715.1). Lineage (GTDB taxonomy): Bacteria > Acidobacteriota > Vicinamibacteria > Vicinamibacterales > UBA2999 > CANKJK01. Next base: position 137,754 of record JBEBFY010000005.1, on the reverse strand, counting down.
GATCGAGGGTCTCCACGGGGACGGGAGCTACTTGCGGTCCTTCGCGTTCGCGGCCGGGACGGCGTTGGCCGGCATCACGAGGGGCGTCACCTCGAAGGTAATCGGCAGGCCGGCGCCGTGCATGTCGACATAGCTGGCCCACTCGGCAAACGCCTGCGTCTGCTTGCCACCCTTCGACTCCAGATACTCCCGTGCCTTGGTCACATCCTGGACGTTGAACCCGATGTGGTGCACGCCGTCACCGCCGTTCTTCACATAGTCCCGCCACGGGCTCTCGCCGTCGAGCGGCTGCAGGAACTCGAAGCTGACACCATTGATCATCAGCGACACCAGCCGTCCGTTCATCACCTTCCCCGGGAACCGCGGTCCCCACGGGATGTCGCGGAAGTCCCTCGGCTTCGGGACTGGCACGCCGAACACCTTCCCGAACGCCATGGCGGTCTTCTCTGCGTCGGCCACGGCAAACGAAATGTGCGAGAGCTTGCCTTCCACCGGCGTAGGCGCCTGCTTCGCCTGCCCCTTCACCACCTGCACCGTCACCAACGCGCCCACCACGCAGCCCACCGCCGCACCGGCCAACACTTTCGCGTATCCCTTCATCGCTCCTCCAGTGCCCGGGTCGGCACGACCAGGGCCGATATCCGCAGACGCCCGTTCCGCGCAGGCTACTCAGGCCGGATGCGGATGTTCCGCCACTCGGTCGGGGACCCTTCGACCTGCATGCCGAAGAACCCCGCCGGGTAGTCATGTTCGGTAATCGTCGAGCTGAGGACGCCGTTGACGTAGGTTTTCACCTGGCCGTCCTTCGACACGATTTCGATGTCGTTCCAGTCGAACGGCCTGACCACCTTGGTCTTGGCCGCGTTGTCGTAAGTGAACTTCCCCTTGCCGCCGCCGAGGAAGAAGATGTCGGCCATGTCGCGGACGCGGCCTTCAATCTCAATGCTCTTGCCGAAGCCCGCCATGTTCGTGTCCTGGATGAACATCAGCCAGCCGCCGCCGCCCATGTAGATGTCCTCATCCCCCACCCAGCCCTCGGGCTTCACGAACTTGTGCTGGAACCGCACCGTGAAGTTCAGGAACTTCTTCGCGGCGTAGTACCAGTAGCCGTGCAGGTCGCACTTGCAGTACATCTTGCCGCCCGGCATCACCTGCAGGGTGTCCCCCGGTTCGGTCTGGGCACATCCACCCGGATCGGGACCGCAGCGGGTGCCCATGACGAACTTGATGTTTGTGAAGTCCTTCCCGTTGAAGACATGCTCGAACCCGGGCTCGTTCAGCATCATCTGCCCCATCAGCTCCACATCGGGCCTGAGTTCGATGTTGCCGGCCGGAAAGCCGTTGCGGTCAAGGATGTGCGCGATGATGTCGGCGCGCGTGTTGTTGGTGATCGACTCGTTGCCGAAGGCCGGCATGCTCTGCAACTTGGTGTAGATGTGATAGACGGTCGGATAGAGCATCTTGCCGTAGTACACACGCGCCAGGAACGGTGCCGCGAAGGAGCTCGGTAGCGGCGCCTCATCCACCTGCTTCTGCGTCAGCTTCGCATCGTTGGTGTTGTGGCACAGGCCGCAGTTGCGGTTGAAGGCCTGGCGGCCCCGCTCCGCCTGCGCCTCGGTGTAGAACGCCTCGCCGCGCTTCGGGTCGCCCTTGAGCGAGAGGTCCCCCGCGAACTCCTTCGCCCCGGCGGGCACTTTGCTGGACCGCAGCATGTAGGCGATCACATCCGCGTTCTGCGCACGTGTGAGGCGATTCGGGCTGTGGTAGGGCATCCGCGCCTGCACGTACCCAAAGAGCTCGCGCAGCGGACGGCTCTGCCACTTCGTCACAAAGGCCGGCCCGCCAGCGGCAGGGGCCAGGTTCCCACCGGCCAGGTCCTTGCCGTGGCAGAACACACAGTGCTGCTGATACACAGCCGCGCCACGCGTCGCCTGGGCGTCGGTGTAGATGCCGTCCCACTCGGCCTTGGCTGGCGCCTGCTGGGCCGAAACCGGGGTCAGGGCCAGCGCGCCCGCGCCAGCCAGAAGTGCCACGGCCATCACCGCGCGCATCATCGTTCCCTTCATGCCCATCCTCCTGCTGCGGCGGGTCAGTTCCCGCCTCCGAGAATCACGCGCCATCCCTGCTTGATCCGCTCGTCGATAGCCGGCTGCCCGCCGTCCACCTGCATCCCGCAGATCACCTTCTTGGCCTTGCAGGCCAGCAGAATCCGCTGGAACCCCTTCTCCGTATCCTCCGGATGCTTCGGTGCCCAGCGGCCGTTGCCGAGCGACATGCTGAAATCGTTGGGCCCGATGAAAATGGCCCCGATCCCTGGCACGTCGAGAATCTCATTGATGTTGTTCATCCCCTCGGCCGACTCGATCATGATCATGTTGAAGAGCTCACCGTCCGGGTTGAGCGGCCAGACATCGGCGGCCTTGTCGATGTAGTCGTCGATGCTGAGCCCCCAGCGCCGGGCTGCCTTTGAGGGTGTGACGTGGCGAAGACCCGGAGGGGTCGGGTACTTCGCGCCCTTCTGCGGCTTGAACCGGTGCGTGCGCACGGCCAGCTCGGCCTGCGCCTTGGTCTCCACCCTCGGAAACACGACGCCCATGGCGCCAATCTCGAGGATCTGCTTCACCACCCACTTGAAGCTCTCGTCGCCGTCCATGGGAATGCGGACCAGCGGCGCCATCTTGAGGTCGACCGTGCCATCCGGGCGATGGTTCTTCGTCAGGTCCGCGATGGTCTGGTCCAGCTTGGTGAGGTCGAGGGGATTGTGTTCAAGGTCGATGAACTGCCAGTCGCGGCCGCTGAGGGCGACGCCACCGCCGGCCAGCGCGGCAATCATGGGATTCAGACGCGGGCGGGGCTGGGCAACCAGCACGCGGGACCAGGCGCCACCGAGCCCGGAAACGCAGGTCACACCAAGCACAAGAGCGAGCAGGGCACGTTTCATCAGCGAGGATCTCCAAGGACGGCCGCACGCTCCGAGCAGGCGCGGCGCCCACACGCTACACGACATCGTACCGGGGACGCCAGCCTCAAGTCGGACCACCCGCCGGGGGCACGCGCCGAACCCTGGCGCGCAGCGGCTCAGTCTTCCCGGATCCGGATATTCCGCCAGCGGGACGAGAAACCCTGCATCTGCAAACCGATGTAGCCGGGCTGGGTGAATTCGTGCTGCGTCACCGTGGAGATGAGCGTGTCGTTGAGATACGCCTTGATGTTGCTGTCGCTCGAGACGATCTCGATCGAGTTCCACTCACCCAGAGGGCGGACCACGCGGAGCCGCGCCTCGTTGTCCCAGGTGCTCGCGCGCATCTTGGTGCCGCCGAGGGCAATCGGCCTCAGCAGGTCGCGCTGCTCCCCCGCCAGAGTCATCGACTTCGGCCACACGAACAGGTTCTCGTCCATCAGGAACAGGTGATATCCCGTATTCGCGTAGTAATAGACGTCGTCGGCGTCGAAGTCGGCAGGCTTCTCGGAGAGGTAGTCCAGTCGCAACGTGAAGTTCTTGTACTTGCCCGTCGTGTACATGAACCCGTGCTCCTTGCCGGACCCGCGAATGACGCCCTGCTGCACCGTGAAGGCCATGCCCGGCGTCGTGCGCCCGCAGCTCTCGGGCGGCGGCGCGCAGCTCAGGCCGACCAGGAACTTCCACCCCTCCAGGTTCCGCCCGTTGAAGAGACGCACGAAGCCGGGCTCGTCGAGCGGCATCTGCTTCATCGCGGCAGGGTCCGGCAGCAGTTCCCCCTTGCCCGCAGGGAACCCGTTCTGCTTCAGCAGGAAGGCGAGGACATCGGTGCGCATCTGCGCGGTGATGCTCGTCGTCACCGCCGGCATCGACTCCAGCTCCCGGTAGAGGAAGTAGACCGACGTGAAGATGCGGCGCCCGTTGTTCTTCTTGTCCGCGATGTAGCGTCCGCCGAGGTTGCTCGGCGTCTTGACCTTGGCGATCAGGAACCCGGCGGGGTCCGCCTTGAACTTCTCAGCATCGGGCTCGGCCGCATGGCATGCCGCGCAGTGCTTGTCCCACAGGCTCCTGCCACGGGTCGCCTGCGCCTCGGTGTAGTACGCCTCGGGCTCGCCGCCAGCCTGCGCCTGCACCACGGGCACGGCCAGCCACGCGCCCGCGACGCCGCCAAGCAGCGTCAGCAAGGCCGCCCCGCATGTGTACCGCGCCAACCCGTTGATCCGCATCACGGCACCTCGATCAACTCGATGACCTCGCGGCTCGGCCCCTCAATGAGCGCCGCGCGGCCGCCTCCGAAACGATACGGACGCTTCAGAATGCGGACACCATTCTCCCGCAACCGGGCCAGCCACGCGTCCAGGCCGTGAATCTGGAGGCCGACGTGGTCCATGACGCCCCCGCTCGAGGGCACCAGTGGACCCGCACCCTGCCGCTGATACCAGTTCATCTCCACGTCGCCAAAGGCCACGCCGCCCTGGGGCACACGGACGGTGCCCTCCGGCACGAGAGACAGCCACGACGGTTCAGCCTTGGGCACCTGACAGTCGGCCGGGTCGGTCTTCCGGTTCGTGGATCGTAGGGCCGTCGCGCTCACGGGGGCATGCAGGTTCCGTGCGTACCACAGCTCTGCGCAGAAGACGTCCTCTTGAAACATGTGAACGTGGTTGAAGCGTTCGGCGGGAAGGTCCCCCGCAAACTCGATCCACTCGCCGTCCGGGCCCGTGAGATACCCGTAGCCGCCCGCCTGCGCCCGTGTGCCCCTGGCTCGCGCCGCCTCGGCGGCGGCCCTGGTCAACGTGCCGGGCAGCCACTCGTTGCTGAACGTGACCGTGCCGCCGTCATCGGTATGGAGCGGCGTGAGCGGAGCCCCGGTCGATCGGTACCGCTCCCAGTACACCTTGGCGCTGGGCACGTGCCACCCAAAGTGCCAGTAGGCGCTCTGGGGCTGGGGGGAGGTTGACCGGCGCGTTTTGCTGAACAGCAGCAGCACGCGGCCCGTCCGGGCCGCCGGAAAGCCAGCGACCGGTTCGACCCGCACGGTCGTGGGAAACTGCCGTTCGTAGAAGCGAATGGATGCGTCCGGGGCCGAGGCGTTCAGGTGCAGGTGGTGAAAGGCGGGCACCTCACGCGCCGCAGGCGCATCCTGTGCCAGGCCGGCCGACGCCAATCCCGCCCATGTCAGCGCGACGACCGCGGCTGTCCCGAATCCTCGAAGGGCTGCGAGTCCCTGCACGAACACCGGCCTGACCATCCGGCCGGAAGTCTACTGCAAGCTGCCGGGCCGCTTCGAGGCCAGTGGCTCGGACAGGTCGATGGTTTCGCCACGCGCCTTGGCCAGCGCCATCAACCGCTGCACGCTCTCCGGCGAGGCGTGGAACAGGAAGCCGTCCAGCCCGGCGGCGTGGTGATAGGGCCGAAGGCCGCGCTGGCTCGTGGTATCGAGCGGCACACCCTTGGCTGCCAGCCAGTCCACCAGTTCCGGGGCGCCGCGGTTGGCCGCGCCGTGCATGGCCGTGGATCCCTCCCACTGCGCGTCCGGCTTGGACCCGCCCCCAATGACGGCCTTCGGATCCTGGCCGATCCCGACGAGGTACTGCACCGACTCCATGGCCTCGGCGTTGGTGCCAGGACATTCCCCTTCCCAGAACCCGATACCAGACGCCGCCAACAGAGGCGTAATCCCGGATAGTAACGGGATGTTCGTGTCGGCGCCCTTCGCTTTCAGGAACTTCATGAGCGGCGGGTTGACCGTCATGGCGGCGATGAAGAACGGCGTGGCACCGGCCAGCCCCATCCGGTAGCCGCCGAGTGCGATGCGCCGGGGGGCGCCGTACCCCGTGTAGCGGGCGTTGATGTCGGCCCCGCGCTTCAGCAGCTCATCCATCAGCGCGAATGTCTCGACACCGGTCAGCGGAATCTGCCTCGGCAGCACGGTGGAGAGGGCGCGATTGTCGGCGCGGTGCATGAAGGCCAGAATATGCAGCGGCTTGCCGTTCGGGTCATCGCCGTTGGCATCCGCGCCGCGCTCCAGCAGAAACTTCGCCAGTTCGTAGTGCGCGTTGATCATGGCCAGCGCCAGCATGTGCGTGCCGTCGGCGGCCGGTTCCTTTACGTCAAGTCCGGTGTCGAGCAGGATCCGCGTCGACTCGATGTCGCCCGCGCGAATCGCGAACATCAGTGGGGAAATCTTCTTCGTGGAGAGCGCCTTCGTGTTCGCACCCGCCTCGATGAGCACCTTCACGGCCTCGGGATGGTGTTCGGCGGCCGCCCACATCAGCGCCGTCTGTTTCCGCAGCGGCTCAGTGGTATCAACTTTGGCGCCCTTGGCGATCAAGGCACGCACCACGGGGGCATGACCGGCCCGTGCGGCAATCATCAAAGAAGTGTCGCCGCTTTCCTTCCGGATGGCGTTGGCGTCCGCCCCCGCCTTCAGCAGCGCCTCCACGACGGGAAGGCTTCCATTCTCGGCCGCCGCCCGAAGCGCGGTCACGCCGTAGCGGTTCGCGGCGTCCACCTTGGCTCCGCGCAGCAGGAGCGCCTTGACGGTCTCGGCGTCACCCCGCCTGGCCGCCCAGTGCAGGGCCGTCGTGCCGTCCACGCCCCCCGCGTTCACGTCCCGCGTCGTCGACAGCGCCGTCTTGATGGCCACCGCTTCGCCCGTGCGCACGGCCTCCACAAGCGTGAGTCCGGCCGCGCTTAGAACCCGTCCCTGCAGTGTGGCCGCTGCCAGCCCCGCCAGCAGCAACATCGCCCGCCCGTGGTGTCTCGCTCGCATGGGATGTCCTACCTGTATCGCTTTAAATGAACGCCCATCTGCATAGCCTGCCTGAGGCGGAGGAGCGAAGCCCGGCCGGACCCCGCTCCTCCCACAGACTACCGGAACTAGAAATCGATCACCGTGCCGAACTTCATGACACGCGGTCCGAGGATCGACGTTGGCCGGAGCCACGCCGCGCCGAACGTGCCGTTCACGCTCAGAATCGTCCCGGCGTTGAAGATGTTGTAGACGTCGAACTGCGCCTGAATCTTGGCGCGGCCCACGTTGATACGCCGGCTGAATCGCACGTCCACCTGATTGAGGCGGTCCTCAAACAGGGTGTTCGGCGTCAGGATCGGCACCACCACGGTGCCCGCGGCCCCGGCCGAGAGGTTCCGGCCCAGCGACGGGAGCACCTGCGCGTTGGTGAAGGTGTTGTTCGCCGACACCGGGATGCCCGGCAGGTTCTGCACCGTCGCCGCAGCCTGGAAGCCGAACGGCAGCGGGTAGATGGCGTTGAACTTGAGCTGCGTGCCACCCTTCAACCACGGCTGCACGTTCTTGCAGAAGCCCTCGCGGCCGTCGAGCAGCGCGAAGCCAGGGGCGGTCGTGTTGCCGGGAAGGAGCCCCGGCGCGTCGATCGTGATGCCGCAGGCATCTGTGACGTTCTGCCCGAACGACACGCCACCGTTGAACACGCCACCCTTGCCGAAGCGGGCGTTCACCGCGGCATCCACGCCGTTGAAGTACACCTTGTAGTCGCCAAACTTGCTCGACTGGGTCACGACGTTATTGCGCTGGCCGAACCGGGTCGGGTTCACGTCCTGCAGGCCGCACAGCTGATTTCCGCCGCCGCCTGGAAGCCGCGCGTCGGTCGGTGCCGTCACGCAGAAGCTGTCGTAGTTGGCCGGAGTCACCAGCGTGTTATCCGTGATCGAGAAGTTACCGAACGAGGTGCGGAAGTAGCCCACGTTCAGCGCCATGCCTGGACGCAACTCCTGCTGCACCGACACAGACGCCTGCATGTTGTAAGACCGGATCTGGTTGCCGTTTACTACGTCGGCAGCGAACGTGCGCTGCGCCTGCACCGTGCCGAAGAGCCTGTCGGCCAGCGCGCCACACTCACCGTTGGCGCCTGACGTCGGCGTCAGGTCGCAGTCGGGCACGAGGTTGCCGTTGGTGTCGGACCAGGTCCGCGTGGAATTCAGCGCCACGGACAACTGGGGGTTCATCTGCTCCGTGATGCCCACCCCCATGGCCTGCACGTAGCGGCCAATCGACCCTTTCACGGCCGTTCTGCCATTCCCGAATACGTCGTAGGCCACGCCCACGCGCGGCGACACGTCCTTCCACTTCGGTGCGTCAGTCACCGCGGGGAACGAGCGCGCCGGCAGGAAGCGCGAGGCCTCCAGGGTGACGGCCGGTGCGTTGCCGTTGAAGGTATCGAGCCGGACGCCGCCGGTGACCGTCAACCGCCCCATCGTCCACTGGTCCTGCGCGTAGTAGCCCAGGCCCAGCATCAGGTTGTCGGTCAGCACGGGCATCGCCCACTGCGTGAGGCTGATGGGCACACGGTTGCGGAACGTGTAGCTCAGCAGCTGATTCACGGTGCGGTCCTGGTGGTCCCAGCCGCGGTAGAACATGAGGCCGCCCTTGAAGGCGTGCGAGCCTGTCACGTAGGACATCGACACGCGGCCGTTCATCTGGTTGCCTTCCTGGCCGCGCTTGGTCAGGTTGTACGCCGTGGACCCCGTCGTCGCGAAGGCGCCGTAGGTGATACCGAGGCCCTGGTCGGTGATGGAGATGGCGTCGGCCTTCACCAGCCCACCCTCTTCACCGGGAATGGGTGACTTCTTGGCGTTGAACGAGTAGGACACGCCAGCATCCAGCAACAGCCTGTTGCTGGCCGGGTTGCTCCAGGTCACCTGGCTCAGGTACAGGGGGTCGAAGTGCAGGGTCGTGACCGCTTCCGGCGACGCGGCGCTGCTCACACCGAGGTAGCAGAAGCAGTTCTTCTGCGTGCTCTCATACCATGCGATCTTGTTCTTCTGCGAGAGCTGCCAAGTGATCCGCACGCTGTGGTCGCGGATGTAGGTGTCCGTGTAGGCCGGCTTGCTGGTATCGGCGTCGTAGAACAGCGGATTGGCGGACTTGTTGAAGAAAGCCCCGGGCTGGAACTCCTGCGTCCCCCACGTACGGTGGGCCGTGTAGAACCAGATCTTGTCCTTCTTGATCGGGCCGCCCACACCGCCGCCGATGTCGTAGATCTTGTCGATAGACGACGCCGTTGTGAGACCACGCGCCTTGTGTTCAGCGCTCAGATTGGTACTCTGCATCGCGTTGTTCGCGAAGTTGCCGGCCAGGTAGTATTTGAAGGCGTTGCCACCTTCCTTCGGCACGTAGTTCACCTGCACGCCACCCGTGTCCGCTTCGGCCGACATGCCGGCCGTTTCGAGCGTGGTTTCCTGGATGGCCGCCACGTTGGTGAAGTAGATCTTGTTCACGCCACCACCGTCGCCCGAGTTGTTGCCGAATCGCATGCCGTCGATCTTGAACAGGCTGTCGTTGGACCGGCCGCCGTGGATGGAGATGGCCGACACGGCGTCGCCCTTGTTCCCACCGACGTCCTGCGCGTTGGCCGCCTGCATGCTCGCACCGAGCGTCAGTCCGGCGAAGGCCGCCGCCGTCTTTGCAGAAGGGATCGCGTCAAGCGTCGTCTGCGAGAGCACCGTCTGGCTGCGGACGTTCTGAATGTCGACCACCGGCGTGGCGCCGGTCACCGTGACTGTCTCCTCCAGGGAGCCGACCTTCATCTCCGCATTGACGTTCACCGTCACGCCCGTCGTCAGTTCCAGCGCGTCGCGCTTGTAGGTGCCGAAGCCAGGCAGGGTGAAGGTGACCGAATAGGTGCCGGGCCGCAGGTCGAGGATCTTGTAGTTCCCGCTGTCGTCGGTGATGACCGACCGCACTTTCTCGATGAGCGCCGGGCTGGCCGCCTCCACCGTCACGCCGGGCAGCACCGCGCCCGTGGTGTCCTTCGCCACTCCGGCGATTGCGGCCGAGGTGGCGGACTGGGCAAACGCCCCCATGGGGCTCATCAACGCACACACCGCGGCGACCGCGAGACCGATTAGTCTGTTACGCACTACTACCCTCCTAGAGTTACAACGAGACCACGTTCAGTTGGCCAGCGCTCCGTTGAGCGTGTAGGCCACGAGCTCCGAGTCTTCCCCGTTTCCATTGGCAACGACGAGGTACTGCTTCCCCTTGTGCAGGTACGTCATGGGGGCCGCGGTCGAACGACTGTTGCCCTCCAGCACATGCACAATCGCCCCGGTCTTCTTGTCGAACACATAGACCAGCTTGCTCTGGAAGCCGGGGTCGTTCCACTTCTCCCACGGCGGCGGCTGCGGCTGGCCGGTCACGAACGTGTAGGTCACACCGACAAAGAGCAGCGACTTGGTCACGAGCGGCGCGCCACCGAGCACCGAATCCCCGAGCGGCGGCAGCTTCAGGTCCTTCAAGAGCGGATGGTTGCGTGGACCGTTGCCGAGCGGCGTCATCCACGCGCGGTCGCCGGTATTCAGGTCGATGGCCGTGACGCGTGAGTACGGCGCCTTGATGATGGGGAGACTGTCCACGTACATCTTCCCCGGCTGCTCGGGATTGTTCGGAGCCGAGCCCGGCGTCTGGTCCGTGAAGCGCGCCTTGAGGATATCCATCGTCATCCGCGTGGGCACGTAGAGCATCCCCGTCTCGGGGTCGAACGCGGAACCGCCCCAGTTGGGGCCGCCCAGCGAACCTGGCACCTTCAGCGTGCCCTTCACCGACGGCGGCGTGTAGATGGGGCCGGCTTCAAATGCCTGCAACTGCTCCAGCGCCCGCTTCTTCAGCTCGGGCGTGAAGTCCATGAGGTTCTCGGGCAACGCACCCTGTGTCTCGGGCGCTGCGGGCTTGCTCGGTATCGGCTGCGTGGGCGAGGTGCGCTCACGATTCGGCGAATTCGCCTGCGGCACGGCCGTCTCGACGATCGGCCAGATCGGCTGGCCGGTCTTGCGGTCCAGCACGAAGACCATGCCGTTCTTGCTGATGCCCACCACGGCCTTGACCTTGCGGCCTCTGACGGTCATTTCCACCAGATTCGGGTGCATGGTGATGTCGTAGTCCCAGAGGTCGTGGTGGATGCCCTGGAAGTGCCACACGCGCTTGCCGGTCTTGGCCTCGACGCAGATCAGGCTGTCCGAGAAGAGATTGTTCCCTGGGCGCAGGGCGCCGTAATAGTCGCTCCCGGGAGCGGATGTGGCGATGTAGGCATAGCCCAGTTCGGCGTCGTAGACCATGCCGGCCCACGCGTTGGCGTTGCCCGTGCGCTCGGCGGAACCCTCGAGCCAGGTCTCGTACCCGACCTCGCCCGGCATGGGGATCGTGTGGAACGTCCACAGTTCCTTCCCTGTGCGGACGTCATAGGCCTTCACGTGTCCCGGCGGAGACAGATCCTCCTTGCCCGCCGTCGCGTCCTGGATCGCGTTCCCGACAATCAGCACGTCGCCAGCGACGAGCGCGCGCCGGCCGGTGAAGTTCCTGGCGCGCGTGGCATTGCGGAAACCCGTCGCAAGGTCCACCTTGCCCCCGGTGCCAAACACAGGGTCGGGCTTGCCGGTCTTCGCGTCGATCGAGATCAGGTACGCGTCGTTGGTGCTGTGGATGATCCGTTCGGCCTTGCCGTCGGTCCAGTACGAGAGCCCCCGCACCACGAAGCCGACGCTGTGCGGCTTGCCGGCCTTGTAGCTCTCCGGGTCGTAGACCCACTTCTGCGTACCGGTCCCCGCGTCGAGTGCCGCCACCATGCCGAGGGGCGTACCGGTGTACAAGGTGCCGTTCACCATCAGCGGCGTGTCCTCATACCGGGACGCCCGGTTGAGCACATTGGACTTCTGGACGTCGCGATCTGCCGACGCCCAGCGCCAGGCCACCTGCAACTCCTTGACGTTGTCCTTCGTGATCTGCGCCAGCGGCGAGTACTTCATGCCGCCCGCATCGCCTGCGTACTCGATCCACTGCGAGGACGGCTGCCGCCGGGGCCCCTGGGCCTCAACGCCCGGGCCGGGCCCGGCCACGAGGCCGAGCACCGCAATCAGCAGGGCGCCAGCCCCAGTCGTTCTCAACAACCTGCCCCCCAGATCCAGCAACAAGGCCCGCGTCGTGGCGGAATATCCGGCATTCAAAGGCCGCGGGAATGGTACGGCTCAGACCGAATCCGCTCAATCGCCTGAACAGGGTACGGACGGGTCATTGCGGAGGCGCGGGGATGCGCTAGGATGCCGATACCCTGCAACGTTCATGACGATTCACGGCCGTATTCCCGTGCTGGTGGTGATGCTGGTGCTTGGCCTGACTGCCGGACAAGCCGCGTCGGCGCAGCCCCCTGGCGCCTCTGGCTACACGCACACCTCGTGGACCGAGTTCAGCGACCCGCTGCACCCGCCCAGCGTGTACGCCATCACGCAGGACGGCGACGGGTTCATCTGGCTGGGGATGCTGGGCGGGCCGGTGCGCTTCGACGGCGTGCGCTTCACCCGCTGGGATGCGCTCGGACGGCCCACGCTACCTGAGCGGTCGGTGACGGCCCTCGCCACGGCCCCCGACGGGACCCTGTGGATCGGCTACGGCAACTTCGGCGGCATCAGCCGCTACACCAACGGGACCATCCGCCATTTTACGAGCAGCGACGGCGTCCCCACAGGCGCCATCCGCACCCTGATCGTCGGGTCTGACGGCGCCGTATGGGCCGTCGGCTACGGTGGCCTCGCCCGTTTTCAGAACGGCCGATGGGAGCCCGCCGGCGCTGACCAGGGCATCCTGCCCCGGGCCATTCACTTTGTCCGAGAGGATGAGCAGGGCACCGTGTGGGTGGTCACTCAGGCCGGCATCTACCACCGAGCCACGGGCTCCGCGACGTTCGCGCGCGCCGGCGCGGGGACCGCCCCTGCCCGCATCTTCGGTGACGGGCTGGCCTGGGCTGTGCACCGCCACCGGATCGACATCGCAGCCCCGACGCTGAACCCCACGATTACGCCCCAGGCGTTCAAGGACAGCCGCGGAGACTTGTGGGCATGGGTGCGTGACGCGTTGGTCGTCGTCAGGCCGAACGCCTCGGCGCCGGCTCGGTTCACCACCCTCGAAGGGCTGACCGGCAACCAGGTCACCGCCCTGTACGAAGACGGTGCCGGTGCGGTCTGGGTCGGCACATCACGGGGCCTCGACGCGTTCCGTTTGCGCGAGCCCGGCGCCCCCATGCTCCGGCGCGACGTGTCACAGCAGGTGCTGACCACGATCGCGGCGCCCGATGGTGTCTGGGCAGGCACGATGCAGGGCCTGCTCCGCATCTCCGGTGACAGCGTGACGGCGTACTCGGAACAGGACGGGCTTCCAGGGCGACGCATCACCGCCCTGCACCTCGACAACCGCGGCACCCTGTGGGTGGCCGGCGATCAGGGCATCGCCGTCAGGCGCGGCGCACGCTTTGTGAGGATGTCTCCCCCGGGAGAACAGGTCTTCAACCAGGTGGCGGCGATAGCCACCGATACGGAGGGAAGCCTCTGGGTGAGCGATTTCCAGTCGCTGCACCGCCTGAAGGACGGCGTGATCAGCCACCCGGTCGTGCCGGGTCTGGAGGAGCAGCGGTCCAGCGTCGTGTACACGGACCACCGGGGCCGGGTCTGGATCGGATTCTGGAACGGTTCGGTGGCCCGCTACGACGGCGGCGCGTTCCACGTCTACTCCACAGCGGATGGGCTCGCGGCGGGGCGTATCACCGCGATCGTGGAAGATGCGACCGGCACGATGTGGGCCGGGTCGCTGAATGGCGTGAGCCGGCTTGATGGAGACCGCTGGGTCACACCTGGCCGCGATAGCGGCCTGGACGGGCTGATGGTGCAGTGGATTCACCGTGACGCCTACGCGCGCCTGTGGCTGGGCACCAACTCGGGCGTCATCCGGCTCAATATTCCGGAGTTCGACCGGACGGTGCGCACCAGGGGCTACCGCCCCAGGCTGCGCATCTTCGGGCCGCCATCGGAGGCGGCGCGGCTGGCCTTCGGGGCCTCGGGACATCCACGTGTCGCCTCCACACCGGATGGCCGGCTGTGGCTGGCGGCGTCCGCCGGCCTCGCCACCATCGATACCACGGCCGTCAGTGAGGGACCCGCTCCGCCGGTGCGGATCGAGCAGGTCGCCGTGGATGACCGCAGCGTGCCACTCGACCGGCCGGTACAGGTTCGCGTGGGCACGGCCCGGATCCGGATCGACTACACCGCCCTTGCCCTTGGTGGCACCTCCCGGCTGATGTTCCGGTACCGGCTCGATGGGTTCGACAAGGACTGGGTGGAGGCCGGCACCTCCCGCCAGGCGGTCTACACGAACCTGCCTCCCGGTGATTACCGGTTTCATGTCTCGGCCAGCCACGATGGCAGCCCCTGGGGCGAAGGGACGCTCAACGTCCCCTTCACGGTGTTTCCCCCGTTCTACCGGACCACGTGGTTCTACAGCGCCTGCATCGCCGCGCTGGCGCTCCTGCTCTGGGGCGCGTACCAGGTGCGCGTGCGTCAACTGCGGTGGCACTACTCCGCCGTGCTGGCCGAGCGCGCGCGCCTCGGCCGTGAGATCCACGACACCCTGCTGCAGGGCATGTTGGGCGTCGCGCTCCAACTGCACAGCCTCCTTGACCGGGTCGATGGCTCGGGCGACGTCGCGGGGCGCGTGACACGTGCCCGCGATACGCTGGAGCACTACATCCGCGAAACGCGCCTGTCAATCTGGGACCTCCGCTCGCCGACCCTGGAGCGGCTCGCGCTGGCCGACGCGATCCGCATGGCGGGTGAGACGCTTACGACGGCAACCGACACCACCTTCGAGCTGCGCGTCACCGGCACGGCCGTGCGCGGTGAGCCCCACGTCGAAGCGCACCTCCTCCGCATCGCGCACGAGGCGATCTCCAACGCCGTCCGGCACGGCCACGCCAGCCGCGTGGATGTGGAGCTGACCTACGACGGCGACGGCGTCCGCGTCGCCGTCCGGGACAACGGCCACGGGTTCGACACCTCGGACGCCACGCGCCGCACGCCCCAGCAGTGGGGCCTGGCGACGATGCGAGAGCGGGCGCAGCAGATCGGGGCGGACTTCCGCTGTGCCAGCGGCCCCGGCGGCACGACCGTTGAAACCGCGGCTCCGCTGCCGGTGGTCGGGTGAAGACGCCCACGCCGGCCGCGGGGCCGATTCGCGTGCTGTGCGTGGAGGACCACGCCGTGGTCCGCGAAGGCCTCGAACTCATCATCAACAACCACGCCGACATGCAGGTCGTCGGGGCGGCCGCCACCGGCGAGGAAGGCGTGACCCTGCATCGGCAGCTCAAGCCCAGCATCACGCTGATGGATGTCGAGCTACCCGGCATGAGCGGCGTCGAGGCGACCCGCGCGATTCTCAGGGAATCCCCCCTGGCGCGCGTGATCGTGCTCAGCATGCACTCCTCCGCCGACAACATCGCGCAGGCGCTTGAGGCCGGCGCGGCCAGCTACCTGCTGAAGGACACGATCTCGCGGTCGCTGATTGAAGTCATCCGCGAGGTCCACGCCGGGCACCGCCGCCTGCCCGAAGACGTGGCTCGCCGGCTGGCCGATCGCCCGCCGCAGGTGGACCTGACCCCGAGAGAGATCGCGGTGCTGGCGCTCATCGCCAAGGGGCACTCCAACAAGCAGGTCGCCGCTGCGCTGGCGATCAGCGCCGAGACCGTGCACGCGCATGTCCGGAACGTCTTCGTGAAACTCGACGTGAGCGACCGGACGTCAGCCGTAATGGAGGCCGTCCGGCGCGGCCTGGTCTCGATGCGGTAGGCGGCCGAAGGGCTCGCCAGGGCAAACCCTTAGCTCAGCGAGCGGGCAGGCCGCCGAACCCCGGCGCGAGGGGCATGCCGACACTGTTGGTGTACATCGCGTTGAGATGGTAATTACCGACCGTGAAGATCAGGTCGAGCATCTGCTTCGTGTTGTAGATCTTCGCCAGGCCGTTCCAGGTGGCGTCGGCGATGAACTGATCCTCGTGGAGTTCTTCCACAGCCTGCAGCAGCAGCCGGTCCTTCTCGTTCCAGCCTTTGCCCCCCGGCCCCTTCGGAATACGGACGATGTCCTCGTCGCTCCGGCCATTCCGCTTGGCGATCGGCACGTGCTGCCCCCACACCCAGTCGTCGTGGCAGAGCCAGTTCACGCGCAGGATCACGAGTTCCTTGTCGTAGAGCGTCAACGCCGACCCCACACGGTTGTCGGCGTTCCACACAAAGGTCAGCCAGCTCCACCAGCGTTTGCCAAGCTCGGGCTCGTAGAGGGCCGTCCGCAGGTTCAGGTTCGGTGTGGCGCCCGGACCGACAGCAGCCTGCTGCTCAGGCGTGAAGGCGGCAATCTCGATTGGGGCGATCCGCGGCGTGGTGAGGCGGACGTACGCCTTCTTCGCCGCCGACAGGTGGGGAGCCAGTGCGGTGGTGAGCAGCACGCCCACGACGACGCCGGCGACGACAAGCGACAGACTCCTAACCTTCATCAGATGCCTCCTCTGCAGTGGAGGCATTCTCGATGAATCCGCGGTGGTACGTGTACCCCGTTCTGGGGATCAGGCTTCACCGCCGCGAAGGCGGCGGCCCGCTACAGCCCGAGGGCGATCGCGATCGGATCCTCGATGAGCTTGCGCAGCTGCTGCATGAACTCGGCACCCGTCACGCCGTCGACGGCCCGATGGTCGGCCGCCAGCGTGAGGCCCATCACGTGCCCCGGCACCAGTGTGCCGTCCTCGACCACGGGCACGGCTTCCGTCGCGCCGACGCCCAGGATGCAGCACTGGGGCGGGTTCAGGATGGGCGTGATGTTCGTGACGCCGTACATCCCGAGGTTCGAGATCGTGAAGGTGGCGTTGGTGTACTCCTCGGGCTTGAGCTTGCCGTTCCGCGCCTTCTCGGAGAGTTCCTTCAAGTCGCGCGAGATGGCCGCCACCGGCTTCTGCTCGCACCCCCGCACCACAGGCGTAATCAGGCCCTGCGGCGTTGCCACCGCCACCGCGATGTCGATGGACTGATACACGCGCACGCCGTCGCCGAGCCAGGCCGAGTTCACTGCCGGCACGCGCCGGACCGCGAGCGCGACGGCCGCGACAATCAGGTCGGTCACGGTGATCTTCACGGCACCGCTGGCGTTGATCTGCTGACGCAGCGCAAGGAGCCTATCCACCCGGCAGTTGGTCTGCAGGTAGAAGTGCGGGATGGACTGCTTCGACTGCTGCAGTCGCTGCGCGGTGACGCGACGCATCGCCGTGGCGGGCGTGTCCTCGAACACGCCGATGGCCGGCACGGGGAACGCAGGCGCCGCGGCGGCAGCCGCAGCCAAAGGCAGCGTGCGCGTCCCGATACCACGGCTCCGCAGTACGGCTTCCACGTCCGCCTTGGTCACGCGCCGGCCCTGCACCGGAATCGACGCGAGGTCGATGCCGGCGACCTGCGCCATCTTCGCAGCCAGCGCCGTGGCAGGCACTTTCGCGGTGCTCGCGGTGGTGACCGCGGCAGGTGCGGATGCAGCCACGGGCGCAGGTGCGGCGGGGGCCACTGCCTGCGGCGCTGCTGTCTGGGAAGCCGCTGGCTGTGAAGCGGCGGCCTGAGCAGCCGGTTTCGGCGCCTCGACCTTGGCCGGAGCTGCGGGGGGTGCCGAGGCACCAGCGGCGCCGATGGTCGCGATCACCGTGCCCGCGGCCACCTTGTCGCTGCCGGCCGCCACGTGGATCTTCACCAGCACGCCGTCTTCCGGCGCTTCGAGTTCGACACTCGTCTTGTCGGTTTCCACTTCGGCGATCGGCTCGCCCTTCTTGACCGCGTCACCTTCGCGCTTGAGCCAGGTTGACAGCTTGACCGTGGCCATCGACTCGGTGAGCTGCGGGAGGCGGAATTCAGTAGCCATGTAGATACGAGTCCTCAGAACTTACGAGACGAGCACGCGTGCCGCGGCGTCCACCATGGCGTCCGCGTCGAGGCCGTATGTGCGATAGAGGTCCGGGAGGTTGCCCGACTGGCCGAAGCGGTCCACGCCGAGTGAGACGATCCGCTGCTGACGCACCGCCCCAATCCACGACAACGTGGCCGGGTGCCCATCGAGCACCGTGACAAGGCCCGCCTGCGGCGAGAGCATCCCGAGCAGCCGTTCGATGTGGCACGGACCCGCCGTCCGGAGCGGATCCTTCTGGGCCACCTGCCAGTTCTTATACAGCCGGTCCGGCGAGGTGATCATCATCAGGCCCACGCCAGGTACGTCCTCGGAGAGCTGTGCATGGGCGTCAAGGGCCTCAGGAACCACGGGACCGCAGGCAATGAGTGCAAGGTCGCTCCCCTCGGCCGGCGGCTTCAGCCAGTAGGCGCCCTCGAAGATGTCGTGCCGCAGCTCGCCGGTCATCTCGCGCTGGGGCTGAGCGAGGCCCCTGGTCGACAGCCGCAGGTAAATGGACCCGCCGTCCGGCGCCTGCATGTGCTCGAACGACCATCGGAGCACTTCCGTCAGCTCATCGATGTAGGCCGGCTCGAAGAGCGTCAGACCAGGCTGCCCCATGCCGATGAGCGGCGTAATGATGGACTGGTGCGCGCCACCTTCGGGCGCGAGGGTGATGCCCGAGGGCGTCGCCACGAGGATGAACCGCGCGTCCTGGTAGCAGGCGTAGTTGAGCGCGTCGAGCCCGCGGCAGATGAACGGGTCGTACACGGTGCCGATGGGCAGCAGGCGCTGGTTGAAGAGCGTCCCGGCCAGCCCGATGGCGGCGAGCATGATGAACAGGTTGTTTTCCGCGATACCCAGCTCAATGTGCTGGCCCTTCGGCCCCACCGACCATTTCTGGGGCGACACGACCTGGGCGTCGGCGAACACGTCGCCACGCTCGCGCTTGTCGTAGACACCACGGCGGTTCACCCAGGTGCCAAGGTTGGTGGAGGTCGCCACGTCCGGCGCCGTCGTCACAATCCGGTCCGCCAGCTCCGGGAAGGAGCGGCCGATGCTCGCCATCAGCCGGCCGAAGCCCTCCTGCGTGGAGAGCGAAGCTCCGGTTGGCGTCTCGAACGCAGCGGGAACCGGCACCAGGGGCGGCGTGTGCCGGCGGTTGCCGCCCTGGTTGAAGGGTGCACCCGATACGGCCTCAGCCAGTTCTTCCACCGGCATGTCGAGCCCGGCAAAGGGCTCCCACTCCTCGCCGTCCTTGATCCCCATCTGGGCCCGGAAGGTCTGCATCTGGTCCGGGGTCATCAGACCCGCGTGGTTGTCCTTGTGGGACGCAAACGGCAGCCCCCGCCCCTTGATCGTGTAGGCGATGAACCCGGTGGGTCTGTCGCTCGTGACACCGTGGAAGGCCTCGAGGATCGACTCCATGTCGTGCCCGCCCAGATTGGTCATCAGGTCGCGCAGGCCATCGTCGTCCCTGGAGTCCAGGAGCTCGCGCACGCCTGAGGCATCGCCGATGTCCCGCTTCAGCCGCTCTCGCCACCCCGCGCCGTCACGGCTCGCCAGGATGACGTAGTCGGTATTCGAGCAGTCGTCCAGCCACTGCTTCAGCGCTCCGCCGCCCTTCGCCGTGAAGGCGGCCTCGAGCTGCTTGCCGTACTTCAGCGTGACGACGTCCCACTCCAGATCCCGGAAGGTGGAGGACAGCCGGTCGTACAGCCGGTCACTGGCGACAGAGTCGAGACTCTGGCGGTTGTAGTCGACGATCCACCAGACATTCCGGATGTCGTGCTTCCAGCCCTCGAGCATGGCCTCGAAGATGTTGCCCTCGTCGAACTCGGCATCGCCCAGGAGCGACACCATCCGCCCGGGCGGCTGGCCCGCCGGCATCCAGTCGCGGGCGCGGAGGTACTCCTCCACCAGGGCCTCGAACGCCGTGATGGCCACGCCGAGCCCCACCGACCCGGTCGAGAAGTCCACGTCGTCGTGGTCCTTGGTCCGCGAGGGATACGACTGCGCGCCGCCCAGGGACCGGAACTTCTCCAGGTCGTGCCGGCTCTGCTTGCCGAACAGGTACTGGATGGCGTGAAACACCGGGCTCGCGTGGGGCTTGACGGCCACGCGATCCCAGGGCTTCAGCACGTCGAAGTACAACGCGGTCATCAGGGTGACCAGCGAGGCAGACGACGCCTGGTGGCCGCCGACCTTCAGCCCGTCCAGCTTGGGACGGACATGGTTGGCGTTGTGGATGGTCCAGGATGCCAGCCAGAGCACTTTGCGCTCGAGCGCCCGGAGGGTCGCGAGGCGCGAGGCCGGTGTCTGGGAGCGCGCACGGACGGGAGCAGCAGTCTTTGATGCCATAGGCGGAAAAGGAAACATTTGATGCTAGCAGCAGCCTGCGGCCGGCCCGATTGCGATTCGGGGTGCCAGACGGGACAGTTTCGCAATATCCTTGCTGGGCTGAGCCACGACCCGGCCGGATTGATTCCAGAGACAGGTCCCTTGAGCATGCAACCGATGAAGCTCGACGAAATCGACGTCAAGATTCTCCACCATCTGCAGCGCGAAGCCCGCATCTCCAACGTGGAACTGGCCAACCGCGTGGGCCTCTCCCCCGCGCCCTGCCTGCGCCGCGTCCGCGCACTGGAGGAGGCTGGCGTCATCCGCAAGTATGTGGCCCTGCTCGATCCGCGGGCCCTGAATCTGAATGTGACGGTGCTCGTGCAGGTCAGCCTCGACCGGCAGGTGGCGGAGCGGTTTCAGATGTTCGAACACGCCATCCGGGACCGCCCGGAGGTCCTGGAATGCGATGTGACCACCGGCCCCTCAGACTTCCTGCTTCGGGTGGTGGTCAAGGACGTGGCGGCGTACGAGCAGTTTCAGCGGGAGTTCCTGAGCCGCATCGAGAGCGTCTCGTCGACCAACTCCAGCTTCGCGCTCAAGCAGGTGAAGTACTACACGGAACTGCCGCTGACCGAAGCGCTGACGGCGAATCACGCGTCGGCCAGCGACGACCCTGGCACGGAAGCGGATCTCCGGGCTCAGGCCAGAGGCACGGCCGTGGCGCAGTCGTCCCCGGCCGCAAAGATGGGGCGACGGCGCTAGGCCGCCGCCCCGTTCGCCGCTAACTCAGAAGTCCACCTGCGCGCCGAGCTTGAAGATGCGCGGTGCGAGAAACTGCGAGGGATTCCGCCAGGTCGGGCCAACCCGGCTGACGCCGAGCAGAATGGTGGAGTCGTTGAGCAGGTTGTAGGCGTCGAACTTCGCCTGGATCCTCGCCTTCCCGATCGAGATGAACTTGGTGAAGCGGAGGTCCACCTGATTCAGGCGCTGTTCGTAGAGTTCGCCGGCGGGCAGCGTGTTGATGACCGACGTGCCCGCCGCGCCCGCCGCGAGGTTCCGACCCAGGGAGGGTGCGATTTGCGCGTTGGTGTAGACGACCTGCGCCACGGGATTGAAGCCGGGCAGGTGCTGGTAGACGGCCGCGACTGAGAGGCCACCCGGCAGCGGATACGTGGCAGAGAACTTCACCTGCGTCTGCGCGGAGAGCGGCGGCGCGATCTCGCAGAAGTCGTCGTTTCTCGGGGTGCCGGCGGCGTATCCGGCCGGGGTGAGGTCCGGGCGGGCATTGGCGTAGCAGTTGTTCGTCGTGGTGCGGCCTGTCGACATGCCGCCCTGGAACAGGCCGCCCTTGCCGAACCTGGCGTTCATGGTGATGTCGACGCCATTGAAGACCTCGGTCTGGTCACCGAAGTTCGACGCCTGTGTCACCACGTTGCTGACCTGTCCGAACCTGTTCGGGTTGACGTCGTAGTTGCCGCACACCTGCTGACCACTGGTCGGAAGGTCCGCATTGGTCGGTGCCGTCACGCAGAAGGCCGTGAAGTCCGACGCGGCGACCGCGGTGTTCCGGGTCACGGTGAAGTTGCCGAACGTCCGCCGGTAGTAGGCAACCTCGAACGCCAGGCCCGGCCTGATCTCCTGCTGGATGGACGCCGTCGTGTGCCAGTTGAAGCCGCGGTTGCCGAATCCGGTCAGCACGTCATCGGCGTAGTTGGTCACGACATTCAGCGTGCCGAAGCGGCTGTTGTTGAGCGCGCCGCATTCACCGTTCGCGGTGAAGGTCTTGAGGTCGCAATCCGGCACGTAGTTGCCGTTGGCGTCCGTCCACGTCCGGGTCGCGTTGGTCACCATGGCGTTGGCGGGATTGACCGCGAAGGCCGTGCCCGGGCCGACCGGCGCCAGGTACTTGCCGATCGACGCCTTGATGGCCGTTCTACCGTTCCCGAAGACGTCGTAGGCGGCACCGAACCGCGTGGTGACATCCTTGAAGTTGGGCAGGTTGGTCCGGGCCGTGATGGGCAGCGGGCCCACGAACTGGCCACCCGGCCGCGTCTGGTCCGGATAGCCGCCGCGAACCTGGTCGTAGCGCACGCCCATGTTCAGCGTCAGCCGGCTGATGGTCCACTGATCCTGGGCATAGAGACCCATGTTGAGGTTGATGTCGTTGAGGATGGCGCCGGGCGAGGCCCACTGCGTCAGCGAGACCGGCACACCGCTCCGGAACTGGTAGCTGAGGTCCTGGTTCACGTAGACGTTCGGGTAGTGCTGGTTGCCGTGCAGCATCTGGACGCCGGTCTTGAAGGCGTGCGAGCCGGTCACATACGAGACGGCGACCTTCCCGTTGTACTGGCCCATGTCTTCGTCGGTGCCGTACGACGCCGCGCCGAGGCCCGACGGCGCCGCGTAGGAGTTGTACATGAGATTCGTCGTCAGCTCCGTGATGGAGATGTCGGTGGGCTTGACACCCTCCCACGCGGCTCTCGGATCGGTCTTGTTGTAGAGGCGCGAGAAGCCGGTCTCGAACAACATGCGGTTCGTGCGCGGATAGTTCCAGGTGACCTGCGTGAGGTTCATCGGGTAGTAGGGATAGTCGACCGCCGCTTCGGGCGTGACCGTGCCCTGCTCCAGGTAGTAGTTGCACTGGCAGTTGCGCTGGAAGCCGTTGTAGATGGTCAGCTTGTTCTTGGCGGTGAGCTGCCAGGTGAACCGGACACTGTTATCGCGCTGGTAGTAGTCGGAGAATCCGCGCTTCTCCGGATCGGGCGTGTAGAGCATGGTGTTCGGGGTCTTGTTGTAGAACGAGCGCGGGATGTACTCCTGCGAACCCCACCACCGGTGCGCCGTGTAGAACCAGACCTTGTCCTTCTTGACCGGGCCGCCGATGCCGCCGCCGATGTCGTAGATCTTCTTCGCCTCTGCGGCTGCGGTGACCCCGCGCGTCCGGAGGAAATCGCTGACGTTGGTGGCCTGGAAGGCACCGCTGGTCGCCGTGCCGAGGAAGTAGTACTTGAAGTCGTTACCGCCATCCTTGGGCACTACGTTCACGTGGACACCGCCGTTCTCGGCTTCGGCGGTCATGCCGCTGGTCTGCACCACCGTCTCCTGGACACCGGCCTGGTTCACCAGGAACTGCCGGCTGCTCCCGCCGCCGTCGCCAATCATGTTGTTCATGACCATGCCGTCGAAGTTCTGCCGGCCGTCGGTGTCCCTACTGCCATGAATGCGCATGAAGCCGTACTGGTCGTTGCGGTTGCCACCAACGTCCTGTAGTCCCGTGCCCACCGCGGCCCCAACTGTCATCGCGGCAAAGCCCGATACGCCACGCGATGTCGGGATGGCCTCCAGCGTTTCATTCGTGAGCACCTGCTGCGTACGCACGTTCTGGATGTCGACGACCGGGCTCGCGCCGGTGACCGTCACTGTCTCTTCGAGTGACCCGACCGCCATCTCGCCGTTGGCCTGGGCCGTGAATCCGGTCGAGAGCGCGATCCCTTCGCGCTTGTAGGTACTGAACCCAGCCAGCGTGAACGTGACCGAGTACGTGCCCGGCCGCAGATCCACGATCTTGTAGTTGCCCGAATCGTCGGTCACCGCCGTGCGCACCTTCTCGATCAGCGCGGGGCTGGCGGCCTCCACGGTGACCCCCGGGAGCACCGCTCCCGTGGTGTCCTTGACGACTCCAGCGATGGCACCGCTGGTGGCCGACTGACCCCAGACCGGTGACACTCCAAGCATCAGTCCCAGGACGACCGCCATCCCGGTAGCACGAAATCGACTCATCAGTTCCTCCTCCGAAAAAGTGACCAGACGTGAACTGCACGCCAGCCAAGAATCTGCAGGAGTGTAGTCGAATTGAAGGGCCGCAACGTCGCGGCTTGTTTCGGCACTTAAGGCTGCGCCTGGTGTCAACGGCGCCGGCAGAGGGTTCTAGCGGCCTCCGGGTGCCCGCTCTCAGACCCGCTGGCCCGGCCAGCGCTGTGGCCGGAGTTGTACTTTGGGCGGATAACAGATGTCCACGCCGGCGCGAGAGTGAGACTTATTTCTTGACGCAGCGCGGATCGACCGGTTCTTCGTCCTGCTTGTTCCGGCCGCCGAGCACGCGGCCGAGTCGGCCACCGAGCCGGCCCCCGATGGGGCTGCCCTTCTTCGCGCGCTCGGCCTCGAGCGCCCGGCAGTACTCCTCGTCGGACTGGGCTGCCGCTGGCGAAGCCCCAGCGGCACTGCTTGGCGCGTCCGGTGCGCCGCCGCCCCTGGACATCGCGCCCAGGTCCATCACGCCCTTCTGCGACACCATGTCCATGCGGGCCGACTTGAAGCTGACGCGGCTGAACCACTCCTGATCCCACGTGACCGCCGGATCGGCAGGCCGCGCCGGATGCACGAACGTGGCTTCGTCACCGAAGGCCGTGAACATCAGCATCGAGCCATCCTTGGTGGCCTTCATCACCTCGGCTGGGACTGCGCACGAGGTGGTCGACGGTGGCAGGACAGCTTTCAGCCCAATCAGGCGATTCACCTCGGCTGGCGTCAGGTCCTCGTTCTGAATGAACGTGGCGGGACGATCGGCCGACGACCACATCACGATATTGGCGGAGTCGTCGTTCATCTTCTCCGGCGCCATGACGCCAATCGCGTAGCCGGTGGCCCGGCCCACGGTGGCCCAGCCGAGCGCCATCGCGCCAGATGGCTGCACCGTGGTGGACGTGTACCGCACCGCGTCCATGTACGACTTGCCGTCCGGCAGCGTGAATTCGATCTTCGGCGTGTAGGTGCCCTCGACGACGTGGGGACCGGCCAGGGTCGACCCGGTTTGGAACGCCGCCTGCAGATTCTTGTTCTTCTCCGAACTACCGGGCGGCCAGTCGCCGTAGGTCTTGGACGTCGCGGCCGTCGGCCTTGACACTTGACGAGCCGAGACGGCGCCCTGCAGCGACTGCAACTCGGGATCGTTCTCACCGCGCACCAGCTTGTCGAACGTCAGCACGACGGGCTGCCCGGCCCCGGCCTTCTCACCACAGCCCCAGTAAAAGCTGATCTGCCCCTTGGGCTGCCGGTAGGGCTCCGGCGAGCCGCCCTGGGTCCTCCCCGGCTCCGGTGTCTGCAGGAAGATCGGCTTATTGACCTGCGCGCCCGGCGGCATCGTGTGGGACGCCTCGGGGCCGCCCTTGGGTGGCAGCGTCGAGCCGAGCCGCAGTTCCACGCTGTGCGCTTCGGAGGGCAGGCTGCTCATTCGCATCATGTCCGACATGGAGGGCCGGCGGCCCTGCGCCATCCCGCCACCCATCGCAGTGATGCCGCCCATCGTGGTGACACCCATCCAGTACCGGGCCTCCGGCGGAAGCACCTTCTGCTCCTGCTGCGAAGCGCCGGTGCCACCGCTCCGTGTCTGCGTCAGCGCGGGGGTGCCGAAGGCGGCTGCAGCGATGAGCGGAACCGACAGAGCCAGGAAAGTGCGCATCTTCATACCCTCCTGTCGGCCCACGGCCGACATCCACCGAAGTTCGGAAATAGGTTACCACCGACCCGCATCCCCCTGCGTCTCACGTGCACGCGTTGAGGACGATCAGTCCCGAGGGCAACGTCTCGACGCTCGACGCCAGATCGGGATGAGGTATTCGACGATCGCTCAGGCTCGGGGCAGGTGCCGGTGTGGCCGAGGTACATCGCCGCGACGCGGTTCGAGATGTGCCGCACGACCGGGAGATCGTGGGCGCAGCGAGGGGAGAGCACGGTGACAGAAACACGACGGGGGCGAAGCCGAAGCCCCGCCCCCGGAAGTCCAGATCGGACCGCTGACTCAGAGACCTGAGAGGCCCTGGAACCGGCCCGTACTGTCGCCCA
The DNA here is from genome assembly GCA_040081715.1 of Vicinamibacterales bacterium. GTDB lineage: Bacteria > Acidobacteriota > Vicinamibacteria > Vicinamibacterales > UBA2999 > CANKJK01. The sequence continues at coordinate 111,845 of JBEBFY010000005.1, read as the reverse complement.
GCTTCTCAAGTGGCACGTCCACCATGTCGAGGAGCGAGAGCAACAGGTTGCATTGCGGGGTGTAGTCCCGCATGTTGAACGCCAGGTGCCGTCCGGGGCTGATCTGCCCGCGGCCCTTGCCGATCAGGATGCTCGGGATGTCGAAGGGGTCGTGACTGTTCGGCTCGCCCATCCCCGCGCCGTAGAGCACCACAATGTGATCGAGCAGTGACCCATCACCATCGGGCGTGTTCTTCAGCTTGTCGATGTAGTAGGTCAACAGCTTCACGTGATAGGCGTCGACCTTGGCCTTCTGCGCGATCTTCTGCTGGTCGCCGCCGTGGTGCGACAGCGTGTGGTGCGCGGTACTGATGCCCAGGTTCGGGTACGCACGCGGTGTCTGCTCCCGGCTCATCTGGAAGGTGATGACGCGCGTGACATCACCCTGATATGCGAGGGTCTGCAGGTCGAACATCAGCTTGACGTGGTCCTCGAACTCCGTGGGGATGTCCACGGGCCGCTCGGGCAACCCGGTGAGTTCACTGGTCCGGGCCTCGGACCGCTGGATGCGGCCTTCGATGTCGCGCACCGAATCCAGGTACTGATTCAGGCGCTGTGCGTCGCCCGCGCCGAGCGACCGCTTCAGTTCACCGACCCGTTCAGTGACCGAATCGAGGATGCTGCGGTTCGTCTTCCGTTCCCGCCGCTCCTCGGCCGGCGAGCCGCCGTCCCCGAAGAGGCGCTCGAACACCACGCGCGGATGGGTCTCCATCGGCATCGGCGTGGATTCATCACGCCAGCTGATGGTGTTCAGGTACATGCAGCTGTAGCCGGCCTCGCAGTTGCCGACCATCTTCTCGTTCTGCTCGATGGCCAGTTCCAGCGACGGCAGCGGCGTCTCGCGGCCGAGCACACCGGCCGCAATCTGGTCCGCCGTCCGGCCGGCGCGCACGTCCGCGCCTTCCGTGAACTTGATATGCACACCGGCCATCCACGCGCCGGATACGCGCGAGTGCGGCCCTGGCGGGTCGCCCATCGGGTCCGCCATGCGGTGCGCCAGCCCCGTGATGAGCGTCACGTCATTGCGGTACGGCTCGAGGGCCGCCAGAGACGGCGTCGATTCCCAGTTCTTGCCCGCCGTCGCCGGCGTCCAGAACTTCTTCATGAAGCCATTGGGCGTGTACACAAAGCCGAGGCGAGGCACCGGCTTGGCCGCGGTCTTCGAGAGCGCGGTCGCCGCAGGCACCATGGCGTCGAGGAGCGGCAGCGACAGTGCCACGCCGGCACCCCGCAGGAACGTCCGTCGTGGCAGCGCGAGCTTGGTGATGATCATTGATGTCGCTCCTAGCGCCGGGCGGCGGTCGTCGTAGGTGACGGCGCCGTCCGGGGCTCGGCCTGCCGCATCTGGAACGGCAGACTGTTAACGATGCCCAGCATGAACGAGGAGAACCGGTAGTTGCTGGCCGAGGCCTTCCGCACAATCGCGCGCAACGCCGGGCGGTCGTAGCCTTCCATGCCCCGGCCGGTGGCGTAGATCATCATCTTCTCGGTCAACGCGGTCAGGAAGATGTCCGGTTGGGTCACCAGGGACGCCCGCAGCCCAGACGCCCCGCTGAACACCGTGCCGTCCGGCATGGCGCCCTCGGCATCCACCAAGGTGGCCCCTTCATGGGTCCGCCACGCGCCGACCGGGTCGTAGTTCTCCAGCGCGAACCCGAGCGGGTCCATCACCTTGTGGCACGCGGCGCAGACCGGGTTCTTCCGGTGCTGCTCCATCCGCTCCCGGAGCGTCCCCTGCACCGGGGTGTCCTCAAGCGCGGGCACATTCGCCGGTGGCGAGGGCGGCGGCGCCCCGAGGAGGTTCTCGAGGATCCACTTGCCGCGCGTCACAGGCGACGTGCGGTTGGCCTGCGACGTGGCCAGCAGCACACTCCCCTGGCCAAGCAGCCCGCCGCGCTGGCCGTTGGTGAAGGTCACCCGGCGGAACTCGCTGCCGTAGATGTTCGGCACGCCGTAGTGACGGGCCAACCGCTCGTTCAGGAACGAGTAGTCGGCGGCGATGAGGTCGAGGGCGCTCCGGTCCTCGCGGATGATGCTCGTGAAGAACAGCTCGGTCTCGCGCCGGAAGGCAATCCGCAGGTTGTCGTCGAAGTTCGGGAACATGCGGGTGTCGGGAATCGCGGCCTTGATGTTGCGCAGACGCAGCCACTGGCCCGCGAAGTTCTCCACGAAGGCGGTACTGCGGGGATCGCGGAGCATCCGGCGCACCTGGGCGTTCAGCACATCCGGCTGGTGCAGCCGGTTGGTCACGGCTACGTCCAGCAACTGGTCGTCCGGGATCGAACTCCACAGGAAGAAGGAGAGGCGCGACGCCAGCTCGAGGTCGCTGATGCGGTACGGCTTTCCGGCGACAGCGGTATCCGGCTGGCGCTCCACCCGGAACAGGAAATCCGGGCTCGTCAGGATCCGCTGCAGCGCCACGCGGACGCCACGGTCGAAGTCGCCGTCGGCTCGCGCCGTGGTGTAGAAGCCCATCAGCGTCGTGACTTCAGCGGGCGTCACCGGCCGCCGATACGCACGACGCGCCAGCTGCGAGAGGATGCGCCTGGCGCACGGAGCCTCATCCGCGGCAGCCGCGGGACGGCAGACGAAGATCCGGCGCCGGCTTGGGGAATTGCCTGGACCGCTGACGCTCACCGGACCGGTAAACGACAGCAGCGCGACGTTGGATCCGGCGTACCCGCCCAGGCGCGCGTGCTTGAAGGTGGAGACACCCGGCGGCCGCAGGTAGGGCTTCATGACGTCCTCGGGCTGGGCCAAGGTCGTTTCGAGGAAGGCGATGCCCACTTCGCGAAGCCCGGCCTTGATCGCCAGCCGCACTTCGTAGTTCGTGCTGGCTTCGTCGTCGTTGCCGATGGCCTTTCGCTGCTCGACCTGCTTGTAGAAGACGCGCGCACCGTCGATAGTCACTTCCACGAAGTTCGGCTCGTCCTCGGAGGTGAGCACGCCCGTGACGGTCTGGAAGCGGAGCAGATACTCCCCGTCCACCGGAAAGTACCGGCGCACCAGATGGCCGCCGCGCGTGCCCATCGGCAACTGCTCGAACTGCATGTCCTGGGAGAGATCGTTGGGGATCATCTCCGTCTCACCGTAGGCGGGAATCGTCGTGTCGCCCACGGCAATGCGGGCCACCTTGCGGGCAGCGGCCAGGTACCGCTCCAGGTGCGTCGGCGAGATGCCGAGCGTGCCGGCGATGTTATCGAAGCCGTAGCTGGCGTCGTCCGACGGCAGCATCTGATCCACATCGAGTCCTTCCACGCCCAGCAGGTCCCGCATCACGTTGCGGTACTCGGCGCGGTTGAGGCGGTGAAGGCCTGCCACCCGGCCCGCGTTGGGCGCGGCAGCCGCGGCGCGGTCCAGACTGCCGGTCAGCCAGGCCGAGGTGGCGAGGTAGGTCGCCTTGTCGGGACGCGGGGCGCCGGGTGGCGGCATCGACGCGGCCTGCAGCTTCCTGACGACGCGCTCCAGCGCGTCGCTGTGCTTCCCGACGTCCTGGAAGTCCACCTGGGCGAGCGAGAGCCCCGCCGCCTTCATGCGGTCGTTGTGGCAGGTCACACAGTACTTATCAATGACGGCCTTGCCGTCGACCGCCTTCGCCTGGGCCGGGGCCGCCTGGGGCGCCGCGCCGGCGGTTCCGACAGCCAAGGAGAGGCACATACCGGCTGCCAGCAGCACCATCGGACTTCTCTTCAGCATGGTTCGCGTCCCTTCCACGTTCGATGCGGCCTTCATCTCTGGAAATATAGCCGCCCGGGCGCCGTCGGGGTAATCCCCCTTTCGGGGGAGAACACCAGGCCTGCCCTACCGCACCTGGGCCGGGGCCAGGCCCTTGAAGAGGAAGCGCTGCACCCGCTTTCCCTCGCCGCTCTCGGTGACGTAGATATTCCCCTTGGCGTCGGTGGTCATGTTGTGCGCCGTCGTCATCCCGCCGGGAAAGTGCCCGCCCTCCCCGAAGCTACCGAGGAGTGTGAGGTCGGACCGCCGCAGGATCCAGACCTTCTCGCTCCGGCCATCCAGCATGTACAGGAAGCGCTGATCCTTGTCCGCCGAGAACGAGGCATCAAACGCCGACCCCTGCGGGGACTTCGTGCCGACAAACACCTCGTTCACATACGTCCCGTCCACCTTGAACACCTGAATCCGGCAATTGCCCCGATCGGTGACATAGACGAGACCGTCGTGGCTGATCGCGAGCCCGTGCGGCGTGTTGAACTGCGTCGGCGGAGGTCCGCCGGCCACGAACCGCTCCTTCACGCTGTCGTCCGGCGGCTTGCCGTAGGCACCCCAGTGCCGCTTGTACGCGCCGGTGTCGGCGTCGAACACGATCACGCGGCGGTTGGTGTAGCCGTCGGCGACAAATACTTCGTTGGTCGCCTTCCACACGGCCACTCCCGTGGGCTTGCCCAGCGTGGTCGTATCGTTGCTGCCCTTGCCCTTCCCGACACGGCCCACCGTCAGCAGGTACTTGCCCTCGCGGGTGAACTTGAGGATGTGACCGTCGCTGCCTTCGCCGGCGTTGTTGCCGATCCAGACGTGGCCCTTGTAGTCCACGTACACCGTGTGCTCGCCGTTCCAGGAGGCCACGGGGCTCGCCGCCGGCGCGTGCATGTCCTTCGGGGAATGCTCCGGCCAGGTGAAGCCTGCGCCAGGTCCGCCCCAGGAGCGCAGGAGCGCACCGGCCTGGTCGAATTCCATCACCGGCGGGGCCATCCGGCAGCACTCCGCGGTGGGCGGGTTGTGCTCCAGGCCATCCTCGAAGTTGTGCAGGAGGGTATGGGGACGGTGCACGATCCAGATGTGGCCCTGGTCATCGACGTCCACGCCGGTCACCGTGCCGAGCGCCCACTTGTTGGGCAGCGGCATCTTCGGCCACGTGGGGTCGTACTGGAAGACTGGCATCTGATCGGCCTTGTCGGCCGCCGTCAGGTTCACCTGCCCCGTCCCCCAGGCCACGCCAATCGTCAACGCCGACAACGCGGCGGCACCGAGCATTCGAAGCACCTTCATCCACACCTCCACGCACGCCCGCGATGGGCCGGACAACCGATGCCCGATCTTGACGGCACGGGCCGTGTTCCGCAACCTCGCAGATGGCTCAGCCGTGCCTCAGCCTGTCGCGCCAGACACGTCACTCCACGACCCCAGGCCTGAAGCGGAATCCGCGGCCGGCGTCACCCTCGCGGTACAGGCCGTGGCAGGCAGCGCAGGCCGCCCTGACCGACTCCACTAACTCGATCGCGGCCGCCTGGTCCGGCTCCGCCCTGGCGAGTTCCCGTCGCAACTCGGCGACGGCATCGCGCGCACGGTCGGCGCGCGTCACGCCTTCCGGCAGTGAACGCCCCAGGAAGAAGCCCCGCACACCGGTCAGGGTGTGACCGATGTCATCGAGGCGCGTCAGGCCGTCGCCCCGCACACTGTTCAGCAGGTAGGAGGGTCCCTCAATGGCGCGGCTGACGATGTCCCACGCCTCATCCACCCGCACCATGGCCTGGGCGAAGGCCGTCTGATCGTTCACGATTGGAACACGCGACTCCTGCGCCGCCACACCGATCGCCACCCAGGCGGCACAAGCCGCCACGGTGCCGATCACGCGTGCCATGACGCTGGCCGCACATGCGGCATTGCCCCTCACGCCCACCATGCTAGAGTCAAATTCGATGCGACGACGGTGGTTTTCGCGGCTCGTGACGGTGCAGTGCCTCACCCTGAGCGGCCTCACCCTGAGCGGCCTCCCGCTCGCGGGCCTTGGCCTCCAGGCGCGCGGCGCGGATACGGTGTGGGATGGCGTGTACTCCGCTGCCCAGGCCGCTCGCGGCGAGAAAGCCTACATGCGCGCCTGTGGTGGCTGTCACCGCGACGACGCCTCCGGCGGTGACGATTCGGAGCCACCGCTGCGGGGCCCCAACTTCACCAGCAACTGGGAGGGGGCGTCGGTCGCCGTGCTGTACGACTTCATCGCCACCAATATGCCGCGCACGCGGCCGGGCTCCGTCCCGCTCGAGGAGTGCGTGGACATCGTGGCGTTCCTCCTGAAGCTCAACGAGATGCCGGAGGGGACGCGTGAATTGACCACCGACATCAAGGCCCTGGCGGCGATCCGGTTCACCGCCACCAAACCCGCGCGGTAGCCCGCCCGAGCCCCACCTTACGCGTCCCGCCCGCGCCTCACTCACGCAGCGCCACGTGCCGGTCGTTGCGGCGCGCCGTCAGCGCCCTGAGGGCGACATCGGACACCACCGGCGCGCGCGGCGCTCCCGCCCGCGTTCGCCACTCCGCAAGCGCCTGCCGACTCGCCTGCATCCGCGCCTCGCGCGGCGCCAGGAAGTCGTAGTGTGTCGTGCCCGGCAGCGAGAACAATCGCAGCGAACGGGCTGCGATCAACCGCACGGCCGGATACGGGTCATCGAGCAGCGTCGCCAGCACGGGCGCCACCCAGTGCTCCGACGACACGGCCCTCGCCTCGGCCCGGCCGAAGGCATCGGCCATCACCGCCCGCTGCTGGGCATCGCCCGTCAGCGCCCAGACGACCGCCGCCGGGGTCGAACGTGCCTCGTCGTCAAGCGAAGGCTGCGGCATGCCGTACCAGCGCTCGAGCCGGCTGGCGGTCCAGGCGAGCGGCTTGTCCAGATGACACAGGCTGCAGGCGTCAGGCCGGCCCGTCTCGCGGCTCACGCGCGCGTCTGGGCTGGTGATGCGATGCGCACGCACGGTCTTGAGCAGCCCGTAGGTCGTGTACGGCATGTGGCAGTTGTAGCAGCGGCTGCCGCTGGAGCCGGCAGCGTGGTGCGTGTGCTCGGTCACTCGGGCGCGGATCGATTCGTGACACTGGAGACAGGCCTGGTCACTGTTCGCCCGTGGCTGCAGCTGGTCGTCGGCCCAGACCTCCGCAGGACGCCGGTCCTCCTTGCCCTGATGCAGCGCGTGGCACGACAGGCACGTCAGGGTGCGATCCGCCGCGGCCGCCCGCGTAAAGCATGGTGAATCGATCAGGCCGTTGTACTCGCGTCCAGCCAGTGCGATGGTCCCGTCGGGCCAGAAGGCATCGCGGATGAAGTCCGGGTCATCGGCCAGCAGCGCCCGCACGCGGGGGGAGTCCAGGTTGCGCGTGGGCTGGACCACGAAGCGGGATCGGGCGAGGACGTCGCCTGGACGGAATTTTGATCCGTGCTCGTTCTCGTCGCGCTCGGCGGCCCTGTCCGGCCACTCCCACACGCTGTGGCACTGGCCGCAGACCTCGGAGGCGCGGACCGGATCGAGACGCGCAGGATTCACGATGCCACCCGCAGGCGCCGCACCATCAACACTCGCGAGCCGCCTCGGCGAACGGACGTGGCCACCACCGGGGCCGTGACAGGACTCGCAGGCCACACCGAATTCGCGCACGCGCGAATCCGCGGTCATCGCCGCCGGGTCCGTCCGCGCATACATGTCGGGCACGCGCGCCTCGCCCCCCGTCGTATGGCAACTGATGCAGACCTGGTTCCAGTGACCGGTCCCGGACAGCAGGACCGGGGCGGGCGGCTGAAGGAACGCGGCAGACCGCGGAATCCAACGGCGTTCGCCGATCAGGTACGTCAACGGGAAAGCACCGAGCACGCGCGTGCGCCCCGTTTCGTACCAGAAGACCTGCTGGTGATGCGACCCGGTGATGAGCGCCACACGCGGCGTGATGCGGGCGGGTTCTGCCGGAGGCGGGCGGTCAGGATCGGGAAGACTCGCCCACAACGCACCGTCCCTGGCCACGAGGCTCATCGGCCCCCACGTGGACGGCGTCGGCACGTTGTCGTTGACGAAACGCGCGGCGGCCGGCGAGGCCACCGTCGTCATCGTGCGGTGATAGGACGCCCGCCAGGCGGTGTGCTCGCCGGTGTGGCAGGTCCGGCAGCTGTCCGAGGCCACCGACCCGTCGCGGCCCACACGAATGGGCCTCGTGGTGACGCTGGATTCCGCTGGTTGGCCTGGCGAGAGGGCGAACCACGCGCCCGCAATCGCACACACCGTCAGGCCGGCGATTGCGCTGCGCCGAAGCGTCGTCAGCCGCACGAACCCGGCAGCCCGGTCAGACAGGCCCTACTGAGCCGGAAGGGCCAGGTCGACGGGCAGCGGCACGTTGCCGCGCTGCACGTTCCGGAGGTCACGCCCGGGCTTGCACCGGTCAGCCAGCGTGCCACCCGGAGGCGCCGGGTTCACGTTGGCACCGTGACCACACACGCCGAACATGCGCTCGTAGAGCTCGTTGTCTGTGGGCCGATCCGTCGAGAGGCCCCGCTCCGTCATCTGCTTGCGGATGTAGGCGCCCATCTCCGGGTTCTTGATCTGCTGGCCACCGTAGTTCTTGCCCCACTCGGAGGAGATGAGCGGCGTCCACCCGAACAGATCCTTCACGTCGAAGCTCGCGTTGTGGTCGAGCAGCAACTGCACAAGCGGGATCGGCCCCCGTGCCGCCGCGGCCAGCAGAGCCGACTCGCCGTACTTGTTCTTCGCGTTGATGGGCGCCCCGAGGCTGAGCAGGTACTTGGCCACCTGGATCGTCTCATCGTCGTCGTGGGTGTCCTCACCGGGGTTGAACATCTCCACGCCCACCGCCGCCATCAGCGGCGTCGTCTCGTTGATGTTGCGGATGTCCGGATCAGCGCCCAGATCCTTGAGCACCTTCAGCAGTTCGAGGTCGCTCGCCTTTGCCGCCATGGCAAAGGGCGTGGCGCCAGGCCCGAAGTTATTGCGCACGTCGTCGGCGATCTTACGCACCGCCTTCCGGTTGACGTCGGCACCGGCCTTCACCAGCTTCTTCGCCAGGTCGAGGCCACTCATCGTGCCCGTCACCTCCGGCCACGGGAAGCGGTTCACGTCCAAGCCCCGGCGCGTCCGGGCCAACTGGTGCAGTGGGGCCCACCCCTGCCCATCGGCGTTCGGATCCGCCCCGCGATCAATCAGGTAAGCGGCCAGCTCCCAATGCGCGTTGGAAATGGCGAGCACGAGGGCGCCGGTCTTGTTCGTGAGGGTGTCGTTGATGCTCGCCCCGACTTCGAGCAGGGTCTTCACCGCGTCCATGTGGCCCTGCCGCACGGCGAAGAGGAACGGGGTCGCGGCATCTGGCCGGTACCGGGTGCGACCATACGCACCGTCTCCACCGCCCTCAACCAGCCCCGTACGCGACGCCGACTCCGGCCCGGTCGCGCGCATCGTGATGTCCGCCCCCGCCTCGACGAGCGTCCGGATCGCCGCGGAGTTGCCCTGCGAGGCCGCCCAGATGAGTGCCGTCTGCCCACGCCGCTTCTCACGAGCGTTCACGTCAAGCCCGGCCGCGAGGAGCGCCTTGATCGTCTCTACGTCACCGGTCCGCGCAGCTGTCATGAGCAACGTCTCGCCACCAGCCAGCGTGGCCTTCGGGTCGGCGCCGGCCTTGATCAACCGCTGCACCATCGCCGCGTCGCCGTTCTCGCTCGCCGGTGCCAGCGGCATCACGCCGAAGCGATTGACGGCGTTGACGTCCGCGCCCGCCTTGATGAGCAGGTCGACGATCGCCCCCTCGCCGCGCTCCACTGCCCAATGCAGGGCCGTGGTGCCGTCGGTGTCGGCCACGCGCGCGGAACCCGGGCGCTGGGTCAGCGCCCGCACCGCGGCCGCGTCGCCCGCCTTGACCGCGTCGAGCAGCGCGCCCTGCCGGGCCGCCCCAAGACTTGCCGCCACAAGCACGGCCACCGCGCACCCACGCATCACAACACCGAGAGAGAGTGTGCTTCGCATCATGATCATCCTCATCCTGGCTCGGCTGTCAGACGCCAGCCAACGCACCGGTGCTGTCGCCCATCTCCTTGACGCCGATGCCGATCTTGTTGAGCAGCGCCAGGTTCAGGTTCATGAACGGAATATTCTCGCCGACCGGATACACCAGGGACCGGTCACCTTTGAGCTTCCCGCACAGGCCACCGACCATCGTGATGGCCAGGTTATGGGGGTCGTGGGCATCGGCGTCGCCCATGCCGCTGCCATGTATCAACAGCGAGTGGTCGAGCAGCGTCCCGTCTCCGTCCTGCGTCTGCTTCAGCTTTCCGGCCAGATAGGCCACCAGCGATGCGTGATAGGTGTTGATGCGCGTGTGCATCGCCATCCGCTCGGGGTTGTGCCCGTGGTGCGACACCGAGTGGTGCCCGTCGTTGACGCCGACATTCGGATACGAGTGGTCGCTCTGCTCACGTGAAATCTGGTACGTCGCCACGCGGGTGATGTCAGCCTGCCACGCCAGAAACACCAGGTCCCACATCAGCTTGGCGTGCTCGTCGAAGTTGTCCGGAATCGCCGAGGGCCGGGTCATCGGGATCGGCGACTCGTTGGTGCGCGCTTCCGCTTTCTGGATGCGGCCCTCGACGTCGCGAATCGTATCCAGGTACTCGGCCACTTTGCTCCGGTCCGACGGGCCGAGCCTCTTCTGGAGACCGACCATGTCGGCGCGCATCGCGTCGAGGATGCTGCGGTTGTTCCGCAACCGTTCGAGCCGCAGCTGGCCGGTGGAACCGTCGCCGAACAACCGCTCGAAGACGACGCGCGGGTTGGTCTCACCCGGCTGCGGCATCGTCGGCGTCCGCCACGACATCGCGCTCTGGTACACACAGGCGTAGCCGTTGTCGCAGTTGCCCGTCATGTAGTTGGCCTCGAGCGCGATTTCGAGCGACCGGAGCGGCGTGTCTACGCCCAGCACGTCGGCGGCGTACTGGTCAACCGTTTCGCCCAGTTCGATGTCGGCGCCTTCCGTATACTTCGCGCGCGCACCGCTCAGATACGCCGTGTGCGCCTTGGTGTGCGGCGCGCGGCTATTGCCGCGCGACTCAGCCGAGGGGCTCGCGAGTCCCTGGACGGCCAGTAACTGGTCCTTGAACTGCGCGTACGGCCCCAGCGTGGTGGAGAGCTTGAACCCCGCCCCCTCGCCGGCGATGCCCTGCTGCCCGTTCGGATACCAGTCCTCGAGGAGGATCCCGTTCGGCACATACGTCCAGAGCATGCGCGGAATCGGATTGGCCGCCGTCTTCACCTGCGCGGTCAGCGCCGGCACCATCGCATCGAGCAGGGGCAACCCGAGGGCCACGCCCGTACCACGCAGGAACGTCCGACGCGGCAATGCCATTTTCGTGATGTTCATGACGGTTGATCTCCTCTGCCTCTCAGAACCGAACTGCCGCTCTCAGCGGCTACCGCAACGCAACCTTGGTGACCGCAGCCGCCGGCGCATCCAACGCACGGCGCATCTGGAACGGCACACTCTGGACAATCCCCAGCACGACATCCGAGAAGCGATAGCCCCCGGCGCCGGCGCCCCGCACGACTGATCGGACGGCCGGCATGTCGTTGTAACCGAGCCCCCGGCCCATGGCATAGATCATGAGCTTCTCCGTGACGGCTGTCACGAAATTCTCCGGGGCCTTGACCAGGGCTCCCCTGAAGGCGGCCAGGCCGTCAAACTTGGCGCCGTCCGGCATGGCGCCCGAGGCGTCGATGGCCACGAAGTTCTCGTCCACCTTCCGGTACTGACCCACCGGGTTGAAGTTCTCCAGTGCGAAACCGAGCGGGTCGATCATCGCGTGGCAACTCGCACACACCGGGTTGGAGCGGTGCGCGGCCATCCGCTCCCGCATGGTCTTCGCCAGCACCGCGCCGGACTCCTGCAGCGGCGGCACGTTGGCAGGCGGCGCCGGCGGCGGCGTGCCCAGGATGTTCTCGAGAATGAACTTGCCTCGCACCACGGGGCGCGTCCGAATGGGTGAGGAGGTCACCGTGAGGATGCTGCCCTGCCCCAGCAGGCCGTTCCGCGGGCTGTCAGTGGGGAACGACACGCGGCGGAAGTGGCTGCCCTTTACGCCGGTAATCCCGTAGTGCTTGGCCAGCCGCTCGTTGAGGTAGGAGTAGTTCGCCGTCAGCAGATCGACGACCGGCCGGTTGTCGCGCCGGATGCTGTCCACGAACAGCTCCGTCTCCCGGCGCATGTAGCCCTTCAGGCTGTCGTCAAAATTCGGAAACATCTGCGAGTTGGGCCGGGCGACGTCCACTTTGCGGAGCTGGAGCCACTGCCCGGCGAAGTCCTCCGTCATGGCTGCGGCGCGCGGGTCCGCCAGTAGCCGGCGGACCTGCCCCTGCAGCACTGCGGGCACATGCAACTGACCGGACGCGGCAAGCCGGAGCAGTTCGTCGTCCGGACCGCTCCGCCAGAGGAAGAAGGAGAGCCGCGAGGCCAGCTCCACGTCGCTGATCCGGTAGTTGGCGCCGGGCCGCACGCCCACCGGATCGGCCTCGACGCGGAAGAGGAAGGCAGGGCTGGTCAGCACGCGACGCAGCGCCAGGTCGATGCCGGCTTCAAACCCCTTGGCCTTGCCACGGCTGAAGAAGTCCATGAGGCCGGTCACTTCAGCCGCCGGCACGGGCCGGCGGTATGCCCGGCGGGCGACCGTACTCAGGATTCGGCGGGCGCAGGGCGTCTCGTCGGCCGCCGTCGCGGGCGTGCAGACCAGGAGCCGGCGCCGCGCCGGGGTGTCCCCGGGACCACCGGGGCCGTAGGGACCACCGACCGTCACACTCTGCACCGACGGCTGGTACACCGCCATCCAGTCATTGGTGACCGCGTTCGAGCGGTGCATCGGCTTGTCAAACTTCTTGCGCAGGCCATCGAACTCGTCCACCGAGGGCTGCTTGACGAACCAGACGGCCATGTCGTGCGGGCCCGCCTTGACCGCTGCACGCACCTTGTACGACTCCTTCATCTCGCCATCGGGACTGCCCTTCTTCGGCAGGCGGATGAGGGCGACGCGTTCGCCGTCCACGGTCAGTTCCATTTCGTGGGTGTCCGGAAACACACCCGCGCACCCGCTCTCACCGGTGACGATGGACCCGCACATCATCTTCATCTCGAAGGTGTACTCGCCGTCTCTGGCGAACATGTGGGTGGAGCGCATGCCACCACGGGTCCCCATCGGAAACCCATCAAGCCGCTCGTCCTGGGAATACTCGTACGAGGCGCGGTACTCCTTGAACGCAGGGGTCGCGTCGCTCCCCAGCACCGCGGTGGCAATGGTGCCCGCCGCGGACAGGTACTGCTCCATCAGCGACTCATTCAGCGTCAGCGTGCCGGCGATGTTGTCGAACCCGAAGCTCGGGTTGTCCACCGGCAGCAGGTCGGCCACGTCGACCTCGATGTCGAATACGTCGCGGATGACATTCCGGTACTCAGTGCGGTTCAACCGGTGGAAGGTGTCCTTGCGCCCCGGATTCGGATGGGCGGCCGCCTCGCTGTCCAGCCGGGACTGAATGGAGGAGAGCAGCGAGGCGTAGGTCCGGGCATCCGGACGGGGCCGTCCCGGCGGCGGCATCAGGCCGGCGCGGAGCTTTCGCACGACGCGCTCAAGCGGTTCGGCGCTCGTGGCCACGTCGTCAAAGTTCACGGCATCGAGGGCGAACCCGCCGGCATTGGCCTTGTTGCGCTCCGTGTGACACGTGACGCAGTACCGCGTCACGAGCGCCTGCTGTGGCGCCAACGACGCGGGACGGGCCGCGGCAACGGCGGCGCCTGCCTGGGCCGCCGGTGCCGACACTGCCGCCGGGGCGGCACCGAGGGCCACGCCTGCACACACCGCCAGCCCTGCGGCCACCACCGCGCGACGACACTCTCTCATCGAACCTCCGGGTAACACACGGTAAGAACGTAACATCCGAGGCGCGTGATCGGGTGTCGTAAATTGTGCCATGCCGGTCTGGGCATGAGCCTTGGCTTCCCCTGAAATGAGGCCTCTTTCCTACTGTTTTTCAGGTCAGGGCGCCTGCATCAGCGGGCGGCGGGCCCCTGCCCGAGGTAGCGGAATCGCTGCACGCGCTTCCCCTCCCACGTCTCACCCACGTAGATGTTGCCCTGCTGGTCCGTCGCGATGCTGTGCGCGGTGGTGAACTGGCCGCCGAAATGTCCTCCCGAGCCGAACGATCCCACAGTCTCCAGCGTGTCGCGATTCAGAATCCAGACCTTCTCGTTCGTACCGTCCGCGACATACGCGAAGCGCTGCTCGGGGTCCGGCGAGAAGGCGATGCCGTAGGTGGTGCCGCCCGGCGTTGCAGGCGCCACGACGCCCTGCTTCACGAACGTGCCGTCCTGGCGGAAGACCTGGATGCGGTTATTCACGCGGTCACAGACGTACACCAGCTTGTCGCGGCTCATCGCGATGCAATGCACGTCGCCGAACTGCGGACTGTTCACGTCCGGGCTGTCGGGCTTCATCTGGACCAAGTCGTCCGGCGGCTTGCCGTAGGCGCCCCAGTGACGCAGATACTTGCCGGTGAGTCCGTTGAACACAATCACGCGGCGGTTCTTCAGGCCATCGGCCACGAAGACTTCATTCGTCTGTGCATCCACAACGATGCCCGACGCGCCGTTGAGATTCGCGGTGTCGTGGCTGCCCTTGCTCTGCCCCTTCTTCCCGATCTGGAGCAGAGGGCGGCCGAACCGGCTCACCTTGAGGATGAAGCCATCTCCCGGGCCGTCAGCACCAAGCCACACGTTGTCGTTGTGATCGACAAAGATGCCGCGCTCACCGAACGGGCCGCTGCCGTAGAAGCTGTCCGGACTCTTCGCTCCCGGTGTCGGCCAGTCGTAGCCCTTCGCCAGGTCCTGGGGCCCGCCCCACGTCTGCACCATGTTTCCGGTCTGGTCGAACTCCAGCACCGGGAGGGCCGGCCTGCAGCATCCGGCGATCGATCCGGTGAACCCGCCGTACCGCCCGTCGGCCGCCTCTGTCTCCGATCCTTTCAGGCTCTTCGGCCGCTGCACGATCCACACGTGGTTCCGGCTGTCCACCGCCACGCCGACTACCTGCCCCACCTTCATCACATTGGGCAGGGGCTTCGGGAAGGTCTTGTCGTACCGGAACTGCGGCACATCGCCGCCGCCCTTGACGGCGGCAGCCGGCTTCGCTTGCTCCGCCGAGACGCCCCGCCCCGGAAGGGTCACCGCCACGGCCGCCATCACGGCGCCGGCGCCGATCACGCTCGCGAGTTTCATGACTGCGGCCTCAATCCCTTGTAGAGAAAGCGCTGCACGCGCTTCCCTTCCCACGTTTCACCGATGTAGATGTTGCCGCGCGAGTCGACGTCGATGCTGTGCGGCGTCGTCATGCAGCCGCCGGCATGGCCCGGGCACCCGAACGACCCGAGGATGTCCATGGTCTTCCGCTCGAGGATCCACACCTTCTCGTTCCGGCCATCCGGCATATAGAGATACTTCTCAGCCAGATCCGCCGACAGTGCGATCCCGAACGCCGTTCCGCTCATGGCATGGTTCTCAACGAACCGCTCGCCGACATACGTACCGTCCACCTTGAACGCCTGGATGCGGCTGTTATTGCGGTCCGCCAGGTAGACGTAGCCGTCCTGGCTCACGGCGATACCGTGCGGGGTATTGAACTGCGGGTTGGGGTTATTGGCGTCATACGACCACTTCGTCGAGTCGTCCGGCCGCTTGCCGTACGCACCCCAGTGCCGCTTGTACTGACCAGTGTTCCGGTCCAGCACGGCGACGCGCCGGTTGCCGTAGCCGTCGGAAATGAAGATCTCATTGGTTGGCCGGTACTCCCCGACGCCGGTCGCGGCGTTCAACCGTGACGTCGAATTGCTGTCGGCACTGCTCCGGCTGGCCATACCGGCCCCCGCTGCGGTCGTCCCGAATTGAAGAAGGAATTTGCCCTGCCTCGTGAACTTCAGGATCTGTCCATCGCCGGGGCCCGTCCCTGTCAGCCAGACGTTGTCCTGACTGTCCACGAAGATGCTGTGCATGCCGTTCGGCGTACCACCGACGTTCGGATCAGGGCTCTGCGTGCCGGCCGTCGGCCAGTCATACTCCTTTGTCGGGCTCGGTCCTCCCCACGCCTGCACGAGATTCCCGGCATAGTCGAACTCGATCACGTGCGGTGCGCGCGTGCAACAGCCGCCGCGCTTCCGTTCCTTCTCAACCTCGTTGGGATTGAGCGTCTCGGCACGATGCGCGATCCAGACGTGATCCTTCGCATCCACATTGACGCCAACGACCGTGCCAATGATCCAGTCCTTCGGGAACGGTAACTTCGGGAACGTGTCGTCCCACTCGAAGTGCGGCACCATCTTCGGCGCCGGCGCCGCCAGCTTCTTCATCGGCGCGGGCGACTGTGTGGCCCGGGCCTGCTGGTACGCGCCGAGCGCGCCCAGCACGCCAAGCGATATCGCCGCCAGCGTGCGTGTTCGGGGGTTCATAGCGGTTCTCACTCCTCTGTCAAGCCAGTGCGGTCGCATCGATGCGTTGGTATCAGAACGTGAAGGTGGCGCCGAACCTGGCCACCCGCGGGGCCAGGATCTGGCTCACGACATTCGCATTCGCCGCGTTCTGCACGACGCGCTGCGCCAGGTCCGTGCCCGCGTTGAAGATGTTGAACAGGTCGAAGGTCATCTGGAACTTGCGGGAGCCGACACTGACCGACTTGTCCACGCGGAAATCGGTCGAGCTGAATGCCGGCAACCGGACGTCACCCACCGGATCAAGCAGCACCTGTACGGCACCGGCCCGGTTCGGCCGCGTCGCGATGTTGATGGACGGCAGCAGCGGATAGCCCTGCCGGAGATCCGTCGTGGCGGCCAGCCCGATGTCGTACCACGGCAGGCGGTAGCTGCCCTGGAAGCGGGTGATCCACATGGCGTTCGGGTTGCTCGGGTCCTGCCCGCCCGAGGTCACTCCGGGGGCGTACTGCGCGTTGTGCTGCTGCGCGATGTTCGTGGGGTCCTCATACGAATCCGGCGAGTTGTACTTCACCTTCGTGTCGTTGTAGGCAAAGCTGCCGGTCAGCATCCAGCGCTGCGACAGGCGCTTGCGGGCCACCAGTTCCACTCCGTGGAACTTCCGGAAGAAGTCCGGCTGGTTGGTCAGCGTGAAGGCCGCGGGAATCGGGATGTTCGGAACCCAGTACGTCACGGCCTCGCACCGGGCCCCGGCCGGGCACGACGAGGCGGGCGGCGTAAACGACGTCTGCGTATAGTCGGCGGACGTCAGCCCGGCGCGGTCGTTCCACGCGAAGTCGGAGTAGCTGCGCCAGACGTAGCTGGCGGTCACGCTCAGCGCGCCCGGGAGTTCCTTGGCAAAGCCCACCACGATCTCGTCAGCCCGCGAGTTCGTGATGTTCGGGTCGACGCGGTTCGGACTCACCTGCAGCCCGGGGTTGTTCGGGTCGAATCCGGCGCTGAAGGCCAGAATCCGGCTCGAATCCACTTCGGTAGCCTGCACGGTCTTGTCGCCGTTCAGATCCTGCCAGGGCAACTCGATCGTGTTGGCGCCGATCGTGTTGAGCGTGGCTGAGAGTTGGCCCGGGCTGCGCTGATCGTAGTACTGCGCGTAGGAGCCCTTCACCACGGTCCTCCCGTCGTTGAACAGGTCCCAGGTGACGCCGAGACGCGGCGCGATGTTGCTCCACACCGGCATGCCCTTCAGTCCGGGGAAGTTCACCGCGGGGAAGAAGTTGAACGTCCCGCCGTTCATCGTGGCCTGCCCCTGGAATGGCGAGGCCGGCACCGTCGCGGCGCCCTGGCGGTCGTCCTGCCGATCCCAGCGGAGGCCCGCGATCACCGTCACCCGCCCCCGCGTGTACGTGTCCTGGAAGTAGAGCGAGTGCTGGTACAGGTACTGCTGCCGCAGGCTGTCACGCGAGAACAGGGCACTGAACGGCGTGCTGAAGGCCGGCAACGTGCGTCCGCTGTTGAAGCGCGCAATGACGTTGCCTCCGGTGTGGGCCGTGGTCGTCATCGGGTAGTAGTAGTACTTGTAGCCCCCCCGCAGCGAGTGATCCCCGCCGAGCTTGCCAGGCAGGAAGTAATTGGTCGTGACGTCGACGTTGTTCTTGATCGTGAAATTGATGCTGTCGCTGAAGGACCGGTCCCATAGCCCCGTCGCGATCTCGAACGTCGGCTGCACAGTGGCGAGGCTGTCCTCCGCGAGCCCGATATACGTGCAGGGGCAGAAGCGCGCATACGCCACTTCCATCATGAACCGGTCGGAGAAGGTGTGCTGGTCGCCGAATCGCCAGAAGGGCGGCCAGCCGGTGGTCCAGAACTTCGGACCCATGGAATCCGGCACCGAGGTCAGGCGCGTCGTGGCGGCAAAGGGATGCAGGTCGTCGGCGCCGCGGTTCAACTGCAGCTTGAGGTCATAGCTGTTACGGAAGCTGAACTGGTTGCCGGAGAACGGCTGCACGCTGATCTTGTAGTTCACGTGCCGCAGGTCGTTGGTGCTGGGCTCCAGGCACTTCCGCACGTCGCCGACCGAGAAATTCAGAGGAGCGGCCGCCACGGCCCCGCAGTCACCCGTCTTCCTGTAGAAGTTGTTCGCCCCGACGGCCACCTGCTGGCGGCTCAGACCGCCCCAGAACCAGGCGCGGCCCTTCTTGAGGGGTCCGCCAACCTCGAAGCCGTAGTCCTTGATGTTCAGGATCGGACTGCCTGATGAGGTACCGCGCAGTCGAAGCGCGTCGGACACGTTGTTGGCTTCAAAACGCTGGTCCGTCAGGAACCCGCGCACCGACCCCTTGAAGCGGTCGCTGCCGCTCTTGGTAATCATGTTGATGGTGACGCCTGAGGTCTGCATCGTGACATCCGCGCCGCCGGTGTTGAACTGCACTTCCTCGAACGAGTCGAAGTCCATGTAGAACGGCAGGTTGTTGCCCGTGCCGGTGTCGGCACCGTCCGAGAAGGTCCGCACCTGACTGGCCGAGGCGCCGCGCGACAGGAACGTGTTCTGCTGGCCGAGGTTGCTGCCGCCCACGTTCTGAGTCGCCACGACGACGGCGGGCGCCTTGTCGAGCATGCTGAAGATGTCGCGGCCGGTCGGGAGCGCCTTCAGCTCTTCGACGTTGAAGCGCGCGCCCTGCGTGGTGCTCCTGACGTCGATGATGGGACTCACCCCGGTCACCACCACGTCCTCAGCCAGGGACGCGATCGGCAGTTCCGCGTTCACCTGGGCGTTGAAGCTGCCCTGGAGCTGGAGGCCCTCCTTCACGATCACGCGAAAGCCCGCCAGTTCGAAGCGCACGGCGTAGGTCCCGATGGCCAGACCGGGAAACTGATAGGTGCCCGTCTCGCTCGTAACAGCCACCCTGGGCTGCAGCAGCACCGGGCCACTCAGCGTCACGGTCACCCCCGGCAGTACGCCACCCGAGGCGTCGGTGGCCTTACCGAAGATCTGGCTGTTGGTCTGCGCACCAACCAGGCTGCCAACGAAGAACACTGCGACGACCGCCAGAAGGACGCGCTTCATATCTCAACCCTCCGATACCGAACCTGTCTTACGTTGTCCTCGCCACCCGGCCACCTACTTCGGCTGATACTTGTCCGGGAAGGCGTGGATCGCCAAGTACGAGACGCTCTTCGGCACCTCGACCCACTGATGCGGCATGCCCACCTGCACGGTGATCATGTCGCCCGTCTTCATCTCATACCGCTTCCCGCCCTTGATCGACGCGGCGACCCACATCTGCCCGCGCTGGGTCGGGTTCACCAGCTCGCCACCGAGCAGCAGCGTGCCGCCGCCCTCCTCGATGAGGAAGATGTGGCCGAAGTCGGCATGCACTTCAGCCTCCGGGATGGCCGGGCTCGCGACCTTGCGGCCCATACTCACGCGGATGCCCAGGTCGAGGTCTCGTGGAATCAGCTCGTTGGTACGTTTCGCGGCGATGCGTCCCGTGCGGATGGTTTCCTCGTGCTCGGCGGCCGGCACATGCACGATGCGGTTCGGATACGCCGGCGGTGGCCCTCCTGCCGCACGAAGACCCAGCGCCACCACGGTGACCGCCCCGATGCCCAGACCCACACGGATGCGTTTCATGTCACGGAACGATAGCCGACCAGGCTGTCTGGAGAAAGCCCCAAGATGTCCGGCCGCGCCCGAAAGACCTACTGATGAGTGGCAGAATACGGGCATGAAATACGTCGGGGTGGTGGCCCTCGCCTTCCTGCTCACCGGGTGCCAGGCGACGCCATCCACGCCGGCTGCCGCCAAGCGCCCGGTCCTCAGGATTGCCGGGTCCAGGCTGGCCGAGGCGCTGACCCGCGAACTCGCGAAGGCGCGTCCGGATCTCGACGTGCAGCACATCGCGACGTCGCCCCTGACACCGGCACGGCAGGTCCGCGACGGCGAAGCCGAATTGGGCGTCACCTTCGCGGACTCCGTGTACTTCGCGCATCTGGAGGAGGGCGACATCGGGCGGTCGGCCCGGGAGCATATCCGCGCCATCTCGGCACTCCACGTGGCGCCCATCCTGATGTTCGCGCGCCCGGGGTCGGGCATCCGGTCCCCGACGGATGTGAAAGGGCACCCGGCGCGCATCGCACCCACACCGCTTGAAGGCGACCCCCGGTTCTCCGGGTGGCCGGTGCCCCGGAGTCTTTCCGGCTCCGGCTCCGGCACCGTCTCCGGCATTACCTCGCTGCCCCAGCTTGTGCTGCTGGCCTACGGCCTCACGCCCGCGGACGTGGAGAACCACCCGGTGACACCATCCGACGCCATCGTGGCCATGGGCAAAGGCACACTGGACGCCACGTTTGCCATGGCCTTCGAGGCCAACTCCTTTGCGGAGCAGGCCCTCAAGCAAGGCCAGCAGCTGATCCCGATCGAGGGCGCGGCGGTGGACCGGCTGCGCCGTGAGTACGCGTTCATCCGTCCCGTCACCATCCCGGCAGGTACGTTTCCCGGTCAGAAGACCGCCGTCCGGACCGTCGGCGTGAACATGGTGCTCGTGTGCCGTGCGGATCTCGACGAGCAACTCGCCTACGACCTCACCCGCCTCTACTTCGCCGCACTCCCGCGCATTGCCGAGCAGGGCGACGTCCCGGGCATCGATCCGCAGCAAGCCCCGCTCACGCCGATCCCGCTCCATGACGGCGCGGCGCGCTACTACCGGGAAACGGAACTCTTCCGCTGACACCGCCGCGCATGCCGTCTGCCGCCGCCACTCCAGCCTCACCCGCGCATCGGGACGCCCGTCCGTCGCGGGCCTTCGCCCGGCCGCTGACGTCTTGGCTGGTCGCCGGAGTCGTCGTCTCAGTGGGCGTGCTGTCCTTCATCGGGTACCGTGCCGTGGCCGAGTGGCAGCGCAGCGCCACGCTGCTGGCTGGCCGGAGGGCCGAGGCCGCCGTGGACCTGTTCGTGCAGGCCCTCGCACGCGACATGCGCGGGGCGCAGGCGTCGGTACTGCAGTCCACAGAGCACACCGACTCCGACAGCGAGTACGACCTGGTGGCCAGCGCCTTCGCCCGGTATCCGTACCCGGAGGTGTTCGTCTCGACACGCGCCCCGCTGGCGACGGATACCACCGTCTTCTATACGCGGGTTGACCGGTCCGCCCCGTGGCTGCGCGTTTCCTCCGGCGCGCGCCAGCCCGTGGCCGTGGCCAGCGAACCCGAGGTGGCGTCGCAACTGCTCACGCGCCTGACGGCCGACATCGGGCGGGGGTCGCGGTACTCGGTGTTCGACATCTCGATTCAGGGCGTGAGCTACCAGGCCGTGTTTCTCATTTCCTACCAGAACGCCTACCGGGAACAGGTCACGGATGTCTTCGGCTTCCTGGTGGATCTCGCGTGGGTGCGTGGCCGCTACTTCGACGACCTCTCCACCCAGGTGGCGCGCATGGCGGGCGGCGGCGGGATCGCCCTGACCGTCACCGATGATCGGCGCACGCCGGTCGTGGGCGCGGCGTCGAGCACACCTGTCGATGCACGAGGGGAACGGACGTTTCCGCTGCTGTTCTTCGATCCCATCCTGCTGGCGGCCCGGCAGCCACCGGACCTTGCGGTGTTCCAGTGGACGGCCGCGGCGGTGGTCTCCGGCGATCCGACCCTGCTTGCCGCCAACCAAGGTGCGCGGCAGACGCTGATCGTCGCGGCCGTGACATCCCTCCTGCTCGCGGTGGCCGTGTTCCTCAGTGTGCGCGCCGCCAGGGAGAGCGCCGCGCTGACCGAGATGCGGTCGGACTTCGTGGCCACCGTCACGCACGAACTGAAGACGCCCATCGCCACGATCAGGGCCATCAGCGAGACACTCGCCTCGGGACGCGTGGACAACGCCGACACCCAGCGGGAGTACGCGCAGATGGCCGTCCATGAGGCCAAGCGGCTCACGCGGCTCATCGACAACCTGCTCGCCTACTCTCGTGTGACCGACGTGACAGAGGTGTACTCGTTCGAGGCCCTCTCGCCAAACGAGCTGGTCGGCGCGGCTCTGCGGGAGTTCTCGACGCAGCTGGCGGAGGGCCAGTTCGAGTTTCACATCGACATGGAACCGGACTTGCCGCCGGTGCGCGCGGACCGGACCGCGATCGGACTGACCCTGACCAACCTGGTCGATAACGCGATCCGCTACTCGGGCACCAGCCGCTTCCTTCGCCTCGCCGCGCACCGGGATGGTCCCGCGGTCACCTTCGAAGTGGAGGACCGGGGCGTAGGGATCGCCCCCGAGGACGTGCCGCATGTCACGAAGCGCTTCTTCCGCGGCCGCGGCGCGGCCGCGGGAGGCAGCGGGCTGGGGCTCGCCATCGCGCAGCGGATCGTGACCGACCATGGCGGCACCCTGCGGGTGACGAGCGCACCGGGCTCCGGTACGACGGTCGGCGTTACACTGCCAGTAGCCACCCAGTCATGACTGCCACGACCCGACGCATCCTCGTCGTTGAAGACGACGCCGCACTCTCCCGCATCCTCCGCGACAACCTCGTCGTCGAGGGCTTCCAGGTGACCTGCGTGGCCGACGGCACGCAGGCCATCACCGTCGCCCGCGAGGTCGCCCCGGACCTCGTCATCCTCGACGGGATGCTGCCCGGCACGGACGGCTTCGACCTGTGCCGCACGTGGAGCCAGGCCGGGCAGTTCCCGATCATCATGCTCACCGCGCGCGGGCAGAAGGCCGACAAGCTGAAGGGCCTGGCGCTCGGCGCCGACGACTACGTCACCAAGCCGTTCGACCTCGAGGAACTGCTGGCGCGCGTCCATGCCGTGCTGCGGCGCACCCGCCCCACGGTCGAGGAACTGACGCTCGGCCCGGTCGTCATCGACTTCAAGGCGTTTCAGGCCTGGCGCGACAAGCAGCCGCTGGATCTCACCCATCGTGAGTTCGAGCTGTTGCGCTACCTGGCCGAACGGTCAGAGGCAATCGTGCACCGGAGCGAACTGCTGCGGGAGGTCTGGGGCTTTCCGGACACGCCGCATACGCGGGCGGTGGACCATGCGATCGCCCGGCTCCGCAAGAAGATCGAGACTGATCCCCACCGGCCCCGCTTCATCCACACCGTGCACGGGGACGGCTATTCGCTCACGCCGCAGGGCCGCGAGCAGCCGGCAAGCTAGGTCACTCAGGCGCAGGGATGGCGTTCGGCTCAATGACCGTCCGGTTCGGTTGCGTCCTCGTGCTGGGGCTCGGCCTTACGGCGCCCTCCGCGCACGCGCAGCAGGCCAGCCCCTTGGCCGAGGCGACGGGCCTGGCGTGCACCTTCAAGGTTATGACGACGGGGAACTGGGCACGCGGGACGGGCGAACCCTCGATGAAGCAGAGCACGCCCGATCTGGCCGTGGCGTTCAACGCCGTCAACGCCATGGACGGCAGCGCCAATCTGAAGGGCGGCACGGGCAACCTGCTCATCACCGTGATGCTGCTCGGCGGCAACCTGCACTTGGTGGTCACCAATCCTGGCGGGCAGGTCTACCTCACCAGCATCTCGGCAAGCGAGTCACGGCCCGGCTTCTACAAGGCCGTGCATAGCCGCCATGAACTGACCGAGACGGCCGTCGTCATCCCCGGCTACACCTCGCGGCCCGAGCAATACCTCGGCGAGTGCGCGATCGTGAAGGACTAGTCGAGGCGCCGGGGCCGGTCGGTGGGCCTACTTCCGAGGGACGTGCAACGACAGCATCACCAGCGGCCCGTCCGCCGCGCTGAACCAGTGCGGTGAGTTCTGCGGCACGAACAGCACATCGCCCTTCGCGATGCGGCGCGTGTCTCCGCCCACGATCCCGGTACCCGACAGGTTCTCCGGGTTGGAACGCTTGCCGTTCTCAAGCGCACCGCCGGTGACCGCCGTGCCGGCACCCTCAATCACGAAGAAGATCTCGGCCTCGGTTTCATGCACCGACGCCGGCGCCTTGAGCCCAGGCATGCGGTACTCCAGGTTCAGCGTGTAGGGCACAAGCTTCACGACCGGCTGCACGAAGTTCGGCTGGTCAGGCTTCCGCTCCGCCTTCGCCTTTGCAACCAGCGCAGACACATCCCCTGCCGACGCGAAGATGGCGGCCAGATCCGCCGGTGTCTGCGCTGAAGCCGACGTCCCTGCCAGCAGCACCACCGCCACCCCGTATGCCAGGGCCCTTGTCACAACCGTCATGCGCATCCTCCTCTTCGTCGCCATGGCCGTCATTCTATCCCCGTCATCTGGCTGGTGCCCTCGCTCGTCGACCTGCGAGCCGGGCCATGAATATTTCTCACCGGCGTCTGGGCCCGCACACTAAAATCCGCACACGTTGCGCCGGGGCTCACCCGGCCGTCCGGCAACACGTTCGAGGAGGTTCCATGCGCACGCGCTCATTGCTGACGCCCATGATGGGATTCGCGATTACGGCGGCACTGCTGTCGGCCCCGCGTGCGTCGTCGGTCGTCGAGGCACAGGCGCCGCCAGGCCCCGGGTACTACACCGAGGCTCAGGCCCGGCGGGGCTTCACCGCGTTCAACCGGAATTGCGCCTTCTGTCACACCGTGGACAGCGCGACAACGGCCGAGCAGGTCAAGACCGGCCGGGGCCTGCGCGTGGGCGTGGCGGGACGGTCGCTGATGAACGTCGGCGGCAAGTACCTGATGAAGACGTCGGACGGCCACCCCGACTACCCGAGCGTCTACTACCTGTTCAACCGCATCCGTCAGGGCATGCCCGCCTTCGGGTCGGACACGATCGGCATCGACACGAAGGTCGATATCGTCGCCTACATCCTGCAGGCCAACGGCCTGCCTCCGGGTCCCAGGGAGCTCACCGCCGACGTGTCGGTGATGAAGTCGTTGTGGATCAACCCGGCGAAGGCGCTTGATGAGACCGGCTTTGAATCCATCTTCAACGGCAAGAATTTCTCCGGCTGGAGCTTCATGCTCGGTCCGAACTGCCGGCAGGCGCCCGATGGGTGCGGCAAGACCGACCCGGGCGGCGTGTTCCGTATCGAGAACGGCGTGCTCGTCTGCACCGGCAAGATCCAGGGCTACATGTACACGCTCAAGAAGTACAAGGACTTCACCTGGCGCTTCGACTACCGGTTCGAGCCGCCGCCGGACTGGGATGACAACGACGGGGTGACCTACTACGGCAACAGCGGCTATTTCATGTTCATCAACGACCACCGCATCTGGCCCAAGGGCATCCAGATCGAGGGGTATCACAGCAGGCCGCTGCTGCCGTTCCCGATGGACACGAAGTTCAAGTTCACCACCGAGAAGGAGAACCTGCTGAAGGCACAGCGGCCCCTCGGCGCCTGGAACAGCGCGGAGATCGCCTCGAAGAACGGCCAGGTCAGGATCTCGCTCAACGGGCTGCACGTCTACACCATCACCGAACACGAGTTCACCGAGGCCGGCCACATCGGCTTCGAATCCGAGGGGGCCGAAATTCACTGGCGCAACGTGCGCCTGAAAGTGGAGTGACCATGCGCCGCCACATGAAGCACCCATTGACGGCCATCGCCTGCGTCGCCATGACCGCGCTCCTGGTGGTCACGGCCGCTGCGCCGGTCGCCGCACAGCGACGTGGCCGGAGGAAGGCCGCCCCGATGGCGCAGCCCAAGCCAGGCGTCTTCTCGGAGGCGCAGGCCGCCCGGGGCGAAGCACTCTATGCGGACAACTGCTCGTATTGCCACCTCTTCGATCTGAGCGGCGGCGACCTGGCGCCCGCGCTGACCGGCCCGCCGTTCGTCGCCAAGTGGGCCGGCAAGCCGCTGAGCGAGGTGTTCGACTACATGCGCGTCCAGATGCCGCTCAACAGCCCGGGCGGGCTGAGCGCGCAGCAGAACGCCGATGTCCTGGCGTTCCTGCTCAAGAGGGCCGGGTTCCCGGCCGGCGCCATCGACCTGCCCCTGCAATCCGCCGGGCTGAAGGGCATCGTCGCATCCAGGCCCTGAGCCCCTGCCGCCCACGGGGGACGATAGCCGCTATCAGGGCTGCTTCCCCGCGTCATGGGAATCATGACTCCTACGTAAATGTCGATACTTGTGCCATGTATGGACAGTCCTGTGCGCTCGCTGGAGCGTGAGATCGGTGGATACTGAAACCGTTCGCGCGAACGAGTTCCCGAACCTCTTGACGCAGACCAGGACACTCCTATGGCACACGACGTGTTCGTCAGCTATGCCACGAGCGACAAGGCCATCGCCGATGCCGTGTGCTCACAGCTGGAATCGATTCATCGCATCCGGTGCTGGATCGCACCGCGGGATGTGACACCAGGCGCCAACTGGGCGGAGTGCATCATCGACGCCCTCGACCAATCGAAGATCATGGTGCTGATCTTCAGCAGCAATGCCAACGCGTCGATGCAGATCGAGCGCGAGGTGGAGCGCGCCGTTCACAAGGGCATCAACATCATCCCGCTGCGCATCGAGAACACGACGCCCACCAAGACCCTCGAATATTTCATCAGCGCCCCGCACTGGCTCGACGCGATGTCGGTCCCGCTCGAACTCCACATCGACAAGCTGGCGACGGCCGTCAAGTCGCTTCTCGCCAAGTCCAGCGCAGCGACTCCGCAGCCCCTGGCGGAACTCGTCGCGAAGGTCACGGCGGTGGAGCCGGCTGCGGAGCTGAACGTGCCCGCCACGCCAGTTCCTGTCGTGCCGGATCCGGTGGTGGAGGGGAAGGCCGCCGAACCGGCTGCCTCCAGGAAGTGGCTTGTCGCCGCTGCGGCTGCCCTGATCGTCGGCGCGGCGATCATCTACGGCGCGCGGTCGGGGTCCGAACCATCACCGACCGCCGAGGGCGATAGCCAGCCAGCGGCCACGCCAGAACCAGCTGCGCCCTCCGCAGACACCACGTCGGCGGCAACCAGTTCCGAGGCCGTCGCGCCAGCGGTCGTGGCACCTGCTCCGACGGCTACGCACGCGACGACAGCGTCCCCGGCAGCGCCGCGACCGGCCGCATCGGCAAGGGCGGTGCGTTCAGCCGCAGCGCCTGCATCGGCCAAGCCGGCTGTTGCTCGCGCGCCGAACCTACTGATCGACTTCAGGAATACGGTAGACGAGGGCAAGATCAGTCTCGAGATCGACGGTCATACCCTCTGGTCAGAGTTGCTGGGCAAGGGGCTCAAGGCCAAGGCTGAGGACACATCCGCCGGCCCTGGAATTCCGGAGGGTCCCGTGTCGGCAGCTGTCATCGTCCGACCGGGTGCTGGTCAAGCCACCGTGACTCTGCTGAACAAGGACGGCAAGGTTCGAGACACCAAAGCCATCGACCTGGATGTGGCCGCACAGGCATCCGCGCGAACACTGCAGATCCGGCTGTCGCGTTTCAAGAAAGACCTGGAACTCAAGATGGTCGACGCGCCTGCCGCCGACGCCGAAGCTCCGGCCGGCCAGCCCGCCGGCAGATCCAAGTAGTTGGGCGGTGGAGGCTCCTCTTCCCATCGTCGTCGGGGTAACCGGTCACCGCGACCTGCGACCAGCCGACATCCCGGAACTCGCCGAGATCATTCGGCTGGAACTCCAGGACATCCAGCGCCGCTATCCGCATTCGTCGCTGGTGCTGCTGTCTCCCCTGGCGGAGGGCGCGGACCGACTGGTCGCGCATGTGGGCCTTCAGGTCGGCATGCAGCTGGTCGTCCCGTTTCCATTTCCACTGTCGCACTACGAAGAGGACTTCCAGACCGACGCCTCGCGTAAAGAGTTCGCCGACCTCTTGGAACGTGCCAGCGGCACCATTCACCTGCCGCTGCTCCCCGGTAACACCGAAGAGAGTATTCGAGCGACCGGCCTGCCTCGCGACAGGGAGTACGCCAAGCTCGGGGCCTTCATCGCCAGTGCCAGTCAAATCGTCCTCGCGCTCTGGGACGGCGTGGAAGGCCCGGGTGAAAAACTCGGCGGGACAGGACAGGTGGTCCGATTCAGGCTCGAAGGCATTCCCTCAGAGTTCGATTCGCGAAGCAGCCTGACGCTGCCCGTTCCAACTGGCCCGGTCCGTCACATCGTGACCCCGCGACAAAGTGGGTTGTTGCTCAACTTCCTCCCATTCTCGCGACGAACGCTGCGTCCAGTGGACAGGCCCGAGGAGTCCTTCTCGCGCCTGCTGGACCGTCTCGAACTCTTCAACCAGGATGCAGGCCACCTTCGGGTGGAGCTCGACGCGGCCGCCAGACAAAGCACGGCGCAACTGGTGGACACGCCGCTCGAGGCACTGCCGGAGGTACTCTCGAAGCTACCCGCAGCCTGCCAGCGGATCGTGGAGCAATACGCCGTCGCCGACGGGCTTGCCGTCCACTTCGCGAAAGAGACGCTCGCGACGCTTCGGCGGGTCTTTGTGGGCGTGGGCATCACGGCGCTGCTCTTTCACCTGCACGCCGCGTTCTTCCACGTACCCGAGCATGCGCCCGCGTCCATCATGGAATGGTTCATCGGACTGCCGTGGCTCCTGATTGGATTTCTGGCGTGTTCGGCGGTCACGGCGGTGTGGCTCTACGGACGTGCGGAGAAGGCTGAGTACCAGTCCAAGCACCAGGACTACCGTGCACTCGCCGAAGCGCTGCGTATCCAGTTCTTCTGGTGGATCGCCGGCCTGCCAGATTCGGTCGTCGATAGCTTTCTTCGTAAGCAGCGGAGTGACCTCGATTGGATACGAATCGCGCTGCGTACGTGGCATCTATTGGCCACGATGGAACGCCGCGGCGAGCAATCGATCGCGACCTCGCACCGGGACAGCTTTATCCTCCTGATGCACTGGATCAGCGACCAGCGCGCGTATTTCGTGTTCAAGGCCAGGAAAGAGCAGGCGAAGCTCGACAGGGAGCACGTGATTGGAACGACGCTTCTCAAGCTCGGCGCCGGGGGATCAGCGGCGATCGTGCTGGCGCTCCTCGCCAGCTCCCTGCCCGTCATCCCGTATGGAGCGGTCGTGCAGCATGCGTTGGCGGCACCAGGGGTGCACCACTCGCTGCTGATTGTCATCGGGATGTTCGGAGTCAGCGCCGCCCTGCTTCGCGCGTATGGCGATCAACTGGCTCGCTCAGAACACGTGCGGCAATTCACGCGGATGAGCGAACTGTTCGATGCGGCCGAGCGGGAGATGCAGAAGCTGGCCGAGGGAGCGGGTCAGGGCTCACTCGCCGCGCTGATTCGCGAGCTCGGCATGGAGGCGCTCGAGGACAGTGCCGACTGGCTGATCCTGCACCGCGAACGACCGCTCGAACTGCCCCACGGATAAGGCCGGCGCGGCACGGGCACCTCGTGAGTAGACAATACTTGGACAAGGTTTTCGAAATGAGCCCCACACGCGTCGCACGCCACGCGCTCTCTGCCCTTGCCATCCTTGGGCTGGCCGCGTGCGGCAATAGCCGCAGCCCGACCTCACCGACAGCACCGACGGCACCCATCCCGACGACGATATCAACGGCAGCCGGGCAATGGGATTTCCGCTTCAGCAGCACAATGCCTGCGCACCCAGCCGCTCAGTCGAATGGCTGGTATTTTGATTTTCCGTCGTATACCGAAAGCCCCACGACTGGTTGCAGGGCCGTGAACTGCCCTGCCGTCAATTACCTGACCACGGCCACACGAATCGCGTTGCAAGGGCGAGCGCTCAGTGCCTCGGTGCAAATCGAAGTCACCGGCGCGCCTGTCTTCCAGTTCGCGCTGGAGCCAGAGAACGTCTGTGGGGGACCGGCGACCATGCGGCTGTTCCTCGAACGGGCGAACGAGCCGACGGCAAACACGGCCGACTTCTACCGCTGGTGGTCGGACGTAACGCTCCCGTTGACCCCGGGAGGTGGCAGCCTCACGGTGCCTGTCACGCCAGATCGCTGGGGCTCGGTGTTCGGCACCAAGGGCAACGCGTCACCCGCCGCTGTGGCGGGATTCGAGGCGACGCTGGCTGACCTTGCGACGGTCGGCATGACGTTTGGTGGGGGGTGCTTCGCCGGGCACGGCGTGAATATCAGCGGCGGCACAGCCCGATTCATCCTGACCAGCTTCCTGGCCCAGTAGACTCGCGCGTCACCCACCGCAGCCAGACGCGCGTGGACGAAAACGGAAGGGTCACTCGCACGCATCAGAGGTGGGTGCGGTCATGTGCGCCCGTGACTCTGGAAGCCAGACCACCAGCTGCTGCCCGTCCACGCTCCAGGTGCGCTCCACGAAACGGCGGGCGCGAAGGCTTTCCGCGAGGCCCGGCCATGCCCCGGCAAATGCCGCCGAACCGTCGATCAGAACGGCCATCGACACCCGCTCCCGCGACAGCTGGTGTACGGCGCGTTGAACCTCCTCCTCTCCTGTGAAGTAGTTCTGTTGCCAGACAGGGAGTCCCGCCGCGAACGGTCGTCCCGCCAGCACGGGAATCTCTGGGGCGAATCCGCTCACCAGCACGTGCTCGTCTGCCGAGGTGCAGGACGACAGATACCGCACGAGCTGCAGGTGGAGCCTCGGCACGACCGGAGGCTCGGCCCGGCGCAGCCGGGTCGCTACCTGCGCGATGCGCCCGGCAACCGCCCAGGGAGTCGGCAGCGAAGCTCCCAGCGACGCGATCAGGGCGATGCCCCCAATGGCGGTAGCTGCCAGCCACAGACGGGCAGCACGTCGGGACACCAGTAGACGACAGTGGCCGGCCACCAAGGCCGCCAGAACGAGCGGCGCCACGACCACGTCCGGAAGCCGGGTGTCCAAGGAGTCGCGGAGGAACACCGCGTCGATGGCCAGGGAGAGAACAGCCACGAACACCACATGGGCAGCCGACAACCGGGAACCGGGTCGCCGGACCAGCCAGACGGCCACGAACGGAAGGACGACGATCGCATAGAACGCACCCGCCTCCATCCATGTTGGGGGGACTGGACCACCGGCACCGGGCCACCCGCTCACCGTTCGTTGAGCTTCGACCTGCACGAATCCGGCGGCCGCACGGAAGTAGGAGCCGATGCCCTGTGCCCAATGCACGTAGCCGAGCCACGGCAGGATCAGCGCGAACGCGAACCCCAGGTAGGCGGAGAAGCGGCGGGCCATGACTGCGAGGTCGAGGCGATGCGCGACCACGAGCAGCGTGGTGGTCGCAAGCAGCGTGTACGCAGCGTAATCGTGCCGCAACAGAAATGCGCACACGGTCCAGGCCGAGAGCGCTGCCAGCCGCCGCACGGTGGGCCGGTCTGCGTATCGCCACCCCAGGGCGATCACGACTGCGGGGAAGAGGAGCTTGCCGGCGTTGTACAGCCGAGGATAGGCGGCAAGTTCCACCGCAACGGCTACGAGGCCGACCGCCGCGCTGCCGGAGGCACGACGCGCAAGAACGAAGGTGAGTGCCGCTGCACCCGCGAGGATCAGGATGAGCAGAACGGCCTCGGTGAGCAGAGACGGACCGAAGATCGCCGCCGCGGACGCCGAGAGGAGGTAGGTCAGCATCTGACCCAGATCGACGAAGTCCCGAATCGGCCATGCCCCGTGCAGGATCTGGTGGGCGCGGGCCAACTGGAGAAAGTGGTCGTTTTCAATGGCCCCCTGTGCGAGGAACCGCAGGGCGAACGCGGCGGCGAACACACCCGCGGCCTGTGTCCGCTGAGCGGACGCGAATCGGCTCAACGCTGACACCATCACCACCATTATTGGACGGGTCTCGAGGTAGACGGAAGGCATTCGCAGGCCTCGGTCCGCGTCAGCATCGAAAGAGACGTCGCTGTGAGACTGACGAGGCTTCCAGCACGAGGATGATCACTTGCGGCACGGGTGCACTCAGACGACCAGCACGACCTTCCCGACGTGCGCGCAGGACTCGAGGCGCCGATGCGCGTTGGCCACTTGCGCCAGCGGGAACACGCTGTCGATGACGGGAGCCATTCGGCCCGAGGCGATGAGCGGCCATACGTGCTGGCGCACGGCGTCGGCGATCGCCCCCTTCTCCTCGACGGTGCGTGGCCGCAGCGTTGATCCGGTAATCGTCAGGCGGCGCGTCATCACGCGGGAGAGGTCGATCGTCGCTGTGGGACCCGCCTGCACCGAGATCTGCACGAGGCGCCCGCCCATGGCCAGCGCGCGCAGATTTCGGTCGAGGTAGTCGCCGCCGATCATGTCGAGGACCATGTCGACGCCTCGCCCGCCCGTCTCCGCCTTCACCGCCTCGACGAAGTCACCGGTCCGGTAGTTGATCCCCCGCCTGGCGCCGAGCCGTTCGCACGTACGGCACTTCCCGTCTGTCCCGGCCGTGGCAAAGACGACCGCGCCGTGCGCGACCGCGAGCTGAATCGCCGTGGTCCCGATCCCGCTCGCGCCACCGTGGACGAGCAGCGTCTCGCCTGCCCCGAGACTTCCGCGCTCGAACACATTGGTCCAGACGGTGAAGCAGGTTTCCGGCAACGCCGCCGCCTGGACAAACGGATCACCTGGAGTACCTCGATCGATGGTGCCAGTCGTCACGAAGGGAATCGGGAGACACTGCCGCGCCGGGGCCGCCACGAACTCCGCGTAGCCACCGCCGGAGACGAGCGCGCACACCGCATCGCCTGCGGACCACCCCGTCACCGCTGGCCCCATCGCCTCGACCGTGCCCGCGACCTCGAGCCCGGGAATGTCTGACGCCCCGGGTGGGGGCGGATAGCGCCCTTCGCGCTGCATGAGATCCGGCCGGTTGAGGCCGGCCGCATGCACGCGGATCAGGACGTCGTCTGGTTCGGGTCTGGGGATGGGACGCTCGGTGATCCGGAGCACGTCCGGCCCGCCGGGCTGGCTGATTTCGATGGCGCGCAGCGAGGGACCCCGCTGGCGCCTAGTTGGTGCCTTGCAGTTCGCGCGCCTTGCTCTCGGCTTCTTCCTTGAGCACGCGCAACGCATTGGACGCTTCATCGCCGTAGGTGCCGCGAATGAGCCCGGTGTCCTCGGGCACGGGCAGTCCCTTCGCGGCCATGAGCTTCCTCAGGAGGGCCGCCGCGCCCACCTGCCGGAAGAAGATGCCGCCGTTCACAATGCCGTCGGCAATGTGCACCGGCATCCAGCCTTCCTTGTTCAGCCCGAGGTCGGTACGGTCGCGGCTGGCGTCGTATGTTTTGACGTCCAGCGTCGCGCCGGCATCCACCAGCATCTGAATCACGGCGAGGTTGCCGCGATACGCGGCCCCGTGCAGCGGCGCCCACCCGCGCTTGTCACCCTGGTTCACGTCCACTTTCCCGGTGTCGAGCAGCAGTCGCACGGCGGCCGGGGCGTCGTCGTCCATCCCGTCTTCGTTCGGTGAGCGGATGCCATTGCCGGCGGCCGCCATGAACGGCGTCATGCCGTCGGCGCTCGCGGCGTTGACGTCGGCACCCCGCGCCATCAGCAGCCGCATCAGCTCGGCGTCGCTCACGCGTGCCGCCATCAGCAGCGGCGTCGCCCCGATGCGGCTCACATAGGACGCGTACCGGTACCCGTCGTTGAACTCGCGGGTGGCCCTGGCATTCACGTCCGCCCCCTTGTCCAGCAGCCGCGTCGCGAGTTCGAGACCCGAGAGGCTCCCGGTCATGCGCGGGCCGGTGGTCCACCCGAGGTTGGTCCGCGTCTTCCCTGCCTCCGAGCGCGCGCGCGCCAGCTGGTGCAGTGCCGTCCAGCCGTTCTCGGCCAGGTTCGGGTTGGCGCCGCGTTCCAGCAGGAACGCCGCCACCTCGTAGTGGCCGTTGGCGATCGCGATCGTCATCACGGGCGTCGGCGGCTCGTTCGGGTGCACCACCGACGTGTCGTTCACATTCCCGCCCGCATCAAGCAGGGCGCGCACGGCGTCGAGCTGGCCGCGTCGTGCCGCCAGTGCGATCGCTGTAAATGCGCCGTAGCGCTCGTCGCGGGCGTTCGACCGCTTGACCGCCGCCTGCGCGCCATTACGGCCCGGTGCCGGCGGTGGTGCCGGCATCGCGCTCCCCTTTGGCTTCACGGGCGTGAACGACCGTGCCGTCAGGTCGGCTCCGGCCTTGGCGAGCACGGTGATGGCCTCCCCGTTTCCGTGAATCGCGGCCCACATCAGCGCCGTCTGGCCACGCAGGCTCTCGGTCGCGTTCACATGCGCACCATGCGCCAGCAACACCCGAATCACGTCGGCCTTGCCGGACCTCGACGCGGTCATCAGCACTGTCTCGCCACCGGGGATCGTCGCGTTGGCATCCGCGCCGGCCTTCAGGAGCCGTTCCACCACGGCCGCGCTGCCGCTTTCGGCCGCGAGCGACAGCGGCATCACGCCGTACCGGTTGAGGGCCTTCACATCCGCTCCCGCCGAGAGCAGCGCGTTCACCAGCGCGAGGTTGTCGTGATGCGCCGCATGATGCAGCGCGGTCGTGCCATCCGGCTCGGCCACCTTCGCCTGCCCACGGGCGATGAGCGCACGGGCGGCGGATGCATCGCCGGCCTTGATGGCGTCTACCAGCGGCAGCCCGCGACCGGCGCCGAGGCTGGCCGCGACAAGAACCGGGAGGGCAAGCGCAGCAAGGTGTCTCATGGTTACAGGTCCGTGACGCGGCCGGTGCTGTCACCGATCCGGTCGAGTGGCACGCCGGCGCGGTCCAGCATGCTCAAGGCGAAATTCATGAACGGCGTGTCGAGCGCGTACTTCAGCAACCGGCCGCCCTTCACGCCGCCGCCGCCACCGGCGACCACAATCGGCATGTCGTGCGGGCTGTGGATGTCGCCCGAGCCCATGCCCGCGCCCCACAGGAGCAGCGAATGATCGAGGAGCGTCCCGTCGCCGTCCGGCGCCGCCTGCATCTTCGTGGCGAGGCTGGCGAACAGTTGCATGAAGTAGGCGTTGATCTTGGTGTTCTGCTTGATCTTGTACGGGTCACCCTGGTGATGTGACGTCTCGTGATGGGCCTCGGGCACCCCGATGTGCGGAAACTGCCGACCGCCCTGTTCGCGGGAAGTCTGAAAGGTGATGACGCGCGTCACATCCGCCTGATAGGCCAGGAACATCAGGTCCACCATCAGGTCGCAGTGATCCGGGAACGACTCCGGGATGCCCATCGGCTGCGCGCCTTCCGGGAGCGGCGTCGTCGCGCTGTGCTTCTCGGCCTTCTGGATGCGCTGCTCCACGTCGCGCAGCGCGTCGAGGTAGCCGGTGATGGTGGCACGGTCGCCGGGCCCGAGCCGCTTCTGCAGCCCCGAGAGGTCGGCGCTCACGCGGTCCAGGATGCTGCGGTCTCGCTTCATCTGGCCGAGCCGGGCTTCCACGGTTCCGCCGTCGCCGAACATCCGCTCGAACACCACGCGCGGGTTGTTCTCCATCGGCAGCGGCATCGCCGGCGCGCGCCACGCGAAGGTATTCACATACGCGCAGCTGTAGCCCTGGTCGCAGTTGCCGACAAAGCTGGATTCAAGGGCCAGCTCCATCGACGTGAGCTGGGTCTCGCGGCCCAGCACATCCGCGGCGTACTGGTCGAGCGTCTTGGCCAGCTCGATGTCCGCGCCCTCGGTCCGCCGCGCCGCAGCACCGGAGAGGAAGCACGAGGCCGCGCGGGCGTGCACGCCGCTGCCCACCTGCTTGCTCTCGGCGGCCATGTTACTGAGACCGGTGGCAATCACGACCTGGTCCATCAGCGGTGTGAGCGGCAGGATGATGGGCATGAAGGTCAAATCCTTCAGGCGGGTGCCCTCACCCCTGGGCTTGAAGTCGGGACCGTAGACGCCGTTAGCCGTCTGCCAGAAAGCCACGCGCGTGGTCCCGGCTGCCGCCGTGCGAGAGGTGGCCGTCAGCGCGGGCACCATCGCGTCGAGCAGGGGCAGGGCCACGGTGGCTCCCAGGCCTC
This sequence comes from Vicinamibacterales bacterium, assembly GCA_040081715.1. GTDB lineage: Bacteria > Acidobacteriota > Vicinamibacteria > Vicinamibacterales > UBA2999 > CANKJK01. The sequence goes on along the minus strand of JBEBFY010000005.1, from coordinate 75,810 downwards.
GCAGAATTGTCCGCCGCGGCAACGCCTGTTTTGTGACAATCATCGCTGTCTCCTTCGACTCTTGCTCAACGCTCAGCGGGCCGCGACGGCCGTGGCGGTCTCATCAAGTGCACGACGCATCTGGAACGGGGCGCTCGTCGTGATCCCGAGCACGAGAGCCGAGAACCGGTAGTTGGACGCCGCCGCCTGCCGGACGATGCCGCGCACCGTTGACATGTCCGAGAAGTCCACGCCCCGGCCAAGGCCATAGGTCAGGAGCCGCTCGGTCAGTGCGCTGGCAAATCGCTCCGGGCGACTGGTGATCCGCGACTTGAAGTCGTCAAGCGTCTTGAACGCCGCCCCGTCCGGGAAGGTGCCCGAGACGTCCACCGCGCGCGTCGAGGTGTCCACGGTGCGGTACCGGCCTGCCTGGTCGAAATTCTCGAGCGCAAAGCCGAGCGGATCAATCATCGCGTGACAGCCCGCGCAGACCGGATTGGCACGATGCGCGGCCATCCGCTCACGCATGGACTGGGGCGCGGCGTCCCCGCCCTTCTTCTCCTCGAGCGGCGGCACATTCGCGGGCGGCGGTGGCGGTGCCACACCAAGCACGCTTTCCATGATCCACTTGCCGCGCTTGACTGGCGAGGTCCGGATCGCGTGCGACGTCGTCGTCAGCACGCTGCCGTGCCCCAGCAGTCCGCGCCGCGGGCTCCCGGCCGGCAATGCGACGCGCCGGAAGTGCGCCCCCTTCACACTGGTGATGCCGTAGTGCCAGGCCAGGCGCTCGTTGAGGAAGGTGTAGTCACCCGTGAGCAGGTCCATCACCGGGCGGTCGTCGCGGACGATGCTGTCGAAGAACAGCTCCGTCTCCGTCGCCATCGCGGCACGCAGGCCCTCGTCAAAGTCGGGATCATCCGGTGACGCCACAACGAGAGACCGCAACTGCAGCCACTGCGGCAGGAAACTCCGCGCCAGCGCCTTCGACCGCGTGTCAGCCAGCATGCGCCGCACCTCCCGCTCGAACACGGCCGGCTGCGAGAGGCGCCCGGCGGCAGCGATGCGGATCAGTTCCTCATCGGGCACGCTGCTCCACAGGAAGAACGAGAGGCGCGAGGCCAGCTCGAGGTCACTCAACTTGTAGGCGCCCGTGCGGGCCGCCACCGGATCCAGCTCGATGCGGAACAGGAAGTCCGACTGCACGAGCAACGCGCGGACCGCCATCTCGATCCCGGATTCGAACCCATTCCCGCCCTCACGCTCTTCGGTGTAGAACGCGAGGAGCTTGTCGATGTCAGTAGCGGTCACCGGCCGGCGGTAGGCGCGGCGCGCCAGGCTGCCAAGAATCTTCCGGGCGCAGGGCGTTTCCTCAGCCTTCGACACCGGGCGACACGTGAAGATGCGCTGCCGGGCCGGCGTGTCGCCGGGGCCGCCCATCGAGCCGAACGGCCCCGCAATCGTGACACTGGCCAGATGCGGCTGATAGATGCCGAGTCCTTCCGGCACCATGTTGCCCTCGTAGGACGGCTTGATGAACCGGAGGCGCGGATAGTCCGTGGTCTCGAAGGACGGCAGCTTCAGGAACGCCGCGCCAACATCGTGCAGGCCCGCCTTCACCGCCAGGCGCACCTGCCAGCGGGTGTCCTCCACCGACTTTCCGGTGGCCACCTTGCCGAAGCCGCCGGCACCACCGCGTGGGGAGGACGGCATCGTGAACACATGCACGCGCTCGCCATCCACGGAGACTTCCAGCTTGTGCTCGTCGTCAAAGCCCGCGGTTGGGTCGCACCCGCCGGCCGACACCAGCGCGCACGAGAACTGGACGCGCACGAGATACTCGCCGTCGCGCGGGAAGTTGTAGGGCACGAGCAATCCACCGCGGGTGCCGAAGGGCAGCCCCTCCACGTGCTCGTACTGCGGCAGGTCGCTCGACACGGGGAACGTGTCGGCCACCGGTGTCGGCGGCACGCTCCCCACCGCCACGCGGGCGATGCGCCGGGCGGCCGTGAGGTAACGCTCCATCAGGGACTGCGAGAGGCGCAGCACGCCGGCCATGTTGTCGAAGCCGTACCCGGCATCGTCCGGCGGCAGGAGCGACGCCACGTCGACATCCACCTGGAGGATGTCGCGCACCGCGCTCTGGTACTCGAAGCGGTTCAGCCGGTGAAAGGTTTCGGTGCGGCCGGGGTTCGGCCGTCCGGCTGCCGCGTGGTCCAGCCGGGCTTCAAGCGCAGCCACAAATCCGTCCACGGCCGCCTCAGCCGCGCGCGGCCGGCCCGGGGGCGGCATCATGCCCGCGCGAAGCTTGCGGGCCACCTTCTCCCACGTCTCGGACGCCTCACCGGCGTTGGCCGGGTCGAGCCCCTCCAGCACGAGCCCACCCACTTTGGCGCGCGTGTTGTGACAGGTCACGCAGTACTGGTCGAGCAGCGCACGCGTGGGTGCCGGAGGTGGAATCGCCTTCCGGGCCGGCTCGGCCGCGTCGGCAGGGAGGGCCAGGACGCCACCAAGCAGTCCGGCCGCCAGCACCCCCACCGCAATCTGTCCGCGATTCAGCGTCATCCGTACTCCCATGAAATTAGCGCAATCTTAGCGGATTCCCCGTGAGGACGATGTCGCGAAGCGTCACAGTCTCCGGGGCCAGATCCCGCTCTCCGGCCGGCATCCCATTGGCCAGCAGCAGGTAGGCCAGGATGTCGGCATACGCCTGTGGTTCCAGGGTGCCAGGGCGGTCCCGCGGCATCGTCTCGGCCACACGGGTGAAGAGGTCCAGCAATGGGCGGTCGCGCCACTTCGCCAGGAAGATCTCGCCTTTCAGCGCAGGCCCCGGCGGGTCGTCGCCACCTCGCATGTCACGCCCGTGGCAGTAGGAACAGGCGCGAAAGGCATCCTCGCCACGCTCGGCCTGCGCCACGCTGAACACTCCGTCCCGTGTGCTACGCGCCGGCGGCTGCGCCAGGACCGCGCCAGCCGAAAGGAGCAGCACACCCAGGCCAACCGATCGGCAGGTTGCGTCAGGCTTCACGCACGCCCCCCAGGTGGCCTGTACTGTCGCCGTGCTGCTCCACCCGCGTGCCCACCGTGTCCAGCAGCGTGAGCTGCAGATTGGCCAACGGCGTCCCGGCCGGCACGCGCAGGTGCCGGCCGCCCTTCACGCCGAGCGCCCGTCCCCCCGCCACCAGCGTGGGCACGTTCACGGGACGGTGCTGGTTGGAGTCGCTCATCCCTGCCCCGAACAGCACCACCGTGCGATCGAGAAGCGACCCCGCACCCTCTGCCATCGACTGCAGCCGCGCGAGGAACTCGCCCGCGAGCCCCACGTGGTACCGGTTGACCATCGCCTGCCGCGCGAGCCGGGCCGGGTCGCCCTCGTGGTGCGAGACCGCGTGGCTGCCCTCACTCACGCCGCTCTCGGGAAACATCCGATCGCTGCGTTCCCGCACCATCAGGAGCGTGGCGACGCGGGTGGTATCGGCCTGCAGCGCGAGCGCCAGCAACTCGAACATCAACCGCGCGTGGTCCCGGTAGCTGATCGGGATGCCGGTAAAGCCAGCCACATCGGCGGCCACGGGCTCACGTGCCGCCTGCTGCTCCGCGGTGCTGATGTGACGCTCCACCTCACGGATGGCGTCGACATAGCCGGCCACGGTGGCGCGGTCGCGCGTGCCGACACGGCGGCTGAGCGCCGCAAGGTCGGCCGTGACCGAATCGAGGATGCTGCGGTCGCGCCGGCGGTCCGCGGCCTGCGCGGCTGGTGTCCGTCCGTCGCCGAAGAGCCGCTCGAAGACCGACCGCGGATCGGCGTCCATGGGTAGCGGCGTCGTGCGGTCCCGCCACGCGATCGTCGACACATACGTGCAGGCAAATGCCGGCTCGCAGGCGCGCGAGATCTCCACGGATTCCAGCGCCAGCTCCAGGGACCGGAGCGGCGTGCCATCCCCGATGGCGCCCGCGGCCACCTGGTCCATCGACACACCGGCTTCCACGTCGGAGCCCTCGGTGCGCCGGGCGTGGGTCCCGGTCAGCCAGGCAGGCTGGATGCGGGAGTGCAGCCCGCCCATCTCGCTCGACCCGCCCAGCCGGTTATCGAGTCCGCTCACCACGAGCAGTTGATTGCGCACAGGCGCCAGTGCGCTGAGCGTGGCGGGCAGCACGAGGGCACCGTCGGCCCCCGGCGTCCACTCGGCCATGTTCATGCCGTTGCCCAGGTAGATCGCCACAAGGCGTGCGGGCGCCGAGGCCGGTCCGGTCTGCGCACCGGAGGACGCCATCGCATCCAGCCACGGCAGGGCGAGGGAGATCCCGGCTCCCCGCAACAGCGTGCGCCGATCCAGTGGGTGAGTCTTCATCCGGGACGAACGAATTATAGGAGCGGCCGCGGCTCCACGTCGGGCCGGAACAGGCCGGAACAGGCCGGAACAGGCCGGGACAGGCCGGGACAGGCCGCGACAACGACAGCGAGCGACGCCTTACTGCAGGCTGGAGGCAAGCCGGGGCGATGACATGAGGTCACCCAGGTTGGCCCAGCGCCTGGCGCGGTCCTCGCCGGACGTGCGTGCGAGCCAGCCCTCGACCAGTTCACGGCCCCGGGTGTAGTTGATGACGTAGCTCCGGTATTGCCTGATGAAACGCACCCGCTGCTCCGCGCGCGGGCGCGAATGGAGCGCGTACTCCTCGAGCCACTGGACCGCACCCTCGTCATCGAGCCGGCCGTCGAGCAAGCGCCGGGCGGCCTCCGTGCCGGCGTGCGAGAGCTTCTCGACCAACGCACTCACCGTCGCATACCGCGTGGCCGTCGATGGGTCGAGTCCGGCCAGCGGGAAGAGCACGTCGCGCTCGAAGGCGAGCCGTTCCGGCGCCGGAAAGGCCATGTCCGCCGCGCAGTTCGCAATGCCCTCCGCCACCAGCGACTGCGGTGAGAACAGCGGATAGACCGTGAACTCCATCCAGCCCCGCTCCCCCACCAGGTGCTGCTCCAGCAGCACGTTGTGCACGTGGTGACCGGGATACCCTTCGTGCGCGGCGAGGTCGAGCGCCCGGTCGATGTGCACGGGCAGGTCGGTATTCACCTGAATCAGCGAGCGGAACTGCCCCTGATACCAGTTGTAGCCACTCCAACTCTTCCCCGTCACGAACTCGAGGGTGAACGCCTCGGAGGCGGGCAACGGCAGCGCCCTCACCGTCCGTTCGCGGCACGCACCGATGGCTGCCTCGAACGTGCGGGACAGACGTTCCGGCGGCACGATGAACTGACTCCGGAACGCCACGTAGCGATCCAGCACCGTACCTGCCCCAGGGAGTGCCCGATCCAGCACATCGACCACCACCTGGAACTCGCCCTCCGCGCGTGCAGGCGCCGCCGCGTCGTAGAGCGCCACCGACTCCTCGTCAAACGGCAGACGGAGGCCCTGGAGTCCGGCGAGGTGCGTCCGGAGCGCCCCGAGCTGCTTGATGAGAAACGTCTTCCGCCAGCCGGACATCAGCGCCTCCCGCTCCGCGCCGGCGGGCAGGGAGTGGTCGAGCGACCCGAGTCTCCGCAGGATCTGGTCCACCTCCAGGCCAAGCTCCGTCAGCGTCCGGGGTTGCGCCTCGAACGCGGCCTTCCATGCAGGTGGACCGTAGTAGGCGTCCACGTAGTCCGGGTCGTGCGGACCGACGGCGAGCACGAGGGCCACATACTGCTGCGCGATATCCTGAAGAGACGCCACGACCGTACCCTCCGCATTCACACACACTATCGACATGACTCTGGACGAACGACAGGAAATGCTCAAGATCGTGGAGGCGCACGAGCGGACGCTCGGCGTCGCCGAGGCCTGTGCCCGCACCACGCGCGACCTGGCCGCCGAGGTGGGACGCGGGAGCGTGCCAGCCAAAGAGGACCTCCTGCAGACGGTGCAGGAAGCGGAACGCGTGCTCACTGAGTGTGCCGGCGTCAGGCAGGAGATCGAGCGGCTGCTCCGTCAGTTGCGCTGACCGCCTCCACGCGCGTGCCGCTGCCAGGCAGCCGCACTTCCACGGTGGTACCCGGCAGGTCCGTGGCGACAATCCTGATGCTTCCCTTGAACAGCCGGACAATCTCGCGAGAAATCGCGAGCCCCAGCCCGGCGCCACCGGTCCGGCGCGACCGTGATGCGTCCAGGCGGTAGAACCGCTCGAATACCCGCTCCCGCTCCGCAGCGGGAATACCCGGCCCGGTGTCGCGCACCTGGATCACGACGGTGTCGGCGGCCCAGGTCCCGTCGCCGGGTTCGACCCGCGCCGTTACCGAGACGGCGCCACCGTCCCGGTTGTACTGCACCGCGTTCTGCACGAGGTTGTCGAATACACGGCCGAGCAGTCCCGCCTCCGCATACACGACCATCGCCGCGGGCACATCCACCGACAGCACGACGCCGGCGGAGGCGGCCGCGTCTGCCGCCCGCGCCATCACCTCACGCCACACCGCCAGCAGCGGAAGGTCCGTAATCGGCGGCGCCACGTTCTCCTGCGCCCGCACCAGGAGCATGAGGTCCTCGGTGAGCCGTCCCATCCCGCGCAGCCGGCTCTGCACCTCCCCCAGCACGCGGCGATACTCGTCGCCGTCGCGCTCGCGCTTCAGCGCCACGTCCACTTCGCCCAGCATCACCGTCAGCGGGCTGCGCAGTTCGTGGGACGCGTCAGCGGCAAACCGGCGATTTGCGTCGAGCGCACCGTGGAGCCGCTCCAGCATCCGGTTGAGCAGGCCGGTCATCCGGCCGATCTCGTCGTCAGCGCCCAGTGGGGCCAACCGGGTCTCGAACTGCCCCTCGGCAATGGCCGCCGCGCGTTCGGTGATCATCCGCACTGGCCGCAGCGCACGTGACGCGAGGGACAAGCCCACCAGCGCGGTGACCACCATGCTGCCGATCCACACGCCACCCAGCAGCCATCGCAGGTCGCCCAGCGTGGCCTCCAGTGTGTCGGTGAACAGGCCCACGGCCACCACGTAGCGCTCTGGTCCGGCCGTCGCCAGGCCGACCATCCGGCCCGGCCGGCCGCCCACGGCCACCTCGACGAGCGGCGAGGCGCCGCCGAGCGTCTGCGCCAGCGTCTCCGGGGTCAGGAGGGACGGCGACGACTGCAGCCGCGGCGACTGCATAAGCACGACCCCGCGCGCCGTGATGAGCTGGACGAACTTGTCCGCGTAGTCCTGGCCGCCGCGCACCGTGAACTCGTGCAGGTGGAGCCCGTGGCCCGGCTCGTCAACGGCGGACGCCAGTTCGGTGGCGGCCAGCGTGCGGAGCTGCGCGTCAAGGTCCCGCTCGAGGAACGCACGGACGCCCACAGAGACGGCCGCAAGTGCCAGCGTCAGCACGACGCCGAAGGCCGACAGCCACCGGAGCGTGAGCCGCGCACGGAAGGAGAGGGTCATGGTGGGGTGCCCCCGGCGGGCGGCCTGAGCAGGTAGCCCATCCCGCGCACCGTGTGGATGACCGGGTCCTGGAGGCCCGCTGACCGCAGCTTCCGGCGGAGATACCCGATGTAGACGTCCACCACGTTCGACGCCATGTCGACGTCGCCGCCCCAGACCCGATCTCCCAGCTGGTCGCGCGACACGATTGTCTCCGCGTGCCGAAGCAGATGGTCGAGCAGCCGGTACTCCGTGGCGCTCAGCGCGACGGGCCGTCCCGATACGCGCACCAGGTGCGCCTCCGTATCCAGTTCAATGGGGCCGCACCGGAGGACCGTGTCAAGCTGCCGGCCCGGCCCCCGACGGGTCAGGGCCCTGAGCCGCGCGAGCAGCTCGTCGAACGCAAACGGCTTCACCAGATAGTCGTCGGCCCCTGCGTCGAGCCCCTTGATCCGGTCCGGCACGGCATCGCGCGCGGTCAGCATCAGCACGGGGGTGACCACGCCATCAGCCCGCAGGCGCCGGCACAGCTCCAGCCCGTCCAGTCCGGGTAGCTGAATGTCGAGCACGATGGCGTCATACGGCGCATCCCGCACCATCTGCTCGGCGCCCGGTCCGTCCTCCGCGAGGTCCACGCGGTAGTGCTCCTCGCTGAGGCCACGCGCCAGGAATCCGCTGATCGCCGGGTCGTCTTCGACGACGAGAATGCGCACACCTGAATTCTAGCGGCGGGCTCAGGCGCCCTCGCGCCTCCGTGCGGCATATCGCTCGAGCAGCTCGTAGAGGGTGGGCAACACCATGAGCGTCAGGAGCGTCGAGGTCGTCACGCCCCCGATGACCACGCTGGCCAGCGGGCGCTGGACCTCCGACCCGGCCCCCTGAGACAACGCCATCGGCACGAAGCCCAACGCCGCGACGAGCGCGGTCATCATCACAGGCTTGAGCCGCGTGCCCGCACCATTCAGTACCGCCTGCCGCAGGGTCTCCCCGTCTTCGCGCAGGCGGTTCACCGCAGCCACGAGCACCACGCCGTTCAGCACCGCCACGCCGAAGAGCGCGATGAAGCCGACCGCGGCCGAGAGGTTCAACGTCAGCCCGCGGAGCCAGAGGGCCGCGACGCCCCCGATCAGCGCGAACGGCACGTTCAGCAGCACGAGACCGGCCTGCCGCACGCGGCCAAAGGTGACAAACAGCAGCAGGAAGATGATGGCCACGGAGAGGGGCACCACGAGCGCCAGCCGGCTCATGGCCCTGGACTGGTTCTCGAACTGCCCGCCCCACTCGATCCGGTAACCCGGCGGCAGCCGCACGGCCCCCTCCACGCGGGGGCGCGCCTCGGCCACGAAACTCCCGACATCGCGCCCGCGCACGTTGGTCTGCACCACGATCCGGCGCTCGGCGTTCTCGTGGTTGATCGCCTCGGGCGCCTGCGTCTCCGTGATGCGCGCCACGCGCGACAGCGGCACGCGTTCGCCGCGCTGCCCGGTCAATGGCAGCGCCCCGAGCGACGCGGCATCGCGCCGGAGGATGTCGGGAAACCGCACGACGACGGGAAACCTACGCGCCCCGTCGAGCACGTCCGAGACCGTCCGGCCGCCGACGGCCGTCTCCACCACGTCGCGCACATCCGCCACGCTGAGGCCGACGCGCGCCACCTCCGCGCGGTCGATGTCGATCTGCAGCTGCGCCGCGCCGAAGAGGGCCTCCACCTGGAGGTCCTCCGCCCCGGGCACATGCTCCAGTTCGTCGAGGGCGGCCTTCCCGAGCCGCTCCAGCACGTTGGCGTCCTGACCGAAGATCTTCACGGCCACGTCCGCCTTGACGCCGGAGATGGTCTCGTCCAGGCGCATCGCCATCGGCTGGGTGAAATTGAACGTCATCCCGGGAACCGCATCCAGAGCCGTGGCCATCGCGTCGATCAGGCCAGCCTTGTCGCGCCCCGTCGTCCAGGCCTCGGCCGGATGCAGCGCGACGTAGACGTCACCCTGATAGATGCCCATGGCCTCGGTCGCCAGATCGGGGCGGCCAAGCTTGGTGACCACGCCGCGCACCTCCGGGAACGTCCGGAGCACACGCTCCACCCGGCCAGACATCTCGACGGACTCATCGAGCGAGACGGAGGGCAGCTTCCGGCTCTCGATCAGGATCGACCCTTCGTCCAGCCTCGGCATGAACTCGGTGCCGAGAAACGGCAACGAACCCAGGGCAAGCGCGACGGCCACGAGGGCCACGCCCATGGTCCGCCACGGATGGTCCATCGCCCGGCGCAGGTCGTGGACGTAGCGGCCCCGCAGCCGGAGGAACCACCCGTCCTCGTGATGACCGCTGGCCGCCACCGGCAGGAAGGACGCCAGCACGGGCACCACCGTGAGCGACAGCAGCAGCGCGCCGAGAATGGCCGAGCACACGGTGATGGCCATCGGCCTGAACATCTTTCCCTCGAGGCCTTCGAGTGTGAAGATGGGCAGGTAGACCGCGATGATGATGAGCACGCCGAACAGCACCGGACGTGCCACGTCGGTGGCCGCCGCGGTCACCATCGCGATGCGGCCCTCGTGCGGCCCGGGCCTGTCGGCGGTGTGACCGGCCGCCGACCGGCGGCGGATGACGCTTTCCATCATCACAACGGCGCCGTCGACGATGAGGCCGAAGTCGATCGCCCCGAGCGACATCAGGTTGGCCGACACGCCAAACAGGCGCATGCCGATGAAGCCGGTCAGCATCGCGACGGGAATGACCGCGGCGACGATGAGCGACGCCCGGACATCGCGGAGGAACACGAACAGGACGAGAATGACCAGCGCCGACCCTTCCAGCAGGCTGTTCCGGACGGTCGTGAAGGTTCTGGTGATGACCTCCGTCTGGTCGTAGAACGGCACCAGGCGGATGCCGCCCGGCAGCGTCCCCACCACCTCCGCGATCCGCGCCTTCACGCGCGCACCTACATCGCGGCCGTTCTCGCCCTTGAGCATGATCACCATGCCCGCGACCGACTCCCCCACGCCGTCGTGCGTCACGGCGCCCTGCCGGGGCATGGCGTCGATGCGTACCTCGGCCAGATCCCCCAGGAGCACCGGCACGCCTCCCTCCTCGTCTACGACGATCCGGCGCAGGTCGGCCTCGTTCTGAACCAGACCGTTGCCGCGCACGGTGTAGCGCTCGGAGTGGTGCTCGATGAAGCCACCGCTGAAAGGGAGGTTGTTGGCGGCCACCGCGTCGTACACCTGCCGCAAGGAGACGCCGTACCGTTCGAGGCGGGCCGGGTCCACGACCACGTGGTACTGCCGCGTGAGGCCGCCCCAGGCGTTGACCTCGCCAACGCCGCGCACCCCGCGCAACTGCGTGCGCAGATCCCAGTCGTGGATGGTCTTGCGGGTCATCAGGTCCGCCGAGTCGCTCTCCACCAGGTACTGGTAGATTTCGCCGAAGGCCGTCGCCACCGGGCCGAGTACCGGCGCCAGTCCCTCCGGCAACCGGCCGCGCGCCTCGGACACGCGCTCCGTCACGAGCTGTCTGGCGAGATACACCGGCACCGCGTCTGCGAACACGACGGTCACAAGCGACAGGCCCGCCTTCGACACTGATCGCACCTGCTCGGCGTTGGGCACGCCCATCAGCGCGGTCTCGATCGGATAGGACACCCGCTGCTCCACCTCGACAGTGGCCAACCCCGGAGCCTCGGTGACCACGGTCACCTGGTTGTTGGTCAGGTCCGGAAAGGCTTCGACGGGCAGGTCCTGATACGCCACGACGCCGGTGAGGACCAGCGCGGCCAGGCACAGCAGGACAAACAGCCGCTGCCGGATGCTGGCCGCGACGAAGCGTTCGACGACGCCCATGTCACTCACCTCTGGCGGGCGCCAGCAGTTCCGACTTGAGCGCGAACCCGCCGCTCGCGACGACGCGCTCGCCTGCCGTCAGACCCGCGACAATCTCCACGCGGCCATCCTGTTCGGCGCCCGCTGTGACCGTCCGCGGCGAGAAACGCCCGCCGGCCTCCGCGACAAACACCGTGGGGCGGCCATCGATGGATTGCACCGCCGCACGCGGGACCGTCAGCATCTGGCGCGGCTCGTGGGTCGCGAGACTCACGGTCGCGAACATGTCGGGCTTGAGCCGGCGGTCGCGATTGCCGACGCTCACACGCAGCGTCACCCGCCGCGTGCGCGGGTTCACGCTGTCGCCGATGAAGGTCACGGTCCCGGGAAAGATCTGACCCGGATAGGCTGCGACCCGGATGCCGGCTGCCCGTCCGGTTCGCACCAGCGGCAGGTAGGTCTCATCCAGCTCGACGACGACCCACAGGGACGTGAGGTCGCTGATCGTGTAGAGCGCCGCACCGGGTACGACCGTCGTGCCGGGCGTCACCAGGCGTTCCAGGACGACGCCACCCGTCGGCGTGCGCACCGGGATCTCCTCGTCGGCGTCGGCCTCGCGCGCGCCGATTTCGCCGGTCAGCTTGCTGACATGCACGCCGACGTGCTCCAGCTCCTCGATGGCCCGGGTGACTTCGGCCCGGGCCGCAGCCAGACGCTGCCCGGCTCCGTCGCGCTCCATGGCCGCGCGTCTGACCTCCTGCTGCGCGATCGCCTTGGCCGCGAACAGCCGCTCCGCCCGCTCGTGGGCGTCCACGGCATAGGCCAGTTCCGTCTCGAGGCGCTGGCGGTCGGCGAGCGCCTTGCGATAGCCGGCCCAGGCATCGTGCATGGCGTGGCCATGCATCGTCGCCAGAAGCTGCCCCGCTTTCACCTGATCACCGACCTGGACCAGCGTCTTGAGCACCAGCCCTTCCTGAAGCGACCCGACCCGCGCGGTGCGTGTGTCATCCAGGAGGACCACCCCCGGCACGGACACATCGCCGCTGGTCGTGGCCGTCTCCACGGTGGCTAACGTCACCCCGGCGTTGCTCATGGCCGTGCCGGTCAGCGCGACAGACGCCGTCGTGGCAGGCGCTGTGCCAGGCTGTGCGGACGCCTGCGCGGCTGGCGCCGTCTCCTTCGCAGCGGGTTCAGGGGTGGCGCAGGCTGTGGCCAGCACGGCCAGCACGGCGGCTCCTGCGTGGGTAAACGTCCGGCTCATGGCAGAGGCTCCTCTCCAACAGCAAGCCGGGCTTCGACAGCGGCGGTCAGGGCATCCAGCCGGAGTTCAATGGCCAGCCGGCTCGCATCGCGCACCACACGCTCGGCGTCCAGCACACGCAGCACATCGGCGGTGCCTTCACGCAGCGCGGCCTGCGTGGCGCTCCGCACCGCCTCGGCAGGCGCCACCAGTTCCCGACCGACCGTGCCCGCGCGTGCCAGCAGGACCTGTGCCGCCGAGGCCAGACTCATCGCATCCGCTGCGAGCCGTCCGACGACGGCGTTCCGTTCCGCTTCGGCCGCGCGCAGGTCGCCTTCGGCCCGGGCCGTCGCCACGCCGTTGCCGTCAAACACCGGCAGGACCAGCGCGATGCCGGCGACGGCGGTGTCCACACCGGCCGTGCGCTTGTAGCCCGCGGTCAGGAGGGGATCGGGTCTGCGCCGGGCCTGTTCCAGGGCGCGAGCCTGCCGCGCCCGCTCCACCCGGGCTGACGCCAGCCGGGCATCCGGGTGCTCGGACACCTTGAGGGTGAGCGCGGCCCGGTCCGGGGCCGGTGCGGGTGGCGACGTGGGCTCGACCAGCCGGGACGGGTCCGGTGGACCGGACATGCCGATGACGTAGCCCAGTTCGTTCAGTCCGCGATCAAGGTCCACCCGAGCGTGCACCAGTTCCAGATCCAGCCGGGCAGTCTCCGCGTCGAACTTGAGCAGGTCGGCCTCCGCGGCCACGCCTTCCTTCACGCGCGTGCGCATGGTCGCCGTCATGCCCGCCAGGCCCTCACGGTTGGCGGCCAGGGTCTCCAGCAGCAGCCTGGCCCGCAGCGCTTCCACGTAGAGGCGCGCCGTGCGGGCGCCGACCTGCCAGTCGGTGAGTCCAAGCTGAGCCTCGGCCGCCGTGCGATCCGCGGTGCTCAGTTCGCGCCGCAGCCGGCGCTTTCCTCCCAGCTCAATGGACTGGTTGACGACGGCAAAGACGTCCTTCGGCAGCGCCGACTGGCCGGTGGGACCGAGGTTCTCCACGCGCAGGTCCACCTGCGGATTGAGCGGGCGGCCAGCGCGGCTGGCGGCGTCGTCGGCCGCGGTGAGCAGCCGCGCGGAGGCTTCGCGAAGAGGAGAGGTTCGTCGTGCCCGGGCCAGCGCGTCAGCCAGGGTAAGGGGAGGACTCGGCGGGTCCGTGATCAGACCACCCGCCAGCAGGAGCAGCAGCAGCATGCGTCCACTCTAGCGGCGCCGCATGAGAGACAGATGAGAACGGCTGCGCAGACACCTCAGCCGTACAGCCGAAGCCCCGGGCTCAATCAGCGTTGAACCCGGGGCGTCAGGCAGAACGAAGCGGAACGCCTGTTACGGCAGGCGCGGCGGCGCCAGCCGCTCGTGGTCGCCCGAGTCCGGCGTGCGCAGGTCGTAGTAGGTGAGCTTCTTGCCGAACGCGGTCCGGCCGGGCTTCTCCCAGTGCACGGCCGAGCCGTCCATCGCCTTCACCAGGTCCGCAGACGGTGCGCCCGCCAGCGTGAACGTCAGTTCAACCTTGTCCTGCGCCGCGATCTTCGGCAGCTTCCAGACCACCGCGTCGCCGGACTTGTCGTAGTCCGGACGAATCGTGCGGCCCTGCTCGTCCGGGTGCGGGGCCAGCTGCAACGCCGGCACCAACCCGAGCGACTGGAACGACTGCGAACCTTTGTAGCCGGGACCCGTGCCACCGACGACCTTCGTGCCCGCGGGCACGCGGATGAACACCGTGACCCCCTCGGCCGCCAGGCCGACATCCTTCACGCCCGGGTTGTTGAGCGCGATCTTGTAGGTGGTGTTGCCGTCCTTCTGATCGCCGATCGTCATCCCGCCGCCGATGGAGGCGCGGAGCCCAAGCTCCTCGACATAGAACTTGTAGATCTCGCGCAGGTTCCCCTCGGAGAGCCGGTCGGGCGAGTAGTTGCCCATGTTGCCCGTGGGGTACTTGTCGGTGTGGGTGTAGATCACCTTCTTGAAATACTCGAAGGTAGCGTTCTTCCCCTGCTCACCCATCCACTTCCGTCCGAACTTGTTCTCGGGCTCGTGGCACTGGCTGCAGCCGACAATCTGCATGTAGACGCGCTGCGTATAGGGCGCGGACGCCGGTGCGGCCGGCCAGTGCCAGTGCCCCAGTTCCTTCGGCTTCGGCTTGGTCTTCAGGAACGCGTACATGTCTGCGATCCCCTGGTCTGGGAGCTGCTTCTCGGTGTAAGCGAGCATCACGCCCCACGGCTGACGAATCGGGTGCTTGAATTGTTCGAGGGTCAGGCCACGCGCGCCGGCCAGATCCGGACCAAACGCGCCCTCCCCGTCGGGGCCATGGCAGTTCCCGCACATCTTCTGGCGGTAGACAGCCGCCCCCTTCTGCGGATCGCCCACCAACTCCGTCGCGGGCGCCTGCAGCAACGGCGCCGCCATCAGTGCAACTAGCAACATGCTCATCGTGATATCCCCTCAGGCACCGGCCAGGCAGCGGCCCGTGCGCGCTCGGTATCTTCTCGCCAGTGGAATCACAGCGTCAAGTTAAGGAAATCGGGGATGCGTCTACCGGTCGCCGCCGATGAGGCCGCCTATACCGCCGAGGATCGAGCCTTCCTCGCGGCGCGACCCGGTCCCCGGCATCGACTGGCGGATGCGCGCGGCGAGCCGGCTGAAGGGCAGGGACTGCAGCCAGACCCGGCCCGGGCCAGTGAGCGTGGCGAAGAACAGGCCTTCCCCGCCGAACAGCGCGCTCTTGATGCCGCGCACCATCTGGATGTCGTAGTCCACCGTCGGCTGGAGCGCCACGAGGCATCCGGTGTCCACGCGCAGTGTCTGCCCAGGCGCCAGCTCCATGGCGTGCACCGTGCCACCCGCGTGGACGAAGGCCATGCCGTCGCCCTGCAGGCGCTGCATGATGAAGCCCTCGCCGCCGAAGAGACCTACGCCGATGCGGCGTTGGAAGGCGATGCCGATGGACACACCCTTCGCGGCGCAGAGGAACGCGTCCTTCTGGCAGATGAGTTCCCCGCCGAGCGTCTCGAGATCCATCGGCAGAATCTTGCCGGGATACGGCGCGGCAAAGGAAACCTGGTGCTTGCCCTGACCGCCGTTGGTGAACACGGTCATGAAAAGGCTCTCGCCGGTCAGCAGGCGCTTGCCTGCTCCGACAAGCTTGTCGAGAACTCCACGGTTCTCCTGATGGCCACCGTCGCCGAAGACGGTTTCCATCTCGATGGCGCTGGTCATGTACATCATCGACCCGGCCTCGGCCACGGCGCTCTCGCCGGGGTCCAGCTCCACCTCGACAAACTGCATGTCGTCGCCGTGAATGCGGTAGTCCACTTCGTGTGAACGCATGAATCCTCCTGATGCCTCTACGGCAGACGCCGGAGGCCGGTTTCAGATGCGCGTGCTGACCTTGGGCGTCGCCACGGGCCGCACGGGTACCGGCGTGAAGTCCTCGCCGGGGTTGATGAAGCGGTCCATTTCGAGCTTGTACTGCTTGTCGTAGAGCTGGCGGTAGCGGCCGTCGAGCGCGAGCAGTTCGTCGTGCGTGCCGCGCTCCACGATCTCGCCGGCCTCGATCACCAGAATCTGGTCGGCGCTGCGGATGGTGGACAGCCGGTGGGCGATGACGAACGTCGTGCGGCCCGTGCGCAGCCGCGTCAGGCCGTCCTGAATCATCTGCTCGCTCTCGCTGTCGAGGCTCGACGTGGCCTCATCGAGAATCAGGATGCGGGGATTGGCCAGGATGGCGCGGGCGATCGACACGCGCTGGCGCTGGCCGCCGGAGAGCTTGATGCCGCGCTCGCCGACAATCGTGCTGTAGCCCTCCGGAAACTGCGTAATGAACTCGTCGCAGTGGGCAATCCGGCACGCCTCGCGCACGTCCTCGAGCGTGGCGTTGGGCCGGGCGTACTGGACGTTCTCGGCAATGGTGCCGTCGAACAGGAAGTTCTCCTGGAGCACGGACGCGGTCTGCTTGCGATAGTCCAGCAGGCGCACCTCGTCGATGTTCCGGCCGTCGACCAGGATCTGGCCCCTGAGCGGATGGTTGAACGCCACCACGAGGCTGATGAGCGTACTCTTGCCCCCGCCGCTCGACCCCACCAGCGCGGTCGTCGTGCCGGGTGTGGCACGGAAAGTGACGCCCTTCAACACGGGCTGGCCGGGGTTGTACTCGAACCACACGTCATTGAACGCCACATCGCCGTTGATGCGGTCGAGTGGCGCACGCGTGGCGTCCTGGTCGCTTTCCGTCGTCATGCTGAGCACTTCGCGGATGCGGTCCAGGCCGGCGAAGGCCTCGGTGATCTGCGTGCCGATGGCCGCAATGGAGATGAGCGGCGCCGAGACCATCCCGATGAAAAAGATGTACATCATGAGGTCGCCGAGGGTCATGTGACCCGCGATGATCTCGCGGCCGCCCATCACCAGCATCACCATGCCGATGAGGCCGACGGCCACGGTGCCGCCAGTGGTCGTGGCCGACACGCCGGTCATCGACTTGGCGACGTTCCGGAACAGCTTGTGCGCGCCCTTGGTGAAGACGATCGCCTCGCGCTTCTCCGCCGTGTAGGACTTGACCACGCGGATGCCGCCCAGAGCCTCGGTCAGCCGCCCGGTCACTTCGGCGTTGATCTTGCCGCGCTCACGGAACAGCGGCCTGAGCGTCCCGAATGCGTAGGCCATGCCGGCCGCGAACACGCCGAGCACGACGAGGGTGATGATCGTGAGCTTCCAGCTCAGATAGAAGAGCACGCCAATCCCGATAGCCGCGGTGACGAAGCCACCCACCAGTTGCACGACGCCGGTGCCGACCAGGTTCCGGATGCCTTCCGCGTCCGTCATGATGCGCGAGACGAGGACGCCCGTCTGCGTCGCGTCAAAGAAGGACACCGGCAGGAGCATGATCCGCGCCTGCACCTTCATCCGCATGTCGGCAATGGCACGCTGCGCCGCCACGCCGAGCAGTTGCGACAGGGCGAAGGAGGTGCCGGCACCCACCAGCGTCGCGGCACCCGCCGCCAGCGCCAGCGGCATCAGCAGCTCGGTGCGGCCCTTCCCGACCACGTCGTCGATGAGGTATTTGGACGTGGCGGGCAGCACCAGGCTGGCCATCCGGTCAACGAGCATCAGCGCCAGGCCGACGCCCAGCCGCTTCCGGTGCGCCCAGATGAGTTCCCTGGCTTCACGCCAGGCGGCCGACGCGGTGACTTTCTTCTTCTTGGGTTCGTCCATGAGCCTTGGCTGGCTCTAGTTCAGCGAGTTGGGAGCCGCCAGGGTGAAGGGGGCAATCACGGCGTCGAAACGCTCGCCCTGGTCCGTCACCATCTGGTAGCAGCCGTACATCGAGCCGACCGAGGTCTTGAGGGGGCAGGCGCTCGTGTACTCGAACTCGTCGCCCGGCTTCAGGGTCGGCTGCTGCCCGACCACGCCGGGACCCTTCACGCGCTCGGCGTCGCCTTCGGCGTCCGTGATGATCCATTCACGCGCCACCAGCTTCGCGGTGACCGAGCCCACGTTGGAGATCTTCACCTTGTAGGCGAAGAAGAACTCGTTCTCGGCCGGCGAACTCCGGTCCGGAATGAAGGAACTCTTCACCTCCACGCGGATGCCTCGCGTCGTCGCATCGCTCACCGCGCCACGGCTGGCGATACTGGCGGCCGCGAACATGCTCGGCTCCGATCCGTCCGGAGCGTCACCCTCAACCTTGTCCTTGATGTCGGTCACGGATCGATTATCCCTGATCGGGCGCGAGGCTGCGGGGCGGCTAGTCCAGGTGCGCGCGGCCGGAGTCGCCCATCTCGACACCGCCGGTCGGAAAGTACTCCGTCCAGCGCCGGGACACCGTCGCCGCGATGTCGTCACGGCAGGCCAATTCGGCCGGGTAGCCGGGCTTCATGCGGGCGTCGATGACGATGGGGCCGCGGTAGGACAGGTGGTTGCGCACCACGGTGTGACCCGCCGCGTGGATGTCCGCTGCCGGCTCGAACCGCGTGAAGGTCGTCCACAGGAAGTTCATCGGGCTCGCCGCGGCGCGGGCCGGCTCATCCGTGATGACGAGCAGGGGCCAGCCGGCAAACGCGGGCGCCGCCGCCAGCCGCGCGGCGGCGCCGGGCTCGTTCGCGTAGCCGGGCGCTCCGACCACGAGACACCCGCCGCAGAACACCCGCACGTCGGTGACTCCGGAAGGCAGGTCCGCCGACCGGAACTCGCGCGGCAGGTCCCGAACCGGATCGCCGAGGCCCAGCCACACGCCCTTGGAGCCCCTGTTGACCGCCGGACCTGTGTAGTCGAGCGTGTCCATCGAGAGGTTCGCGAACACGTACAGGTCCGTTTCCACGTTCGTCCGGGCCAGCACGTGTTCCAGCGTGGCGCGGAAGTCGCGGACGTCCACATGCCGGTCCGTCACGAGCAGGAACTTGGTGAGCGAGAGCTGCCCTTCCCCGAGGATGCGGAAGGCGCTGGCCATGGCCTCGCGCGCATACCGCTCCTTCACGATGGCGGCGGCCAGGGAGTGATAGCCCGTCTCGCCGTACGACCACAGGGTCTCGACGCCGGGCATCACCAGCGGAAAGAGCGGCGAGAGCAGGTCCTGCAGCAGGTCGCCGATGAAGAAGTCTTCCTGGCGCGGCTTGCCCACCACCGTGGCCGGGTAGATCGCGTCCGCGCGATGGGCGACCGTGCGCACGGTAAACACCGGGTAGTCGTGCTGCAACGAGTAGTAACCGTAGTGATCGCCGAAGGGGCCTTCCGGTCGCCGCGTGTGAGGCGCCACCTCGCCAATCAGCGCGAACTCAGCGCTGGCCACAAGCGGATGCGGGCCGTGTCCATCCACGCGCGCGAGCCGCTCTCCGGCGATGAGCGAGGCCAGCATCAGCTCCGGGATGTTCTCCGGCAGCGGCGCAATCGCCGCCAGCATCAACGCCGGCGGACCGCCGAGAAACACCGTCACGGGCAGGGCCTGCCCACGTCCCTCCGCTATGGCGTAGTGGTGGCCGCCGCCTTTGCCGATCTGCCAGTGCATGCCCGTGCTGCGCTCGTCGAATACCTGCATGCGGTACATGCCGAGGTTACCTGCCGCGCGCTTCTCGGGGTGCGTGGTGTAGACCAGCGGCAACGTCACGAACGGACCACCGTCCTCGTGCCAGCAGGTCAGCGCCGGCAACTGGTCCAGGCGTGGCGTGTGTGACACGCGCTCCACGACCGGCCCGTGAGGCACGCGGCGCAGGCCGACCTTGAGCAGCTCGCCGGCCACGTCACGGGCGCCCCAGAGTGCACGCGGCGTGGGAGGCAGAATGGTTTCGGCCAGCTCGACCAGGCGGCGGATCAGCCGCAGGGGCCGATCGCCGAACGCCAGTTCCGCCCGGCGTGCGGTGCCGAACAGGTTCGTGACGAGCGGGACAGCCGCCTTCCCGCCCGACGCGGTCCTGACATTGGTGAAGAGCAGCGCGGGTCCACCAGCCGCGATCACGCGGCGATGAATCTCGGCGGCTTCGAGCGACGCATCCACCGGCGCGTCCACGGTGACAAGGTCACCATCGGCGCGCAGGCGGCCCAGAAAGGCGCGCAGGTCAGGAAACGACACGCGGCGTGTCTAGCTGGCGGCCGGCTCGGCGTCCGCGCTCGGGCCGTAGATATTCGGCACCTTGGAACCCAGGGCGCGCAGGTAGCCCGCCAGCTGCCCGCGATGATGAATGCTGTGGTTGTTCATGAATCCGATGAAGTTCACTGCGGGCATCTGCATGACGCCGAAAAAGTCCACCGTGCGCGTCAGGTCCGCGCCGGAGAGTCCCTTGAGCACCGCCAGCTTCGCCGCCATCGCCGCCTTGTAGAAGCCCACGACATCCGCGGGCGTCTTGAACTGGGCTTCGGCCGTGGCCGCGGCACCGGCGTCCATCGAGAACTTGCCCGCCGCGATGCAGTCCACGAACCAGACGTCCGAGGTGGCGATGTGCTTGGCGATCTCCCAGGCCGTTCGGGACTTCTCATCCGGCCGGTAGTCCTTGCCGGCCTCGGTCACGGCCGCCAGCACCTGGCACGTAGCCGCGTGTTCGCTCTGGATCATTTCCACCAGCGCATCCCTGACAGCCTGCGCAGCTTCTGGATTCATCTCGACACTCCTCTTGGCCGACGCTAACGGGTCAGCTTCCGGTACTTGATGCGGTGCGGTCGGTCGGCTTCGGCGCCCAGCCGGCGCCTCCGGTCCGCCTCGTAGTCCTGATAGTTCCCTTCGAACCACACGACCTTGCTGTCCCCTTCGAAGGCCAGCATATGCGTCGCGATGCGATCCAGGAACCAGCGGTCGTGGCTGATGACCACCGCGCAGCCGGCGTAGTTCACCAGCGCCTCTTCGAGCGCACGGAGCGTGTCCACGTCGAGGTCGTTGGTCGGCTCGTCGAGCAGCAGCAGGTTCGACCCCTTCCGCAGGAGCTTGGCGAGATGGACCCGGTTGCGCTCGCCGCCGGAGAGCGTGCCGACCTTCCGCTGCTGCTGCCCGCCCTTGAAGTTGAACCACGAAACGTACGCGCGGGAGGCGACGGTGCGCTTGCCCACGAGCAGTTCGTCGTTGCCTCCGGTGATCTCCTCGAAGACGCTCGTGTCGGCGCCCAGGCTGTCGCGGCTCTGATCCACATACCCAAGCTCCACGGTCTCACCGAGGCGGAGGGTGCCGGAATCGGGTGTCTCCTGCCCGGTCATCATGCGGAAGAGCGTGGTCTTGCCGGCGCCGTTCGGCCCGATCACGCCCACGATCCCGCCGCGCGGGAGCGTGAAGGTCAGGTCGTCGAACAGCAACTGGTCGCCGTAGGCTTTCTTCAGCCCGCGCGCCTCGACCACGATGTCGCCCAACCGGGGCCCCGGTGGAATGTAAATCTCCACCTGGTCGATCTTCTGCGCCGTGTCCTCGTTCAGCAGGTCCTCGTAGGCGGTCAGCCGGGCCTTGCCCTTGGCCTGACGCGCGCGCGGCGCCATCCGGATCCACTCCAGCTCGCGCTGGAGGGTCTTCTGGCGCTTGCCTTCCGTCTTCTCTTCCAGCACCAGCCGTTCCTGCTTCTGCTCGAGCCAGGACGAATAGTTGCCCTTCCATGGAATACCGGACCCGCGGTCCAGTTCGAGAATCCACTCGGCGGCGTTGTCGAGGAAGTACCGGTCGTGCGTCACGGCCACGACGGTGCCCTTGTATTCCTTGAGGAAGCGCTCCAGCCAGGCCACCGATTCGGCGTCGAGGTGGTTGGTCGGCTCGTCGAGCAGGAGCAGATCCGGCGACTTGAGCAGCAGCCGGCACAGCGCCACGCGGCGCCGCTCACCACCCGAGAGTGTCGAGACATCCGCGTCGGGAGGCGGGCACCGGAGGGCGTCCATCGCCAGCTCGAGCTGCGAGTCGATCTCCCAGGCGTTGGTGGTGTCGATGCGGTCCTGGCAGCGCCCCTGCTCCTCCATGACCTTGTCCATCTCGTCCGGAGACAGGTCCTCGCCGAGCTTCATGTTCAGCGCGTCGTAGCGGTCGAGCAGCGCCTTGATCTCGGACACCCCCTCTTCCACGTTGCCGAGCACGGTCTTGGCCGGGTCGAGCTTCGGCTCCTGGTGGAGCATGCCGACCGTGATGCCGTCGGCCGCCCACGCCTCGCCGATGAAGCTGGTGTCTTCACCGGACATGATGCGGAGGAGCGAGCTCTTGCCCGAGCCGTTGAGGCCGAGGACGCCGATTTTGGCGCCCGGGAGGAAGGACAGCCAGATGTCGTTGAGCACGCGGGCGTCGGGAGGACGCACCTTCCCGAGACCCTTCATTGTGTAGATGTACTGCATCGCCCTCGTCGTGGGAAAAAGCCAGTATAGGATGCCCGCACGGATGAAGTCCTGCTGGGTGCACCTGGCGACGAACCAGCTACGCCCGTCCCCTCAGTTGCCAATCACCTGGATCATGCGGAAGCCTTCCTGGACGCGGCGGTCGCGGTCTGCAACGGCCACGCCGGCAATGCCGCAAATCACCTTGGGAAAGGCCTGGCAGGCGGACCGGACCTTCTGGATGGCCTGTTCAGTCTCGGGCGGAATCGCGGGCGTCGGGGCGCCTACCCCGAGAGACATGCCCAGGTCATAGGGGCCAAGCAGCACGGCGCCGACGCCGGGCACGGACAAGATGTCCCTGATGTGGTCCACGCCCGCCTTTGTTTCAATCATCATGATGGCGAGCAGTTCACCCTCTGGGTTGAGCGGCCACACATCCGCCTTCCGGACGTACTCCGGCTGGGGCACGCCCCAGTAGCGGGCCGCGCGGCCGGGACCAAAGCTGCGGAGGCCGGCCGGCTCCGGATACTTCCCGCCCCGTTGCGGCGGATAGCGCATGGAGCGCACGGCCGCCAGCGCCTGCGCCTTCGACTCGACCTGCGGGAACACGATATTGAAGACCCCGACGTTGAGCACCTGCTTGGTGACCCACCGAAATGGCTCGTCCCCATCCATCGGGATGCGCATCACTGGAGTCAGCGCGGGTGCGCCAGGGCCCTTCCCCTTGAGTTCGGCCAGGCGTTTCTCCAGCTCGGGAAAGATGTACGGGTTCTGCTCCATCTCGATCCAGGCCCAGTCGGTGTTCACAAACGCGACCTTGCCCTGCTCGACCTGCGCGATCACACGGTTCAGACGGCCGGCGGCCGGCGCCTGGGCCTCAGGGTGCAACACCAAGACTGTGGCGAAAGACACCGTCAACACGACCGAAACGATGAACTTCATAGGCACCTCATTGAAGTGTCATCGTACCCGACGCGGCCTGCTATCCTCCTCATGAATGGCTCGACTACGGGAAGTCCGGGAGGCGCGTGAGGCGGGCTACGCCATGGCCGCGCTCCTCGTCGGTCTGTTCGTCATGGGTGTGATGGCCACCGTCGCCATGCCCGTGTGGACGCAGGCGGCACAACGCGAGAAAGAGGCGGAACTGGTGTTCCGGGGCGAGCAGTACGCGCGGGCCATCGGTCTGTTCCAGCGGAAGATGGGTCCCGGCGCGCTCCCCCCCAATCTCGATCTCCTCGTGGATCAGAAGTTCCTGCGGCGGAAGTTCACGGACCCCATCACGGGCAAGGCCTTCCGGCCGGTGAGCATGGCAGAGGCCGGAACTGGCGGCGTGGGCGGCCCTGGCGGAGCGGCGGAAGCAGGTGGAAGAAACGGGGCCGGGCTCCCGGCGAGCGCTGGACTCGGCGGTATTCCAAGTGGGCCTGCCGGAGCGGGGCAAGGTGGCATCGCCTCGGGCCTCGGGAGCACTCCGGCGGGCCAGGGTGCATCAGGACTGCAGGGCTCAGGCCCGGGCGTGCAGCCAGGTATCGGCCAGGGCGCTGGAGGTCCGGGCCAACCCCTCGGCGGGATTGCCGGCGTGGTCAGCACCAGCAAGGCCGCGTCACGACGCCTCTACAACGGTCGTGACCATTACGACCAGTGGGCGTTCGTCTATAACCCGCGGACGGCTGCGGCCGGCGGGGCCGCTGGAGGCGTGCAGGGCGGATCGGCAGGAGGCGTCGGCCCAGGTGGAGCGCGTCAGCCGGGCAGCGCACCCCAACAGCCGGTGGGCCCACAAGGCTCCGGCACGTCGTCTCCCTTCGGACCCAGCGGCAGACGGTAACCCAGGTCAGGATCCCGGCAGAAGCGTGACGACGGTGTAGCGGCTCTCCTGCAGGTACTTCGCGAGGGCGGCGCCCACATTCGTGGTGTCGAGCGACTCGGTCCGCGCGGCCCGTCGCGCCACTGACAGCGGGTCCCAGCCAAGCGTCAGCACCGTCTGCAGCGAGTTAATCCAATAGGCGTTGGTCTTCACCGACGTCTCAAGCCCACGCTTCTCGATCTCCTTCACCTTCTGCACGTCCTCGGCCGCGGGTCCGTCCTTCTTCAACCGCGCCACCTCCGCCAGCACGGCGGCCACGAGCTGATCCACGCGGTCGGGCGCGCTGCCGAACACGACCTGCACCGCCCCGTACCCTTTCACAGGCTGGTTGTCGGTGTAGCCCACGCTGACGCCGTAGGTGCCGCCCATCTGTTCGCGGAGGATGTCCAGCAGGCGCGTCTCCAGCACACTCGCGGCGGCGCGCAGCCGGTGCATCTCCATTTCGTCGAGGCCGGTGTCGGCGAAGAAGGACATCACGGTCTGCGCCTTGGGCTCCTGCCCCTTCCGCACCACCTCCTTGCGCACGCCCTCTGGAAACCGCAACCCGGTATCCCTGATGGAGCTCGTGGACGCGCCCTGTGACGGCAGGGATGCGATGTAGCGCGTGAGGTAGGGCGTGATCCCGTCCACCGTGAACGCACCGGCGAACAGGAACCTGAAGTCGGCGGCGTTGGCGAAGCGTTCGGTGTAGAAGCGCTTCATGACCTCCGGCTTGAGTGCCGGCAGGTCCTCAAGCGTGAGCGGTTTCGCCGTGTAGTGCCCGAGCGTGTTGATTTCCTCCAGCTTCTCGCTGAAGGCGGCACCGGGATTCTGGGCCCGGTTGGCCAGGGCGGCCTGGAGCTGCGTCTTCAGCAGGGCGAAGCCCTCGGTCGTGAAGCCGGGCTCGGTGAACTGCAGATGCAGCAACTGGAAGGCGGTTTCCAGATCCTTGGGCGCGGCCGACCCCGTCACCCCGTGCGTATTGGCGGCAATGTAGGCGGAGGCTCCAGCGGTCTTGCCGGAGAGAAGCTTCTCCAGCTCGATCGGTGTCAGACCGGCCACGCCCGACTCGTCCACCAGACTGGTGGCCAGATCTGCACTCGGGTAGTCGGCAGGCGAGGCCAGCGAGAGCCCGCCCTTCGCGTAGGAAGTGAACACCACCTGGTCGGCCTTGAAGTCCGACGGGCGCAGCCACACCTCGACGCCGTTGGAGAGGGTGAGCACCGTCACGCCCAGCTCGGGGATCTGGCGGGTCGCCTGCACGGAACCAGGCACCGGCTTGACGGACATCAACTCGCGTCCGCTCTCCGCGCCATCGTTCCACGCGGTCAGCGTGCTGCCGGCCGCATCAGCCAGCCCTCTCGAGAGGTCGGCAACGGTCGGGGGAACCAGACCCTCCTTCTGCGGCGTCACCGCCATCACCACGCGGTTGGCGCCGCTCAGGATCCGCCGCGCCATCGCCGTGGTCTCCGCCGCGGTGATCGTGGGCACGAACTCGCGGGCCATCACGGTCTCGCGTTCGATGCCGGGCACGGACTCGCCCTGCAGGACGTGCCGGACCAGCTCGGACGCCAGGCCACCGCTCTCGGTGGTGTTGCGGTCGTTGAACATCCGCTCGTAGGAGGCAAGCACCCGCTTCCTGGCCCGCTCCAGTTCTCCTTCGCCGAAGCCAAAGCGGCTGGCGCGCGCCGCCTCCTCGGTGACGGCAGTGAGGCCCTTCACGAGCCCACCGTCGTTGACGCTCGCCGACAGCACCGACGCCTCGGTGCCACGTCCCACCAGGCTCCGCCCCGCGTTGGCGCCCAGGAACGGCGCATCCGGCCGCCTGGCGATCTCGCTGAACCTGGCGTTCAGCATCTGGTAGGTGAGGTTCTGCACCATCGACCGCCGGTAGTCGCCCACGCGATCCTGCCGTTCGGCCGGTCCCTTCTCGAAGATGGTGATGCTGGACCGAGGTGTTTCGGCGTCGGCCACCACGCTGTAGCGCGCGGCCTTGTGCGGCGGGATCGGGTACACCCGCGCGGGCGGCGGGCCGGCCTTCTTCTTCAGTGTGGAAAACACCGCCACGATCTGCTGCTCGAGCACATCCACGTCCACGTCGCCCACCACGATGAGCGCCATCCGATCGGGCCGGTACCACCTCTCGTAGAACGCCCGTATCGACCCAGCCGTGGCTGCCTTCAGCATCATGGGCAGCCCGATGGGATCACGCTCGGCGTACTTCGACGTACCGTAAATGGCGGGCGCCTGCTGTTCGCGGATGCGCGCGCCCGCGCCCCGGCGCTGCCGCCACTCCTCAATCACGACACCGCGCTCGCGCTCGACTTCGTCCTGGGAGAGCGTCATGCCTCCGGCGAAGTCCCACATCGCGTCGAGCCCACGGCTGACAAGGCCGGGCTTGTCGGTCGGTGTCTCCAGCATGTAGACCGTTTCGTCGTAGCTCGTGTAGGCGTTCAGGTCGGCTCCGAAGCTCGACCCGATCGACTCGAGGTACTTCACCAGCTCGCCCGGCTTGAAGTGCGCGCCCCCGTTGAAGCCCATGTGCTCCAGGAAGTGCGCGTAGCCGCGCTGACTCTCCGACTCATCGATCGAGCCAGCCTGCACGGCCAGCCGCATCGAGGCCCGCTTGGCCGGACGGCCGTTGTGCCGGATGAAGTAGGTCAGGCCATTCGGGAGTCTGCCTGTCCGGATGGCGGCATCGAGCGGAAGCTTGGCCGCAAGGTCGGCCTTCTGCGCCGATGCCACGGAACCGCCCGCCAGCAGGAGCAGAAGCGCGCCCGCGACGACGAAGACCGGCCGGTGCGCGCTCCGGTATGCTGCCCCGATGCGCCTGAAGATTTCACGACTCGATTCCACGGTGTCACTCCCTGCTTACGGCACCAGCGAAGCCGCCGGCTTCGACCTGGCCGCGTCGGCCGACATCACGATTCCACCCCACGCGATCGCCCTCGTGCCGACCGGGCTTGTCATGGAGGTGCCCTCAGGCCACTTCCTGGCCATCTTCGCCCGAAGCAGCACGCCGCTCAAGCGCGGACTCCTCGTGGCCAACGGCGTCGGCGTGGTGGATCCAGATTACTCGGGACCCACCGACGAAATCCGGATTCAACTGCTGAATATCACCGACCACGAGGTCCAGGTCGCCAGGGGCGACCGGCTCGCCCAGGGCATCGTGCTCCCCGCACCTCGCGTCGTCTGGGACGAAGTCCCGGCCATCCGCGCCGAGTCCCGCGGCGGCTTCGGTTCCACCGGCGCCTGATCTGACCCGAGCCCTGAACGTAGACGCACGAGAGGCGCCAGAGGCCGGCTGTGACCATGCGCCGCATTCTGCACATCGACATGGACGCGTTCTACGCGTCGGTCGAACAGCGCGACGACCCTGCCCTGCGGGGGAGACCCGTCGCAGTCGGCGGCGACGCCGCGCGGCGGGGCGTTGTGGCGGCGGCCAGCTACGAAGCACGAACCTTCGGGGTGCGCTCGGCCATGTCGATGGCCAAGGCGGTTCGGCTGTGTCCCTCGCTGGTCGTCGTCCGGCCAGACTTCGCCCGCTACAAGGCCGCCTCCGACACGATCTTCGGTCTGTACCGGGCGGTGACGCCGCTGGTCGAACCGCTCTCGCTCGACGAGGCGTACCTCGACGTCACCGAGAACGCCTGGCAGGAGCCGCTCGGCGTCACCGTGGCCAGACGGCTCAAGGCGGAGATCCGCGGTGCCACCGGGCTCACGGCATCGGCGGGCGTGGCGCCGAACAAATTCCTGGCCAAGATCGCCTCGGGCTGGAAGAAGCCCGACGGCCTCACGGTGATCGCACCCGAGCGGATGGAGTCCTTTCTGCAGGGGCTGCCCGTGGATGCCCTTTGGGGCGTCGGGCCGGTGACCGCGGGCAAGCTCAAGGCCAGAGGCATCACCAGGCTCATCGACGTACGCTCGACTGAGCCGGCCGCGCTGCGGGAGGCCGTCGGCACCATGGCGGACTGGCTCCACCAGCTCGCGCACGGGATCGACGACCGGCCCGTGGTGCCCGGCCACGAGCCCAAGTCGTCGGGCAGCGAGCACACCTACGCCAGCGACCTGACGGATCCTGTCGAGATGCGAGCCGAAGTGGAGACCATGGCCCGCGATGCCGCGGCGTGGCTCGAGAAGAAAGCCCTCTTCGCGCGCACCGTCACCGTAAAGGTGCGCTACAGCGACTTCACCACCATCACGCGCAGCCACTCCGCGGCCCCCACGCGAGACCCCGTCGACATTGCCGCGCGCGCCGTGGCGCTCTTCGCACGAACCGAGGCCGGCGAGCGCCCGGTACGCCTGCTCGGCGCCAGCGTGCATAATCTCTGTGACACCGACCGACGTCCCGAGAGGCCTGGCGCACACCCGCGGCTGCCGTGGGACGACTGAAGCTCCCACCCCATGCTCAAAGGTTCACGCGACGCCACCCTGCACCGGCTGCAGCCCATCAGCATCCACGGCCAGCTGTCCTACGATGCCCACTACGCGTTCGAGGACGACCCGGACCAGATGCACGTGGCCCGCATCGGGCCGGAAGCGGTGGACTCCGGCGTTGAACCCGGCGACCGTGTGCGCCTGGACTTTCTGGTTGGCGTCGTCACGGCGATCCACCGCCAAGCCGACTAAGGAGAGCCGTCACGTGTGGCCGGGGATTCGCCGATTGAGGGCGACTGCTTGTGCTTAAGCGGCGGGAATCCACCGCGGCCACGGAGCCCACAATCGGCGAACCCCGGCCGCGCGACGCGGCTCCTGGATGTCGGCCGGTTGGCTCCGCGACCGGGGCTACTTCGCGATCACACGCACGCGGGTCACGTCCACGCGTGTCACCGGCGTTTCCCCGTTCACCGGCACGGCCTCGATCTTCTCCACCACGTCGAGCCCGCCGGTCACGCGGCCGAACACCGTGTACTGTCCGTCGATGCCGGGCGAGGGCGCGGTCACGATGAAGAACGACGTCGTGGCACTGGCTGGGCCCTCGCCTCGCGCCATCGAGAGGATGCCCTTGTCGTGGCTGGTCTTGCTGAACTCCGGCTGGAGCGGCTGCACGTAGCGCTGCTGGCGCTCGTCGAGCGGCTCCGTCCGCGACGGCAGGAACCCGCCCTGAATCACGAAGCCCTTCGCGACCCTGTGGAAGGCGGTGCCGTCGTACACCCCTGACTGCGCGAGCCGCAGGAAGTTGCGCACGTGGTTCGGCGCGCGGTCGGCGAACAGTTCCAGCGTGATGTTCCCCATGGCCGTCTCGATCACCGCCGAAAAGCCCGACAACTGCTCGTTCGTCTCCGTCGAGAAGGGATCCGGCATCGGCGCCGGCTTGTCGCGGATCGACACCGCGCGGATCTCCACGCGGTCCGCCACCACGCCCGCCGCATCAGCAGGGACCCGCGAGATCTTCTGCGCCACGACGATGCCCTCGACCACCCGCGCAAAGACGGTGTACTGCCCGTCGAGCGCGACCTGGTCCGACACGCAGATGAAGAACTGCGAGCCGGCGCTGTCTCGATCGCCGGGAACGAGCACCGCCGACACGGCGCCAGCCGTGTGCCGCTCCGCGTTCGGCTCGAAGCGCAGCACCTTCAGCCCTCCGGTTCCGTAGCGGGCCTTCTGCGCGGGATCTGTCGAGAGTGGATCGCCGCCCTGGATGATGCCCATCGGGATGACCCGGTGAAACACCGTGCCGTTGTAGGCACCCTCCCGCGCCCGGACCATGAAGTGGGCCACGTGCGCCGGCGCCGCTTCCGGGAGCAGATCCATCACCAGCGTGCCCTGCGAGGTCTCGACAACGGCCTGCTTGCCGCGCATATCGTCGAGGCTCAGGGGCGAGGTGAAGAACACCGGCGTGGCCGGAGTGGCAGGCCGCGGTCGTGCGACCGGCTTCGGCACCGGCCGGGGAGCAGATCTCGGGGCCGGCGGACGGCCGCCCTGCAGAGCCAGCGTGAGCGCCAGAACGGGGATGAAGTGCATCAGGGCCTCCGGGTGCGGGAATTATAGAGAATCGCCTGTCCGCTGGTATCGTTACGCCGGTGCGTCCGTCAGGGTCGTCTTCAATTCCCTCCATACTCGCGCACGAGCAGTACTTCGGATTCCAGCAGCGCCCGTTCGAGCTGTCACCGGATCCGAGGTTTCTCTACCGCAGTGCGTCGCACGACGCGGCGACGGGGCAATTGATTCAGGCCTTGGACAGAGGAGAAGGCTTCCTCGTCCTGGCGGGCGACATGGGCACCGGCAAGACCACGCTCTGCAGGAACCTGCTGAACCTGCTGGGGCCCACCTCGTTCACCTCGCTCATCCTCAATCCGTTCCTCTCGGCCGATGAACTGCTGCGGCAGGTCCTGCGTGATTTCGGCGTCGTGTCACGCGAAGCGGGCCACGATGCCCGCTTCAGTGAAGCCTCCACCCACGCGCTGACGTCCACCCTCCACGAGTTCCTGCAGTCGCTTGCGGCCATCGGCGGGAGGGTCGTCATCATCATCGACGAGGCTCAGCATCTGTCGAAAGAGGTACTGGAGCAGATCCGGGTGCTCTCCAACCTCGAGGCCAGTGACGCCAAGCTGTTGCAGATCGTCCTTGTCGGCCAGCTCAACCTCCTGGACACGCTGAATCACGCCGACATGCGGCAGTACGCCCAGCGGATTTCGCTACGCGCCACGCTCACCCCGCTGACGCGGGAGGAAACCGAGGCCTACATCCGGCACCGGATCACCGTGGCGGTTCCGAGGCGGGAGGTGGCGTTTTCTCCCGAAGCTCTGCAGATCGTGCACACGACGTCCAAGGGGATCCCGCGTGTCATCAACCTGCTGTGCGACCGGGCGCTTGCCTTTACCGCGCAGGATTCGGAGACCACGGTCACCGTCCCCCACGTGCGGCAGGCCGCCGCAGCGCTCAATCTGACAACGGCCCCGCCGCCCGAGGTCTTCCAGACGTTCGCGGACACACGGGTGCCCGAACCACGCAACCGGCGGCGTCTGCTCGTGACAGGCCTTGCCGTCGTGCTGGTGGCCGTGGCCATCGGCGTCACGCTCTGGCTCCGGCCGTTGCCCGCCTGGGTGGACGATGCGGTCCAGCCGGCCTTGCCAGGCAGACCTCCGGCGAGCATCCGGCCCGACACCTCGGCCTCCGACGTGCGGCCGGAGGACATCGTGATTCCACCGCCTCCGGCACGGGGCCTTGACGACGACGATCCCTAGCTAGAGACCTTTGTCGCGCCTGCGTGACTTGAGCGCCTTGCCCGGCACCTTCGCCCGGCGCTTCTCCTCGGCCTCGAGCCGGGCGTCCTGTTGCCGGGCCAGGTGTGCCAGCTCGGACCGCAGCTTCAGGTAGCTCTCCAGCCGGGCGGGGGCCAGGCGCTCCTGCTCGACGGCCGCGGCCACGGCACAGCGCGGCTCACCCGTGTGATGGCAGTCGCCGAAGCGGCAGTCAGCCGCCAGTGCCTCGATGTCTTCAAAGGCCTCGCTGACGGCTTCGCCCACATCCCAGAGCTGCAGTTCGCGCATGCCGGGTGTGTCGATCACGAGACCGCCGTCCGGCAGCAGGATCAGTTCGCGGTGCGTGGTGATGTGCCGCCCCTTCGAGTCGGACTCCCGCACCTCACCCGTGCGCTGACGGTCCACACCCGCAAGCCGGTTGATGATCGTGGACTTGCCCACGCCCGACGAACCCAGCATCGTCCCGGTACGGCCCTCGCTCAGGTATCCCCGCACGGCCTCCACGCCTTCGTTCTTCCGCGGGTTGACCACGTGCACAGGCATCCGACCCGCGACGCGCGCCACCTCCGCCACCCGAGCGGGCACGTCATCGCACAGGTCGGCCTTCGTCAGCAGTACCACCGGCTCGGCGCCGCTGTCGCGGGCCAGCAGCAGGTACCGCTCAAGGCGGTTGACGCTGAAGTCGTCGTCCAGCGCCATCACGAGGAACACCACGTTGACGTTGGCCGCCACGACCTGCTCGTCGGTGACCTCGCCGGCCATCTTGCGGGAGAACCGCGTCCGCCTGGGCAGGACGGCCTTGATGGTCGAGAGCTGCTGCGGTTCACCCACGCGGACAGCGACCCAGTCGCCCACCGCCGGGAGATCCGCGCGGCTGCGCGCGTGGTGCTTGATGCGTCCGGAAACGGTGGCCTCCACCTCGCCTGAGGCGAGTTGCAGGCGATAGAGGTGGTTGAACTCGATGGCGACGCGGCCTGGCTGCAGCCCGGGCTCGCCGCCGAGCATGGCGAAGGCGGCAGCAAACTGCTCGTCCCACCCGAGCGACGCGAGCCGCGCGACGGGATCCGCTTCGTCCACCTATTCGGGCAGCTTCTGGTGGAGATGCACGGGGTCGGCCTTGCCGCGCACGCGCAGGTTGACCATCTCCACGAACACGGAGAACCCCATCGCGAAGTAGATGTAGCCCTTGGGGAGGTGCTGGCCGAAGCCCTCGGCCACCAGGGACATGCCGATGAGAAGCAGGAAGCTCAGCGCGAGCACCTTGAGCGTGGGGTGCTTCTCCACCACGCCGGAAATGGCACCCGCCGACAGCATCATCACGGCCACGGCGATGACCACGGCCGCGATCATCACTTCGACGTGCTCGGCCATGCCGACGGCCGTAATCACCGAGTCGATGGAGAACACCACGTCGAGCGCCAGGATCTGGACGATGACCGCCGCGAAGGACACCGCGGCCTTCGCCGGCCGGTTCGTCGCGTGGTCCAGGCCTTCCAGCTTGTCGTGGATCTCCTGCGTGCTCTTGCCGATCAGGAAGAGGCCTCCGATGAGCAGGATCAGGTCGCGTCCCGAGAGGCCCTTCCCCATCAGCGTCAGCAGAGGCGCTGTCAGGCCCATCACCCACGAGATCGAGACCAGCAGGCCGATGCGGATGAACATCGCCAGAAAAAGCCCCAG
The DNA here is from genome assembly GCA_040081715.1 of Vicinamibacterales bacterium. Lineage (GTDB taxonomy): Bacteria > Acidobacteriota > Vicinamibacteria > Vicinamibacterales > UBA2999 > CANKJK01. The sequence goes on along the minus strand of JBEBFY010000005.1, from coordinate 42,879 downwards.
ACGCCTGGCGCGGGGCTGATCGGCGAGCGGGAGCTTTCCCGCGAGGATGGAAATGAAAACGATGTTGTCGACGCCGAGCACGATTTCGAGCGCGGTCAGGGTCAGCAGCGCGATCCAGCCCTCGACGCTCGTCATCCACGCCATGTCAGGCCTCGGCGGCGATGCGGCTTTCCGGCACGTCGGAGAGCGACCCCCACGCCTCAGGGTCCTGCCAGGTCAGGGTGGACAGGTACAGCGCCACGTCCTCGGCCGGGAACGACGCGGCCAGCCGCGCGGCGGCCGCCCGCAGTTTCTCCTCGCCTGGCGACTGCACCTGCTCGTCGTCGATCAGGCCGTCGTCGTGCTTGATGCCGAGCGCGTCCAGGAACGCCGCCATCATCGGCCGCTGGCGCTGGATGTGATACGCGACGAGGAGGCGCGCCGCCACCAGCTCCGACACCGCCGGCAGGCCGACGAGGTACCGTGACTTGCGCTCGACGGAGAGCGTGAGGACGCTCCTCGGCCGGAACTTGAGGCGCATGGCGATGGTGGCAATGGCCTCGGCCTGTTCGTTGCCGCCGTTGGGATCGCGCCAGAAGGCCTCGGCGGCCTGCATCCGGCGTTCGGCGGACATCTGCTTCCAGAGCACTGACGGACGTGACGGTTCAGACATGAGTTCGCTCGTTGTCAATCCTAATCGGCCTCGGGCGGCTTGGGGCGCGCGTTGGCGGCCAGCACCCGCTTCCGCAGGCGGATGTGCTTCGGCGTGATCTCCACGAGCTCGTCGTCGTTGATGAACTCGATGGACTGCTCCAGGCTGAGCAACCGCGGCGGCACCAGGCGCATGGCCTCATCGGCCGAGGATGCCCGCATGTTGGTCTGCTTCTTTTCCTTGGTGACGTTCACGTCCATGTCACGCACCCGGGCGTTCTCGCCGATGACCATGCCCTCGTAGACCGGCACCCCGGCCTCGATGAAGATCTCGCCACGCTCCTGCAGGTTGAAGATCGCGTAAGCCGTGGAGACACCCGCCCGGTCGGATACGAGCGCGCCGGTGCTTCTGGACGGGATCGACCCGTGCCACGGCTCCCAGGCCGCGAACAGGTGGTTCATGATGCCGGTGCCCTTGGTGTCCGTGAGAAACTGCGAGCGGAAGCCGATGAGCCCGCGCGTCGGGATGCGGAACTCGAGCCGAACCCGGCCGCTCCCGTGGTTCACCATCCGCGACATGACGCCCTTGCGCGTGCCGGCCATGGCGATGACGACGCCCTGGAATTCCTCGGCCACGTCGATGACGAGATCCTCGACCGGCTCCATCCGCTTGCCCTCGATCTCGCGGATGACGATTTCGGGCCTCGAGACCTGGATCTCGAACCCTTCGCGCCGCATCATCTCGATGAGAATCGAGAGCTGCAGTTCGCCTCGGCCAATCACCTTCATCTGCTCTGGCGTCTCGGTGTCCTCCACGCGCATGGACACGTTGCCGAGCAATTCCTTCTGCAGCCGATCCCGGAGATTCCGCGATGTGACGTACTGGCCGTCACGCCCGGCCATCGGCGACGTGTTCACGCCGAAGATCATCGATACGGTCGGCTCGTCCACGGCGATGGGCGGAATCGGCACGCGCACCTCGGGGTCTGAAATGGTCTCGCCGATGGTGATGTCGGCGATGCCCGCCACGCAGACCACGTCGCCGGCCATCGCCTGACTCGCCTCCACGCGCTTCAATCCGTCGAAGGTAAAGAGCTTGGTCACCTTCGTCGCGAAGCTGGTGCCGTCGAGCTTGAGCACGGCAACCGGGTCGTTCAGCCGGACGGTCCCGTTGAAGATGCGGCCGATGGCGATCCGCCCGAGGTACTCGCTGGCGTCCAGGTTGGCGACCAGCATCTGGAGCGGCGCCGTGGCATCACCGTGCGGCGGCGGCACGTACGCCACGATGGCCTCGAACAGTGGCTGCAGGTCCGGCCCCATCTCGGTCATGACGGTGCTGGCCGTGCCCTCGCGCGCGTTGCAGAAGAGGACCGGAAACTCGATCTGTTCTTCCGTCGCATCCAGGTCGATGAAGAGGTCGTACACCTCGTTCAGCACTTCCTGGGGCCGTGCGTCCGGACGGTCGATCTTGTTGAGCACGACGATGGGCGAGAGCCCGCGCTCGAGCGCCTTGCGCAGCACGAAGCGCGTCTGCGGCAGCGGGCCCTCGGAGGCGTCCACCAGCAGCATCACACCATCCACCATCGAGAGCGTGCGCTCCACCTCGCCGCCGAAGTCGGCGTGGCCGGGCGTATCGACGATGTTGATCAGGAGGTCCTTGTAGTGCACGGCCGTGTTCTTGGCCATGATCGTGATGCCACGCTCACGTTCAAGGTCGTTGCTGTCCATCACCCGGTCCACGACCGCCTGGTTCGCGCGGAACACGCCGCTCTGCCGGAGCAGGGCGTCAACGAGGGTGGTCTTGCCGTGGTCGACGTGCGCGACGATGGCGACGTTCCTGCGGAGCGGGTTGGCTATCAGGCGCGAATGTTGCATCGATGGCATCCGACCAGTATGGCACGGGGACCGGGTCGGCCCGACGAACTAACTGGCTGGCTTGGGCTTCGGGGCGGCTTTCTCGGGCGCTGCCGGTCCTAGCTTGATGCTTCTGGCCTTGAGCGGCTTGCTGCCGGTCCCCACGTCGATCACCAGGCGGTCGCCCACCGCCACGTCAGCCAACTTTGCCGGCACCTTGTCCCGGGTGACCACTGTCTTATTGGTGAGCACGACCGTCTCGGCCTTGCCATCCTTGGTCTGCACCTCGATCTGACCGGGGCTGACCTTCACCACGGTTCCCATGACTGTGTGCGTGTGACCCTCGTGGGCTGACACGCCGGTCGCTACCCCCAGGCTCATCGCCAGCACGACAGCCATCAGACTCGTCCGTTCCATCACTCGCCTCCTGCCAGAAACCGTTCTTCGTCGAGTTCACGCCGCACGTCCGCCGGAGGCCGTGGCTCCATCGCGCGCACCGCATCCACGTCGGCCGACGTCCACTGCGGCATCCGGCGGACCAGACGCACCAGCGCCCAGCTCGCGGCTTCCCCTTCGGCGGTGCCAGTCGAGAAGCCCGGCATCCCCGTAAAGCGTACGCCCTTCTCGATCACATGGAACAGCGCGCCGTCGGCCTGGGTCTGCGTAGCCGATGTGCGGAGGTCGGGGGGCCGAGGCGACAGGCCGCGTCCCATCGCCGTCTCGCCGCTTCCGTCCGCTCCGTGGCACTGGGCGCAGTGATCCGCGTAGTGCTCCGTCGCGGCGTGCAGGGTGTCCGATGTGTCCGGGACAGGGTTGACGAGCGCCGCCGCATCTGGAGGCGTGGCCCACTGCCGAAGACGGCCCATCACGGCCTGCTCCAGCGGGCCTGGTGCCACTGTGGCGTCAAGGCCGGTGAATCGCACATAGGCCGCCGCGCCGATGACGACGAGCAGCACGCCGGCGACAACACCCAGCATCAGCCTCATCAGCGCATTACCTCCGGTCGCAGCGTGATGAACACGCCACTCCCCCACGTCACGCGGCTGCCGTAGCGCGGCCCCAGCAGCGCATTGGCGATCGCCGCCGAGACGGTGAAGCCCGCCCCGGGCTGCCAGCCGCGCCTGGCGCGCAGGTGCCGCACGTACCCGCCCTGAAGCTTGCCCATACCTTGCGAATCGGCCAGCCCGTGAACGCTGATGTCGTGCGGCGACTTGGTGCCGATCTCGGCCCTGCCGAACCAGGTGTCACAGGCGCTCCGCGCCAGCGAGGTTTCCATCAGCAGGAACTGCGTGGGCACCGAGCCCGTCTCCTCGGCCCGCCCCCACGCCACTGTGCTGGCCCAGACACCGTCGGTGGCCGCCAGCCGCCGGCTGTAGGAGACCGACGCCGTCACGAGATCCTTGTCAGCCGTCCCGAGATCCTCGTGCGGAGGTTCTGCTTCCCGCAGGCGCCCGGCCGAGACCTGGATGGCCCACCGGGACGACGGCATCCACCAGACGCGGCCCGAGAATGAATCCAACCGCGCGAGGTCGAGGTCCCGGCGATTCTCGTCCGGCTCGCGGCCGTTGAACACCGACCCCTCCACCTTCCACTGCCGCGTGAAGACGCCCGCCGTGGCCACGCCGTACGTGATGTGCGTCGCATCCAGCCAGTGATGGGCAATGGGCGCCATCAAGTTCGGCATCGAGGATCCCCGATGCGGGAAGGCCGCGGGGCCAAGCGCGGGTTCACCCGCCGGACCGCCATACACCTGCAGGCTCAGAGCGGGGCTGACGGGCCACGTGTAGGACGCAGCCAGTTCCATCACCAGGTCGTGCGGATGCTGCTTCTCGTGGATGGGCTCGCCATCGCAGAGTTCGCCAGTCGCCAACATGTTGGGATAGCCGCAACCGGGAATCGTCCACGGCTCGACGCTGCCCATCGCGCTGAGCTGCAGCCAACCCTTCCCCACGCGGCGCTGGCCCATGCCCATGAGCCAGTTGATACTTCCGCCTTGCGTGCCGCCGAAGTAGCCGTTCTCGTGCAGAACCTGGCCGAAGGCCTGCCCCATCAGCATCACCGTCCACTCACCTGCTTTCGGTGACTCGGCGCGCATCAGCGAATCGTCTGGAATCCACGACGTCCCCGAGGCCATCCGGCTCATCGGGAGATCCCCTGGCCCCAGCATCGCGTGTGCATGGTCGTGCTGGTGCTGCACCGGGGTGCTGGCATCCGGTGCACCCGGTAAGCCGTGGCCCGCATGCGGATCTGGCGCCTGAGCGGCCAGCGGCGACGCCATCGCAAGCAACAACCAGAGGATCGCGACGCGATGGCACAGCCCGCGAGCGTCAGGCATGTTTTCATTGTCCCGCACCGGAGGCGCCATCCCGACTACCGGCTCGATGTGGGCGGCTGCGCTGAGTCGAACGGCAGTTGGAGGAGGCCCGCCAGCGAAGCGGACTCCGGGCCGTGGGCGAGACCGATGCGCATACCGAGGTGACCATCGACAGGAGCCGGCCGGTAGGTGCGGAACAGGCGATCCCACCACGACAGGTTGAACCCGAAGTTGGAGTCCTGCTCCGCACGGTGCACCGAGTGGTGCACACGGTGCATGTCCGGCGTCACGACCAGCCACCGGAGCGCGGCGTCACAAAATGACGGCATCCGCCAGTTCGCATGGTTGAAGAGCGACACCGCGTTGAGCCACACCTCGAAGGCCAGCACCTCACCCACCGGCGCACCGAGTGCCGCCACGGCCAGGGCCTTGACACCGAAGGACGCAAGCATCTCCAGCGGGTGAAACCGGACGCCCGTGGTGGCATCCATGTCCCCGTCGCAGTGGTGCACCTGATGGAGACGCCAGAAGAGGGGCACGGCGTGGAACACGCGGTGCTGCAGATAGATGAGCAGGTCCAGAGCACAGAAGGCGATGACGGCCGCCGGAGCCGCGGGCAGCCCCAGTGCGGGCAGCAGACCCCAGCCGAAGCCCGCCACGGCCACCGCGATCCCCGTGAGGCCAATGGGCGCCACCAGACGAATCACCACGGCCGAGATCGCCACGAGGGCCAGATTCGCCGGCCATCGCGCCACTCGAGAATGGACGAGAGCGCGTCGCGGTGCGGCCAGCTCGGCCAGGGCCATCACCACAAGCACGCCCGCGAAGGCACCGAGGCGCAGCGCGACAGTGTTCATGGCAGGGCGGCGTTCACGGCAGCGGACCCTCGTTCATCGCAGGGCCGCGAGGCTCACGAAGCGCGGCTCGATATCCACCGGCACGTCCATCAGCCGGTCCAGCACGCGCTGCACCTCGGGCCGCACGACGCCGAGCGTAGCAATGAGTTTCTGCGCCGCCGCGTAGTCGCCCCTGGCCTGCATCGTCATGATGTCGCGTGTGAGGTCCGTCACGTTCTGCTTGATGCGGGAGGCATCGACGGAGAACGTGCCGTCGGCCGCCACCTTCACTCCACCGTGGTCGAGGAAGTAGTTGAGCTGGATGGCGATGCCGCGCCCGTGCGCCTCGTTCACGCCGAAGCGGATCGAGCGGAAGCACGATGCCAGAAACGTGGTGTACATCTGCGTCTCGAGGGACTTGGCGAGCGTGCCCTTGTCGATCAGGTACTGCAAAGCCCAGAGGCCGGAGATGTCCGCCTTGGCTTCCTCCACCGCACTGTAGGTGTCCTTGAACGCCAGCCGCACCGTCGAGGGCTTGCCGTTGACCGTGATGTCGTGCGGACCGAGGCCATGCATCAGCTCGTGCATCAGGATGTGCGTAAAGAACGCCTCGAAGGCCACGTGGTCCTGATCCGGCACGGGCAGCGCCACCTTCGAGATGGGCACCAGCACCCTGGAGAACTTGGCCTCCTGATTGTTCTTCAGCATGACCCGCTTGGAGCCCTTCTCCCGGACCACGCGTTCATCGTTGGGCAGGTTGAAGGCCGCCGTCTGGATGCCGCGGTTGGCATCGCCCGACGAGAACACCGTGTTCAGGACACGGATCGGCGCCAGCGCCCCGAGCTTCGGGTTGCGGAACGCCGGGTCGATGGGCAGGCGGTCTTCAAGCTCCTGCAGCTCCGCGCCCAGGTGCGCGAGTTTCTCTGACTCCTTGTCGTCGCGCAGGCCGATGAAGGATTCAAACGCCGCCTTATAGCCGAACCACTCATCCTCGTAGGTTTCGTAGGGGCCAATCGTGGGCTCGATGGAGGCGTCCAGCTCCATCCACGCCACGTCGCTCTCGTAGTAGTCGTTGCTGATGAAGGCCGCCGCGCGCTTCTCGAGAAACACCTTGAGCGTGGGCTGCGTCGTGAGCGCAGCGGCCTCGCGGAGGAACGCCGCGGCCTGCGCGAGTTCGCCCTGATACTCCTGGCTGTACGGCACGGCGACGAACTTGCCGTCCGGGCCGCGCCGGATCGTCGTGAAGTAGCTTGTGGCCGCTTCCTCCTGCGCGGGTGGGAGCGCCTTGATCCAGGCTTCCACTTCGGCCTTGGTGGTGCCCGCCGGATAGAAGTTGGCCTCGTCGGGCCGCGTCGGCGCGCCGGGCACGAACCCCTCGAAGTGGTCGAGCCGCGACCATGGCCCCTTGTTGATCAGGAAGTAGTGCAGGCGCGCCTTGCCTTCCGGCGACTGGTCCTGCAGCAGCGTGAGCAGCATGGACTCGTTGCCCGCCCAGGCCTGACGCAGGAAGAGGGCGTCCATGATGCGCGCCGCCGCGACGATCTTGCCGAGGGCCTTGCGCTCGCTTTCGGGCAGCGCCTTCACGTCTGCGCCCAGGTCGACAGGCGCAAAGCGCGCCGCCATCTGCTCAAGCCGGGACGTTTCGGTCGTCGGCGCAGGCGTGGAGCCGGCAGAGAATGAAGGGCCTGACGACGGGGCCGAGCAGGACATCGTAAACATGGCGAGCACCGTGAGGAAGATGGTCGAACGCATGGCGACCCCAGGAGCGCAGACGCGCTTGGTTGTTGGCTAATGCACGCCCGAGCTTTGCTGGAACGATGCTGGCTCGGCGCCGATGCGGCTGAGCGCCGTTTCCCACATCTGTTCCGACGGCACGCCGAAGATGAGCTGCGGATCCACCGGCAGCGTCAGCCAGCCAGACTCGGCCAGCTCGTGCTCAAGCTGCCCGGCACCCCAGCCTGCGTAGCCGGCAATGACGCGCACCTTGTTCGTCGGCGGCGACTGCAGCAACTGGAGCGTCAGTGCCCGCGAGGCCGAGAGCAGCACGCCCGGGCAGATCTCGCGCTGGTCCTCTTCCGGCCCCTGCGCCTCGGACATCAGCACCCACGTGCGCTGCTGGTCCACTGGCCCGCCGATCCAGAGGTGCACCGAGGGGTCCACGTGCACGGGTGTTTCCGGCTTCACCAGCGTCCAGGCGGGATCCGTCATCTGCCGGTTCACCACCAGACCGAACGCCCCGTCAGCGGTGTAGTCGCACAGCAGAATGACCGTCTTCGCGAAGTTCGGGTCGTTCATCTGGGGCATGGAGACGAGAAGCAGGGGCGCCGCCGAATTCATGGCTCGATTCTAATGTGTTGCCGCACCATCGCGTCGGACGGAGATGGGCGATCCGGACTCTGCTCGCCAAGCGCCACCACATCGCCCGCGTCCCCACTCGCCTGCAGGGCCAGCGCCAGATTGCGACGCAGCATCGGCAGCTTGGCGCGCGTCATGGCGCTCCCCTTCGTGAAACTGCGAAGAGCGGCGTCGGAGGTGCGCCACAAGTCGAGGGACGTCACCCCGTCCAGCCCCGGTCTTGGCTGCCAGGCCGGGTCGGTGCTGATAGCCGGTGCATGGTTGAACGGGCACACGTCCTGACAGACGTCGCACCCGTAGACGTGGTTGCCGACGCCATCACGAAGCGCCTCGGGAATCGCACCGCGCTCCTCGATCGTCAGATAGGAGATGCACCTGGTGGAGTCGATCACGTGCGGCTCCACGATGGCTTTCGTCGGGCAGGCCTCGATGCAGAGCGTGCAGGTGCCGCAGCGGTCCAGCCCAGGCGCGTCGGGCTCCAGCGCCAGCGTCGTGATGATCTCCGAGAGGAACAGCCACGACCCGAGCTGTTCATGAATGAGGCAGGCGTTCTTGCCGATCCAGCCCAGCCCTGCGTACTGCGCAAACACCCGCTCCTGCACCGGCCCGGTGTCCACGTAGGCCCGCGCCTCGAACGGCTCCGCAGACTGCTCGCGCATCCACACGAGCAACCGCTCCATCCGCTCGGCCAGCACATCGTGGTAGTCATCACCCCAGGCGTAGCGGGAAATCAGCGCCGCGCGTGGGTTCGCGACCTCCGTCGAGTACGGCCGGTCCGTGTTGTAGACGGTGCCGAGCACGATGACGCTACGGGCGCCAGGCAGCACCTGCTGAATGTCCGCGCGCTTCTCCGCCGTCCGCCCAATCCACGCCATGTTCCCGGCATAGCCGCGGTCCAGCCACTCGGTAAGGAAGGACAGTTCCGGAAAGCGCTCGGCGGGTGCGATGCCGCAGAGGTCAAAGCCAAGCGCGGCCGCGTGGGCCTTGAGAGCAGTGACCGTGACGGCAGCCGCGCCGGGCTTCACCGCCATCCGCGATCATCAAACACAGCGGTCACGAAGTCGAGCGCCTCCTGCTTTTCCGGCATTCCACTGACCAGCAGCGACTGCCGCCGTAGCTCTTCGGCGGAAACGCGACGTGGCCCACCGAACTCCCGAGCAATCACCTCGCGCACTACCCTGGCTTTCGTCGCCTTCCTTTGCCGTGCGACACGGGCAATCCGCCGCTCCAGGGACGCGGGGACGCGAATGGTCAGAACGGCGGAACGTGACGGGAGTGGCACAGTAAGCCCTCAGGTGTAGTCGCGGAATCCTGAACCATTGTGGGCTATCAGAACCCTTGACCCAAGCGTGGAGACGCTCCATATTTGCGCCGTGCCTCCCCATCTCCTGAAAGTGCGCCTGGATGACGACCGCGTCCGCAAAGTGAAGGAGCTTGAGGAGCGGGGCATCAGCCTCTCGGAGTTCGTGGGCGAAGCGATCGACCAACGGTACAACGCCCTCCAGCCTCGTGGGGACGAGGACCTGGAGGTGGTCATGCAGCGCATCTACGAGATGTATCCGGAGCCACCGGACACTCCCCCACGCGACTACGACGTCCACGACCGCCAGCAGGCCAGAGCCGCGATCCTCCGGAAGCTGAACCGAGAGCGCGGTTGATCCCATCTCACGCCGGCCCTGAAGCGCCTTCAGCGGCTGAGCTTTCGGCTTCGACATCGCTCAGGCTAGGATTCCCGCCATTCTGACAAAGCTCATCTGGGCACTGCAGATCCTGGTGGCCGTCGCCTTCCTCGCGGTCGGCACGATGAAACTCACGCAGGCGCGGGCCGACATCGTGGGCATGGGCGCCACCTACGCGCAGGACTACTCGGATGCGCAGATCAAGCTGATCGGCGCCGCCGAGGTCGCCGGCGCGGTCGGCCTGATCATTCCTCCTGCGACTGGCATCCTGCCCATCCTCACTCCGATCGCCGCCGCGTGCCTTGCGGTGCTCATGGCGGGCGCCGTGAACGTGCACGCCGGGCGCGGGGAGGACTTCATCCCTCCGCTGGTGCTGGGCCTGCTGGCGGCGGCGGTGGCGGTGGCGCGGTTCAGGAAGCGCTGAGCGCTGGCGCGCAGGGATCGACCAGCCGGTGGGCTTCTCGCACGCTGCGCGACTCACTGCGGAGTGCCTCAGAGGGTTATGATCGCCGCATGAGCCCGCACGTGTCACCCGACCGCGACGCCGTGGCTGCCTTCTGCCAGAAACACCACATCACTAGCCTTGCGCTCTTCGGCTCCGTCCTGCGGGATGACTTTCGACCCGACAGTGACGTCGACGTCCTGGTCGAGTTTCAGCCAGGACACATCCCAGGCCTCGCGCTGGTGCGAATCCAGTCCGAGCTCTCGGCGCTGATGGGAGGACGGACGGTAGATCTGGTCACACCGAAGTTTCTCAACGAGAGGATTCGAGATCAGGTCATAGCATCGGCTCGGCCACTCTATGTCGCCGCGTGATGCTGTGTACGTCGGGCACATGCTCGACATGGCGTTGAAGGCGGTCCAGAAGGTTCGGGGCCTGACACGGTCCGACTTCGATTCTGATGAGAACCTCCGCCTCGCGTTGACACGATTGATTCAGGTCATCGGAGAAGCCGCCCGCCAAGTCAGTCCGGCGTACACCGCAGCGCACCCTGAGGTTCCATGGCGCGACATCGTCGGGATGCGCCACAAGATCGTGCATGACTATCTGGCCGTCGATGAGGACGTGGTGTGGCAGGTCGTCTCGAGCGACCTGCCGCAACTGGCCAGGCACCTGGGGCATCTGGTAGAGGAAGGGGACGGCAGGAGCCCTGCATGACCGCCGACACTCACGAGGCGCTGGACCTGCGAGTCCGTATCGCCGCATTTGCATTCCTCGATGAACTGCAACGAGCGTCCAGCACGGGCATTCTCTCCAGGGACCGCCTCATCGAGGGATTCGCTTTTGAAGGGCAACGAGTTCCACTGGTCAGTCCTCAGCAGGGCATATTCAAGCCTCGTATCCTGCCAACCATCCCACTGAGCATCCTGACAGCGCCTGTCGTCGAGGGACGGAATCGACCGTATGACGACGCGCTGGGACAGGACGGGATGCTCCATTACCGCTACCGCGGCGCAGACCCCAACCATCGCGACAACTCCGGGCTGAGAGAGGCAATGCGCCGGAGAACGCCACTGGTGTACTTCCAGGGCATTGTGCCGGGCCGTTACGTCGCCGCGTATCCAGTCTTCATCGTCGGCGACCGTCCGGAGCGACTGTCCTTTTCGGTCAGCGTGGATGAACGGCGGTTTGCCGCTCTCGGAAACGTCGAAGAGCCCACGCAAGAGACCTCCATTCGACGGCGCTACGTGACCCGCGAGGTTCAGCAGCGTCTTCACCAGCGCGAGTTTCGGGAGCGCGTCCTCGATGCCTACCAGCGGCACTGCGCCGTCTGCCGCCTAAAACGGGACGAGCTACTGGACGCAGCACATATCATCGGAGACGCATCCGAGAGTGGTGACCCCGTCGTGTCAAACGGCATCGCACTCTGTAAGCTCCATCACTCGGCCTTCGATGCAAACATCATGGGCGTACGCCCCGACTACATCATCGAGATCCGCGAGGATGTGCTGCGCGAGGTTGACGGCCCCATGCTGATCCACGGCTTGCAAGGCTGGGATGGCAAGACGCTCCGAGTGCCACGCATGGCTGCCCTGCGCCCTGACCCGAACAGGCTAGACGAGCGCTACCGGCTCTTCCGAGCCGCGTCCTAGACTCCCCTACTTCTTCGCCACCAGTTGCCGCACGACGTAGGGCAGGATGCCGCCGTGCGAATACGCCACGAGCTCCTCAGGCGTATCGATCCGGATGGTGGCCTTGAAGGTCCGCACCGTGCCATCGGCGGCGGTGGCCTTCACCACCAGCTCTCCGCGCGGCGTCAGCCCCGTAGCCACACCGGCCAGGTCGTAGGACTCCGTGCCTGTCAGGCCCAGCGACGGGGCCGTCTCCCCCGCCTTGAACTGCAGCGGGAGCACGCCCATGTTCACCAGGTTGCTGCGGTGAATGCGCTCGAAGCTCTCGGCGATCACGGCCTTCACACCCAGCAGGAACGTGCCCTTGGCGGCCCAGTCGCGAGACGAGCCTGACCCGTACTCCTTGCCGGCGATCACGATGAGGGGCACACCCGCCTCGCGGTACTTCACCGAGGCGTCGTAGATCGGCATCACGCCACCGTCCGGCAGCAGCGTTGTCCACCCACCCTCGGTGCCCGGCGCCACCTGGTTGCGCAGGCGCGTATTGGCGAACGTGCCACGCATCATCACTTCGTGGTTGCCGCGGCGCGCACCGTAAGAGTTGAAATCGGCCGGCTTCACGCCGTGGTCGGTGAGGTACTTGCCGGCGGGGCTGTCGGCCTTGATGTTCCCGGCCGGGGAGATGTGGTCGGTGGTCACACTGTCGCCGAGCAGGGCCAGCACGCGCGCACCAGCGATGTCGCTCGCGGGCGCGGGCGTCATCGTCATGCCCTCGAGGAAGGTGGGCCGGCGGATGTAGGTGGAATCACCTTCCCAGTCGAACCGGTTGCCCTCGGGCACCTTGAGCCCCTGCCAGCGGGCGTCGCCGTCGAACACGTGCGCGTAGGACTCCTTGAACTGCTGCGCGGTCACGACGCGGACCACGGTCTCCCGAATCTCCTGATCGGTCGGCCACACGTCCTTGAGGTAGACCGGCTTGCCGTCCTTGCCGATGCCAAGCGGCTCGGTGACGATGTCCGTGGTCATCGTGCCGGCGAGCGCGTAGGCGACGACCAGCGGCGGCGACGCGAGGTAGTTGGCGCGCACGTCCTGCTGGATGCGGCCCTCGAAGTTGCGGTTGCCACTCAGCACCGAGCAGACCACGAGGCCCTTCTCGCGGATCGTGGCGGTCACGTCGTCTGGCAGCGGGCCGCTGTTGCCGATGCAGGTGGTGCAGCCGTAGCCCACGGTGTGAAAGCCGAGTGCTTCAAGCGACGGCGTCAAGCCCGCCGCCTCGAGGTACTCGGTCACGACCTTCGAGCCGGGGGCGAGACTGGTCTTCACCCAGGGCTTCTGCGTGAGGCCATTCTCCACGGCCTTCTTCGCGAGGAGTCCAGCAGCGACGAGCACGGCCGGGTTCGACGTGTTCGTGCAGCTCGTGATGGCGGCGATGACCACGGACCCGTGATCCAGCCCCTCGACGAGCGGCTCGGCCACGGCCACGGCGGTTGCCTTCGGCGCCGGCTTGACCTGCGCCTGCATACCCGGCAGGGCCAACGCAAAGGCCATCTTCGCGCCGCTGAGCGACACGCGATCCTGTGGACGCTTCGGGCCGGCCAGGCTCGGCTCGACGACGTTCAGGTCGATCTCGATGGTCTCGGAGTAGATCGGATCCGGTGCGCCGTCCTCGCGCCACATGCCCTGCGCTTTGGCGTAGGCCTCCACGAGCGCCACACGCGAGGCGTCGCGGTTGGTGAGCCGGAGATAGTCGAGCGTCAGCGTGTCGATCGGGAAGATGGCCACGGTGGCGCCGTACTCGGGGCACATGTTGCCCAGCGTCGAACGGTCCGCGATGGTCAGGTGCCGCAGGCCCTCGCCGAAGAACTCGACGAACTTACCGACGACGCCGTGCTTGCGGAGCCGCTCGGTCACGGTGAGCACGAGGTCGGTGGCGGTCATGCCTTCGCGGAGCTTGCCGGTGAGGCGGACGCCCAGCACCTTCGGGATGAGCATCGACGATGGCTGGCCCAGCATGGCGGCCTCGGCCTCAATACCGCCCACGCCCCAGCCCACCACGCCAAGCCCGTTGACCATCGTGGTGTGGGAGTCGGTGCCGACCAGCGTGTCGGGATACGCCTCCTGCACGCCGTCCACGGTCTCGGAGAACACCACGCGCGCCAGGTACTCGATGTTCACCTGGTGGACGATGCCCGTATCCGGTGGCACGACCTGGAAGTTGTTGAAGGCCGTCTGCCCCCAGCGCATGAAGGCGTAGCGCTCCTTGTTGCGGGAAAACTCCAGTTCGGCGTTGAGCGCCAGCGCGTCGGGGCGTCCGAAGTAGTCCACCTGCACGGAGTGGTCGATGACCAACTCGACAGGCTGCAGCGGATTCACGCGGTCGGGGTTGCCGCCGAGCGCCACGATGGCGTCGCGCATGGCCGCCAGGTCCACCACGCAGGGGACGCCGGTGAAGTCCTGCAGCAGCACGCGCGCCGGCATGAAGGAGATTTCCTTCTCGGCGGTGCCGGTGGCATCCCACGAGGCCAGGGCCTTGATGTCGTCCGCCTTCACGAAGGCGTTGTCCTCGCGGCGGAGGAGATTTTCGAGCAGCACCTTCATCGAGAAGGGCAACCGGGCCACGCCCGGGAAGCCGGCCTTGGCCAGGGCGGGCAGGCTGTAAATCTGGTAGGTCTGGTCGCCGACGTTGAGGGCGGTGCGGGTTCCGAAACTGTTCGCGGTAGGCATCAATCCGATCATACCGGGATCGGCCCGGGCGACACCCGAGCGGGCGTGTGAAGCTGTTGACAGCTTTACGCCGGCGGACGGCGCCGCGCAATCTCAAGTACAGCGTCCGCGGCACGCATGCTGGCACCCGGCTCCCCCAGCTTGGCCCGCACGCCGGCCAGGGCCGCGCTCACCTTCTGCCGCAGCCCGGGCTGGGTGAAATAGCGCACCGCCTCCTCCGCCACGCGTTTCGGGGTGCAGCCGCCCTGGATGAGTTCGGGCACGATGCGTCGCCCGGCAATCGGATTCGGCATCGCGTACATATCCACGAGTGCGAAGGGCTTCGCCAGCGCGTAGGTCGTGGCCGAGAGCTTGTAGACCACCACCATCAGTTTTTCGTGCAGCGCCGTCTGCACGGTGGCCGTGCCCGAGGCCGTGATCACGACATCGCTACTGGCAATCACGTCGTCGGTCCGGCCGTGCACCAGCACCGGCCGGCCCTTGTTCCCGCACTCGAGGTCCGCAAACGCCGGGTCGTCGAGCCCGGGCGCGGCGGCCACCACGAACTGCGCGCGGGCCAGATTCTCAAGGATGAGCGGCACGGCCTTGCTGAGCACGGGGACCAGACGGCGCAGCTCGTTGTGCCGGCTGCCCGGCAGCAGCGCAAAGGTCGGCCACGCGGGGTTCAGGCCGAGGCTCTGCAGGAACCGCTCACGTGATTTGGTCGGACGCGCCGTCTCCACCATGGGGTGGCCCACAAAGCGCGGATCCACGCTCGCATTCGCGTAGAACTGCTGCTCGAAAGGGAAGATCACGAGAATCCGGTCCACGCACGCCCGCATCGTCTTCATCCGACGATAGGCAACATTAAAGGGTTCGCCTCGTTAACAGAAGGTCCGTTATGCGCCCTTGGCCCCTGACACGACCCCCACCCCTGACACAGCGAACTACGTCAGACATCGCGGCTACTGCGTGACTACATGACAATCGAAGACGCTCTAGCCAGGGAACAGGTCCGTTCCCGCAGAATCGATTCTCTCGACGAGACGAGATCTGAGCGACGTTCCCCCTGTTCGGTCGACGAGACCGAGGTTCACAAGGATTTCCGCAACATAGTCTTGCGCCGGCTTTGCCACGCCGCACACCAGGCGACCCTCCGCGTCATGGCTGCGCTCCTCCGGAGTGGCCTCACCCATGAAGTAACCTGAGCACGAACCGTGAAGGCGACAGTCATGGCAGGTGGTCGCCATGCGACCCTGCGCCGCCGCCACAGCGCGGCGGTAATTCTCAGATTCCGTCATGTCCTCCAGCGACTCCTCGAAGATGTTCCCGTGGCGAAACTGCGGGTCGTACGCGTCCGCGTTCGAATAGAGGGAGCCATCCGTGTCGACCACATACACGACTTCGGCCTCGCGCTTGTCGTAGTGGCGCCGGGTGCCCCTCCCGGCGTCCAGCCAGCGAAGCACATTCGCGATGTACCCCTCAATCGGTCGAACATGAATGCCACTATCGGAGGCGAACCAGCGATCGATCGCCTGTTTGAACGCCGCTACGATCTCAACGTCGGCCAGAGACAGCCGATCCTGCTGTCCTTGGTAGCCAGTCCGGTAGATCGGCAACAGCCGAAAGCTCGTGTCGATATCCTCAAAGAACTGATAGATGTCGTTCACATGAGGCGCCGTCACCCTCGAGAGCACGGTGATGCAGCCGAACCGGACGTTGGCATCCTTCAGGGTCTGCATGTTCGCGAGAACACTCTCTTCGGCACATTGTCCTGCGGCGTTCACCCGCTGCTCGCCAAAGAGATCGATTGACACACCGACATTGGTAAAGAAACTCCCCAGGCACTCGATGAGGTCGTCGGTCATGACGGACAAGTTGGTCTGCACAGAGTTGCCAAACCGAATCCCTGCCGGGCCAAGCGTGTCTTGTTGAAGGTCAGCAACCTGTCGGAAGAAGGAAGGCTTCAGAAGCAGTGGCTCGCCGCCGTGCCAGACAAAGTCCATGCGCCGCGATGTTCCCGCGTAGTGGTCACGGATATGCTCGAACATTCTCTGGAGTTGTCCGAGGGACATCCGTGCCGGGTCCGCAAGAAACGGGAACTCGTAGCAGTACGTACAGCGGAGATTGCACAGCTTGGATACCTTGACCACCCACTGCACGTCAGGCGGGTTCCAGACGGCCATCTCAGCCACGAAAGCGATTCGCGCTGGCCCGGCTATTTCGACCGTTCCCGCATTCTCAGATACGCCTGGATGACTCCGAGATGCGAAAGAGCTCGAGCGCGTGCGGCGGGGTCACGTAGAAGATCTTCGGTTGTGGGCCGACCTTCGACCGCCTCCTTCCAGCTCTCATAGAATGGCGGAGGGACGTCGTCGGGCGGACCGTCGGTAAAGAATTCATTGAACGTCCCAGCATCCGCGGCGGGGATTCTCTCCCGCCACGCCGCACGCCTTGCGGCCCTGTCCTTCCCAAGCTCGGGACGAGACTTCGAGTCGGGACCAGCGAAAGCCTCCTGAAACGACCCACCTGGTGTCTCGATCAAGAAGTCCGCGTAACAATCGCGCGCGGCAATCGTTTTCGCGCTGGCAATCTCCTGGTCGTGAAGAAGGAGAAGGCGCCGATAGGCACTGAGAGAAATCTCTTTCGCCATCATCGAATCCTTTCGGGCTCGCACCCGAGGCGCCACAGTGCGAGAGTCGCCTTGGCTGCCCCGCCAGCATACTGCCATACTGACCCTGCGGCCGTTGGTCCGCGAACGGAGGCGTGATGGCAGACTTGTACATTCGGTGGAGTCACTCGAATCCCACGGATATAGGCGATCGGCCGATTACTCCATGCTGGCCACCCAATGCCGTATGGACGAATGCCTCAATGTGGATGAGTTACCCTCCAAACCATCCAGACCCTGCCAAGCGGAACGCGACGGCACCGAACGCCCAACTCGGCGAGGAAGTGCTCATCAACGTCCAAGTCTATAGTCGCGGCGCGCACTTCGAGTTCCCCTCCCAGGAACCGCTCACACCGGTCGTCTGCCAGGTCTGGGCCTGCACAGGAACAAATGGCGTCGGCCCTATCAGCGCCCTGCCATCGGTCGGAGGTGCAGTCGGCTTAGAGGGCCTTGTCCTGGGCGTAATCGACGTGCCGGATTTCTACGGTGTCGCGAGCGTGCTGTGGACGCCGAGTGCGGCAGACGGCCTCGTGTTCGACGCCAACGGCTCGGCGCATATTTGTCTGGCGGCCAACCTCGTTTACCGATCGTCACCCGGGTCGATCCCTGCGAGTCAGGGTCAACCTCTCCCCCAATTCATGTCGGGCGGGCAGCCGGTTCGCACCATCTTCCCATGCGGGGACGGTCCGATCGATCCCCTCAGCGCTGCGCCAATTGGCCATTTTCAGGGCCAGCGAAACATCCAGGTGCTGAGCACATCATCGAGTCTCGCAATCCCGTTGATGCTGTGGGCTGGAGACGGAGAAAGCGGGCCTCATGTGCTGAGCGTGTCGGAGCGAGTCGAACGTGCGCTCGCCGATGCCGTGATTCGCGAGCATCTTCTGGCGCACACGATGATCGACCTGCGTGGCGGCAAGGCGCGCCGTCAGCGCACCAGAAGAATGACGCCTCGACAGCTCGGGCTGCTGGGCTCGGGGTTCGACGAGCGCCTTCTCGGTGCTGGTCCTCTACCCGTCGAGCCAAAGGAGCGCGCAAGGCTCGCCGGCGGAGGCGATCTCGGTCTGGCCGGCCACGCTGGCATCCGGCTGCAACCGGCGCAACGGTCGTTGCCAGATGTCGCGATCGAAGGTCCGGGCGGCGTGCGGGATCAGAGCGTCAAGATACGGACAACAGCAAGCGATCCGACACGCGTCGTCGTGAATCTACGGCCCGCCGCGGCGGACTCTCCAGGGATCGTGCGCGTCTTCGATGTCGCGGAGCGGAGTGCGTCGGGAAGGTTGCTGGGAGGGACGACGTTCGTCACCGTGGGATTGGCGTAGGTTGTTTTCAGGCCTGGTCACGGCCTGATGGCCATCGCTCAGGCTCGAACATCGGCATGGCCGCCAATAGCGGCTCGGAGGTCTCCAATTCGAGCAAGGCAAGCCCCAGGTCGCCCTTGTACAGACTGTCCGTGCTCATTCCCCGTGTGCCGACGAATCCCACTCCATGATCGAGCGCCTGCCTCGCACGATCGACGTACCTGGCATCGCCGGTCAGACGATGAAGAGCGAGGTACGCATAGCCCTGTCCCGCGGCACCGCAGCATAGGTGACCGATCTCGGGTGGCGGCGCCAACCACATGTGCTCGCCAGCCATTGCGGCCAACTCGATGAAGTCGTCTATTGCAAGGCTGTTCTGCGCTTGCGCCCAGAGAAAGACATATCCTGCCGAGCCGTGACACCAGCCGGTCCAGACGTCTGCGTCGCGGCTCCCGCGGGGCCAGAAGGCGCCTCCGTGTGCCTTGATGGCGGCGCCTGACAGCGATCGCAACGTTTCGATGACCGCCTCAGCCACCGGTTCGTGGCTGGCTTCGGAGAATCGCAGCATCGCGTACGCCGCCCCCGCCCACCCGTGCGCGATGCCGTAGAACGCCTCGCTCGCTCCAGGGAGAGGACGGTCCAGAGGTCCCCAGACGCCGAGAAGATCGTCGCGACGTCGCTGCCCGAGCGCGATGACGCGTTCGCGTTCCTCACGATGACCGAGAGCGGACAACGTCTCGAGGACGGTGGCGCACGCGATCAACTGGCCCGCGTGTCCGCTGACGAGATCGGCTCTCCGATCCTGCACTTCCGCTGTTTCGATCATCCTGCCGATCGCGTGTGCGAGCCGCTGCGGCTGGTTGGCGCTGCACGCAATCAGCGCATCGACGCAGTGCATGCCGACGGCCGAGTGATACAAGGCGGCCTTGCCGACGGTATCCTCACTGAGGCCTCTCGAATAGTCGAAAAAGGCATCGGAGGGCGACAACGCTTCACGCTTGGCACGCTCGATCCAGAGATCGGCGGCCGCGAAAAGATCTGGACGCTGCAGGATGCTGCTTGCACGCAGCAGGAAATAGGCGATGCCCGTGGCGCCAAAGTTCAAGCTCGCTGAAGGTCGCGAAAGCGGCCTGGACGCCACATCGTCCGGATCCACAAGCCTTGCGAGGGTCGTGTCGAAGAGTCCCGGCGGCCGCCACGCACGCGTTGAAGCCGAAGTGTCGGCAGCCACCGTTTGCGCGGCGCTGGCGAACTCGTCGCGGAAGGCTGCGACCGACGGATAGCGGTCCCCAGGTTCTTTCGCCAGTGCTCGTGCGAGCGACATCTCGAGCTTCGGCCACGGCGGGATCCCCAACCGGACGAACGGCCGTGGCGGGTGCGAGCAGACGGCCGTATGCCATGCGGCGCGATCGAGTCGCGGTTCGAGGCAGTCGTGACCGGTCAGGAGCTTGTAGATGACAGCGGCGATTGCGTACTGCTCACTCGCGGCCGTCGGCCGTGGCAGCGGTACGTCGGCGAGGATGGCTCGCGCGGCCTCCGGCGAATAGAACGCCTCGACGCCCCCGCGAGGCACGGGATCAGTCCCGGGACCATCCATCTTTACGGCAAGGCCGAAGTCGATGAGTGATACGCGTTCGTCCTCGATGTCGATCAGTATGTTCGACGGCTGAACGTCGGCGTGGAGAATCCCCAAGGCATGAAGATGCGCGTACGCGTCGAGCACGCGGAGGCAGAGCGTGGCTAGCTGGTCCCGTGAGTTGAAGACCCAGGGTCGTCGCAACTGGGCCGCGGCGAGCGCCGACGGCAGACCTTTGCGCCAGGCAATCACGATGTACGGCGCATCCTGCTCCGAGCCGTCTTCGAGCAGTTCCGGGGCAACCCTGCCATTCAGCTGGCGGAGAATACGCGCCTCGTTGATGAGCGCGCGGCGAATCCAGCGATCGGCATCACGGGACACGCGCTTGAGAACCCCGCGCTGGTCCGACGGCGAGTGCACCAGGTGGACCTCGGTGTCCTCCAGGACGCGCAGTGGTTCCAACGGCTTCCACCCGTCGACCGCCTCGACGGGTCTCATCCCTGAAATGGTTTCTGGCGTCGCGCGCAGCAAGAATCCGTCTCGGAGCAGGACGGAGAGCAACTCGAAGCTCGTATGGAGCACCTCGGCAGGGGCCATGCCGAACTTCTCGCTGAAGCGGTTGATCGCGTCGGGCACGCTGCTCGGCGTGCGAAACTCCTCGAGCAAATCGACCGCAGCGCGATCGATGAGCCGCGTCGTTCGCCTCGACTTCCGCTTGGTGAGGCCGTAGTCGCCCTCGCCGGACGCGATGGACGCGCGCTGAGCGGGATCGAGCTCCGCTATCGGAAAGACCACGACCTCCTCGGAGAGGACGAGCGATTCATTCGGGTCCATGGCGCTCCCACAGTCCTGGCACGGGCTCCCAACTCTCAGGATCCACACCCAGCGCTTCGAGGCGACTGCGGGCTGCGGCGACACCGTTCCCGGAGGCATCTTGCGTTATCGCGTGAGCGAGCTCGGCGCAGAGCCATTTCCTCCAACTGACTCGCGCTTCCGGCCTATGCGGCGGATCGACACCCCAGGACAGGAGTGTGCGGCCATCGATGGCGCAGGAAAACGGAACGCCGTGCGCCGGCAGCGCGTGCAGTCGGACGGCGATTCGAGCGGCGACGCGCAACGTCTCCTCGCGATCGTGAAAGTAGGCCACCAGCTTGTCAGGTCGCGCGAGTTCGGCGGGCGTGGCGCCAACCTTGAAGTGGAAGCACTCCGACTGGGTGAGTTCAGGCACGACCACGCGCAGGGCCTCGCGAACAGCAGTCGGAACGGGGCTTACATAGAGCTTGTGCGTAATCCTGGCGACTCGCGTTGTTCCGTCCCGGCGGATCCACGAGAGCCACCCCGCGCGCTTCTCGTGACGCTGGCTCCTCCAATACCGCGTGAGCTCGGAGGGCCCTTCTTTGAGGACGAACTCGCGCAGTTGGCGCTCGCCGGGAAGCGACATGAGAAGCTTTGGCGAGAGCGGCCAGCGATGAAAGCCGTACAGGCGCGCCGCCAACGCCCCAGGATCGTCGAGTTGAAGCGCTGCACCGTAGCGAAGCGCCGACAGCGATAGCTCCGCGAGGGCGTTGGCTGAAATGATCGACGCTCCTATTTCAGCAATCGCTCCGCCGATTTCAGAACCTTCTCGAGAGCGGTGAGGTCCAGGATGAGCTCGACGTCGCCGTGATCGTTCGGCAGCAATGCGCCCGTTGAATCTGCACCCCGGCACGTTGCGGTGCAGCCCGTGCAATCACCGCTGCAATTGGTGCACCCGTCGGTACATGCGGGGCAACCTGTGTCGATTTCGCAGTCGCCTTGCCAGTTGGGCTTGAACTCCAAGCCCCGTTCTGACGGGGTGAAGCGCATCGTCAGATACTTATGCTTGAACATTCTCATGTCCCTTCAGCGAGAAGAACGTGGACCGATTGCTGCGGCAGAGGCGTCGGCGATTAACAGCATCGTCTAGCTTCCGCCGGAGGAAGCCACACACTAAGGGAATTCGCAGCCGAATGCAAGAAAAGCGGCGCTAGCTCGTCCGTTGCCTCTGCTTATGTGGATGCTTCAGACGATAGGAAAGATTAGCGGGGTCCGGGGGTTAACGGAAGAGGCCTTGTCAGCCGCCCTCCCCCTCCGACAGCGCCGAAGATCGTTGAACGGAGTGTCATGGCTGCTCCAGGCCGAGGCGGTTAGCGTTGATCCAGCCCGTCGAGCCAGGGCAGGATCGGGAACGGACTCAGATCCGCTGATCATGCGACCAGTCGGCCGAGCCTCGATCAGCGACGCGAACGCCACAGGGTCTTGCGCACTAACGGCATCCATGGCGATGCACGTCGGAATGGCACGGGTCTGCACCGCGAGTACGATTCCGGCACCGCAGATGGCTGCGTCAGGGGCCAAGGGCGCATAACGGACGCTCTGTTCACCTTGGGAAGCCCCAAATACCGCCTATCGTCGGCGCCAGGCTCCCCGAGCTTGGCCCGCACGCCGGCCAGGTCGGCGCTCACCTTCTGCCGCAACCCGGGTTAGGTGAAGTAGCGCACTGCCTCTTCTGCGACGCGTTTCGGGGCGCAGCCGCCCTGGATCAGCTCAGGCACGATGCGGCGACCCGCGATCAGGTTCGGCATGGCGTACATGTCGACAAGGGCGAAGGGCCTGGCCAGCGCAGATTGCCCCTGGGTAGCCGGGGGCACACAGACACGACTGCGCCGAGCGCGTCGTAGACGAGTGCGCCAGGTTCTGGCCAGGCGATTCCTGGACACTGGCGCCATGCGAGATTCGAGACGCGCTGACCAAGCGGAAGCAGTCTACAATCTCGCGACCAACCGGCAGGGTACTCCGAGCCCTCCCCGCCAACAAGAGAGGCCGCGTGGAAACGAAGACTTCCTGTATCGCCAGAGAACCGCTCAGCAAGCTCGACGAACACGGCAGCGCCTCCGTCCTGAACTACAACCTGCCGCAGGCGGTCTCCTACGAGGTCGTCAGTCTCATCGAGCTCGACGTCCCGCAGGCCAAGTTCAAGCCGAAGGAGCTCGAGCGTCCGAAGAACAGCTACTGGTCGCAGCTCGAAGCCGAGCGGAAGGCCGACAAGCTCAATGTCGATTCGATCACACGCGTCGTCAACGGGAAGGCGTACTCGCCGATCCCCGAGCTTCAAGACCTCGCATTGAACCTGAACTCGACGTCGCCGGCGACGAAGTCCGGGCTGGTGGTCAAAGCGGCGAACGTGCCGATCTCGACGAAATCGGTCGGATTCTCGACTGATCACATCGCCAACAAGATCAACGATGGCTACATGCCAGTCCTGTACAAGCGAGTCTCGGGAAAGCAGGGCCTGAAGTTCGCGAAGGAACCCGAGGAAGTGCGGCCTGCACTCTACCTCGTCATGCGCATGAGGATGGCGTCCTACCTCGGCGACTACGGGGCGGGACAGACGCTCAGCACGTTCAGCCTGCTGCCTGGAGAGAAGACGACCATCTCCATCCGCAACTACCAGCACAACGAAGAGACGCGCGCGTCCTCGCAGAGCGTGCTCGACAGCTACAGCGAATCCTGCACGGACGACCTCCAGACGACAGTGGAGGAAAGCACCAGCCAGAGCGAGAGCTCGACGGAAACCGACACCGACACGATGTCGGCCGAAGCCGGCGTCAGCGGCGGCGTGAATTTGGGCGTAGTAAAGCTCGGAGGCGACTCAAAGGGATCCGCGTCGTCGGTCAACACGATGAGCGAGGCCGTCGGTTCGCAGGTGGACACGCTGACGAGCGCGGTGAATCACCACGTGCAGACCGCCGATACCCAGCGCCAGGTCGAGATCAACACCGAGACGACGTCGAGTTCGATCACCGAGACCGAGGTGACGACCGCACGCACGCTCGAGAACACGAACCGCAGCCGCGTGCTGAACTTCGTCTTCCGGCAGTTGCTGCAGGAGTACTACACGGTCACCTACCTCCATGACGTGTCGTTCGTCTACTCGAACGGCTTCAAGGAGAGCCGGAAGACCGCGTCGCTCTCCTCGCTCGGCAGCCTGCTCCGGCGGGTGCTGGCCGACCAGGAGACGGTCAAGGAGGTCAAGAACACGATCTTCGAGCACTTGTGCAACATTCCGGACTACCAAGGCAATCGCACGAGCTTTATCGAAAAGGTCGAAGAGCAGTCAGGCAACTGCATCGACCCGTCGGCGCCTCCGTCGAAGGGATCCGTCGTGCGAAAGAAGAAGGGGCTGACGCAGACGTACAGGGACAAGTCGTTCGACGGCATCATCGTGGACGTCACCCACCGGATCGTGAGAACGCCCTCGGTTATGGTCGACGCGCTGCTTGGGCAGGGCGAAGCGCTCGACTGCTACAACATGCAGCTCCAGGAGGCCGCCTACACGAGCGCGCACCTCGCCAACAAGAAGGTCGAACAGGGTCTGGCGATCGTGGACGCGATTACCGACCCGGTCGCTAAAGCGGTGGCCTACCGCCGTGTCTTCGGTGAGTGCTGCGACGACAAGGACACAACGGAGACGCCGGGAACCTGACGCGGGTCATGTGACCGTGAAGGTCATCGGTTTCCCATCGCAGAACGCTCCCGAGTCGAAGCGCCAGGAGCTGTCGCCGTAGATGAGATACGACTTCGGCTTCATCTGACGCCCGTCGGGCATTGCAATGGTCTTGCCCTCGATCTGCTTCATCGTTTCGTCCTGGACCTTGATCTCCTCGAGCACGTCCTTGTTGATACCAGTGAGCGCAAGGGCGTTTTCGAGCGTCGGGCGATACTCCGCCGGCACCCCGAGTCTGTCGAATAAGTGGACTGGAATCGACACGCCAACATCCTTGTTCCAGTCGTAGGCGTCCCAGAACCAGCATTCCCAGTCGACGATGGCCACCTGCCAGCCGCCGGCTTGGAGCCTCTCCGAGCGGACGGTGACCCGCGAGACGAGCGTGACGGCGCCAACGGCGTTGTAGATATCGCCCCGCTCACCGGTGGTGAGCACGCTGGACTGCTTGTAGAGCACTTCCTCGCCGCCGGCGGTGAGCGGGCTCTCGGCCGGTGTCAGGAAGATTGCCTCGCCTGACGCCCCCGTAATGATGTCGGGCTCCTTTGGAAAGAGCTCGCCCACCGCGTGGAGCCGGTTCGACACGCCCGCGACGATGTCCTCGTAGTGCTTTCCGCACAACGCGCTTTCGATGTTGTCGAGGTCGCGGATGAGCGCGGCCTTCATCACGCGTTGCGGTGCGGCATCGTTGCCAGCAACCAGCCAGTATTCAAGATTCGCCGCGGCTTCCGCCCACTCCATCTTCACCCGCGCGAAGTAGATGCCCATCTCGATGACGTCGACGAGCTCCTGGTCGCTGAGCGAGCCCGCGCTGAACCGGGCCAGCAGGCCGATGAGCGCACTCAACGAAATGTCCCGACCGAACGCGTCCTTGATGCGGGCGGCGCTCTGTCGATCGAGATCAGCGATCACCGCGGTCGGATCCATTTGGTTGATCTGAATGCCCATGTCCCAGGAATTCGATAGCGCTGGGGCTGGTGGTGCTTGCCAGGGCGAAGGGAAGGTCGGATCGGCCACGGGTCAGTCCTCGCCCCAGATTATGCTGCGTTCGCGATGCCGTGGCGTGTTGGATCGGAGGCGTCGAGGCTACGCTAGAACAGACGCGGCCGCCAGGTGTCACCGGCCTGCGGCGCCATCGAAAGGATGGTGTGACGACCTTCCCGTGACCAGGCCAGCAACAGGTTGATCTGCGGATACCCTTCGCCACGCACGACTATACCGACGGTGACGTTGCGCTCGAAATCACGCAGGCTCAGCGCGTTGCGGCGCTCGGCCACCTGACCCCACTCCCCTTCCAGCAGCAGCCGCACGGGCCCGGCCAGGGCGTGCTCGACCCGCGCCTGCACGAGGGCCAGATGGGGCGCGCGGAACCTGTAATCCTGAAAACCGGCTGAGAGCCGATCCCCGTCAAGGTCTGAACCGCCCATCGTCGGCTGCAGATAGAACGGCACGCGCTGGCGCTCGTCCGTGGCGGCGCTGCGCATCAGCAGCCGGAGTCCGGCCAGGCGCCGGGCCGGCTGCCCACCGATGCCCGGGGCGCCGAGGGCGACCGTCTGCGCGAGGTCCACGGTCCACCGCCGGAACGAGAAGCCGGCTTTGTCACGGTCGTGGAACTGCTGCCAGGACACGCGGTAGTCGAGGCTGGCACGGCCGCCACTCAGGATTGGCGCCACGCGCACGGTCTCCCGCACTTCAAGGAATCGGCCGAGGCGCCGGGTAATCCCCGGCGCCTCGGCCTCCCCATACACGTCGCCGGCAAACCCGGGTGCCGCATCATCACGCAGCACCCGCACCCAGCGCCCAGTCACGCCACCGCTCACCTCGGGCTTCAGCGCGGCCAGCCAGCGCGGTCCGCCGATCGGCCATGTCGCGGCACCACCAGCCATTGCCTGACGCTCGCCGAAGCGCGTGCGCCCGTCGCGGGTGGCCTCGGGGCCGGATCCGAAGAAGTTAAGCCGGCGTGCGGTGGTGGTCGATGCGAACACGTCAACGTGCGGACCCGACGTCCCCGGCCGCATGGACAGCGCTGCCCCGGTGCGCCAGGATCCGCGATGCGATACAACAGCGCCGGCTTCCCATGCGAGCTGGCCGGACCGGCCCATGGGGTGACGCTCGGCCAGTTCGAGACCGGCGCTCAGGCCGCTTTGCGGTGGCAGCCCGCCGAGGAGCAACCGTACGGGTACGCCTGAGGTGAGCGTGCCGAGACAGGTGCGAAGCGCGTCGAGTTCGGGCTTGCCGCAGTGCTCGGCCAGGGTCGCCTTCTCCTGGCGCCAGTCCTCGCCAAGGTCGCCGTCCTCGGCGCCGGCCGTGAGCGGACACAGGACCGCGAGGCCCAGCCAGCACACGACGCGCACAGCGTTCCAGCGGGGGAATTGCAACACCGCGCCCATCGCTAGCGCGACGGACGGGCGCGCACGACTTCGAGCACGGCGGCGGCGGCACGGCCACTGGCGCCCGGTTCCCCCAGCTTGGCCCGCACGCCGGCCAGGGCCTCGCTCACCTTCTCCCGCAGCCCGGGCTGGGTGAAATAGCGCACTGCCTCCTCCGCCACGCGTTTCGGGGTGCAGCCGCCCTGGATGAGTTCAGGCACGATGCGTCGCCCGGCAATCAGGTTCGGCATGGCGTACATGTCTACCAGCGCGAAAGGCTTGGCCAGGGCATACGTTGTGGCCGAGAGTTTGTAGACAACCACCATGGGCTTCTCGTGCAGCGCCGTCTGTACGGTGGCGGTGCCAGAAGCGGTGATGACGACATCGCTACTGGCAATCACGTCGTCGGTCCGGCCGTGCACCAGCACCGGCCGGCCCTTGTCGCCGCACTCGAAAGGCGCAAACTCGCGGTCATCAAGGCCAGGAGCAGCCGCCACCACGAACTGCGCGCGGGCCAGTTCCTGCAGAATGATCGGCACGGCCTTGCTGAGCACCGGAACGAGACGGCTGAGCTCGTTGTGCCGGCTGCCTGGGAGCAGGGCAATGGTCGGCCACGCGGGGTTCAGGCCAAGGCTCTGCAGGAACCGCTCGCGCGATTCGGTCGGCCGCGCCGTTTCCACCATCGGATGGCCCACGAAGCGCGCATCGACGCCCGCGTTTGCGTAGAGCTGCTGTTCGAACGGAAAGATCACGAGGATGCGGTCCACGCACGCCTGCATCGTCTTCATGCGGCTGGCCCGCCAGGCCCAGAGCTGCGGGCTGATGTAGTAGACGATGGGAATGCCGAGCTTCTTCAGGGCAGCCATCAGCCGGAAGTTGAAGTCGGGAAAGTCAACCGCCACGAACACGTCTGGACGGTTGGCCACGGCGTCCGCCACCAACCGCTTGATGAGCGCGAGCGAGCGCGGCACCACGCGAATAGCCTCGGTGAGGCCGGTCACGGAAATGCCCTGGAAGTCGGCGATCAGGTGGGCGCCAGCCTCGCGAAGCCTGGGGCCGCCCATCCCGCGGATCTCGATGCCCGGAGCCTGTGCCTGCAGTGCGCGGGCCAGGTCCGCGGCGTAGAGGTCGCCCGACGGCTCTCCGCACGACATCATCACGCGGAGCGCGCGGCCGGCCGGCACGGCACCCGGCACAGCCAGCTCAGATGATGCGCCGGAGTTCATGCAGGTGGACACCTACCGGCGCGGCTTGTCGAAGCGGGTCGCGTCGACGGGCGCGTTGATCGTCACGCGGGTGAACACGCTCTCGGCGACGACCTTGCCGTTCTGCCGCAGCTCGGACCTGAAGGGAATCTGCACGCCGCTCACGTCGCGGTAGTCGGAGAACCGCTCCTCCATCCGCGCGGCACGCCCGTCGGGACCCACGCCCGCAAACGCGAGTCGCGCCACATGCCCCTTCGCGTCCAGCCAGAGGCGCATAGGACGATCCGCGTCGGCGGTGCCGTTCACCTCCAGCACCGTCAACACGAGGCCCTCCGCACCCTCCTCTGGAAGCAGCCTGACCGGGGTCGTCCCCTGGGCGGCACCCACAAGCAGCGTGATGAGGTCGCGGCGCATGCTGTCGGCAAAGCCTTCGCCCATCTCGGCAGGCACGTCGTGCACGCCGGATGGGTCGCTCACCCAGGCTGTCCCGGCGTTGTAGGCCTGTACCACACTCACGTTCGCCACCTTGCCGTCCACGCGCATGCGGTCGGGATAGGCCACGGTGCTCGTGCTCGACGACGACACCGGCCCCTGCGGCGTCTGAAAGGTCGTGGTCGCCTCGGCCACCAGCGTCCTCACGCCCTTGAGCGTCGCCAGGCCGCCTTTGGCCACCACGGCGCGGTCAATTACATCGCGCGCCCGCGAGTCCGCCCCTGCGACGGCGCCCTGCGGAGCGTAGGCGGGCCGGCGTCCCGCCGCGGCACCCGGCACGGGCCACACGCCTCCACCAGCGGCTCCTCCTGGTGCGAGGCTGGCGCGGGGCGATTCCTTCTTCAGCGATGCGGACGTGACGTCGAGCTGGTCGAACGGAATCACCTCGTAGTTGGTGACGCCAATCGCCTTGAGCTGGGGTAAGAACGCCGCCGAGTCACCCACGAGCACGACCGACAGCCGGTCGGGATGAATGTACTGGCGCGCCACGCGCTGAATGTCCTCGGGCGTCACCGACTGCACGCGCTGGGCGAAGGTACCGACGTCCGAGAGCGGCAGCTCATAGAAGAGTGTATTGAGCACCTGGGTGGCGATCGCGTCGGGAATTTCGATGGTGAGCGGGAAGGCGCCCGCAACGTAGGCCTGCGCGTCCCCGAGCTCGCGCTCCCCCACCCGATCCCGCTGCATCTTCGCGTACTCGTCGAAGATCAGGCGCAGCACTTCGCCGGTCGTGCTCGTCTTTGTGTTGGTCTCTGCCACAAAGTTTCCGGAGAGCTTCATCATCTCGCTGTCGGCTTGCGCTCCGTAGGTCAGGCCGCGCTCGGAGCGCAGCACCCGATGCAGGCGGTTGGCGCCCTCACCACCCAGGATCCGGATCGCCAGATCCATCGGCAGATAGTCGTTGTGCTTGCGGGGAATCCCGATCTGCCCCACCCGGACTTCGGTCTGCACGGCGCCAGGCATGTCCACCACGATCACGCGGCGGGTTGCGGGCGGGGGCTCCGGCACGGTCATCACGGGCAGATCCACGCGCGCCCACTTGCCGAACACGCGCTCAGCCGTCGCCAGGGCTTCGTCGCTCGTGACGTCGCCCACGATGGCCAGCAGCATGTTGTTCGGCACGAACCAGGCCTTGTGATACGCCTGCAGGTCCGCGCGCGTGATGCGCGCCAGGGTCTCCGGGGTGCCGGTATTGGGCTGCCCGTACGGATGGAAGCCGAATACCAGCCTGTCGAACACGGAACTGGCCACGTAGGCGGCGTCGGTGCGGCTCACCTGGAGGCTCGAGAGCGCCTGCTGCTTCTGGCGCTCCAGTTCCTCCGGTGCGAACGCCGGGTTCCGCACGATGTCGGCCATCAGGTCCATGGCCACGTCGAAGGAATCCTTCATCACGACCGCATTGACGAAACTCAGGTCGCTGCCCGCGCCGGTACCCAGCGCGCCGCCGATGTAGTCGATCTGATCCGCGATCTGCGCCGCGGACTTCGTCGTCGTGCCCTGGTCCAGGAGCGCCGCTGCCATGGACGCCACGCCGGGCTTGCCGGCCGGGTTGTGCACGGCGCCCGCGCGCACGAGCAGGCGCACGCTCACGGAGGGCTGCTCGTGGTGCGACACCGTCACCACCTGCATGCCGTTGCCGAGCAACTTCACCTGGTAGGGCGGAAACTTCGCCTCCCGCTGCGAGATCGGGCGCGGCGGGCTTTCCGACGGCCAGTTGACGGCCTGGCCACGGACCGCGGCCGCACCGAGGGCAAATACGAGGAGCGCCAACGCGCCGAGCCGTACGCTGCTCATCGCCCGGCTCCGTTCTTCTTCGAGTTGACGGTCAGCACAAGCCGGTTCTCAGCGGTGAAGTAGGTGCGCGCCACGCGCTGCACGTCCGCAGCCGTCACGTTCTGGAAGATGTCGAATTCACCATCAGCCGTCGTGATGTCGTTGTGAATCACGGCGCCGTGGGCCAGGTGCAGCGCCTTCTCCTGGATCGACTCGCGCCCGATGATGTAGTCGCGTGCAAACTGGTTCTTGGCACGCTGCAGCTCGCGGGGCGTGATCGGTTCGCGCTTCAGCCGCTCGAGTTCCTCGATGAGCGCCTTCTCCGCTTCGGCGGTCGTGTGCCCGGGCTGCACGATCGCCACGGCGTAGAACAGGCTCGGGTCTTCCTGGATGTTGCCGCTGGCGAATGCGGAGGCCGCAATCTGCTTGTCGTACACCAGCGACTTCGTCACGCGCGCACTCTGGCCGTCGGACAGCACCTTGCCCACGATGTGCAGCGGGTAGGAGTCCGGGTGTCCGTCGTAAATGATGTGGTGCGCCACTACGACGGCAGGCAACGGCCAGGACTCCTCGATCGTCACGCGCCGCTCCTTCGTCTGCGGCGGCTCCTTCGCCAGGTCGCGCGGCACGGGCCGGGTGGCCTTCGGCACACGGCCGAAGTACTTCGTCACCAGTTGCAGCGTCAGGGCCGGGTCGAAGTCGCCGACGATGGTGAGTGTGGCGTTCTCGGGCACGTAGTAGGTGTCGTGGAACTCACGGACGTCGGCTACCGATGCCGCCTCAAGGTCGGCCATCGATCCGATCGTGGGGTGCTTGTAGGGATGCACCGAAAAAGCGTGGTCGTAGATGATCTCGGTGAGCCGGCCGTAGGGCTGGTTCTCGATCCGCATCCGGCGCTCTTCCTTCACGACCTCCCGCTCACGCTTGAATGCGTCGTCGTCCACGCGCAGGGTGGCCATCCGGTCGGCTTCCATCCAGAGCGCCAGCGGCAGGAAGTGCTGTGGCAGGGTCTGCCAGAACACCGTCGTGTCCTCGGTCGTGTAAGCGTTGCTCTGACCGCCGATGCTCGCGATGATGGATGTGTGCGACTCGGGCTCCATGTTCTTCGAGCCCTTGAACATCATGTGTTCGAACAGATGCGCAAAACCGGTCCGCCCGGGCCGTTCGTTCTTCGAGCCCACGTGGTACCACACCGACACGTGCACGATGGGCGTGGAGTGATCTTCCGAGAAGATCACTTTCAGACCATTGGGCAACGTCGAGGCCTGGTACTGAATCTTTGGCGGACGCACCGCCGCTTCGATGGGTGACCGGAGGGTCCAGGTCACACCGGCCGCCAGGGCGACCGTCAGGGCAACGAACAGGCGCATCCGCATGCAGGGATTATCGCAGCCGAATGACCGCCCGCGCGGTTATCGGCTCCGCAGCCGGAATCCGGCGGCAAACCAGCTCCGGCCGCCGAGGGTCAGCAGATCCGGGTCAAGACGCCGCTCACCAGCCAGGTACAGTTCTACCGCCCCACCGGTACCACTGAGGCGTATGCCGCCCTCCGTCCGGACCTCCGTCTGGGTGTCCCGGTTCCCGGTCCCGTCCACGCCCACGATGCGCAGCCTGGTATTGGCCATGAAGCCGATGCGGGGCCGCCACTGGTACGTCAGGTTGGCTCGACCTTCGGTTTCATTGCGATAGTCCACGAACGACTTGGCGATCACGTCCCGGAAATCGCCCTGCAGCGTCACGGCGATGGGGCCCTGGGCAAACGTCCGCTTTGCGCGCACCCCCCAGGTATTCCAGTCCACGGCCTGCCGCTTGCCGCGGTCGGACAGATGCCGGGAGACGTGGTGAAACACGGCAGACACATCGACGCCGCCCACGCGCTGCGACACCGTGCCGTCGAGTTGGTAGTTGCCCTGCTCGGGATCGAACCGGCGGAAGTCGTTGCCGAGCACGACCTCGTAGTTGGCCAGAAAGGTCGCGCGTCCGCCGTGCGCCCACGACGCCAGGTCCACGTCGCCGTGAAAGTCCGCGCGCCACTTGAAGTGAACCGAGTCCGTGCTGAGGTGCTCCGCGCCCATGAAGAACCGCGTGGAGGGGAAGAAGTCCACGCCCGGCTGGGCGGTGGCCGTGGTGGCAAGCGCCAGAAGAGCGGCGCCTGCCAGGATCGTGCGACGAATCACTGAGACTCCTTTGAGAGAATTGCCGCCAGCCGGGCCTCGATCCCGTCGAGCCGGCGTTTGAGCGCGGGGAGATTGCGCAGCAGCACGGACGCCCGGCGCCACTGCGACACGGGAATGCCCGGGTACCCGGCCAGGTGAGCACCTGGCTCCACATCCTTGGAGACCACGGTACTTCCCGAGAGCCGTGCGTTCCGGCCCACCGTGACGTGGTCCGATATGCCCACGCGGCCCCCGGCCACCACCCCGTCCTCGATCACCACGCTCCCGGCCATCCCGACCTGCGCGGCCAGCACGACGTTCCGGCCGATGCGCGAGCCGTGCGCCACCTGCACCAGATTGTCGATCTTGGAGCCCGCGCCAATCCGGGTTTCGCCGAGCGGCGGGCGGTCTACGGTGGTGTTGGCGCCGATCTCGACGTCATCTTCGATGACCACGGCTGCCGTCTGCGGGATCTTTTCGTAGGTGCCGTCGGCACACGGCACGAAGCCGAACCCGTCGCTCCCGATCACGACGCCGTCGTGCAGCAGCACGCGGTCGCCAATGACCACGCGCTCGCGGATTGAGGCATTGGCGTGCACCGTGGACCCGGCACCGATCACGACATCGTCGCCGATGGTCACGTTCGGATAGATCGTGGTGCCGTCCCCGATCCGCACGCGCTCCCCGATCACCGCGCAGGCACCGACGGCGACGTTGACACCCAGCACTGCGCTGGACGCCACCACCGCCCGCGGGTGCACGCCCGAGGGCGCCGCGGAGGCCGGGGCGAAGATCGCCAGCGCGCGGGCGAAGGCCAGATAGGGCTGGGGGGATCGCAGGGCCGCGCACGGCGGTGCCGGGCCATCGAGCGGCACAATCACGGCACCAGCCCGAGTGGCGGCGAGCGCCGCAACATACCGCGCATTGGCGCAGAGCGCCACGTGCTGCACGGTGGCATCCTCCAGCGACGCGACGCCGAGCATCTCCAGGTCAGGAGGCCCGTCGAGGCGACAGCCCAGCCGGGCGGCAAGGTCACTGAGGGTCATGGCCAGCCGGCGACAGTATCACGCGCGTCCGAGCGTCACGCGCTCGATGAAAGCACCCAGGTCGGTCAGCCCGAGCGCGGCGGCAATGCCTGCCACGCGCGGACGCCGTTCGTGCGGGGCAAGCAGCAACGCCTCGCCCAGTTCCGCCAGTGGCTCGCTCGCGCGTGTGGACCACGACACACGGGTCAGTCCTTGTGCCGCTCCCCTCGCCGACAGCCAGTGCCCGAACATGCGGAAGGCGAAATAGTACGCGATGAGGTTCGGGCCAGGAATCACGGCAAAGAGCCCTCCCGCCACGAAGAGGATGCCGTGCGCCACGGCCCATCGCCAGTGCCTGCGCCGGTCGTGGGCGAGGGTTCTCCGCACGGTGGCCATGGCGAACTCGCCGTCCATGTCCGCGGGATGCACCAGCACGGCCGCGTGGATCCGCCGGAGCGCCCAGTGCAACTCCTCTTCCTCCACCCGCTCGGCGACCCAGGCGGTGATCCAGTCGCGGACACGGGCCATGCGGCTGACAGGGGCCGTCCACCGGCCCTCGCGCTTCGCACGTTGGCGATCGGCCGCAGCCAGCAGCATTTCCGCGAAGCGCAGCCGCGCGCGCGCGAGGAGACCCGTCTGCGGTTCGTCCGGATCACCGGGCGGCCCGGCATCGGCCTGCTCGCTGTACAGCTCGTACCGAGCCTGGCCAATGGGAACGAGGTACACCTCCATCGACTAACGACGTTTGCGCTGGGGAGGCTGCGGAGGTGGCGTCGCTGGCGCGGCCGGCTTACCGGCGGCTTCCCAGGCGCCGGTGAGCATCGCGGCGGTCGCGGAGATCGCCTCGCCGATCCGCCGTTCGAGCACCGGCCTCGACCCCACGAGAAACGCCTCGAAGTACGCGTCGTCATAGACGTCGCGTGCACCCAGCGCCTCCAGGTCCGCCGCCAGGATCGGCGGCGTCAGCCTCGTGCCCTCGATGAGCGTATCGAAAATGAAGTCGCGCGGGCTGGCGATAGGCTTCATGGGAGGCGGCGCGATGGTCAGCCGCAGGCGGAACCGGTCGAACAGTTCCGATTCGAACCGGGCATGGATGCCGCGTTGGTTCGTGGCCTGACCGTCGTAGCTGATGACCGCGTGAAAGGGCTGGTGCGCATCACCGACGTAGTGGCCCATGGCCGCCGACAGCAGCACCAGATCGAAGGCCGTGCCGCGGTTGGGCCGCCTGCCGTAGGCGTCGAATGCCCGCCGGAGGCTGCCGAAGTACTCCTCCACCCGCCACGGGAGCGTGCCGTTCTCAAGGATCTTCGCCTTCCCGAACTTGGCGACGGCGGCCGTGTAGTCGCGCGGCAGATCCTTGAACGGATACGGACCGTAGCCCTCCCAGTCGATATCGACGAAGTGATTCGGCGGCTCGTCCACGAACCCCATGGTCCGCCAGGTGTCCGGGTCGACGGCGCGCTCCATGAGGGAGGCGCGGTACTTCTCGAAGAAGGGCCGGATGGCGTCGGGCAGCAACCCAATCGCGCGGTCCATGATGAACTGGTGCGCGTCGTGACCCCAGGCCGCGGCTGGTGCCGGCACGGCGAGCACGGTCACTGTCAGGAGTACCACAGGCACCCACCGGGCCGCGATGCCTGCGTGAATGCGGGGTGGCAAGGGGCGCATGTTCCACATTATCCGTGCACCACGGCTGATCCGATACCGCAGACGGATCAGCGGCCCGGCACGCCGACCGCGCCGGCCGCGACGAACCGGCCGAAGCGCACGTCGGTCACGACCACTTTCCTGCCGTCCGCGCCGTCTTCGATCTCGAAGTGCGGAAAGCGGGACCAGACGAGGATGCCGGCCACGCCCCGGTCGGCCCGGGCCACCACCACGTCCGGGTCGTCGAGAGGCAGGGTCGATACGCGGCCGGTCAGGGTCAACGTGCCCGAGAGCCACGAGAAGCGGCCCGTGTCATAGCCGTCCCCGCGGTCCACGATGACCTGCTTGTGGAACGGATCCAGGAAGACCGGCCCGGCCATGAAGGCCCGCGGTTCCCGGCCCGACATCGCCCGCCACTGTTCGAGCACGCTCGCCCGCGAGGATGCCGCCAGCGTCACCAGCACGGCAACGTAGACAGCCGCCAGGCCCAGGCCCGCACGCGCGGGTGCCGGGTGCGCGCGTTTCCGCGAGAACCACCAGCCGCCGCCCAGGGTGAGGTAGAGCCAGGGGTCCACGATGAACAGCGTGTCGCCGTAGAACCACTGTCCGGACCACGGCATCAGCAGCCGGACCCCGTAGTTGTTCAGGTAGTCGAGCCCCACGTGGGAGAGGACGCCAAGGTAGGACAGCGCCAGGAGCCACCCGGCCCGGGCGGGCGGCCCGTCACCCTGAGCGGGCCTGCGGCGATCCCACGCCAGCATGACGAGCGTGAGCGCGATGGGCAGCAGGATCTGTGCGGGCACGCCGTGCGTCCAGCCGCGGCGGAAGGCCACGTGCGAGAACGGCGTGAAGAACACCCCGGCATCAATGTCGGGCAGGTTGGCGGCAATCGCCAGGGTCACCATGCCGAAGCGCGTCCGGCGTTTCAGCCCTGCCTCGCCAAGCGCCGCGCCCACGAGGGTATGGCAGACGTTATCCATCCGACCGTTATTGTGCCGCACCCGGGGCAGCGGCCTCCGCCACATCATGCGGGCATTGTCCAGCGGAAGCGCCGCGCCACGCCGGATCCGGTGACGAAGTCGGGCACCGGACTGATACGATCACCGCACATGTCCGCCCTGAGCCTCGAAGAAGTCGAGCGCATCGCCGCGCTGGCGCGCCTGGACCTCACGCCCGACGAGAAACGCCTCTTTGCGAGGCAGTTGACCGACATCCTCAGCTACGCCGAGCAGGTGCAGCGCATCGATACCAGCGGCATCGCGGCCACGGCGCATGTGCACCCGGACCAGCGCGTCGAACGGGAGGACGAGCCGACGCCATCCATCGGCGTCGAGGCGGCACTGGCCAACGCGCCGGACGGGGATGCCCAGTCCGGCCTCTTCAAGGTGCCTCGGGTGATCGGATGAGCACGCTGCCCGAATCCGCGCGCGACATCCGCACGGCCGTGGCCGCCGGTACGGTCTCCGCCGTGGAGATCTGCCGCGCCCACCTGGATCGCATCATGGCGGCCAACCCGGCCCTCAACGCCTTCAACACTGTCTGCGCGGACCGCGCGCTGGCGGCGGCTGCCACCGTCGATGCCGACCGGGCCGCCGGCAGGCCGCTCGGCCTGCTCGCGGGCGTGCCCGTGGCGCTCAAGGACAACATCTGCACGAACGGCCTGCGCACGACGGCCTCGTCGAAGATCCTGGACCAGTTCGTCCCGCCCTACGACGCCACCGTGACGGCACGGCTGGAAGCGGCCGGCGCCGTCGTGGTCGGCAAGACGAACTGCGACGAGTTCGCCATGGGTTCATCCAACGAGAACTCGGCGTACGGCCCGGTGCGGAATCCGTGGGCCACGGACCGCACGCCCGGAGGGTCCAGCGGCGGATCGGCAGCCGCCGTCGCTGCAGGGCTCGCGCCCATCGCGCTGGGCTCCGACACCGGCGGCTCCATCCGCCAGCCGGCGTCGTTCTGCGGCATCGTGGGCCTCAAGCCGACCTACGGCC
Organism: Vicinamibacterales bacterium; assembly: GCA_040081715.1. Classification (GTDB taxonomy): domain Bacteria; phylum Acidobacteriota; class Vicinamibacteria; order Vicinamibacterales; family UBA2999; genus CANKJK01. The sequence continues at coordinate 5,710 of JBEBFY010000005.1, read as the reverse complement.
GCGTCTCACGCTACGGCCTGCTGGCCTTTGCGTCGTCGCTCGATCAAATCGGGCCGATGACGCGCACCGCCGCGGACGCGGCGCTCACGATGCGTGTCATCGCCGGTGTCGATCGCGCCGATGCCACGTCGTCCGCCCAGCCGGTGCCCGACTTCGCCGCCGCCCTCACGGGCGACGTGAAGGGCCTGCGCGTGGGGGTGCCCCGTGCGTTCGTGACGAGCGGCGTTGACGCGCCCGTCGTGGAGGCGTTCGACCAGGCGCTGGCGGTGCTGGCCGAGGCAGGCGCCACGCTGGTTGACGTGGAGCTGCCCAACGCCCCGTCCGGCATTCCGGTCTACTACCTGGTGTGCACGGCCGAGGCCAGCTCCAACCTCGCGCGCTACGACGGCGTGCGGTTCGGCCACCGGGCCACGCTCGGCCCCGACGACACGCTGCACTCCATGTACGACCGGTCCCGCGACGAGGGCTTCGGCCCCGAAGTGAAGCGCCGCATCATGCTCGGCACCTACGTGTTGAGCGCGGGCTACTACAACGCGTACTACCTGAAGGCGCAGCAGGTGCGCACGCTCCTGCGCCGCGACTACGACGAGGCGTTCCGCTCCGTGGATGTCGTGGCGATGCCAACCAGCCCCACACCAGCCTTCACGCTCGGCGAAAAGACGGACGACCCGCTGCAGATGTACCTGACCGACATCTTCACCGTGAGCGCGAATCTGGTGGGCCTTCCGGCCATCAGCCTGCCGTGCGGCTTCGACGCCAACCGGTTGCCGATCGGACTCCAGCTCACCGGCCGGATGTTCGACGAGACCACGCTCCTGCGCGCCGCGGACGCCTACGAGCGCGTCGCACAGTGGCCGACGCTCGCGCCGACGTAGGTGTCTCCAGCGCGCTACTTGAACGCGTTCTGCAGGGCGTCAAATGTCGCCCGGTCGAACTCGCCCACCTTGTAGGGGGTGACGGCCACGTAGCCGTTCGGCACGGCCCACGAGTCACTCCCGTCGATGTCCTCCGCGCCCTCGACGATCTTGTTCCAGTAATACGGCTTCCCGGTCCGCGGGCTGACCCGTTCCTCGTAGGTGTCCTGCACGCCAAGTGAGCCGCCCTGTTCTGTCAACCGGATGCCCTTGAAGGTCTGCATGGTGCCGGCCGGCACGTTCACGCTGAGAAAGATCCCCTTCGGCAGCCCCCGCGCCTTCACCACGCTGGCCACCTTCACCGTGGCCGCGGCCGCGGCCCGGTAGGAGGCCACGTCCGACGCCGCCCGGAACGCCAGCGACGCGGCGATCGCCGGAATCCCCATGCTGGCGGCTTCGCGCGCCGCCGCCACCGTTCCGGAGATGTAGGCCGCCAGGCCCGTGTTGACGCCGCTGTTGATCCCCGAGACGACAAGGTCTGGCCGTGCCGTCGCAATCTTCGTCAGCGCGATGCGCATCGTCGTCGCCGGCGTCGCCGTCAGCCCGATCGCCGCCATGCCATTGGGCAGCGTGACGTCGCTGCGGTGAATCGGGTCAGCAGTCGTCAGGGCCGTCCCCTTCGCGCTCTGATTCTCGGCGGGCGCAACGATCTGCACCTCGCCCAGGGACTTCAACGCGTCGGCTGCCGCCAGCAGGCCTGGCGCAGCGATGCCGTCGTCGTTGGTCAGCAGGATCCGGTACGGCGTCTGGGCGCGCGGCCATGCCGCCACCAGGCCCACGAGCACGAGCGTCAGCAGCGTCTGCACCTTCATGGATGAGACGCTACCGCAGAAACCGGGGCGCTGCACCAGCGCGGTGCCCGCGATAGGCTATTGCCGTGCGCTACATCTCTTTTCGTGTCGGCGGCCGGGCCAGCTATGGCGTGCTGCGGGACCAGTCCGTCATCGACCTCGGCGCTCGCGTCGGCGACCTGCTGCCGGATCTTCGTCACTATCTCGACGCCCTGTCGCGCGGGTTCCAGCCGCCGTCCCTGCCCGCCCTGATCGAGGACTACGCGGCTTCCGACATCGAGTACCTCCCGGTCTGTCGGCCTGGCAAGATTCTGTGCGTCGGCCTCAACTACCAGACCCACCGGGACGAAACCGGCAGGGGCAATCATCCGTACCCGACGCTCTTCAGCCGCTTCGCGGACACCCTGACAGGACACTTGTCGCCCATGCTCCGCCCGCAGGTGTCGGACCGGCTGGACTTCGAAGGTGAACTGGCCATCGTCATCGGGCGGCCGGCGTGGCGCGTCACGCGCGAGGAGGCGGCCGGTGTGATCGCGGGCTACGCCTGCTTCAACGACGGTTCCATCCGGGACTGGCAGCGGCACACGAGCCAGTTCCTCCCAGGGAAGAACTTTCCATCGACGGGTCCGCTCGGCCCCGCACTGGTCACACCCGACGAGGTCGGCCCGCTCGACACCCTCGGCATCGAGACCCGCCTGAACGGACAGGTGATGCAGTCCGCCCGGCTGGGCGACATGATCTTCCCGCCGGATGCGCTCATCGCCTACATCACCAGCTTCACCCAGCTTCTGCCGGGCGATGTCATCGCCACGGGAACGCCCGGCGGCGTCGGCTTCACCCGCGAGCCCCCGCTCTTCATGAAGCCCGGCGATGTGATTGAAGTGGTGATCGACCACGTCGGCCACCTGCGCAACACGGTGAAGGAGGAAGCGTGAAGGATGGCCTTCAGGCCACTGTCCGGCGGGCCATGCTGGCCCTGGCCGTCAGTGTCGTCGGCAGCACCGGCGCCTTTGCGCAGTTGCCTGTGCTCATCGACGCGCCGCCGCCGCCCTCTGCGCCGTCCACCATCGCGCGCGATGCCCAGAATCGGGCCACCATTCGGGCCGTCCGCATCACGACGGCGATGAAGATCGACGGCAAGCTCGACGAGGAGGTCTATCGGACCATCCCGGCGGCCGGCGGATTCATCCAGCAGACGCCCACACCCGGCGCCCCGGCCACGGAGGCGACCGACTTCTGGGTCATGTTCGACGACAGCAACCTCTACATCTCGATGTTGCTGCACGAGACGCATCCGGAGCGGCGGATCGCCACGGAACGGCGGCGGGACAACCAGGGCCTGACCAACGACGACAACCTGATGCTGGTGCTTGACACGTTCTACGACCGGCGGAACGCCTTCAACTTCCAGGTCAATGGCGTCGGGGGATTGCGGGACCAGATGATCACCGACGGCGCCGGCAACGGAGCCTGGAACACGGTGTGGGACGTGAAGGTGGCCGATGCCGAGGGCGGGCAGTCCTTCGAGATGATGATTCCGTTCAAGTCGCTGCGCTACAAAGGCGGCGGACCACAGGTGTGGGGCTTCAACGCCCGGCGCACCGTGAAGTGGAAGAACGAGATGTCCTACATCAACCCGAATCCGGTCGCCTTCGCCGGCCCGGGCATCAACCGCCTGTTCACGGCGGCCACGCTCGTGGGCGTGGAAACGCCCGCCCGGTCCATGAATCTCGAGGTGAAGCCCTACGGCATCACGACGCTCACGACCGATCGGACGGCAGCCGTGCCCTTCAGCAACGTGGGCAACGTGAACGCCGGCGCGGACTTCAAGTACGGCCTGACGCGGGGCCTGATGGCAGACGTGACCGTCAACACGGACTTCGCGCAGGTCGAGGAGGACGTGCAGCAGGTCAACCTGACACGCTTCAGCCTGTTCTTCCCGGAGAAGCGGGACTTCTTCCTCGAAGGGCTGGGCCAGTTCGCGTTTGCGGGTCAGGGCGGAGGCGATCGCCTCGACGGGACCAGCGATGTGCCGACCCTCTTCTTCAGCCGGAGCATCGGGCTCAGTAGGGGTCAGATGGTGCCGGTGCGCGTCGGGGGCCGGGTGACCGGCCGCGCACGGGGATTCGAGATTGGCCTGCTGAACATCCAGACCGGTGAGAAGCCGGAACTGGGCGCCGATTCCGCCAACTTCAGCGCCGCCCGGGTGCGGGGCAACTTTCTCAAGCGGAGCAACTACGGCGTCATTGCCACGCTGCGCGACCCCGGCGTGACCGGCGCCCGCAACACGGCCCTGGGTGCGGATGCCAACATGCGCTTCTACGGCTTCCTCGAGGCGAACATGTACATGGCCGGCACCGCCACGACCGGCGTGAACGCCGACGACAACCTGAGCTATCGTGGCCGGATTCAGTGGTGGCCGGACGAGTACGGCTTCGGGATCGAGCACCTGAAGATCGGCAAGGACTTCAACCCGGAGATGGGGTTCGTCCGCCGGAGCGACTACCGCAACACGATCGCCACCGCGAAGTACAGCCCGCGGTTGAAGAAGAGCAAGACCATCCGCCAGCTCACCGTTCAGGGCAGCCTGGAGTACCTGCAGAATTCCGCCGCCACGCGCCTGATGAACCGCGACCAGCAGGCGGACTTCGCCGTCGAGTGGCACAACAGCGACAAGTTGACGGTGTCACTCCTCGACCAGTACGAGTTCCTTCCCGCCAACTTCCGGATCGCCGCCGGCGTCACCGTGCCGCGGGGTTCCTATAACTACCGCTCGGTGGTCGGGTCGTATGCGCTGGGACAACAGCGTGTGGTGTCAGGGACGCTGTCCGCGTCACGCGGCTCGTTCTACGGAGGGACCCGCACCACGGCCGGCTACTCGGGCCGCCTCAGCTTCTCCTCTCGGTTCATCATGGAGCCGGGCATCACCCTCAACAGGGTCGAGTTGCCCTACGGCGCCTTCTCCGCGAACCTGCTGAACACGCGGATCGTGATCACCCCGACACCGCGGATGCAGGCGGCGAGCCTCCTGCAGTTCAATCCCAGCACGCACACCATGACGGCAAGCGCGCGCTTCCGATGGGAGTACACGCCCGGGAGCGAGTTATTCGTGGTGTATACCGACGGGCGCAATACCAATCCGGCGCCGTCGGTGCCCGGCCTGCTGAACCGGTCGTTTGCCGTCAAGGTGACGCGACTGCTGCGCTTCTAGAAATACAAAAGGCGCCCGCGGGGGCGCCCTCTGCACACTCCGGCGTGCGATTACGTCAGACGGCGGCGGCCGCTGCCTTCCGGATCTTGGCTTCGCGCAACTCAGGGGAGAGCAACTGATCCGCGGGACCGCGAGGCGCGGTCGGGGGCAGAAACACCGACGTGCCGCCGATGGCCTCTTCCAGTCCCCGCACAATCAGCGTCTTGCCACCGGACTTCCGGAGCTTCGGAAACCCGAGCACGACCGAGAAGCCCACGAGCAGGAACATCACGAACAGCGAACTGGCCACCACGCCGAACAGCGTGCCGCCAATCAGGCTCGGGATCTCGCCGCTCATTCGCCTTCCGGGCGGGGCTTCACCGGCGGGGCCACCTCGTAATGCACCAGGTTGCGGCGGACCTCTTCCATGGCCGTCCGCTCGGCCTTGTGGAACTCCTTGACCGGGACGTTCGGGTCGTCGCTGGTCAGGCGCGAGAGGGCGCCCCGGCGCAACTGCTTGGCCCGCAGCGACGCGACGTCCACATACAGAAACCGGCTGGTAATCGGCTCGGCCGGCACCGCTGGGATGAGCGGTACGTGCACGGGCTGTTCAACGACGGGCGTTTCGTCTTCCATGGTGTTCACAGGCTAGCACAGGCCGGGGCCGGCGCCACCCTTTCCGGTGGCACCAGCCCCAGCCCCGCGTGTCCCGGCCTTTAGCAGGGTGCTGAAGAACGCGATGTGTGCACGGATCTCTCTGATCGAGCAGGGCCCTGCGGTGGGTCCGTGCGCCGCCGGGGCGTCGAGGCCCTGGG
>JBEBFY010000018.1:0-63356 GCA_040081715.1 Vicinamibacterales bacterium | reverse complement strand
TGCCAGTGAGAAGGGTCTCGTCACGTCGTCGTCGCTTCCTTGCCCCCCTTGGTCCAACGTCCAAGAGCAAGCGACAACTATCCTGACGCAGGGGGCCGGTTTAATGTGTTACCTATGTACCCGGTCTGTACCTACGCGCAGCCTAACCAGCGGTTGGAACGGACCGGGGCAGCTCCCTCGATAAGGTAGATACTTCCGCCTACCCCTTGGCCTGCATGCGGGCCCAGGCGTCCTTCAGCGTGACCGTCCGGTTGAAGACCGGAGCGTCGGGCGTGGAGTCGAGGTCCATGCAGAAGTAGCCCTGCCGCTCGAACTGGAAGCTCGCGCCGGGCTCGTTGGCGGCCAGCGCCGCCTCCACCTTGCAGCCTGTCAGGATCTCGAGCGAATTCGGGTTCAGGTCCGCCAGCCAGTCGTCGTGCGCGTCGGGCAGTTCCGAGGCGAACAGCCGGTCGTAAAGGCGCACTTCCGCATCGCGGGCATGGGCCGCGGACACCCAGTGGATGGTGCCCTTCACGCGGCGCTGGGCCGTGGCGCCGACCAGCGACTCCAGGTCGATGGTGCAGCGCAGCTCCGTGACGGCACCGGTGGCGTCCTTCACGACCGACTCGCACTTCAGGATGTAGGCGTAGCGCAGCCGCACTTCGCTCCCCGGCGAGAGCCGGAAGAATTTCTTCGGCGGGACTTCCATGAAGTCCTCGCGCTCGATGAACAACTCGCGGGAAAACGGCAGCCAGCGCGTGCCCGCACCCGGGTCCTCGGGGTTGTTAATCGCTTCCAGGGCCTCGACCCGATCCTCGGGGTAGTTCTCGATGACCACCTTGATCGGCCGAAGCACGGCGAGCGCCCGCCGGGCCCGCTTGTTCAGGTCTTCGCGGACGGTGTGTTCGAGCACGGCCACGTCGATCACGTTGGCCTTCTTGGCCACGCCCACCCGCGCGCAGAAATCCCGGATCGACTCCGGCGTGAATCCGCGGCGGCGCAGGGCGGCCAGCGTCGGCATGCGGGGGTCGTCCCAGCCCGCCACGTGCTTGCCTTCCACCAGCGTCAGCAGCTTCCGCTTGCTGGTGACGGTGTAGTTCAGGTTGAGGCGCGCGAACTCGATCTGCCGGGGCCGGAAGATCCCGAGCGCTTCGAGATACCAGTCGTAGAGCGGCCGGTGGTCCTCGTACTCCAGCGTGCACAGCGAGTGCGTCACGCCCTCGATGGAGTCCGACTGCCCGTGCGCCCAGTCGTACATCGGGTAGATGCACCAGGCGTCGCCGGTCCGTTGGTGCGTGGCCTTGCGGATCCGGTACATCACCGGGTCGCGCATGTTGATGTTGCCCGAGGCCATATCGATCTTGGCCCGCAGCGTCCGCGTGCCGTCCGGGAACTCGCCCGCGCGCATCCGGGCAAACAGATCGAGGCTTTCTTCAACGGGCCGGTTGCGCCACGGGCTCTCGCGGCCCGGCTCGGTCAACGTGCCGCGGTGCTCACGCATCTGGTCTGCGTCGAGGTCGTCGACGTAGGCCTTGCCGTCACGAATCAGCTGCTGGGCCCACGCGTAGAGCTGCTCGAAGTAGTCGGAGGCGTGAAACAGTTTCTCGCCCCAGTCGAAGCCCAGCCAGCGGATGTCCCGCATGATCTGGTCGACGTACTCCTGGGTTTCCTTCACCGGGTTGGTGTCGTCGAGGCGCAGGTGGCACACCCCGCCGAAGTCCCGGGCGACACCGAAGTCGAGGCAGATGGCCTTGGCGTGGCCGATGTGCAGGTAACCGTTGGGCTCCGGGGGGAAGCGCGTGACCGCCCGGGCGCCGGGTCCGGCGGCGCGCAGGTCCTCCGTCACGGCCTCCCGGACGAAATCCAGAGGCGCAGCGTTCTCAACAGGGGGAGCGGTTGATTGGTCGGACAACGTTGTCAGGAACCCGGTCCGTATTATTTCACGGGCTCAGGCTCGCCTTCGTGCTCGACGAGCACTTGCGGTGTCTGTGAGCAAGCCGAGCAGGTTGGCCTGCTTCCTCGCGCTGGGCAGGACCCGGGCCTCCAGCGACCGGGCGGCCACCATGGCCACGAGCACCAGCGTCATCGAGTGGCCGCGCGCGGCTTCGGCAGGGGCTTCCTCGGCAGCAGTTCGTCCCGGTTGGCGGCCATGTAGGCGAAGGTGGCCAGGATGACCGCGTTGCGCTTCACGTCGTCGGGCTGAATGCGCTCGTAGAGATCCATGCTCGAGTGGTGAGAGGTGGTGAAGTACTCCAGCCGGTCCTGGATGAACTGAAACGCCGGCAGGCCCACGGCGTCAAACGACGCATGGTCGGTGTCGCCGGTGGGACGGATGGTCGTGGTCTTCACGCCCCAGCCTTCGAACGGCGTCATCCACTGCCGGACGATGGGACGCACGGCGTCATTGCCCTGCAGGTACACGCCGCGAATGGCCCCCGCGCCGTTGTCGTGGTTGAAGTAGACCGAGAGCGTCGCGTGCCCGGGCTTCAGTTCCATGGAGGCGCGCTCCCCGAACTGCGCCGCCACGTAGGCCGTGGACCCCATCAGGCCCTGCTCTTCGCCCGCCCACAGCGCCGCCCGCACCGTCCGGCGCAGCGGTACGCGCGTGGCACGGAGGATCCGCATCGCTTCCATCACCACAGCGCTGCCGGCCGCGTTATCCGTCGCGCCGGTGCCGGCGTGCCAGGAATCAAAGTGGGCGCCAAGCATCACCACTTCATCCTTCCGGTCCGAGCCGGGAATCTCCGCGAGGATGTTCTGACCATCCAGCCTGTCCGCATGGAACCGGTTCTCGACGTCCAGGTGCACCGTCACCGGCACGCGCCGCTCCACCATCCGCACCAGCCGCCCATAGTGCTCAGTGGCAAGTACGAGCTGCGGCACCGTTGGCGGCGCATCCATGCTCCGGCCGGCCGTGAGACCTGCCACCATCACGGATCCGTGGTCTCCCCGGCCTGACCCGGCCTCGAACACTGCAGCCACGCCCTCGCGCAGAAGGAACTGGGTCCGGCGGCGGGCGAACTCACCGGGGGCCGAGTTGTAGGGGCGCGGCCCGGACGGGGCCAGCGGCGTCTGGGCCTCCAGGTCGGCCAGTTCCTGCTCCGTGCGACGGGTCCCGGGCGGCTCGAACAGCACCGTCACCGGGCGGGCGGGCTCGATGAGCGCGATCTTGTCCCTGAGCTTGCCGGTCCACTCGGCGAAATCCTGGTCCGTGTCGAGCGACACCCGCACCACGTCAGCCGTGATCGGACCGACGCCAGGTGTCCATGCCTTCGGAAAGCCCGTGATCGACCAAGGCGTGGGCGCGACCACCCGGGCCACGAACCGTTGGTTGGACCAGCCACGCCCAAAGGGAAAGCTCTCCGTGTGAACGTTCGAGAGCTGCCAGTCCCGCAGCCGCCCCACGGCCCAGTCGGCAGCCGCCCGGTATTGCGGGGAGTTGGTCAGGCGGGCGCCGTACACGTCGGTCAGGAACGAGAGTGTGTCCATGATCTGCGACCGCTGCAGCCCTTCGTCCTGGAGCCGCGCCACCACGGCCGGGTCGGGCGTGTCGGGCGCGGCGGCGGACTGCGACCGGGGCGTCGCCACGGCCAGCGCCAGCACGACGGCCAAGGCAGAGGTGCGGAGCGCCCAGCGATGCGGGTGAGTCGTCACGGGTGGACCGAGTCTAGCGACTGGCATTCGAGGCGACAAGGTGGAGAGTATCCAGCCTGGGTGCCGAACCTGGTGGCGGCTGAGTGGTGGATGCGCCGGCAGCGCTCTACCATCTGACCCCTCGCCCGTGGCAGGATCCGGCCATGACGCTCGACGAAGCTCGGGACCTGTACGCCTACGACGTCTGGGCGAACGCCCGGACGTTCAATGCCGTCGCGGCGCTGCCGGCAGAGGTGGCCGATGCGCCCGTCGGCGGTAGCTTCCTGTCCATCCGCGCGACGATTGCCCACCTGGTGGCCTCCGAATGGGTCTGGCTCCGCCGGTGGCTGGGCGACAGCCCGTCACAGCCGCCGGAATGGACCACGGCCGCGGACGTGGCCGGGCTCCGTCTCGCGTTGACGGCGATTGAGGCGGAACGCCTGGCGTATCTCTCGCACCTGACGGCCACCGACCTTACGCGCATCCTGTCGTACCGCACGCTCGCCGGAGAGCCCCATGCCGATCCCCTCGCGGGCCTCCTGCGCCACGTCGTGAACCACTCCGCGTACCACCGGGGTCAGGTGACGACCCTCCTGCGCCAGACGGGACATCCGGCAGTGGACACCGACCTGGTGACCTACCTGCGCCTGCCGAAAGCGGCCGCGGGCACGCTCTAGGATGGCGCGCGCGTCCCGAGTTGCCCTGCGGCCACCGGTGGCAGCCGACGGGCCTGCCTTTGCTGCCGCGGTGCGCCGGAGCAGGGATTTGCACCGGCCGTGGGCGCCCAGCGGACCCGAAACCGCGGCGGCGTTCCGCCAGTATCTGGCCCGGATGGCGAAGCCCGGCAACCACGCTTTTCTCGTCACGGTGAAGGGCTCCGATGAGATCGCGGGCTTCGTCAACCTCACCAACGTGATCGGCGGCGTATTCCGGAGCGGCTTCCTTGGCTACTGCGCCTTCTCGGGATTCGAGCACCAGGGCTACATGCACGAGGGCGTGAGTGCCGTCGTGCGCCATGCCTTCTCCGCGCTCAAGCTGCATCGGCTCGAAGCCAACATCCAGCCCGGCAATGACGCCTCGCTCGCCCTGGCCCGCGTGTGCGGCTTCACCCGCGAAGGCTTTTCGCCCCGCTACCTGAAGATTGGCGGCCGCTGGCGGGATCACGAGCGGTGGGCGATCGTGAAGCGGTAGAGAGTTGATACGATCGAGCCAATGGCTCGCTTGCACCCGTTTCGCGCACTTCGTCCCACACCGGCCTCCGCGGCCAGCGTGGCGGCGGTTCCCTACGATGTCGTCAACACGGAGGAGGCGCGCGGCCTCGCGGCCGGACATCCCCTGAGCTTTCTCCACGTGTCCCGGGCGGAGATCGACCTGCCGGAAGGCACGGACCCTTACTCTGCGCAGGTGTACGAGAAGGCCGCCGCGGGCTTCGCGGCGCTTCGGGCCGCTGCCCCCCTGGAAGTCGAGGCAGAGCCGAGTCTGTATGTGTATCGCCTGCAGATGGGCAGCCACATCCAGACGGGCGTGGCGGGGTGCTTCTCCGTGGACGAGTACGACACGGACCTCATCAAGAAGCACGAGCGCACGCGGCGCGACAAGGAAGACGACCGCACGCGGCACATCCTCGCCGTCCGCGGTCAGACGGGCCCGGTGTTCCTGACCTACAAGGCAGCCAATGGCGTGGACGGCGTCGTAACCCGCATCACCGCCCAGGCGCCACTCTTCACCTTCACAGCACCCGACGGCATCGTCCATACGATCTGGCGCGCATCAGCTGCCGATCGAGACGGGCTGGTCACTGCGTTCGGCCTGATTCCCGCGCTCTACATTGCCGACGGCCACCACCGCGCCGCCAGCGCCGCGCGTGCGCGGCAGGAGCTTGGCGGTGCCGCGAAGGCACCGGGTGAGTGGGACACCTTCCTGGCCGTGGCGTTTCCCGACAATCAGATGCAGGTGTTGGCCTACAACCGCGTCGTGAAGGACCTCAACGGCCAGAGCGCAGAGTCGCTCCTGACGAAGATCGGCCAGGTTCACTCGGTTGTGCCGGGCGGCTCGGTGCCCTCACGGCCCGGCGTGGTGTGCATGTATCTGGCCGGTGCGTGGCACGAGATCACGCTGACGGCCACGAGCGCATCCGCCAGCCCGAGCGACAGGCTGGATGTGAGCGTGCTGCAGGACACCGTGCTCTCACCGCTGCTGGGTATCGGCGACGTGAGAAGCGACAAGCGCATCGACTTCGTGGGCGGCGCCCGGGGCACCACGGAGTTGGAGTCGCTGGTCACGAGCGGCCGGGCTGCTGTGGCGTTCTCGTTGTTCCCGGTGCGTGTCACGGACCTGATGGAGATCTCGGACACGGGAGGCATCATGCCGCCCAAGTCCACCTGGTTCGAGCCGAAGCTCAGGGACGGCTTGCTCTCCCACGTGATCTGACATGGTCGCGTCCGCGGTCACGGTCGTCTCACCCGGGTCGTTCGCTACCGTCGCTGCGTCATAATCCGGCCATGCCGAAGACCGACCTGAAGGCGCGCATCCTCGAGCGCGTGGAGCGGGAGAAGGTGAAGTTTCTTCGCCTGCAGTTCACCGACATTCTCGGCCAGGTCAAGAACGTGGAAGTGCCCAACGGCCAGGTGGCCAAGGCCCTGGACGGCCGCGTGCTCTTCGACGGCTCGTCCATCGAAGGCTTCGTGCGCATCGAAGAGTCCGACATGTTCCTGAAGCCGGACCTGGCCACGTTTCAGGTGTTCCCGTGGACCTACAACGGGTCGGAACGTGTGGCGCGGATGATCTGCGACATCGCGGCACCGGACGGTTCGCCCTTCGCCGGGTGCCCCCGCTCGGCGCTCAAGCGCGCCGTGGCGTATGCGGCCGAACGCGGTTATGCACTGAATGCCGGACCGGAAGCCGAGTTCTTTCTCTTTCAGCGACCCAACGGCGTGCCGACCACCGACACCCACGACGCCGGCGGCTACTTCGACCTCACGCCCATCGATCTCGGCGAGGATGTCCGCCGCGAGATCGTGCTGGCACTCGAACAGATGGGACTGCATGTCGAGGCGGCACACCACGAGGTGGCACCGGGTCAGCACGAGGTGGACTTCCGGTCGGACGACGCCATCACCACGGCCGACAACATCAGCACGTTCCGCTTCGTGGTGAAGAACGTGGCCGTGCGGAATAACCTGCACGCCACCTTCATGCCCAAGCCGATCTTCGGGATCAACGGCAGCGGCATGCACACGCATCAGACGCTCCTCTCGAAGGGCAAGAACGCCTTCTACAGCGCCAACAATGAGTGGCATCTGAATCCCGTCGGGCTTGGCTACATCGCCGGCATCCTGCGTCACGCCAGGGGCTTCTGCGCCATCACGAATCCGCTGGTGAATTCCTACAAGCGGCTCGTCCCCGGCTACGAAGCGCCCACGGCCATCGCGTGGTCACAGCGCAATCAAAGTCCGCTGGTGCGGGTGGCTGAAGCCCACGGCGAGGATGTGCGCGTGGAGTTGCGCATGCCGGACCCGTCCTGTAATCCGTATCTGGCACTCGCCGTCATGCTGCGGAGCGGTCTGGATGGAGTGGAGCACAGGCTGCACCCGGGCCCGCCCGTGAACAAGAACATCTACAAGATGAGCCACCGCGAACGGCGGCATCTGCGGATCGACGAGCTGCCCGGCAACCTCTCCGAAGCGCTGGACGCGTTCGAACGCGACGACCTGATGCGCGACGTGCTCGGCGACCACATCTTCGACCACTTCCTTGAAGCCAAGCGCGCCGAGTGGGACAGCTACATCCGCCACGTCTCGCAGTGGGAGATCGAGCGCTACCTGAACACCTATTGACCGGGCGGCCTACCCGCGAAACGTGACCGCCACGGCTGTCAGGTCGTCGTGCTGCGCCGCAGTGCCTTCGAACGCCGTGACGGCCTCGAAGATGGCATCCACGATGCCCTGCGCTGTTCCGCCCGCGCGCGCCTCGAGCACGGCGACCACGCGCCGCACGCCGAACTCTTCGCCTTGCTCGTTGACCGCCTCGTACACCCCGTCCGTGCAAAAGACGAACGCGTCCCCCTTCTCGAGTGGGACCGTGACCTCGTCGTAGGTCGTGCCGTCGAAGGTGCCGAGCGGCACGCCCGGGATCGTGATGGGCGCCACGCGCCCACCGGACCACCGCAGGGGATACGGCAGGCCGGAATTGGCGATCACCACGGTCCGCTCCTTCACGTCGAAGCTCGCGTAGCACAGCGTGCAGTAGAACTCCTCGAGTTGCCGCTCATGGAGTTGGGTGTTCATCCACTCCAGCGCATGCCCCACGCTGCCCTGGTCGGGACGGTACCGCTGCTGAATCGTCCGGGAGCGGATGAGTTCCCGGGTGAAGGCGCTGTAGAGCGCGGCCGGCACACCCTTGCCCGAGACATCGCCCACGGCGACTGTCAGCGTGTTGGGGGCCGGGGTGCGGAAGTCGTGGAGGTCGCCGCCCAGCTCCAGCGCCGATTTGAACCGGCCCGCTACGTCTATGCCCTCGGGCACCGTGGCCAGCGGTCCAGGCTGCAGGGCCAGTTGCACGCGCCTGGCGATGCGCAGTTCGCGATCCATCCGCAGCTCGTTCCGCCGGATCTCGTCGTAGAGCCGTGCGTTCTCGATCGCCACCGCGGCATGGCTCGCCAGCAGCGTGAGCATCTCCGCATGCTCCTTGGTGAACGCCTCCAGCTCCGGGCTCTCCAGATCAAACACGCCAATGCACCGGTCCTTGATAAGGAGCGGGATCACGAGCTCGGACCGCACGTCCTCAACCGCAGCGATGTACCGCGGGTCCTGGGAGACATCGCTCACGCGGACCACCTGCCGGTGCTGGGCGGCCCAGCCGACGAGGCCCAGCCCGAGCGGAATGTGCCGGACGCCCTCCGCGTTGCCATAGCGGACGGCCAGTTTCAGGTCGAGTTGCTGCCCGGATTCGTTCAGCAGGAATATGCCGAACGTGCGGTACCGGACGATCCGCTTCGTCAGGCTCGCGATGCGCGTGAGCAGTTCGTCCAGGTTGAGGATCGCCGACACCTCACGGCCGATGTCGGCCAGAGTCTCAAGCGTGGTGACCAACTGGCGCTCGGAATCGAACAGCCGGGCATTCTCAATAGCCACAGCGACATGCGCGGCGAACTGGCGGAGCAGCGCCTCGTCCTGGGTGGTGAACGCGCTCGGCCGGTCGCTCAGCAGGTTCAGGGCACCGATCACGCGGCCCTTCCGCCGGAGCGGTACGGCCAGTTGCGAGTGCATACCCGGGACCAGGCCCCGATAGCGCGGATCCTCGTCCACATCGGCGACCAGGATCGGCTCGCCCTGCTCCACCGACGCCCCAACCACGCCTTGCCCGACCCGCAGCTCCTGCCGGATGTGCTCCGGGTATCCGATCGAGTAGGCCACCAGGAGTGTCTGCGTCGGTTCATCCAGCAGATAGACCGCGAACGCCGTGAACTCGGTGAGCCGTGCAATCAGCGTGGGGATCTTGACGAGCAGCTCGTTGAGGTCGAGCACGCTGGCCACTTCCCGGCCGAGCTCCGCCAGGGTGGAGAGGAGTTCGGTGTCGGTGGCAGGGCGATGCGTATGGGCGGTCATGACCTCCGGGCCACGATATACTGAACACCCCGTGGACGGCTTGACCCTTCCGCTCGACTACAGCGCGATCGAACGCATCCTCCCCCACCGGTATCCGTTCCTGCTGGTGGACCGGATCATCGAGCTGGAGGAAGACATCCGGATCGTCGGCATCAAGAACGTCACGCTGAACGAGCGGCACCTGTCGCGGCCGGCCGGGGAACGCCCCACGCTGCCGCCCACGATCCTGACCGAGGCCGTCGCGCAGGTCGGCGCCATCCTCATCCTCTCCAAGCCCGCCAATCGCGAAAAGCTGATCTTCTTCGGGGGTATCGACCGCGTGCGGTACCGCCGCCCGGTGTATCCGGGGGACACGGTGGTGATCGAAGCCCGCGTGAAGCGGATCCGGAGCCGCATGGGCCAGCTTGAAGGGTGGGCCCGCGTGAATGGCGAAGTGGTCTGCGACGGCATCATGAGCTTTGCTCTCGGCCCCGCTGGGGGCAAGGCCGGCACGTCCTCCAAGTAGGCCCCTTCCCAGGGTCCGGGCGCCAGCCGCCCTGGCCGATCGGGTAGCATGAGGGCCATGCGCGCCACCATTCTGAGTTCCACTCTTCTGAACGTCGGCGCGGGCGCCCTGACGCTCGTGCTCGCAGTCGCCGGATTGTCGGGTTCCCTCTCGGCCCAGAAGGAAAAGTACGCCCCGCCCGCCTCGGCGATGAAGGCGCATCCGGCCGGGAGTCCGCTGCCCGCGCTCCCCTATGACGGCTACCCCGCCTCGAGGCCGATGCCAACCGTGCGGGCCGTGTACGATTTCGCCGCGAGGCACCCCGAGGTGCTCCGCTACATGCCGTGCTTCTGCGGATGCGACCGCAGCGCCGGTCACCGTGGCAACCACGACTGCTTCGTGAAACGCCGCGACGCCGAAGGCCGCATCGTCGAGTGGGATTCGCACGGATACGGCTGCGCCGTCTGCCTCGACGTCGGCAAGGACGCGATGCTGATGTTCAACTCGGGCGCCTCGGTGGCGTCCATCCGCGCGGCCATCGACAAGAAATACGCCGGAGCCGGGCCGCCAACCGCGACCGTCCCGGATCCGCCGAAGGTGGCACCGGCGCTGCCGCCGGCTGCTGCCGCCGCTCCCAAGGCACCTGCCAAGAAGTAGCGTGGCTTCCGCTGCCCCGCGGGCCGCGGCGCTTGCCTCACTCGCTGACCGCATCCAGGCCGGCGTCTTTGCCGGCGCGCTCCACTCCGACGGCCGCACCACGACGACGGCCGCCAATGCGGCCCTCCGGCGCATGCTCGGCTACCCGGACGACGCGCCGGACGCGGCGGTGGACCTATTCATGGTCGAGCGCTTCGCCGACTCGTCCACGCGCGATGTGGTGTGCCATCGGCTGGTGGACTCATCCGGACTCGTCGACCACCCGCTCAAGCTGAGACGCCAGGACGGCACGCCGGTGTGGGTGGAGATCACCGGCACCGCTCGGCGCGATGCGGCTGGTGATCTGCAGGTAGAGGCCCTCGTCCGGGACGTCAGCCACCGGCGGCGTCAGGATGACCAGTCCCGCGATCTCCATCAGCAACTCGTGCAGGCCGACAAGATGGCGGCCCTCGGGCAAGCCATCTCGGGCGTCGCGCACGAACTGAACAATCCCCTCGCTACGATTCTGAGCTGGGCGGAGCGCCTTGCGGAGCGTTCGCTCGACCCGGCTGTCCGCAAGGGTGTGGATGTGATCCTCGGTGAGGCCGAACGCGCGGCCCGCATTGTGCGGAACCTGCTCACCTTCGCGAGGAAGCGGCAGACCACCCGCGCGATGGTGGACGTGAACGACGTTGTGCGGGACACGCTCGCCTTGCGGGGGCCCGATCAGCAGGCGCACGAGATTGCGCTTCGGCTGGAACTGGGGGATGGCCTGTCCGACGTGTTTGGCGACTCGTATCAATTTCAACAGGTGCTGCTGAACCTCGTCATCAACGCGGAGCAGGCGATGCGGGCAGCCCACGGCCGGGGGACACTCACCGTGCGCACGCTCGAAGGCGCGGAGTCGGTTCTGATTGAGGTTGAGGACGACGGGCCTGGCGTGCCCGCCGAGGCACGGGCGCGCATCTTCGATCCGTTCTTCACGACCAAGCAGGTAGGTGAGGGCACCGGCCTTGGGCTCTCCGTGGCCTACGCCATCGTGCAGGAGCATGGCGGCCGCATCAGCGTGGAGACAGCCAGTAGCGGTGGCGCCCTCTTCCGCGTGGACCTGCCGGTGAGCCGCCAGCAGCAGGGTGGTGCGCGGCGCCGGGTCACCACCGCGCCATCCATGGAGGCCGTGCGAGGGTCAGCGGTCCTGCTGGTGGAAGATGAACAGGCCCTGGCCATGGTCGTTGCCGAGGGCCTGCGCGACGCAGGCCTGGCTGTGACGTATGCGGCCGACGGCGAGGACGCGTTGGCGCACCTCGCCCGCGAGCGCTTTGACCTCGTCGTGTGCGACCTGAAGATGCCGAAGGTCGATGGGTTCGAGGTCTACCGTCAGATCTCGGCGCGTCCGTCGCCGCCGCCGATGATCTTCGTGACCGGCGACAGCGCGGATCCGGCGGCCGAACGCTTCCTGGCTGAACCCGGCCGGCGCTGGCTCACCAAGCCATTCCGCCTGAACGACCTGCTCACCGTCATCCGCGATGCCCTCGCTGCGCGACCCGCGCAACGCTGATCCGCAGCGGTCGGGGCGCGGCGGCCATGCTCCGCTGGCGCACCGGCGACGGGGCCTGTGCGCGAGCAGGGGCTGCCGGACGCCGCGACTTGGCGCGGTAGTGCACCACGACTCCTGGCGGCGTCACGCCATTGTTCGAACGTCCACCGGACTCCGTCCAGTTCCGGTTCTTGAGCTCCGCCTTGACCATGACCGGGCGCGGCGCGAACGCCAGGATCGCCGCGCGGGCCTGGGCGGGCGGCATCACCGCGGCCAGCGCGATGCGCAGGCGCCGGATGGCCCGGGCGTGGAGCTGCGAGACCCGCGACTCGTTGACGCCAATCTCGGCGCCGATCTGCTTCATCGTGGCCTCGTTGAAGTAGTAGAGGCCGATCACGGTCTGCTCGCGCACCGGGAGCGTGGCGATGGCTGCACGCACGCGCGACTTCGTCTCCTCGCGTTCGTAGGCACTGTCGGGCTGCTCCGGCTCGGAGGGCATCAGCACGGCCGGCAGCGAGGCTTCATCCATGTGCTCGCCCGAGTTGAGGGATGAGGTGGCCTCGATGGTGTTGATCCGCACGATCGTGCGGCCCAGCTTCTTCTCGTCGGAACCCACCCGGGCAGCCAGATCAGCCAGCGACGGTTCGCAGCCCAGTTCGCGCCGGAGCGCCTCGCGCGCTGCTTCGAGTTCCCGGCGCTGGCGGCGAACGCCGCGCGGCCAGGCGTCTTTGCGCAGGGCGTCGATCATCGCGCCGCGCACCCGCCGCTCCGCGAAGGTCTCGAACTTGATCCCGCGCGTCTCGTCGAAGCGGTCCGCCGCGTCGATCAGGCCGATCACGCCGTCCTGGACCAGGTCTCCCAGGTCGATGGAGTGGGGCATCGTGGCCGCCACACTGCGGGCCAACTGCTGAACGAAGGGAAGGCCGGCAATCACACGGGGATTCGGCTTGTGGGTCTGGGGCTGCGGGCGCATCGGGTGTGTCCTCCGGGCCCCTTAATCGCAACGGCGGTACCAACCCGGCGCCGGCACCATTCCCCTGGGTCATTCAGGGAGGAACATAGCGGGAACGTCTTGTAGTTTCAGCTAGTTACGGACGCCATTGGCTGACGATCCCGGAACTGCACACCGCCGCACATATCGACATAGTCGTCAACTAATTGGCGATAGATGGCGATTCACTGCCAAACTATTGGCGTTTCTGGGCCCGATCGCTGGGGCGGATGGTCGCGTTGATCCCGGATGGCCCGGACCGTCAGCACGGCGTCCAGGGCACTGGCCACGATCTGGGCTGCCCGCGCCCGGTCACTCTCCGTCACGGCCCTGGCTTCGAGCAACTCGGCATGGGCGAGGATGATACCGAGCTGGTTGTTCACCTGGTTGAAGAGCTGCGTCACACGGCGGTGCCCGACGCGCCGACCTGTGGATGCACCCCGCCAGACGCCTCGGAGGGTTCTCTCCAGAGCGTGTCCGCGAAGATTCGAATCGCCCCCCCGGCCGTGCGCACGTACTGCACCTTGCCGGCGGCAATCCAGTTATAGATGGTGCGGCGGCTGACGCCGACCACCTCACACGCTTTCATGATCGACAGGGTCTGTCGGTCCATTATTCGACCTCGAACGGAACTGGCTCCGCACTGTGACGTGTCGGTCAGACCGCGCCGCTTCAGTAGCCCACCAGGCGGCTCTCCCGATCCTCCGGGCATGATTTGACGGTTGGAGCCGCTACCGTCAAGATGTTGGCGCTCCCCCAAATCCCCTTGGCATCAGCCCCAGCGCACATTCTGTTCGTGGACGACGAGTCAGCCCTCCGGGAGCTGACCGCGGAGCGTCTTGGCGAATTGGGCTTCGAGGTAGTGCAGGCGGACAACGGCGAGCGGGGCCTGGCGCTGCTCGATGAGTTTGCCTTCGACGTCGTCATCACGGACCTCCGGATGCCGGGCGTGGACGGCCTGGCGCTGCTCGATGCCGCCGTGGAGCGCTACCCCGGCATCATCGTCATCGTCGTGACCGGCTACGGCAGCGTGAAGGATGCCGTGGGCGCCATCAAGCGCGGGGCGACGACAATGGTCGAAAAGCCGTTCCGGTTCGAGGAGCTCAAGGACGTGCTGGAAAAGGCGCTGGAGAACCGGCGCCGCCTCGACACCCACCTGCGGATGCAATACGAGCCGCGCGGCGGCGTCAGCGGCATCCTCGGCAAGAGCCGTCCGATGCTGGCCCTCTTCGAATTGCTCGAGGCGGTGGCTCCATCCGGCAGCACCGTACTCGTGCGCGGGGAAACCGGCACCGGCAAGGAGGTGGTGGCGCGCGCCATGCACCAGATGAGCCCGCGGCGCACACAGCGCTTTGTGGCCATCAACTGCAGCGCGATTCCCGAGACACTGCTGGAGGCCGAACTCTTCGGCCACGCACGCGGCGCCTTCACCGGGGCCGTCGGCGCGCGGCAGGGGCGGCTGGAACAGGCTCACAAGGGGACGCTCTTCCTCGACGAGATCGGCACCATGAGCCCCGCGCTCCAGGCCAAGCTGCTCCGGGCGCTGCAGGAACGGGAATTCGAGCGGCTCGGCGACAACCAGACCATCAAGGTAGATGTGCGCGTGATCGCCGCCACCAACTCGGACCTGATTGCCATGGTGAAGGCCGGGACGTTCAGGGAGGACCTGTACTACCGGCTGAACGTCATCTCCATCACGCTCCCACCACTCCGCGACCGGCGCGAAGACATCCCGCTCCTCGTGCAGCACTTCCTGACGAAGTTCGCCGGCGACCGGCCCACGGCTGAACCACGGCAGTTCTCGCAAGGCGCCGTGCGCGCGCTGATGGCCGCTCCGTGGCCCGGGAACGTCCGGCAGCTCGAGAATGCCGTCGAGCGGGCCGTGGCCCTCAGCGGGGGACGGTCGCTCCTGGACGTGACGGACCTGCCCCCCGAGGTACAGGCCGTGGGTGAGCAGCCAGCCGCCCCCAGTGTGGCGTTCCCCGAGGAGGGCATCCGGCTTGGGGATTACCTGGCGAGCCTGGAGCGTTCGCTGATTCAGCAGTCCCTGGACCGCACCGGGGGCAACCGGCACAAGGCCGCGGGGCTTCTGGGCCTCAAGCGCACGACCCTCGTGGAGAAGCTCAAGCGCCTCGACAAACAGTAGGATCGAGGTATGCCTCCCCGCTATGCCTACTGGACGATCCTCGCCGGAGGCCTTCCGACCTCCTTCCGCGCCACCGAGCGGGAGGAACTTCTCGCCACCTTCAACCGCCTGAAGGAAAAGCAGCCCGACGCTGAGATGAAGTGGTTCGCCAAGGGCCAGCTCTGGAACTCGCCTGACGAGGCGCGCGCAGCTTCGCCCTCGCGACCCTGGTCGGGCCGTACGGACGGTGACAGGCCCCGCCCCCCACGACGAGAGGAGTCCGGGAACGCACCGACAGGCGCCGAGCGCGAGGCCAGACCATCGTCAGGTGCTGGCGACAAGCCCAAGGACCGGTGGAGGGACAGGCCAGGGGGTGGCGAAGGCGGCGCCGGTGAGCGGCGCGGCAAGGCATGGCGGCCCGGAGGCACGCACGAGGACCCGCGCCAGAAGTTCATCGACGCCAAGAAGGCACGTAACCAGTTTGTGCGGCAGGAACGCTTCGATCACAAGACCGGTGCAAGTCGGCGGGACCGCGATCGTCCCGAGGGTGAGCGGCCCCCGCCGCCTCGCGCTGTGGACCAACCACGCGAGGATGCGCCGCGACGTGCCCCCCGTGACTCACGTCCGCGGGAAGAGCGCCCGTGGCGCGATCGCCCGCGCGAGGATCGTCCGAGCGACACGCGCCCACGCGCAACCTTCGACCGGGAACGTCCACGCGAAGATCGCCCGGCGGACGCGCGTCCCCGCGCCAGCTTTGATCGGGAACGTCCCCACGACAACCGCCCTCGATCGTTTGTGCCGAAGGGGGACGGCGCGTGGCGCCCCCGTCCACGCGAGGAGCAGGCGGCCGACACGCGTCCGCGTGCGAGCTTCGACCGGGAACGTCCTCGCGATGACCAGCGAGGCGCCGATCGTGCGCGCGAAGAGCGCCCCAGATCATTCAAGCCCAGAGAAGGCGGGGAGCGTCGTCCGCCGCCGCGCGCGGATCGGGAGCAGGGTGGTTGGCAGCGCGATGACCGCGGACCGGCACGTCCGAGGCCGGCAGGGAAATTCGGTGGCGGGGGAGACCGGCGGCCGCCGGGCGGTGGGAATCGTGACCGCCAATCCTCCGGCGATGCGCCGCGTCCGTTTCGGCCGCGTGACGATTTCCGCCCGCCATCAGGCGACCGGCGTGACGCGCCCCGTGAGGCCCGATCCGAACGTCCGTCGTTCGACAGGGAGCGGAAGCCATTCCGGCCCAGGACGGACCGCCCGTTCAGCGGCGAGCGGCGTGACTTCAAACCCAGGTTTGAGGGCCGGCCGGCAGGCGGTGGCTTCGATAAGCCCCGTGGCGCTTCAGCGTGGGGCAAGCCGGCTGGAGGCGGTGGTTCGTCGGATAGGCCGCGGGCTGCTTCGTCATGGAGCAAGCCGTCAGGACGCGATCGTCCTCGCGGAGGAAGCGGCAAGTCCGCGTTCGGCGCCACGAAGCACGGGAGCGCAGGCCCCCCGAGGGATGGCGGCGCCGCGCGCCGGCCCTTCACGCCCCGCACCGACGACCGGCCGCCGCGAAAGCGTGGTGAGGGCAACGACTAGTGGTCGTCCACGTCGTGCTCTTCCGCCCGAAGACGAGCGTGTCGCCGGATGAACGGAAGGCCCTCGCGCTAGCTTTCGAGACCGCCGTTCGAACCATCCCCTCCGTACGTCGTGCCCAGGTAGGGCGCCGCGTGCGGCACGGGGCGGGCTACGAAGCCATGCCGCAGCCTGATCTGCAGTACGCCGCCCTCCTGGAGTTCGACGACCAGGCCGGACTGCAGGCATATCTCCAGCACCCTGCCCACGCGGAGCCGGGCCGACGCTTCTTCGAGGTAATGGAGGAGGGGGTCGTGATCGACTACGAGCTACGGGACGGTAAGGCGGCGGGGGAGATCGTCACCGACTGGCTGGACTGATCAGGTCGCCCCTGGAAGAAGAACAGACCCACTTCATCGCGAAGCGAGGTGAGGTCGAGGGCTGAATTGACCGTGACTCGAAGACCGGCTCCGCCCTCAAGGCCCTTGGTGTACCAGGCACAGAGCGCCCGGATCTTGTTCACCACCCACTGCTCCTTGTTCCTGTGGGCGGACCGTCCTCCCGCGCCAAGGCCCGCAGCATGCCGGAAACCGGCGGTCTCGGCTTCTCCCTCCCGGAGCAGCATGTCGATGTAGTCCAGCAGGAACTGCCCGCGCTCCTGGAGCGACACCTGCCGCACGGGCCGTCCCGCCACTGCGTCCGCAGTCTGCGCCAGGATCCATGGGTTCCGAAGTACCCCGCGGCCGACGAGCACGCCGTCGATGCCACCAGCGAGCTTCTCGAGAATCTGGCCTGTCTCCACGCAGTCGCCGCTCCCGAAGACGGGGATGTTCACGGCATCGCGCACCCGTCGCACCAGATCCCAATCCGCTGATCCCGAATAGGACTGCTCGGCCGTCCGGCCGTGAACGGTCACGGCGGCGGCTCCCGCATCGGCCACCAGCCGCGCCAGTTCCGGCGCATTGCGCTCCCGGTCGTTCCAGCCAGCCCGCATCTTCACCGTCACGGGAATCCGCACGGCCTTCGCCATGGCATTGATGATGGCGGCGGCGTGCTCGGGCTCGCGCATCAGGCTGCAGCCGGCGTGGTGCTTGGCGATCTTGTGGACGGGGCAGCCCATGTTGACGTCAACGATATCGGCGCCGAGGCCTTCGATGATCTGGGCGGCAGCGGCCATCATGGCGGGGTCACCACCGAAGATCTGAATGGAGACGGGGCGCTCTTCCTCGGTGTACTCGGCGTACTCGAGCGTGCGGTCGATACCGCGCACAAGGCCGTCGGCGCTCACCATCTCGGTGACGACGAGCCCACAACCGCCTTGGCGCTTCACGAGGCGGCGGAACGCGGAGTCGGTCATGCCGGCCATCGGCGCGACCACGAGTGGCGTCTTGAGGGTGACGTTCCCGACGCGGACGGGCCTGGTCGCCACGGGCGCGGTGACAACGGCGCGGGTGGCAGCGTCGCGTGCGCCCTGATCTGCTGGCGCGAGGAGCGCGTCAGTAGGGGCGGACATCAGCAGCATCCACTTCCACGCTGACAGCCTGGCCGATCATTTCCACCGAGAGGATCAACCGCGCATGGGCGCCCTTGCGGACCAGGCGGCCGTTCACGCCTTTCAGCGGCCCGTGCGTGACCTCCACCATGTCTCCTTCGTGGATCATCGGGCAAGGGTCGTAGGCCAGATCACTTTCGACAAGCTGGCGGATGCCGTTGATCTCGGCATCGGGGATGGCCGCGAGTTCGCTTTCAAACGAGATGATGTTGACCACGCCCACGCACGTGAGCACGGAGAGCTTGTCGCGGCGGTCGAACCGGGCGAAGCAGTAGCCGGGAAAGAGCGGCCAGT
Organism: Vicinamibacterales bacterium; assembly: GCA_040081715.1. Classification (GTDB taxonomy): domain Bacteria; phylum Acidobacteriota; class Vicinamibacteria; order Vicinamibacterales; family UBA2999; genus CANKJK01. The sequence continues at coordinate 44,971 of JBEBFY010000018.1, read as the reverse complement.
CGATCTTCTTCTTGCGGTCCTTCCAGTGGCTCCACCGGGTGATAGTGGGGAGGAACGCCTCGACCTGCTTGCGTTCGAGCTGCTCGCGAACAACCTGCTCGTGGCGTGAGCGGGTCCAGATCGCGTACCACGCTACCTCCGCCTCACTCACTCCTTGGCGACTCCCGCAGATGCCTGGCGCTTCGCGAGCGCCTGCTCATACGCCTTCTTCAGGTCGTCGTTCCGCCACGTGATGATGGCCTGCGTGCGCTGCCGATTCAGGTACTTCTGCAGTTCGACGCGCTGCTTCTCCTGCGCCACGCGGTCGGCGATCTGCCCACGGGCCACGTCGAACGTCTGCACGCGCTCTTCGCTCCGGCTCTCCAGCTTGAAGAGCTGATAGCCCTTGGCCACACGAGTCGGCGCGGAGATATCACCCGGCTTGAGGGAATCCACGATCTTGAGAAGGGCCGGGGCCAGATCCGTGCGCTTGAAGGGACCAATCAGTCCGCCGTTGGCCTTGGAGGGTGCGTCGGAGCTTTCGCCCGCCAGCCTCGGAAAGGGCTCCCCGGCGAGCAGGCGCGTGCGAATCGCTTCCGCCTTGGCCTTGGCATCGTCGTCCTGCCCGACATTGGTGGTGCCGTTCACGACGGGCACCTCGATCAGGATCTCGCGCAGCGAGATGTCGGGGATGGTGGTGAACTCCTGCATGTGACCGCCGTAGTAGGCCCTGGCCTCGTCGTCGGTCACGCCGATCTTGTCGGCCACTTCCTGCTGCTGCACGCGGCTGACGAGCATCTGCCGCTCCATGTTGCGGCGCAGGTCGGCCAGGGTCATGTTTTCCTGCTTCAGGGCGGCCTGGAAGTCTTCTTCGCTCTCGAGCTTGTTTTCCTTCTTGATGTTGTCGACGATGCCTTGAAATTGCTGATCGCCAAGGGCCAGGCCGATCTCGCGGCCCCGCTGAATCAGCAGCATCTCGTCGACGATGGCGAGGATCAGGTCTGGGGTGATCTCGAGGAGCGCCTTCTTGAGTTCCTCGCCGGGGGCGGTGCCGTCGGCAAACTCCGGCCGCTGGCGAATAGCCGCAACCTGCCGCTGCTCGAACTCGCTCTTGCTGATGATTTCGCCGTTGACCTTGACGAGCACCTGCTCCACGACCTCGCCGGCCGACAGGGTCAGACTCGCGCCCACGAGCAGGGTGGCCACAACGGCCCGCGTGAATCGAAGAGGTGTCATGTAGTCAGGATAGCGCACGGAGGAGACCCTGGAGGCGCTCGAACATCCCGCCCTCGGCGCGGGGGTCTTCCTCCGGCTTCCGGAGGATCTCGGCTTTGGTAAAGCCGGGTTCCACGGTTCCGGCGTTGGCCCGGGCCGTCCACCAGCCAGCCGACTTGCCGGGCTCGGACGGGCGCGCCCCGGCTCGTTTCGCCGCCTGCAATCCGGCCAACCGGCCTTCCCAGGGGCCGGAACGACCAGACGGCCCCTGTCCCGAAGCCCCCGAGGGCGAAGTCGGACCGCCCGCTCCGGGCCTGCCCGCCGAAGCGGCGGGCGAAGCAGGCCGCGAAGGCGGGTCCAGGCTCAGCTTCAGCGACACGGGCGGCACAAGGGTGGCGCCGGGCCACTCGCTCACGATCTTCACCAGCCGTGCGGGGTCGATCTTCGCGGTGGGCCTGAACCTTAGGAGGACCGTGCGGCCTTCCCGGTCGATGGACTCGATGCCGAGCCGGTCCGCGAACACCCGCACGCGGCCGTATTCGGCCAGGTTCAGGAGCGAGGTCGGGAACGGGCCGTAACGGTCCCGGACATCCTGCAGGACGGTGTCCAGCTCGGCCTCGGTCCGGGCGGCGGCAATGCGGCGATACACGGTGAGCCGTTGGTTGGTCTCGACCACATACGAGGGCTCGATCTTCAGGTCCACGCCCAGGTTCACGGTGGCCCTGGCGTCGTCCTCGATGTCTTCGCCCTTCAGCTCCCTGATCGTCTCGTCGAGCAGCTTCATGTACATCTCGAAGCCCACCGAGTCGATCTGGCCGCTCTGCTCGCCGCCGAGGAGGTTGCCGGCGCCGCGGATCTCGAGGTCCAGCGCGGCCACGCGGAAGCCGCTGCCCAGGTCGCTGAACTCCCGAATGGCGGCCAGGCGCTTGCGCGCCACGGGGGTCAACGACTCTTCAGGTGGAATCAGCAGGTAGGCATAGGCAGGCCGGTCCGACCGGCCCACGCGCCCGCGCAGCTGATAGAGCTGCGACAGGCCGTAGCGGTCCGCGCGGTTGATGATGATGGTGTTGGCGTTGGGGATGTCGAGGCCGTTCTCGACGATGGTGGTGGCCAGCAGGATGTCCGCTTCCTTCTGAACGAAAGCGAGCATGGCGCGCTCGAGCTCGTGCTCACCCATCTGTCCGTGGCCGACCACAATCCGCGCATCGGGGACCAGCCGCTGAAGCAGGTTGCCGATGGAGAAGATGGACTCCACGCGGTTGTGCACGAAGTAGACCTGACCGCCGCGGGCGATCTCGTTCTTGACGGCGCGCTCGATCACGGCGCTGTCGAACTTCACGACGTTGGTCTGGATGGAAAGCCGGTCCTTCGGCGGGGTCTCGATCACGGACATGTCGCGGATGCCGACGAGCGACATGTTGAGCGTCCGCGGGATGGGCGTGGCCGTCATGGTCAGCACGTCCACGCGCTTCTTCATCTGCTTGATGCGTTCCTTGTGCGCCACGCCGAAACGCTGTTCCTCATCGACGATCAGCAGCCCGAGGTCCTTGAACTGCACGTCCTTCGAAAGCAGCCGGTGGGTGCCGATGATCACATCCAGCTTGCCGGCGGCGAGGCTTTCGAGGCTCGCCTGCTGTTCCTGCTTGGTGCGGAAACGGTTGACCAGATCCATGGTGACGGGAAAGCCCGCGAACCGCTCCCGGAAGGTCTTCAGGTGCTGAAACGCCAGGATGGTGGTCGGCGCCAGCACGGCCACCTGCTTGCCATCCATGACGGCCTTGAAAGCCGCCCGCATCGCCACTTCGGTCTTGCCGTACCCCACGTCGCCGCAGAGCAGGCGGTCCATGGGCAGCGTGCTCTCCATGTCGCGCTTGATGTCCGAGACGGCGCTCGCCTGGTCTGGCGTCAGGTCGTAGGGAAACGCGTCTTCGAATTCCTGCTGCCAGTGGGAGTCGGCGGCGAACGCATGGCCGGCCACGGCCTTGCGCTGCGCGTAGAGCTTGAGCAGCTCCTCGGCCATGTCGCGCATGGCCTTCTTCACGCGGGTCTTGGCCTTCTCCCACGTGGTGCCGCCGAGGCGGTCAAGCGCCGGCCGCGTGCCGCCGGTGTATTTCTGGATCAGGTCCAGGCGCTCGACGGGTACGAAGAGTTTGTCGTCGTTGGCGTAGCGGAGCTCGAGAAACTCCTGCACACCACTTCCCGTGGCGCCGGGGCCACCGAGGCCGAGCTGCTTCAGCTCGACGAACTCGCCGATCCCGTGGTCCACGTGCACCACCAGATCGCCCTTCTTCAGGTCGCGCAGATCCGAGAGGAAGGTGCGCGCGAGGCTGCGGGGCCGGTCCGCGGCGCGGCGCGTTTCCTCGAAGACGTCCTGCTCGGCCACAACAGAAAGGCCGGCCTCGGGCAGGCGGAACCCCTTGGAGAGCGCACCCACGCCAACGAGCACGGCCGCGGTGCGTGTGCCCTGCGGGTCGTCCACGGGCTGGGCCAGCAGGTCGTACTCGCGGAGGATCTCGACGACACGCTCCGCCATTCCGGCGGTCTCGGCGAGGAAGAGCTGGGTGTCGCCACGCTCCCGGCCCTTGCGAAGCTCCGTGACCCACTCGACGATGCGGCCGCGGTACTCCATCGACGGCTGGCAGGCCACGTGATGGGCCCCCTCGTCCACGGCCAGTTCGTCGAGGGCCGAGGCACCCGCGAGCAGCGGCAGCACGTCGCCTTCGCCGGCGAGCAGCGTCTCCGGTGGCCGGACCGGCGCGTTGGTGGCGGTTTCGCGGAGTGTCTCGAAGCTGCGGCGGGCCTGTTCCCAGGTGCGGCCGGCGACGTCTACGACCTCGGACGGTTCGGACACGAAGAGTTGGTAAGAGCCGGATTCCGCCAGGAACTGGAAGAAGCTGACGCCTTCGTCGTCAAAGCGCTCACGGACCGGGCTGACCACGAGCTGGTCGACAGCGTCGCCCGAACGCTGGGTATCGGGGTCGAAGCGGCGGAGGCTTTCGACCATGTCGCCCACGAACTCGAGGCGCACGGGCTTTGCTTCGTCCGCCGGGAAGATGTCGACGATGCCGCCACGCACGGTGAACTCGCCGTGGGCGTCCACGGGGTCCTCGCGGGTGAAGCCGGCGTCGATGAGCAGTTCGGCGAGATCCTGAGGCTCGATGGTCGAACCGGAGCGCAGGTCGACGGACGCCTGGCGCAGCCGTGCGGGCCGGCTCACCCGGGGCAGGAGCGCGGCGGCAGAGGCCACAACCAGCCGGACGCGGTGGTCCGCAACCGCGTGCAGCACGCGTCCACGGGCGGACATCACGCGGAAGTGCGGGGTCATCCCGCGATAGGGATCGACCTGGTGCGACGGAAACGGCCGGACACCGACCGTGCTGCTGCCGGCGTGCCCGCCCTCGAGCGCGTCCAGGAAGAACTGCGCGTCGGCGGCCATCTGGTCAACGTCACGGTCCGTGGGGACGATCGCGACCGTGACACCGGAGAAGGAACTGGCGGCGTGAGCCAGGGCCAGCGCCTTGGCAGTCGGCGTCAGCCCGGCGGTGCGGGCGGACAGGCGGGCGAATCCCGCCCGCGTGATGGCGGCCTTGAACAGGGCGCTGAGCGTCAGAGACGCGGTGGTAGCCACGATTCGAGAACGGTTACGGACGGACGGCGCCGCGGATGGCGCCGGAGAAGTGCCACTCGTGGCGCAGCCGGCTGATCCCGACGTCCGCGATCGCGGAGGTTACGCGGAAGCTGTAGAGCAGCCGATGGTAGTCGTAGGGCGTGCCGTTCGTGCGGTGCACGGCCACGTCCAGCTTGTAGCTGCCGGCCACGAGGTCGAGGGGATTGATCTCCACGCGCACCTCGGCGGTGCCCTCAAGTGTCCGGTCGGGCTCGCCGTCAATCAGAGTATTCGTGCCGTAGCAACAGGTGCCGTCGGCGTTGAACACGCCGATGCCGAAGACGACGTCCGTGAGCGGCTTCGCCGCGGTGACGGTGAGCCGAAGGCCGAGGACGCCGCCCGATTCGAGCACCGTCGACGGTTGCCCATCGGCGCCGAACAGCTCCACGCCCGTGATCTCGGCTTCCCGTGAACCCCAGCGGCCCTCGGTGGCCTTGAACAAATCCTCCGGTTCCGACTCCGGCACGACTGCTGGTGCAGCCGGCTCACCCCCGGGGGCGGCCTCGCCGCTGGAGGAGTGGCTGGAGGGGGCAGCGACGAGCGCCTCGACAGGCGGGGAGGCCTCTACAACGCGAGCAAGCGCCGACTGATTCCCATGGGCCAGCTCGCGGTTCTCCACGCGCGCAACGTCGAGACGATATTCGTCGACGATCCGGCGCGGGTCTCCCTGGGCGCGCACGAGGCCGTCGTCCAGCCAGAGCGCCTCATCGCAGAAGCGGTCCACGAGGTCGAGCGAGTGCGTGACGAGCACGACGGTGCGACCGCGGCGCCGGAATTCGGCGAAGGTGTCGAGGCACTTGTGCGTAAAGCCTTCATCGCCGACGGCCAGAACCTCGTCCACGAGCAGCACGTCCGGGTCCACGTGCGTAGCCACGGCGAAGCCGAGCCGCATGTACATGCCCGAGGAGTACGTCTTCACCGGCGCGTCGATGAAGTCTTCCAGGCCCGCAAACGACACGATCTCGTCGAAGCGCCGGCCGATCTCCTTCCGGGACAGACCAAGCATCAGGCCGTTGATGAAGACATTCTCGCGACCGGAAATTTCCGGATGGAAGCCTGCGCCGAGCTCAATCAATGCCGACACGCGACCCGCAACGCGGATGGTGCCGCCGGAGGGCTTGCCGATGCCGGCCAGCAGCTTCAGCAGGGTGCTCTTGCCGGATCCGTTCCGGCCGATCACACCAAAGGAGCGCCCGGCCTGCACGTTGAAGGAGACGCCCTTCAGCGCCTCAAGCGATTCGTCGGGCTTGAGCGCCTTCGCCACGGACCCTGAGAGCAACGCGCTCTTCAGCGTGGAGAACTGGCGGCGCTGGCTGAAGCGGCGGTAGGACTTCCGCAGGTCGTGGACTTCGATCGCATGCACGGCTACACCGCCTCCGGGAAGGTGTCGCGCAGGCGATCGAAGAGGAAGTACCCGGCAAGAAAGACCAGGACGGAAACGCCGCCGAGTTCGAGCAGCCTGGGCCACGCCGTGTATGGACCCTGGATGAACAGCACTTCCTGATAGGCGCGGGCCAGGTGCGTGAAGGGGTTGAGCAACAGGAACGACCGGACGGATTCAGGCGCCTGGGAGAGGGGATAGATGATCGGCGTCGCAAAGAACCAGACGGTCATCAGGTTCGCGAGCAGGTCCTTCATGTCGCGGAAGTGTGCGGTGAGGGCGGCAAGGCCCAGCGCCAGACCCAGCGTGAGAATCAACTGCACGACGATCACGACCGGCAGCCAGACCAGGTCGCTCGTGACGAGCGGAGATCCGGAGTAGAGGAGAAACGCGGCGAGAATCGGAAGGCCGAGGCAGAAGTGCAGGAGGTTTGCGATCACCGTCGTGATGGGCAGCACTTCCGCTGGAAAGAGCACCTTGCGGATCAGGTTGCCACCGGCAATCAGCGAATTCGAGGACTCAAGAAGCGACGCCGAAAACCACGACCACGGCAGGATGCCGCAGAACATGAACAGGGCGTACGGCTCGTACTCGGGTGGGTGCGTGCCTGGCATCACCACCGTGAAGACGAAGGTGTAGATGAGCAGGAGGAGGAGAGGATTAACGAACGACCAGAGGAAGCCGAGCGTCGAGCCCCGGTAGCGGGCCTTGAGCTCCCGCGCCGCGAGTCCCTGAATCAGGGCTCGATATTTGAAGAGCTGTAAGAGATTCTTGAACACATCAGCCGCGGATCCGGACGCGCTGGGCCACCTGAAGACGAATCAGCGACTTCATCATCGCCACACGGGCTCGCTCGAAGTCGAGCGTGGCTGTCGGATGCGTGACCCGCTCCTCTGCCCGCCTCTTCGCCGCCTCGGCTCTTTCCACGTCGATATCTTCTGCCCGCTCCGCCACCTGAGCAAGCACTGTCACACGGTCCGGCAGGATCTCCACGAAGCCGAACGCCACATGGAGACTCGTGGTCTGCTGGCCGGAGCGATACGTCAGCTGCCCGACCTGGAGCGTCGCCAGCAGGGGCGTGTGCCCGGGCAAGATCCCGAGATAGCCCTCGGCCGCCGGCATCTGCACCTCGTCCACCGTCTCGCGGACCAGCGCCTTGTCGGGCGTCACAATCTCGAGGGTCAGGTGCGTTGGAAGTGTGTAGGTGTCAGCCATGGAACTGTGCTGTTTCTCTACGTTGTCGTCATCGCGGCGGCCTTTTCGATGGCCTCTTCGATCGTGCCGACCATATAGAAGGCCTGCTCAGGCAGGGCGTCGTGCTTGCCCTCGACGATCTCCTTGAAGCCGCGAATCGTGTCGGCCACCGACACGTACTTGCCCTTGAGCCCGGTGAACTGCTCGCCGACGAAGAACGGCTGCGAGAGGAACTTCTGGAGCTTCCGGGCGCGCGTCACGGTCTGCTTGTCCTCCTCGGACAGCTCGTCGATGCCGAGAATCGCGATGATGTCCTGCAGGTCCTTGTAGCGCTGGAGTACCTGTTTCACCTGGCGGGCGACGTTGTAGTGCTCGTCGCCCAGCACGCGCGGGTCAAGAATGCGCGACGTGGAGGCCAGTGGGTCCACGGCCGGGTAGATGCCGAGCTCGGCAATCTGACGCGACAGGTTGGTAGTGGCGTCGAGGTGAGCGAAGGCCGTCGCCGGAGCAGGGTCCGTGTAGTCGTCGGCGGGCACGTAGATCGCCTGCACCGATGTGATGGAGCCCTTCTTCGTCGAGGTGATGCGCTCCTGCATCTGGCCCATCTCGGAGGCCAGGGTCGGCTGGTAGCCGACGGCCGACGGCATGCGGCCCAGTAGGGCCGACACTTCCGAACCGGCCTGCGTGAAGCGGAACACGTTGTCGATGAAGAGCAGCACGTCCTTGCCTTCGGCGTCGCGGAAGTACTCCGCCACCGTCAGCGCCGACAGGCCCACGCGCAGACGCGCGCCCGGGGGTTCCGTCATCTGGCCGTAGACCAGGGCGGCGCGCGACTTGGACAGATCCTTCGTGTCGATCACGCCCGACTCCTGGAACTCGAGCCAGAGGTCGTTGCCTTCTCTTGTGCGTTCGCCGACACCAGCGAACACCGACACACCGCCGTGCTTCATGGCGATGTTGTTGATGAGCTCCATGATGATGACGGTCTTGCCGACTCCGGCGCCGCCGAAGAGGCCGATCTTGCCGCCCTGCAGGTACGGCTCAAGCAGGTCGATGACCTTGATGCCCGTCTCGAACATCTTCAGTTCGGTGGACTGCTGCTCAAGTGTGGGCGGGGGCCGGTGAATCGGCCAGCGCTCCTTCGAATTCACCGGGCGATCCGGGTAGTCCACCGGTTCGCCCAGCACGTTGAGCACGCGGCCCAGCGTCTCGGGGCCAACCGGAACCGTGATGGGCGCGCCGCTATCGACGACCGTCATGCCGCGCGTCATGCCGTCGGTGGGCTTCATGGCCACGGCTCGGACACGGTTTTCGCCCAGGTGCTGCTGCACCTCGGCCACGACGTCGATCTTGGCAGCTCCTGAGCCCTCGTCGCCGTCGGAAACGATGCGGATCGCGTTGTAGATCTCGGGGAGTCCCTCGGGGAACTCGACGTCGATGACAGGTCCGATGACCTGGACGACCCGCCCTTTTCGCTGCGCTGCTGCTGTCTGTGCCATATCTCTCGCTTGTCGGGTGGCGCCTATGTCGCCGAGGCGCCCGAGACGACTTCAATGATCTCGCGGGTGATCGCCGCCTGCCGGACCTTGTTCATGTAGAGCGTCAGGTTCTCGATCATCTCGGTGGAATTGCGGGTGGCGGCGTCCATGGCCGTCATCTGGGAGGCAAAGAACGCTGCGTTCGACTCCAGGAGCGCCCGGTACAACTGCGCCTGCACATACCTGGGCAGCAGGTCACGGAGGATCTCCGCAGGGGCGGGTTCGAAAATGTAGTCGGACGACGACGCGGACGGCGCTGTGGATAACGCGGCGTCCTCGAGGTCGGCCCGGGGAATCGGCAGCAATCGCTCGGTCACGACGCGCTGCGTCATCACCGACTTGAACTCGTTGTAGATGACGTCCACGCACGATGCGCGGCCCGAGGTGAACTCCTCGATCACCACATCCGCCAGAGCCGTCGCATCCGAGAACGCCAGCTTCTGGAACACATTGACGCGGTCGTAGGCGACCTCGAAACCACGACGGACGAAGAATTCGCGGCCCTTGCGGCCCACGAGGCCGAGCCCGGGCGCCGTCGTCTGCTCGGCGATGTAATGACCCGCCACCTTGATGATGTTCGAGTTAAAGCTGCCGCAGAGGCCACGGTCGGCCGACACGACGATGAGCAGCGGACGCCCTTCCCCTTCGGCCGGCACGCGCAGCAGCGGATGCGTCGATGGGTCGACCCGAGTCACCAGGCCGTTCAGCACACCTCGTATACGCTGGGCGAACGGGCGCGCGTTGATGACGCGATCCTGGGCCCGCTTCAGGCGCGAGGCCGCGATCATCTTCATCGCCTTGGTGATCTGCTGCGTCGACTTGACCGCGCGGATCCGGCGACGGAGGTCAATCAGCGACGGCATCTAGGCAACCACTGCGGCAACCGCGGTCTTCGACCCGACGAACGCCTGCGCGAAGTCCTTCAGTGCGGCGACCAGCGCGCCCTTCACTTCGTCGTCGAGCACCTTCTTTTCGGCAATGCCAGTGAGCACAGCCGGGTACCGTGATTCGAGGAACCGGTTCAGGTCGTCCTCGTACTTGTGGAGATCCTCCACGGCTATCGGGTCGAGATAGCCATTGGTCGCCGCGAAAATCATGACGACCTGCTTCTCCACCGCAACCGGCCGGTACTGCGGCTGCTTCAGGATCTCGACCAGCCGGCGGCCGCGGTTGAGCTGCGCCTGCGTGGCCTTGTCGAGGTCGGAGCCGAACTGCGCGAAGGCCGCGAGTTCACGGTACTGCGCGAGGTCCAGGCGCAGGGTGCCGGCCACTGAGCGCATGGCCTTGATCTGCGCCGATCCGCCAACGCGCGACACCGAATTGCCGACGTTGATGGCGGGACGGATGCCCTGGTGGAACAGGTCACTCTCCAGGAAGATCTGCCCGTCCGTGATTGAGATCACATTGGTCGGGATGTAGGCCGAGAGGTCGCCGGCCTGGGTTTCGATGATCGGCAGCGCCGTCAGGGAGCCGCCGCCGAGCTCAGTCTTCAGCTTGGCTGCGCGCTCCAGCAGGCGGGAGTGCAGGTAGAACACATCTCCGGGGTACGCCTCGCGACCCGGCGGGCGGCGGAGAAGCAGCGAGATTTCACGATACGCGCTCGCGTGCTTGGAGAGGTCGTCGTAGACCAGCAGCGCATGGCGGCCGCTGTCGCGGAAGTACTCGCCAATCGCACAGGCCGAGTACGGGCTGATGTAGAGCATCGAGGCGGGGTCGGACGCAGTCGCGGCCACGACGACCGTGTAGCTCATCGCATCGTACTCTTCGAGTGTGTGCACGACCTGGGCAACGGTCGACTGCTTCTGACCGATGGCGTTGTAGATGCAGATAACGCCCTTGCCTTTCTGGTTGATGATCGCGTCGAGTGCGACGGCGGTCTTGCCCGTCTGGCGGTCTCCGATGATGAGCTCGCGCTGGCCGCGGCCAATGGGCACCATGCCATCCACGGCCTTGAGGCCGGTCTGGAGAGGCTCCTTCACCGGCTGCCGGTCGGTCACACCCGGGGCGATGCGCTCAATCGGAAGGTACTGCGTGGTCGCGATCGGGCCCTTGCCGTCGATCGGCTGGCCGAGCGCATTGACCACGCGGCCGAGGAGCTCCTCGCCCACCGGCACCGAGATGATGCGGCCCGTCCGCTTGACGACGTCGCCTTCCTTGATCTGCCTGGACTCGCCGAGCAGCACCGCGCCGACGCTGTCCTCTTCCAGGTTCAGGGCGATCCCAAACACGCCGTGCGTGAATTCGAGCATCTCACCCGACATGGCGCGTTCCACGCCGTGCACGCGGGCGATGCCATCGCCGACCGATATCACGCTGCCGACTTCCGCGACATCGACCTCAACGGCAAAGCTGCCGATCTGGTCGCGGATGATCTTGGAAATTTCTTCTGCTCGAATGTCCATTGCCACCTGCTCTGCTACAGACGTTCCACAAGGCTGCCACGCAGACGCGCCAGTTGCGTCGCGACGCTGCCGTCATACACCGTGCTGCCGATTCGAGCCCGGACCCCGCCCAGCAGGGCCGGGTCGACACGAGTGGTCAGCGAGACTGTCCAGCCGGTTGCCGTCGACAACCGCGTCTGCCACGCGGCGGCCTGATCGGCCGCCAGCGGCTCTGCCGTCACGACCTCAGCCTGAAGAATGCGACGATGCTCGTTCAGGCGGTCCGTGAAGGACTGCCGCAGATCCTGCACGAGCCAGAGCCGGTCCCGACCCGCGAGTAGCATCAGGAGCTTGCCCAGCGGGCCTTGCAGCGCAAGGCGCGTGATCAGCACCTCAATGAGTTTCCGCTTCGCCTGGGCCGGAATGGCAGGATTCGCGAACGTGCGCAGCAGCTCCTCGTGCCCGCTGACCAGCGTCGACAGACCCTCGAGGTCCGCCGCCACCTGATCGAGCAGGTCTTCCTGGAGCGCCACATCAAAGAGCGCCTTCGCGTATCGTCCGGCCGATGCCCGTTTGCCCATCTGTGTTCTAAGTGATCACCGTGCCGCGAGACGTGGCGGCAAACACACTTTTATATCACGATCTGCCGGGCCGGCAGCGCTTCCAGGGGCGCAGTCAGTTGGCCGTTATGCGCTCGTAGAGCCGGTTCAGCTCGTTCTCGTCCTTGAACTCGACGTGGATTGAGCCGCCGGCACCCTTCCGGGCGATGCGGACCTTTGTTCCGAGGACGAACCGCATCCGTTCTTCTGCGGCGCGGGTATGGACATCTGCCGCTGGCGGCTCATGGGTAGTCCGTGGTTCAGCCGCTTTGGCTTCCCTGCGGACCATCATCTCGGCCTCCCGGACGGAGAGGGCTCGGCTCACGATCTCCCGTGCCGACTGCCGCTGGGCCTGTTCGGTGGGAAGCGCGAGCAGCGCCTTGGCGTGACCCATGGAAAGGGCGCCTGCCGCCAGTTCGGCCCGCACTTCCTCCGGGAGCTTCAGCAGTCTGAGGTGATTGGCAACTGAGCTCCGGTCCTTGCCGACGGCGGCCGCCACCTGCTCCTGCGTGAGCTGGAAGTCGTCGATGAGCCGGCGATAGGCCGCGGCTTCGTCTATGCAGTTGAGTTCTTCCCGCTGGATGTTCTCGATGAGCGCCAGTTGCAGGTTCTCGCGCTCGGCGTCCTGCGCGAGTTCTCGAACAACGACAGGAACCTTGAGGAGTCCTGCCCGCTGCGCCGCGCGCCACCGCCGCTCCCCGGCAATGATCCGGTAGGCCGACCCGACCTTGCGGACGATGATGGGCTGAATGATGCCGTTGCTGCGGATGGACCGCGCCAGGTCCTCCAGGCGGGCATCATCCATCTGCCCGCGGGGCTGGGCATCGTTCGGGCTCAACAGGTCAATGTCGAGCTCCCGGATGCTGGCCTCTGTGGCGGCGGGCTGGGCGTCGGGAATGAGTGCACTCAGGCCTTTGCCGAGTGCCGGTTTTCGATCAGCCATGTCTCACCTGTGTAGTGGGAGGGTTGCTCGCGCCCGGGGCAAGAGGCTGACGCGTCATGAACTCACGTCCAAGCTGCAAATACGCCTCAGCGCCCCGTGAGCGCGGGTCGTAGGTCACGGCCGGGATGCCGTGACTTGGCGCCTCGGCCAGCCGCACATTGCGCGGTATGACCGTCTGAAACACCTTGTCTCCGAAGAACTCGCGCACGTCCTTCGCGACCTGCTGGCCCAGGTTGGTCCGATCGTCGTACATCGTCAGCAGTACGCCTTCGATGTCCAGCGCCGGGTTGAGCATGGCTCGCACGCGTTTGAGCGTGCCGAGGAGTTCGGCGAGGCCTTCCAGCGCGAAATACTCGCAGTGGAGCGGGATGAGGACTGTGTCGGCAGCGACCAGCGCGTTCAATGTGAGCAGGCCCAGCGACGGCGGGCAATCGAGAAACAGGTAGTCGAAACGCCCCCGCAGGGTGTCGAGGACGCGCTTGAGCCGCCGCTCCCGCTCAGGGAACGCGACGAGCTCGATCTCGGCACCGGTCAGGTTCCGGTCGGCCGGCATGAGTGAGAGGTTCGGGTAGTCCGTCGCGATGAGGTATTCAGTTGCGGGCGTGCCGTCTACGGTCAGTGCTTGATAGGTACCGCCGGCCGGGCCTTGCCGGCCTTTGCAGCCGACGCCACTGGTGAGATTGCCTTGCGGATCAACGTCAACCAGCAGTACTCGCAACCCAGAGCCTGCCAGTGCGCTTGCGAGGTTGATGGTGGTGGTGGTCTTCGCAACGCCGCCCTTCTGGTTGGCGACGGCGACCACTTTGGTTGATAGGATTTGGTTCATTGGCCGAAAATTAATATCTGGCGGTCTCTGGCGCGGCTAAGAATAGGCGATGGCCTTGTTGGCGTCAATTGGCTGTGTTCCACGTGGAACAAATCAGGGGGTTCGCTGATAAATCCTGAGCCGCCATTTCGAGGTTTCTGCCTGTTTTGACGCGATGAGTGGAAAACTTGGCCAGCCCTGGGGTGATTCGTGGCCGGCTTGGTCGAAGTAGATCAGGAAACCGCCAGGGCGCACCAGAACGGACAGGTGGCCGACGAGCTCCGCGTCCAAGCGAACGGCTCGGACGGTTGCCGCATCGAATGTCTCGTGATTGGGTGCGCCCGCCACAGCTTCGATTCGCTCCGCTATCACCCTTGCGGACTGCAGACCCGTCGCGCGGATGGCTTCCCGGAGAAACACGCACTTCCGCGTGCTTGATTCAACCAGGGTGAAGGAGATCCGCGGTGCGGCAATCGCCAGCGGTAGCGCTGGTGAACCCCCTCCGCTACCGACGTCAACCACTGATTGAATCGGCTCCGGTAGTAGGGATGCAGCGGATACCGGCTCGAGGATCAGGCGATCAAGGGCCTCGTCCAGGTCTCCTGTCAGTGAAAACCCCGTCAGGTTGACCTTTGCGTTCCAAGTCTTGAGCAACTCGACGTAGGTTCGGAGTTTCGCGAACTGATCCTCCGACACGAGGGCACGAAGCTGCCGCGCCTCAGCCCACAAATCAAAGTCAGTTGGCATCTGGCTTTCCAGCGCCGTGTTTGATGGCGGAACCAATCAGGGCGACGGCGGCTACCGTGACGCCGGGAATCCTCGAAGCCTGCCCGATGGTCTCGGGCCGAATCTGAGAGAGACGCTCCCGCACCTCGCGCGACAGTCCCTGGACCGCATCGAAGTTCATGCCGCGTGGTATGGCCCGCGACTGGTCCCTGATCAGCTTGGCCGCGAGCGTCCGCTCCTGCGTCAGGTAGCCGGCGTACTTCACACTGGTCTCTACGCTGAGCAGGTCAAGCTCACCATCTCGCTCATCGACCTCGAGCGAAATCCCCGCGTCCTGCAGGGTCGCGATCCGGACCTCTGGTCGTCGAAGCGCCAGGTATGCAGGCGTTGAAACTCCACCGAGATTCACTTTCGACTCGGAAATCGTCCGCACGTTGCGCCCGAACCTGGCCTTCCTGGACTGAAAGCGGTCCCACTGTTCGTCATCGACAAGGCCCACCTCTCGTCCGAGTGGCGTCAGCCGCAGATCCGCGTTGTCGACCCGCAGGTGCAGCCGGTGCTCGGCCCTGGACGTGAACATCCGGTACGGCTCAAGGCACCCTTTCGTGACCAGATCGTCGACGAGGACGCCGATGTAGGACTCGCTCCGAGGAAACACGACGGCGGGCTTCCGCTGCACCAGCCTGGCCGCATTGATCCCGGCAACAAGGCCCTGCGCTGCCGCCTCTTCATACCCGGACGTTCCGTTGATCTGTCCGGCAAAGAACAACCCCGCCACAGCCTTGGCCTCAAGGGTGGACCACAACTCCGTCGGCTGGATAAAGTCGTACTCCACCGCGTAGGCTGGGCGAATCATCTCGGCGTCTTCCAGCCCTGGCATGGCGTGGACCAGGCGCTCCTGGACATCCCGCGGAAGGCTCATTGAGAAGCCGTTCATGTAGATCTCGTCGGCGTCGAGACCCTCGGGTTCAAGGTAGACCTGATGCTGTTCCTTCTCCGGGAACCGCATCACCTTGTCCTCCAGAGACGGACAGTACCGGGGTCCGATTCCCTGGATCTGCCCGTTGAAGAGCGGACTGACGCCGATGTTCTCGCGAACCAGCCGGTGAACGTCCTGGTTTGTTCGCACCAGCCAGCAGCTCACCTGGTTGCGAATCTCGGTGCGGCAATAGGTGGAGAGTTGTGTGGGCGTCGCATCCCCCAGCTCCTCCTCGAACACCCCAGTGCGCACTTGCTTCTGGAAGTCGATGCTCTTCCGGTGAAGCCGTGGCGGTGTTCCGGTCTTGAGCCGCCCCCACTTGAAACCCTGCGTCTTAAGCCATTCCGCCAGGCCGAGCGACGGCGCTTCGCCTACCCGGCCGGCCGGCCGGCGCTCTGGCCCGATGTGAATCAGGCCATTGAGAAAAGTCCCCGTACAGACCACCACCGCCGAGCACGCGATGTGGTCTCCGCCCTCCATCCACACGCCACGTACCCGGCCAGCGACGACGTCAATCGAGTCCACCCGCGCCCGAACCCACTCGATTTCAGATTGCTCCTCGAGAAGCCTCTGTGCGTTCAACTCGTACGCCGCTTTGTCCACCTGCGCCCGTGGCGACCACACAGCCGGCCCGCGGCCACGATTGAGAACCTTGAACTGGATGCCAGACAAATCTGTCAATCGACCAATGCATCCACCAAGCGAGTCAATCTCGCGGACGATGTGGCCCTTCGCTGTTCCACCAACAGCAGGATTGCAGGGCATATGGCCTACCCTAGTCGGTGGCGCGGCGCACACCGTCACCGCAGCCCCAAGGCGCGCTCCGGCCCAAGCTGCCTCCACACCAGCATGGCCTGCCCCGATCACGACGATCCGATCGGCGCTCACTTCCCCACGCAGAACTTCGAAAAGATCTCTTCCAGCATCGCCTCCGACCCGCGAACTCCAGTCACTTCCTCCAAAAGCGCCCGCGCCGCGGCCAACTCGCTCAGCACGAACTCCTCCGGCGCGGTCCGCGATGCCGCCTCGCGTGCACTCTCCAGATGCTCAAGCACACCGTCCAATAGTCTGATGTGCCGGATGTTCGACAGTGAGGGAACACTTCTCGGACTCTCGTCGCCACACAGCAGTTCAACCAGCCTCGCTCTGACGACATCCATCCCCAACCCGGTCAGCGCTGAAACTGCGACATAGCCACCGCTACCGGGCCCACCCTCAACCGTCGACGCCAGATCCTGCTTGTTCCACAACACCAACCGCCTTCGGCCAGCAGTGTCGCGGAGCAGTGCTATGTCGCTCTCACCGAGCGGCGCCGACCCGTCGACCACAATCAGCAACACATCCGCCGCGCCATGCGCCGCAGTGGCCCGCGCCATCCCCTCGGCCTCGACCCCATCGCCGGCCACGCCCAACCCTGCGGTGTCCACAAGGCTCACGGGGATCCCGGACAGATTCACTTCCTCGGTCACAAAGTCCCGCGTCGTCCCGGCCGTCGCCGCCACAATCGCCCTGTCCCGACCAACCAGCCGATTGAAGACGCTCGACTTGCCGGCGTTTGTCCGGCCCGCCAGAACCACTGTCGCACCCTCTCGAACGATCCGCCCCGTTCGCCCATCCGCCAACAGCGCCCTCACCGCGCCGAGTGCATGGCTCAACTCCGTCCCCACGTCACGCGCCTCAACGAACCGATAGCCCTCCTCTGGGAAATCGAGCGACGCCTCAAGCCGCGCCTGAAGTTCAAAGAGGCCGCGCTCGATGAGCCTGATTCTGGCCGTCAGCGTACCTTCGAGTTGATCGAATGCGGTGCGGGCCTGCAGGTCGGTGTGTGCGTCAATCAGATCCGCCACGGCTTCCGCCTGCACGAGATCCCGCCTGCCGTTCAACACCGCCCGCAGCGTGAACTCACCAGGCCTCGCCAACCGCGCGCCCTGACTCACCGCAGCGGCCACAATTGCATTCAGGACCACCGGGCTGCCGTGCGCCGTGATCTCCGCGCAATCCTCGCCCGTGAATGATGCCGGCGACCTGAACACGGTCACCACCACTTCGTCGATGCCGTGAACTTGGCAGAGCGTGGCGTACCGGGGCTCGAACCCTCCAGTGCGCTCCGTCAGGGCGGTTGCGATGCTGATGCTCTGGCCGCCGCTCAGGCGCACTATCCCCAGAGCGCCGCGACCGCGCGGCGTCGCGATTGCGACGATGGTGTCTGTTGTGGAAATCACGCGGCGAACCGCGCAGCCATTCGGCGCTAGGAACGCGCTGAAATGATGACCGTCTTCAGGAACGCGTCGCCGATACTTTCCGACGTCACGCCCGGCGACTCCGCAACCGTCATGTGCACAATCCGCCGGTCGTATGGATTCAGGGGTCCCATCTCCTGGGCAGCACCCATCGTCACCGCCCGTTCGGCGTTGTAGCGCGCCATCTGGCGCAACTCGGCGTCCTTCTCGCGGCGGAAGCCCATGCAGTCCACCAACACCCGGTGATCCTCGCCCAACTGACGCCGGAACGCCGTCGCAACCAGGTGCTGCAGGGCCTGCAGGCCTTCACCTCCGCGCCGGGTGAGCACCCCGCCGTCCTCACCGTCGAGGTTGATCTGTGTTGTGTCGTCGGCGTCTTCGGTTGTGATCTGCAGCGACAGGCCCATGGCGGTCACTACGGCCTGCACAAAGGTCACAACCTCACCCGTCAGCGCTGTCGGCATCGTCAAGATTTCCGCTCCACTTTCTCCGTCCGGCCAGACCCGACCGACTTCACCCTCCGCTCGGATGGCGGACGGGGAGCCTGCACCCCAGGGGGGCCCAGCAGCCAGTTCGTGAAGTACTGCTGGCCAATCCCCCAGAGCGTATTCACAAAATAGTAGATGGCAAGACCGCTCGGGAGCGTCAGAAACATGCCGGTAAACATCACCGGCATGAACATCATCATCCGGCGCTGCGCAGGGTCCCCGGTAGCCGGCGTCATCCACTGCTGCCAGAACATCGCTACGCCCATCAGGATGGGAGTCACGTAGTAGGGATCGTGGGTCGAGAGGTCCTGAATCCACAGCGCAAACGGCGCATTCCTCAACTCGATCGCCTCAGACAGCAGCGAGTAGAAGGCAAATAGCACTGGAAACGTGAGCACGGTCGGAAGGCACCCACTGACGGGATTGGCGCCCTTCTCTTTGTAGAGCGCCATGATCTCGGCGTTCATCTTCTGCTTGGCCGGATCTGTGGCCTTCAACCCCGCGTAGCGATCCTGAATCGCCTTCATCTGGGGCTGAACCTCCTGCATCTTCCGCATCGAGACCGCGGTCTTGTGGCGGAGCGGGAAGATCACGATGTTCATCAGGAGCGTGAGCAGGATGATGGCCCAGCCCCAGTTCCCGGCGAAGCCGTGGATCCACCTCAGCACACCCAGGAAAGGCACGGCCAACCAGGCCCAGAAACCAAAATTGATGGCCCTGACAAATTCACCATCGATGGCCTTCAACACATCAAAGGACTTCGGGCCGACATACAACTTGAACGCTTTGCCTGCCTCCTCCTGACGAAGGACCACGCTCAACAACTGGCGCTGATGCTCATTCTCTCCGGGCATCGGGTGCGACAACGCCTTGAACGTGCCGGTGACTGGTCCCGTGGAAAGCGCCGCCACGATGAAGTAGTGGTCGTCGATGCCAATGAACCGAAATGTTCCGGTTCGGGTAGTCGTTCCTGCGGCCACCTTGGAGTACGCAATCCTCTCGACCTTCTCCCCACTCTCAAGGAGCGCTTCGGGCGCCCGGGATACGTCGCTGGAGAAGAACCCCCCTCCGGTTGTTGCGCCAAGATCCCCAAGGCCGGGACCCCAGACAAGGCCAACGGGCACCTGCGCGTCGCCGCGGCGGACGGAGGCCACGGCCGAGAGCAGGAAGGAAGCTGGGTCCAACTGAAACTCTTTGCGGACAGCTACACCCTCGGCATCCTCCCCCTCGAAGACAACACGTTTCGCAGCATGGTCGACCTGGGTTCGAAGGAGTGCGTCGTTCAGCCGTGCGGTCAGCGCCGGCGTATCAGTCTCGAGTGAAAGGGGGAGCGGTTGTGCGGCCGGCAAACCGGAAGCTACGAGATCAACCGGCTTCCCGGTGCGATCCAGATACCCCTTCAGCACCCAGCTCGTCAGCCTGCCACCTCGATTCGTGAAGACGGCCCGGACCTGAGCCGTTTCAAGGGTCACTGCTTCCTCGCGCTCAGCCCCAACAACCATTGAGGGGACGGAAGCGGCCGTTGCCGCAGGTTCGATCGCGGCGGCAGGCGCCGCAGCCGGCGCGGTACCCTCCACGGCCTCTGATGCTCGTGTTGACGCCTGTGTAGTGGGGGCGGGGCTGGGGGGTGGTGCGATGTACGCCTGGTAGACGTACACCACAACAAACGCCAGGAACACCGCAAGGAGCGTTCGACGTTCCATAAGGTCTATGAGCGGGAAACTCGGTGGGATGGTTTTACAGGGTCAAACCCGGAGCCGCCAAGTGGATGGCAACGGGCCAGACGCCGCACGCTGAGTGCCACTCCACGCAGGAGGCCGTGCCGCTCAATCGCCTCGCGTGCATAGTCCGAGCACGAGGGGTAGAAGCGGCAGCTCCCTGTAAACAGGGGTGACAACAGCAGTTTATAGGCCTTGAGCAGCGCCAGGGCGCCTCGGACTGCGAGACTTGTGTTGAGTTGCTGAACCATTCCGCGTCAGGCTTCGCCGAAAATCGGCCTCCAACAAGGGAAATGGAGCCTTCAACATCTGGCGCCTCGGCACGATCACGATATCCATGCCCCCTGGAGGCCTGTTCAGCCGAAAAATCTCCCGGGCAACACGTTTCGCCCGATTGCGATCGACTGCCTTGCCGAGCTTCCTGGAAGCCGAAACCCCGAACCGGGTCTGCGGCGACGGCACACTATTGACGCGGAAGACGGTCATGAACTGGCCATGAACCCGTTGGCCCTGTTCATAGACCCGGTCAAACTCTGACCGGCGCCTAAGCCGATCTGATCGCACTAACCTTCGTCAGAAACCGTCAACCGCTTGCGGCCCTTGGCACGACGCCTGGCAAGCACAATGCGGCCGTTCTTTGTTGCCATACGAACGCGGAAACCATGTGCTTTGGCGCGACGCCGCGTATTGGGTTGGAACGTCCGTTTACCCTTCATTGCTTTCCCTGTCCTGTGTTCTGAGTCCTGAAGTAAACCCCTATCCTAGAGTTCCCCAGTGGAGGGTGTCAATCGCGTTCCTGTGGTATGGTCTGGCGTTCTGTGATTTCGGTTTCCCACCCAAGATTTCCACATGTGTGGAAAACCCTGTTGAAAAGGCGAGTTTTAGAGGATTTCTCCGCTTGAAAGTCTCCGTTTGGGACCTGGTACTCGCCAGAATCGAAACAAAGGTAAACCGCCACAGCTTCTACACGTGGTTCAAGCCGACGGCCTTTGTTTCCGACTCCGGCCAGGTGATCACCGTCCGCGTCCCGGACTCCCTGGTTAAGGACTGGCTGACGAAGCACTACTCGCCAGTCCTCTTGGAGGCCCTTCAGGATGTCGACCGGGCCGATACGGTCATCTCCTTCCTGACCGACGGCCAAATTGCCTCCACCGAGAACGCCGACCGCGGGGAGTTGGATGTCTCCGCGTCCCCGGACGCCGAATTGGCCTCCTCCCGAGCCGCCGGCGCCACCGGGCTGAA
Source organism: Vicinamibacterales bacterium (assembly GCA_040081715.1). GTDB lineage: Bacteria > Acidobacteriota > Vicinamibacteria > Vicinamibacterales > UBA2999 > CANKJK01. The sequence goes on along the minus strand of JBEBFY010000018.1, from coordinate 23,876 downwards.
CCCCAGATACACCTTCGACACCTTCATTGTCGGGCCATCGAACCAGTTCGCCCACGCGGCAGCCCGCGCTGTAGCCGAAGCGCCTTCCCGTTCCTATAACCCTCTGTTCATCTACGGAGGCGTCGGACTCGGCAAGACGCACCTAATGCACGCCATTGGGCATCATGTAATCCGGAATGGCCGTGGACTCCGTTTGACCTACATCTCGTCCGAGCGCTTCATGAACGAGATGATCAATGCCCTGCGCTACGAGCGCATCCTGGACTTCCGCGAGCGCTATCGAAGCGTGGATGTTCTTCTTGTCGATGACATTCAGTTCGTCTCCGGGAAGGAAGGCACCCAAACTGAGTTCTTTCACACGTTCAACGCCCTCTACGACGCGCAGAAGCAGATTGTCCTGAGCAGCGACCGTCCCCCTAATGAGATTCCCGCCCTCGAGGAGCGGCTCCGATCACGCTTCGAGTGGGGTTTGACGACCGATATTCAGCCGGCAGATCTGGAAACCCGGGTTGCAATTCTGAAGAGGAAAGCCGACACCGAGTCGGTCCCCCTCCCAGATGATGTCGCCATGTTTATCGCTGGCCGAATCAAGTCCAATATCCGTGAACTGGAGGGTTCCCTTATTAAACTCGTGGCCTACGCCTCCCTGACAGGCCAACCTCTAACCATGGACCTTGCGCGACACGTATTGCGAGGTTCAGGTGATCAGCAGGACCGAGTCATCTCCATTGAGGCCATACAGCGGTTTGTCGGCGACTACTACCAGATGAAGGGCACAGACCTGAAGTCCAAGAACAACGCTAAATCCGTGGCAATGCCTCGCCAGGTCGCCATGTATCTCTGCAAAAACTTAACGGCAGCATCACTACCCGAGATTGGCAGGAGCTTTGGTGGAAAACACCACTCGACGGTGATCCACTCCATTAAAAAGGTCGAACAGCACCGGAAGGCCGACCCGGATTTCAACAAGCTTATTAGTGGATTTCTCGAATCATTCCGCTGATTTCCACAGTATCCACACAATCCCCGTCCACAGGGGGTCTCTGCCTTACCCTCCGCCATCACCCATCCGCAGCCAAGCCTGGATGGGAGGTTTTTTTCAACACTATTTTCCCCGAGCTTAAACAGCTTAACTATCTGAAAAACAAAGGCTTCTCCTCTTACAGCGCCCTTTTAATATGGTCCTTTCTTTCTGTATAATTCACTCTCTATCTAGTCAGATCTCTTTCGAAGAAATCTAGCTTCGCAACGGCTTCCCGAACACGACGCAGTGGTGCCAACCATGGAACTTGTTGTCCGAAAAACAGATCTTCTTCGAGAACTTCAACTCTTCCAGGGAATCGTCGAGCGCAAGAACACGATTCCAATTCTCGCCAATGTCCTGTTCGACGCGACAACATCCGAGATCAGACTCCTCGCCACCGATTTGGAAGTAGCGCTGAGTAGCCGTTGCGAAGGCGTCGTGTCCAAGCCAGGCAAAACAACGATCCCAGCCAAGAAGTTATTTGAGATCGTCCGCGCCCTTCCGGACACTGACATCCGCATCGTTGAAGAAAAAGGCTCCGTACGAGTCTCGGCTGATCGATTTGACTCCCGCATTCAAACACTACCTAAGGACGACTTCCCAACTCTCCCATCGCCGGCACGCACTCAGGTTGCCACTCTTCCTAAAGACGGGATGAAGCAGATGGTGGCGAAGACGCACTTCGCCATCACCGGTGAGGACACCCGCTATTTTTTGAACGGCGCCAAGTTCATTATCAAGCCTGGGTCTCTTACACTCGTCGCGACAGACGGACACCGACTTGCCCATGTCGAAGTCGCGGCAACCGTTGGGGTAACAGATGAAATTGGTGTAATCCTGCCGAAGAAGACGCTGGTTGAACTCGGAAGGCTCCTCTCCGAGTTTGAGGGTGAGCTCACGTTCGAAAGCGGCGAGAATCATCTCTTCTTCGAACTCGGCGGGCGAACACTTGTGTCGCGGATGATCGACGGCCAGTTTCCCGCCTATGAGCGCGTCATCCCTAAGGGAAACGACAAGATCCTCGAGTTTGACCGAGACAGACTGACCAACGCCGTGAAACGAGTTGCGCTGCTCTCAAACGAGCGTTCACGCGCCGTCAAGTTCGAAATAAACAAAGGTGTTGTCGACGTCACCTCGAGCAGTTCGGAGTTCGGCGAAGCGCGCGAACAATTAGCGGTGGACTACTCCGACGGGCCGCTCACGATCTCGTTCAACGCGCAGTATGTGCTCGACTTTCTGAACGTCGTCGAAACAGAGGTGGTTTCCCTTGCTCTGAAGGACGAAGTCAGTCAGGCCGTCATGAGGCCAGTGGCTGCCGAGGGATACAACTACACCTACGTGATCATGCCGATGAGGATCTAGGACACCACGTGAACGACGCTGATCAGCACGGACATTCGCAGCCAGCCGAGAGATTGGATAGCCAGCAATCCCAGACGACGGACGATTACGGAGCCGACAAAATCAAGGTGCTTGAAGGCCTTGAAGCGGTCCGCAAGCGTCCAGCCATGTACATCGGATCGACTGGTCCAACAGGGCTCCACCACCTCGTCTATGAAATCGTTGACAACTCAATTGACGAGGCCCTCGCGGGCCACGCGAGCGAAATCAACGTCACAATTCATGTCGACAACGCCATCACGGTTGTTGATAACGGGCGCGGCATTCCTGTTGACCGGCACGAAAGCGGCAAGTCCGCCGCCGAAGTTGTGCTCACGGTCCTGCATGCCGGCGGCAAGTTCGATAACGACAGCTACAAGGTGTCCGGAGGCCTGCACGGTGTAGGTGTCTCCGTCGTCAACGCGCTGTCAGAACGCCTCGACCTGGAGATCTGGCGTAATGGACAGGTGCACCAGCAGTCGTTCGAACGCGGAAAGCCGATCGCTGATCTCGTTAACACCGGAACGACACACCGCCGCGGAACCAGGGTGACCTTCCTGCCAGACTCGACGGTCTTCGAGACGACCGAGTACAACTTCGACACCCTCGCGCAGCGCCTCAGGGAGTTGGCGTTTCTCAACGCCGGCATCCTGATTACCCTTGATGACGAGCGCGACTCCAGGAATCACCGGTTCCAGTATGAAGGCGGCATCGTGTCGTTCGTCCAGCACCTGAACAAGAACAAGGCCCTGGTCAACGACAAGCCGATCTACATGAAAGGGTTGAAGGACGGCATCGAGGCCGAGATTGCCCTTCAGTGGAACGACAGCTACACGGAGTTGGTGTTTTCGTTTGCGAACAACATCAACACCCATGAAGGCGGCACGCACCTTTCAGGCTTTCGTTCGGCGCTCACGCGCACGATCAACGCCTACGCGGCCAAAAACAACCTGATTAAGGATCTCAAGGAAAGCATTGGCGGCGACGACATCCGCGAAGGTTTGACGGCCGTCATCAGCGTCAAGATTCCACAGCCGCAGTTCGAGGGCCAGACCAAGACGAAGCTCGGCAACACCGAAGTCAAGGGCATCGTTGAGGCGATCGTCAACGACAAACTCGGCCAGTTCCTCGAGGAGACACCACTTGTCGCCAAGCGCGTTATCGGCAAGGCTGCCGATGCAGCCCGGGCTCGTGAAGCTGCGAGGAAGGCGAGGGACCTGGTCCGGCGCAAGGGCGCACTGGATGGCAGCAGTCTCCCTGGAAAACTAGCGGACTGCCAGGAGCGGGACCCGGCAGCGTGCGAGATCTACATCGTAGAAGGGGAATCGGCCGGCGGCTCGGCCAAGCAAGGGCGCGACCGGAAGTTCCAGGCCATCCTTCCCATCAAGGGGAAGATCCTGAACGTCGAAAAGGCCCGTTTTGACAAGATGCTCGGCAGCGATGAGATCAAGACAATGATCGCCGCCCTTGGGTGTGGCATTGGCGTTGAAGACTTCAACTTGGGGAAGCTCCGCTACCACCGCGTAATCATCATGACCGACGCCGATGTGGACGGATCCCACATCCGGACGCTGCTGCTGACGTTCTTCTATCGGCAGATGCCGCAACTAGTCGACAAGGGCCACATCTATATCGCCCAGCCGCCGCTGTTCCGAGCGAAGCGTGGGCGCGCCGAGACTTACATCAAGGACGAGCGTGAACTCGACGCGTTCCTTATCAGACGAGCTATTGAGTCCCGGGTTGTGACGTCCTCTGATGGCACATCACTGTCTGGCGAGGCCCTTGAGGTGCAACTCCAGCGGACGATGGCCTTCCGCAAGTTCCTGCAGGGGGTCACGCGCCGTGGTCACGCAGCGGATCTCGTCCTGATTCTGCTCGCGGCCCACGCCAGGGATCGGTCGTTCTTTGAGCAGGAAGGACCGCTCGCATCCGTGGCGGCACGCATGACGACTCCGATTCGGGACGTCCGCGTGGTCCGGGACGAGGAACACAGCGCCTACATGCTGGCTGTTGAGGACCGGTCGCTCGGCTACCCCCGTCGCCAGGATCTTGGCGTCGCCTTCATTGCGTCGAGTGAGTACCGGACCCTGCTGACCGCGTCCCGTGACGTGCAACAGGTCAAGTTCCCTGTCACGGTCACGGTGGCCTCGAAGGTCGATCCGGATGACACCATGGCCGAACCAGATGCTCCGGAGCCGCCTGCGGGTCCGCCATCAAAGAAGGACGAATCAGCGGTACTCGAAGACCTCGACAGTTTTGTCGAGTATTTCCTGGCCGCCGGGCGCAAAGGCGTGGCCGTCAACCGCTACAAGGGCCTCGGCGAGATGAATCCGGATACTTTGTGGATGACGACGATGGATCCGGAGCACCGGACGCTGCTGCAGGTGCGCGCAGAAGATCACACCGAAGCGGACCAGATGTTTACCACGCTCATGGGTGACCAGGTCGAACCGCGGCGGAAGTTCATCGAGGACAACGCCCTCGACGTCAGAAACCTCGACGTCTAACCGCACATGCAGACCCCGATGCAGACGCCGCCGCCCACCCGCACACAAGTCAATATCGAAGACGAGATGAAGCGCTCGTACATGGATTACGCGATGAGCGTGATCATTGGACGAGCATTGCCCGACGTGCGAGACGGCTTGAAGCCAGCCCATCGCCGCGTGCTCTACGGCATGAAGACGATGGGGCTCGCGTCGAATCGGGGCTACCGCAAGTGCGCCAAGATTATCGGCGAGGTAATGGGCAACTTCCATCCCCACGGCGACGCCTCGATCTACGACACGCTGGTGCGCATGGCGCAGCCCTTCAACATGCGTTCGCCGCTGGTTGATGGCCAAGGTAACTTCGGGTCGGTCGACGGCGACCCGCCGGCGGCCATGCGGTATACGGAAGCCCGGCTGAAAGCGCTCGGCGACGAGTTGATGTCGGATCTCGACCAGGAGACCGTCGACTTCGTGCCCAACTACGACGAAACCAGCGAGGAACCGACGGTGCTGCCGGCGCCGTTCCCAAACCTGCTGGTCAATGGGTCCTCTGGTATCGCCGTCGGCATGGCAACAAATGTTCCGCCGCACAACATGGGCGAGATCATCGACGGCGTTGTCTGGGTGATCACGGCAGGCCTTGAGGGCCCGCCTCCCTCGCTCCTGGACAAGCAGCGGCGTCTGCTTGAGCTGATTCCAGGTCCGGACTTCCCGACTGGCGGTTTTATCGTCGGCCGCGAGGGAATACGTCAGGCCTACCTGACAGGCCGCGGCATGGTGACAATGCGCGCCAAAGCCGATTTCGAAACCAGCAAGAAGGCCGACCGCATCTCGATCGTCATCACCGAGATCCCGTACCAGGTGAACAAGGCGAGACTGATCGAGCGCATCGCCGACCTGGTCAAGGAGAAGACGATCGAAGGCATCTCCGACATCCGGGATGAGTCCGACCGTGACGGCATGCGGATCGTGGTTGACCTCAAGCGGGGTGAGGTTGGTGAGGTGGTGCTGAACAACCTCTACAAGCACACGGCGCTTCAGGGCACGTTCGGCATCAACATGTTGGCGATCGTCGGCGCCAGGCCTAAGGTGCTGACGCTCGTCGAGTTAATCGACGCCTTCATCGAGTTCCGGCGCGATGTCGTCAGACGCCGCACCGAGTTCCAGCTCAGGAAGGCCGAGGCCCGTGGCCACATCCTCTCGGGCCTGAAGATCGCGCTGGACCAGCTTGATGCCGTCATCACGCTGATCCGCAATGCGAAGAGCCCGGCCGAGGCACGGCAGGGCCTGGTCACGGAGTTCGGGCTGAGCCTGATTCAGTCCCAGGCCATCCTGGACATGCAACTCCAGCGCCTCACGGGGCTCGAGCGCCAGAAGATTCTGGACGAGCTCGCCCAGATCCTGGAGACGATTGGCCGGCTGAAGGCCATCCTGTCAGATGAGCGCCTGCTATTAGGCATCATCGTGGATGAACTGAAGCAGGTTCGAGAGAGCTACGCCGACCCGCGCCGAACCGAGATTCTCGCGGCGGAAGGCGACTTCCGCATCGAGGACCTGATCGCCGATGAAGACATGGCGATAACAGTCAGCCATACGGGCTACATCAAGCGCACAGCGCTGACGAACTATCGGAGCCAGCGCAGGGGCGGCAAGGGCCGCATCGGCATGCGCACCCGCGAGGAGGACTTCGTCAGCCACCTCTTCGTCGCGTCCACGCACGCCTACATCATGATCTTCTCGGATCGGGGCCGGGCGTACTGGCTCAAGGTCCATGAGATCCCGGATGTGGGGCCGGACGGCCGCGGCAAGGCGATTGCGAATCTGGTCTCGATGGAAGAAGGCGAGCGCATCGCGGACATGATCGCCGTCAAGGAATTTCAGGACGACCGGTTCGTCGTCATGGGTACCAGGCAGGGCGTCATCAAGAAGACCGGGCTGTCTGCGTTCAGCAATCCCCGCGCCGGGGGCATCATCGCCGCCGATGTAGACGAGGGCGATGCCGTCATGGCCGTGCAGATCTCCGAGGGCAACAGCGAGATCTTCATCGGCACACGGAACGGCATGGCCATCCGATTCGGCGAGCAGGACGTTCGCGCGATGGGCCGGACCGCGGCCGGCGTCAGGGGCATCGCGCTGCGCGAAGGCGACTCGGTCATCGCCATGGAGGTGCTCCGCCCAGGCGGAAGCATTCTCACGGTCACCGAACAGGGCTACGGCAAGCGGACGGAGCTCGATGCATACCGCATCCAGACCCGTGGCGGCGTAGGGACCATCAACATTCAGACGTCCGATCGGAATGGTGCCGTGATCGGCGTGGCCCAGGTATCGGAATCAGACGAGCTGATGCTCATCACGCAGCAGGGTAAGACCCTGCGGATGGCCACGGGAGACATGCGCTCCATTGGCCGGGCGACCCAGGGTGTGCGTTTGATCGAGATCGAGGGTGACGATCGGGCGGTGTCGATTGCCAGACTGCCTGAGCAGGACAGCGACGAGGTGCCCGCTGAAGGCGTTCAGCCGGAAGAGGTCCCGTCAGAGCCGAGCGAGAACTAGGCGACGCGACCGAGCCAACGCTGACTAGGCAACGCTCAGTTTCGCGAACTTCGCACGGAGCGTCTTCTGGCCGACGTCCGCGAAGCGGACCACGACCTTCGCGTCATCGCCAAGCGGCTCCACATCCAGCACCGTCCCCACGCCGAATTGCGCATGGAGGACTTTGATGCCTGGCCTTAGTCCCATGTGCGCCGACTGATCTTCGTCCTCGGGGGCGAACACGGGTCGGCCTGGTGTCTGCTCCCGCCACGGACCAGTCTGACGCCGGCCACGGGTGAAGCCAGAAGGCTCGGGGGCCGCTGCAAAACGCGACGGTGCCCACTCAATCAGCTCAGCTGGAATCTCGTCCAGGAAGCGGGATGGCTCCGTGGCCTGGTACTCACCGAAGTTCCGGCGCCGGGCAGCCGATGTCAGGTAGAGCCGCGTCTCCGCCCGCGTGATGCCGACGTAGCAGAGCCGCCGCTCCTCCTCGAGCTCTGCCTCGTCCTCTGCGGACCTGGAGTGGGGAAAGAGTCCCTCCTCGAGGCCTGCGAGCACCACCACGGGGAACTCCAGTCCCTTTGCGCTGTGGAGGGTCATCATCAGGACGTTCGCGTCCCTGGTGCCGGCCTCCTCATCAACGTCGGCCAGCAGGGACAACTGGTCAACAAATCCCGCTAGGGTCGGTTCGCTGCTTCTGGCTTCGAACTCACGGGCGGCCGACACGAGCTCAGCCAGGTTCTCAATCCTTGTCTGGGCCTCTTCGCTCCGCTCCCCTCGAAGGTCCTCCAGATAGCCGCTCTTATCCAGGACCAGGCCAAGTGTCGTGGCCACACTGGCCCCAACGGTGGCCCCCCGAAGGCCGTCCATCATGGTGCGAAACGCGCTCAGGGCGGCCGTCGCCCGCGGCGCCAGTGACCGCCGTTCCACGGCAGAGACAATCCGCGCCCACAGGGACTGAGCCTCCGGCACAAGGCCGGCACTCATCAGGAGCGGGGTGTTCGTATCCGCCTCATCGGGCAGCGATGCCGCCAATGAATCCATCACACCCTTGCCGATGCCCCTGGCGGGCACGTTGATGATGCGGCGGAGACTGACGTCATCCTGCGGATTCAGCACCAGCCGGAGGTAGGACAACGCATCCTTGACCTCCTTGCGCTCGTAGAAGCGGACGCCGCCGATAATCCGGTACGCCACCGCCGCCCGGCGAAGCGCATCCTCGATCGTTCTGGACTGCGCGTTGGTGCGATACAGGACCGCAACAGAAACGTCCCGATCGCGGCGGATCGCGGCCTGTGCGGTTCTGGCAATGAACTCGGCCTCGTCGATGTCGTCGGCAGCCCGGTAGGCCGTGACCAGATCCCCCCCACGCCTGTCCGTATACAGGCGCTTCTCCGGCCGGTTTCGGTTCCGCGAGATGACCGCTGTTGCGGCGTCGAGAATCACCTGGGTCGACCGGTAGTTGCGCTCCAGTTTGACGATGATGGTCTCCGGGAACGCGGTCTCGAAGTCCAGGATGTTCCGCAGGTCCGCGCCACGCCACTTGTAGATGGACTGGTCGGGGTCCCCCACCACGCAGAGGTTCCGGTGCATCCCTGCGAGGTGCTCCATCAGGAGGTACTGCGGCCTGTTCGTGTCCTGGTACTCATCCACCATCACGTACCTGAACTGCGTCGCATAGCGCTCACGGACCTGCTCAGAGGTGTCCAGCAGTTCCACGGTCTTGAGCAGCAGGTCGTCAAAGTCCAGGGCCTGCGCCTCTCGCAGCGTCTCGCAGTAGGCGGCGTAAACCTTCCCGATCAACGCCTCCCGAGGATTCCAGGCGGCATCGGTGACAGCGACCGCCGCTTCCATGCGGTTCTTCGCCTGGCTGATCCGGGAAAGGACGGCGCGCGGCGCCAGAGACTCCTCGTCAGCCCCGTGCGCCTTGAGCGCCTGCTTCACGACCGCCAACTGATCGTTGGTGTCGTAGATGACGAAATCCCTGGAGAGGCCCAGGTGCCTCGCCTCCCGACGCAGCAAGCGCGCACAGAGCGCGTGGAATGTGGAGATCCACATGCCCCTGCACTCCTGGCCAAGCAGGGTCGCCACGCGGGACCGCATCTCTTCGGCGGCCTTATTGGTAAAGGTGACGGCGAGGAGGCCGTCAGGTGGCGCCAGCCGGCTGTCGACGATGTGTGCGATCCGGTGCGCGATGACGCGGGTCTTGCCAGAACCGGCACCGGCAAGGATGAGAAGCGGACCCTCTGTCTGAAGAACTGCGGCTTGCTGCTCAGGGTTCAGCTGCGATGTGAAATCCAACCCACCTATTCTACTGTCACGCTCTTGGCGAGATTCCTCGGCTGGTCCACGTCGCAGCCGCGCCGAACAGCAATGTAGTACGCCAGAAGCTGCAAGGGCACCGTCGCGATGACCGGCGTCAGCAGGTCTGAAGACACCGGGATCTGGATCTCGACATCCCGCGCGGGATCCAGCACGGCCCGCATCCGGTCATCACCCTGCGACGTCACGGCAATGACGGATCCGCCACGCGCCTTGGCCTCCTGCACGTTGCCCATCATCTTTTCGAACACGTGGTCGCGCGTGGCGATTGCCACCACGGGCATGTGCTCGTCGATGAGCGCGATCGGCCCGTGCTTCATCTCACCGGCCGGGTAGCCTTCGGCGTGGATGTAGGAAATCTCCTTCAGCTTCAGGGCGCCTTCGAGGGCGATGGGATAGTTGATGCCACGCCCGAGAAACAGGAAGTCCGTGCGGCTCGCGAAGCGCTCCGCCACGCGCTCGACCTGCGAGGAGATCTTCAGCGTCTCCTCGATCAGCTGCGGCAATCCCAGCAGCGCTTCGAGGTGACCGCCGAACTCGTCGGCTGAAAGGGACTGCCTGGCCTGCGCCAGATACAGCGCCAGCAACTGGAGCGCTACGAGCTGCGATGTGAAGGCCTTGGTAGAGGCCACGCCAATCTCCGGACCCGCGTGGGTGTACACCGTGCCTTCCGCCTCCCGCGTGGCCATGCTTCCCACGACGTTGCAGATGGCGACGCTACGCGCACCACGCCGCCTGGCCTCGCGAAGCGCCGCCAGTGTGTCGGCGGTCTCGCCGGACTGCGTGATGGCGACGACGAGGGTTCCTGGGAGCACGACGGGCGAGCGGTAGCGGTACTCGGATCCGTAGTCGACCTCGACAGGGATCCCCGCGAGTATCTCGATCAGGTACTTGCCGACCAACCCGGCGTGCCACGACGTGCCGCACGCCACGATGATGACCCTCTGGATGCCGGCCAGTACATCCGGCGACAGGTTCAGCTCCTCGAGGAATACCTGCCGCCGATCCAAAGAGACGCGCCCGATGATCGTGTCCCGAGCAGCGGTCGGCTGCTCGTGGATCTCCTTCAGCATGAAGTGGCGATGGCCACCCTTTTCAGCCTGCAACGGGTCCCAGGTCACGCGCTGCGGCTTCTTGTCCAGGGGCGAACCCGCGAAGTCGGAAAAGCGGACACCCGCCGGAGTAATCACCGCCATCTCGCCGTCGTCAAGGAAAACGACATCGCGCGTGTGGCTCAGGACAGCCTGGATGTCTGACGCAACGAAGTACGCCCCGTCTCCGAGACCAACCACAATGGGCGGCCCGCTGCGCGCGGCTACGATGGTGTTCTGGTCGTCGACCGAAACCAGGACGATCGCGAACATGCCCCGCAGAACCTTCAGGGCTCGTTGGACGGCGCCGGCAAGCCCATCCTGGCCCATCTCCCGTTCAACCAGGTGGGCCACGATCTCGGTGTCGGTCTCGGTGCGGAAGGTGTGGCCGGCCGCTTGGAGTTCGGCCTTGAGTTCCAGGTAGTTCTCGATGATGCCGTTGTGCACCACCACGATGCGGCCTGTGCAGTCCCGATGTGGGTGCGCGTTCTCCTCCGTCGGCCGTCCGTGTGTGGCCCAGCGCGTGTGGCCGATGCCATAGACACCGTCCACCGGTTCGGCCTGGATCGCTGCTTCAAGATTCGAGAGCTTGCCTGCGGAGCGTCGAAGCTCGATCCGGCCTGGGCTGACGAGCGCCACGCCGGCCGAGTCGTACCCGCGGTACTCCATGCGCCGGAGGCCTTCGATCAGCACCGGCAGCACGGGCTTTGTCCCGACGTACCCGATAATCCCGCACATTCCGGCGCCCTCAGTCCTTGGAACGGCCGGGCCTCTTGGCCCAGTCTTCCACGTTGTGTTGCCGCTGCCGTGCGACGCCAAGTGCCTGCGCCGGCACGTCCTGGGTAATTGACGACCCCGCCGCGACATACGCACCCTTGCCAATGGTCACAGGCGCCACCAATTGGGTGCCGCTGCCAATGAAGGCCCCGTCTTCGATCACGGTCTGGTGCTTCTGCTTCCCGTCGTAGTTGCACGTGATCGTGCCCGCGCCCACATTCACGTCCGCGCCGACCTGTGCGTCCCCCAGATACGAGAGATGGTTCACTTTGGAACCCGGACCCAGTGTGGTCTTCTTCAACTCGACGAAGTTCCCGACCTTGCCTTTCTGGCCGATCACGGTGCCTGGCCGCAAGTGCGCGAACGGACCCACCGCGGAGTCGGCGCCCACCTGGGCATCGACGAGCACGCAGAAGTTGTTCACGGTGACCCTGTCACCCAGGACGCTGTTCCCGATTCGAACGTAGGCGTGAATTTCACAGGCGGCCCCGATCCTGGTTGAGCCTTCCAGCACCACACCAGGATGAATCACGGAGTCCTGGCCGACCTCGACCGCGGAGTCGATGTAGGTCGAGTCCGGATCGATCAACGTCACGCCGGCCGCCATCAGTTCCTCGTGTTTGCGTTGTCTCACCTGTTTGGCCGCCTCTGCCAGTTCGCTGCGGTTGTTGATGCCCCGAATTGACGACGCGTCCTCCACGCAGAGAGTGGCTACCGCCCGTCCCCGCCGCCGGAAGACCTGAACCAGATCCGTCAGATAGAACTCGCCCTGCGCGTTTGCCGGAGCGATCTCACGCAAACCCTCCCACAACACCGGCAACTCGAAGGCGTACACCCCTGCGTTAATCTCGGCGACCGCCCTCTCCTCACGCGAGGCATCCCGCTCCTCGACAATCCGGACAATGGCGCCCTCACGCCGAACGACCCGGCCATAGCCGAACGGATTCGGCACGACCGCCGTCACCACCGAGGCAGCGGCACCGGCCGACGCGTGGACGTCCAGCAGGCTTCTTAATGTGTGGCCTTCCAGCAGCGGCACGTCGCCGGATAGCAACAGAAGCGTCCCCGTTCGGCCTGCAAGTGCGGCCTGAGCCTGCAATACAGCATGAGCCGTTCCAAGTTGCTCGGCCTGGCAAACGGTAGCGTGGCCCCTGGAATGAACCAGGTCCTCCACCTGTTCTGCCTTATGACCAACAACAACTGTTATCGAGTTCGGTCCCAGCGCCTCGGCCACAGAAAGGACACGCCCAAGGAGGGTTTGCCCTCCGATGGCGTGCAGAACCTTTGGAATCACCGAGCGCATGCGGGTGCCCTGGCCGGCGGCCAGCACGACGACGTGAACGTCACCCGACACTATTTGGCTATTCACCAGATTTTAGCGCCGCTTCAACGCGGGAATACATCTCACGGCTCGGAGTCCCGTAACGCCGCGCGAGTTCAGAAATCGCCGAACGCCGTCCAACGCGACCATGTTTGGTCAATTCATCAAACTCAAGCACCAATCCGGCTGCGCTCGGAAGGGCCCTGGCTGTCTCCGGTGCCGACGGCGGCGCGATGACCACCGTAAACTCGCCCTTCTCGCGGAATTCGACGGCGGATAGCGTCTCAGCGTCACCGACGACGATCTCCTGGTGCACCTTGGTCAGCTCACGAGCCACGCATATCTGTCTATTGCCCAACTCTGAGTATATATCTCTAATTAGGCCATTAATCCTGAATGGGCTCTCAAACACGACGATAGAACACCCAGAAAGCGACGACTTAGTCAGGGCCACTTTGCGCTCGGCCTGACGTTTTGGGGCAAATCCAATAAAGATAGTCCGCTCTGAGAGAAATCCGGCTGCGGCTACCGCGGTGGTCAGCGCACTCGGTCCGGGGATGACATCGACGGTGACCCCATGCTCCCTAGCCGCTGTTACCAGCTCGGCTCCCGGATCCGACACCGTCGGCATGCCGGCATCGCTGACGAGGGCGATGTCGGCGCCGCTGACCAGCCGGCCAAGTAACTGATCGGTTCGCCCAGGGCCACTATGCAGATGGAAGCTGACGAGAGGGGTGGCTATCCCGTAGTGGGTGAGGAGCTTGCGGGTTCTCCGGGTGTCCTCGGCCGCAATCAGCGCCACGGACCCGAGAATCCGATGGGCGCGGTGCGAGAGGTCCTCGAGATTGCCAATCGGAGTGGCCACCACGTAGAGCGTGCCGGGCATCAACGGCTCCCATAATGTACCATTGCACGGTTGCGCGCCTGTCGAACCCTCGCGTCTACGCATGCCCTACCCTTCGGAGCCATTTCCTCACTTTGTCGATGATGTCCTGGCGTACCTCTATGAGGCACTGCCCGGACGCGCGAGCCTGGACGGCCTCCACCTCCACGACGACCTTCTGGAGGACTTCAGCAGGCAGGGCATCGATACGCACGCCCGGACGCTGGCTGGATTCAGCCGGCGCCTCAGTCAGATTGACCGCGACGGCCTCTCTGAATCAGAACGGATTGACCACCGGATTCTGTCAGCCTCCCTGGAAGCCCAGACCTTCGAGCTTGAGCGCGTCCGAGGCTGGGAACGCAACCCACTCATGTACGCGGCCACACTCGGAAGCGCACTCGCCGGCCCCACATTCCTCGCCTACGCACCCGAGGCGGAGCGGGCCCGGAGACTGCTCTCCCGCCTGCGCCAGGTACCCCGCTTCGCCCAGGCGTGCAAGGACAACGTCAAGGAACCGGCGGCCCTCATGGTCAAGATTGGGACCGAGGCCTGGCGAGGCGTTCGAACCTTCATTGACCGCGACCTGCCGAGGGGCTTCGCCAACCTTGATGACCTCCACATCCTCGGGGACCTCGCTGACGCGTCACACGAAGCCAGCGAGGCCGTTGCGGCGTGCATCGACCACTTCGACAAGGACGTGGCGCCGCACGCTAAGGCGTCCTTCAGGCTGGGCACTGAGGTCATAGAGCACTATCTCAAGCGCACAGAGGGGATGGGCGTCGGTGCCGAGCGGCTCGTCCAGCTTGCCCTTCAGTGGCTCTCCGAGGCACAGGAAGAGTTCCGCCAGGCTGCCGGACGCATCGAGAACGGCGAGCCGGGCGATGTCTGGCGCCGCGTCAAGGCTGCACACGTGCTCGACAAGGGACCCCTTGATGGCGCCGCCGCGAGCCTGAACGAACTCTCGGCGTACCTCAACAAGCAGACGCTGATTGCCATGCCAGCGATGGACCCCCCGGTGGTCGCGCCGACACCCGACTTCGAGCGGTGGAAGCCGGCCGGCCTCTGGGTCTCCGGTGCGTTCGAAACCAAAGTGGCCAGGCCCCGCGTGGTGCTGACGACAGCGGACCCGGCTTGGACCGACGAGCGCCGCCGCGAGCACCTGCTCGATCTCAATAGCCTGACCCGCGCCTCGATCCTGGCGCGCGAATCCCACCCAGGGCGGCTGTCGCTTGTCGGGGCGCTTCGCCAGGTGGATTCCAAGGTGCGGAAGTCCAGCTTCTTCGCGTCGCGCGCGTTCCAGGACGGCTGGGCGCACTACGCGGAGCAGGCCCTCTTTGACAGCGGCTTCCGTCGCGGCGATCACGCGGCCCGTCTTGCCCAGTTCGCGGAGACGCTCGTCGGTCTCTCGCGGCTCGTCGTGGCGATCCGCCTTCACACCGACGATCTGTCTGTTGAACAGGGAGTCCGCTTCTTCAGGGAAGAGGCCTATCTGGAGGAATCCACCGCCCGCCGGGAAGCCGAGCGAGGGGTCTTCGACCCGGGCTACATGTTCCAGGCGGTGGGTAAACGACTCCTGCTGCAACTCAAGCACGACTACGAGGAGAAGCAGTCAGGCAAGACATCGGTCCGCGCGTTTCATGACGCGGTGCTGGCCAACGGTGCCCTGCCGATCTGGGCGCACCGCCAGTTGTTGCTCGAAGACCGCGGCGCCCTTACGCTGGGCTGAGGACTGTCATGCCAATTTACGAATATCAGTGCGAAGCGTGCGGGAAGAAGTTCGAACAGATCCAGAAGTTCTCGGACGCGCCTGCCGACACGTGCGCAGCGTGCGGAAAGGGTCCCATTCGCCGGTTGCTGTCGTCGCCGGCGATCCAGTTCAAGGGGGCGGGCTGGTACGTCACGGACTACGCCAAGAAGAGCGGCGCACCGGCGGGCGGCAAAGAGTCGGGGGACGCCGCCAAGTCGGACCCGGGCCCTGCCACCTCCACCGATTCGAAGGCCGCGTCAACCGAGACCCCTGCGACCCCCGTAACCCCTGCTGCGGCCCCGAAGGCCGACACCAAGAAGGACTGACGTAGGATCACGAGGTGATTGACCCGCTCTTCCTGCGTGATCGGATCGACGATCTGCGCCAGGCGCTCAGCAACCGCGGCACCGATCTCTCCGCCGAACTGGACGCCCTTGTCGCCCTCGAGGCCGAGCGCCGGCGTCTGCTGCCCGAACTCGAAAACCTGAAGCGCGACCAGAACACGGCCGGCGAGGAAGTGGCACGCGCCAAGCGGCAGGGGCTCGACACCGCCGCCCTCCAGGATACGAACAAGGCCCGGTCCGTGCGCATCAAGGAGCTGGCCATCCAGCTTGACGACGTGGAAGCCCGGCGTCAGGCGGGCCTGCTCGTCATCCCGAACGTGCCGCACGAGAGCGTGCCCGTGGGCCGGAGCGCCGACGACAACGCCGAAGTCCGCCGCTGGGGCACGCCGAGAACCTTCGATTTTGTACCGCAGGCGCACTGGGACCTCGGGCCCGCGCTTGGCATCATCGACTTTGAGCGCGGCACCAAGATCGCGGGCGCCCGCTTCACGGTGCTGATGGGCGCCGGTGCGCGGCTCTCGCGCGCGCTCATCAACTTCATGCTCCACGTGCACACGACGGAACACGGCTACACGGAAGTGGAGCCGCCCTTCATGGTGAACAGCGCGTCGTTGACGGGCACAGGCAACCTGCCGAAGTTCGAAGCGGATCTGTTCAAGATCGCTGGCGACTGGGACCTCTACATGGCGCCGACCGCCGAAGTGCCGCTCACGAATCTCCACCGCGCCGAGATCCTCGATGGCCGTCAGTTGCCGATTCGGTACACGGCCTACACGCCGTGTTTCCGGAGTGAGGCCGGTTCCTACGGGGCAGACGTGCGCGGGCTCATCCGGCAGCACCAGTTCGACAAGGTTGAGCTGATGGTGTTCACCACCGCCGAGGAGTCGTTCACCGAGCACGAGCGGCTGACGAGCAACGCCGAGGAGATTCTGAAGCGGCTCGAGTTGCCGTATCGCACGATGCTGCTCTGCAGCGGCGACATGGGATTTGCCTCTGCGAAGACCTACGACCTCGAGGTGTGGCTTCCGAGCCAGGACGTGTACCGCGAGATTTCGTCCTGCAGCAACACCGCAGCATTCCAAGCGCGCCGGGCCAACATCAAGTACCGGCCGGACGGCGCAGGAAAGCCGGAATTTGCCCACACGCTCAACGGTTCAGGACTCGCGGTGGGCCGGACGCTGATTGCGATTCTGGAGAACTACCAGCGGGCAGACGGATCGATCGAGATACCGAAGGCGCTGCGCCCCTTCATGGGCGGTCTCGAAGTAATCGCGAAAGCGTAGAAGTCGCGCTGGTGTCACGCTGAACCAGCGTTCCATGCGGAGAGGTGGCTGAGCGGTCGATAGCGGCGGTCTTGAAAACCGTTGTACCTGAAAGGGTACCGGGGGTTCGAATCCCTCCCTCTCCGCCAACTACCGGAACGACTTGAGCACGGCTGGGGCGACGGTGCAGCTCACGGTCTTTGTCTTGCCCACCATTTCGATGGTCAGCATCGCAGTAGGGCTGAAGGCGGGGTAGTCGTAGGTGAAGCTTCCGCCACCGGTTTCCACGGCACGCGCCACAGGCGCAATCACTTTGCCCCCGCGTTTCAGCACCAGTTCGCTGAACACATTCTTCGACCCGCGCAGGGGCGTGACTCCAATCGTGACCCGCGTCCGCTGGGCTGCGGGGTAACTGGGCTGCGTGGGCGCCTGCTTCCGCTGCACGGCGCTCCACACCTGATGGGCCACCATCTTGTAGGGCGTGAAGAACGCCAGGGCGAAGTCGTCGTTCTTGCAGACGCCGGTGTCCCAGAACACGCACGGCGGGTCGTCTCCGCCCTGCTTCCCGCACTCCATGGCGTTGTAGTAGCTCTCGGGATTGATGGCGGTGATGCCCTTGGCCCACGCGGGTTTCGCTCCGGGTCGCGTGGTGGCCTTGACCTGGGCCGATGTGACCTGCGGCGTCACGATCCCCAGCGCAAGCGCCAGCACAATGAGCCAAGCAGAGCGCGGGTTGGGCGCAGCAACTCTCCGGAAGTTCCGGAAGGTTCGCGAAGATCGGACCAGGCGAGTCGGGCGGGACGCGGTGACCATAGGCCGCGGAGTATACCCAACGCTCCGCCCGCGGCGGCACGCCGATGGTGCCGCACTCCCCGCCTAGTTAGTGGGCTGCGGTGGCGGCGCCGTGACGAACGCGTCCGAGCGGATATCGGCCAGCCTGGCGCCAGCGAGAAACGCACGGCGCTTCATCGTCTGCACCAGCGTCGGGTCGCCGCACAGGAAAACCTTATGCTCGGCCAGATTGGGGAAGCGCTTCAGGAGGACGTCGTCCAATGCGCCCTGGGTCATCTCATCTGATGCCCCCTCCAGCACGCACGCCGAGTACGCCACGTTGCCGTTCGCGGTGGCCAGCCTCGTCAGCTCGTCCACGAGGTACAACCCACCAGGGCCGCGCGCACCGTGGAGCACGTGAATCGGGCCCAGGTGACCCGCCAGCAGGGCGTCGTTCAGGATGCCCCAGAGGGGAGCCAGCCCCGTGCCGGTTCCCGCCAGCACCAACGGCGCGTCGGGCTCACCACCGCCATAGAAGCACTCGCCATTCGGTCCGCGCAGCGACACGCTCGCCCCGATAGGCCCCGACGCCAGCCACTGGCTCATCTGGCCACCCGGCAGCACGCGGACGTGCAACTCGAGGTGCTCCGAGCCGGGGAGGTTCGCGATCGAGTAACTGCGCGCCAGTCCGTCCTCGCGCAGCAGCGTCAGGTACTGACCCGCGCGATACGGAAAAGCGTCGGCAGGAGCCAGCATCACGCGGATGACATCTGCAGAAAGCGGCACCACGGACGTCACTCGCGCGGGCACGGTCAGCCCGGCAGCGGCATCAGTGGAAATCTCAAGGTCGGTGGTCGGACGGGCCAGGCAGGCCAGCAGATACCCCTGCTGAGCCAGAGAGGACCGCAGCCCCACCTGGGCCTCGGCCGGTGGGGTTCCAGCCGTGGCCTTGACGAGACATGACTGGCATGCCCCCACCCGGCACGAGTGGGGCAGGGGCACTCCAGCTCTGAGCAACGCCTCCAGCAGCGACTCGCCCGGGCCGACCTCGACCGACCGGCCATCGCACTGGAGACTCGCCACAGCTAGGCCTTCGAGCGGCTCAGCACGTCGTCGCGCACGGAGTTGGCGAGCGCGGCCACCTGCGCAATCTGTGCGTCGCTGGCGCCCAGCTCTTTCAGCACGCCGCCGAGGTGCTCGATCACGACATCCACATGGGTGTCGTTCAGCCCCTTGGAGAGCAGCGGGGCATGGGCCGTACGCATGTCCTTGCCCGTGTAGTTGTGGGGGCCGCCCATCACCATCGTCAAGAACGCCTTCTGCTTGGCAGCCTGCTTGTCCATGTCCACGCCTTCGAAGAAGCGCGCGACGCGCTCATCGCCGAGCATGCGCCTGTAGAAAATGTCGACCGCCTTATCGACCGCCGCTGCACCACCGAGTTCATCGTACAAAGCCATCGTCAGTCTCCTTGAAAGGTCCGCGCCAGGAATCTAGCACCAAGGATACCTGTATTACAAATCGACTGGTCCGTGAGTACACGCAGGCCATTGTGACCGTCGACAAGTCCCCGGTCCTTGCCACCGTCGAGGGTGGCGGGCAGGCTGTGCGCCGCTACGGCAAGACGGCCGAGATCGCCGCCAACCCGCGCGTGGAGCGCTGCTACGCGAACGAGCGCCATGACCAGGTCCGGCTGACCGGCGTGGCGGAGGTCGTGACAGATCGGGTGAGACAGACCGTATTAGCCGGCGCGAAAGTGAACCGAACGCGGGCCATGCGGCGCAGCCACGCCCAGCACAGCGCGGATCAGTGGCAGCAGACGGCCACTGGGCCGATGAGGGAGGGAGACCCCGAACGCCTGGCCGTCAACGCGCCGTGGTGAACTTCCACCACGTGCCGCCATCGGCAGGCGCGGTGCCGCCGGCGTTGCGCGACCGGACCTGCCAGTAGTACGTGGTGTTTCGCGAAAGCCCCCCGATCGGCACCTGTCGCGCCGAACCCGTGGTGAGCCAGCTTCCGGCGCACGCGCTGTCGTTGGTGGTGTCCGCGCAGTACTCATAGGAGGAGGCGCCGCTGCTCGCGGTCCAACTGAGGGTCGGCAACAAGCCGACGTTCTTGGCGGCGTTCTTCGGAGCCGACTTGCGGAAGGCCCCGGGAAGTGCAGCGCCTGCAATGGCAATCGACAGATCCCTCTCGGCGGTGCGCTGTGGCGACCCGGCGTCGGTCACCCTCACCGTGAAGAGGCGCGTCTCCGCCGTTGTCGGCGTGCCGGAAATCACGCCGGTCGCATTGTTCAGCGTCAGGCCTGCAGGCAGGCTGCCGGCAATCACGCTCCACGCATACGGAACCAGGCCGCCCGCCGCGGCCAGCGTCTGCGCATAGGCGACGCCCGCCGAGCCTCCGGGCAGACTCCCCGTGGTGATCTGAAGCGGCGCTGCCACGCGCAGGGTCAACGGCCTGGTGGACGAAAGGCCGTCCTGCCCGGTGACACGCACCTCGAAGGCCGACGTGCCCGCGGGTCCGGCCGGCAGCCCGCCGATGACGCCGGAATCGGTGAGTCCGAGCCCCGCCGGCAGCTGGCCGGTGGCCAGGCCCCATGCATACGGAAGCACGCCACCGGTGGCCGTGAGCGCCGAGGTGTAGTTCGAGCCGGCGGTGGCGTCTGGCAGCGTCGCCGTCGTGATCGCGGCCGGCGCGGCGCTCCCCTTTTCCAGCGTGAAGTAGTCGCGCACCGCACCGGTGTGGTCGATGAAGCGGGCATCGAGCCGGTTACCGGACACATCGAGCACCATCGACCCCAGTACGTCGAGCGACACGAACATAGCCGGGTGGTTGAGCGCGCCACCCGAGCGCTTCCCGGAACTCCCCGCGACGCCATAGACCGCTCCCTCGTGCGGCGCCGGGCCTGCGGTCAGCTTGTTGTAGGCGCCGGTTCCGTCCTCGCGCCCGCTGCCACCGTCCTTCTTCATCGTCGCGGTGAAGGTGCTCGACGCGCCGTAGTGGCCGTCGATCAGGAACGAACGCTCGTACGCGTGGCTGTGGCCGGTGAGCACCAGATCCACGCCGGAATCCTCGAGGATCGGCAGGGCGTTCTCGCGCATCTCCCGCATCTCGATATCCACATCCGAGTCGTGCGATCCCTTGCTGTAGGGCGGATGGTGCCAGAAGGCGATCGTCCATTTCTGGTTGGTGGAGGCGAGGTCGTTCCGAAGCCAGGTGAGCATCGCACCATTCCCGGATCGGTCCGTCTCAAACGACTCGAGGGAGACGAAGTGAATGCTGCCGCGATCGAAGGAGTAATACGCTTCGGTCCCGGAAGGAATCCCACCCGCCTCCGCCTGCTTCGGCAGCGTGAAGATGTCGTAGTAGGGTCCTGTTCCCGTTGATGAATTGGCGGCCGCGCCGTCGTGGTTGCCCAGCGTCGGCCAGAGCACAGACTGACGCAGCGTGGCGGGATACATGTCGAAGACCGCAGCCTGGTACTCGCTATCGAGCCCCTGCTCGTAGGCGTTGTCGCCAAGCATCAGCCAGAGGTCCGAGTACGGCGAGCCGTTGAAGCCGTAGTAGGCGTCGCGCACGGCACGTGCGTTGGCGTCCTTGGTGCCGGAGTCGCCAAGCACCCATACCCGCGTCGGCCGGTCGGTGCCGGCCGGGGGCGAGGTGACGAAGAAGTGATTGGCGTCGGCACCGGCAAGCGTCTGCGTGGTGGACCCGACGGCGTAGTAGTACTTCGTGTTCGGCAGCAGGCCCGAAAGCGTCACCTGGTGTTCGGTCGTGGAGGTGGCGTCGCCAGCCGACCAGATCAGGCTGGCGGGGTCGAGCCCGTAGAGCACGCGGGTGTCGCTGGCCCCGCTCGTGCGCCACCGCACCAGGATGCTCGACGGCGTCCCCATCTGCAGGTAAGGGCCCCGGCTGATCTGCAGGCTGGTGGACGCCACCAGGTCGGCGTCGAAGCTCACGTCGCTGCTCGTGCCGTTGGCCTGGTGCACTTCGACGGCCAGCACGTTTGTGCCGATGACGAGCAGTGCCGGACTGAGCGTGGCGGAGTAGAAGGTCGACTCCTCGGCCCCGCCGATGGCCACTGTGGCCGGTGTGGTGTGGGAGATGGCGCCGCCAGGCAGGTTGGTGCGGAACACCTCGGTGCCGTTGAGGTAGGCCACCGCGCCGTCATCGCGCAGGAGCCGCAGCGTGAGGCTCTGATAGAGCGTGGGGTCGGCCACGTTGAAGGCGCGCCGAAAGTAGGTGGTGATGAACTTGTTGGAACTGTTACCACCGTAGCTCACCACGGTGGCCTCGTCGCCGTCGCCATACCCGAACTGCGCCGTTCCCGAGAGCCACGCGCCGTCGTTGAAGCCGACGCCTCGCCACGCGGTGCCCTGGTTGGTGCCGTTGTCCAGATACTTCCAGGCGGCCCCCTGCTCCACCAGCAGGCTATCGGTGGTCGAGGAACGCGCCGTCCAGACGAGTCCGAGGGCGAGGACAGCAGCGACAATGCTCAGTCGGCGTTTCATAAGTTGTCAGCGATTCCGTGTGAGGACGTGGGGTGATGCGGCGGTGCCGCCGTCGAGCCTCGCCAGGCTGGCCCGGATCTCTTCAATGAGCGCACGTGACGCGCGACTCTGGTGCGCGCCGCGCGGGTTCGCGGTGGCGGCACCGAGGGCCGCCTGATACGCGATCCGCGCCTCACTTCGCCGTCCCGCCTGCTCCAGGATGGCGGCTCGGCGCGCATGCCAGCTCTCCTTCCGAACGGCCTGCGCCGCGAGGCGGTCCACGCGCTGCAGCGCCGCGTCGTAGCGCTGCAGCCTGACCTCGATATCGATCGCCTCGAGTTCGAGCGTCGCCACCGGACCCAGGCGTACGATTCCGGCATCCAGGCCAGCAAGGGCCTCGGCAGCGCCGTCTCGCCCGAGCGGAGCCAGCAGCCTGGCGCGTTCGAGGTAGATGTCGGGCAGGGGGCGTGTATCGAGCGCACGCGTAAGGTCGTCTGCCGCCTCGCGCGCCATCCCGAGCCTCGCGCGAGCCCGCCCGCGAATCAGGAAGGCACCTTGGTGGTTCCTCTGTCGCGCAAGCACGCGCGTAGCGGCCGCGGACGCCTCCGTCCAAATGCCGGCATCGAGATGCACCTGGGCCCGCAGCAGCTCGGTGACGGTCGCAGAGGGATCAAGGGTGGCCGCCCGATCGAGGTCAGCAAGCGCTTCGGTCCAGTGGCCTCCAGCGCGATAAAGATCCGCGCGCCGCACGAGGAGGGCCGGGTCCGAGGGGCTCTGCGCGATGCGCGCCGAGAGGGCCGCAAGCTGCTCGTCGACGCCATCGTGGGCGAAGGCGGGCCCGCGGCACAGCGCGAGTGCCGCAATCACGAAGGCGAGGCAGGCGCGCCTGGAGGATGTGAACAGCGTGCGCATTTGATGAGGATAACTCTCTCTGTTGCAGTTGTCGGCCACGAAGCGAGAGGACGTAACAGTCGCGCCAGACCGACTCAGCTAGAGGTCGATCAGCAAGGCACACTTCTACGACTGGCTGTGTCAGGGCCAAGGGTGCATCCCAGACTGGCCCGATGCTCCCGGCATGTCGGGATATCCTCAGCATCGTGGTGGTCCTTGCGATCGTGGCGGTCTACGTGGCGCTCTTTGCCTACTACCTGCAGGCAACGATGATCCGCCAGCCGTACTGGGACATGCTCTCCATCGTGTCCCGGTACCTCCAGTACCAGCGCGACGGGAATCTGTGGACCTACCTCTGGGAACCTCACGTTCAGCATCGCAATGTCTGGATGCGCCTGCTCACGGCCTTTGATGCGAACGTCTTTTCCGGCGTCGCGTACCCATTTGTCGTCGTCGCGGCGGCGTGTCAGGTGCTCACGGCCTGGCTGCTGTGGCGGACGGCGCGCCGCCATGCGGCGGGCGCGTCAGGTGCCTGGATGGGGTATCTCGCTCTAA
>JBEBFY010000036.1:0-18137 GCA_040081715.1 Vicinamibacterales bacterium | reverse complement strand
GGCCTCGACGCCCCGGCGGCGCACGGACCCACCGCAGGGCCCTGCTCGATCAGAGAGATCCGTGCACACATCGCGTTCTTCAGCACCCTGCTAGTCCTCGCTGAGCGCGCCGACGCCCATGTCACCCGTCCAGCGGAGGGCGTCCGGCAACTCGATGTCGAACTGATCGAGCACGCGCGCCACGGTGTGGTTCACGAGGTCGTCGAGGGTGCGCGGTAGCTGATAGAAGGCGGGCATGGGCGGCAGCACCACGGCGCCGGCCCGCGTGACGGCCAGCGCGTTCTCCAGGTGAATGGTGGAGAGCGGCGCCTCGCGCAGCAGGAGTACCAGCTTCCGCCGTTCCTTGAGTACGACGTCGGCGGCACGATGAATCAGGCTGTCGCCGAACCCGTGCGCGATGGCGGCCAGCGACTTGGCACTGCAGGGCGCGACAACCATGCCGTCCGTGCGGAATGACCCGCTCGAAATGGCCGCGCCCATGTCACCCGGGGCGTACACCGCAGTGGCCAGCACCTCGACGTCGCGGCGCGACAGGTTCATTTCATGCAGCAGCGTCCGCGCGCCCCACTGGCTGATGACGACGTGCGCTTCCACGCCGGCGTCCCGCAGGTACTCGAGGAGCCGCACACCGTACACGACGCCCGTGGCCCCGGTAATTCCCACGACAATCCGGCGTGGCTGCATGTCATGCATCCTACCCCACGGGCCGGTCAGACACGGGCGCGTGGCGCGTCCCTCCGGCGCACCGGGACGGCCACAAACTGGCCTACACTGGTAGGGGCCGCTGGCACCACCGTGCCCGGGTCCTCTTCCCATGCATCACACAGTTGTCGCCCTCGTCGAAGATAAGCCTGGCGTTCTCGAACGCGTCTCGTCGCAGTTCCGCCGCCGCTCGTTCAACATTGTGTCGGTCAGCGCCGGCCGCACTGCGCCGGGGATGTCCTGCATTACCGTCGTCGTCGACAGCGACAAGCGGTCCGTGGACCGCGTGATTGCGAGCATCAGCAAGGTGGTCAACGTCCTCCAGGTGGAGGACCTCGGCGACCGCCGCGCCGTGGCCCGCGACATGGCCCTGGTCAAGGTGGCCAACTCGCCCGCCAACCGGATGCTGGCCGATCGGTTCGTCATCGAGGGCCGCGCGCGGCTCATCGACAGCGGCGACACCACCGTGACGCTGGAACTGACGGGAGGACCCGAGCAGATTGACGCCGCGGTCCGCGACCTGGAGGCCCTCGGCATCATCGAGATGGTACGGAGCGGTGGCATCGCGCTCGGGCGCGGTGATGAAACCCTGAAGCGATAGGACGTTACTGATGGCACGCATGTATCACGACGCCGACGCCGACCTCGCCCTTATCCAGGCGAAGAAGGTCGGCATCATCGGCTACGGCTCACAGGGTCACGCCCACGCCCTCAACCTCAAGGAGAGTGGCGTTGAGGTCCGCGTGGGCCTGCCCGCCACCAGCAAGTCGGTGGCCAAGGCACAGACGGCCGGCCTGGTCGTCGGGACGATTCCCGAGGTCGCGGCCTGGGCGGACGTGCTGATGCTGCTCGTCCCGGACACACGCCAGGCAGAGGTCTACGAGCGCGACATCAAGCCCGCGCTCAAGGCCGGCAAGATGCTGATGTTCGCGCACGGCTTCAACATCCGCTTCAACTGCATCGTGCCGCCGACGGACGTGGACGTGACGATGGTGGCGCCCAAAGGGCCTGGCCACCGCGTGCGCGAGGTGTTCCGCGAAGGCGGCGGCATCCCGGCGCTCCTGGCCATCCACCAGGACGCAACGGGCCACGCGCGGGACCTGACGCTCTCCTACGCCAAGGGCATCGGCGCCACGCGGGCCGGCGTGATCGACACGACGTTTGCCGAAGAGACGGAAACCGATCTGTTCGGGGAGTCGGCGGTCCTGTGTGGCGGCGTGAGCGCGCTCGTCAAGGCGGGCTACCAGACGCTCATCGACGCCGGCTACCAGCCGGAGATCGCCTACTTCGAGTGCATGCACGAGCTGAAGCTCATCGTGGACCTGATGTACCGCGGCGGCCTCAACTACATGCGCTATTCGGTGAGTGACACGGCCGAGTACGGAGATTACACCGGAGGGCCGCGCATCGTGACGGACGCCACACGTGCAGAGATGAAGCGCATGCTCGACGACATCGTGTCGGGCCGCTACGCGCAACAGTGGATCGACGAGAACAAGAAGGGTCGGCCGTGGTTCAACGCCACCCGCCAGGCAGAGCAGAAGCAGCCGATCGAGAAGATCGGCGCCGAACTGCGGGCGATGATGCCCTTCCTGGATCCGGTCACCATCACGCCGGACGAGCAGCAGTAGGGACCTGGCCATGGCAGACGAGGGCACCGCGGTACGCGACGCGCAGCTCACCCGGCTCCGCTCCGAACTGGACGCGATCGACTCGCGGATCGTGGAGGCGCTGGCCGACCGCCTGCGTGTGATCGGCGTGATTGCCGCCTTCAAGGAAACCCAGACCGACCAGATCCGCGACGAAGGCCGTGAGCGGCAATTGCTCGAGCGGATCGCCGCGCACGCCCGCGACCTCCGGCTCGACCCGCACTTCGTCACGCGCCTGTTCCGCGAGATCCTCGACTACTCCGTCCGCCGTCAGCAGGACCACCTGCTGGCGCGGGAGCGAGGCCCCGACCAACCGATCATCGTGGCCTATGCCGGCACCGAAGGGGCCTGGGCCCACCTGGCTTCGCAGCGGCACTTTTCCGGCCGGGGCGCGGACGTGGAGTTCAGGCCGTTCGAGTCGTTCCAGGCGACGGCCGAAGCGGTACGCGGCGGGCTGGCCCACTTCGGGATGCTGCCGATCGAAAACTCCACGGCAGGATCCATCAACGAGAACTACGACCTGCTGGCCCAGATGGATCTGGCCCTGGTGGGCGAAGAAATCCAGCCGGTGGACAACTGCCTCATGGCCGTGGACGCCGTACCGCTGGACCAGGTGCGCCGGGTGCTGTCGCACCCGCAGGCCATCGCCCAGTGCGCGCGGTTCCTGAGCGGCCTGCCGCACGCGAAGGTGGAAGCCTTCACGAACACGGCGCTGGCGGCCAGGAAGGTCCGCGACGATCGCGACCCGTCGCAGGCGGCCATCGGCAGCCCCGAGGCAGCCCGGATCTGGGGCCTGAACATCATCGCGCGCGGCATCAACGACCAGACGGAGAACTTCACGCGGTTCGTCGTAGTCGGGCCTCGGCACCTGCCCTGCGACCTGCGCATCGCCTGCAAGACGTCGCTCATTTTCGTGACGCGGCACGAGCAGGGGGCACTTGTCGCGTGCTTGAACGTGCTGGCCACCCGCGGCCTGAATCTCACGAAGCTGGAATCGCGTCCACGGCCGGCCGCGCCCTGGGAATACGTGTTCTACGTCGACTTTGAAGGCAATCTGAAGGCGCCGGACGTGGAGTCCGCCCTGAAGGAGTTGACCGCCCACGTCATCTCGTTGAAGGTCCTCGGTTGCTACCCGATCCGCACGGCGCGGCGCCCCACGCCACCGGTGGACGCCGCAGAGGCGCACTGATGGCCGGCCCGATGAATCGCCACAGCGCACGGGTCACCCAGCCGAAGAGTCAGGGCGCGTCGCAGGCCCAGCTCTATGGCGTGGGCCTCACGGACGCGGACCTGGCCAAGCCGCAGGTCGGCATCTGCAGCATGTGGTACGAGGGCAACACCTGCAACATGCACCTCGACACGCTGGCCGCCGCGATCCGGAAGGCCACCCCGGCCGCGGGCATCGTGGGCATGCGCTTCAACACCATCGGCGTGAGCGATGCGCTCTCGATGGGCACCGACGGCATGAGCTTTTCGTTGCCGTCGCGCGACATCATCGCGGACTCCATCGAAACGGTGATGAGCGCGCAGTGGTACGACGCGCTGATCGCCGTCCCCGGCTGCGACAAGAACATGCCCGGCGCGCTGATGGCGATGGCGCGGCTGAACCGCCCGTCGCTGATGGTCTACGGCGGCACGATCCGCGCCGGCGTGGCGCTCGGCAAACCCGTGGATGTCGTCTCGGCCTTCCAGTCCTACGGAGAGCTGCTCTCCGGCCGCATCAACGAGCAGGAACGCCAGGAGATCGTCCGGCACAGTTGCCCGGGCGCAGGCGCCTGCGGCGGCATGTATACGGCCAACACGATGGCGTCGGCGATTGAAGCGATGGGCATGTCCCTCCCGGGGAGTTCGTCCACCCCGGCCGAGGACCCCTTGAAGATGGAGGAATGCGCACGGTCGGCCGCCGCCATCCGGCTGCTCCTCGAGCGCGACCTCAAGCCGCGCGACATCATGACGCGGGCCGCGTTCGAGAACGCCATGGTCATCGTGATGGCACTCGGCGGCTCGACCAACGCCGTCCTGCACCTGATCGCGATGGCGAAGGCCGCGGACGTGGCGCTCTCGCTCGACGACTTCCAGGCCACCAGCGACCGTGTGCCCTTCCTCGCGGATCTCAAGCCCAGCGGGCGCTACGTGGAGGAAGACCTCCACAAAGTTGGCGGCACACCCGGCGTGATGAAGTACCTGCTCGAGCGCGGTTACCTCGACGGGAGCTGCCTGACGTGCACCGGGAAGACGCTGGCGGAGAACCTCGCCTCTGCCCCGGCGCTCACCTCCGGGCAGGACGTCGTGCACCCGTTGGAACGGCCGATCAAGGCGTCAGGGCACATCCAGATCCTCTACGGGAGCCTCTCGCCAGCCGGCGCGGTGGCCAAGATCACGGGCAAGGAAGGCGAGCGCTTCGAGGGCCTCGCCGCGGTGTACGACTCGGAAGAGGACATGCTGCACGGCCTCGAGCGCAAAGAGATCGGCCCGGGCACCGTGGTCGTGATCCGCTACGAAGGCCCGAAGGGCGGACCCGGCATGCCGGAGATGCTGACGCCCACCTCGGCCATCATGGGTGCCGGCCTCGGCAACTCGGTGGCGCTCATTACGGACGGGCGCTTTTCCGGCGGGTCGCACGGCTTCATCGTGGGCCACATCACGCCCGAAGCCCAGGACGGCGGGCCCATTGCACTGGTCCGGAGCGGCGACCGCATCGTGATCGACGCACACACGCGCCGTATGGACCTGCTCGTGGACGACGGCGAGATGGCCCGGCGGCGGGCCGCGTGGACCATGCCGCCCTACAAAGCCACCCGCGGCGTGCTCGCCAAGTACATCCGCTCCGTCCGTACGGCGTCGGAAGGCTGCGTCACGGACGAGTAGCCCGGTCACCGCCGCGCTATCATCGTCCCGGTGCCCCTCCGTCAGACCAGCGGTTCCGTCCTTTGCACGTCGTGCGGCGTCCTGGTGGGCGTCAGCGATGCCACCTGTTACAGCTGCGGGCGGCGCAACCCTGGGCTGTGGGGCTTCGCGCCCGTCCTCAGGAACCTCGGGCGCGACCTCGGCTTCGTGCCCTTCATCATGGGCACCTGCATCCTGGCGTTTGGCGCGACTCTACTGCTCTCGCGCGGCTCGATCGGCATGGGCGGGCTCTTTAATCTGTTCTCCCCCAGTTCCGAAGCGCTCTTCACGCTTGGCGCCAGCGGGGCCATCCCGGTGTTCGGCTTCGGCCGCTGGTGGACGGTCCTGTCCGCCTCGTGGCTTCACGGAGGGCTCCTCCACATCTTCTTCAACCTGATGTGGGTCCGGCAGCTCGCGCCAGCCACGGCCGAGCTGTACGGGCCGGGCCGGTCGGTCATCATCTACACAGTCGGGGGCATCGCGGGGTTCGCCCTCAGCTCGTTCGCAGGGGCGTACCTGCCCAACCTGTTCATTCTGCGCGGTGGCCAGTTCACCGTCGGGGCCTCCGCCTCCATCTTCGGCCTGCTGGGCGCGCTCGTCTACTACGGTCAGCGCACGGGCAGCCACGCGGTGCGCGGTCAAGCGGTCTCCTGGGCGCTCACCATGGGCCTCTTCGGCCTGTTCATGCCGGGCATCGATAACTACGCACACGCCGGGGGGTTCGCCGGGGGATATCTGGTGTCGCGCCTGCTCGACCCGCTCTCGCCTGAGCGGATCGACCATCTCGCCATTGCCACCCTCTGCCTGGCCGCGTCCGTCCTCGCGATCGCCTGGTCGCTCTTCTCAGTCATGGCCTGAGTCGCACGTTCCCGCGTTCGTGCCGCGCCTGCCCCTTCACACCGCCAACGATCCCCGTCTCGACGTCTATCGGGACCTGACCGACCGCCAGTTGCTTCGCACGGCCGGCGTCTTCATCGCCGAAGGCCGACTCGTGGTGCGGCGGCTGCTCGACGGTGGCCGCTTCGCGGTGCAGTCGCTGTTGCTCTCCCCGGCGGCCGCAGAAGATGCGGCGGACCTGCTCCACGCCCATCCAGACATTCCAGCCTTTGTCCTGCCGGCCAGTCAGCTCGACGCGATCGCCGGCTTCCACGTACACCGCGGGTGCCTGGCCGCAGCAGAACGCGGAGCCCCTCTCGACTGGCACACAGTCGCTCGGGCACCTGGCCCCATCGTCGTGCTGGAAGGCATCGGCGATGCGGATAACGTGGGGAGCATCTTCAGGCATGCGGCGGCCTTCGGTGCCGCGGCCGTACTCCTGGGACCCTCCACGGTTGATCCCCTCTACCGGAAGGCGATTCGCACCTCGATGGGCGCGGCGCTACGTGTGCCATTTGCCCAGCTCGACGGCTGGCCGGACTGCCTGGCGGCGCTCCGGGAGGATGACCGAACCGTTGTGGCGCTCACCCTCTCACCGGGATCCATGCCCCTGCGGCAGGTGGCCCGGGAACTCAGCGGTACACCCGTGGCGCTCCTGCTCGGGCACGAAGGCAGCGGCCTTTCAGCCGGCGCCGAGGCGTTCGCGACCGTCAGCGCGCGGATTCCAATGGCGCCCGGCACCGACTCACTCAACGTCGCCGCCGCCGCGGCCATCGCCCTCTACGAGCTGTCGCAGCCAGGGGTGTGACTCGGGGTATCCTCCAAGGGGACCGGGGTCCACCCGGCCGTTTACCGAGGAGACACCGGTGGCTGATGTTCTGGCACGCGTCGAGACGTCTGAAGGCACGTTCACTATTCGCCTGTTTGCCGAGGAGGCGCCGAACACCGTCGCCAACTTCACGGGCCTGGCGGAGGGAACCAAAGAGTGGACGGATCCGCGAACGCGGCAGAAGGTGACCCAGCCGTACTACAACGGCCAGATCTTCCATCGGATCATCGAGGGCTTCATGATCCAGGGCGGCGACCCGCTCGGACAGGGCATCGGCGGCCCGGGCTATGAATTCGCAGACGAGTTCCACCCGACGCTCCGCCACACCAAGGCGGGCATCCTCTCGATGGCGAACCGGGGCCCGAACACCAACGGGGGCCAGTTCTTCATTACCCTGGCCGCGACGCCCCACCTGGACAACCGCCACTCCGTTTTCGGGGAGGTCGTCGACGGCATGGATGTGGTCCGCCGGATCGGCCAGACCCGGACCGACGCCAAGGACCGCCCCCTCAAGGACGTGGTCATCGAGACCATCACCATCGACCGCGGTTCGAAGTAGGGAGAGATTGAGCGCAGCGAAATTTGGCGGAGAGGGAGGGATTCGAACCCCCGTGCGGGTTACCCCGCAAGACGCTTTCGAGGCGCCCCCGTTACGACCACTTCGGTACCTCTCCGCAGCCCGATCATTATACCCGGCGCTCACGGAAGAATCGGCGCAGCAGGTCGCCGCACTCGGTCTCAAGCACGCCAGCAGTCACAGGAAACCTGTGATTCAACCCGGGGAGGTCCATCGCCTGGGTGGCCGAGACGAGCGCGCCGCTCTTCGGCTCGGGCGCCCCGAAGACGACGGCCTCCACGCGTGCGTGCACGAGCGCGCCCACACACATCAGACAGGGTTCCAAGGTCACGTACAGCGTGCAGCCGGTCAGACGGTAGTTGCCGAGCGTCTGCGCTGCCTCGCGCACGGCCACAATCTCCGCGTGCGCCGTGGGGTCATTGGCGACGATCGGCCGATTGTGGCCACGCCCGACGACGCGGCCCTCGTGCACGATCACCGCGCCCACCGGCACCTCCCCCAATTCGAAGGCGGCCTGGGCCTGCCTCAGGGCTTCGCGCATGAAGGCGTCGTGAACCTGCACCGATGGATTATGAACCGGCCGCTCCCAACTCTGATGCACAACCACGGCGGTCTGTGCTAAACATGCATCGCTAACGATCTTTCCGGAGGTTCTGTTGATGTCTGTAATGTTCACGTTCGGTGTTCGTGTGGCTGGCGTGCTCGCACTTTCCAGCGCCCTGGCCCTGACGGTCTCAGCCCAGACGGGAGGCCAGAAGCCCCCCGCTCCAGCCACAGCCAAGCCTGCTGCCCCCAGAGCCGCGGCTCCAGCTCCAGCCGTGGCCGCACCCGGTAAGGGCACGGCGGACCGCTACGTCGCCACGGTCGCCCCAAGTCTGGCCGGCATCGCCGGCGAGACGGTGACCGTGGACCTGATCCGTTGGTCCGCCGACGCGGACCGCGACAAGCTGGTGGTCTTGTTGAAGGACAAAGGCGACAAGGACTTCGCCGCGGCACTCGCGGCCGCGCCGAGCCTTGGCTACATCTGGCGTAGCGGCAGCGGGTTCGGGTCGTTCGTCCGGTACGCCACGAAGTGGAAGGCCGCCGATGGCGAGCACGTCGTGCTCATCACCGACTCGGACCTGGCCAACTGGGGCACCAAGCCAGGCGCGACAGCTGCCCCGGCCGCGCGCCCCTACGCCGTGATCGAACTCACCCTCGCCGCGGCCGCCCCGGCTGGCAAGACGTCCCACACGGGCAAGGTCGTGGCCGATACGGACGCGAAGACCATCCGGCTTGAGGACTTCAAGACCGCGCCTGTGGCCCTGCGTGGCGTGAAGCACATCAAGGGCGGGGCCTAGCCCGTTCCGGCCAAGTCTCAAATGGACAGCCCGCCGGCGTCGTACCGTCGGGCTGTCCTGACTGCGTTCGTCGCGGTAGCGGTCATCACCGGCGCCGCGGCGGGCCCCGAGCGCACGCTTGGCATCACCTTCATCGATGTCGAGGGCGGCGCCGCCACCCTCCTCGCCACGCCGGAGGGACAATCGATCCTCATCGACACCGGATACGGCGGGCGCGGGGGACGCGATGCGTCCCGCATCGTGGCTGCCATGGTGGCCGCCGGCGTCACCGACATCACCCACCTGGTCGCCACGCACTTCCACAACGACCATATCGGCGGCCTGCAGGACCTGGCGTCTGCCGTCTCCATCCGATCCATCCTCGACAACGGCCAGCCGCTGGCAACCGACCGGCTGACCCGCAATGCCTATCGGAACTACGAGCCCGTCCGCGCGGGCATCGGATACGTTCAGGCACGGCCTGGCTTCACGCTGTCGCTGGGTGGACTCACGGCCACGGTCGTCAGCGCGGGCGGCGCCCTGATCGCTCCGTCCAACGGGGAAGGCCAGCCTTCGGCGGCCACCTGCGCAGACGCCGAGCGGTTCGCGGAAGATGGCACCGAGAACTACCGCTCCGTCGGACTGCTGGTCGAGTGGGGGCGCTTCCGGTTTCTCGACCTGGGCGACCTCAGCGGCAACACGCTCACGAGCCTCGTGTGCCCAGCCAACCGCATCGGCACCGTGTCGGCGTATCTGGTAGCGCATCACGGCGACTACGACACGAACATCCCGGCGCTCTACGACGCGCTGCGCCCACACGCGGCCATCATGAACAACGGCCCGACCAAGGGAGGCTCGCCGGATGCCCTGTGGACGATTCAGCAGCGGCCATGGCTGGACTTGTGGCAGCTCCATGCGGCGCGCGATCCTCGGGCCCGCAACGCGCCGGATGCGTTGCTCGCCAACATCGACGACGGCGACACGGCCTTTCCCCTGCGGATCGAAGCCGAGGTCAGCGGCCGGTTCCGGGTCACCAACCCTCGCACGGGACACACACGTGCGTATCCCACGCCTGGCGCGCCGGCACAGACTCCAGGGCCGTGGAACGACAAAGGGCGTGCTGCCCTTTCGGACAGCACGCCCCTGACTGCTGAATCGCGGAAACGGTGACCTAAACGCCGGTCAAGGCCTTCAGCTCGCCGTTGCTGTCGCCGAACTTCTCCATCGGCATGCCAAAGCGCTCCAGGATGCTCATCTGCAGGTTCGCCAGCGGCGTCCGCTCCGCGGCCTGGATGAACCGGTCCCCCTTGATCCCGAAGTTCTTGCCCGACACCAGCAGCGTCGGCACATTCGTCGGGATGTGCATGTTGCTGTCGCTCATCCCCGAGCCATAGAGCACCATGGCGTTATCGAGCATCATGCCGTCGCCGTCCTTCGTGGTCGCCAGCTTTTCGACGAGATACTGCACCTGCTTCACGTGGAACGTGTTGATCTTCGCCAGACGCGCCAGCTTCTCGGCGTTGTTCTGGTGGTGCGAGAGCGGGTGATGGGAATCGGGCACGCCCACCTCGGGGTAGGACCGGATGCTCGACTCGCGTACCAGCACGAACGTGAAGACGCGTGTCAGGTCCGTCTGGAACGCCAGCATCTGCAGGTCCAGCAGCAGGCGGGTGTAGTCCTCAAACGCCGCCGGAATGCCCGTCGGCTGTTCGACCACCGGCATTTCCTTGTCCGACTGTTCTTCCGCCTTCTGGATGCGCCGTTCCGCATCGCGCACGGCGTCCAGGTACTCGGCCAGCTTCTGCTTGTCGCTCGCGCCGAGGCCCTTGGTGAAACCACCCACCTGCTCCACCAGCGAATCCAGCACGCTGGCGTTGGCCTTGCGGATCTTCGCCTGCACAGCCTTGTCCGTGGAGTCGCTCGCGCCAAACAGCCGCTCGAACACGTTGCGCGGGTTGTTCTCCATCGGCAGTGGTGTCGTCGGCGTGCGCCACGCGATCGTGTTGTTGTAGGCGCAACTGAACCCGTAGGCGCAACTGCCCGCCAGGTCCGTCGGCTCGACTGTCAGCTCCATCGAACCGAGCTGGGTGACCTTCGCGTACTCCTTCGCGATGATCTGGTCGAGGGAAGTGCCCAGCCGGATGTCCGGACCGTCGGTCTTCTTGGCACGGCAGCCCGTCAGCCACGCGGACTGCGCCCGCGGGTGCGGCCCCTGGTCGTTGGAAATCGCTTCCTTGCTGTCCAACCCCGCGACCACCACCATCCGGTCCTTGTAGGCAGCCAGCGGCTGGAGGATCGGATTCAGCACCAGCTCGCCCGGCGTCGCCTGGGTCCACGTGCGCATGTCCATACCCATGCCGACGTGGATCGCCCCAAAGCGCTTCACGGGAGTCGCCACCGCGGCTTCGCGCGCATTCGCAAAGGCCGGGATCATACCGTCCAGCATCGGCAGGGCCAGCGTGGCACCGGCGCCACGCAGCATCGTCCGGCGGGAAATCTGCTTCTTCGTGATGAACATGACTGACATCTCCTCAACAGAAATCTGACGGACTAGGCCTGCGCCTTCTTCATCTGGAACGGCATGCTCTTGACGATCCCCACCAGGATTGACGACCACCGGTAGTCGTTCGTTCCCGCATCGCGCAGGATCTTGCGCACCGCCGGCATGTCGTAGGTCTCCACGCCCCGGCCCATCGCGTAGGTCAGCATGTTGCGGACCATCGCGCCCAGGAACGCTTCCTTCCGGTCATAGAGCGCCCGGCGGAACGACGCCGCACCGTCGAACTTCGACCCGTCCGCGAGCGCACCCGTCGCGTTGATCGGCAGACGGGAGTCTAGGGTCCGGTACTTGCCCACGCCGTCGAAGTTCTCGAAGGCGAAGCCCATCGGGTCGAGCGTGTTGTGGCAGGCGGCACAGACCGGGTTCTTGCGGTGCAGTTCCATCCGCTGCCGCAGCGTGCCCTCGATCTTGGTGTTCTCGAGCGGCGGCACGTTGGCGGGCGGCGCCGGCGGTTGCGTGCCGAGGAACATGTCCATGACGAACTTGCCGCGGAGCACGACCGACGTGCGGTCGTTGTAGGAGGTCACCGTGAGGACGCTCCCATGGCCGAGCAGGCCGGCGCGCTTGTCGTCGGGGAAGGTCACCCGGCGAAAGTGGGTGCCCACCACGCCCGGCACGCCGTAGTGCTTCGCCAGCCGCTCGTTCAGGAACGTGTAGTTGGCGTTGAGCAGTTCGGCGGCGCTGCGATCCTCGCGGACCTGGCTGCGGATGAAAAGCTGGGTCTCCTGGGTCATCGCGGCCCGCAGGTTCTCGTCGAACTCCGGGAACACCTTCGGATCCGGATGCGCGGAGCGCAGGTTGTTGATGGTCAGCCACTGCCCGAAGAAGCTGTCGAGCATCGCATTGGCCTTCGGGTCGGCCAGCATCCGCTTGACCTGCTGTTCGATCACGATGGGGTTCTTGAGCCGGCCCTGCGCCGCCACAGTCAGCAGTTCGTCGTCGGGAATGCTGCTCCAGAGGAAGAACGACAGGCGTGATGCGAGGTCGAGGTCCGCCAGCTTGTAGGCGGCGCCCGGCTTCACGCGGTCCGGGTCCGCTTCCATGCGGAACAGGAAGTTCGGGTCCACCAGCAGGCGGCCAATCGCCGTCTGGACTCCGCCGCGGAAGTTGCCCTCCTCCTTGCGCCCCTGCTTGTAGAACTGCATCAGCGTGGCGGTGTCCTTCTCGCCCACGGGGCGGCGATAGGCCAGCCGCGCCAGTCGCGACACGATCTGCTTCGCGCAGACGTCTTCGTCGGCCGTCCTGGCGGGCATGCAGGTGAAGATCTTCTTCTGCACGGCACTGCCGACGGGCGCCTTGGCGCCGAACGGGCCCGTGATGTCCACGCGCTCGATGCCGGCGTCCACGCGACCGTACTGGGCGCTGCTCGCGGTGCCCTGTGAGTAGCCGTTGTTGGTCAGTGGGAGCTGGCCGACGGCCGTCCCCTCAGCCTTCCAGACGTCCTGGTTCAACGAAAGGCTGAGCACGTGCGTGCCGGCCGTCGCCTGGAACTTCACGGCGAGTCCTTCATCCGGGTACTCCGGGTCCGCCTTGTCGCTGTACATCCCCCGGGGCTTGCCACCGATCTGGTAGAGCTTAATGCGCTGCTTGTCGAGGCGGACGT
This sequence comes from Vicinamibacterales bacterium, assembly GCA_040081715.1. GTDB lineage: Bacteria > Acidobacteriota > Vicinamibacteria > Vicinamibacterales > UBA2999 > CANKJK01. The sequence continues at coordinate 5,136 of JBEBFY010000036.1, read as the reverse complement.
CGATTTCAACCGGGACACTCAGGCCGCGGACGTTGTAGCCCACCGCGAGGTCGTTCCGCTGGAGCGTGAACCGCACCTCGTACTCGCCGTCGAGCGGGAAGTAGTGACGAATGGCCGTGCCGCCGCGCGAACCAAACGGCTGCAGTTCGCTCATGCGGTCGTCCTGGCCGAGCGACAGATACGGCAGTTCATACTGCGTCAGCTTCGGGCGCATCGTCGGGTCTTCCACCGCCAGTCGGCTGATCTTGGCCGCCGCCAGCATGTAGCGCTCGAAGAGGCCCGGCGAGACGGTCAACACGTCCGCGATGTTGTCGAAGCCGAAGCCGGTGTCGTCGGCCGGCAGCATCGCCTTGCCGTCGATCTCGAGGCCGAGCAGATCCCGCACGGCGTTCGTGTACTCGGAGCGATTCAGACGATGCACTGGCGGACGGCCCGGGTTCGGGTCGGCCAGCGCCGCGTGGTCGAGACTCGCCTCGAGGTTGTTCACGAAGGTGAGCAGGACATCCTTGTCCGGACGGGGCGAGCCGATCGGCGGCATGGACCGGGCGCGCAGCTTCTTGGCCACCCGCTCCCACATGTCGGCGTCCGCGCCGAGCTGTGACACGTCCTTCTTCTCCAGGACGAGGTTGCCTGACTTCATGCGCTCGCTGTGACAGCCGACGCAGTACTTGTTGACGACTCCCGGCAGATCCGGCGCCGCCGGAACCGCGGCAGCCTTGGCGGCTACCGCACGCACCGCCGGACTGGCGGGCGCCTGGGCACCGCTCACGTATGCGGTGCCGGCCACAACCGCTACACCGACACCAGTCAGGAACCGGAACGCATTGACACGCGTGAACATAAGAAAAACTCCCCTAGGGCCTCTCGGCATCCGGTAGCATACAGGACTGTACCCCCGGAGGGGCACTTTTTCTAACGCCGTCAAGGAGCGAAACACCCATGCGGATTGACCTCTTCCGAGCTACAGCCGTGGCAGCCGCCGTGGCAGCCTCAGTCCTGGCGGGACTGGGAGCGGGCACCAACAACCTGGCCCCGGTCGCGGACCTGGCTGAACAGGGCAATTCGGCTGCCGTACTGGCCCTGGTGAAGAAGGGCGCCGACGTGAACCGGCCCCAGGCCGACGGCGCCACGGCGCTGCACTGGGCTGCCCATCACAACGACGTGGCGCTGGCCAAGCGCCTCCTGGCTGCTGGCGGTAAGTCCAATGCTTCCAACGATTACGGGGTGACTCCGCTATTCCTGGCCGCGATCAATGGCAGCGCCGACATGGTCGACGTCCTGCTGGGCGCCGGGGCGAACGCGAACGCGACCCGGCCATCGGGCGAAACGGTGCTGATGACGGCCGTCCGCACGGGCAATGCCCCTGCTGTGGCACGCCTCCTGAAGGGCGGTGCCAACGTCAACACGGTGCAGGTCTCCAAGGGCCAGTCGGCCCTCCACTGGGCCGTCGCGGACGGACACGTGGAGGTCGCCCGGACCCTGGTCGAGGCCGGCGCGGACATCAAGCTCCGCTCGGCCGGGGGGTACACCCCGCTGATGGGTGCCGCCCGCCAGGGAAGTATCGACATGGCCAAGCTGCTCCTGGAGAAGGGTGACGACCTGCTCGCCGAATCCAAGGACGGCAGCACTCCTCTCCTGATCGCGACGGTCAAGGGGAACACCGCCCTGGCGACGTACTTCCTGGAGCGCGGTGCCCCGGCCGACAACGGTCTCAAGAGTGCCGGCTACAGCCCGTTGATGTGGGCCGTCGGCACCTACGAACAGACCCCGATGACCTACAAGGGTCTCGACACCGAGGGCGAATGGAACACCTTCGGTGGCATCCCGGACCGCGCCGCCAAGCTCGCGCTGGTCAACCTGCTGATTGCCAAGGGCGCCGACGTCAATGCCCAGGGTACGCGCGGGCTGCCGCAGATGGTGCCGCTCAACGGCGAAGGCGCGCGTCCGCCGCACCTGGGCGCAACGCCCTACGTCATTGCCGCGCAGTCCGCCGACGCGGAGATGATGCGGCTGCTCAAGAGCAAGGGCGCGAATCCCCTGCTCACCGCCAAGGACGGCCAGACGGCGCTGATGGCCGCCTGCGAGGGCATCCTCGAGAACACGCTCCTGCTCAGCGAGGAGATGCGCCTCGAAGCGGCGAAGACGGCGCTCGAACACGGCGTCTCGATCGAGGCGGAGGACTCCGGTGGCTACCGGGCAATGCATGTGGCGGCCCGCGCCGGCTACCACGGTCTGCTCACGTTCCTGCTCTCGAAGGGCGCCGACATGAACCCCGTGAGCAAGGCGAAGAAGGGATTCGGCCTCTCGCGGTACCTGCTCGAAGGGCAGAGCCCGCTCGGCCTCGTGGAGGGCACCCTCTCGGGCATCTTCTACGAACGCCCGGACACGGCCGACTTCCTGAAGAAGCTGGGCGCCAAGTCCATCGGCAGGTTCTATCCGCATGACCTCGACCGGAACAATCCGGAAGCCACGGACAAGGCGTTCAAGGAGTTGGGGAAGTAGACAGGAGCATGGCCATGAAGCAGACAGTGCTCTCCATCGGTGTGCTGGCCCTGGTGGTCGCGGGTCTTGGGGCGGGTGCCGCCAGTCTGGCTGTCGTGGCAGACCTCGCCGAACAGGGGAACGCCGCCGCTGCGCTGGCGCTCATGAAGAAAGGCGCGGACGTCAACCACCCGCAGGCTGATGGCGCGACGGCCCTGCACTGGGCCGCCCACCACAACGACGTGACGCTCGCCAAGCGCCTGCTCGTCTCCGGCGCGAAGCCGAATGCCGCCAATGACTACGGCGTCACGCCGCTGTTCCTGGCGGCCATCAACGGCAGCACGGAGATGACCGACACGCTCCTCGCCGCCGGTGCCAACGCCAACGCCGCGCGGCCCTCCGGCGAAACGGTGCTGATGACATCCGTACGCAGTGGCAACCCCGCCGCCGTGGCGCGGTTGCTCAAGGGTGGCGCGAACGTCAACGCGGTGCAGCTCTCCAAGGGTCAGTCGGCCCTGCAGTGGGCCGTGGCCGACGGCCACGTCGAGATAGCCCGGACGCTCATCGAGGCCGGCGCGGACCTCACGGTCCGCACCGCGGGCGGTTACACGCCGCTCATGGGTGCCGCGAGGCAGGGCAGCATCGACATGGCGACGCTGCTGCTGCAGAAGGGCGAGCAGCTCGAGGCCTCCGCCAGGGATGGCAGCACGCCCCTGTTAATCGCCACCGTGAAGGGGCACACGGCGCTGGCCACCTTCTTCCTGGAGGCGGGCGCAAAACCGGACGGGGATTTCGCGGGTGCCGGCTACACGCCGCTGATGTGGGCTGTCGCCACGTTCGAGCCGATCCCGCTGACGTATAAGGGGATCGACACCGAGGGTGAGTGGAACACCTTCGCCGGCATCCCGGACCGCAGTGCGAAGCTGGCGCTCATCAACCTGCTCATCGCCAAGGGCGCCAACATCAACGCGCAGGGCACCAAGCGGGTTCCCGAGCTCACGCCGCACAACGGCAGCGGCAACCGTCCACCGCACATGGGCGCGACCCCCTACATCATTGCCGCGCAGTCGGCCGATGCCGAGGTCATGAAGCTGCTCAAGGACAAGGGCGCGAACCCCCTCCTGACGGCCGGCGACGGCCAGACGGCGCTGATGGCCGCCTGCGAAGGCATCCTCGAAAATACGGTGCTCCTCAGCGAGGACAAGCGCCTGGAGGCGGCGCAGACAGCGCTGGACCACGGCGTCGCACTCGAAGGCGAGGACCGCGGAGGCCTCCGCGCGATGCATCAGGCCGCCAAGGGTGGCTACCACGAGCTCATCAAGTTCCTGTTGGCCAAGGGCGCCGACCTCAATCCTGTGAGCAAGCCGGTTAAGGGCTCAGGGCTGGCACGGGCCTATCAGGAGGGCCAGAGTCCGCTCGGCCTGGTGGAAGGCACCATCGACTCCATCTTCTACGAGCGTCCGGACACGGCGGTATTCCTGCGCACGCTTGGCGCGAAGTCGATTGGCCGGTTCAGGCCGCACGACTTCGATCAGAACTCGCCGGAAGCTGCGGACAAGAAGGGCGTCAAGGAATTCTGAACAGCCGGTTGAACTTCACGATGAAGGCGCGGTTCTGCAGGTCCGGTACGCCGCCGAACCGCGTGTCGCGCTGCTCGTTGTAGACGACGAACAGTTCGCTGCCCGGGGTGTACTCCCACCGGAGGCGCGCGTTGGTGCTGAAGGTCCGCGCCGACGAGCTGTACTGGATGAGCGCGCTCGCGAACATGCGCGGGGTGAAGGTGTAGGTCACGCGCGAGCCGGCGAGACGCGTGGTGAAGGCGCCGGCCGGCAGGTCCACCCAGTTCAGGGTCATGCTCGGCTCAACCGAGAAGCGCCGGCTGAACTCGAATCGCCCCCCGGTGACCCCGACCGCGCGGATCGTGCCGTTGTAGAAGTCCCCGACCTGCATCGAGACGGTGCCCGACAACCGGCGCTGCTGCGTGAACGTGAAGGAGGCCTGCACGTCGTTGAACGCATACTCGGCCACAGGCAGCGTCACCCCGGCCGCGATCGCAAAGGGCCTCGGCAGGTACTCGAACGAGTGGTTGAGCTGCGTGCTGAAGCGATCGCCGTTCTGGAACTCGACCGCGAACTGACCGGTGAGGTCCTGTGACTCCACGCGGTGCCGGCTGTTCTCGATGCTCGCCGCCGACACCTGGTAGGTGAACTTGCGGATGGCCCCCACCCTCCCGGGGCGGGGGCTGAAGCGGAAGAGCCCCTGCGTCTTCTCCATGTCCAGCCGGCGGACGAACCCGATGCCCGGGTCGAAGCGTGGCCCGACGTACAGCCGCTCGGCCTGCGCGCCCCACCTGTCGCCGGTCCAGTTGAGTTGGGCCCGGTAGCTGACATCCGCGACGGCAGCCTCGGTCCGCGCCCAGTAGGCGTTGACGAAGACGTCCCGGAGGAAGGTCAGCGTGGTGTCCACCCCATAGAGCGTGTTGGCACCAGGGGCCGTCTCGCCCCGCGACCGGTAGGTGGCCATCGCGCCGATGCTGCTCCGCCGCAGGAGGTCACGCTTCACGCGCGCCGTCATGAAGTTGGTCCGGGGCAGGCCCCGCGCAGGGGCCTCATCGGCGACGATGTCGACAAGGCCGATGACAAACGGCCCCACCCG
>JBEBFY010000052.1:0-1215 GCA_040081715.1 Vicinamibacterales bacterium | reverse complement strand
GGTGCATTCAGCCGGTCGACGCAACAGCCTTCGCCAGTGTAGTCGCGGGGGTCTGATACTGCAGCGTCTTCCGCGGTCGGGTGTTGAGGCGTCTCGCGATGGCGTCGAGCTGCACCTGACTGAAGGTCGCGAGGTCGGTGCCGACGGGAAAGTATTGGCGTAAGAGCCCGTTCGTGTTCTCGTTCGAGCCCCGTTGCCACGGACTGCGCGGGTCGCAGAAGTAGACGCGGACGTGCGTGGCGACCGAGAAGGTGCGATGCGCCGCCAGTTCCATGCCGCGGTCCCACGTCAGCGAGGCCATCAGGCCCGCGGGTAGGCGCCGCACTCGGCGCGTGAGCGCCCGGACAACGGTGTGGGTATCCTTGCCGGTGACGCGGACCAGTAGGAGGTATCGGGACTGGCGCTCGACGAGGGTCGCGACGTGCGAGTTCGCCGCGCCCGTGAGCAGGTCGCCCTCCCAATGCCCGGGCACCGCGCGATCCTCTACGGCCGCGGGCCGATCACGAATGGAGACGGCATCGACGATCTGGCCCCGCCCTTGGCCCTCGGTCCGTGCAGCGCGGGAGCGGCGAAAGGGACGCCGTCGCCGCAAGTGGGCCACGAGCGCCTTCTTGAGGACGCCACGACTCTGGACAAACAGGCTCAGGTAGATCGTCTCGTGCGACACGTGCATCTCAGGATCGCCCGGATAGCGCCGCCGAAGCCAGCCCGCGATCTGCTGGGGGGACCACTGGGCCGCGAGTTTCGCCGCGACGACCGCGCGGAGCAGCGGCCGAGTGGCCAGCCGGCACGGGGTGGGGCGTCGCCCCCGCGCCCAGGCACGCCGGTCAGCCACGGCCGCGCGATACCGGCGTCGGCCCCCATGCCGCCGGACCTCGCGACTCACCGTCGAGGCGGACCGCCCCAGCGCGCGACCGATCCCCCGCACCGACAGGCCGGTGGCCAGGCTGCGCGAGATCGTCTCCCGCTCGGACAGCGTCAGCGCCAAGCGCGACCGCCGCCGCAACGGGGGTGAGACCCCTCCTCCGCCCGCGACCGCGTTGAAGATGGTCGCAGGAGGCCGCCCCAACGCGCGGCCGATGGCACTGAGCGATTCACCCTGCCGCCACCGTGCCCACAGATCCGCCTTCTCCCCGTCTGACATTCGTACCGGACGTCCACACGCCATGACCCCTCCGATCACGCATCGTGTTGCGTCCAGTCCCTGAATGCACC
>JBEBFY010000017.1:0-64359 GCA_040081715.1 Vicinamibacterales bacterium | reverse complement strand
GGGCCTCGACGCCCCGGCGGCGCACGGACCCACCGCAGGGCCCTGCTCGATCAGAGAGATCCGTGCACACATCGCGTTCTTCAGCACCCTGCTAGAATTGCCGCAGGCTGCTGATGCCACACACGGGTCTCCTGGGAGTACTGTTCGCCGCGCTGTCTGCCGTGCTGGCCGGTACGGTGCCGGGCGGCGCCCTGCTCGCCGCGCAGCGTTCCCACGCTACGCGGCGCCCCCTGGCTACGCAGCGTCCCGCCGCGGCTCCCGACCGCGCCCTTCTCGACCGGTATTGCCTCTCCTGCCACGTCACCGCCCGGAAGCTGGGCGGCGTCGATCTCTCCGCGATTGAGGAGCCCAGGGCTGGCGCGGATGCGGATCTCTGGGAACGCATCGTGCGGCAGGTGCGGTCGGGCGTGATGCCCCCGGCCGGTGCCCCGCGGCCGGATGCGGCAACGCGCGCGCGCTTTGTGGAGGGCGCGGAGCGTGCGATTGACGTGGCGGCAGCTGCCAGGCCACGGCCAGGTCGTCCCGTGGCGCATCGGCTGAACCGTGCCGAGTACGCCAACGCCGTCCGCGATGTGCTGGCGCTGGAGATCGACGCCGCGGCGCTGCTGCCGGCCGACGAATCGCTCGACGGGTTCGACAACATCGGGGGCGTGCTCTCGCTCTCGCCGTTGCTGGTGGATCGGTATCTCTCAGCGGCCAGGCAGATCAGCCGTCTGGCCGTTGGCGACCTCTCGATCACGCCCGCCTTCGCCGCGCGCACCTACCAGGCAGCGCAGACGGCGTTCCAGGACGCGCGCACCAGCGAGGACCTGCCGTTTGGTGCACGGGGCGGGATGGTGGTGCGGCACCAGTTTCCGCTCGACGCCGAGTACATCATTCGCGTGGCGCTCCTCAGAAACATCCTCGGCTACGTGCGTGGCCTGACCGAGCCACACCTGCTTGAAATCAGGTTGGACGGCCGGCGCCTTGCGCGGATGACAGTTGGAGGCATGAAGGCGTTCAGGCCCGCGCCCTTGAGTTACACGGGCGTCATCCTCGGCGACCCGCAGTGGGAGGCCTGGGCCGTGACCGCCGATGACGGCCTGGAGGTTCGCTTCAGAGCCGCAGCGGGGCCGCACGTCGTCGGCGTGTATTTCGTGGACGAACCCCACGAGCGCGAAGGCGTCCAGCAGCAGCCGCTGACCGGGCTCGGCTTTGCCTATAGCGAGTTCTCAAGCGCCCCGTGGGGTCCCTGGGGGCCTGCCGTGAACAGCGTAACGGTGGACGGCCCCATCAACCCGACTGGTTCCGGCACGACGCCGAGCCGGTCGCGCCTCTTCGTCTGCCGGCCATCGGTGAGTTACGAAGAAGACGCCTGCGCCCGCGGCATTCTCGCCACGACGGCGCGGCGTGCCTACAGGCGTCCCGTGGACAGTGCGGACATCGAGCCGCTGATGACGTTCTTCCACCGCGGCCGGAGGGAAGCCGGAACGTTTGACGGGGGCATCCAGGCGGCGATCGAGCGGCTGCTGATGGACCCCGGCTTTCTGTTCCGGATCGAGCGGGAGCCGAAGGCGACGGCTCCCGGGGCCGCCTACCGCGTGAGCGACGTCGAACTCGCGTCGCGCCTGTCCTTCTTCCTCTGGAGCAGCGTGCCCGATGACCCGCTGCTCGATCTGGCCGAGCGCGGCGCGCTTGGCGCCGTGCCCGCCCTCAAGGCGGAGGTCTCGCGGCTCCTGGCCGACGAGCGTTCCCGGACACTGGTCGACAACTTCGCCATGCAGTGGCTCGGCTTGCGGCAGTTGCGGATGGCCACCCTCGACGAAGAGATCCTCCCGGAGTACGACGGCAGCCTCCGCGAGGCCTTTCTGCGGGAGACCGCGCTGTTCATGGCGGACCAGATTCGCCAGGACCGCCCCGTCCTGGAACTGCTGACGGCGACGCACACGTTCGTGAACGAGCGGCTCGCGAAGCACTACGGCATCCCGGGCGTCTACGGAGGGCACTTTCGGCGGGTGTCTGCCGGCGGCCAGCGGGCCGGGCTCCTCGGCCACGGGAGCGTGCTCACGACGACGTCCTACCCGACGCGAACCTCTCCCGTGCTCAGGGGTCGGTGGCTCCTGGAAAATCTGATGGGCACGCCGCCGCCGCCGCCGCCGCCCACCATCCCGCCGCTACCTGGACCGAGTGTGAACAATCGCCCCCTCAGCATGCGGCAGCGCACCGAGCGTCACCGGGCGAACCCGGCGTGTGCGGGTTGCCACGCGCGGATGGATCCGCTCGGCTTCGCGCTCGAGAACTTCGACGCGATCGGCCGGTGGCGCACGCACGGTGAAGACGGCGCGCCGGTGGATGCGGCCGGCGCCCTCCCCGACGGCACGACATTTACCGGGGTCGAAGGCATCAGGCAACTGATTGCCGCACATCCCGAGGAGTTTGTCCGCACGCTGACGGGGAAGCTGCTGACGTATGCGCTGGGGCGCGCGCTTGAGCCCTCCGATATGCCGGCGTTGCGCGGCGTCGTCCGGGACGCCGCCCGGAGCGGCTACCGGTGGTCCGCGCTCATCGAGGGCATCGTGACGAGCGTCCCCTTCCAGATGAGGCAGGCGTCGTGATGGTGACGCGCCGGACGCTCTCACGGCGCGCGCTGTCCCGGCGCATGCTGCTCAGAGGCGTCGGGGCGGCCGTTGGGTTGCCGCTGCTCGACGCCATGGTGCCCGCGCTCACGCCGCACGCGCGTGCGGCCGCGCCGGTCAGGCGGCTCGGCGTGGTCTATGTCCCAAACGGCGTCGTGATGACGCAGTGGACGCCGAAAGCCGAAGGCACGGACTTCGCCCTCAGCCCGACGCTGGCGCCGCTTGAGCCGTTCAGGCAACGGCTTGTCGTGGTCACGGGCCTCCGGAACGGCCCGCCCAACTACGCGGTGCACGGGGCGGCCAGCACACGGTTTCTCACCACGGAACCTCCCATGGCCTCAACCGGGTCGGTCGTGGAAGCCGGTGTGTCGCTCGACCAGGTCGTCGCCCGGGCCGTGGAGAAGGACACCCAGTTCGCGTCGCTGGAGCTCTCGCTGGAGTCTCCATTTGCCGGGGTATGCGATATCGGTTCGAGCTGCGTGTACACGGACACGATCTCCTGGCGCAGCGCCACCACCCCGCTTCCCATGGAGCACAACCCGAGGGCCGTGTTCGAGCGGCTCTTCGGCGAAGCCGACAGCACCGGGCGTGAGGCCCGGCTCGCCAGGCTGACCGCGCGCCGCAGCATTCTGGATTCGCTGGCGTCCAGCATCTCGGACCTGCAGGGCGGGCTTGGTGCGGGCGACCGCGCAAAGCTCGCGCAGTATCTCGACGGCGTGCGCGACATCGAGCGCCAGATCCAGAAGGTCGAGGAGCAGGGGGCGCGGGATCTGCCAGCGCTGGAGCGCCCGGTTGGTGTGCCCGCCAGCTTCCAGGATCACGCGCGATTGATGTTCGACCTCCAGGTGCTGGCGTTCCAGTCCGACCTGACGCGGGTCATCACATTCATGATGGGCCGCGAGTTGAGCGGGCGCAGCTACCCGGAGGTGAACGTGCACGACGCTCACCATCCGACCTCGCACCACCAGGGCGACCTCGACAGGCTCCGGAAGCTGGCGCGCATCAACGAGTACCACGTCACGCAGTTCGCGTACTACCTGAGCCGCCTCGCGGAGGCGAAGGACGGCGAGGGTTCGCTCCTGGACCACATCACGATCCTCTACGGCGCCGGCATGAGCGACGGCAATTCCCACTCGCCCAACGACCTGCCGGTGCTGCTGGCCGGAGGCGGCGCCGGGCAGATCAACGGAGGTCGTCACCTGCGCTTTGCCCCGGATACGCCCATCGGGAACCTCCACGCGAGCCTGCTCCCGACGCTCGGCGTGCCGGGGGACCGGTTCGGCAACAGCACCGGTGTGCTGGCGGGGCTGTGACGCGCGCAGGGTTGGTGTTGGGCTGGGCGCTGGTGCTCGCGGACCCCGTGGCGTCGGCACAGACCCTGCCCCAGGCGCCGCCGCTGGTCGAGGCCGCACGCCAGCGGAACCTGGGTCAGCTCCGGGCGCTGATCGGGCAGCGTACGCCTGTGAACGTCAGGCAGGCTGACGGGGCCACCGCCCTGCACTGGGCAGCGCATTGGGATGAAGGTGAGATGGCCGGAGCGCTGCTGGCTGCCGGCGCCGACGCCAACGCAGCCGACGACCTGGGCGTGACGCCGCTCTCGCTGGCGTGTACCAACGCCAGCGTGGCGATGGTCGAACGTCTCCTCGTGGGTGGAGCCGGCCCGGACGCGCCCGCGCACGTGCCGCCTTTGGTGACGTGTGCCCGCACAGGCAACGCTGATGCGGTCAAGGCGCTCGTGGCGCGCAGGGCGGATGTGCGGGCGAAGGAACCGGCTCGTGACCAGACGGCGCTGATGACGGCCGTGGCCCAGGGGCACGTGGAGGTGGTGCGCGTGCTGCTGGCGGCCGGCTCCGATGTGCGAGCCCGGTCGCGCGTGACGCGGGCACTGGTCAACCGTGCGAATCCCAACGACATCACGGCCGCGATGGTGGGCGAGGTGAGCCAGGGTGGAAGCACGCCGCTGCTGTTCGCGGCGCGCCAGGGCGATGTGCGCGTGGGCGAACTGCTGCTGGCCGCGGGGGCCGACGTCAACGACATCGCGCCAGACGGCACCAGCGTGCTGACGACAGCGGTGCACGGCAACCACACGGCACTGGCGCTGCTGCTGCTCGAGAAGGGCGCCAACCCGAACGTCATCGGCTCTGGCTACTCCGCGCTGCATGCCGCCGTCCTGCGGGGCAATGCCCGTCTGGCGACGCAACTGCTGGTGCGCCGAGCCAACGTGAACTCGCGCCTGCGCAATGGCACCGCAACGACCCGCGGCAGCCGCGAGTACTTTCTGCCCGAGTCGCTCGTGGGCGCGACGCCGCTGATGCTGGCCGCCAAGTTCCTCGAACCCGGCATCGTCCAGGAGCTGCTGGCGAAGGGGGCCGACCCCAGGCTCACGCTTCAGGACGGCACAACGGTGCTGATGGCCGCGGCGGGGGTAGGGTCCGAGACGCGGCTGTTCGATCGGCGCGACCGCATCTCGGTGCTGAAGGACTCCGATGAAGCCGTGGCAGCGCAGGTGGTGGCGGGACTGCCCGGCCTGGCCGGTGACGTCAACGCCGCGAACGAGGCGGGCAATACGGCGCTCCACGGCGCGGCAAAGATGAACTACCCCTCGATCGTCACGGCGCTGGCGGCGCGTGGGGCGCGGCTCGACGCACGCAACAAGAAGGGGGACACGCCGCTGGCGGTGGCCAGTGGCGAGGAAGCCAGGCAGGCGTTGCGCGCCGCCGGGGCACGAGAGTAAGCCCGGATCGACCAGGGCTGAGCGGCCGCGCGCGGACGAGGGCTACTGCGCCGGCTCGATACGCAGCACCGCGCCGTCGTCTTCGTCGGTCAGCACGTAGAGGTACCCGTCCGGCCCCTGGCGGACGTCACGGATGCGCTGCTTCAGTTCACCAAGGAGCATCTCACCGCCGAGCGCGCCTTCCACCCCGACCGGCTGCCACTTGTCGTTGAAGGTGACGCGGTCCATCCGGCGGCCCACCAGTCCCCCGATGAAGGCGCTCCGCCGCCACTTCGGAAACTTGTCGCCGGTGTAGAAACTCAGCCCGGTGACGGAGGGATTGGGCGACCAGAAGAAGAGCGGCTGCTCCATGCCGTCCTGGGCCTTCTGCATCGGCGTGCCGTCGTACTCGCGGCCGAGCGAGATCACCGGCCAGCCGTAGTTCCTGCCTGGCAGGATGATGTTCAGTTCGTCGCCGCCGGACGGGCCGTTCTCGTCAGCCCATATCTCCCCGGTATCGGGATTGACGGCCAGGCCCATGGCGTTCCGATGGCCCACCGAGAAGATCTCGGGCTGGTAGGGAAGGCCGTACACGTGCTTCCCGATGAAGGGGTTGTCGGCGGGTGCGGTCCCGTCGTCCTTGAGGCGCAGGATCTTGCCGCGGTGGCTCGTCGGATCCTGGGCCTTGAGACGGTCCTGGTTCGGGCTGCCGACGGACATGTAGATCATGCCGTCCCTGCCGAACGCGATGCGGGACGTCACCGACTGCTGCTGCGTCTTCGGAATGGGTGAGTTGGCGAGGAAGATGTCCTTGCCCCCGCTCAGCGCCTTGCCGTCGAACGTCGCGCGGAACAATGCCGTCTGCACCGACCCGTCGTCGCCCGGCTTCGAATAGGTCAGGTAGACGAGCCGGTTCTCCGCGAACTTCGGATGGAGCGCGATGTCGAGCAGGCCGTCGAAACCCGTCGTCAGCACCTTCGGGACGCCTGGGATCGACTGTGGGTCGAGCGCGCCATTGCGGATCACCCGGAGGCGCCCAGGACGCTCGGTCACGAGCATCGATCCGTCAGGCAGGAACGCGATACCCCATGGGTGAACGAGGGTGGCCATTCGCGTCACCTTGATCGCGTGGGCGATGGTGTCGAACGTCCACGGGCCTGGTCCGAGCGCCTTTCTCGGCGGGGGCGACTTCACGTCGGCCGCCACGGGGGCAGCGGGACGCACCTGCTGGGCCCCCAGCGTTGCGACAGTCAGGACAGCAAACCCGGCGGCCAGCACGGTCGAGTGAGTGAAGCGGGTCATCGGCGGCTCCTTGCGGATACGGGCGGGCTGGCGGTGCGCCCGCCCTGGCGGCCATCCGGGACGGAGGGCTCGCTCTGAGCAGCGAAGTATACCGGCCCAAGCGTCTGCCGGTAGAAGGGATTCCCGAACTTCCAGACGAACGCTTCGATGAAGTAATGCGCCATGAAGATACCGTTCATCATGTTGACCAGATACCAGCCGAACTGTGGCCCGTCTGGTCGAACAGGTAGACCGCTCATGCTGAAGAGCGACGCCGACGATGCCCAGGTGGCGATGAGGAGCAACGCGAGGTAGAAGCCGAGCCGGTGCCGGCGGAACCACCCGGCGACACGATCCGCGCTGGAGCTGCTCTCCAGCGGCACGGTGAACAGACGAGGCGCCATCAGCACGTGGTACTCGACGTAGTGCATGGCCAGACTCGCCACGAAGAGCCGGGCCTGGTAGACGACCATCAGCGCGGACGCGGACTGCAACACCAGATACCCGAGCGCCGCCAGCACCGCATTCCGATCTTCGCCCGACTGCCACGCCGAGGCGAGTGAGCGGAGCATCAGCACGAGCAGCACGGCAGTGGCGGCCAGGCCCATGCGGGTGAACGGGTCGGCCGGGTCGAACGCGCCCGCGAATCCGTTCGTCAGTCCGCGGATGAACGTGATGATCTGGAGCGCCCAGAGCGCCAGGAAGTAGCCGTTGTCGACGTTGGGCATCCACGAGGGAAAACGCGCGCCCGTGCGCGACCGGAACATCTCGTAGACACCGAAGCTCTGACGCACGGCGTGGAAGTAATCAATGGCCGTGAAGGCGACCGTAAACAGGATGAAGGCCGACGTGCCAGGCGTCGGAGCCTGCCGCACGCCGAGATACCAGAAGGCGACCAGGATGACCGGTGGACCGAGGAAGTAGACGGCCTTGCGCCCGGGCGTGGACGCGAAGTGCCGCAGGTTCGCCGAGTTCAGGTACAGCGCCCACGTAATGGCGAAGTGCGTGTTGCCGAAGATGATCGCGTAGCCGAGGGTCAGCCATCGGCCGAGGTACTCCGGCACGTCCGGCGAGACCTGCAGGAAGGCGACCGGCACCGCCAGCAGGAAGAAGGACAGGAAGATGATGGCGATCTGCGGCGTCTGCAGATAGTGGGTTCTCGACGTCATCGCGGCAGCACTTTCGTCAGGACTACGAAGGAGAGGTCGTGGCGCTTCGGCCGCCCGAAGCGCTCGTCGCCATAGGGGAATGGCTCCTGTGCGCCAGTCCTCCGGTAGCCGCGCCGTTCATACCAGGCCACCAGTTCGGTTCGAAGCGGAATCACCGTCATCCGGATGGTCCGGGCCTGCAGCGTCGCACCGGCCACGCGCTCAGCTTCCTCCAGCAGGGTCCGTCCGACGCCGCTGCCCTGGAGCGGGGGTCGCACGGCGAGCATTCCGACGTATGCGACGGCGTCGCCTTCGTCCTTCAGCAGCACGGAGCCCACGAGTTCGCGGTCGCGGAATGCCAGGATGAGACGGCTCCCAGCGGCGTCCACCAGTTCGCGCACTTTGCCGGTATCCGTCCTCTGACCGTCGAGCAGATCGGCTTCCGTCGTCCACCCGGCGCGGCTGGCTTCGCCCCGGTAGGCGCTTTCGACCAACGCCACGATGGCGTCAATGTCGGCGTGTGTGGCGGTCCGGAAGGTCAGCGGCGGGGGCATGGCGCGGTGTCGAGCGCGGAACCCTCGTCCTGGGGGCGTCCGCGAGCGGAGTATCTCACGCGAGTGGCGATTGCCGGAGCGCCTGTACGTGGAAAGGGCGGGAGCACCTTGCGATGCTCCCGCCCCAGTGTTGCCCCTGGTCGCGCCGGCCTGGTGAGGCCGGGCGCCGTCGGGTTGTTTAGAAATCGATCGTCGCGCCGAACTTGAAGAGCCGGCCGCCCAGCGTGGAGATGACGCGCTGGTAGGCCGCGCCGAGGGTGTTCACGATGCCCTGTGGCGTCCGGGCGTTCGCGATGTTGTAGATGTCGAACGTGCCGGTGATCTTGCCCTTGCCGATGCTGACGGCCTTGTTGAGGCGGACATCGATTTGGTTCAGCCGTTCGTCGTACAGCTCGCCCGTGGCGCCACCGGCGTTGCCGTTGCCGCTGCCGGTCGGGATCACCGCGTGCGTCGCCGTTCCAGCCGACGTCGAGGTCCGGCCCAGGATCGTGCTCACCTGGGCGCTCGCCAGCACCTGGTTACCCGAGAGGATGATGCCGGGCAGGTGCTTGTAGGCCGCGCTGGCCGTCACGCCACCCGGCAGCGGGTAGACGAACTGGAGCTTCATCTGCGACCCGATGCCGTCCCACCAGTTCGGCGTCACGTTGCAGAAGTCGTCATTGCGCGGGTAGCGGCTCGTCGATGTCGCGCCGAACGGGTAGTTCTGTGGCGTCAGGTCGGGCCGGCTGTTGACATAGCAGTAGTCCATGACCTGCCGGCCGACCGACACGCCGCCGCTCAGCAGTGCGCCCTTGCCCCAGCGGGCGTTGATGCCGATGTCCACGCCGTCGAAGTAATCCTTCGGCGTGCCGAAGTTGCTGGCCTGGGTGATCTCGTAGGCCGCGCCCTTGGCCAGGCCCGCCGGAGTGATGTCGTAGTAGCCGTCCACGACCGTGCCGCTCACGGCGCCCAGACGGGCATCCGTTGGCACGGTGATCGCGTACCGCGTGTAGTCGTCTGCCGTCACCCGGGTATTCCGCGTGACGGACATGTTGCCCCACTGTGTGTGGAAGTAGCCCACGGCGATGCCGATGCCCGGGCGGAGCTCCTGCTGGAGCTGCAGGTTCCACTGGTAGTTGTATTCGCGCTTGCCCCAGCCCTCGCGGACGTCGTCCGCCAGCGACTGGACCGAGAACGGCTGGCCGAAGAGCGGGTTCAGAATGGCGCCGCACTCACCGTTGGCCGTGAAGTTCTCGAGCACACAGTCCGGCGTGAAGTTGCCGTTGGCGTCCGTCCAGGCGCGGCTCGTCGACGTCACGATAGCCGTTGCCGGCGCGAAGCCCTGGTTGGAGAACTGGCCACCCTGGCCCATCAGGTACTTGCCGAAGCCGCCCTTGATGGCCGTCCGGCCGTTGCCGAAGACGTCATAGGCCGCACCCACGCGGTAGGTGAAGTCCTTGAAGTCCGGCAGGTTCTTGCGCTCAGCCACGGAAAACGCCGGGCGGAAACGGCCCGCGGGCACGTCGAGGGCGAGGGTCCGGGCGTTGAAGTGATCGTACCGGGCGCCGTAGCTCAATGTGAGCCTGTTCAGTGTCCACTGGTCCTGGACGAAGAGGCCCTGGCCCCCCAGGCGTGTCTTGGACACGAACGGACCGGCGAACTGCGAGAGTGATACCGGCACGCCGGAGCGGAACTGGTAGTTGACCTGCTCGACGGGGTACTGCAGGCCCATCCCGTCGAAGTCATAGTGACCCTGTAGCGTCTGCAAGCCGGCCTTGATGGCGTGCGAACCCGTGATGTAGTTCACGACGAACTTCTGGTTGAAGTTCGCGCTGTCATCCGGGCCGCCGTAGTTCTGGATGCCACCCGGCATAGCCCCGTAGGTCAACGTGGTGGCCAGATCGGTAATCGCAAAGACCCCCAAGCCAGGCTCCACCGCCTTACCGCTGCCGGTGAACTTGCTGGCGTTCGAAGTGGTGCCGTTCTGGTAGGTCACGTTCTGCTGCAGGAACGTGGCGCCCGCCTGGATCAGCAGCTTGTTGGTCGCCGTGTAGTTCCAGGTCGTCTGGTTGAGAATCTGCGGGCCGTAGTCGAAGTCCGTCGCGGCCTCTGGAGTCTGCTGTGCGCCGAGGCCCAGGGCCAGATCGCACGAGCAGCCGTACTGGAGGTGGATCTCGTGGTTCACCTTGTGCTTCGCGTTCAGCTGGATCGTCGCGCGGAAGGACTCGTCGGCGAAGTACGTGTCTGCGTAGCCACGGTCGGGGCCGGGCGTGTAGGTCAACGGATTGGTATCCGTGTCGAGGCGGACGGTGCCGTAGTTCTGGGCACCCCACGGGCGATAGGTGGCGTAGAACCAAGCCTTGTCCTGCTTGAGCGGTCCACCGACACCCACGCCGTAGTCATAGACCTTCCGGAGCGACGTCTGCGGCCCGAAGCCGCGGTCGCTGACGGATTTCGGCACGGCCTTCGCCGAGAGGTTCTGATCCGCATACGCGATCAGGCCGAACAGTTTCAGGCTGTTGCCACCTTCCTTGGGCACCATGTTGATGTTGGCGCCGCCGGTCTCGGTCTCGGCGGTCGCGCCGCCCGTGTCGATGACGGTTTCCTGGATCGCGACGGTGTTGAAGTAGTAGGTGCGCTGCTGGCCGCCGGCGTTGCCGAAGAACACGTTCGTGTTCATGCCGTCCCAGTTGGTCCGGCCGTCGTCGCCGCGTCCGCCGTGCAGCACGATGCCCGTGGCCTGCTCGCCCTTGTCGCCGCCGACGTCGTTCCTGCCGCCGGACGAGGGCATCGCACCCAGCGTCATGGAGACGAAGGCCATGATGTTGCGGGAGCCCGAGGGCAGATTGTCGAGCGTCGAGGCCTTGAGGACGTTCTGCGTGCGGGCGCTCTGGACGTCCACAATCGGCGTTGCGCCGGTGACGGTGACCGTCTCTTCGAGGGAGCCGACCTTGAGGTCCGCATTCACGTTCGCCGTAAAGCCGGCGGACAACTCAACACCTTCACGCTTAAAGGTGCTGAACCCCGGCAGCGTGACCGTCACGGTGTAGGTCCCGGGACGGAGGTCGACGATCTTGTAGTTGCCGTTGTCGTCGGTCGTGACGCTTCTGACCTTCTCGATGAGGGCCGGGCTGGCGGCTTCGACTGTGGTGCCCGGCAGCACACCACCCGACGCGTCCCTCACGGTGCCGGCGATCGTGCCGCCGCTTTGGGCAAGTGCAAACTGCGGGATCAGCAGCACGCCCAGCAAGGCGAGCAACCATCCGGTACGGCGAACGTTCATGTTCAAACTCCTTCTTCAGAAGACAACAGGGTCTACGGTGAAACGAAAGGTGCCCGGAGTTCCCGAACGGCTGTAGCGACGTCACGCCACGTGCGACAAAGTGCGACGAACGGATAAATCTACTGGAATGCGCGTACACGAGTCAACTGGCGGCGGGAGTAGTGGACGGGAGCGGCCGTACGCGAAAAGGGGCGGGACCCAGAGGCCCCGCCCCACAGGAATCCGAAACCGGGCCTACCAGTCCACCTGGGCGCCGAACTTCCAGAGGCGTCCGCCGAGGAGCGATGCCGGCCGCAGCCAGGTGGCGCCGTAAGTGGTGATGAGGCTCTGCGGTGCCCGGCTGTTGCTCACGTTGTAGACGTCGAGCACACCGTTGACGCGAGCGCGGCCCACCTTCACACTCTTGCTGAAGCGCAGGTCCACCTGGTTCAGGCGCTGGTCGAACAGCACGCCCTGCGGCGTGTCACCGTTGGTCGCAAGCGGCACCACCGCGACGGGCACGATCGTGCCCGCGCCCTGCGACAGGTTCCGGCCGAGCGAAGGCGCGATCTGCGCGTTCGTGTAGTTGACCGTGGCCGTCTGCTCGACGCCCGGCATGTTCTTGTAGGAACCGCTCAGGACGAAGCCGTAAGGCAGCGGGTAGATGAGCTGCACCTTGGCCTGCGAACCGATGCCGTTCCACCAGCTCGACGTCACGCGGCAGTAGTCGGTGCTGCGTGGATAGCCGGCCGGGAAGTTCTGCGGCGTCAGCTCCGGGTGTCCGTTGGCGTAGCACCAGTCGACCGTCTCGCGCCCGACGCTGATGCCGCCGTTGAGGAGCTTGCCGTTACCCCAGCGGGCGTTCATCCCGATCTCGTAGCCGTTGAACGACTCCTCCGGAGTGCCGTGCCCGGCCTTGTCCGCCAACTCAATGAGGTTCTGGACACCTCCGGGGATATTGCGGTCGTAGAGGCCGCACACGCGCTGATTGCTGAACTGCGCCAAGCGGGTGTCCGTCGGTGTCGTGACGCAGTACTCCGTGAAGTCCGCGGGCCTCACCAGCGTGTTGCGCGTCACCGACATGTTGCCCCACTGGGTGTGGAAGAACCCGCCTGCGAGGCCCAGGCCCGGGCGGAGCTCCTGCTGGAGCTGCACGTTCCACTGGTAGTTGTACTCTCGGTTACCCCAGCCGGCCCGCGCGTCGTCGGAGAGGCTCTGCGTCGAGAACGGCTGCCCGAAGAGCAGGTTGTTCACGACACCGCACTCACCGTTGGCCTGCAGGTTGGACAGTGTGCAGTCGGCGACGAAGTTGCCGTTCGCATCGGCCCAGTTGCGCGTCACGCTGGACACGATGGCGACCGACGGCGCGAAGCCCTGCTGGCTGAGGCCGCCGCCCTGGCCCATCAGATACTTGCCGAAGGCCGCCTTGATGGCCGTTCGGCCGTTACCGAAGACGTCATAGGCGAGACCGATGCGCGGCGTGATGTCCTTGAAGTCGGGCAGGCCCTTTGTCTCGGCGACGCTGAAGGCCGGCCGGTACGGGCCGGCCGGAATGTCCTGGGCCAGCGTGCGGCCCGAGAACTGGTCGTAGCGGACACCGAGGTTCAGCGTCAGGCGCTTGACTGTCCACTGGTCCTGCGCGAAGAAGCTGATGCCGGACAGACGCGTGCGCGACTGGAACGGACCGGCGAACTGCGTCAGAGACACCGGCACGCCGGCCCGCAGGCTGTAGTTGAGTTGCGCGACATCCTGCATACCGTAGAAGTCATAGTGGCCCTGCAGGGTCTGCGTGCCCACCCTCATCGCGTGCGAACCGGTGATGTAGGAGATCGCAACGCGCTGATTGAAGTTGTTGCTGTCGTCCTGCTTCCGCGAGTAGCTCGTCAGGCCTCCCGGCAACGCACCCCACCGGTAGCCGGTGTTGAGCTCGACCACCGAGACCGTGGTCGGACCCGGGAATATGGGCTTGCCGGCCCCCGTGAGCTTGTTCATCGTCGACTCGTCCATCTGGATAAAGGCGACGTTCTGGCGGAGGAAGCTCGCCCCGACCTGCACCAGGAGCTTATTGGTGGCCGTGTAGCTCCAGGTCGTCTGGTTGAGGACCTGCGGGCCGTAGTCGAAGCTGGTCGTGGCCTCAGGGGCCGTGCGGCCGCCGCGGCCAATGCCGAGCCAGCAACTGCAGCCGTTCTGGAGATGGATCTCGTGGTTGATCTTGTGCTTGCCCGTGAGCTGCCAGGTCACCCGGAACGACTCGTCCGCGAAGTAGGTGTCCGCGTAGGCGGGGCGTGAGAGGTCCGGTGTGTAGACGAAGTTGTTCGTGGAGGTGTTGAAGTAGTTGTCCGTGCCGAAGTTCTGCGCACCCCACGTGCGGTAGGTGGCGTAGAACCAGGCCCTGTCCTGGCTGATCGGGCCGCCGACGCCCACGCCGTAGTCGTAGATCTTCCTCAGCGACGACTGGTCGGTGATGCCGCGCGCCTTGAGGTCGTCCGGCACGGCCTTGGCCGAGAACTTGTTCCCGGTGTAGTTGGCGCTGCCGTAGAGGCTCAGCGTGTTGCCGCCTTCCCTCGGGACCATGTTGACGTTGGCGCCGCCCGTTTCGCTCTCGGCGCTGTTGCCGCCGGTGTCCACCACGACTTCCTGCACGGCCACGGTGTTGAAGTAGTAGGTGCGCTGCTTGCCGCCGGCGCCCCCGAAGAACACGTTCGTGCTCATGCCGTCCCAGTTCACGCGGCCGTCATCCCCACGGCCGCCGTGGAGCACGATGCCCGTGGCCTGCTCGCCCTTGTCGCCGCCCACGTCGTTGGCCCGGCTGGAGGTCACGGCACCGAGCGTCATCGCGGCGAAGGCCATCAGGTTCTTGGCCCCTGTCGGCAGGTTGTTGAGGGTCTCCTGTCTCAGCACCTGCTGTGTGCGGGCGTTCTGCACGTCCACGATCGGGCTGGCGCCGGTCACCGTGACCGTCTCCTCAAGCGAGCCGACCTTGAGGTCGGCGCTGACGTTTGCGGTGAAGCCCGCGGACAGCTCAATGCCTTCACGCTTGAAGGTGCTGAAGCCGGGCAGCGACACGGTCACGGTATAGACGCCGGGGCGCAGGTCCACGATCTTGTAGTTACCGCCCCCGTCGGTGACGACGGTGCGGACCTTCTCGATGAGGGCCGGGGATGCGGCCTCAACGGTTACGCCCGGCAGCACGGCGCCTGAGGTGTCCTTGACCGTGCCCGCGATTGATCCAGTGGCCTGGGCGAGGCCGATGCGTGGCACGAGCAGCACGCCCAGCAGGGCGAGCAACCATCCAATCCGCCGAACCTTCATACTCTGACTCCTCTTCCTCGGGCGGCAGACTGCCACCCACGATTAACAAGACCCGGGACTCCAAGGCGTACCGTTCCCGTCCGCGCAGTTACCACGAATGGGGCATGTGAATCTACGCCCGCTGGAAGCGTTCGTCAACCCGAGCCAGTGTTGGCAGGAAGACCTGGGGAAACAGCCGGCCAGGAGGAAGGGCAGGCGTGCGGGAGGGGTAGTACAAGAAAAAGGCGGGACCCGAGGGCCCCGCCTTGAGAAAGGCCCGGCCGGCCTTGCGGCCAGCCGGGGGCTGAAGCGGTCTAGAAGTCGATCGTCGCGCCGAACTTGAAGAGTCGGCCGCCGAGGGTGCTGATGATCCGCTGGTAGGCCGGGCCAAGGGTGCTGACCGAGCTCTGCGGCGTGCGGGCATTGCCGATGTTGTAGATGTCGAAGATGCCCTGAATCTTGCCCTTGCCCAGCTTCACGTTCTTGCTGAGGCGGACATCGAGCTGGTTCAGGCGATCGTCGAACACGGAGGAAGTACCACCGCCGGCGTTGTTGTTGCCGCTGCCGGTGGGAATCACGGAGTGCGTGACCGTGCCACCCGCGATCGCCGGCCGGCCGAGGATGCTGGTCACCGCCGCGTTGGTCAGCACGTAGTTGCCGGAGATCCCGATGCCGGGCAGCTGCTTGTAGGACGCGCTGAGGTTGATGTCACCCGGCAGCGGGTAGATGGCCTGCAGCTTGATCTGCGAGCCGACGCCATCCCACCAGTTCGACGTGACCTTGCAGAAGTCATCGTTGCGCGGATAGCGGCTGGCGCCGGGGATCGGCGAGCCCGAGGGGAACCCCTGCGGGTTGATGTCAGGACGGCTGTTCACGAAGCAGTAGTCCACCACCTGGCGACCGACAGAGACGCCGCCGTTGATCAGCGCGCCCTTACCCCAGCGCGCGTTGATGCCGATGTCCACGCCGTTGAAGTAGTCCTTCGGGGTGCCCAGGCTGTCGTACAGGCTCGCCTGCTCGATCTGGTAGAAGGTCCCCTTCGCCAGGGACGCCGGCGTCGGGTCGTAGAAGCCGCAGATCTGCTGGCCGCTCGTCGGGCCGAGGGTCTGTGCCGGCGCCGTGACGCAGTAGGAGGTGAAGTCGCTGGGGGTCACGCGGGTGTTGCGGGTGACCGACATGTTGCCCCACTGCGTGTGGAAGTAGCCGGCGGCCAGGCCGATGCCCGGGCGCAGTTCCTGCTGGAGCTGGACGTTCCACTGGTAGTTGTACTCGCGCTTGCCCCAGCCCTCGCTCCAGTTGGGGTCGAGCGCCGCGAACGACAGCGTCTGGCCGAACACCGGGTTCACGTTGGCGCCGCACTCGCCGTTGGCGGCGGTGTTGGTCAGCACACAGTCCGGCAGGAAGTTACCGTTCGTGTCCGTCCAGCTCCGGTCCGTGTCGCCGGCGATGCCGAACGACTTCGAGAAGCCCTGCTGGGCGAGCGCACCGCCCTGGCCCATCAGGTACTTGCCGAAGCCAGCCTTGATGGCCGTCTTGCCGTTGCCGAACACGTCATACGCGGCAGCCGCCCGGTAGGTGACGTCCTTGAAGTTCGGCAGGCTCTTCTGCTCGGCCACGCTGAACGCGGGACGGAACGTGCCGGCCGGGATTGTCTGCGCCGGCGTGCTGCCGACGAAGTGGTCGTAGCGGGCGCCGATGTTCAGGGTCAGCTTGTTGATCGTCCACTGGTCCTGCGCGAAGAGGCCCTCGCCCCGCAGGTCCATGTACGACTGGAACGGCCCGGCGAACAGCCGCAGCCCCGTGGGCACGCCGTTGAGGACGCGGAAGTTCACCTGCTCCACGCCGCCCTGCATGCCGAAGATGTCGTACTTGCCCTGGACCGTCTGCAGGCCGAACTTCATGGCGTGCGAACCCGTGATGTAGTTGACCGACACCTTCTGATTGAAGTTGTTGCTGTTGTCGTTCTCACCATAGCTGGTGAAGCCGCCCGGCAGCGCCGCGTAGCTGAAACCGGTGGCCAGCTCCGTGATGGCATACGTCCCGGCGCCCGGGAAGGTCGACGTGCCCTTGCCGGTGAACTTGTTGACCTTGTCGACGTTCACGAAGTTCACTTCCTGACGGAGGAAGCTGGCGCCCGCCTGGACGAGCAGCTTGTTGCTCGCCGTCCAGTTCCAGGTCGTCTGGTTGAGGATCTGGGGCCCGTAGTTGAAGTCCGTCGCCGCCTCCGACGTTGCGAGCTGACCGCCGCCGATGCCCAGGTCGCACGAGCAGCCGTACTGCAGGTGGAACTCGTGGTTGATCTTGTGCTTCGGGCTCAGCTGCCAGGTCATGCGGAACGATTCGTCGGCGAAGTAGGTGTCCGCGTAGGCCCGGTTGGGGCCAGGCGTGTAGGTCAGCGGGTTCGTATCGGTGTCTTCCTTGACGTTGCCGAAGTTCTGCGCACCCCAGTTGCGGTACGT
The DNA here is from genome assembly GCA_040081715.1 of Vicinamibacterales bacterium. Taxonomy (GTDB): domain Bacteria; phylum Acidobacteriota; class Vicinamibacteria; order Vicinamibacterales; family UBA2999; genus CANKJK01. The sequence goes on along the minus strand of JBEBFY010000017.1, from coordinate 47,057 downwards.
GGCGTAGAACCATGCCTTGTCCTGCTTGATCGGGCCGCCGACGCCGGCGCCGTAGTCGTAGATCTTCCGGAGCGAGGACTGGGCCGCGAAGCCGCGGTCGCTCACCGACGTCGGGACGCTTTCAGCCGAGAGGCTCTCGTTCGTGAAAGCGAGGTTTGAGTAGAGCTTCAGGCTGTTGCCGCCTTCGCGGGGCACCATGTTGATGTTGGCGCCGCCCGTTTCGGTGTCGGCCGTGGCGCCCGCCGTGTCAACGACCACTTCCTGTACCGCAATGGTGTTGAAGTAGTAGGTGCGCTGCTGGCCGCCGCCGCCGCCGAAGAACACGTTCGTGCTCATGCCGTCCCAGTTCACGCGGCCGTCGTCGCCGCGGCCACCGTGCAGGATGATGCCCGTGGCCTGCTCACCCTTGTCGCCGCCCACGTCGTTGCGGCCGCCGGACGAGGGCATCGCGCCCAGCGTCATGGCGGCAAACGCCATCAGGTTGCGCGAGCCGGAGGGCAGGCTGTCGAGCGTCTCGCTCTTCATGACGTTCTGCGTGCGGGCGCTCTGCACGTCGACGATCGGCGTTGCACCGGTGACGGTCACCGTTTCTTCGAGCGAACCGACCTTGAGCTCGGCGGCCACGTTGGCCGTGACGCCGGCCGAGAGGTCGAGGCCTTCGCGCTTGTAGGTGCCGAAGCCCGGCATTGTCACCGTCACGGTGTAGACACCCGGACGGAGGTCGATGATTTTGTAGTTGCCCTGGCCGTCGGTGACGGCAATGCGGACCTTTTCAATCAGCGCCGGGCTCGCAGCCTCGACGGTGGCACCCGGCAGTACGGCGCCGGACGCGTCCTTGACCACGCCAGCGATCGTTCCGCTGGTCTGTGCTCCGGCCAGTTGCGGCAGCGCGATGAGCGCCAACGCTACCAGCCAGATTCCTGCTCGCTTCGTCATGCGTGTCTCTCTCCTTGTTGGTTCAACGTGGACCCCAAGCCCCAGGACGGGTGTTTGGCGTCGGTACAACCCGCTAATCATTTCACGGCTTGTGCCAAAGTCAAATTGCGACAATTAAAGAATCTGGCTGCAAAACAGGCCGTTGGACAGTCCAGAATCCAGTGCATTGGATACCCACTCCATGCTGTTGCGCGCTAGAAGGAGCCTACCGTCTAATGGGGTCCCGGTAGAGCTGAGGCGTGACCCCTGTCTCCAGGGCCTCGTGTCAGTTCAGGGTGGCGGTGCGCCGCCGAAGGGCCTTGATGTGTTCCCAGATCCGCGCCTGCTCGTCCCGCGTCTCTTCGTCGGCCACGCCTCGGCCGGCCAGCGAGAGATAGGTCTGCAGGTCCCGCAGGGCGGTCGGCAGGTCGTTCAGGTGGTACGCCAGAAGACCCCGATCCCGCAGTTCAGCCAGCGAGGCAGGGTTCAGGGTCAGGAGCAGCTCGGTGGCGGCGCGGGCCTGCGGGAACGACCGCATCTCCACGTAGAGCCGCTTCAGGTTCGTCAGCATCCGCGTGGCGATCTGGGGAAGCGTCGTGGGCGCTAGGAGCGCGCGGTCAAAGGCCGACCCGCCCGCCTCGGTTTGCAGCAGCCGCCGGCAGTCCTGCTCGGAGAGCACGGCCCCGGCGTGGAACGGGTCGATGATGATCTCGCCGGCGGGATCCTCCGCGCAGCGCACCAGGAAGTGGCCCGGGAAGTTCACGCCGTCGACGTGCAGACCTGCCCTCCGCGCGACCTCCATGTAGACGACCGAGAGCGTGATGGGGATGCCGGTCCGGCGGTCGAGCACATTGTTCAGGCAACTGTTGCCCGGGTCGTCGTAGCGCTCGTGGTTGCCGCCGAAGGCCTCCTGCTCGAACAGCAGCTCGTTCAGCCTCGCGATCCTGGTGGCCGTGGCGCCGCCGCCCATCCGTGACGCGGCCTGCCGCCCCAGTTCGTCCAGCCGAGCCAGGCACGGTTCCGGGTCGAGCCGGGGATACTCGATCCGGGCAATCACCAGCGCCGCGCGGGCCAGCGCGCTATCGGGTGCCGCCAGCGCGGTGCGCAGGTCGTCAGTGAGGTCGTGCGACACGGCACACCTCATCGAGCATGGAAAGGGTCAATGTATCGAGACCGCTGACCACCAGCTCCGCACCGGGGAGGGCCTCGGCTCCATAGCTGTTGGTCACGCCGACCAGCCGCAATCCGGCGCCCAGGGCGGATTCGAGGCCCCAGCGCGAGTCCTCGATCGCAACGGTGCGATCGGCCCGCAGACGCCCGCCGGCCGCGCTGTTGAGCCGCGCGAACGCGAGCTGATAGGGCGCGGGCGAGGGCTTGCTCTCCGGTGTGTCACCAGAGGCCACGACGGTCGGGACGACCGCCCGCAGCTCCGCGGCATCGAGGATCTCCACAATCTCGTGCCGGAGCGCGCCGGAACAGATCGCCACGGGCACCGCGGCGGCACACGCCCGGATGAAGGCAACCGCCCCTGGAAACAGGACCTCGGGGCCGTGCATCAGGCTCTGCATGTGGCGCCCCTTGGTGGCAACCATGGTGCGGATCGCCTCCGGCGTGAGGTGACGTCCCGCGTCCCGCGCCACGGCGTCAAACGCCCCGACGTCGTCATAGCCCAGGTACCGGGCGTAGTAGTCGTCGCGGGTCAGGGATAAGCCCTCGTCCGCCAGCGTCCGGCCGAACGCCTCGAAGTGCAGTGGCTCGCTGTTGGCGATCACGCCGTCAAAGTCGAAGATGACGGCGTCTAGATGGGCGGGCATGCCGGGCTCGGGGACGGGCTCATTCAGCTGGCCGAGGTGGCGGGCACGGGCATCTCCAGCTTGATCTTCTCGCCGGCCAGGATGGGTACCGTGAGCCGATTGGAGCGCGGGGGCAGCGGGCAGTCAAACGTCGCGTTGTAGGCGCAGTACGGGTTGTAGGCGTCGTTGAAGTCGATGACGTACACGGCGGTGGCCGTACGGGCCAGATCCAGGAAGCGCCCCGCCGCATAGGTGTCGGTGCCGCTGGTCGAGTCGCTGAATGGAAGAAACAGTTTGTTCATGTCCGGCCGGCCGTCTGCCCCCTCGCCGGCAAACGCCGTGAGCGTCAGGGCCTGTCCCTTGACCGTGAAGGTCAGCGTGCCGATCTGCGTCACCTTCCGCATTTTGCCGGTGGAAGTGGGCATGTCGAACACCGGCTGGCTGCTGGCCACGGCGAGCGCAGCCGGCACTCGGTACTCCGGATCGATGTCGTAGTAGGCCAGCGGCACGAACTGCGCCCGCTTCTCCTTCGGCACCGGGTTCTCGGCCTCGTCCGAGCTGAAGAAGGCATCCTTCTGTGCCCGTTGCGCGCGCACTTCCTCTACGTAGGTCGCGGAGTCGTCGAGCGGCGTGGGTCCGGACGAGCAGGCGGTCAGCAAGGCCAGTGCGGCGCCGAGGACGGCAGTCGGAATGGTGTGACGCATCACTCGAAATATACAGCCCCGCCCGATGGCTAGAGGCGTTCGAAGATGGCGGCAGCCCCCATGCCACCGCCGACGCACATCGTCACGAGGCCGTACCGGGCCTTGCGCCTGCCGAGTTCATGAAGGAGCGACGCCGTGAGCTTCGCCCCCGTGCAGCCGAGCGGGTGCCCGAGGGCAATGGCGCCGCCGTTGACGTTGAGGCGAGCCGGGTCGATGGGCAGCTCCCGCAGGCAGGCCAGCACCTGCGCGGCGAAGGCTTCGTTCAGTTCCACCAGGTCCATGTCGTCAAGGGTCAGGCCGGTGCGGGCCAGGACCTTGCGAATCGCCGGTACCGGCCCCGTGCCGAAGAGCTCCGGCGCCACCCCTGCCGTGGCGTAGGCCACGAAGCGCCCCAGCGGCGTGAATCCGCGCGCCCGGGCCACCTCCATCGACGTCACCAATACGGCGGCCGCGCCGTCGCTCATCTGCGACGAGTTACCTGCGGTGACGCTGCCCGCGCTGTGAAAGGCTGGCTTCAACGCCGCCAGCGCCTCGCGTGAGGTCTCGCGCCGAGGTCCTTCATCCCGCGCGACCGTCGTCTGCCTGACATCGTGGGGCGTGTCGCCCACCACTGGAATCGTGACGGCCACCGTTTCGGCGTCGAACCGGCCCGCATCCTGCGCGGCAATCGCCCTGAGGTGGCTTTCCAGCGCGAAGGCGTCCTGCGCCTCGCGGCTGATTCCGGACGCGCGGGCGTGGTTCTCGGCGACGAGTCCCGTCGTCAGGTAGACGTCGGGGTAGGTGTCGACCAGCGCCGGGTTGGGTGCGATGCGGTGGCCGCCCATCGGAATCAGGCTCATCGATTCCGTGCCTCCGGCCAGGATCACCTCGGCGCCTCCAGCGAGGATGCGCTCCGCGGCGTAGGCGATGGCCTGCAGCCCCGACGCGCAGAACCGGTTCACCGTAACGGCCGAGGCTTCCACGGGGAGGCCCGCCCGCAGGCTCGAGATGCGCGCCACGTTCAGGCCCTGCTCGGCCTCGGGCATCGCGCAGCCCAGAATGACGTCCTCCACCTCGGCCGGGTCGATGCCCGGTGCGCGACGGAGTGCCTCCCGCAACACCACGGCCGCCAATTCGTCCGGGCGCGTGGTGCGCAGCACACCGCGCGGTGCGCGGCCCACCGGCGTGCGAACGGCCGAGACGATGACGGCCTCTCTCATGGGCGAGCGGATCCGTCGGCGCTGCCCGGGGTCGACACGAGGAAGTCACCCAGAAGCTCCTCGAGCGCGTCGCCCACCTCGCTGGCCTGCCCCTCGAACAGGTGGTTCGCGCTGTCGATCACCACCAGTTCCTTCGGTTCCTCAAGTCTGGCGTAGAACTCGCGGACCAGTTCGAGGGGGATCAGTTCGTCGTCCTCCCCGTGGACCAGAAACGTGGGCTTCACCGTGCCGAGCACCTCCGAGAAGTCATAGCGGTTCACGGGGGCGGCGATGCCGATGCGTGCCACCACGCGCGGGTCGTGGCTCGATGCCGTCATGCCCACGAACGCGCCGAACGATCCGCCCCCGCCCCAGATCTCCAGCCCGGGGAAGCGCGCGGCTGCGTAGTCCACCGCGGCGCGGAAGTCGTCCTGTTCGCCACGGCCCTCATCGAAGGTGCCGGCGCTCCGGCCCACGCCCCGGAAGTTGAAGCGGAGCACGGCACAGCCGCTCCGGGTCAGGCCCTTGGCGGCCTGAAAGATCATCTTCGTGTGCATCGTGCCCCCGGCCGTGGGAAGCGGGTGCGCGAGCACCACGACGGCGCGGGGAGGACCCGCAGGCAGATCCAGCAGCGCCTCCAGTGATCCGACGGCGCCGGGGATGTCACGGAGGGCGGGTTCAATTGTCATCAGTTTCTCAGGGGCTTGCCCGTCTCCAGCAGACTGGCGGACGTGACGACCAAGGATACCGGGGTGGCGCGTTCTAGTACGCCGCCGTATCCCTGATGGCTCGGAGCACGTCCGGCGAACCCGGCAGGATCGCTTCTTCGAGCGCCGGCGAGTAGGCCACCGGGCAGTCCAGTGCCGCTACGCGGCGGATGGGTGCGTCCAGTTCGCCGAAGAGCTCATCCGAGATCCGCGCGGCCAACTCGGCGCCGAATCCGCACGTGAGCTGGTCCTCGTGCGCGATGATCACGCGGTTGGTGCGCGCGACCATCGCCGCGATGGTGTCCCAGTCGTAGGGCATGAGCGTCCGCAGGTCCACGACGGCTACGCTGACGCCCTCCTGTTCGGCCTGCTGCGCGGCCAGGAGCGACTTCTGCACGAGCGCGCCCCACGTCAGGATCACCATGTCGGAGCCGTCGCGCCGCACGGCGGCCTTGCCGAACGGCACCATGTGGTCCGCGCCGGGATACTCGCCCTTCGTGTAGGTCTGCCGGTAGAGGTGCTTGTGTTCCAGGAAGAGCACCGGGTCATCGCACCTGATGGCGGTTCGCAGCAGGCCCGCCGCATCTGCCGCGCTCGACGGGAACGCGATCCGGATCCCCGGGCAGTGCGCGAAGATGCTGGTGCCGGACTGGCTGTGGTACGGCCCGCCGCCTCGGAGATACCCCCCAATCGGCGCACGGATGACCACGGGAGCGGACCACGCGTTGCCGGACCGGTACCGGAAGACCGTCAGTTCGTCGCGGATCTGGAGCATGGCCGGCCAGATGTAGTCGAAGAACTGGATCTCGACGACTGGCTTCAGGCCTCTCAGCGCCAGGCCAACGGCGCGGCCGACGATGTTGGCTTCCGCCAGCGGCGAGTTGAAGACACGGTCGCCGCCGAACCGGCGCTGCAGGCCGTGGGTCGCCTTGAACACGCCGCCCTTGCCGCTGACCTCGGCCAGCGCGCCTTCCCTGGAGGCATCGGCCACGTCCTGGCCGAAGACGAGGATGCGGGGATCCCGCGTCATCTCGTCGCAAAGAGTCCGGTTGATGGCAGCCACCAGTGTGTCGGGCTTCCCCTCGGGCACCGCCGGTGTGTCGAACGCCTGCGACGTGGGGTCCACATCGGGCGAGAACACGAACGCGGTGGCCGTGGACGGGTCGGGCTTTGGTGCGATGAGGGCACGGTCCGCCGCGTCGGCGGCCTCGTGCGCGACTTCCGCCGCCAGTGAGGTGAGCGCCGCGTCGTCGGCCAGGCCTTCGTCCTTGAGCCAGCGCGCCATCCGCGTCAGGGGGTCGCGGTGCGCCTCGGCCTCGCGCTCCGCGGCCGGCTTGTACAGCGTCTCGTCGTCTGAGTGCGAGTGCGAGTAGGGCCGCGTGCACCTGGCGTGCACGAGGACGGGCCCTGCGCCGTCGCGCGCGAGCTTCACCGCGGCGCGCATGGTCTGCAGGCTCTCGGGGAAGTCCGTGCCGTCCGTGCGCAGGACGGTCAGGTTCGGAAAGCCTTCCACGATCCGGCCGATGTCGCCGCCCGGCGTCTGCGCCTCAACCGGGGTGGAGATGGCATAGCCGTTGTCCTCGACCAGCACGACCAGCGGGAGGCGCATCGTGCAGGCGGAGTTCAGCGCCTCCCAGAACTCGCCTTCGCTCGTGCCTCCGTCACCGATGGACACGTAGGTCACCTCGTCGCCGAGGACCGGCTCGCCATTCGCGGGGCCGATGCCCAGTGCGCGATACCTGAGCGTGGCCTCGGCGCAGCCGACCGCGTGCAGGCACTGGGACGCCACGACGCTGCTCTGCGTGGGAATGTGCAGCCGCCGGCTGCTCCAGTGCGAGGGCATCTGGCGTCCCGAGGACATGCCGTCCTCCGCCGCGCCCACCGCCGCGAGGAACATTTCGTACGGCGTCATGCCGAGTCCGAGGCAAAGCGCGCGGTCGCGATAGTAGGGAAAGAACCAGTCGTGCCCCGGGCGGAAGGCCATCGCCGCGGCCGTGAGGATCGCCTCGTGACCGGCGCCGCTGATCTGGAAGTAGGCCTGACTCTGGTTGCGAAGCTGGATCTCGCGGTCGTCGATGGCCCGTGAGAGCAGCATCGAGCGGTACGCCGCGATGAGTTCGTCGCGGGTCAGGCCCGTGACGTGGCTGGCCCTGGACGAATCCGCGACAGGGGTGCCCCCTGCCGGGGCCACGCTCGACGCCATAACCGGCGAATTATAGCACTCGGGTGAGGTGCGGTAGACGTGCGATAGAGTGTCGCCATGTCCACGACAGCGCCCCCACCGAGCGGCACGCCTTCCGACCGCGTCACCCTCCACCGGTGGGATGACATTGCCCTCGAAAAAGTCACCGAGATGCTCTCGCGCAAGGTGATCACTGGCGAGAAAGAGATGATCACGCAGATCTACCTCAAGAGCGGCTGCATCGTGCCGATGCACAACCATGAGGCCGAGCAGATCACCTACGTGCTCACCGGGTCGATGAAGTTTAAGGTCGGCGGCGAGGACATCATCGTGCGCGCGGGCGAGGTGCTGCACATCCCGTCATGGCTGCACCACCAGGCGGAGGCGCTCGAGGACACCTTCGAGATGGATCTGTTCAGCCCGATCCGCCACGACTGGCTGAACCACACGGACGACTACTTCCACAACGAACCGGTCAAGTAGCCGAGCCTCGCGCCGGCGGCTCAGTGAGTCGGCGGGGCGTAACTGGACTTCACCCCTCGTGGGCTCCGTGGCCGCCCCTGACGTCAGGGCTCCATCACAAGCAGTCGCCCTCGATGGGTGAACCCCAGCCACACCCCGCCTCGCCGGTCACGCTAGTGCACGCGGGGCCCGGGGCCGCGGCCGCCGGGGTAGACGTCGAACTTGCGGCGGTGGCGGTCGATCTTCCAGCGCTGGTAGCGGTAGGTGAGTTCCGCCATCGGGCGCATCCGGCCGCCTTTCAGATACAGGTACCCGGCGACGATGCCTCCGAGGTGCGCGGTGTGTGCCACGCCGCCGACCTGGCTCATTGACAGGAACAGCGAGATGGCGCCGATGATCAGCACGAAGTACCTGGCCGGGATCGGGAAGATCATCCAGAAGTAGATCGGCCGGTTCGGGTAGTACTGCCCGTACGCGAGCAGGAGCCCGTACACCGCGCCGGAGGCGCCGATGGTCAGCGACGGGTAGAGCGCGTCGCCGATGGAGCCGGGGAAGAGCGAGGCCAGGAGCGTCGTGGCCGCGGCGCCGACGCCGCACACGGCGTAGTAGCGCGCGAAGAACGCCGTGCCCCACGTGCGTTCGAGCTCCACGCCGAACATCCAGAGCCCCAGCATGTTGAAGAGGATGTGCGAGAGGCTCCCGTGCAGGAACATGTAGGTCACGGGCTGCCAGATGGCGAAGCGCCCGAAGACATCCGCGGGCCTGAGCCCGAGCCGGAGCGTGATCTCTGGCACGAGGAACGTGAGCACGAACAGCGCGACGTTGGCGACGATGAGCGCGCGGACGGCCGGCGTCAACGCGCCAGGCCCGAACGAGGACGAGGAGAACGAAGGCGGCGAGTAGCGCGGTCGGGTCGGCGGCATCGGCTATCTCACACCTCGGGCGTGGTCAGGTTGTTGTGGCAGCGGCAACGCCAGCGCGGCTGCGGCCAGTGGTGCCAGCGCCACCAGCATCAGCGCCTGCTCGATACCGGCCCGGTCGGCCAACAGGCCGACCAGCGCCACCAGCAGGCCACCGGTTCCCCACGCGAAGCCCATCATAAGAGACGACACGGTGGCGGCACTGATGGGCGCGAGGGTCTGCGCGAACGTGACGTTCACCGGCAGCGTGGACTGGAGCAGGAATCCACCGACCGAGAGTACCAGCAGGAAATACCGGTCTGGCAGGAGTGGCGCCACGGCCAGGAAGGGCACCGCGGCGATGAGCGACGTGATGATGACGCGGCGCGCGCCCCAGCGGTCCGCCATCGCACCGCCGAAAAAACCGCCCGCGCTCGTGGCCGCGAGGTAGACGGCGGCCATCACCCCGGCCGCGCCCATCGACACACCGCGTCTGGTCAGGAGTACCGGCACGAAGGTGGAGAAGCTGACGGCCGTCAGCGTGCGGAGCACCACGATGAGATAGAGCAGCGTGAGCGGCCGCGCGTAGGGCCGGAGCCCCGCAAAGCCGCGCACGGCGTGGGGTTCGTGCGTGGTGTCCACCGCGGGGATGTGGCGGAGCCAACTGGCCAGCAACAGCAGGCCTGGCACCATGAGCACCGGCGTCCACTCGATGCCGGCCCAGCCCACCAGCGGCGCGAAGATCAGCGGGCCGAGCGCAAAACCCATTGAGCCGCCGGTGATGTGGACCGACATCGCCAGACCGCGGCGGTGACCACCGGCCTTGTGGACGAGCGCCGCGGCCGGCGGATGAAAGGCCGCGCCGCCGAGTCCGCCGACGATGAGCACGGCGGCGACCGTCCACACATTGTTGGCAAGGCCGATCAGGCTGAGGACGGCGACAGAGAGCAGCGGCCCCGCGATGAGCAGCACGCGCGGCTTCCACCGGTCAGCCAGAGCGCCGAAGGCGAGTTGCGACACGGAGTTCGAGAGCTGCAGGCAGGTCTGCAGCAGCCCGGCCGTGGCCAGCGTCAGGCCCAGGCGGGGAATCAGCACCGGCAGCAGAGGCGCGTAGATGTTGCTGAAGCCGTCCACGACGAAGTGCGTCGCGGCCATCACGGTGATGACCGGGGGCAATCCGAACAGACGGATCTTCACCGCCGGCCCGCCCCGAATCGCCTGGCGACCATCGCGGTGGCCAGGCCGAACTCCGGAATCCTCAGCGCCCAGGCCGACGCGGCCAGCACCAGCAGCGCAGCGCCCATGGTGATGGAGAGCCGCAGGATCTGCGGCACCAGGCCGGATCCCGGAAGCTCGGCTGCGAGCCACGGGTAGAGCACCGCCGCCGCGGCTCCCATCAGGACGGCAGCGACGGTGACCCGTACGAAGGACGACGCGATGCGTCTCCCTTCGATGCCGCCAAGTCGGCGCTGCAGCAGCCACACGAGCAGCGTGGCGCTCAGCAGGGCCGCGAGCGACGTGCCGAGCGCGAGGCCCGTAAAGCCGAACGCCCGCGACAGCACGATGTTCAGGCCCGCGTTGGTCAGTACCGAAATCACGCTGACCACGACCGGCGTCCGGCTGTCGCCCAGCGCATAAAAAGTCGGCGCGGTAATCCGCGACACCGAATAGCCCACGAGGCCGATCGCGTAGAACTGCAGGGCACTGGCCGTGGCGGCCGTATCCGCGGCGGTGAACGCCAGCCGTTCAAAGAGCAGTTGCACTATCGGCGTGGCGAGTACGGCCAGGCCGATCGTGGCAGGCACGTTGAGCATCAGCATCAGCGACAGCCCGTCGGCCACGGTGGACCGGACCGCCGTCGATGCCCCCGCGGCGACGTGGCGCGACACCGCCGGGACGATCGCCGTGGCGATCGATACCCCGAAGAGGCCAATCGGCAGGTACATCAGGCGGAACGCATAGTTCAGCCACGACACCGCGCCGGTGCCCTGGCCGGTCGCCAGCACCGTGTTGACGAATACGTTGACCTGCGTGGCCGCGAGGCCGATGGTCCCCGGTCCCATCAGCAGCAGGATGCGGCGTAGCCCGGGATCGCGCAGGTCGAGGACGAAACGGTGGCGGTACCCCTCTGCCCGGAGCGCGGGCCACTGAAGCGCAATCTGCCCCACACCGCCAGCCAGTGTGCCGATGGCGATGGAGGCGATCGGGGGCAGCCCGATGGCTGACATCACCGGCGTCAGCAGCACCGCGCACAGCACCGTCGCGACGTTGAAGGTCGCCGGCGACAGCGCCGGAATGAAGAAGTGCCGGAGGCTGTTGAGCATCCCCATGCAGGCGGCAGCCACGGCCACCAGCGTAAGGAACGGAGCCATGGTCCGCGTCAGACTCACTGTGAGTCCGAGCTTGCCAGGCACGTGCTCGTAGTCCCCGGCAAACGCGCCCACAAGGGGTTCGGCAAAGAGGATTGCCAGCAGCGCGAGCGCGCCCGTGATGAGCAGGAGGGCGTTGATGACGGTGCTGGCCAGACGCCAGGCCGCCTCGCGCCCGTCCGTGGCGAGCGTCTTCGTGAATGTCGGGACGAAGGCCGCGCTCATGGCGCCTTCGGCGAAGAGGTCGCGCACCATGTTGGGCACGCGGAACGCCACATTGAAGGCGTCCATGGCGTCACTGGCCCCGAACAGTGACGCCAGTACCTGTTCGCGCACCACGCCCAGAATGCGGCTGGCCAGCGTGGCCGCTCCGGTGACGCCTGCGGCGCGAGCCAGGCCCTCGCTGGGCCTTGGCGCTTCCGGGGCGCTCACGGCGTACAGAAAAAACGGGCCTCCGCAGCGCGGAGACCCGAAGGGAAGGGAGAAGGCTGACTAGGCCTTACTGAGGAGTATAGACGCACGATACGACGGCAAAGTCTTAACGTTGTTGTCGCGGTGTGTCGCTGATCCCCCGGCATGGCTACAGGCCCGCGAGCCTGGCTTTCACCGCCTCGCTGACAGCTCTGCCGTCGACGGTCTTGCCGGCCAGCCCGGCCTGGACCGCCTTCATCACCTTGCCCATGTCCTTCGGAGACGTGGCCCCGGTTTCCAGCATCGCCGCCGCCACAGCCGCGTCAATCTCCACAGCCGATGCCGCGGGAGGCTGGAACTCCTCCAGGATGACCAACTCGGCCGATTCCTTGTCGACCAGGTCCTGACGCCCGGCGGCGGCGAACTGTTCGATGGAATCCCGGCGCTGCTTGACCAGTTGCGAGACGACCACCAGGACCTCCGCGTCGTCGAGGTCGCGTCCCTTTTCGACACCGCGATTCATGACCGCGGCCTTGAGCATCCGCAGGGCGCCAAGGCGCCCGGCGTCCTTTGCCTTCATGGCCGTGACAATCAACGTGTTGATGCGAGCGGTGAGCGTGACGTCTGCCATGGCTATGGGTCCTAATGATCCTGATCCGAATCGCCGTACGTGATGTGCCACCCGTCGGTCTGGTCGTAGAAGCCGGGGGGCACCTGGACCGCGTTAATCTTGACCGCGACGTCGAGCCCGGACTTGACCTGGAAGTAGCCGTTCCGCTTGAGCACCTTCCGGAAGGCCGCGTGCGTCACGTAGCAGCGCACCTTGTCCGTGTCTTCCGCGCGGGCCTCGCGATCCACCCACCGCAGGAGTGTCTTGAGGCCGGAACGGTCGTGCGGCGCCACCAGCAGGTCGACGAGCAAGGTGACCTTGCCGAGCGGTTCCTGACGGTGACGGTACACGGCATACCCATGCACTTCCCCTTCACGCTTGAGCGCCACCACCGAATAGCGGACGTGCGGCGGCTCGATATAGCGCCAGTTCAGGTACGCGGCGTCGCGGCCCACGGCAAGGTCGAACTGCGGCGCGATGCGTTCCCAGAGGGCCGTGAACGACTGGTCGAACCGGCGGATGGGTTCACACTCGGCGCGCAGCGGGCGGGAACGTGCCACGACGCGGATCACCGGCAGCGCGAGCGCTGACACCAGGCGGTTGATGAGGAGCGGCACGTTCGGCAGCCGCAGCGCACGCCGCGTGAGCGGCTTCACCAGGCACGGCACCACCGTGGCGGGCGGCCAGTGGATGCGGTTGAAGAGCGCGCGCGTCCCTTTGCTGATGCCGAGCGTCAGCGCCGCGCCCGTGTTCCGGTCCCAGGCCCTGACCAGCGCTTCATCCAGGGCCAGCGACTCCCGTTCAGGGGCTACGTAGGTTTCCGATCCCCACGCCGCCTCCACGCTCATGCCGCGGAGCGAGAGCCGGACCGGCAGTGTCGGGAAGTGGCCGACGACGGTCGGGCCCTCATGGGCCACCCAGATGCTGGGCTGTCCGCCGGTGTTGGCCGGGTTACGCCGGTGCTGCCAGTCCCACCGGAGGTTGTGCGCGAGGACGGCGTCGGCTCCGTGCGTACGCCGGTAGAGCGTTTCGACCCCGCGGCGGTCGTCGGGGCGAAAACGGTCAATCTCCGCCATTGATGGGCGCTGTCAGCGGGTAGCCGGCCCGGCGCCGGGATTGGGGCCGGGTGCCACCGGGACGACGACGCCGGGGGCTCCTCCCGAGCCCGGCGGGATGCCAAAGGGATTGGCCGGGGTCGCCGCCCCCCCCTGACCCGCGGGCGCGCCCGGCTGCTGGTAGCCGACCACCGGAGGGACACCGCCCTTGGGCAGTTCCATCGGGGGAAAGTTTCCACCCGAGTTCACCGGAGCCCGCAGCAGCCGTGGCCCTGGGCCTGGCTGAAACACGGGGCGTGCCGGCTGCGGGTTATCGTCGCCCGCGTCGCCGGGTTCGAAGTCGTCAACTGGATACGGCGGCGGCACAGCCACGGGTGCGGGTGCTCCCGGCCGCGGGGCCTGTGCTGTCCTGGTCCCCGCCGCCGGGGCAGGGGGCACCGCGCTGGCCGGCAGGATCAGCACGCGGTCAAAGCGCGCGAGCGAGGCCTCCAGAGGCGCGCCGCCGGCACGCGCCACCACCATGTATCCGGCGACGCCGCGAAGAATGATGTCGAGCGCTTGCTGCTCCGGCAGGCTGGCGAGTTGCAGCGTCACGGGCGGCCCCGTCACCGTCTCCCCATTCACCACGGCCACGCGTCCCACCTTCGCCCACTCGGACAGGATCTGCCGGACGGTGGCATTCCGGGCATCCATCGTCACCAGCCCGTCGCGCATGCTGAGCGCGACCTGCTGGGCAGAGGCCGGCAGGTCGGTCGCGGCGAGGAGAAGGAGTGTGAGAGCCAGGCGGTGCATGGAGGGAACCAATGGGTGCATTCTACGGCCCGCGCCGGTGCAAGTCGAGGTGCGCCAGCCGGTCAGGCGCCGCGATGGAACGCGACGACGCGGCGGATGATCTCGTCCAGCGGAACCTGCGGCGTGAAGCCCACCAGCGCCTGGATGCGCGAGATGTCGGGCACGCGCCGCGGCATGTCCTCGAATCCGGCCTCGTAGGCTTCGTCGTACGGCACCGTGATGATCGACGACGGGCTCTCCGCGAGGTTGCGCACCCGCTCGGCGAGTGCACGGATGGATATTTCCTCAGCGTTGCCGATGTTGAAGACCTGCCCGACGGCCCGCGGCTCGGCGGCCAGCGCCACCAGCGCATCCACCACGTCGCCCACGTAGGTGAAGCTGCGCGACTGGGTACCGTCGCCGTACACCGTGATGGGCTCGCCCGAGAGCGCCTGGGTCACAAACCGTGGCAGCACCATCCCGTACTGGCCCGTCTGGCGAGGGCCGACGGTATTGAACAGGCGCACGACGACCACCGGCAGGCCCTGCTCTTTCCAGTACGCCAGCGCGAGGAATTCGTCGATGAGCTTGCTGCAGGCGTACGCCCACCGGTGCTTGGAGGTGGGTCCGAGCACCAGGTCGGCATCTTCGTGGAACGGCACGTTCGTGCTCTTGCCGTACACCTCGGAGCTCGACGCGATGAACACCTTCTTCCGGCCCGGGACGGCGTGCTTCAGGACGACCTCGGTGCCGTGCACGTTGGTCTCGATGGTGTGCACGGGACGCTGCACGATGAGCTTGACGCCGACGGCCGCGGCCAGGTGAAACACGACGTCGGCCCGGTCGACCATCTCCGCGAGCACCGGCTCGGCGGTCACCGAGTCGATGGTGCAACTGAAGCCGGGGTGCCCCTGGAGTGCGGCCACGTTGGCGAGCGATCCCGTTGAGAGATCGTCGAGCACGGCCACCGTGTGGCCGAGTGACAGGAGCCGCTCCGCGAGGTGCGACCCGACGAAGCCTGCGCCGCCGGTGATGAGTACGTTCATGGTCGCCCGGCCTCACCAGGCGTGGCGGCGATCACGGCCGCCAGGATCCGATCAACCTGCGCGTCGAGCAGGCCGGGGTGAAGGGGAAGGGAGACCAGTTCCGCGCTGGCTTCGGCGGCGACCGGGCACGGGGCCGGGTTCGCGGACGCGAACGCCCGCTGCTCGTGCAGGGGAACCGGATAGTGGATCAACGTCTCAACGCCGGCCGCGTCGAGCGCGGCGCGCAGTTGGTCGCGCTTGGGGTGACGCACAGGAAACAGATGATACACGTGCCCCGCGTCCAGTTCCGGCACCGGCGAGACAGCGCTGGCCACCAGCCCTGCGCGGAACCGTGCCGCGATGGCCCGGCGCCGCGCGGTCCAGCCGGAAAGCTGCGGCAGCCGCGCCCGCAGGACGGCTGCCTGCAGTTCATCAAGTCGGCTGTTCACGCCCGCTTCCTGATGCTCGTACCGTGCCGTCTGGCCACCGTTGCGCAGGCGGCGCACCCGCACGTCGAGGGCCCGGTCGCCCGTGACTACCGCACCACCGTCGCCGAGTGCCCCGAGATTCTTGGTCGGATAGAAGCTGAACGCTCCTGCTACGCCGACCGTGCCCACGGGACGTCCCCCGGCCGTGGCGAGGTGAGCCTGGCAGCAGTCTTCCACCAGCACCGCACCGGACGCGCGTGCCACGGCCTCGAGTGCGGTGAGATCCGCAGCCTGGCCGAAGAGGTGCACGGGGATGATGGCGCGTGTCCGTGCCGTGATCCGCGCCTCGCAGGATCGCGGGTCCATCGTGAGCCGTCCCGGCTCCACGTCCGCGAAGACCGGACGCGCACCCACCATCGTGACCGCCAGGGCCGTGTAGGCTGCGCTGATGGCGGGCACGACGACGTCGTCGCCCGGGCCGATGTCGAGGGCGCGGAGGATGAGCGCCAGCGCGTCGGTGCCATTGCCCACCCCGGCCGCGTGCGCGGCGCCCGATGCCCTGGCGAACTCGGCTTCGAACGCTTCGCCCTCAGGACCCAGCACGAAGAGGCCCCGCGTCAACACGCGGTCGAGGGCCTCGCGGACCGCGGCATCGTCCGGGCCGGGCCCGAGCGAGAGGAAGGGAATCCGGTCCACGTTCACGAAGCCGGCGCGGCGTCGACGTACTGGAGCCGATGTTCGCGGTAGTACGCCACCGTGCGCGCCAGCCCGTCCTGCAAGCGGACCCGCGGCGTCCACCCGAGCACCTCCGCGATGCGCGACGAGTCACTGTAGAAGCTGCCGATGTCGATGGCCTTCTTCTCGGCCGGCCACGGGATACAGGTGGAGCGGCCCGAGCCGGCCACGGAGAGCAACTGGGCGACGAGGTCCCGGTGCGTGATTGGCTCGGCGCCGCCCACGTTGAGCGGCATCCCGTTGCAGTCGTCCGATGCCCCCGCGCGGAGGAACGCATCAACGGCGTCATCCACGTAGACGAAATCCCGGATCTGTGAGCCGTCGCCGTAGATCTGGATCTCCCTGTCCTCGATGGCCAGGCGGATGAACCAGCCGATGAAGCCCTGGCGGTTGTGGCGGATCAACTGACGCGGGCCGTAGACGTTGGTCAGGCGCAGCGAGCACGCCCGCACGCCGTACACGTCGTTGTAGACGAGATGGTAGTACTCGCCGGCGGCCTTGTTGATGCCGTTGATGTCGGTTGGCCGCACGAGGTGCCGCTCGGACACCGGGAGGTTCTGCGGGCGGCCATACACCTGCCGGGTGCCGGCGTAGACCACTTTCGTGCCGGGGTTGTTGTGGCGGCACGCTTCGAGGAGTACCAACTGTGCCCGGCAGTTGATCTCCAGGTCCGTCTGAGGGTCCTTGATACTGTCGATGTGGCTCACCTGGCCCGCGAGATTGAAGATCACGTCGCGGCCCTGCACGAGGTAGTTCATCGAGCTCTGCTGGCGGATGTCGGCGATGTTGACCGTCAGCCGATCCTCGACCCCGTCGAGGTTGAACCGGTTCCCGCCGTACTCCGGGATGAGGGAGTCCACCACGATCACGCGCGCGCCCAGCGAGACCAGGCGGCGGGCAAGGTTGCTGCCGATGAAGCCCATGCCGCCGGTGACCATGACGGCGCGGCCCTGATAGAACCCGGCGAAGTCGGTCACGGCAGGGGTCGCGATCCGCTTGATGGCGTGACAGCCGGTGCGGCCGCCGCCGGGCGAGCCGTTGCGCTACCCGAGGCGGTTCGCCGGAACACCACGAGCTGGACCCAGAGCTTCAGGACGTCGACGCCCGTCCAGAACACGCGCCGGAGGTTGAAGAACTGCGACCGGCCATAGGTCCGGTGGTAGTGGTGCACCGGCACCTCGACGATCCGGAAGCCGGCTGCCTGGATCTTGCGCATCATCTCGAGGCAGAT
Organism: Vicinamibacterales bacterium; assembly: GCA_040081715.1. Taxonomy (GTDB): domain Bacteria; phylum Acidobacteriota; class Vicinamibacteria; order Vicinamibacterales; family UBA2999; genus CANKJK01. Next base: position 29,582 of record JBEBFY010000017.1, on the reverse strand, counting down.
GACGCCGGTGCTCTTCTCCAAGTGCACGCGGTCGAAGATCGACCGCCGCATCAGGCGGAAGTCACAGTCCACGTCGCGGACCTGCAGCCTGAACAGGAACGTCACGGTGCGGTGGTAGGCGGTCCCGATGATCACGCGGTACCACGGGTCGGACCGCTCGATCTTGTAGCCGTTGACCAGGTCCACGTCCGGACCCTTCCGCTCCCAGAGCGCCTCGAACTCGGCCGGGTCGTACTGCGCGTCGCCGTCCGTGTAGGCGATCCATTCCTTCGTGGCCGCGGCAAAGCCGGACCTGAGCGCTCCGCCGTAACCGCGGTTCCTGGAATGGTGCACCACGCGCACCTGTGGATAGGTGTGCGCCAGTTCATCCGCGATGGCGCCGGTGGCGTCGGCGCTGCCGTCGTTGATGACGATGACTTCAAAATCGTTTGTCAGGCGCGAGGCGACGGACACGGCGCGGATCACCAGGCTGGCGATCGTGCCCGCGTCATTGAACGCGGGAAAGAAGATGGAAAGACCCGGCGTGCCGCCCGCATGCGTGGCAGTCATTGCGAGCCACTGACTCTATCGCGGTCACCGGAATACGGCAAAGTGCGGTCGGTCGTTCAGGGCTCAGGCAGGATGGGCGAAAATCAGTCGAAGTAGATCGGCGCAACCGCTTTCCTGTCTGTCATTTGGCCGTTGACTTCACGAAAGGGGTTCTCTTAGACTCCGGGTGGAGCATTTTGGATTTCAGTGGAGCTAAAGGGCCTGCGAGGCAGCGCAACGACCCGGATCGACGACAAGGGCCGTCTCAAGATCCCCTCGATCTTCCGGAGCGTCATCCAGGACCGGCATGGGGCGGATGTGTTCGTCACCAGCCTCACCGGCGAGTGCGTCCTCATCTATCCACTGACCGAATGGGTCTCCCTTGAACAGCGGCTGCTCGACCTCCCCGAGCAGTTGCCGGAGCGGCTCAAGTTTCTGGAGCTGGTGAACTACTTCGGTCAGGAAGGTGAGCTGGATTCCCAGGGCCGCGTGCTGATTCCGGCGCTCGTGCGTCAGGAAGCGGATATCGCGGGCGACGTGCGCGTCTACGGGCGCATCACGCACCTGGAAGTCTGGAACACCACCCGCGTCGAAGCGCGCAACAAGGGCAATCGCTGGACCCGTGAGGACGGCGAGCGGTTGTCTGACTATACGAAGCGGTTGTCGACGCCCGGCTCCCCGGGCGGTTCACGTTAGTTACAACCACACACGTCATGGCGCCCGGCCGGCGCCATGACCGACGAGGGTTCGCCCCCGTCGCACCGCAGGCCAGGGGTTCGGGGTTCGTGGATGAACAGAGGCCGGTGCATCAGCCCGTCATGGTTGCTGAAGTGCTCGAGTGGCTCGAGCCGCAGCGTGGCGGGCTGTTTGTCGATGGCACCGTGGGCCTCGGCGGCCATGCCGCGGCGCTGCTGGCCGGAGGCGCCACGCGCGTGATCGGCTTCGACCGCGATCAGTCGGCTCTCGCCCTGGCGGCGACGACGCTCACGCCGTGGACGGGCCGCGCCGAGCTGGTGCATGCCGACTATCGCCACGCCGCCGCCGCGCTCGACGCCCGGGGTATCGGCATGATTGACGGCGCGCTCCTGGACCTCGGCGTGTCCTCGATGCAGTTCGACGCGCCCGGCCGCGGTTTCAGCTTCCGCCGCGACGAACCGCTGGACATGCGCATGGACCAGTCGGCCGGACCGTCCGCGGCGGACCTGATCCGGACAACGGATGAAGAAACCCTCGCCGACGCGATCTACCAGTTCGGCGAGGAGCGGCACTCCCGGCGCGTGGCCCGCGCCATCGTGGCGGAACGCGACCGGGCGCCCATCGAGACGACGGGGCGGCTGGCCGAGATCGTGCGCCGGGCCGTCCCGCATCGCGGCTACCAGCGCATCGACCCCGCGACGCGGACGTTTCAGGGCCTCCGGATCTGGGTCAACGAGGAACTGGATGGCCTTGACCAGGCGCTGCGGATGTTCCTGGGCCGGCTGGCGGCCGGAGGGCGTCTCGTCGTGATCTCGTTTCACTCGCTTGAGGACCGCGTGGTGAAGCACACGCTGCGGGCTGCCGCCGCCGACGACGCGGCAGGCGTCCGGGTGCTCACGAAGCGTCCGGTGCTGGCCGCCGACGAGGAAGTGCAACGGAACCCGCGGGCGCGGAGCGCCAAGCTGCGCGCCGCTGAGAGGGTGGGGTCACGCCAATGACTGGTGGCACGTTCGAGTTCGTCATCAAGAAGGACGTCCGGAACAACCCCATCGTCCGCGAGGTCGATCGCAAGCGCCACCGCGAGATGTGGAGGGCGACCGTCGTCGGCGTGGTCGTGGTGGTAGCGCTGCTGTTCTCGGCGTGGCAGCACTTCGAACTGATCCGCCATGGCTATCGCATCGAGGCCATGCAGCGGGAGCGGCTCGAGCAGGACGAAATCAATCGCCACCTGCGGCTGGAGATCGAGACCCTGCGGTCGCCGGCGCGCATCGAGCGGCTGGCCACCGAGCGGCTCCACATGGTCGCCCCCGGTCCCCAGGACGCCGCCGTCGTGGAGCGGGTGGAATCGGCACCTCAGCCGCCGAAGTCCGTCGTCGCTCTCAGGTAGACAAGGCGTCCCGTGGCCGAAGCCTCCAACCACCGCTGGCGTCCGACGCTGAAGCGCCGCGTGCTCGTGACGGCGGTGACGTTCCTGCTCTGGGCGATCGGGATCGAAGCCCGGCTCGTGTACCTGCAGGTGTTTCAGCACGACGAACTGGAGGCGCGCGCCGAGCGGCAGCAGCTCCGTACCGTGCCGGCGCCCGCCAAGCGCGGCGACATCCTCGACCGGAACGGCCGCGTGCTGGCCGCCAGCGCCGACGTGGATTCGCTCTACGCCGTGCCGAGCGAGGTCGATGATCCGTCGGCAACCGGTGCGGCCCTCTGTGACGCCCTGCGCGATTGCTCGAAGGCCGAGCAGAACGAGGTCCGGACGCGGCTCGTCCGCAAGCGGCCGTTTGTCTACATCCGGCGACAGATCACGCCGGCCCAGGCCTCCCGTGTCGCGGACCTCCAGCTTGAAGGCATCGGCTTCATGCGCGAGAGTCGCCGCTTTTATCCGAAGCGCGAACTGGCCGCGCACCTCCTCGGGTACGTCGGGCAGGAGAGCGACGGGCTTGCCGGGCTCGAGTCCACCTACGACGCGCTCGTGAAGGGCCGCGCCGGCGCCGTGCTGGTGCAGACCGATGCCCACCGCAAGGCCTTCAGTCGCGTGGAGCGCCCTCCCACCGCCGGGGCCTCGCTGGAGCTGACGGTCGACGAGTACCTCCAGTACGTGGCCGAGCGCGAACTGAAGGCCGGCGTCGAATGGGCAGGCGCGGCCGGCGGTTCGGCGGTGGTGATGGACCCGGCCACCGGCGAGATTCTCGCGCTGGCCAACTACCCGACGTTCAACCCGAACACGTTCAGGGAGTTCGGCGACAACGACCGCCGCAACCGCGCCATCCAGGACCTGTACGAGCCCGGCTCGACCTTCAAGATCGTCACGGCCGGTGCGGCCCTCGAAGACAAGATCCTGACGCCGGACTCGGCGATCGAAACAGGGCCGGGCCACATCCGCTTTGGCTCGCGCGTGATCGATGAGGACAAGGGCCACAACTACGGGCTGCTGTCATTCACCGACGTCATCGTCAAGTCCAGCAACGTCGGCGCGATCAAGATAGGACTCAGGGTCGGCGCCGAACGCATGAGCGAGTACGTGCGGCTGTTCGGCTTCGGCCGTCCGTCCTCGCCGGACTTCAAAGCGGAAAGCCGCGGCATCGTCTGGGCGGCCGATAAGCTGACCGACAGCGCCCTCGCGTCGGTCTCGATGGGATACCAGGTTGGCGTTACGCCCCTCCAGATGGCCGCGGCGGTGAGCGTGGTGGCTAACGGCGGCGAGTTGATGGAGCCGCGCGTGGTGCGCGCGGTCATCCGCGACGGCCGGCGCATTCCTGTGCCCCGCCGGATGCTGCGGCGCGTGATCAACCGGGAGACGGCGGCGGACGTGGCCGCCATGATGGCGGCCGTCGTCGAGCGCGGCACCGGCTCCAAATCCAGGGTGGCGGGCTACGCGGTGGCGGGCAAGACGGGCACGGCGCAGAAGGTTATCAACGGCCGCTACTCGAACACGGAGTTCAACGTGTCGTTCGTGGGCTTCGTGCCGGTTCGGCAACCCGCGTTCACCATCGTGGTGGTGGTCGACTCGCCCCACGGCGTGCCGCCCTACGGCGGCACCGTGGCCGCACCGATCTTCAGCCGCATCGCCGACGCGGCGCTGCGCCACGTGGGTGTGCCGCCGTCAGTGGATGCAGCGCCACCGATTCTCGTGACCGGAGGCGGCCGTCCGTCCGGACCGCCCGCAATCCAGGCCATCGTCTCGATCAGCCACCCTGGGACGAGTGGCGCGTCGGTCGTGCCGGACCTGCGGGGCGTCAGCGGCCGCGAGGCCGTGCAGATGCTCGCGCGTGCGGGACTGAGTGTGCGCCTGCACGGCACTGGCATGGTGGTGCGGCAGGCGCCCGAACCCGGTGAGCCGGCCGAACGTGGCTCGCGCTCGACCCTCTGGATGGAACGTCTCCCGTCGCTCGACGCGCTGGGGCCTCGTCCATGACGCTCGGCGAGATCCTGCAGGCGCTTCCCTCCACCATCCGGCGTCCGGCCGACGTGGCGAGCCTGCAGACAGTCGTGACCGGCATCGCGTACGACTCGCGGCGCGTGCAGCCAGGGCACCTGTTCGTGGCATTGCGCGGTTTGAAGGACGACGGCGCGCGGTTTGCCCCCGAGGCGATCCTGGCCGGCGCCGTGGGCGTGGTGGCCGAGACGCCCGCCCCGGATGGGGTGACCGTGCCGTGGCGCGTAGTGGAGGACGCGCGCGAAGCGCTGGCGCTCTCAGCCGACCGGTTCTTCGATCACCCCAGCGGCCGGCTCACCGTGGTCGGCATCACAGGGACCAACGGCAAGACGACGACCAGCCACGTGCTCGCCGCCATATTCGAGGCCGCCGGCGTGCCCTGCGGATTGCTGGGCACAGTGACCTGTCGCATTAACGGCCAGGACGAGCCGGCCACGCGGACCACGCCCGAGGCGCCGGACCTGCAGGCACTGCTGCGGCGGATGGTCGACGCCGGGTCCCGCGCGTGCGTCATGGAGGTCTCGTCGCACGCGCTGGCACTGAAGCGCGTGACCGGGGTCACGTTCGCCGCCGCCGGGTTCACGAACCTGACGCGGGATCACCTCGACTTCCACGGCAGCATGGAAGCCTACTTCGACGCCAAGCGGAGGCTGTTCGCCGGCCTCGATCCCGGCGTGCCCGCGCTGCTCAATGTTGACGACCCGAGAGGGGTGAGCCTCGTGGGTGTGGGCGGCCGCACGGTCACCTACGCCGTGGACGCGACAGCCGACGTGCACCCGGGCCTGGTGGAGGAGTCCCTGTCCGGGTTGATCTTCGACGCCCACACGCCGCGTGGCGTCGTACGCGTGCGGTCACGGCTGGTCGGCCACACAAACGTCTACAACCTCCTGGCTGCCATCGGCATGGCCGTGGAACTCGGCCTTCCGATCGAGGCGATCGAGCAGGGCATCGAAGCCCTCGATGGCGTGCCAGGCCGGTTCGAGCTGGCATCGAGCCCGGAGGACGACGTGGCCGTGGTCGTGGACTACGCCCACACGGACGATGCCCTCCGGCGGCTGCTCGAAACCGCCAGGAGTCTGGCATCCGGGCGGGTCATCACGGTGTTCGGCTGTGGGGGTGATCGAGACAGGTCGAAGCGTCCGCTCATGGGGCTGGTGGCGAGCCGGCTGAGCGACCTGACCATCGTGACCTCCGACAACCCCCGCAGCGAGGATGCCGCGCGCATCGTCGAGGAGATCCTCCTGGGTACACAGGAGTCCTCACGCGGTGGGGAGGTGCGCACCGTGCTCGACCGCCGCGACGCGATTCACGACGCAGTTTCGAGCGCCGGACCCGGCGACCTTGTGCTGGTGGCCGGCAAGGGACACGAGAAGACGCAGGAACACGGTGGCGTGACGACGCCCTTTGACGATGTGGCCGTGGCCCGCGAGGCCCTGGCTGCACGGCGCGTGCGCGCGCGGGCAGGCCGGCGATGAGCATGCCGCCGCTGACGGCAGGATGGCTCGCGGAGGCTGCCGGAGGGCGGTTGCTCTGCGGCGACGCGGACATCGCGGTGGGGGAGATCTCCACTGACACGCGGCGCCTCTCCGCTGGCGATTTCTTCGTGGCGCTCCGCGGACCCCGCTTTGACGGCCACGGGTTCATCGGGACCGCGCGGGCCGCGGGTGCGATCGGCGCGCTGGTTGACGCAACCTACGGCGGTGAGCGCTGGGGCGCACTGGTGCAGGTGCAGGACACAACCGTTGGCCTGCAGGAGCTTGCGCATGCGGTGCGCCGCGCGTCGGGCGCCCGCGTCGTGGCCATCACGGGCAGCGCCGGCAAGACGACGACCAAGGACGCGACGGCCGCACTCCTCGCCACGACCTGCCGTGTGGTGAAGAACCACGGCAACCTGAACAACCACATCGGCCTGCCGCTCTCGCTGCTGCAGTTGCGGACCAGCCCGGACGTTGCCGTGATGGAGCTCGGCATGAACCACGCCGGCGAAATCAGCCGGCTGGTCGCCATTGCCGAACCCGACGCACGCGTGTGGACGAACGTGGGTGACGCCCACCTGGGGTTCTTCGCCTCGCTGGACGCCATTGCCGATGCCAAGGCCGAGATTCTCGAAGGTGCGGACGCCGGCACATGCCTGGTCTGCAACGCGGACGATCTCCGCGTGATGACGCGGGCTGCCGGCTTCTCGGGCCGCACGGTGACCTTCGGACTCGCGCCCTCCGCCACGGTGCGGGCGGTCGACATCGACGACCGGGGCGTGTCGGGTACGCGCGCACGCGTCCTGACCCCAGCCGGCGAGGCGGCGATCGAGACGTCGCTTATCGGGCGCGGCAACCTGATGAACGTCCTCGCCGCGATTGCCACGGCCCTTGAGTTCGGTGTGCCGCTGGCCCGTGTGCCTGACGTCGTGGCCGGCATCGTGCCGGCGGACCACCGTGGCGTGGTCCACCGGCTCCCGGGCGGCGTCACCGTGATCGACGACTCCTACAACGCCAGCCCGAGCGCGGTCCGGCTCGCACTCGAGACGGTGGCCGGCGAGGCGCACGCCCGGCGCCGTATCGCGGTACTGGGTGAGATGCTCGAGCTTGGCGACCAGGCGCGGGCGATGCACGAAGCCTGCGGACGCGCGGCTGCCGCGGCCCGCCTTGACCGTCTTGTCACGGTTGGCGGCGTGCCGGCCCTCGCGATGGCCTCGGCGGCCGTGGCAGCGGGGCTTCCGGCGTCGGCCGTGGACCATGTGGCGTCCAGCGCCGAGGCGGCTGTGCTCCTTGAGGGGAACCTCCAGGCCGGCGATCTGGTGCTGGTCAAGGGTTCGCGGGGCATTGGGACGGACCTCGTGGTGTCGCGGCTCATCGGAGGACAGGGCTGATGCTCTACTACCTCCTGTACGCGCTGCGCGACGAGTTCGGCCCCTTCAACGTGGTGCGCTACATCACGTTCCGTACGGCGGCCGCGAGTCTCTCGGCCCTGGCGCTCAGCCTGATCTTCGGGCCTCCGCTCATCCGGACGCTCCGGGACTTCCGCATCGGCCAGATCATCCGGCAGGAAGGTCCGGAGTCGCACCGTGCCAAGGCCGGCACGCCCACGATGGGCGGCATCCTGATCCTCTCCTGTGCGCTGCTGCCCACGCTCCTGTGGACGGACCTGGCCAACCCGTACGTGTGGATCGCGATGGGCTCCACGCTGGGCTTCGGCGCCGTCGGCTTCGCGGACGACTATCTCAAGCTCACGCGCAAGTCACACCACGGCCTCATTCCCCGCTACAAGCTGGGCGGCCAGCTCGCCGTGGCCCTGGCCGTCGGCGTGACCGTGCTGCTGCTCTCGGAGCAGGATCCGCCGCTCTACAACACGCGGCTGATCTTTCCATTCCTCAAGAACTGGATCCCGGATCTCGGCTGGTGGTACGTGCCCTTCGCGATGTTCGTGCTCGTGGCCTGGTCCAACGCCGTGAACCTGACGGATGGCCTGGACGGTCTGGCAATCAGCACGTTTGGCGTCGCGGCCGCGACCTTCACGGCGCTGGCGTATGTGACGGGCCACCGGGAACTCGCCGACTACCTGCTCATTATCCGCTTCCCGCCGGCCGGCGAGCTGACGGTCTTCTGCGGCGCCCTGGTCGGCGCGAGTCTCGGATTCCTCTGGTACAACGCACACCCCGCCGAGGTCTTCATGGGCGACGTGGGGTCGCTCGCGCTTGGCGGCGCGCTGGCCACTGTCGCGATCCTGATCAAGCAGGAGATCCTGCTCGTCATCGTCGGGGGCGTCTTCGTCATCGAAGCTGCGTCGGTGGTGCTGCAGGTCGGGTACTTCAAGTACTCGGGCGGCAAGCGGCTCTTCCTGATGGCGCCCATCCATCACCACTTCGAGCAGCTGGGATGGGAGGAGCCGAAGATCATCACGCGGTTCCTCATCGTCGCGGTGGTCTTCGCCCTCTTCAGTCTCACGACGCTGAAACTCCGGTGAGTGATGACTTTCATGTGGCGGGACGGCGGGTCGTGGTGGTCGGCGCGGCCAGGAGCGGTGTGGCGGCGGCAGAGCTGCTGGCCAGGCGGGGTGCACGCGTGACGCTCACCGAGCAGCGCTCCGTGATCCCCGAGGCCGCACGCCTGCGCGCAGCCGGCGTTGCGCTGGAAACCGGCGGGCACGAGAGTGCCACGTTCGACGCCGCCGATCTCGTCGTGGTGAGTCCGGGCGTGCCGCTGGATCAGCCTGTGCTGGCCGCGGCGGCGCGGCGCGGCGTAGAGGTGATCGGCGAGCTGGAGCTGGCATCCCGGTGGCTGAAGGGACCCGTGGTGGCCATCACCGGTACGAAGGGGAAGTCCACAACGACCACGCTCGTCGGCCGGATGCTCCAGGCAGCCGGCCGCGACGTCCTGGTGGGCGGCAACATCGGCGTGCCCGTGAGCGCGCAGGTCGACTTGTCGAGGCCCGACGTCGTGCACGTGGTCGAGGTCAGCAGCTTCCAGCTCGAGTCGACGGTGCGGTTCAGACCCTGGATCTCCGTGTGGCTCAATCTGGCCGACGACCACCTGGACCGGCATCCGTCTCGCGAGGCCTACGCCGACGCCAAGGCGCGTATCTTCACCAACCAGACCGCCACGGACTGGGCGGTGGTCAATGCCCTGGACCCGGAGGTCGTGCGCCGCAGCGACGGCATCGCGGCGCGGCGCATCTCGTTTTCACTCACACCTGGTGCACCCCTCGGCGAAGCGCAGTTCACGGTGGATGGCGGCTGGATTGTCCGGCGGACATCTGCCGGCGTCGATCCCCTCGTGCCGCTCGAGGCGGTGGAACTGCCAGGGCGGCACATGCTGCACAACGTGCTCGCGGCCTCGGCCGTGGCGTTTGTCGCCGGAGCGGCCCCTGTGGCCATGGCTGCAGGCCTTGCTGGCTTCCACGGGCTCGAGCACGTGATGGAGCCGGCCGGCCAGGTGGGCGGCGTCCGATTCATCAACGACTCGAAGGCCACCAACGTCGAATCCGCGGCCCGCTCCATCGAAGCCTTCGATGGTGTGGTGGCGCTCATCGGCGGACGGTTCAAGGGCGGCGACCTGCGGGAGTTGCGGGAGCCGCTGCGGGCGCATGCCCGCGCCGTCGTGGCGATCGGGGAGTCGGCCGGGCTGGTGCGAGACGCCGTGGCGGATGTGGTGCCGGTGGAGATCGCCGGCTCGATGCGGGAAGCGGTGGCGCTGGGATACCGGCGCGCCAGGCCGGATGGCGTGGTGCTGCTGGCACCGGCGTGCGCGAGCTTCGACTGGTTCGGGGATTACGCGGAGCGGGGGCGGGCGTTCAAGGAGGAGGTGGGGCGACTCGGGATCGATGCGTGAGCGGTCAGCAGTCGTCAGTCGGCACGGCGCGGGCGGGAACCAACCGCTGGGAGCCCAGACCACCCCGGTCTGGGAGGATGGTGTCCCTCTCCACGGGCCGGCTGATGACTGCTGACCGCTCACGATAGAACCCGAGTCGCCCCAGGCGGGACTGTCCCGTCCTGTGCCAGACACTGTGTCGGCTCGAAGGTTCGGGAACTGTAGTTCGGGAATTGATAGGGGGGAGCACGGGTATCCATGTCGCGCACCAGAAAGGCTGACCGGCCGCTCTTTGTTGCCACGCTGCTGCTCGTGTGTACGAGCGTGGTGATGGTCTACAGCGCCTCGGCCGTGGTCGCGATGGACCGCTTCCAGCAGCCCAACCTGTTCCTGACGAAGCAGGCGCTCTGGGCGGCGCTCGGGCTGGCCGTCATGGCCATCGCCTCCCGCGTCGACTACCGGCTCTACAAGGACGACCGCGTGGTGTGGGCGGTGCTCGGCGTCGTCGGCCTGATGCTGGCCGGGGTGCTCTTCAGCTCACCGGTCAACGGCTCTCGTCGCTGGTTCGGCATCGGCGGGCTTGGCATCCAGCCGTCGGAACTGGCCAAGGTGGCCTGTGTGCTCTTCACGGCCGTTACGCTTGAACGGCGGGCGCACCGCATCAACGACTTGCGCTACTCCCTGCTGCCCGTCGGGCTGATTACCGGCGGGCTGATGTTGCTCATCCTGCTGCAGCCGGACTTCGGCACGGCCGTGACGCTGCTGGTCATCGTCCTGGTGATGGCCTTCGCGGCCGGGTTGAACTACCGGTATCTCCTCGGGATGCTGGTCGTGATGATTCCGGCCGTCATCGCCATCCTGGTGGCCGAGCCCTACCGCGTGAAGCGGTTCATGATCTTCTGGGATCCGTGGAAGGACCCGCTGGGCGCCGGCTTTCACATCATCCAGTCACTGATCGCCGTAGGCACAGGCGGCGTCCAGGGCAAGGGGTTGATGGCTGGCGTGCAGAAGCTCTTCTACCTGCCCGAGCCGCACACGGATTTCATCTACGCCGTCATCGCCGAGGAACTGGGACTCATCGGTGCGTCGGCGGTGCTCATCTGCTTTGTCGTCATCACCTGGCGTGGGCTGCGTGTCTCGGTGCGTGCCGAGGACTCGTTCGGGTCGTTCGTCGCGCTGGGCCTGACCACGATGATCGGCGTGCAGGCCTTCGTGAACATCAGCATGGTGCTGAGCCTGCTGCCCACCAAGGGCATCCCGTTGCCGCTTGTGAGCAACGGGGGTTCGTCGCTTCTCATCAGCCTGCTGGCCATGGGGATGCTGCTGAACATCTCCCAGCACGAGTCCGCCGAGGCATGAATGCGGGTGCTCATTGCAGGCGGCGGCACGGGCGGGCATCTCTACCCCGGACTGGCGGTGGCGGCGGAGCTGCGCGCACGCGTGGCGGGCGCGGTGGTGACCTTCGTCGGCACGGCGTCGGGGATCGAAGCGCGGGTGATTCCGCGGGAAGGCTATCCGCTGGATGTGATCCGGAGCGGGGGCCTGAAGGGCAAGTCGATCGGGTCGCTCCTCCGCGGGCTGGCGCTGCTGCCGCTTTCGGGGATCGACGCGTGGTCGGTGATCAGCCGGCGGCAGCCGAGCCTGGTACTGGGCGTGGGTGGCTACAGCTCCGGGCCGGTCGTGGCGCTGGCCGCGCTGCGCGGCATTCCGACGATGCTGCTCGAGCAGAACGCGGTGCCCGGGTTGACCAACCGGCTGCTGGCGCGCGTGGTGAAGAGTGCTGCGGTGACCTACGAGGAGAGCCTGCGCTGGTTCGGCGGCAAGGCTTTCGTCTCGGGCAATCCCGTACGCGCGCAGTTCGCGCGGCGTCAGCCGGAGCGTGCCGATGAGCCGGGCAGATCCGGGGGGGGGCAGGTGAGGGTGCTCGTCTTCGGCGGCTCCCAGGGGGCGCACGCGATCAACGAGGCTATGGCGGCGGCGGCTCCACGGCTGGCCGCGGGCGGCACGCGTGTGTCCGTCGTGCACCAGACGGGCGAGCGCGATCTGGCCGCTGTGCGCGACGCCTACCGTCAGACCGGGCTCGACGCCCGCGTCGAGCCGTTCTTCTTCGACATGGACCAGCAGATGGCGGCCGCCGACCTTGCGGTGTGCCGCGCCGGCGCCACGACCCTTGCCGAGCTCGCCGTCGCGCAACTGCCGGCCGTGCTCGTGCCGCTGCCGACGGCCACCGACGACCACCAGCGGTGGAATGCGCGGGCGTTCGTGAACCAGCAGGCGGCTGTGCTGGTGGAGCAGCGGGAACTGACCGGCGAGCGGCTGGCCGCCGAGATTCTGGCGTTGGCCTCTGACGCCACACGCCGGGAGCGCATGCGGGAGCGGCTGGCGGCGTGCGCCAGGCCCGATGCGGCTCGGATCATCGTGGACCGCGGGCTGGCGTTGGCCGGCGTCGCGGGAGAGGCGGCGTGATGCTGGGCCGCACCAGGCACGCACACTTCGTCGGGATCGGGGGCATCGGCATGAGCGGGATCGCCGAGCTCCTGCTCAACCTGGGCTTTGGCGTCAGCGGGTCCGACGCGCGGTCGACCGACATCACCGCACGGCTGCAGACACTCGGGGCCGTGGTGCACTTAGGCCACGCCGCCGTGCACCTGGGCGACACCGACGTTGTCGTCATCTCGGCGGCCGTCCGGCCCGACAACCCCGAAGTGGCCGAGGCGCATCGCCGCGGGATCCCGGTCATCGCGCGGGCCGAGATGCTCGCCGAACTGATGCGGCTGAAGTATTCGATCGCCGTGGCCGGGGCGCACGGCAAGACCACCACGACCTCGATGGTGGCGCTGGTGCTCGAGCGGGCGGGCCTTGACCCGACCGCGGTGATCGGCGGACGGCTGAGCGCCTTTGGAGGCAACGCGCGGTTGGGCCGGGGCGAGTACCTCGTGGCGGAAGCCGACGAGAGCGACCGCTCGTTCCTGATGCTCTGGCCCACGGTGGCCGTGGTGACCAACATCGACCGCGAGCACATGGAGAGCTACGGGTCATTCGATGCGCTCTGTGCTGCGTTTCTGGAGTTTGCCAACCGCACGCCCTTCTACGGTGGCGTGGTGGCGTGCACCGACGACCCGTACGTCGCCCAGCTCGTGCCGCAGCTCCGGCGCCGTGCCGTGACCTACGGGATTGACCGCCCGGCCGACATCGTGGCGCGGGACGTGAAGCTTGGTGCGTTCGGCGTGCGGGCGACCGTGTGGAAGGGCGAGGCACTGCTGGGGCCGCTTGAGCTCCAGGTGCCCGGGCACCACAACCTGCTGAACGCGCTCGCCGCAGTAGGTGTGGCGACGGAACTGGGCGTCCCGTTCGTGCAGGTAGCGGCGGGCCTGGCCGCCTTCCAGGGCGCCGAGCGCCGGTTTCAGCGCTACGGGGAGGCTGGTGGCGTGCTGGTGATCGACGACTACGGCCATCACCCCACGGAGATCCGCGCCGTGGTGGCGGCGGCACGGTCGTCACTGGACCGGCGGCTGCTCGTGCTCTTTCAGCCCCATCGCTACTCGCGGACCTCGTTGCTGCTGGACGACTTCGGCCCCGCCTTCGACGGCGTCGGCGAGGTGGTGCTCACCGATATCTATGCGGCTGGAGAAGACCCGATTCCGGGCGTGACCGTGGAGGCGCTGGCCGCGTCGATGCAACGGGCTGGCGTTCGCGTGCACATCGCGCGGTCGCTGGCCGAGGCTGTGTCGCAGGTGGCGGCCCTGGCCCGCCCAGGCGATGCCGTCATTACGCTGGGCGCCGGCTCGGTGGGTACTGTGCCGCCGCGGTTGCTGGAGCATCTGGCCGCGCATGCAGGGAGCCGGGCATGAGCATTCAGGCGCCGGCCGACAAGCGTTTCCGGCGTGCGCACATCCAGCCGACACGCCGCCGCAGACTGTGGCCGCCCGACTGGAAGGTGGTGACCGCCGTGGCGCTCGGGTTGGGCGTGGCGGTCTACGCCGGTTATCAGGGCGTGACGTTCGCCATGAGCGCCGATGCGCTCGTGATCCAGCGCATCACCGTGGAAGGTAACGCCAGGATGTCCACCGGCGAAGTCGTGTCCCTGCTCGATGGGCTGCGCGGCCAGAACATGCTCTCCGTCGACCTGGAGGCATGGAAGGCATTGCTCAAGGCATCGCCGTGGGTGGCCGACGCGGCGATCCGACGCGTGTTTCCGGGACGCGTGGCGGTCACGGTGGTGGAGCGCATGCCGATCGGCATCGGCCGCCTTGGCGACGCGCTCTTTCTCGTGGACCGGCAGGGCAACCTCATCGACGAGTACGGCCCCAACTATGCCGAGCTGGACCTGCCGATCCTGACCGGGCTCGATGGCGGTCAGCCGGTTGAAGAGCCCAGGGTGGACGCCCTGCGGGCGGCCCTTGCCGTGAAGGTCTTCGATGCGGTCTCGACGCGGCGCGATCTGGCTGCGCGCGTATCAGAGATCGATGTCACCGACTCGCACAACGCCGTGCTCACCCTGAAGGATGACCCGACGCTGGTGCGCCTCGGCGAGGAGCAGTTCGTGCGCCGCCTGCAGACCTACTTCGACCTGGCACCGACGCTCCGGGAGCAGGTGCCCACGGCCGACTACGCGGACGTGCGTTTCGACAACCGGGTGTACGTGCGGCCTGCCGGCGCTCCGGAGCCGCGGTCCCGGCCCGTGTCGGACCGGCCGCTCGGAGATGGAACCGCGGTAATTAGACCGTCGGTGGACACGCGGACGAGTTCGGGCGAGAAGGGCACGGCTGCGGCGCGGCCGCGCGGGAAAACGCAGGGCAGGCGCCGGTAGCGCGGCGGGAGGGTTTCAGGGTGGCGCGAAAAGAACGGTACATCGTCGGCCTCGATGTCGGCACGTCTACGGTCATCGTCGTAGTCGGTGAACTGGTCGGCGACGACGCGGTCCACATTGCCGGTATCGGTGTGGCCGAATCCAAGGGCATCAAGCGCGGCGTCGTGGTGAACCTCGACGCCGCGGTCGAGGCCATCAAGAAGGCGATCGAGGAAGCCGAGCGGATGGCCGGCATCGACATCGACTCGGTCAATCTGGCGCTGGCTGGGCCCCACGTGAAGGGTTTCAACAGCCGGGGGGTGATTGCCGTGGCGGGCAAGAATCGGGAAGTGACGGCCGACGACGTCCGCCGCGCGATCGACGCCGCCAAGGCGGTGACGCTTCCGGCTGGACGCGAGATCCTGCACGTGCTGCCGCAGGACTTCGTCGTGGACGACCAGGACGGCATCGGCGCGCCGATCGGGATGCAGGGGTCGCGGCTCGAGGTCAACGTGCACATCGTGACCGGGAGCGTGTCGTCGGCGCAGAACATCATCGCCTGCGTCAACCGCGCCGGTGTGGTGGTGAAGGACACGGTCATCGACCAGCTCGCGGCGGCCGAAGCCGTGCTGACGCCGGACGAGAAGGAACTCGGCGTGGCGCTCGTGGATATCGGCGGCGGCACCACGGACCTCGCGATCTTCGAGCGCGGAAGCTTGTGGCACACGGGCGTGGTGGCCGTCGGTGGCGACCACTTCACCAACGACATCGCCGTCGGGCTGCGCACGCCGATTCCTGACGCGGAGAAGGTGAAGCGCCGGCACGGGTGTGCGCTCTCCTCGATGGTCGGCGAGGACGACACCATCGAGGTGCCGAGCGTCGGCGGCCGGGCGCCGCGGGTGATGCCACGGAGGATCGTCTCCGAAATTCTGCAACCTCGTGCCGAGGAGATCTTCCACCTGGTGTGGGACGACATCCGCAAGGCCGGCTGCGAGAAGTCGCTCAACTCGGGCATCGTGCTGGCCGGCGGCGGCGCGATGCTCGAAGGCATGACCGAGATCGCCGAGCAGATTTTCGACCTGCCCGTGCGCCGGGCCGTACCGATCGGCGTAGGCGGGATGGTGGACCACGTGAGCAGCCCCGGGTTTGCCACCCCCGTGGGGTTGCTGCTCTATGCCCACCGCAACAGCACGCCCACGGCCAGCGACGGCTTCTTCACTAAAGTCTTCGGGCTTTTCAAAGAGTTCTTCTAAAGAGGAGTGTTCATGTCTGAACGTGATGAGCCCATGCGCCTGACGCTCGACCGCAAGTCGCGGAGTGACGCCAGGATCAAGGTGATCGGAGTCGGCGGTGGCGGTAGCAACGCCGTCAACCGGATGGTGCAGACTGGTCTGAGCGGCGTGGAGTTCATCGTCGCCAATACCGACGTGCAGGCCCTCGACTACAACCAGGCGGCCATAAAGCTCCAGATCGGCTCAAAGCTGACCAAGGGGCTTGGCGCCGGCGCTGATCCAAGAGTCGGCCGTCAGGCCGCGCTCGAGGACACCGAATCCATCGTGCAGGCGCTCTCGGGCGCCGACATGATCTTCGTCACCACGGGCCTCGGCGGCGGCACGGGCACGGGGGCGGCGCCGGTGATTGCGGCGCTCGCCAGCGAGCTGGGCGCGCTCACCATCGCGGTCGTGACCAAGCCCTTCGCCTTCGAAGGGAAAAAGCGGGCGAAGCAGGCGGAAGCCGGCCTGGCCGCGCTTCGCGAGTGCGTCGACACCATCATCACGATCCCGAACGAACGGCTGCTCTCCATCATCGACCGCAGCACGCCGATGACCGAGGCCTTCGTGACGGCCGACGACGTACTGCGGCAGGCCATTCAGGGCATCTCGGATCTGATCCTGGTGCCCGGCCTCATCAACCTCGACTTCGCGGACGTGAAGGCCATCATGTCGGGCATGGGCGTGGCCATGATGGGCACCGGCGTGGCCGAGGGCGAGGGCCGGGCGCTCGCCGCGGCCAGGGCCGCCATCTCGAGCCCGCTGCTCGAGGACAGCCGCGTGGAAGGCGCACGCGGCGTGATCATCAACGTGACCGGTGGACCGGACCTCGGCCTGCTGGAGGTGGGTGAGGCCTCCGCCGCGATCCAGGAAGCCGCTCACGAGGATGCCAACATCATCTTCGGCGCCGTGGTGGACCCGAACCTCGTGGGCCGCGTGAAGATCACCGTGATTGCCACCGGCTTTGACAGCATCGGACGTGTGGCCTCGTCGCAGTTCGACACCCCGACCGAGTTTTCCGGCTGGGAAGCCGAAGCCAAGCGGATCGCGGCTGCCGTCCGCGAGGTCTCGGAGCCGGCGGCACGCGAGGCGGTTGGCATGCCCGTCGTGATTACGTCACGCGCCATGCCGGCGATTGCGCCGCAGCTCCAGATGGGGCGCCGGCCCGCGTTCGAGATGGCTCTGCCCCTGACCACGCCGGACCCGGATGCCGACGCCCTGCGACTGGAGGACATCGACCTCTCGCTCGACGTGCCCGCGTTCCTCCGCCAGAAATAGGAGGGACGCGTAGCGGGGCGGACTGCGCCCCACTACGCTAGAGTCAGAGGATGCAGGAGTGGGAGCAGCGGACGCGGGCGCAGGAGGTGCTGGCCAAGGAGGTCGGCTACGTCCGCAAGCCCCACGGCGGCCGGCTGCGCGTGGCGATCTGCTTTCCCAACACGTACTTCGTCGGGATGTCTAATCTGGGCCTCCAGACGGTCTACACGCTCTTCAACAACGAACCGGACATCGTGTGCGAGCGCGTGTTCCTGCCGCCGAAGCAGGAGCTCGCCGCGCTCGGAGCGCGTGGCGCACGGCTCGTCACCATCGAGTCGCAGACGCCCGTCGCGGACTTCGACGTCCTCGCCTTCTCCGTGTCCTTCGAGTGGGACTACACCAACGTCCTGACCATGCTGCGCCTCTGCGGCCTGCCGTTCCGGGCGGCGGACCGCACCACGCGCCATCCGCTGGTGATGATTGGCGGGGCCGTGACCTTCGTGAACCCAGAGCCGCTGGCCCTGTTCGCGGATGTCGTGGCGGCTGGCGAGGGTGAAGCCCTCGTGCCCGCGTTCGCGGCGGCCGTGAGGGCGGCATCGGACCGGGGCGATCTGCTCACGAGGCTGGCGGCCTCGCGGGGGTTCTACGTGCCGTCGTTCTACGACGTGGAGTACGGGGAGCCCGGTGCCGTGGCGGCGTTCGTCCCGAGGCCCGGCACAGGCGCGCCACAGACCGTCCGCAAGGCGGCCCTTTCCACCACCGACACGGTGGACCCGCCGTGCACGACGATCTTCACGCCCGATACCGAGTTCGGGTCGCGGTTCCTGATCGAGGTGGTGCGCGGGTGCGCCAACCTGTGCCGCTTCTGCTGGGCCGGCTACAACTACCTGCCAGTGCGCGCGTTTCCCACCGAGCGGATCCTGGCTCGCGCCCAGGCGGCGCGCGCCTATGCCAGCCGCACCGGGCTTGTCTCGATCGCGCTCTGCGACCATCCGGATATCGAGCTGATCCTGACCAGCCTCATCGCCATGGGCTACGCCATCAGCCCGGCCTCGCTGCGTCTCGACGACCTCACGCCGACGATCGTCAAGCTGCTCAAGCAGAGTGGAGAGCGGAGCCTGACGATTGCGCCGGAAACTGGATCGGACCGGCTGCGCCGCGTCATCAACAAGACCGTCACCAACGATGAGATCCTGGCCGCCGCCGAGACCATCTTCTCCGAGGGGATCGAGAGCCTGAAGCTCTACTACATGATCGGCCTCCCCACCGAAACCGACGAGGATCTGGTGGCCATCCGCGACCTGACCATGCAGTTGCGCGAGATCATGCTGCGCCATGCGCGCGGGCGAGGGCGCATCGGCAACATTGCCGGCAGCGTGAACCCGCTCGTGCCGAAGCCCGGCACGGCCTACCAGCGCATCCCGATGGAGGCCCCCGCGTCGCTCGACCGCAAGATGAAGCGGCTCCGGACGCTCGTGAGCGGCATCGAGAACTGCTACATCACCGTGAAGTCCGAGCGGCACTCCTTCTACCAGGCGTTGCTCTCGCTTGGCGACCGGCGCGTGGCGCCGGTGATCGAAGCCGCCGAGGCCAACGGCGGCAACTGGCGCGCGGCCTGTGCCGAAACCGGCGTGGATGCCGACGCCTACGTATTCCGCGACCGCGAACACGACGCGGTGCTGCCCTGGGACATCATCGACGGCGGCATGAAGGACACCTTCTTCCGGAACGAGTTCGACAAATCGCTCCGCGAGGAGTGGACGCTGCCCCCCAAGCGCGCCGCTGAGAACGCCCGATTCCTGCCCGTGCTCGGGTAAGGGCCGCCTCGGCCTCGGTTCGCGCGCCGGCCGACATCGAGGGGCCCGGCGACTCAGCCGATCGCCGACGGCGTGGCGTGGCGGTGTCGCAGGGCGCGGACTTCGTCAGGCGTCAGGTCGCGCCAACTCCCCACTGGCAGGTCGCCCAACTGGATGGGGCCGATGCACGTGCGCACCAGGGTGCGCACCTGTGCGCCCAGTGCTTCGACCATGCGGCGAACCTGCCGGTTGCGGCCCTCGGTGATTGTGATCGCGACGCAGACGGCGCGTTCACCGCCGTCCGCACCTGCGCACGTCCCGTCGGGTGGAGACGCAGCGCGGGGGACGCGCCTCACGTCGGCCGGGCGCGTCGGGCCATCATCGAGGCTGACGCCGTCGCGCAGTTGCTGCAGTTGATCGTCGGAGAGCCACGTGGAGGGCTCGACCACGTACGTCTTGGGGACGTGATGCTCGGGGTTGGTGACGTGCTCGGCCAACGCGTTGTCGTTGGTGAGCAGGAGCAGGCCGGACGTGTCCAGGTCGAGTCGGCCAACGTAGGACACGGTCTGCGCGACGCCGCCGATGAGGTCGAACACGATCGGGCGGCCATCCGGGTCGCGTCGTGTCGTCACATACCCGACCGGCTTGTGAAGCAGGACGTACCGTGGCTCAGGGCGCGGGAGCGGCCTGGTGTCGAAGCGTACGTCGTCGAGGTCTGGGTCCACCCACTCGTCGGGGTTCTGCGTGGGCTGGCCGTTGACCGTGACGCGGCCCGCGTGGATCCAGCTCCGTGCCTGAGACCGCGACCCAACGCCGGCCTTGGACAGCACGCGTTCCAGCGTCTTGAGAGGGCGCTTCTGTTCGGTGGTCACAGGAGCGAGGATCTTAGACGAGAGGGTGGATACGCTGGGAAGATGGCGATATCGCTATCAAATGCCATGGACAAGGTAAACGGACCCTCGATCGAAAAGCCGACGACCCGATGCAGGGCGTGTGTCATGCCCGGGATTCCGCTGGGTCCCGTCCTACTGCGGCGGCCAGCTCTGCGCCCCATGGAGCACCCTGGCGATTGAGACGACGCCGGCGGCAACCGTGTAGACGATCACAAACGGAAGCGGCGGTGCAGTCAGCTCTCGCGTTCCTGCGAGTCGCCCGACCCTGCCTCGATTGGGGAAGTCCGCAAGGGACGCTGCGGCTTGATACAGCCTGATTGTGGTGGGTTGAGCGAGGGCGGGACGGTGTTCCTGTAGATACAGGGCAATATGCTCGAGATCACCCGCCGCCGCCCGTGTCCACCGGATTGAGGTCATGCACCGAAGAGGCGGTCGATTCGTGCACCGACGTCTTCGTGAGTCACGACGTCTCCTCGTTCGATCTGGTCAAGCCCGACCTGGACTTGATTCTTGAACCAGGCATCGTGCGAGAGCATCTGGTCCACAGCGTCCCGTACGAGATCTTCGACCTTGGCGCCATTCTGGGCGGCCACTTCGCGCAGGGCAGCTTCCTGGACTGCTGTCAGGTGAAATTCCATGTGCTCACGCTAGAGAATGGCCCGCGGCCTGTCAAGGACGCCGCGACGGCTGACGGACGCAAAGCCTCAGGGCAACCGCGAGTACCTACCCACCGGCGGCCGGGCACCCGCGGTCGAAGATTCAGCACCAACACGGGAGTTGGGTCTACCCGGCGGCAACGAACTGGGCTTCGTGCTCCGCGTAGGCCCTGAGGACCAGTTCGCGGATCTCCTCGTTCGAGTGCTCGTCCGAGATCGGGCGCAGCAGGGCAAAGCTCCGGCGTTCCCCGTTGACGGAGTATTGCCGGGCCGGAAATGTCACGTTCCGGCCGCCGCCTGCGCCCCGGCGCTCCCACACGCCGAAACCGACGAGCTTGAGGCCGGAGAGCGGTCCCTCGGTGAAGTGCAGTTCGGCGTCCGCCAGTTTGCCGGGCGGGTTTCCCTTGTCGTTGGGTGTGATGGTGACAGTCACAGTGCCTCCTTGTGTAGTGAATGCACCCACGGAGGAAGCACACCGCTGGCCAGGCCCGGCCTCGATGAGATGTCTCCCGAACTGCCTCAGCCGGCAGCATTTGCTCCAGGGCAGGCAACTGGCCCGCGACCTGCACGACTCGGCGTGTGAACCCCGGTTACCCGGCTGCTACACTGGCCCGTCCCGGAGGCGACAGTGAAACAGGCACGTGGCAGGCTTGCGGTTGGTGTGGTGCTCGCGCTGGTGGTTGCCGCACCGGTCCATGCGCAAACGACCCTTGGCGCAAGCGCGCAGCGGCTCTTCATTGATCGCTGCTCCCAGTGCCACGATGACGGGGACAATCCGGCTCCCGATGCCAACGCCGGTGCGCGTCCGGCACCGAAGCTCGCGGAGATTCGGATGCGGCAGTCGCCGGAGGCGGTCTATCGCCTCATCGACGGCGCGGGCCTGATGGCGCCCCACACCAAGGGCTGGAACACCGATGATCGTCGGCGCGTGGCTGAATTCATCACCGGCAAGAAGCTGGCCGCCGTCGATACGCTGGCGCCGCCAGAAGGACGCTGCGACGTGGCTCCGCCGGCCGTGGATCTGGTGAAGGCACCGATCTCCAACGGGTGGGGGATGGACGCCGGCAACGGCCGGTTCCAGACCGCGGCCCAGGCGGGCCTGCCTGCGGCATCGATTCCGAAGCTGAAGCTGAAGTGGGCGTTCGGGTACCCGAGCGCCACGCACGCCTACTCGCAGCCGACCGTGGCGGCGGGGCGCGTGTATGTTGGGAGCGAAACCGGTCTCGTCTACGCGATCGACGCGAAGAGCGGCTGTTACCACTGGGCGTTCGCGGCTGATGCCTCCGTCCGCACCGGCATTGTCATCGGCGCCTCCGCGTTCACGTCGGGCGGCGCGCTCATTTACTTCGGCGACATCCGCGCCAATGTCTACGCCGTGGACGCACGCACAGGCACGCTCGTGTGGCGGCAGAAGGCGGACAACCACACGATGAGCCGCATCACCGGCACGCCGACGCTGGCCGACGGCCGGCTCTATGTGCCGGTCTCGGGCGTAGGCGAAGAGGCGCAGGCCGGCAACCCCAACTACGAGTGCTGCTCGTTCAGGGGGAGCGTGGTGTCGCTCGATGCGCACACCGGCACGATCCACTGGAAGGCGTACGCCATCGCGCAGGAGCCGAAGAAGACCGGGACCAGGCCGAACGGCGTGGACACCTACGCACCGGCCGGCGCCTCCATCTGGGCCGCGCCCACCGTGGACCTGGCCCGCGGCGCCGTCTACGTCGGTACGGGGAACGGCTTCACGAGGCCGGCCGCGGACACCACGGATGCGGTGCTGGCGTTGTCCATCAAGGACGGGAGCCTGCTTTGGAAGCGCCAGCTCACCGAGGGTGATGCGGTGGGTGGTGGGCCGGACTTCGACATCGGCGCCTCCATCATTCTGAGGACGCTGGCCAGCGGAAAGAGCGTCGTGGTCGTCGGGCAGAAGTCGGGCGACGTCTACGCACTCGACCCCGGCAACAAGGGCGCCCAGGTGTGGAAGGTGAACCTCTCGAAGGGCGCGCTCTGGGGCGGCATCGAGTGGGGCATGACAGCGGACAACGCGTTCGTGTATGTGCCGATCTCGGACTACCCGATGATCAACAACGGCAAGCCCCCGACGGAAGAGGCAGGTCTGCTTGTGGCGCTACGGCTCGACACCGGCGAGAAAGTGTGGGCTCAGAAGAGCCCCGCGAAGTGCAGCCAGTCCGGCGCAGATTGCCACCCGGCGAAGTCCGCCGCGATCTCGTCCACGCCGGATGCGATCCTCGCTGGAGGCCTGGACGGCATGCTCCGCGCCTATTCCACCAAGGATGGCCGCGTGCTGTGGGAGACGGACACCGCACAGCCCTTCACCACCGTCAACAACATCGAGGCGAAGGGTGGATCCCTGAATGGTGCCGGCCCCGCCATCGCTGGCGGGATGGTGTTTGTGAACTCGGGCTATTCGTTCTTCGCCATCGGCGGCAATGTGCTGCTGGCGTTCGAGCCCGACCCACCGCCACAGGCCCCTCGGCCGGCCGCAGCGCGTCCTGCCGCTCCGCGCCCCGCCGCGCGCTGACTTAGTCCTTGATCAGCAGGACGTGGGCGAGTGCCAGGTTGAGTGGCCCCGAATGGGTGAGCGTGAGCAGCGACCGCGTGGCCCCCATCAGCTGCATCCGCACCTTGGCACCATCGTGAAACCGCAGATGGGGCGGGCCGCCCGCGCCGCGCACCACCTCCACGCCCTTCCAGAGCACGCCGTTCGAATGCCCTGTGCCGAGCGCCTTCATCGCCGCCTCCTTGGCGGCGAAGCGAGCAGCAAACGACGCTGCGCTGTCGCGCTTCCTCCGGCAATAGGCGATCTCACCCTCGGTGAAGATGCGCTGGACGAAGCGGTCGCCGTAGCGCTCGATCATGCTGGCCACGCGGTCGATCTCAGCGGCATCGAGTCCGGTTCCGATGATGTCCATGCCTGAGCGATCATTATCCCGCTGATGCCGCTCCCGTCTCTCCCACCTGCGTTCCACTGGACGACCGAGCCCTGGGGCACCGCGCTCGTCTGCGGTCCTCTGGCTGAGGTGGCGCAGCACCTCTTCACGACGCGGGTGCTGACGCTGCGCGTCGGTCCCGATGCGGGCCATGCGCACAATGAGGGGTGGGAGGCGCTGGCACAGTCGATGGGTGTGGCCGAGCGTCGCCTGCTCCGTCTGCGGCAGGTGCATGGCAGGGACGTGGTGACTGTCCGTCGAGGTGGCGAACATCCGCCGGTGGACGACTCGCCCGAGGGCGGTGCTCCCCAGGCTGACGCGTTTATCTCGGACGATGCTGGCTATGCCCTGGCCGTCCGCGGCGCGGACTGTGTGCCGCTGCTGCTGGCGGACCGGCGAACGGGCGCGGTGGGTGCCGTGCACGCAGGGTGGAGGGGCACAGCGTCCGGGGCGGCTGTTGCCGCCGTCCGCGTGATGACGCGCGCGTTTGGGACCCGGCCGTCGGATCTCGTCGCCGCCATCGGACCCAGCATCGGGCCCTGCTGCTACCGCGTAGGAGAGGAACTGGTTGGCGAGTTCTCGGCCGCAGGCCACGCCCGGCAGGACATCGAGCGCTGGTTCTCGGGAGCGGAGCGCCTGATGCTCGATCTCTGGATGTCAACCGAGGACCAGCTCGTGACGGCTGGCCTTGCGCCGGAGCACATCCATCACTCGGCCGTCTGCACGGCCTGCACTCCAGCGCTGTGCTTTTCGTTCAGGCGGGAACGCGACAGCACCGGCCGGCTGGCCGGCGTGATTCGCGCGAAGCACCACTCCGCGTGAACGTGTAGCCAGCGCTCAGTGGCCGATGCGCGACGCACCCAGGGCGCGCAGGGCGGCCTCGGCATCCGGCTTCAACCAGTAGCCGTCGGCTTCCAGCGACCTGACCGCTCGTGTAAACGGATCTGCGAACGCCTCTCGCGAGGGGTACAGCGCCTTGAGCGCGGCTGCGTCAAAGGGCACGGTGTGCCCATACAGAAAGCAGGAATTCGGCATGCCCGGCGTGGTGTTGACCGCCTCGTTGATCCGGCCGTCCAGCCGCGCAGTGGGTACCTCAATCTCCGGCGTCCGGATGCCGCCTTTCGCGTTACCGTGCCGGTCTCGTGCGATCGGGTCTTCCGCCGCCACGTCGGTCAGCTCAATCTCCGGAGACTGGCGCGGGGCAACCCCGTCCCGCACCCAGCGGGTGAGTGCCACGAGCCCTGCCTTGACGAAGGCGTGATGGGGCACGGCGTTGACGGCCTCCTTGCAGTTCGGACCGCGGTCGAGCGCCGGTGGCGTCTCCACGATCCAGCGCGGCGTTTCGGCGTGCGCGCCACCGGCGATCTCCCATCGCCGATAGCGCGCGCTGGCTGGCTGGCGGGTCACGTGGGAGCGCAAGGCCACCATGTCGCCCTCGGTCTGGAGGTCGAAGACCGGCACGTCGATGTCGGTCCTGATCTGCGCGCCGGTTGGCGTCTGCTCGTTGATCTTGGCCAGTGAGTCGGCGCTCAGGCCCGACGCGTTGCCACCCCTGCTGTGGAGAAAGTAGGCGTCAAAGACCCGTGCGCGGGGATGGAGGGCGTTGATGAAGGTGACCAGCCGGAACGCCGACTGCGAACGGCCGGCCGCGATCATCGTCCGCACGCGCAGACCCTCGAGCGGGTTGACGCCCTTCGGATGCCTGATCGCCTGCGCAGCTTGCGCGAAGATGTCGAACGAGAACGGGTCGCCCGGATGCACGAGAGAGGCGTAGCGCACCGTGTCGGTGGCCTTGAGGCCGACTGGGCCGTTGACGCCGCCGACCTGCGCTCCCACGCCGATCCAGGCATAACCGCCCCGGACGAGCTCGTCTTCCATCATCGGGTAGTCGGCTGCGCCTTCACGCTGACCCGACACGTTCAGCCACTCCATCACGACGATGCCGTTGAAGCGGCTCGCCTCGTGGGGCCGCCTCACCAGCATGCGCACGGTGTAGGCGGCAGACGTCGCCGGTGTCACGCCCCATCTGCCATCGGTGGTCCATTCACCGGCGCGGGCGTAGGAGGTGGCCGTGCCCGAGAAGAACCGCTCCTCTTCCACGTATCCCGGCGGAAGGTCCTTGGCCAGCAACGCGCCGAACGGACGGCCCGAGCCTTCGGTCGTGACGGGGCGGCTCACCGCCGGGTTGCTGATAGCGGGCGCGCCGGCGAGTGGTGCCCCGAGGCCCGTCAGCGTCAGCGCGCAGATCAGTGTCCTTTGCAGTGTTCTTCGTGCTGTCTGCGTACCCATCGTTACCTGCTCCCTGGCGCCCGGCCGGCGATCTTCACCGGCAGCCGATAGATGTCGCGGCGGGCCATGAAGTAAATGGTGCGGCCGTCGGCACCGCCGAAGGCGAGATTAGCGACGCCCGGCACCCGGATCGTGCCGAGGTGCTTGCCGGCAGGCGAGACCACCCAAACACCGCCCGGGCCAGTCGTGTAGACGTTGCCCTGTGTGTCGACTTTCATCCCATCGGCGGCACCGGGCATCTTCTCGAGGCTCATGTCGATATGCACCCGACGGTTGCTGAGCGAACCGTCCGTCTGCACGTCGTACTTGACGATGTTGGCGCCGGCGCCCAGGTAGAGCGTGCGCTCGTCGGGCGAGAAGGCGAGGCCGTTCGGCGTGCCGCCCTTGAGCATGTAGAGCCCACCGTAGGGAATCTCCCTGAGGGGACTCGCGGCGCCACCTCGCAACCCGCCGACGAAATCCGTGAAGTAGAGCGTGCCGTCGGCTCGGTACACGAGGTCGTTCGGGCCGGAGAAGCGCTTGCCGTCGATCCGGTCAGCCAGCACGGTCACTGCGCCGTTCTTCTCTACGCGCTTGACGGCGCGGTCCCCATGCGCGCAGAAGACCACGCGGCCCTCTCCGTCGATCGTGATGCCGTTGGACCCGAGGACGATCACATGGAGGCGTCCGTTGTTCACCTCCATGCCGGCCGTCGAGCTGTCGGCCCCGGTGAACCCGCTTTTGTCGAGGAACGTGGAGAGAGCGCCCGCGGGCGTCCACTTGTAGATCCGGTTGGCCGCCACGTCGCTGAAGAGCAGGTATCCACCTTGCTGCACCCACACCGGCCCCTCCACGAAGCCGAAGTAGTCGCCCTGGACCAGCTCCGGCTTTGCACCGGGGGCGATGAGTGCGTCCAGGGCCGTGTCACGACGCTCGACCGACACCGGATCCGGTGTCTGCGCGGTCAGCGACATCGCGGTGCAGGCGAGGATCAGGGTGAGCAGTCGGGTGGCCGCAGCAGAGGTCAGGTGCATAGGGTGCCTCAAGGGGAAGGTGGCGGATGCTACCCCCGGGGCGACGGCGTGGGCAAGTGACCCGATCAGGGGAGCGCTCACTTCCTGCTCTCGCGTAGAATCCGCGCACCATGCCGATTCCCCGAGTGCTGACCAGACCGTCGACCGTGTTCCTGCTGGCTACGCTTGCCCTTGCCGCGGGTCACGCTGGTGCGCAGACGCTTCAGGCGCCGCTGCCTGTCACAACGGCGCTCCCGCTCTACGTGCGGCACTGCTCGGGCTGCCATGATTCGGGAACCGTAGAGCGCGCGCCCGGCCGCGATGCGCTCCGTGGCTTCGCGCCGGAGTCCATCCTGGCGGCCCTGACGACCGGCAAGATGATCTCGCAGGCCAGCTCCCTCTCCGACGATCAGAAGCGCACGATGGCGGTGTACCTCTCCGGCCGCCCGTTCGGTGACCCTACCATCGGCGACGCCCGCAACATGCCGAACCGGTGCGCGAGCCCCGCGCCAGCGGCCAGGCGCAGGGTAGGCGCGGACTGGAACGGCTGGGGCGTTGACGCCGGCAACTCGCGCTTCCAGCCGTCGCCGGGGATGACAGCCGCCGACGTGCCGCGGCTGAAATTGAAGTGGGCCTTCGGCTTCCCACGCACGGCGTCCGCCTACGGTCAGCCCGCGGTCGTCGACGGCCGTGTGTATGCGGGTTCGGACTCGGGATACGTCTACGCGCTCGATGTCGAGACGGGATGCGTGCACTGGTCCTTCCAGGCACGGTCCGGTGTGCGCACGGCGATGAGCGTCGGCCCGCTCAAGTCCGGCGGGTCGAGGACCGGGTCGAGGCGCCGGGCCGTCTACTTCGCGGACGCCTCCGGCAATGTCTATGCACTCGACGCGGGCACCGGAGAACAGCTCTGGTCCGACCGGCCGGAGCCGCACCCGTTGACGCGGATCACAGGCGCGCCGGCCCTCTACGACGGCCGGCTCTACGTCCCCATCTCGTCAGGGGAGGAATCAGCCGGCGGCCAGCCCAACTATCCGTGCTGCACGTTCCGCGGGAGCGTGGTGGCGTACGACGCGGTCACGGGCAAGCGCCTCTGGATGGGCTACACGATTCCCACGCCGCCCGCCCCGACAAAGAAGACTTCCATCGGCACGCAGCTCTACGGGCCGTCCGGCTCGGCAATCTGGTCGGCCGTGACCATCGATCCGAAGCGGAAGCTGCTCTATGTGGCGACCGGTGATGCCTACAGCCACCCGGACGACGGCAGCAGCGACGCCATCATCGCCTTCGAGCTGAAGACGGGGCGGCGCGCCTGGGTCCGGCAGGTGCTCAAGGGCGACGTCTGGCTGACCGCGTGCGCGCAGCAGAATCCGAAGTCGGAAACGTGCCCCGAGAACATGGGCCCCGACTTCGACTTCGGCGCCAACCCGATCCTGCGGCGGATGCCGAACGGGAAGGACGTGATCATCGCGGGCCAGAAGTCCGGCATCGCGTGGGCCTTCGACCCAGACAGAAAGGGCGAGATCCTCTGGCAGCAGCGCGTGGGGCGCGGAAGCTCCACCGGTGGCGTGCAGTTCGGCCCGGCGGCCGACGACCAGCACGGCTACTTTGCCAACTCGGACCAGCCCCTCGGCCGCGAGGCCGGTGGATTGACGGCACTGGCCCTCGCGACTGGAGAGAAGGTGTGGAGTGTTCGGCCCGGCTGCCCGGCGGAGGGCGCGTGCGCGCCCGCGCAGTCCGCCGCCGTCACGGTGATTCCTGGCGTCGTCTTCTCGGGCTCGCTCGACGGCATGATGCGCGCCTACGCCACCAAGGACGGCGCGCTGCTGTGGGAGTACAACTCGGTGCGCGACTACACGACCGTCAACGGCGTGCAGGGCCGGGGTGGCATGATCAACGGACCGGGGCCCGTGGTGGCCAACGGCCTGTTCTTCCTGAACTCGGGATACGCCGCCATCGGCGGCAACGCTCCCGGAAACGTCCTGCTGGCGTTCGAACCGGAACGCTGAGCTTGCCCGTGCGGCGGCTGCGGCACGGATCGACTGGTCGCATTGTCCTGTAAGGGGAGGGGCTTCGGCGCCAGGAGGTCTTGAGCCTGCCTGCGGTCTCCTGGACCCGCGCGGTGACGCCGTCGCAATCGTGCAGCGATTCGGGGGCGCGCTCAATCTCAACGTCCACATCCACGCGCTTGTGCTCGACGGGATGTTCGCCCGTGCGGCCGACGGATACCTGGCGTTTCACCCCGCGGCGACTGTCCCCACTGCGGCTGGGTGCGTTCTACTGATCACGTTCCTCGACGAGTCGGCTTTGACCCAGCGCATCTTGCGCCACCTCGGCCTCCCCGCCGAGGTGCCCCAGGCACGGCCGGCCCGCGCGCCACCCCGGGGGCGACTACGCGGCGTAGCCATCCGCCCACGCTCCACGGTCAGCCCAGTCCATAACACAGTGGGCGTCCGAGAAGCTGGAGGTCTGCCTTCGACACGATACGCGGCCCTCGCGACGGCCGTCTCATGTGCTCGGCCATACCGTGATCCTGGCAGCATGCGAGTGTGTGATGGCCGTACCCCACTAATCCGTGCTGTGTCAGGGCCAAGGAGCGCATAACCGCCCTTCCGTTAACGAGGCGCACTAATACCGCCTCATAGGTAGGATCTTAAGCAGTCGGTCGAAACGGGCGCGGGGATCGACAGGGACATCAACAACCTTCATGCTGGGGTTTCCACACGCACCAGCA
>JBEBFY010000004.1:0-202661 GCA_040081715.1 Vicinamibacterales bacterium | reverse complement strand
AGGGCCTCGACGCCCCGGCGGCGCACGGACCCACCGCAGGGCCCTGCTCGATCAGAGAGATCCGTGCACACATCGCGTTCTTCAGCACCCTGCTAGAGGTGAGACCGCTCGGATGACGAAGTTGTTGGAGGTCATGCCGCCTTCACCTCAACGACGTGGTGACTCGTGCTGCGTGAAGTGCTGCCCTCTCGGGTCATGAGCATGCCATTCCCTCCGACCGATGTCGACCTGTGTTGTATCCGATCGGGCGTGGTCACAAAGGATATAACACGCCAGCATCGCCGACGTGCCACCCCCGGCGCGGCAGCCCCCTCGGCACCCGGCTCTCAAGCGACTGGGCGCCCGTATTCGCCACCTGCGTGAGGGACGGGGCCTGTCTCAGGAGGTCCTGGCCGACAAGGCCGGCGTCGGGCGCAGCTACATGAGTGGGATCGAGCGTGGCGTCAGGAACTGCTCGACGTTGCACCTGCTGAAGGTGGCCAAGGCGCTTCACGTGAAAGCGGCTGATCTCTTCCTGGAGTAGCGACCCGCCTCAAGAGAGCCGACTAACTTGGCATGCCGCCGACAGAGAAGTTCCCTCGATGAACAGGAGGGACTCGACGGTACCGCCCCTCAGGGATGTGATTATGCCGAATGCCCACGCAGCTCTAGCAGGGTCATGAAGGCGCAGCACTCCCGCCGCCGGTAGCGGCCTGCCTAGGTTGTCGCCAGAAGCCCGGGCCGGTTGTTCTTCACGCTGTTGACGGCCCGCGACACTTCGTGCGCCGCCAGCCACTCCGGTGGACAGGGCCTCACGAGCGGCAAGACTCGCTCGGGCTCCTGTACTTCGGGGTCGAGCCACAACTCAAGGTCGTGGTCGTCGAGGACGACCGGCATCCTGTCGTGAATGGGCGCCATGAACGCGTTCGCGCGCGTAGTTACGATACTGAACGAGGGCACCGGATCGGCGGCGCCGTCCCCTTGCCAAGTAGACCAGACACCGGCGACGGACATCACCGCGCCGTCGGCCCGGTAGATGGCCAAGGGGTGTTTCACCCCCGCCTCGTCCTTCCGCCATTCGTAGAAGCCCGACAGGGGCACCACGCACCGTCGCTCCCGAAACCCCTTGGCATAGGAGCGTTTCTCGGCAATCTCCTCCCCCCGGGCGTTTATGAGGGAGTACTTCCCGGCATCCGCCAGGGTCTTGGCCCAGAAGGGAAGGAGTCCCCAGCGACTCAGTTCCACTTCGCGCACGCCGTCCCGCACGAGCAGGACCGGGGACACCTGCGTCGGCGCAAGATTGTAATTGGGGACGACGGCGAACTTGAGGGGACGCCGGTTCAGATAGGCCATGGCCAGTTCTTCCGCGGTGTAAGTCTCGTAAGCGCGGCCGCACATGGCGGGTAGTCTACAGGCTGGCATCGGGTTAGGCACTAGCTGAACCGCCAATACCGATGTGCGCGGAACGGTGTACCCGGAGACTGGAGAAGGCCAGCCGGGCCCCTTGCGATGCTTTGCTGAAGGATGGCGCTCGCCAGCTTGTCGCATCGGGCCATGAGTCCGTTGAGCGGCGAGTCTTGCGGCTTGTCTGAACTCGCGTAGGCGAGGCTGACATGCTGGGGTAGGTAGTAGTCATCGACGATCGGCCGACGACGCTCGTTGATGTCCGCGAGCTGTCCGAGATGGGCATCGACCGTCATCAGTGTCGCCCGGTCATGCCGAAACAGGCCGAACGTCGGCCCGGTCGCGAGGGCGTGACGCCAGCCGACCCTTTCGGCATCCGCTGTCGGATCCCGGAACTCCAACCCCCAGAGCGGCTCGACTCGCGCTGTCCACGGATTAGCCGCGAGGTCGGGTGCATCCAGCCTACACACCACTGTGATGCAGACCCGTTCCGGTCCGACCCAATGGGAGTTGGTGTCGACTCCTACGATCGAATCGAAGCGCGACAGGGCGGCAAGCGGGCCTGCCGAGCGGTCGCCTGCTTCGGGAACCTGAACGGTAATCTTCGGACCCTTCGCACGCGCGTAGGCCAACCCACCGACACTGCTGCCCATGTCGAGAGGCAGTCCCGCGGCGTCGAGGAACGTCAGGGAGCCGTCAGAGTTCTGTCTGATGCTCGCGATCGTGATGGGTTCATCGAAGCGCAGCCCAACCAAGTCGAAGCGCGGCTTCCTCTCGCTCATCTGTGTCGTCGCAGAGCAACTGTTCTATAGCCGGCTGACGCTCGCGCTGAGCCGCAGCGGCCACTGCATTTGAATGCCGCGTCAGCCACCCGCCGCTGCCGGCTCCAGCGGCTTGTTATGCGACCCTTTCCCTTCTACTCCGAGTGCTCAAGGCGAAGGGGCAGTCTCGCAGGCCCCTTCAGGGGACGCCTCGCTCGGCGGCTCGGGCACGGGGTGGGGCTCGCGCATCTCGTAACGACGAGTAATGCTTCAGCCCCCTACACCATGGCCCACCGTGCCCCTAGGATAGAAGGCCGTTGAGTACAGCCGCGCCCCGATACCCTTCAGTCCGAGTTTCTGTAGGGCAAAAGCTGTATGTGATGCGAGAGCCACCCACAGGCGCTCCAGTGTTCCGGCGTCATTCAACCGTCGCTGAATCGCGAATTGCAATGCGCAGAGGTCGTGGTGGCGGGTCAGCGACTCCCTCACCGCTGGCACGTGCCCCACGATGACATCTAGCTGTCTCGAGTAGATCTGGAACCAGCCGTTGTATTCGGCTTCGGCTGCCAAGTCTGGCGCAGCGGCGGCCGAGAAGTACCACAGTACCAACCACTGGCCACACTGGTCTGATGCGAACTGTACAACCCGATTCAGATCCATCAGGGATACGTTTGGACTTCCCTCAAGCAATAGTTGAAATTCTTGATGTGGGAACGCCTGTGAGGCGGCCGAAAGTTCGCGCACTCGGGCCATCAGGGCGCCTTCAGGCTCTTCACCCATGTGGCCAAAGTGTATCGCGCCCCAATCGGGGCATGCCAGTGTAGTGTTCAGGTCGTAGCAAGCTAAGTCGCATAACGCCCGAGCTGAGGCGCGGCGCGGCCCGCGTAGGAATCGCGTCGGATCCAGCGCAATGTTAGCCGGTCGTCGCGCTTAAGACTCGGTCAAGAGCGGGAGCCGATTCAAGTATCGACGGCGATGCTCCAAGGACGTGCCATCCGCCCCATACGCCTGTGTCCGCGGTTCGACGAACAGTGTCCGCGAAGCCCCCTGCCGGGTCCTCCATAGCGGCAGTCAGCCATCCGGCTAGATTGTCGACCAGCAGGTCACCTGAGAACGAGTCGCTCACAGGAGATCGGGTCAGCACGATTGGCGCGCCCTCCTCAGCCGGATCGATTAACCGACGGAGGTTCGCCTCATGCGTGGGGCGGGTGTCGTCGTCTCCACTGAGACGATCTGACACGACCGTCATGGTCAGACTGTCGCAGCCCACGGAAGGCTGAGCCTTGAGATGTTTCGAGTGAAAGATGAACTGGTCAGCCACGAACCAAGACATGAACAGCAAGACGAGCACCTGGCCCTCGAGTCCGGCGATTTCATGGTAGCCGTGCATGTTTACGAAGGAGTGTTTCATCCGAGGGCGATTGCGGTCGTCTCTCCACTCTTGGAATCCAATGGCGCGACCCTCGATGCCGCCAAGGTGCTGGTTGTACGAGGCCAGTAGCGCGGCTCGTGCATTGCGGAGAGTACGTTCTTGAAACGAATACGCTGAGATCATGAGCCTGGTCGTGCGCACCTCCTCGGCAAACGCCTGACAGAATCGCTCCCTGTAACCAGGCCCCGTTCTCCATTTTCGCAACCCTCCCGAGGGCAACCGAGATTCCAGGCGCGCGACGATGCCGGTGTACACGGAGTCGGTGCTCAGGATGTCCGCGTGAGGCACTCCGGCGTCGACTTGAGCCTGCTTGGTCGGATCAGACTGAAACGTGAAGTTGGCAATCGTGTGCCATGTTTCGTCCGTCCCCTCCGATAGCCAATCGGTTGGACAGGCGTCCGAGAAAAGGTACATGTGAGCTACCGGCATTCGGTGATCCGGCGAACTGCTTGTGGACCTGCATCCCGGCACGCCTTGCAGCCAACCAGCCGGGCTGGAGGAGACGGACGACGACGCAAGTGCCTTCAGGGGCGCATCTTACACCCCGTCCAGCCTATCAAGTGCCAGGGTGTATGGCTGCGCAGTGGGCATATGGCTCCGAACGCTTGCAGCCAGCCACTCGTGACGGCCCCATACGTACATGACGCTGACCATAGAAGGGGCACCACTTGCGCGCGGAGGTGCGCGAAATGGGGTAGGTGTCCATGGCTGCGAACGCTTGCAGCCATCCACGTTGGTCAGCCTCGGTGGACTTTGGAGGACCGGCCACCACGGGCGTGGCGACCGAGTCACCAGGTATTTCTTCGGCGGCTCCTCCTGACGCAAGTCGGTGTGGACGTTGGCCTGCCAGCTCCGCGGCCCGCACGTGAGCACGTGGGCATCGTGTCAGATCCGGTCGAGCCAGGCAGTGACCGCGGAGGCGTCACCGCCCAGCGTGCCCTAGTGTTCGACGGGTGGCCGAACGTCAGGAGCGCGGACGCCCGTTCGTAGCCCCGCAATCGACGTGTGGGTCGAGCCGTGAGGCAGGAGACGTTGACGCCGACACAGCACCCGAATCCCGTCACCACTCGGATACCGGTACCGTCATCGGCTCCACGACGGGAGGGCTCCGTCGCTGCGGTTCCTCCAGGGCGTTCACCTCCTCGAGGATGTCTTCAAGAGACCGACGACCGCCGTTCCCCTCGAGGCGCAGTAATCGACGCTCGATGAAATCTCCCTGGCTGCGCCCCAGGAGTTCGCTGGCCTTGAGTCGTTCGCGTATCGGCGTCTCCGGGTCATTCGCGATGCGTGTCCAGAATTGCTGTCGTTGCTGACGGGTCCAGACTGCGGGGTCCCGCTGGGCTCGCACGTCAATGGCCTGCTGGATGTGGTCCTTTGAGGACAGGCGCGTCCCGATCCGCCGGGCGCTCGTCGCGGAGTAGCCGGCGAGTTCGGCCGCCTTCGTCGCATTGCCGGCGGCGTCCCCGAGATACGCCTCCACAAATCGACGCTCTCGCTCAGTGAGGGGCGTCTCCGTGTCCTTCGTCACTTGACCGCCTCGGTCGCCCCGTTCCCGCGTGCCTGCCGACGCCCACCAGCACCAACGCCTCTTCTGGCACCGACTTCAACGGCGGGACAACTACTATTGCCAGCGGCAGTGGGGCGTCCTGTAAGCGCAGGGCTGGAGGATGTTCCAATCACCCGTGGGAGTGGCTTCCGAGCCACGACCCACCCAACTTGAACAGCACTCATGCAGCGAAAGCGGCGGAGTCCCGAAGCAGGCGCATGGATTCGAGGAACCCGGCGATCTGGTTCCAACTCGGAACGCTCAGGGACGCCACTCCTTTCTGGCCGGATGGATTCTTCGCATCCCGAAGTTCCAGGCCTCACGGGGATGGTCGTCACCTGCCGTGCGTCTGACACGTAGCACACATGATCTCGCGCGTCTCGCGGCACGAGACGACACGTGCCGGGCGCCGGAGATCGCCGATACGGGCGCCCGATGAATGGGGCACGAGCAATAGTCCCGCGTGCAGTGCGCGACGTTCGTCCTCCGTCAGGCGATCACCGTCGTCATCGGCGACGAGGTCGATGACCATCCCGTCTGGCAGTGTCGTCGGCTGGTCGAGAACGAACCGCCCTTCTTCCAGGCGAGCTTGCAGTGGGTGCATGGCAACTGCAAGAACTGCCGGACGCCCCGGCACGCCATGAGTAACGCCGCCCTGGCCAGACACTCATGGTTGAATGGGCTAAGCCCCATGCGCAAGGCATTCACCAGGGAACCCAGGCCCGACGCGCCCCCGCTCGTGAGGCTCAAGAACTACATCACGCCGCTCGGCCTGCAGCGGCTCAAGGACGAGCACCGGTTTCTCCTGTTCAAGGAACGACCGGCCATGACCCAGGTCGTGGCCTGGGCGGCGGGTAATGGCGACCGCAGTGAGAACGCGGACTATCAGTACGGCAAGAAGCGGCTGCGGGAAATCGATCGGCGGATCCGCTTTCTCGGTAAACGTATCGATGCCGCCGAAGTCGTGGATCCGGAAGCCCCAAGAAGTGGGTGGTCGGCAGAGCGGGTCTTCTTCGGGGCGACCGTGCGCTACGCCAACAGGGATGGCACGGAACGGATGGTGAGCATTGTCGGCCTCGACGAGGTCGATCTCGATCGCCACCAGATCAGTTGGATGTCACCCCTGGCGCGGGCGCTGACAAAGGCCGGCCCCGGCGACGTCGTGACGCTTCGGGCGCCTGGTGCGACCGAGCAACTTGAGATTCTTGACGTGCGCTATGAGCGCATTCCGATGGAGCCCTTTATTGAACCACCTGGCGCCGAGTCCGCGCTGCACGCCCGGGCCGGCGGCTAGGCCACGTGGCTTGGCTTCCTCCGTGGCAACGGTGCTAGAGTCAGCCTCCCAGAGGAGGCACGAATGGCAACGACGCACACAACGGCGTGGCATCTGCGTGGGACGGGCTATGAGTTCTGCAATTGCGACTTCGGATGCGGCTGCAACTTCGGCGGCTTTCCGAATTCGAAGGACGGGAGCTGCCGGGCCCTGGTCGGGATGGACATCACCGGCGGCACGTGCGGCACGGTCGATCTTTCCGGGCTGAAGTGCGCGGCCATCCTGGCGTGGCCCAAGGCCATTCACGAGGGCAACGGCCAGTGCGTGTTCATCGTAGAACCGGCCACGACCGATGCGCAGATCGCTGCCCTGTCGCAGATCTTCACGGGGCAGCTCGGCGGGATGCCGTGGGAGATTCTCGGCACGACCTTCTCCGTCGTCGGCCTTGAGAAGGCCCGCATCACGATCGAGGGCGATGGGGTCAAGAGCACGTTCCGCGTCGATGGCTTGGCGGAGGGACGGGGCGATACCTTCAAGAACCCCGTTACGGGCGACGAGCATCAGGCACACATCGACCTTCCCGATGGTTTCATCTGGACTCGCGGTCAGTGTGGCGCAGGGACGTTTACGGCCAAGTCGGGCCCGCTCGATCTGTCCTTCGCAAAGACCAACTGGATCCTCTACGAGTTCGACTGGACCAACGTCGCAACCGCGGCAGCCGCCTAGTCGCCTATCGGAAGAACATCCAGCCTGAGGCCACGAGCAGCAGGGCGCCGCTGATGCGCGCGCTCTGCTCCCCGAAGGGGGCCAGCTTCTCCACCGCCACCCAGATCGTCAGCGCCGCCACCACGACGAGATTCATCACACCGCCTGCGAAGAGCAGCAGCATTAGGGCCCAACAGCAGCCCAGGCAATACGCGCCGTGTTCCAGGCCCATCCGCACAGCTCCCGCCACGCCATCGCGCCAGCGCGAACCCAGGAGCAAGATGGGGGTACGGCACGAACGCAGGCACGCCTGCTTGAACGGCGTCAGCTGATACAGGCCGGCAAGCAACAGCAGCCCGGCCGCGGCTGCAGGCGTGGCCGGCTCCATCATGGGCGTCAGGAGCCGTGAGGCCGCGAGGACGCGCTGCAGCGCCGTGGCTCCGGCGCTGAAGAGCGCCCACACGAGCACGTATCCCCAGGCGAGGCCGTAGACCTGGGCGATTGCGCGCCTGGCGTCCGACCGCATTCGCGCGGCATGGGCGTACAGCAGCACGAAAGGGGCAGCGGACGGAAGCATCATGCCCGCCATCATGGCCGCCCACATCGCCCAGAGCAGGAGCAGATAGGGGCCGTCCCACGTCGCGGTCATCATCCAGGCTGACCAGCCGGTCATGGGACCGTACATATCCCGCCCCATGGCAAGGACCCACACCCAGCAGGCCGCGGGGACGCCCACCAGCAGGAGCGCAAGGGTCCATCGCTGACGGTGTCCGACTGCCGCCTCAGCGAGCGACGCGCGTAGTACCACAGAGACGATTCTGCCCCAGGAACCGAGGCTCAGTCCCGCAGCTTGCCGAACGCCGCGGCCATCGCCGTGGATGCTACTGGTGCGGGCCGGGGGACTGGAGGACGATGTCCGCCAGGGCCACGACTCTCACCGCCCTTGCTATCTCGCTTCTCCGGCGTGCCGCTCCCCTGCTGCGGACGCGGTGTCTCGCTCAGCCGCATGGTCAGGGCCACGCGGCGGCGCTTCAGGTCCACCTCGACCACCTTCACCTTCACGATGTCGCCGGCCTTCACCACCTCGCGCGGGTCCTTCACGAACCGGTCCGCCAACTGCGACACGTGCACCATGCCGTCCTGGTGCACGCCGATGTCGACGAACGCGCCGAAGTTAGCCACATTGGTCACCACACCCTCGAGCACCATGCCGGGCTGCAGGTCCGAGAGCGCCTCCACCCCGTCCTTGAACGATGCAGTCCGGAACTCCGGGCGCGGGTCGCGCCCCGGCTTCTCCAGTTCCAGCAGGATGTCCTTCACGGTCGGCACACCGAACCGGGTGTCGGCGAAGTCCTCGGGCTTGAGCGTCCGCAGCACAGCGATCTTCCCCACCAGCTCACGCACCGGCAACCCAGTGGTCGCGACGATACGCTCCACCACGGGGTAGGCCTCGGGGTGCACGGCCGAGCCGTCCAGCGGATTGTCTCCGCTCATGACGCGGAGAAAGCCGGCCGCCTGCTGGAACGTCCGCTCGCCCAGGCGCGGCACCTTGAGCAGTTGCTGCCGCGTTCGGAAGGCACCGTGCTCGTCCCGATACGCCACGATGTTCTTCGCGAGTGAGCCAGTCAGGCCTGAGATGCGCGAGAGCAGCGGCGCCGACGCGGTGTTCACATCCGCGCCGACCGCGTTCACGCAGTCCTCCACCACCGCGTCCAGCTTGCGCGCGAGCTGCACCTGGCTCACGTCGTGCTGGTACTGCCCCACGCCGATGGCCTTGGGGTCGATCCGCACCAGCTCGGCCAGCGGGTCCTGCAACCGGCGGGCGATGGACACGGCGCCGCGAAGCGACACGTCAAGGTTCGGGAACTCCTGCGCGCCGAGCTCCGAGGCGGAGTACACGGACGCGCCGGCTTCGGAGACCACCACCTTGGTGAGCGGCAGGTCGCTGTGCGCCTTCATCACGTCGGCCGCCAGCTTGTCCGTCTCGCGCGACGCGGTGCCGTTGCCGATGGAGATGAGCTGCACGCCGTGCGTCCGGCAGAGGGTGCCAACCGTCCGCAGCGCCCCGTCCCAGTCGCTCCGGGGCTGGTGCGGGTAGACCGTGGCGGTATCGAGCAGCTTCCCGGTGCCGTCCACCACCGCCACCTTCACGCCGGTCCGGATCCCGGGGTCGAGCCCCATGGTCACGCGCTGGCCGGCGGGCGGTGCCAGCAGCAGGTCGCGCAGGTTCTGGCCGAACACGCGGATGGCCTCGGCCTCCGCGCTCTCGCGCAGCCGCTGCTCCATGTCGGACTCGAGCTGCGTCAGCAGCTTGATCTTCCACGTCCAGCGAACTGTCTCGGCGAGCCAGGCGTCGACGGCTCCACCCCGCGGCACGATGCCTGCCCGGCCCGCGATGCGGCGTTCGGCCTCGCCAGGCCCCGGCCCTACCTCCTCGGGCATGGTCAGGGCCAGTCGCAACACGCCCTCGTGTCGGCCGCGCAACAACGCGAGCACTCGATGGGATGGGATCCGGTTGAGGGCCTCGGAGGCATTGAAGTAGTCGGAGAACTTGGCGCCCTCCTCCTCCTTGCCGGCCACGACCACGCTCTTCCATTCGCCCTTCTGCCAGACCAGCTCCCGCAAGCCGCCCACCAGCTCGGCGTCTTCCGAGAAGCGCTCCATCAGGATCCAGCGTGCGCCTTCGAGGGCGGCGCCAGCATCGGGCACGCCCTTCTCCGCATCCACGAAACCGGCCGCCACCTGCTCAGGCACGAGCGACGGGTCATCGAGCAGCCGCTGGGCCAGCGGCTCCAGGCCGGCTTCACGCGCGATCTGCGCCTTGGTGCGGCGCTTCACCTTGTAGGGCGCGTAGAGGTCTTCGAGGCGCGCCTTCGTCTCCGCCTCATTCACAGCCTTGGCCAGTTCCAGGGTGAGCTTGCCCTGCTCCTCGATGCTCTTCAGCACTGCGGCACGGCGGTCCTCCAGTTCACGGAGATAGCCCAGCCGCTCCTCAAGCAGGCGCAACTGGGTGTCGTCGAGGCCACCAGTGGCTTCCTTCCGGTAACGGGCGATGAAGGGGACGGTGGACTTGTCGTCGAGCAGGGCCACGGCGGCGTCGACCTGCGGCAGACGGACCTGCAGTTCCTGGGCAATGCGTAGGTTGATGGACACGGATAGGTGAGAATCGAAAGCGGACGTGGGGCGGGGTTCAGAAAGAAGAGCCCCCAGAATACGCGCTCCGGGCGGAGCGGCGCAAAGCGGGGGGCGGCACAGGCCCTGAGCCCGTGCCGCCCCGACACCGTGACTAGAAATCGACCTGCACGCCGAACTTCAGCAGCCGGCCACCCAGGAACAGCGAGGGCCGGAGGAAGGTGCTCCCGGGAGCCGCGACACCCGGGGCGGTCACCGCACCCCAGGTCTCGGTGTTGGCCTGCGCCACGCGCATGTTGAGCGCGTTATACAGCTCCACCACACCCTGGAGCCTGGCACCGCCCACCTTGAACCGCCGCGTGCCGCGGAGATCCACCTGGTTCAGCCGGTCGTCAAACAAGGTGCCCGGTTGGACGACGTTGATGTTGACCGTGTTCGAGCAGGCGCCCGTCGCGGCCGCGCATGAGACGAGGTTCCGACCCAGCGACGCTGCCACCGCGGCATTGGTATACGTCACCGTGCCACCCTGCGGGATGCCGGGCAGGTGCTTGACGGTGGCCGCGATGACAAAGTCGTAGGGCAACGGATACACCACCTGGAACTTCACCTGCGAGCCGATGCCGTTCCAGAGGCTCTGCGCCTTGTTGGTGCAGTACTTCGCATCGCGAATCGGAAGCGCTGCCACGCTGCCGGCGGCAATCGTCCCCGCGATCTGCGGGAAGCCGTTCGCGAAGCACGTGTCCGTGACGGTCTTGCCGAGCGACAAGCCACCCGACAGCAGCCCACTCCCCTTGAACCGCCAGTTCATGGAGAAGTCCGCGCCGTTGTAGACCTCCGTGCGCGCACCCGAGAGGCCGGGGATGGGTGCATCCTCCACGCGATACCACACCGTCGTCGGCAGCACGGACTTGGTGGCGAACGTCTGGTCGATGTTGCCGCACACCTGCGAGCCGCTCGCCGGCCCAAGACGCGAGTCCGTGGGGGCCGTCACGCAGTAGCTATTGAACGCGGACGCCCCGAGCGCCGTGTTGACGGCTATCTGGCTGTTGTGGAACGACGTATGGTAGAACCCGCCCTGCACACCGAACCCGGCCGCCAGTTCCTGCTGCATCGAGATCGACCACTGATTGTTGTACTCGCGCTTGCCCCAGCCTTCCCGCGCGCCATCGTCCCACTCGAACGCGGTGAACGGCACGCCGAAGCCGGGGTTCGCGATGGGGCCGCACTCGCCGTTGGCGCCCAGGTTCGTGAGCGTGCAGTCTGGCACGTAGTTCTGGTTGGCGTCGAACCACGGGCGGCTGGTCGTCGAGATGATGGAGTTGGACGGCGCCAGGCTCATCAACTGCTGACCACCCATGCCCACGAGATACTTCCCATACGAGGCACGGAGGGCCGTCTTGCCGTTGCCAAACAGGTCGTAGGCCGCCCCGAAGCGCCACGTGATGTCACTGTAGTTCGGGATGTCCTTCTTCGCGTCGTAGCGCCGGGCCTCGATGAATGGACCCGCGGGGACGTCGATGGGCAGCGTGCCGGCGTTGAAGTGGTCGTAACGCAGGCCAGCGTTCACCGTGAGTTTGCTGACCGTCCACTGGTCCGATGCATACAGCGCCCGCGAATTGATGCGCCCGTTGGCCATAAAGGGCGAGGCGTACTGCACCACCTGGATCGGGAACCCGCTGAACAGATTCAGGGAGTAGCCGATCTCTTCGCCCGCACCGTTATTGGCATGGCCACGCGTGTTGAACGTGCCGCGCAGTCCCTGCGTGCCGAACTTGAAAGCATGCGAGCCCGTGATGTAGGAAGCGGCGACACGCCAGTTGAAATTGTCCTGCCGCTGTGGATCCCCGTCGTCGAAGATGACCGGGAAGAACTGCTGGGCGACGCCGCCCCAGGTGTAAAAGCCAACGCCGGGGAGGTTGAAGTCGGTCACGGTCAGCCGGCCGGGCACATCCACCCCACCCTTGCTGGTGAACTGCACCTGCGCGCGCATCAGCGACGCACCAGCCTGCACCAGCAGCTTGTTGGTCACAGGATTCGTGTAGGTCGCCTGCGTGAGGATGTGCGGCGTGTACACGAAAGCGGACGTAGCTTCGGGGGCCGATGTGGCGCCCAGGCCTTCCCAGCAGCCGCACGACTGCTGATAGTGGCTCTCGAACGAGAGCTTCTGCTTCGAGGTCATCTGCCAGGTCAGGCGTCCGCCGAAGTCCCGTGTCCAGATGTCCACATAGGCGGGACGGCTCAGGTCAGGGACGTAGCTGTAGAAGTTCGTCGACTTGTTGAAGTAGTTGTTGCCCAGGTAGCTCTGGCTGCCCCACACACGATGGCCCGAGTAGAACCAGAGCTTGTCCTTGACGACCGGGCCGCCGACGCCTGCGCCGAAGTCCCACACCTGCTTCATGCTGTTCTGCTCGGGCGCGCTGCCGCGGGCGATGAGACTGTCGGGCACCTTGCCGGACGCCAGCCCCTTGCTCGTGTAGTTCGCATTGCCGTACAGGCTGAAGTTGTTACCGCCTTCCTTGGGCACCATGTTGACGTTGCCGCCGCCGGTGTCTGAGTCGGGGGAATTGCCGCCGGTGTCGACCACGGTCTCGGCCACCATCACGGTGTTGAACTTGTAGGTGCGCTGCTGGCCGCCGCCACCACCGTAGAACACGTTCGTGTTCATGCCTTCGTAGTTGAGGCGGCCGTCGTCGCCCCGGCTTCCGTGAATGGCAATGCCGGTGCTGCGTTCACCGCGGTCGCCACCGACGTCGTTGCGACCGGCGCTCGACGGCATCGCACCGAGCGTCAGGGCGGCCAGGGCCACCGTGTCGCGCTGGGATGACGGCAGCGCGTCGAGCACGGCGGACTTCAGTACCTGCTGGGTGCGCGTGTTCTGGACGTCGACCACCGGTGCGGCGCCCGTCACCGTGATTGTCTCCTCAAGGGAGCCCACTTTCAGCACGGCATTGACAGGGGCGGTGAAGCCGACGCTGAGCTCGATGCCCTCGCGCTTGTAGACGCTGAATCCGGCCAGCGTGAACGACACGCTGTACACCCCGGGGCGAAGCTCGGTGAGCTTGTAATTGCCCTGGCCGTCCGTGACGGCGCTTCTCACCTTCTCGATCAGGGCGGGACTGGCCACCTCGACCGTTACACCCGGCAACGCAGCTCCGGTCTCATCCTTTGCGGTTCCGGCGATGCTGCCGGCCACCGAGCTTTGGGCTGCCGCCACCTGAGACACCAGTAGGAGTACACCGACCGCCGCCCACGCCGAGGTCACCCACCGCCGAACGCATCCTGTTCGCATTGGTTCTCCCCTCCAACACCGATCTGCACACAACGGGTCTGTCGCTTCGGGCCCCAGCGGAGACCGCCGAGGCCCTGGCGGCCACCACTGAAGTGTCGCGGACTGTACCACGGCGCCGGGACACCGCCAGAGGCATCACTGAAACCCGGTAGATTGAGTATCAGAACGGCGAAAAAAAAGGGCGGGGCCGGATAGACCGGCGCCCCGCCCTTCCCGAACCGCTCTGGTGAGCGGCCAGACTCCGGATCAGCCGGCGCTAGTCGAGGACCTCAAGCTTGACGATCCGCGCGTTCCGGACGTTGGCCATCCACACCGTCTTCTTGTCGGTCGGATCGATGGTCGCCTGCTTGACGTCGAAGTCCTGCGTGGGCATCAGGTAGCCGACGACTTCGCCGGTCTTCGGGTCGAGGCGGAACACGCGATCCGAGGAGCCGGCCGGCGCGTACACGCGACCCTTGGCGTCGGGTGTGGTGGCCGTGTAGGGGCTCCCCCACTTGATGCCGGTGGGCCACTCGGTGATCTTCAGCGTCTTGCCGTCGAGCATCGCGATGTTGTCGGCCGTGTACTCGGCGAACCACAGCCGGTCCTGGTCGTCCATCTTGCCGCGGCGTGGCTCAGAGAACGCCGTCGGCGTCTTGATCCAGTTGACCTTCTTGGTCTTGGCCTCGATCTGGATCATGTAGCTGGCGCCGAAGTCGGTGATGTACCAATTGCCCTTGGAATCCATCGCCGGCTCGTAGCCCATGTGCGTGCCGCCCGGGTCGTTCGGCGCCTTGGCGAAGTCGAATTTATCGACCAGCTTCTTCGTCACCGGGTCGATCTTGAGGCCGCCCAGCACGAGGTGCCCGTCCTTCGCCTTCGCGATGAACTGCGAGTAGCGCGCCTCGCCGAGGTCGATATGCTCATACTTCTCGGTCGCCGGATCGAACATCCCGATCATCCCGAACTCACCCGGGATCTTGTCGTGCGTCACCGTGAACCAGGGGCGATCCATGTTATCGAGCTGGATGTCGCTGCCACCGCCCACCGTGTGCTTGGCAGGCTTCGGGAGCGGCCACTCCTTGAACGTGCCCGTCTTCGCGTCGAACTTCCCGAGGAAGTAGTCGGTCTGGTCCGTGTACCAGACGTTCCCCTTCGAATCGACGTCGCTGTCGTGAGGAACGGTGTCCTTCCGTGGCATGTCGTACTGCGTGACGATCACCTTCGTCGCCTTGCCCTTCGGGCGCGGCAGCGTCTTCAGGTCCGTCGGCAGGCTCTTGCCGCCGCTCATGTTGATGGTGGCGAGATAGGCCGCCAGGTCCGGCTTCTTCACGCCGGGCGCATAGCCCCACGACGGCATCTTCTCGAACATGTCCGCCGATTCCTTCTCATGGAACTTGGCGCGGCCGCGGGGCGGCACCTCGGTGCCGGCCATGGTGCCGTCGGGGTAGTACCGGAACATCCGGTTGATCACCGGGATGAACTGCTCGGCGTTGTGG
Source organism: Vicinamibacterales bacterium (assembly GCA_040081715.1). Classification (GTDB taxonomy): domain Bacteria; phylum Acidobacteriota; class Vicinamibacteria; order Vicinamibacterales; family UBA2999; genus CANKJK01. Next base: position 187,662 of record JBEBFY010000004.1, on the reverse strand, counting down.
CGCGACTTCACGATGCGCTCCATCGAGTGGCAGTAGGTGCAGCTTTCAATCTGCCGCTGCACCATGGATTTCTGCTCGTCCGTGCCCGCGATGCTGTTCAGCCACTCGGTCGACGTGAGCTGCTTGCTCAGGTCCTTCGCCTTGTCGAGTGTCAGGTCCAGCGTGGCGGCCTTGCCCGCGTCCACCGTCACTGTATTGGCGCTCGCGAGGTCGAAGCCGACGGCCCGGGTCTTGATGGTCGCCTTGCCGGCACCCTTCAAGTGCGTGCGAGGGAAGCTGTACTTGCCCTGCGCATCGCTGACCACGGTCACGTCGAAGTTGGCGCCGTCCAGGCGCGCGGTGACGAGCACGCCCTCCATCTTGCCTTCCTGGCTCGAACTCACCGTGCCGGTGAGCGCGGCCCCGCCCTGCGCCTGCAGACCTGGCGCTCCAGCGGCGACCAGCGCAACTGCCGCCGCGTATCGAATCAATGCCTGTCGACCCATTAACCTCTCCTTGCGTGCAGGTGCACGCGGTTTCACCACACGACTGTACCCGGAGAGTTTAACCGGGGATGACCGTTCAGCCGGAACAACGTCACCGCGGCGGGTCACCGGCACCAGCCAGCCGGCGCGCCCCCGTGATTCGCCCGACCGCCCCGCCAGGCCCGCGGGCGTCTTCCCAATGGCCTGCGCGGAAGTGCCTCGCCACGTGGCGGAGGCCGGGCATTGGATGAGATTGGCGGTCACGTCACGCCCTCGGTGGGTGCTCGGAGTCGGCCCCGTGCATCCTCCCGTCACCGTCCCAGAAGAAATTGCCGACGTGATGGCGGCAGCACGCGGGCACTTCGTCGCGCACCAGCGCAAGCGTTCGCGCCGCCTTGTGCAGGAAGTCCTCGGACGGCTCCACGATGAAGCGGCGCGGATGATCGCACCATTGCGAGGCGATCTGCTCGTCAATCAGCGCAGCCTCCTCGATGGACTCGATGCGCAGCGGGTTCCGGCGGTTATAGGCGTCGCGTGATGTCGGCGTCCGAAGGTGGATGACCGCGTCATACCGCGCCAGTTCCGTGGCCCGCGTCGTGCCCACCGACGAGAAGAGGTCTCCGTCGCCCATCCAGTAGGCGCCACAGTCCACCGTCCCACGGTCGCAGAGCACCACGGCAGCGTTGTCAACCAGCGCAACCGCCTCGAGTTCGCGCTGGATGTGGAAGATCGCCCGCTGGGCCGCCTGGCGCAGCGCCGGCACCGCACTCCGCGGGAACTGACCGGCGAAGACGATCCCAGCGGCTTCCGGCAGCGTCCGTACGTGCTCGCAGAAGAAGAGGCGGATCAACTCAAGGACGGCGGTCTTGCCGGCGCCAGGGCCGCCCGTAAGGACGACCCGGCGCGGCACGTGGCGCGCGTCACAGTCACAGGGTTTCATAGGCTCCAGCCGATATTACCCGTCGCGCCACATCGCAGGTAGTCACTCGCCCGCCGTCATCACATAGTCCGCGAGTTATTTCGGTCAGGCAGGAATACTTCCCGACTCCAGGTTCCTGCCAGAAGGAAACATCCCCGCGAATCCCCTCGGCACCCGGGCACGCGCCTTGCTCCCACACGCAGCGGAGTACCAGCCGCAGCATGCCCACGCGCCCAGCCATCACCGTTGACGGCAACGAAGCCGCCGCTTCCGTCGCGCATCGCGTCAGCGATGTCATCGCCATCTATCCCATCACGCCGTCGTCCGCCATGGGCGAGCTCTCGGACGAGTGGTCGCACCAGGGCCGGCGGAACGTCTGGGGCAACATCCCCGAGGTCGTGGAGATGCAGTCGGAGGCTGGCGCCGCCGGCGCGGTGCACGGCGCGCTGCAGGCCGGGGCGCTGTCGACGACCTTTACGGCGTCGCAGGGCCTGCTGTTGATGATCCCCAACATGTTCAAGATTGCCGGGGAACTCACGCCCTTCACCATGCACGTCGCGGCGCGCACCGTCGCCACGCATGCGCTGTCCATCTTCGGCGACCACTCCGACGTGATGGCCTGCCGCACCACGGGCTTCGCCATGCTCAGCGCCTCGTGCGTACAGGAGGCGCACGACTTCGCGGCGATCGCGCATGCCGCCACCCTCGAGGCACGCGTGCCGTTCATGCACTTCTTCGACGGTTTCCGGACGTCGCATGAGGTATCCAAGATCGAAGAACTCGCCGACGACGACCTGCGTGCGCTCCTGTCGAAAGAAGACATCGCGGCGCATCGCCAACGGGCGCTTACGCCGGACCACCCCGTGCTTCGGGGGACGGCCCATAACCCGGATACCTTCTTTCAGGCTCGCGAGGCCGCCAACCTGTTCTACCAGGCCTGCCCTGGCATTGTGGAGCGGCTGATGGCGCGGTTTGCCGTACTGACGGGCCGGCAGTACGGCCTCTTCGAGTACACCGGACACCCGGACGCCGAGCGGGTGATCGTGATCATGGGTTCGGGCGGGGACACCGCGCACGAGACTGTGGACTACCTCACCGCGCACGGCGAGAAGGTCGGCGTCCTGAAGGTCCGTCTCTTCCGGCCATTCTCCCTCGCCGCCTTTCTGCGTGCCCTGCCCCGGTCGGTCCGGGCCATCGCCGTAATGGACCGCACCAAGGAACCCGGCGCACTCGGCGAACCGCTCTATCAGGACATCGTCACCGCACTGGTCGAAGCGCGAGCGGATGGCACATCACCCTTCGCGTCCGAGCCGGTCGTCGTGGGTGGCCGCTATGGCCTGTCGTCCAAGGAGTTCACGCCGGCCATGGTGAAGGCGGTCTTCGACACCCTCGCGCAGGCTCGCCCGAAGAACCACTTCACGGTCGGCATCATGGACGACGTGACGCATCTCTCCTTGCAGTACGACGAGGCGTTCGACATCGAACCGGACGACGTCACAACCGCGGTGTTCTACGGACTGGGCGCGGACGGCACGGTCAGCGCCAACAAGAACTCGATCAAGATCATCGGCGAAGACACCGACCGCTGCGTGCAGGGGTACTTCGTCTATGACTCGAAGAAGGCCGGCGCCACGACCGTCTCGCACCTGCGCACCAGCCCGCGCCGGATCCGCTCGGCGTACCTGATCAGTCAGGCCCGGTTCGTGGCGTGTCACCAGTTCGAGTTCCTGGAGCGCGTGGATGTACTCGAACACGCCAGGGAGGGCGCCGTCTTCCTCCTGAACGCACCGTATCCGGCCGACGCCGTGTGGGACAGGCTGCCGGCCGAGGTGCAGCAGCAGGCACTCGACAAGCGCATCCGCTTCTACACGATCGACGCCTCGGCCGTCGCGCGCCAGACGGGCATGGGTGGCCGCATCAACACCATCATGCAGACGTGCTTCTTCGCCATTTCAGGCGTGTTGCCACGCGAACAAGCGCTCGCGCAAATCAAACACGCGATTGAGAAGACCTACAGCAAGCGCGGCGCCGAGGTCGTGAAGCGTAATTTCGAGGCGGTGGACACTACGCTCGCCTACCTCCACGAGGTACTCCTTCCCTCTCGGGTCACCGCCACACGCACGCGGCCGCCGCTGGTTTCCCCAGACGCACCGGAATTCGTGCAGCGGATGACGTCCGTACTCCTCGCCGGCAAGGGGAATCTCCTGCCCGTCAGTGCGTTCCCGGTGGACGGCACGTGGCCGGTCGGCACGGCACGGTGGGAGAAGCGGAACCTGGCCGTCGACATTCCTGTGTGGGACCCTGGCGTCTGCATCCAGTGCAACCAGTGCGTGCTGGTCTGTCCGCATGCGGCGATTCGCGCCAAGGTGTACGACGCCGCCCCCCTCGCAGAGGCGCCTTCGACGTTCAAGGCTGTCCCCTACAGGGGCCTCGACTTTCCCGGCCGGACGTACAGCCTTCAGGTGGCGCCCGAAGACTGCACGGGGTGCCGCCTGTGCGTCAACGTCTGCCCGGCCAAGGACCGCACGAATCCGCGGCACAAGGCCATCGACATGCATCCGCAGGCGCCGTTGCGCGACGCCGAACGCACCAACTACGCGTTCTTTCTCGACCTGCCTGAGACGGCACAGGCGGACCTCCCGAAGGTGGACCACAAGAGCTCGCAGTTCCTTGAGCCGTTGTTCGAGTACTCAGGCGCCTGTGCCGGGTGCGGTGAAACGCCCTACATCAAGCTGCTCACGCAATTGTTCGGCGACCGGGCCCTGATCGCCAACGCGACCGGCTGCTCCTCCATCTACGGTGGCAACCTGCCCACGACGCCCTTTACGACCAACCGCGACGGCCGCGGCCCGGCGTGGGCGAACTCGTTGTTCGAGGACAACGCCGAATTCGGCCTGGGCCTGCGCCTCGGCGTCGACAGCCATGCGCGTGCCATGCGCACGCTGGTCGAGCACATGGCTGCCCTGATTGGCGAGCGGCTTGCCAGCGAGTTGCTCGGCGCCGACCAGACCACGGAGGCCGGCATCCAGGCGCAGCGCACGCGCGTCGTGGCGCTGCGACGCGCACTGGCGGGCTTTACCACGCCGGAGGCTCGCCGCCTGGACGCGCTGGCCGACTATCTGGTCAAGAAGAGCATCTGGCTCGTGGGCGGCGACGGCTGGGCCTACGACATCGGGTACGGCGGTCTGGACCACGTCCTGGCCAGCGGGCGAGACGTCAACATCCTGGTGCTCGACACCGAGGTCTACTCCAACACCGGCGGCCAGCAGTCGAAGGCCACACCGCTCGGTGCGGTGGCCAAGTTCGCCTCTGCCGGCAAGACGGTGCGGAAGAAGGATCTGGGGTTGCTCGCCAACATGTACGGCCATGCCTATGTGGCGCGCGTGGCGTTCGGCGCGAAGATGAGCCAGACCGTCCAGGCATTCCTGGAAGCCGAGGCGTATCCGGGGCCCTCGATGATCATCGCCTACAGCCACTGCATCGCGCACGGCTACGACATGGCGGATGGCGCCACGCAGCAGAAGCTGGCCGTGGACTCGGGCGTGTGGCCGCTCTATCGCTTTGACCCGCGGCGCGTCGCCAGGGGCGAGCCTCCCATGCACCTTGACTACGGCCCGCCCAAACCGCTCGTGGCCGAGTACATGCGGAACGAGTCACGGTTCCGCGTGGTCGAGCGCACCGACCCTGCCCGCTTCAAGGGCTTCCTCAAGTCCGCGCAGGACGAGGCGACCGAGCGCTACGCGGTCTACCAGCAGCTTGCCGGCATCACAGTGCCGAAGCCGGAGGAGTGACGTGGATCTCAGCACGACCTATCTGGGGCTCAGACTTCCCCACCCGCTGGTGGCAGGGGCATCGCCGCTCTCCGACGACCTCGATGGCGTCAAGCGCCTCGAGGACGCCGGCGCGGCGGCCATCGTCCTGCGGTCACTCTTCGAGGAACAGATCACCCGGGAGCAGATCGCGGAGTACTTGAATCTGGACTACCCGGGCGAGTCGTTCGCGGAGGCGACCAGCTACTTCCCAGGCCTCCACGCGTACGCTCTGGGTCCGCATCAGTACCTCGAGCACCTCCGGCGGGCCAAAGCCGCCGTCAACATCCCCATCATCGGGTCTCTCAACGGCACGACTCCCGGGGGCTGGCTCGACTACGCGCACATGATGGAGGAGGCAGGCGCTGACGCCGTGGAGCTGAATATCTACCGCATCGCCACCAACCCCGACACGACCAGCGCGGAGATCGAGGGCCAGGCCATTGACACGGTGCGTGAGGTCAGGCAATTGGTCACGATCCCGGTGGCCGTGAAGCTCTCACCGTTCTACGCCGCACTCGCGAATCTGGCCAGGGAGCTCGACCGGGCCGGTGCGGACGGGCTGGTGCTCTTCAATCGCTTCTACCAGCCCGACATCGACCCCCACGAACTTGCCGCGACCCGGACGCTGCACCTCTCTGAGTCTTCAGAACTGCGCCTGCGGCTGCACTGGATGGCCATCCTCTCCGGCCACGTCACGGCATCGCTGGCAGTAACCGGAGGTGTCCACACGGCGATCGACGTCGTGAAAGCGACCATGGCGGGGGCACACGTCACGCAGATGGTGTCGGCCCTGCTGGTGCATGGACCCGGGCACCTCCGGACCGTGCTGGGCGACCTGATGGCGTGGATGCACGAGCACGAGTGGGAGTCGCTCGGGGCGATGCGGGGCAATCTGAACCTCTCCAGGGTGCCCGACCCGGACGCGTACGAGCGCGCGAACTACATGCTCATGCTGCAGGGCTGGCGCCCGTGACGTGCTGCCCCATCCCCCCGAGGGGCGGGGAGTGACGGATACGGTCACCAGCAGGGGTTCCGCAGGCACCGCAGCCAGTCGCCGCTAGAAATCGGCCGCGGCTCCTTCGGGGCCTGCAGCAGCCACAAGCCGCTCCACGACGCCCTCCCATGTAATGGCGGTAGCCACCAGGCGACCCGCCTCCCCCATCTCCGCGGCCCGCTGGCGGTTGGCAGCCAGTTCTCGTACCGCCGCCGCCAGGGCCTCGGCCGTCGGCTCTGCCACCAGTCCGCTCACTCCGTGCGTGATGAACTCCAGCGGTCCGCCGGAGTCGGTGGCGGTGATGACGGGCTTGGAGGCATGAAACGCCTCGAGCGTCACGTACCCGTAGTCTTCCTGATAGGGGGCAAACAGCACCGCGAGCGCCCCGCTGTAGAGGCGGATGATGTCCTCGTCCGACACGCGGCCCAGCAGCGTGACCCTGTCGCCCAATCCGCGGGCCACGATCTGGGCCTGCAGGTCCACGCGCGCGGCTCCGTCACCGGCAATCAGCAGCCTCAGCGGCGTGTCCACGTGCAGCATCGTGTCGATGGCCAGGTCCACGCGCTTGGCCTTCTCGAGCCGGCTCACGAAGAAGATGTAGTCGCCATACGGCCCGCTCCTGAGCTGGGTGGCCAGCTTGGGCGGGTGAAAGAGCGGCTGCGACTCCAGGCCGTTGAACTGCCGCAGGCGTGCCGAGACGGTTTCCGAGAGCGTGAACCGCGCCGCGCACTCCGAGAGGCCCTGGGTGTCGAGGCGCACCAGCCGGTCGCGCAGACCGACATCGGTGTCGGTGTGGTCGAAGTCGCTGAAGGGCGTGCCAACCAGTTCATAGGCCACGCGGTGCTGGTGCATCAGCCACGCCACCTTGCGGGGATGGCGCACCAGGTAGTTCGGGTACTTCGTGGGGATGACCAGGTCGATGGACTGCCCGGCGGCGGACGACAGGTCGATGAGCCGCCACAGGGCGGCCTGCGTCAGGACCTCGTCCCTCGGATAGTCCCGGAAGGGAATCGAGACCAGCTCCGCTTCGTAGCCCCCCGCCTTGAACGCGCCGACCAGCTGCCGCACAAGGATTTCGGCCCCCCCGTGCACGAATGGCACCTGGCCCTCGAGCACCAGCACACGTCGAATCCCCATTTGCCTGCTGACTCTGACGGATAGAGCGCCCGTTGCGCAACTGGCCGCCCGCGGTGGACCGGCCAATTGCGCGGACAGAACGTCTGACTGGGTGACACGGACCTGGCAGAAATGCCCCACGAAACCCGGGCGCCCGGCGCTGCGTCCTAGTGTTCAGTCCGGTGCAGCTTGGCAACAGACGTGCACAGACCATAGGGGAGTCCACCATGCCCAGAACCGCCCACGTTACGGCGCTCGACACCGAATCCACCCTCTTTGAGGACAATCCGGAGGCCTATCGCCCGGTTGAGGAGGAGGACGGCGAGGACGAGAGCCGCGAGTCCGAGGCGCGCGACAGCGAAGAAGACACCCCTCTCCCTTCCTCCCCGAGCGACGAGGTGGACCTCGTCCGGATGTACCTGCACCACATCGGGAAGCGCAGGCTCCTGAAGAAGTCGGACGAAGTGGCGCTCGGAGAGCGGATGGAACAGGGCCAGCAGGCTCTGCTCGCTGCCCTGCTGAGGTTTCCATCAACCGCTGAACAGATTCTGGCCCTCGGCGACAAAGTGCGACGCGGCGAACTCCCCGTCGAAGCGCTCGTCCTGCTCCCCGAGGGGGGCACGGCCGGCGCCGACGCCGTCGCCGCAGTCCACCGTGCACTGGCGCGCGCCAAGCGGCGGCGCGCGCGCATCGAAGCGCTGAAGGCGGAGATCCCCACCGTTCGTGGCGCCCGGCGCCTGGCGGCCCTGCGCGACGAACTGGCGCAGGAGGACACGCGCCTCGGGCACGACCTCGACGGGCAGCCCATTCGCCCATCCGTCCTGGATGATGTGCTGGCGACTACGCGCGCCCTCACGCAGGAGGTCAACGAGCTCGCGTCGCTTCCGCCGGCCGAGCGGTCCGTGCGCGGACGCACAGTAGCGGCGCGCACCGGACTCCCGCTGGCCGATGTGCGGGAACGCCTGTCGTCCATCAACGCCGCGGATCAGATGATCCGGCAGGCGAAGAACGAACTGATGGAGGCCAACCTCAGGCTGGTGGTCTCCATCGCCAAGCGGTACGTGAACCGGGGGCTCTCCCTGCTGGACGTGGTCCAGGAGGGCAACCTCGGCCTGATGAAGGCCGTGGACAAGTTCCAGTTCCGGCGCGGCTTCAAGTTCTCGACCTACGCCACGTGGTGGATCCGCCAGGCCATCACGCGCGCCATCGCGGATACCGGTCGTACCATTCGCCTGCCCGTGCACGTCATCGAATCCATCAACCAGCTCGAAAAGGAGCGGAAGGCGTTCCGCACGAGTGTGAACCTCGAACCGACGGCCTATGAGCTGGCCGAGCGTCTCCACATGCCGGTCGACAAGGTGCGGCTGCTCCTCGACGCCCAGAAGACGCCGACCTCCCTCGACGTGCGGGTGGGCGAGGACGACGCGATGGAGCTGCATGCCCTGGTGGAGGATCGGTCGCTTCCCTCCCCTGAGGACGCGCTCCTCGACAGCGACCTCTCGAATGAGGTCGCCCAGGCGATGGCGCCGCTGACGGATCGGGAGCGGCACGTGCTGTCCCTCCGGTTCGGCCTCGGCCGCGAACGCGAATACACGCTGGAGGAAATCGGCCAGCAACTCGCGGTCACGCGTGAGCGCGTGCGGCAGATCGAGGTCAGGGCGCTCGAGAAGATGCGGGCGCTCCAGGTGCGCCGCCGGACCGCGCCACTCAGCCTGCATGGCTGAGTGGTTGGCAACCTAGCTGAGCCAGCCTGCCGCCACTGACCCGTCGCGCACAATCGTGTCGTCGCGGTCGGAGCCCGTGGAGATGATTGCGCACGCGATACCGGTCACCTCTTCCAGTCGCTTGATATAGGCCTTGGCGTTGGCGGGCAGTGCGCTGAACGAGCGCACGCCGCTGGCCGGCGCCGTCCACCCAGGCAGGACTTCGTAGCGCGGCGACGCGCCCGCCAGCAGGCGCAAGTCGGATGGAAACTCCGTGACGACCGTGCCACCCACTGCATAGCCGGTGCAGATCTGCACCTCCGGCAGGCCGTCCAGGACATCCAGCTTCGTCAGTGCCAGCGCATCCAGCCCGTTGATCCGGGCCGAGTACCGCACCACCACCGCATCGAACCATCCACAGCGGCGCGGGCGGCCAGTGGACGCACCGTATTCCTTGCCGCTCTCGCGCAGCTGATCCGCCATCGAGCCGCTCAACTCGGTCGGGAGCGGGCCCTCGCCGACCCGCGTCGTATAGGCCTTTGCCACGCCGAGCACGGCGTTGATGGCACGCGGCGGCACGCCGAGCCCCGTGCAGACGCCGCCCACGGTGGCATTGGATGAGGTCACAAAGGGGTATGTGCCGTGATCGATATCAAGCAGCGTCGCCTGTGCGCCCTCGAACAGGACGCGCCGGCCCGCGCGCATGCCTTCGGCCAGCTCCAGCGAGACGTCGCGGACCCAGGGCCGCATCCGCTCGGCGTCCACCAGCAACTGCGCGAACACGGGCTCCCAGGCCATCGTGCTCTCGCCGATGAGGCGATTCCGGGCGGCCACGTTTTCGCGCACTTCCACGGCCAGCGCCTCACGGTCGCCGAGCAGGTCGCCCACGCGGATGCCGCGCCGGCCGATCTTGTCCTCGTAGGCCGGACCGATGCCGCGCGAGGTCGTGCCGATCTTGCGTTCGCCGCGGCGGGCCTCCGAGAGCAGGTCGAGGTCCCGGTGGTAGGGGAGGATGACGTGCGCCTTTTCGCTCACCACCAGCCGGTCGCCGACGTGGATGCCCAGGGTCGCGAGTTCGTCGACTTCCGCGAAGAGCGCCTGCGGATCGATGACCACACCGTTGCCGATAAGGCAGGTCACTCCGGCATGCAGGATGCCCGACGGAATCAGGTGCAGCACGAACTTCCGGCCCGCGACATACACGGTGTGACCAGCGTTGTGTCCGCCCTGATAGCGCGCCACCATGTCGAAGTGCGGCGTGAGCAGGTCCACGACCTTCCCCTTGCCCTCATCACCCCACTGCGTGCCCAGTACCGCGAGATTCATCATCATCCGTTCTCAATCGTACTTGAAGATCCGCGGGATCCGCGCCCGCGTCCGCAACGCGCTGGAAAGTCAACAAAAAGATTTTCGGAAATTCGATTGACAAGGCCGCGCGCGGTTCTTAGTGTCTACACTTTCCTTCTGCGGCACCAGACTTTCAACGCACACCACGAGACAGAGCACAGCCATCATGGTCGGTACACAGGGCGGCTTCGACCGCCGCGTGCTGAGCGCGCTCGACGCGACACCCTCCCGCATTCCCGTGGTGCTCGGCGGCTGCGGGTCGGGCCGTTCGTCACTGCTGGCACATCTGGGTGCGTGGGCGGGCCGCTCGGCATACCTGGTCGATGTGGAGCGGTGCGCCACCACGCCCGAACGCTTCGCGCAGGCCGTCATCGACGCCTCCCCATTTCCCTGGCGCGGCCGCGCGCACGTCAGCACGTCGCCCCGTGACGCCTTCGATCACTTCCTGGCATTCCTGGCCTCGGCGCGCGGGCCGGCCGGCGAACCGTGCCTCTTCCTCCTGGACGAAGCCTTCGAGCTGCGGACGTTCGAAAGTTTCCCTGGGCTCCGGCTTGTGCTCCGCGACCTGCTGGATGCCGTCGCCACCAGCGACAACCGCTTCGTGCTGACCAGCCGGTACACGGCCCGTGCCCACCGGCTCCTCCGGGACGCGCCGGCCCGCTTCGAGGTGATGCACATCGCTCCCCTCAGTGTGCCGGACGTGGTGGAGCACCTCGCCCCTGCCTTCAACCACTACGAGCAGATGGCGACCGACGATCGCGACTACCTGGGCCGGGCGGTGCACGCCCTGACCGATGGCCGGCCGGTGTATGTGGAGGCGTTGGCCCGGGCCATGGAAGGACAGCACCTGGGCCCGGCGGATCCGGCCGCCGCCCTGACCGGCCTGCTGGTGCGTGGGGGTGCGCTGGACGCCTGGTGCCGGTTCCGCTACGAACTGCGCCTGCACCGCGCCCGTGGCTACGGGGCGCTCAAGGCCATTCTGGACATCCTGGCGGAGGAAGAACCGCTCACGCTGACCGAAATCTCCCTGCGCCTGCACCGCACGCCGGGTTCCACGAAGGACTACCTCTCGTGGCTGGAAGACGTGGACCTGGTGACGGTCCGGCAGAAGCGGTACACCTTCTCGGACCCGCTCCTGCGGTTGTGGGTGGGGCTCCACTGCCGACCCGTCGCGCCGACCGACGACAGCGTGGCGCGCGCGGTGCAACGATTCGCGGTGGCGCGGATGCCCGAGCCGTCGATGGCCTACGCCGGCGCGGGCGAAGAGGCCACGCGGGACGAACGCCGGAACTGGGGCATCATCGAGATCGACTAGCGTCGTCCGTGCTCTGGCCGAGCGCGAGCCGGGCCGCGGCCTGCTCCGCCTCTTTCTTCGATCGTCCGGTCGCTGTGCCTGCGGCCGTGCCGGCCACCCAGACCTCCACGTGAAAGACCTTGCGGTGGTCCGGTCCCTCCTGGTCGATGATCCGATACTCCGGCAGCGGTAGCCCCTGACTCTGCGCACGCTCCTGGAGGGCTGACTTGTAGTCCAGGCCCGCCACGTCGGCGGAGGCCGCCTCGTTGATGGCCGGCTGGAGTTCCCGCTGCAGCCACTCCGCCACGGCGTCAAACCCGCCGTCGAGATACACCGCGGCAATCAGTGCCTCGTAGGAGTCGGCCAGCAGTGTCTGCTTCTGGCGGCCGCCCGTCTTCTCCTCGCCGCGCCCCAGCAGCAGCGATTCCCCGAGGCGCAACTGCCCGGCCTGCCGCGCCAGTGCCGCAGCGGAGACGACGGCGGCCTTCACCTTCGACTTCTGCCCCTCGGTTGAATCGGGGAACTGCCGATAGAGCAGGTCCGCGACCACGAGGCCCAGTACCGCGTCGCCCAGGAACTCGAGCGACTCGTTGTCGGCCACGCCGCCGGACTGATCCTCCGCCGCAAGCGACCGGTGCGTGAGGGCATGCTCCAGAAGGCTCCGGTCACGAAACGTGTAGCCGAGCCGGGATTGCAGGTCCTCGAACTCGTCGGCGATGCGCACCACCTTGCGTCCCTCCCCCACCCGGTGACTCTCGATCACGCGCCGCGCGGCCTCCGCCTCCGCCTCACGCACCGCGATGGCGACGTCACCTTCGGCGCTGATGGCCATCGGCCAGACTCCGGCCGGCAACCCGCCGGTCCGTACGGCCTCGATACCCTGGCTCTGGAGCAGCGCCAGGACCACGCGCGCCTCCATTTCGGAGCCGGTGCGGAACACCACTTCGGTCCTCACGCGTGCGTCGCCATCGCCGGAATGTCCTCCACAGGGTCCGCCACGGGCGCGGTCATGCGCAGCAGCACCATCGTCAGATCGTCGTTCGGTTCGGCATCGCCCACAAACGCCTGAAGCCGGCGCAGGATGCCCGTCTTCAACTGCTCGAACTCCTGATCGGGGCTCGCTTCCAACGCGGCCATCAGCCGCGCCTCGCCGAAGCACTCCAGCCGGCTGTTCATGGCCTCGGTCACACCGTCCGTGAAGAGCAGCACGACGTCGCCCTCGCCGAGCGGCAGGACGTCTTCCTGCAGCAGGCGCTCGAAGATGGTCTTATCCGGCAGGTCGAGGCCCAGCACCATGCCGTCGGGCGCGAGCAGGCGGGGGGTGCGATTCGCGTGAGACGCGCCGGGCACGTGCAGGAGCGGACAGTGTCCGGCCCGCGCGTAGGTGAAGGTGCGCGCCGCGAGGTCCACCACGCCGTACGTAATGGTGATGAAGCTCTTGCCGTCCAAGTGGCGCGCGAGAATCCGGTCGGCTTCGATCAGCAGGGCCCGAGGCGAGGTGTGCCGTACCGAGAGCGCCAACATGAGGCCCTTGAGTTCGGCCATATAGAGCGCGGCCGACGCGCCCTTGCCTGAGACGTCGGCGACCAGGATGCCCACGCGGCCCTCCCCCAGCGGAAGCACGTCGTAGTAGTCGCCGCCAACCTCGCGCGCGGGTTCGCAGACGCCCACGATGTCGAGCCCGGGCACGGCCAGATCGTGCTGCGGCAACAGCGACATCTGGATGCGCCGCGCCACGCGCAGTTCCTCTTCAAGCCGGTCCTTCTCCGCTTTTTCGCCCAGCAGCGTCTCGATGCTGCTGGTCATGTCGTTGAACGACTGCGCCAGGTCGCCGAGCTGGTCCTTGGTCCGGATGGGGATCTTGTAGGTGAAGTCCTGCTGGCGGACGCGCTCGGTGCCCACGAACAATTCGTGGACCGATCCGGTGATCGATCGCGCCAGACTCAGCCCGGTGAAGAACGCCACGGCCTCAATCACGAAGAAGAGGCCGCCGACGATGGACAGCAGGGCGAACAGAATCTGGCTGATGCTGTAGTCACCGATCCGGACCGGTGTCGCCGACACCCGGCGGATGATCTCCGCCGGACTCATGCCGATGGTGGCGGCCACATGGCCGGTCGCGCCGGTCTCCCAGTCCAGCATGTCGAGGAACGCGAACCACGTCCGCGGCTGCTCAAGCCAGCCGCGGCCAGCGACTGCCGCCATCGCGGGCACATCCCCGTCCTCGACGCGCGTGCCGCTCAGCGCCGGCTGCAGGGCCCCGGACGTGGTCATCGGCAGGATGTCGCCGATGGTGATGCCTGTTTCCCGTTGCAACTGGCGCATCAAGGTGGTGGTCACGGGGATGTCCACCACGACGGCGAAGCCGGGGTCGGCTTCATCCGGAAACGCCACGGCGCGCACGACGACTTCTACCGGAATCGGCGGCCCGCTCGTCGCAGGCGCGGATGTCCGGTAGGCCAACAGCCCGGCGGCCCCCGCACACGTGACCCAGCGGGGCACGTCGGGCGGAGACATGTGCGGCCAGGCGCCCTTCCGCATGGGTGGCAGGACCACGGGCCGCTCCGTGCGCCCGGGCCCGCAGGACCGGTGCACCGGCACCACCGCGAAGGACACGTGGGCATGGCGCGCCGACTGCACCGCGCGCCGCCTGGTGAGGATGTCGTCCGCCTCGGTCACGGTGCGGGCGCCATCGAGCTCGAAGGCCGTGGCCTGGGCGAGGAATCGGCCTTCCTCCACCAGCGTGCGGATCCGTCCCTCGATCAGGTACGAACTGACGTTGAAGAACAGCAGCAACCCGCCGAGAGCAAAGAATGCCAGAATGAGCGCCACCGGCACGAAGCCCAGGAAGATGTAGGACGCCGTGAGCTTGCGGCGGACATACCAGAGGAGACGCTGACGCCGCCCCTCGCGCACGAGCTGGATGAATCCCCCAATACCCGCGCCGACAAGTACCAGCATGCCGGCGGCATCGACCACGCCAGGCGGCACGCCGCCGATCGCGCGAGCCACGGCAGCCCCCACGCGCAGCAGGACTCCGGCCAGCAACAACCGTCCGGGCCATGTGTGGATGAACCAACGGCGGGCGCGGGCTGCGCGGGAACGCTCTTCACGCATCATGGACTGACGCGCTACAGCATACAGGCGCGCCGCGCTGATCGCCCCGGTGGACCGCGCTGGCGGCGCGGAGTACGCTCAGCGTGTGACCCTGCGCGATTCGGCCCGGTTCAGCACCCTCTGCATTCACGCCGGCCAGGCACCGGACCCGGCGACCGGCGCGATCACCACCCCGATCTATCAGACCTCCACCTACGTGCAGGAGGGCCTCGGCCGGCACAAGGGCTACGAGTACGCACGCACGCAGAACCCCACCCGCGCGGCGCTCGAAGCCAATCTGGCCGCCATCGAGCACGGCACGGCCGGATTTGCCTTCGCCTCGGGCATGGCCGCCATCGCCGCAGTGATGACGCTCGTCGAGGCCGGCGACCACATCGTGGTCACCGACAACACCTACGGCGGCACGTACCGGCTGTTCGAGCGCGTGCTGCGGAAGAGCGGGCTGGACTTCACCTACGCGGACACCTCGCGGCTGGATGCCATTGCCGACGCCATTCGGCCCACGACGAAGCTCCTGTTCCTTGAAACGCCGACCAATCCCACGCTCCGCCTCACGGACCTCGAGGCCGCCTCGGCCGTGGCCCACGCCAGCGGCGTTGCTGTCGTGGTCGACAACACATTTGCCAGCCCTGCGGTGCAGCGCCCGATCGATTTCGGGGCGGATCTCGTGGTGCACAGCACGACGAAGTACCTGAACGGCCACAGCGACAGCGTGGGCGGGGCCGTGATCGGGGTCAGGGACGATCACATCGAGTGGCTGCGCTTCGTGCAGAACGCCGAAGGCGCCATCCTCGGCCCGATGGATGCGTGGCTCGTGCTGCGCGGCACCAAGACCCTGCCGGTCCGCATGGAACGCCACAACGCCAACGCGCTCGCCCTCGCCGAGATGCTCTCGTCACATCCCAAGATCGCGCGGACAATCTACCCGGGCCTGGCGTCGCATCCCGAGCACGCGCTCGCCTGCCGGCAGATGCGCGGGTTCGGCGGGCTCGTATCGCTGGATCTGGGCAGCCTCGACCGCGCGCGGACGCTGCTGGAGTCAGTGCGGCTCATCGCGCTGGCGGAAAGCCTCGGCGGCGTCGAGTCGCTCATCAGCCACCCCGCCACCATGACGCACGCCTCGGTGCCCGCCGAGCGGCGGCAGGCACTGGGCATCACCGACGGGCTCGTCCGCCTGTCGGTCGGCATCGAAGACCTGGACGATCTGAAAGAGGACCTCACCGGCGCGCTCGCCCGGCTGTAACCCATGGACCTGCTGCAGCAATTCTTCGAAACCGTCTACAACGTTCCCGAACTCATACGCGTCGTCGGCCACTGGGGCCTGCCGCTCATCATCTTCGCGGAGACAGGGCTGCTCATCGGCTTCTTCCTGCCGGGCGACTCGCTGCTGGTGACGGCGGGGCTCTTCGCCGCCCGCGGGGATCTGGACCTGTCGCTGCTGCTCGTCACCCTCATCCCGTCGGCGATCGTCGGCGACGCCGTGGGCTACTGGATCGGCAAACGGACAGGCACCAGCCTCTACAGTCGGAAGGACTCGCTGATCTTCCGCCAGGAGCACGTCCGCATCACTCGGGACTTCTATGACCGGCACGGGGGCAAGACCATCGTGCTGGCCCGGTTCATCCCCATCGTGCGAACCTTCGCGCCGATGATCGCCGGGGTCGGCGAGATGGGCTACCGCCGGTTTGCCACCTTCAATATCGCCGGCGCGGTGATCTGGATCCTCTCGACAACCATCGGGGGGTACGTGCTCGGCAGCGTGATCCCGGACATCGAGAAGCAGATCCACTACGTGGTCGCCGCGGTGATCGCCCTCTCGCTCGTGCCTCCGGTCATTGCCTGGTGGCGCAACCGCTCGGCGCCTAGCTCACCGACTCCGTGAGCCACGCTAAGTAGGCCTCCCCACCCGCCGCCACCGGCAGCACCAGGAATTCCGGCACCTCGTAGGGGTGGTGGACGGCCATCCAGGCCCGGAGCGCCTCCAGCCGTGCCCGGGTGGTCTTGATCACGACCTGCTGCTCCTGCGCCTGCTCTACCCCCTCCTTCCACCGGTAGATCGACGCCATCGGTGGCAGCAGGCTCACGCACGCGGCCAGCCTGGCGTCCACAAGCGATCTGGCAAAGGCGGGCCCGTCAGTCTGTTCCCCAAGGGTCGTCAGCACCAGCACGGTATCGGTCATAGGGCTTGTACTTTTTCCCGGAGTCGGGTAATTAGGACTTGTACTCCGGATCGAGACGCGCTATTGTGACCTTCGAACCCCTGTGACCCAGACGCCTGCTGACCCTGCGGCCGCCCTGACGGCCCTCGTGCGCCGCCTCGGCCGGCGCGCGCTGCCGGCTCTGTTCGCGTGCCTGGGTGCCGTGGTCGTGGTGGACGCGGTCGTGGGCGACAAGGGCCTGCTGGCCATGCTCAAGGCCCGCCGCCAGTATCGGGCGCTGGAACAGGCCCTTGACCAGGCCAAGTCCGAGAACACCCGGCTCCGCGAGGACGCCCGCCGCCTGCGGGAGGACCCCACCGCCATCGAGGAAGTGGCGCGGCGTGAGCTCGGCCTGATTCGCCCGGGCGAAAAGCTCTTCATCATCAAGGACGTCCAGGCTCCGCCCGCGCAGTAGGTGCGCCCGCCCTCCCGGCCCCACCGCTCCTGGCGGCAATCCTCCTCCAGGCGCGGCTAGCGCGGCTATAATTCGCGGCTGGAGGGTGCCGATGGAACGCAAGACCGCTGCCGACTTTCCCCAGGAACTGCTGAGCCTCTTTGACCAGTACGTCCACGGTGGTCTCGACCGCCGGGGCTTCCTGGATGGCGCCGCCAAGTACGCCGTCGGCGGGGCGACCGCTACCGCGCTCTTCGAGATGCTCCGCCCCAATTACGCGTTGGCGCAGCAGGTGGCCAAGGACGACACGCGCATCACCACCAGCTACATCACCTATCCGTCCCCGCTGGGCTACGGTCAGGTAAAGGGACTGCTGGCCAGGCCGGCCAACGCCAGGGGCAAACTCGGCACCGTCCTCGTGATTCACGAGAACCGGGGGCTCAACCCCTACGTGGAAGATGTCGCCCGTCGCGCCGCCGTGGCCGGATTCCTGGCGCTCGCCCCCGACGCCCTGACCTCCCTTGGCGGCTATCCCGGCACCGACGAGAAGGGCGTGGAGATGCAGCGCAGCCTTGATGGCGCCAAGCTCATCGAGGACTGGATCGCCGGCGTGCAGTTCCTGAAGACGCACGCCGACTCCAACGGCAAGGTCGGCGCCGTCGGCTTCTGCTACGGCGGCGGCATCTGCAACACCCTGGCCGTCCGCGTGCCGGACCTGGCCGCCTCGGCGCCGTTCTACGGCCGCCAGCCGGCCGCCGCCGACGTCGCGAAGATCAAGGCGCCACTCCTCATCCACTACGCCGGGCTCGACCAGGGCGTCAACGCCGGCGCGGCCGCCTACGAGGAGGCCCTCAAGGCGAACAAGGTGCGTTACACCCAGCACACCTACGACAACGTCAACCACGGCTTCCACAACGACACGACGCCCCGCTATGACAAGGCCGCGGCGGACCTCGCGTGGCAGCGGACCGTCGCCTTCTTCAATCAGTACCTGAAGTGACAAGGGACCACCGTTCCACCATGACCATCCGCTTCCTGCTCCTTCCCGCCACGCTGGCGTGCGCCACGCTGGCGGCGGCGCAGACTCCGCCGGCGGCTCCGAACCCCAACGCGAGGTTCTTTCAGGCGCTCACCGGGGTCAACGCAATCAACACGGCGTCCATCGTGTACTCGGGCCTCGGCACCGCGGTGGTGCCTGGCGCGAAGAAGCGGACGCTCCAGCCCGTGACGAAGTTCACCGTGGCCATCAACTACGGGATGCAGGCGCTCCGGATGGAAATCGAGGAACTAAACAAGCCGAAGCGCGTGGAGCAGTTCCTCGCCGACGGCAAGGCGTGGGATGTGATCGACAAGAAGACCGTCGCACGCCCCGACGCGGTGGCCGAGCGGGTGCGTCTGATGTTCATGACGCCACAGGGCGTGATGAAGGCCGCGCAGGACGCGGGCAACAAGCGCGTGATGGCGAACGAGATAATCGACGGCACGCTCGTCACCACCATGGTGTTTCCTGCCGACGGGGCCATGCTCAAGGCGTACCTCGATGACAGCGCGATGATTGCCCGGGTCCACACGATGGCGGGCGATGCCACCATGGGCAAGACCGTGGTGGAATTCCTCTACACCGGCTATAAGGACCACGACCCGGACAAGTCCCCGAAACCCGCGCCCGGGTCGAAGCCCGGGGCCGGGCCGCCCAATGCCGGCATTCCCTTCCCGTCGCATATCGTGCAGAAGATCGACGGCGAGGTCGTCCTCGACATCATGGTGACGGAGGTCACGCCCAACGTCGGCCTGGTGCTCGAGGTGCCGCCGAGCGTCGAACGCGCCAGCGGCAGGAAGTAACCCCACGCTGCCCTACGCTGAGGCAGCCTGTGCTACAGTGGCTTCACGGTCTTGATTCGCCGCGCCTCACCGGTGCGCGTCGGGACCGGGCAAGTCACATCTGACGCGGGGTGGAGCAGTCCGGTAGCTCGTTGGGCTCATAACCCAAAGGTCGCAGGTTCAAATCCTGCCCCCGCAACCATCACAACTTGCAGCGAGAGGTCGCCGGTTTCTGGCGACCTCTTCGCATTTTGGGCGGCTCCGAGCATCGCCGCGAGATTCCCTTTCAGCTCGATTTGCAGTCTTGGCTCGCCGAAGCACGAGTCATCGCCTGCGTGCGAAGGCGGCTCACCCTGGTTCGGCGTCAGGACGATGGCGTCGACAAGGCCACGAAGCGCCTCAGAGGCTTCCGTGCGGATTTCTGGATGCTCAAGGGCTTGAGCCAGAGCCGTGACCTTTTGGCGGTACAGGCCGGCCATCTCCGGGTGCAGGAGCGGCGGCGGCGCGTCAGCGGCTGCCAGTTTTGCTTTCAGTTCCTCGCGTCTGACTGCGTTCGCGTTCAGCTCGTCCTTCACTTCGGAAGGCGCCACGCCGTTCATCACCATCTCGATCAGCTTCTTTCGCCTGACCTCGATGCGCTCGATCTCGCGCTCGGCGGCAGACAGGCTCGATCGATGTTCCATCCGAAGCCGGTTCATCTCGCGCGTGAACTCGTCGCAGAACTCCTCGAAGAGGTCCTGGCGCAATAGCTTGTCCTGAAGCGCTGTCAGCACGCGCGCTTCCACTTCGTCCCGGCGGATGGTCAAGCGGTTGTCGCACCGTCCCTGATCGCGCGCGCCGAAGCACCCGAGCCGGTTCTTCGACGACATGATGAAGCCGGCGCCGCAGATGCCGCATTTCGTCAGACCCGAGAACAGGTACTGCGGCCGCTTCGCAACGCCGATGGCGCCCGCTGCCTTCATCGCGTGGCGGGTTTGTTTCTGACGCGACTTCGCAGCGGTCCAAAGGTCGTCCGGCACGATCCGCAGCTCCGGGACTTCCTTGCGCATCCACTCGGCTTCCGGGTTCAGACGCGACACGCGCTTTCCCGTGTCCGGGTTCTTCACGTAGCGCAAACGGTTCCACACCAGCCGGCCGATGTACAGCTCGTTGTTCAGAATCCCGGTTCCGCGCTTGCCGTTGCCGTAAATCGTGCTTGGACTCCATGCGCCGCCGAACGGACCGGCGATGCCCTCGCGATTCAGATTCTTTGCGACTTGCTTCGGCGACACGCCCGCCACGAAGTCTCGAAAGATGCGCTCGACGACCGCGGCCTGTTCCGGATTGATTCCCCGCTCGCCGGTCGTCACGGTCCCGGCGTTCAGTGCCTTGACGACACGGTAGCCGTAGCAGAGTCCGCCGGCCGACTTGCCGTCCTCGACGCGACCGCGAAGCCCGCGGTGTGTCTTCTCGGCGAGATCCTTCAGGAACAGGGCGTTCATCGTGCCCTTGAATCCGATGTGCAGGTGCGTAATGTCGCCTTCCGCGAGCGTCACGATGTTCACACCGGCGAACGTCAGGCGCTTGAACAGACCGGCCGTGTCTTCCTGGTCGCGGCTGAAGCGGTCGAGCGACTCGGCGAGCACGACATCGAATCGACGGTTCAACGCGTCACGCATCAGCGCCTGGAATCCCGCGCGCAGCAGCGTCGAACCGGACACGGCATGGTCCGCGTACTCCTCGCAGATCGCCCAGCCTTGGCGCTCCGCAAACGCGCGGCACACGCGCAACTGATCGGCGATCGACGCGTCCCGCTGGTTGTCCGAAGAGTAGCGCGCGTAGATGGCGACTTTCACGTCCTGCACCTCATTGAATCGTTCGCGATCGCTGCTTCAGTTCCAGCTCGAAGCACTCGCGTGCGGCCTGCCGCGCCAAGGCGCGAACGAACGCGCGAAGCGATGCGTCCGCGCCAGTGCCACAACGTCCATTGTGTTTCGCACGGGCGCGAACCCGGTACGGCCGGCCGCGTCCCGTTCGCGATCGTCGTCGTTCGGCCATGATACGCCTGCCCATTCTGAGCGTCGATGTCGTCAGTTCTTCCGCAGTGAGATGGGCGCACTGGGTGCGGCTCCCGACGCATCGACTTCTGACAGGCGTGTCGCCGTGGCAGCGTGATGATTCCGATGATATGTGAACGATCGGATCTGCGCCTGGCCTGAGGCCAGAGCGCAGTCCGGTTCTGTCATCGGTTTCGCGGACGTGACGTCGCACGAGCAGACGACCAGGAAGTGGTTTGAGAAGTAGGGAACGAACCGTGGCCTGAGACCGCCGATTCGAACATGCTCCACATCGGGCGATGCGGAGCGGGCTGCGAACTGCAGCCGGCGAAGATGATCCGACAGTAGCGCCGACGCCGACCGTCGTCAAGCACTTCCGTTGTGGCCGTCGATAGTTGCCAGGACACGGGTCGCGGCTTGCGCGGTCAAGGCCGCCAGCCGCGCGCAGCGCAGGCGGAGCGGAATCGTGGAAGCGCGGAGCGCCTTGAGCGCGCGAGTTGCGAGCCGCACAATGACCGCGCGACGGCCGGTGTTCACGACGCGGATCCGCGCGCCTTCGATATCGCCCGGACGCACGCGTCGGACGACGACTCGCTCCGGCTGAGGCAGAGACAGCGTGGCGTGAGCGACCACCTCCGTGGCCGCGGGCTTGGCAGACCAAGCGGCCAAATCGCGTGGTCGCTCACGCCACGACACCACCATTGGCGGCCGCATGGACACGGGCCGTGTCATGCGGGCGGCGAAGAGCGCCGCCCGCTGCGAGTCCAGCGTAAGGTGCACGGCGAAGGCCGGTTGCAGGCAGTGTTCGTCGCGTTGCTCGGCTTGGGGCGGCCGGGACTGACAGCCGGCCCTCCACGCGAGCCGGGGGGAACACCTCGCGCGAGCCCCTGTTCCCCCACCGTGTTCCCCCTCCTGTTCCCCTGCGGATGCCGCCACGTTCGCTCATCCCGGCGTGGTTACAATCTGTAGGTTCGAATCCGACTGTTGGCGAGGAATTCCGTGAAGACGCGAATCACGCTCACGCTCGATGCGGAACTGCTGCCAGGCCGCCAGGGCCGTTGCGGCCGAAGAGAGTCGCCCGCTCAGTGCGCTGCTGACCGACCAACTTGCTGCGACCGTGCGTGAGCGGAAGGGGTTCGCACAGGCTCGTGAACGTGCGCTCGCGCGGCTCCGAGAGGGCATCGACCTAGGTTGGACGCCAGGTCGATACCGGCACGACGTGCACGAGCGGTAGGCGTTCAGTCTCGGCCCTGGTCCTGCAGACCGTCGAGGAACTCGGCGACACGCTGGATCGGAATTCCTCGAAAGCTGCCGAGGCTCAGAAGGTGGGTGTCGCCGCTGACGATCGCTTCGGCTTCTGCGGCGACGGCGCACTCTAGAATACGGTCGTCCGTAGGGTCAGCCACGATCACTTCGATGCTCTCGGTCGGCTGGACGGACCGGGTGATGACACGCAACTGGCGGTCGGTTTCAGCAACCCACTCGGGCGCACGGTGAAACTTGTCCCTGAGCACGCGAAGGGTCTCCGCGATGATGGCTTCGGAGATGGCAAGGTCGACCTGACCATCAGTGGCGAGGTCGAGGAGTTCTCTTGGCTTGCCTCCGAACTGCAGTGCACTGACAAGGACGTTGGTGTCAGCGACCACGCGCTTCACGAACGTGTGCGGGACTCCTGGACAGCCTGCTCGACGACAGCCTCGACTTCAGCGTCGCTCATATCGCCGCGCCGCTGATCGCCCTCGCGCCCGATGCGGTCAAGCCAACGACGGGCGAGGTCACGCTCGATCGCCTTTGTCGCGAGCTGATCGACGGTCGTGCCCTCGGCGGCGGCAATCTGCTGCACACGCTCGTAGACGGCATCCGGAAGAGCGATGCTCTTGGTGGACATAAACGGCCTCGCTCAAGTATACGCTCCGGCCGCCAAGCGGCATTGCCTGTCAGACGAGGAGTGGGTTGGTCGGCCTATGTACCTGATTTCACAGCCGATGGGCGGCTTGAGCGTGTGCGAATGGGGCCTGTCGGAATGAGGTCCAGCGCGATCTTCTGACGCCGCCGGTCAGCCTGATCGGATGGGTTAGATCAGGAGGTTTGCGTCAATCGCGATCATGCAGTTCCTCTCGGCTGGGGAGCGGCCCTCCCGAGACAAAACGCATGCTCGCGATGCCGGCCTTGAGCCGAGCGACGGCGGCCTCGCGGTCGCTAGCGGGTTCGTCGATCGTTTCCACGGTCAGGCGTACGCGCTGCTGGTCCTGAAGACGCAGGTCGCGTGTGGGCTTGAGGACGCCGCCGGTGCAGATGGCCTCGACCTTCTGGGTCACTTCAATGCTACTCAGCCAGAGTAGGACGAGTCGGGTGTTGATGCAACTGTCGAAGGACGGGGCGTCCGGGGCGATGCTTCACTGCCGCCCCCCGGGGAACCTCAACCTCCGCGGCACGCCACGCCGAACAGGACAGGGCTTCGGCCGATATCGGCGGCCTCCACGTAGGGGTGCTCCCGGAGGATCTCTTCACTGGTGTGCCCCGCCGCCACCAAACCGACGACTGTGACACGCGTGCCGCGGATGCACGGCTTCCCCCTATGACACTGCCACCACGGGTGACCCGAGTGACCTTGGGCATCAGCGCTCTCCATCGAGGCCCCTCGTCGTCAAACGACCGGGGATGGCCGAGGGCCCCTCGAATAGCGTTGGCGGCGCCACGCTAGAACGTGACCTTGAGCCCCAGCTGTACCTGCCTTGCCGAGGTCGTTGTGGAGGTGATGCGGCCGGCGCTGCCCACCGGACCCGTGCTCGTGAAGACGGTGCGCGAGCTGGGAATCGCGAAGTTCGCCCGGTTGAACAGGTTGAACACTTCGACGCGGAACTGGAGCTTCGCGTCGCCACCGACGTCAAATCGTTTATTGAGCGACACGTCCGTGGTCACAAGGCCCGGCCCAATCAGCGTGTTGCGCTCCAGGTTCCCGTAGAAACCAGCCGCGGGCAGAGCAAAGGCCGCCGGATCGAAGTACCGATCGGGCCCACCGAGGATGGGATTGCTCGAGGCGCCCGGCACGAGATCCGGCCGCTGGGGCGACGTGCCCGCTTGGAAGCGGGCGTTCGCGCGATCGAATCCGACCACCACCGAGAACGGGTTCCCCGACGCCAGCGACGTGATGGCGTTCAGTTGCCAACCCTCGCCGAGCACTGCGGGGCCGGGCAGCCGCGGCAGTTCCCAGCTCCAGTGCGCCACGAAGTAGTGGCCCAAGTCGTAGTTCGACAGGCCGCGCTCCGCCTCCGGGTCGTCCGGATCCTGCGGCAGATCGTTGTCGCCGCCTTGCGTGACCGTGACCGACCCGTTGTCGATGCTGTGAGACCACACGTAGTTCACCTGCAGCTGCAGCCCCTTTGTGAAGCGCTGCGTGAAGTTGGTCTGCAGCGAGTTGTACTCCGAGAAGCCGTCGGTCACCTTGTAGCGGACACCGGTCAGGTTAGGGTTGCGCGTCACCGAGTTGGGCGGGAAGAACTTCCGCCCGTCAGGCAGGATCACAGGGATGGCCTGGTTGCCGTCTACGAACCGCGCCAGATGCCGGCCATTCGAGCCCGAATAGCCGAACAGCAGGACGCCGCGGCGCCACACCTCGCGCTGCACCGACAGGTTGTAGTGCATCACATACGGGTTGTCCGGCTCGTACTGCAGCACGTCCTGGCGGCCCAGCACGAAGTTGGGGCTGCCCACCACCTGGTCGGCGTCGGGGAAGGTCGGGTTGCGCACGCTGCCCAGCACGTAGAACGGCCCCAGTCGGTTGCCGGCGTTGGCGTAGAAATCGGTCCACAGCGGATCGTAGAACACGCCGAAGCCGCCGCGAATGCTGGTCTTGCCGTCGCCAAACGGATCCCACGCCGCGCCCAGCCGCGGCGCCAGGTTGCGGTTTGACGGATTGATGTACATCGGCCCGATCGTGGGCGTGGCCTCCGTCAGGGGATCGTGGAAGTTCGACGACAGGCCGTTGGCTTCATCCGGTACGCTGACGCGCTCGTACCGCAAGCCCAGGTTCAGCGTGATCCGATCGGTGAGCCGGATGTCGTCCTGCAGGTAGGCCACCGCCATCGACTGCCGCCAGTCGCGATTGAGTTCCGAATCGGGGAGCGTCAGCTCCACCGATGCGGGCACGTTGCGGAGGAAGAGGTTGAGGCCGTTGAACTGGTAGAAGCCGTAGGGCGACTGCGGCCGGCTGGTCTCGAGATCGTAGACACGATAGTCGGCGCCGATGCGAAGGGTGTGCCGGCCCTTGACGAGCGTCAGATCGTCGCTGAACTGGAACTGACGCATGTCGGAGAACGAGGGGCCGAACCGGCTGGGGCCGATCGAGAAGAAGCCCGTCACCGAGATCTGGCCGAGCGGGCTGCCGGGAAAGAACGACAGCCCGGGATCCACTGGCCTCAGGTAGGTGTTGGCGTTCGCGCTGCGCGAGTTGTTCAGGCTGAACCGGAACGAGTTGAGCAGGTGCTCGGTGAAGATGTAGTTGGCCTCGGTCGTGAAGTACTGGTTGCGCGACGAGGTGTCGGCCTGCACCAGCTCGATTCCGTCTGGCACCGCGATGGCCGCATCATCGAACGTGTAGCGGGCGAACAACGACAGCCGGTCGGACGCCCGATGGTCCAGTCGGGCGGTCACGAAGTCTTCGCGGGTCGTCCGCTGGGCCACCGACTCGTACTCGCCGGAGCCGTCGCCGAAGTTGCGTCCGTTCGGCAGCGGTACCAGCGCGAGGTAGGGCGGGATCTCCGCGTTCACCTGGAACGGCGGCTGGCCTGGGAAAATCCCCTGACGGGCGTTGGCGTCGGGCACCACGGTTCGGCTCGTGACGCCCAGGTTCTGCCGCAGGCCCTCGAAGCTGCCCAAGAAAAAGGTCCGATTGCGGACGATGGGGCCGGCGATGGTCGCGCCGTACTGATTGCGGCCGAACTGCGGGATGGGTGCGTCCTTGGCGTCGAAGTAGTTCTTCGCGTCGAGTGCGCTGTTGCGGTGGAACTCGAACACCGAACCGTGGAACTCGTTGGTGCCGCTGCGGGTGACGGCGCTGACCACACCACCAGCGCTGCGCCCGTAGACCGCGCTGTAGCCGTTCGTGAGCACCCGGAACTCCTCCAGCGTGTCCACGCCCAACATCACGCCGGCGGCGCTGCCCGGTGTGTTGTTGTTGGCGTCGTTGATGTCGCTGCCATCCAGCAGGAAGCTCACTTGGCTTGGCTTGGTGCCGTTGATCACGAGCTTGGTGCCGGGCCCGCCCGAATCGGACGTGCGGCGCGAGGGCGACACGCCCAGCTGCAGCAGCGCCAGTTGCGCGAAGTCCCGGCCATTCAGCGGGAGTTCGCGGATCGCCCGGTTGTCCATCACGCTCGACAGCGCGCTCGAACGCGTCTCCACCGCGGCAGCCTGGGCGTCGACGACGATTGAGGTCGAGAGGTCGCCCACCTTGAGCGACACGTCGAGCGCCGCGACCTGCCCCACCCGCAGCACCAGGCCCGACAGCACGGTGGTCTCGAAGCCTGCCAGGCCGGCCGTGAGGCGATACGGGCCTGGGGCGAGCTGCGTGAAGGCATAGTGCCCGACGCTGTCGCTGTGCGTGGTGCGCGCGATCCCGGTGGATTCGTTGAGGAGGGTCAGTTCGACGCCGGGGACCACACCGCCGGTGGCATCGAGCACGGTGCCGGAGAGATCGGCGGAAGTGGATTGGGCGTTGGCCACGAGTGGGGCGCCGCAGAGAATTAGGGCAAGAAAGATGTTACGCATCAGCGCGAGGGGGCTCATGCCAGTCAGTCTAAGGGGCCTTTGTTCGGTAATGGGTGCGACACGTTGTCGCGGCCGCCCCGTTTACCCTGCGACAATGTGTCGCACCATCAATCGTCTCCGACCGTGTAATGTGCACGATGTGACGATCGCGCGCTGGCCTTCGGCGTGGGGCCTCGTGTCCACCTTGGTGTTGGCGTTCGTGACCCTGGGCGCTGTGCTGTTCACCGCTCAGCATGCCGCCGGAACGAGCCAAAGTCAGGACGGGTCAACCAAGCATGGTGGGCACGAGCCTGCCGCGCCGAATGAAACGACCAACTGCGTTGAGCCGACACTCAGATGTGCGACATTCGCGACGCCGCACGTAGCGCCGGACGGGACGTTGTGGGTCGTGTGGGCCGCAGCGGGTCGGGTGTTCGTGGCTCGATCGAGCGACGTCGGACGTACTTTCGGACCGCCCGTGGCGGCGACCCCGTCGCCCGTCCAGCTCGACACCGGCGGAGATGCGCGCCCGCAGATGGTCGTGGACCTGAAGGGACGCGTCGTTGTGAGCTATGCCGTGATGGTCGGCGACAAGTACGTCGGCCGGATCATGGTTGCGCACTCGACCGATGGTGGCGCGACCTTCTCACGACCCAGCCCCATCAGCGATAACGCCGCGAGCCAGCGCTTCATCACACTCGCGCTCGACAGCACGGGCGCGATCCTCGCGGTCTGGATCGACAAGCGCCACGTCGTGGACGCCGAGCGGGCGGGCCGACCTTTTCCAGGCGCGTCACTGGCGTTTGCATGGTCCACTGACGGGGGCCGAACCTTCGGGCCGGCACAAATCGCGCACGACAATCTTTGCGAGTGTTGCCGGCTCGGCGTCGTGTTCAGGGGCCCCAAGCAACCTGCGGTACTGTTTCGCAACATCTTCGACGGAGAGCGTGACCACGCGATCCTCACCCTCGGGGCGGACGGCGCGGCAGAACCGGTCGGCCGGGTCAGCGACGACCATTGGGCCATTGACGCCTGTCCTCACCACGGGCCGAGCCTGGCGATTGCCCCGGACGGCGCCCAGCACGTGGCGTGGTTCAGCGGCGGCGGACAGCGTCGCGGGCTGTTCTACGCGCGGTCGCTCGACGGTGGACGGACGTTTTCAGCGCCCATGCCCGTCGGAGCCACGAACCGCCAGCCGGCCCGGCCGTACGTCCTGGCCAGCGGGGACCAGCTCTGGCTGGCATGGAAGGAGTTCGACGGTGAGCGATCGACGATACACGCGATGATCTCCCGCGACGGTGGCCGGAACTGGAGCGCTCCGCGTCTCGTCGCAGGCACCGACAACTTCTCGGATCACCCGTTGCTGATCGCCAGAAATGGCCAGGTGTTTCTTTCGTGGCTGACACGCATCGAGGGCTACCGCGTCATCCCCTTGGAGCCCAAGTTGTGAGAGTCGCAGCGAGCATCCTAGTGCTGCTGATCGCGGTCGGACCGGTGACCGGACAGGAGATGAAGCCGTTTGTCAAAGGGAGTTGGACGACACTGCGCCAGGCTCACCAGGGGCAACCGCTCATCGTGCATTTTTGGGGGCTCACGTGCCCGCCGTGTCTCGGCGAACTGCCCCATTGGGGCGAGCTCGTCAAGGAACATCGCGGTGTCCCTGTCATCTTCGTCGCCGCGGATCCCGTCTCCGTGGAGCGCGACCAGATCGAACGCACACTCGCCAGCGCGGGGCTGCAACACGAAGATCGCTGGGTGTTCGGCAGTGAATTCGTCGATCCACTTCGATGGGAAGTCAGTCCTGATTGGGCCGGTGAGCTGCCGCTGACGCTCCTGATCGACAAGAGCGGCACGACCACCACCATCGTTGGCGTCGCCGACCTTGCAGTCGTGCGCACGTGGATTGCCAAGCAGGCACCACGATCGCCAGGACGCTAGGACGGGGTCACGATGAAGATTTCTCCCGTTGTGATGGCGGCGGTCGTGCTGGCCTCCAGCCTCGCGCTCGCTCAAGGACGACCCAGGGCAGAGGTGACCACGCTAGTCGAGGCCGATGGCATGCATGCTGGTTCGACCGTGCGTATCGCCCTGCAGGTGAGCTTGCCGGACGGGTTGCACGTGCAGTCGGACAAGCCGCGAGACCCGATGCTGATTCCGACCGTGCTCACCATCGACCCGCCCGCGGGCGTGGCGGTGGCCGCAATCGTCTATCCGGAGCCGACTGACTTCGCGCAGGCGGGGCAGAAGGTACCGCTTGCCGTATTCGAGCGGCGTTTCGTGATTGGGGTGATGCTGACGCTCGACCGCTCCCTCGAGCTGGGTGACGTCGTGGTCCCCGCGCGCTTCCGCTACCAGGCCTGCAATGTGTCAACCTGCTTCGCACCGGCGCGAGAGGACACGCGCTGGGTGCTCAAGGTCGTCCCGGCGTCCACTCCCGTCAACACACGGCTGGCCGAGGTCTTCGACCGGATTCGATTTCACCGGTGATGCCACGCTGAGAGCAGCGCGGTTTCTCCTGCCTCGCGCGTGCCTACCTGTTGGCGGGGTATTTCAGTAGCTTGCGCTGAAGAGAGCGGCGGTGCATGTGCAGTGCCCGCGCCGCTTCCGACACGTTACCCCCACAGTCGACGAGCACGCGCTGGATGTGCTCCCACTCCACGCGCGGCAGCGACAGCACGGCGAAGTTTCTGGGTGCGGCTGTTTTCTTCTCGTCAGGATCGAAGGCCGCCACGAGCTGCCTTGCATCAATCGGTTTCGTCAAATAGTCCGCGGCGCCCAGTTTCACGCTCTCGACGGCGGTGGCGATCGCGCCGTACCCGGTCAACACGATGATGCGCGTCGTGTCGTCGAGTGCGTGCAACTGCCGGACGAGATCCAAGCCGTGGCCGTCTGGCAGTCGCAGGTCAATGACCGCAATCTCGGGGCTGTCGAGAACGGCGGCGCGCAGGGCTTCGGCGGCCGTGGCCGCGTGCGTCACTGAGAAGCCGCGTGTGCGCAAGGCCCGGCACATCCGGTCCCCGAATGCCTCGTCATCCTCGACAAACAGGACCGTGCGGGCGTCGATTGTCGTCATACGCTCTCCGCCGGCAAGTCCAGCGTCACCGTCGTTCCCACTCCAGCCGTGGAGGATAGTTCGAAGCGTCCGCCCCACTGATCGGCGAACGTGCGAACGAGAAAGAGCCCCAGGCCAAAGCCCGCGCCCGCCGGACGGGTCGTGAAAAATGGCTCTCCGGCACGCGCAAGCACATCAGGTGACATCCCGACGCCATCGTCACGCACCTCGAAGCGGACACATGCATCCCGTCGCGCCACCGCGACAAGCACCGGCCGGCCGTTGGTCGACGCGTGCAGGGCGTTCTTGATCAGGGATCGGACGACACGAGCCGCCGCTTCGGGCGGGAGCCTGACTGAGGGCAGATCCGCCTGTACCTCGAGGCGCACCTGCCGATGCTCTGCACTGTCGATCCCCGCGAGCGCGCGCTGGACGATATCGGTGACCTCGATGCGCTGGGCCTGCTGGGCCTCCGACCGGTCGGCCCGCCCGCTCATCTGATCGAGAATCTCGCGACAGCGTTCGACCTGCCGGCGCACGAAACGTGCGTCATCGGCGATATCGTCGGGAAAGCCGCCGGACGCCAGCGCCAGCTCGAGCTCGACCGCCGCAGTGGCAATGGCGCCGAGCGGGGAGGCGAGCTCGTGCGCCGCCCCTGCGGCGAGTGTCGTCAAAGACGCCAGGCGCTCCTGTCGCACTGCCGAGCGTCGCGCGTCCGCAAGTGCTTCCTCACGCGCCTCGAGCGCGACGCGGATGCGGGTGACGAAGGTGGCAGTCAGCGCCGCCGCGACGAGAAACGCTATCCACATGCCCACCTGGTGGCCGAGGCCCGGCTGCATGGCCGTGTGCGCGGCGTGTGGATCGAACACCGCCCTGAGCGGGGGCACGAAGAGGGCGCCATAGCCCGCCGTGCACGCGGCGGCCATCACCCACGTCCACCCGACCGGAAGGATGATCGCGACGAGGGTGATGTACACCAGATAGCTGATGGTGAAGGGGTTCGACGGTCCTCCGGTAACCAACATGATGCCGGTCAGGAGGCCGATGTCCAGGAGGAATACGACGCCCACCGTACGGGATCGGGCGCCGGCCTCGCCCTGCATCCGGTTCGTCAGCCAGATGTTGCTCGCGACCTGCACGCCCAGCGTGCCCACCACGAAGGGCAGCGGGAATCGTAAGCCCAGGGCGACCCACGTAACGGTCAGTGCGAGGGTGGCGCCAATCGCAACGGCCCACCGGAAGCGGACCAGCCACTGGACCGTGATGACCGGGCTCGTCGCAAGGTCTTCCAAAGCCATGACGCTCCAATAGTACACGCCGGCGATTCGCGCACGTCGACGTCGCGCGTAACGGCAGCGCACATTGCAGGTCAGAGCGTGCCACGAATCGTCGTAGCTGGCAGGCCCGTCCGTGCAAGATGAGAGCACACGGGGCTGCTCGGCGCACATCACGCCGCCCCGCTCCACAGCTGCAAGTACCGCTGGTTGCACGCCCCCGCAACCACTTTCCTCGACAACTCCATTCCCTTCTGGCTGCCTGCGATGTCCTGTAGGATCGCGTTCGTCGTGGGGCCGATGCCGGCCCGGACGGAATGAGGCAACGCGATGCGTGTACTCCTGCTGATGGTGGCTCTTGGTCTGACGGCTGGACTTTCGGCGGCCGCGCCTGAGGACAACTGGCCGAACTTCCGTGGCACCACCGGAGGGGTGATCGCGGACGACCCCTCACTACCGGAAGCCTGGAGCCCCACAAAGAACGTGGCCTGGAAGGCCGAGATTCCCGGCCTCGGCTGGGGGTCGCCCGTGGTCTGGGGCGACTACGTGTTCGTCTCTACCGCCATCAGCGCCGGGCACGACACGCCGCGCGGCGTCACGCCTGGCGTGTACGCGGACAAGACCGAAAAGAAGGAGTCCGCCATCGGCACGGGTAAGGACCCGGACTTCAAGATTTCCCGCCGCTGGATGCTCTACGCCTTCAGCTTCAAGACCGGAAAGGTCAAGTGGGCGGTGCAGCTCCGCGAAGGGCTCCCGCTTGAAAAGAAATATCTGGATAATACGTACGCCTCGGAGACACCGGTCACCGACGGCAAGCGCGTCTACGTGTTCCACGCGAGCGCCGGTCTCTTTGCCGTGGACTACAACGGCAAGATTGTCTGGCACCGTGACGTCCCTCTCCCAACGGCACCGCCCACGGTGGCCACGGTCCGGAACGAGGCCGTCTCGCGGCCGGGCGACAAATCGACGCTGTCGTACACGGAGCTCGCTGATATCGGCGCCGGCGCCTCCCCCGCGCTCCATGACGGCCGGCTGTATCTCACGATGGACCACGAGCCGCGCCAGTGGCTGCTCTTTGCCTTCGACGCCGCCACGGGGAAGGAGGTGTGGCGCGTGCACAAACCCAAGGAGCAAGAAGGCTTCGGCTGGTCCACGCCCTACATCTGGAAGCACGCCAAGCGGACCGAGATCATCACGGCCGGCGATCTGCAGGTGCGTTCCTACGACCTGGACGGCAAGCTCCTGTGGCAGTTCGGCAAGCTCTCGGTCAACACGACGCCGACGCCCTACGAAGCCAACGGCCTGCTCTATGTCTCCTCCGGCTACGCGTCCGACCGCACACGGCCGGTAGTGGCGATTCGCCCGGGCGCCAGCGGCGACATTTCACTCAAGGCGGGTGAAACCAGTAACGAGTTCGTCGCGTGGTATCAGGGCCAGGGCGCCTCGTACATGAATTCGTCCATCGTCTACGGCGATTACCACTACACGCTGCTGACGCAGGGGTTCCTGATCTGCCACGACGCGAAAACGGGCAAGCTTGTCTACAACCGGCAGCGCATCGACTTCAACTCCACGGGCTTCACCGCCTCGCCCTGGGCCTACAACGGGAAGCTCTGGGCGATCAGCGAGGAGGGCGACACCTACGCCATTCAGCCAGGCCCGGAGTTCAAAGTGCTCGCCAAGAATCCGCTGAACGAGATGGTGATGGCCACGCCGGCCGTGGTGCGCGGGAGCCTGCTGGTGCGCACCTCCACCCATCTCTACCGCATCGCGACCACACGCTGAATCACAGACCTGCGCCCTGGTGACGTGAGGCGGCGGCCGCTGGTGGGCGCGGCGGGGCCCGTGCGTAGCCTCAGGGGCGGCCGTGCTTGTCGATGAAGGCGAGTAGTTCGCGATTCTCCGGAAAGTCGGCCAGGAGCGCACGCGCCGGAACCAGCGCCTCGGCCACGCGCTTGTCGCGGTTCAGCATTTCCCAGAGCGCGAACCGTGCCTCGGTCTGGACGATGAAGGGCGCCTCGGCCTCGGCCGCCTTCCGCATCTCGGCCAGCGCCTTCTTCTTATCGCCGCCACCGAGCGCCCATTGGAACAGGAACGGCACCCGCGTATCGACGATGTACTCGATCCACGCGTGCGCCACGCGCGCACGGACGTGGCCCGGCTCTCGCTTGAGTACGGCCTCCATCAACCGCCTGGCCTCGCGGTATTCATTGAACGCCGTCTTGCGCCCCAGTGTCCCCAGGTAGAGCCACACGTGATTGAGGTCGATCTTGCCGAGCAGGAAGGTCGTCTCGAGATTCTGGGGGTCCTGCACCAGCTTCGCCCGAGCCACGGCCAGACCACGCGTGGTCTCCTCCGCAAAAGCGGCGAGCAATGCCGGGCAGGGCGCGCACGCCTTCAGCGCCTTGCCCCTGTCCTTGGCGTCACCCAGGAGGCGCTTCACCTGGAAGTGCAGGGCTGAGGTGCGCAGTTCATACGCAGCCAGGTTCTGCGGGTTGGCCGTGCGCAACGCGAGCGCCATCTCGGCTGCGGCCGCGTAGTCGCCCATGTAGTAGAGCCGCTCGGCCGTCGCCAACGAGGGTGCGGCGTCAGAATTCGACACCGGTCCGATCTTCTGGGCGGCCAGCGGAACGGTAACGCCCACAGCCATCCACCCGGCGACGAACAGACACACCGCACGGAGCCTGCGCTCAGCCATCCACAGAGGTCTCGGCATCCCGACCATCATCGCCCATCCCCTGGCGCGATGCTGTGCCATTGCGGACACGGGGCTGCCTACCTGCCGCGCTGGGCACCCACCTCGAACGGAATCACGGCCCCGGTGTTCATGTCCCCACCCTCCACGACAGACCCTTCCTGCCGTGGATCGGCATCAAAGGGCCGGCCCACGCGGTTGCCGGCGGGATCTTCCAGCACCGAAAGCGTCCGGAGCTGATGCGCACCTGCCTGCCAGGCGGCGGATGGCGTGAAATGCCACCGCATGGCGGCGTCATCCAGTTCCACCGCACCCTCAACCTGCCGGCCGCCAGGCCCTCGGACCACGAGGGCGCGCTCGGCGAGCGCATGGTCCAGGGCGCGCGGGAAGATGACGGTGAGTGGTCCACGCGTCTCCGCCACGGGTGGTGTGATCCGCCAGCTCGCCGGCTCGATGGCACCCATCAACGCCGGCAGCACACGGAACTCGCGCCGGAACGCCTCCACCAGCGGCCGATCCTCGGCGTCGCGCCACTCCCGGCTCACCACCAGGGTGTAGCGCCTCCCCGCCGTCAGGGGCCGGCCCAGCTCGGCATTCGGGAGGATGCCGCGCTTCACCCGGCCCGGGTCGAATAGCAGCGTGCAACGGGTGCGGTCGGCGTTCCAGAGACTCACGTCGAGCGGCAGAAAGGCGTCCACGACCTCGCGGCCCGCCTCGTCCAGCACGCGCACGTAGTCCCGCGCCGGACGCCTGCCCATGGGGGACGAGAACTGGAGGTACACGCGGAGCTGGTTCTCGAGCAGCACCTCCGGGGGAAACATCTGGACCACTCGAGTCACCGGCACCAGCTGTACGGCGGCCGCATCGATTTCCAACGTAACGGGAGAGGCTCGCCACGTGCCCGCGCCGCGCTGGGGCGCCAGAGGGAGCCGGGCCGGGTCGAACACCACGCGATGCGCCACACGGGGATCGAGGGGAAAGAGCGGCTCGAAGCGAAGGACCTGGCCGGCAATGCGGTAGGCGCCCGCAACGGCGGGTACGTCGGCCTGACCAGCGAGGATCGCGGTCACCCGCAGCAGGGCCTGCCACGCGTCGTCAGAGAGCGCGACGTCGCGGAGGGCGTCGAGATCGGCCGCCCGCAGTCCTCGAACCTCGACCGCGTTGATGCCGGTCGCATGGGCGGATTCGAGGATCTCGATTGTAGGGGCAGTCTCCGGGGACGCCCCTGGGCGGGAACTGCACGCGGCAGCCGTCACAAGGACGGCCGCCACGGCACAGACTCGTGCGACGGACAAACTCAGGGAAGGGCGATGGCGCGCAGGTCGAGCGCGCTGGCCGCGCGGGCCAGCACTACGGCGCGATTCTCGTCCAGCTTGTCGAGCTGCTCGATGCCCTTCAGGGCGGCAATCGTTTCGGGCACGACGCCCACGCGATCCTCCACCTGCACCGGCTTCAGAATCGGCGCCACGTCACCGAACCCGGAGGTCGGCGCCTTCAGCACGCCCCGCATGTTGGTGGACATCAGGATGAAGTCCTGCCCGCCCTTCGTGTACACAATCATGTCGAGCGGCCGGTTGCCGTTGCCGAACTCGCCAATCGTCACGCCTCGCACATCGGCATTGGGCTTGAGCGCCGACACCGGGAACTTCACGAGCGGCGTGCAGGTGTAGGACGCGATGATGTTCCGCTCCCCCTTCACGGTGTACGGCACAAACGAGTAGACCGGCGAGCGGGTCTCGAACTGCCCGTGGGCGCCGTGCCAGATTTCCACGCTTGTGCCACGGTCAACCCCCGTAAACGGGTACGGAATCGAACGCAGCTTCGACGCGAACTCCTCGTTCGAGAGGCCCGTCACGTAGAGACGTCCGCCGTCGAAGGCCATGTCGGTAATGGTCTGCGTGCCAAGGATCCGGCTCACCACGCTGTCGTCCTTCACACGGTCCGGATAGTTCTGGATGCTGAACTTGTTGGCGCCCACACCCACTTCCACCACCTTCGGCGGCGGGTTGGGAATCATTACCTTCGAGTACTTCACGGAGGTCAATGGCACCAGCGTCAGCGCGCCGGCGCCATCCACCTTGACGAGCGCGGGCTTCGCCGTCGCGCCGCGCCCGCGCATCACCGAGATGAGCGTGTTGCGGCTGGGTGTATAGACCAGTGCGTCGGTCACCTCGATCCCCGAGACGTCCGTGCCAAGCAGCGCGGCGATCTTCTGATCGATGCCGGCCACGTCCTTCGTTCCAGGGACGCCGCCCTTGAGGGCGTCCTTCAACTCGAGGGCGTACACCGCGACGTCCTGTGAGTCCGCTGCGAACACGACGCCGTCAGGGCCGAGCGCGAGGGGCCCCATGTAGACGAATGACGGTCCCGTTCCGGTGGTCACGGGCTTGTCGGCCGCCTGGCCGGCAATCGAGAGCCCCAGGACCACCGTGACAACCAGCGACAACTTCGTACCAGTGCGCATGCCAATCTCCTCACGTTGATGCCGGAACCAGCCCGCCCCATGAACAGGGGCGCTCCATTCTCCCCCGGTCGGCCGAGACAGGAACGTCGCGATTTGGACTGCCGGCGGCGCGGCGCCCCTGAGCGCGGACGCAGCCCTCCCCGGCCCGGTAAGATCGACCGGTTCATGATGCATCCTGGGTCGACTCGTGTCCTGACGGTGGCCGCCACGCTGCTGCTCCTGGCGGGTGCCAGGGCCAGGGCCCAGCCGGCGCCGCTGTCCCTCACGGCCGTCCGCGCGGCCCAGCCGCCCGCCATCGACGGACGGCTTGACGATGCCGTCTGGTCGACGGCCGCCAAGGTCACCGGACTCGTCCAGCTCAAGCCCGCCGAGGGCGCGCCGGCGAGCGAGGCCACGGACGTCTACATCGGCTACGACAGCCAGGCGATCTACGTGGGCATCCACGCCCACTATCGCGACACCGGCATGGTGCGCGCCACGCGTGCGGACCGCGACGCCACGTCCAACGACGACACCGTGGCCGTGAGCTTCGACCCCTTCCGGGATCAGCAGCGCGGCTACTCCTTCTCCGTCAACGGCTACGGCGTCCAGAGCGACGCACTCATCGGCGGAGGCGGGGGCGGGGTCACCGTCTCCGACGCCACCTGGAATGTGCTCTTCAGGTCCGCGGGCATGCTGGTCGAGGATGGCTGGACGGCGGAGATGGCCATCCCGATCAAAAGCCTCCGCTATCCAAGCCGCCCGGCCGGCGAACCGCACACGTGGGGGTTCCAGGTGCAGCGCGAAATCCGGAACAACAACGAGACGTCCACCTGGGCGCCGCTCTCCAACAACATCCCAGGGGTGCTCGCCCAGATGGGGATGCTGTCCGGCATGCGCGACCTCTCCACCGCACGCAATCTGGAAGTCCTCCCCACCGCCACGACCGTCGCCACCGAGCGGCTCGCCTCGGGCGCCATCGTCAAGGACGACATTGCCGAAGCCGGGCTGAACGTGAAGTACGGCCTCTCGTCCAACCTGACGCTCGACGTCACGGTGAATCCGGACTTCTCGCAGATCGAGTCGGACCGGCCGCAGATCGAGATCAACCAGCGCTTCCCGCTCTTCTTCCCGGAACTCAGGCCGTTCTTCCTTGAGGGCCAGGAGATCTTCCGCGTGAACGGGCCGTTCTACTTCCTGCACACGCGCACCATTCTCGACCCGCAGATCGGCGTGAAGCTCACGGGTAAGTCCGGCAAGACCACTTTTGGGCTGCTGGCGGCCAATGACCAGGCGCCGGGCCGGCTCGACGACCCGCTCGCGGCCGACTTCGGCAAGGCCGCGCGTATTGTCTCCGGCCGTGTGCGCTACGACGTCGGCCGGGAATCGTTTCTCGGCATGATCGCCAACGACCGCGAGTTCGGCGGCGGCCACTCCCGCCTCGCCGTCTTCGACGGCAGCTTCCGGTTCTGGACCAACTTCCGCCTCCAGTTGACGGGCGGCCTCACGCGCCACCTTGACGCTGGCGGCGTGCGCCGCAACGGCCACATGTCGGACATCGGCTTTCTGAAGATGGGCCGGTCGTTCGGTTTCGTGCTGGCCGAGAACACCATCTCGCCCGACTATCGCAACGACGCCGGTTTCCAGGCCCGGGTGAACTTCAGGAAGGTATTCACCAGCGTCAATTACCGCTGGTGGCCGCAGACCTGGGTGATCAACTGGGGGCCCAGGATCGCCCACAACCGGCTCTACGACTTTGCCGGCGTGCTGAACGATCAGGACACCACGCTAACGATGCAGGCGGCCTTTGCCAGGAACATCACGCTCAGCGGATCCGGCGGCCGCATCCTCGAGCGGTTTCAGGGCATCGACTTCCAGAAAACGCGCTACACGGCGTCCGCCACCATCAACACAAGCCGCGCCGTGCTGGTCAAGGCCGACCTCAGCGTGGGCGACGAGGTCCGCTTCCTCGCCACGCCGTACCTCGGCCACAGCCTGGTCTACAGCGCCACGGTCACCCTCAGGCCCTCATCCAGGTTCCAGTCGGAGATCACCCTGAACGCCACGCGGTTCACAGACGTGCGCAGCAACACCGTGGACTTCGACGTCAAGGTGGTCCGGGCTGTCACCACCTACCAGTTCACGCCGCGGCTGCTCATCCGCAACATCACGGATCTGAACACCCTCAACAAGACCTTCGGCCTCAACGTGATGGGCACGTACCGCGTGAATGCCGGCACGGTGTTCTTCGTGGGCTACGACGACCGCTACCGGCAGGAAGACCGCATCGACGCGGTGCGCTATGCGGACGACGCCTATCGTCGAACCAACCGGGCCCTCTTTGCGAAAGTCCAGTACCTGTTCCGGCGATAGCTGCCCGGGGCCGTCCTCCAGTATCAGGCCAGCGTCAGATGCCCGGCAACAGGTCCAGTCGTCCGTTGCTGTCGCCGAAGCGCTCCACGGGTGCGCCCATCTTGTCGAGGATCGCGAGCTGCAGGTTCGTCAGGGGCGTCGCCTTCGGGTACGTCAGGTGCCGCCCGCCCCTGATCTGTCCGGCACCGCCGCCCACGACCAGTGTCGGCAGGTTCAGCGCGGCGTGGATGTTCGAATCGCTCATCCCGGACCCGTAGAGAAGGATGGAGTTCTCGAGGATGGACTGATTGTCCTCGCGCGCCGCCGCCAGCCTGTCAACGAGGTGCGAGAACAACCGCACGTGGTACGCGTTCAACTTCGCCTGCCCGGCCAGTTTCTCCGGATTGTTCTGGTGATGGGACAGCGGATGATGGGGTTCAGAAATGCCGATCTGCGGGAACGTCCGCACGCTCATCTCACGACCGATCATGAAGGTGGCCACGCGCGTCAGATCCGTCTGGAAGGCCAGCGCCAGGAGGTCGAACATCACCTCGGCGTGTTCGTCATAGCTCCGCGGGACCCCGGCTGGCTGCGTCATGACGGGTAGCTCCCGCCCGCTCTGCTCCTCGGCCTTCTGAATACGGTGCTCCACATCGCGCACCGCGTCGAGGTACTGATCCAGTTTCACCCGGTCGTCGCCGGCGAGCGTCTTCTGGAGGCCCGGCACCTGCGCCGTCACGGAATCCAGCAGGCTCCGATCCTTGCGATTGCGCACCGCCCGCACGGTCGGGTCCGTGCTGCCCGTGTCGCCGAACATCCGCTCGAACACGACGCGCGGATTCACCTCCATCGGCAGTGGGGTCGTGGGTGTCCGCCAGGCAATGGTGCCGGAGTACACGCAGGTGTACCCCTGCTCGCAGGCGCCCACCAGATCGACGGACTCCAGCGCCAGCTCCATCGACCGCAGCTGCGTGTCGCCGGCGTGCTGCGCGATGATCTGATCGAGCGACGTGCCGTTGCGGAAGCCGGGGCCTTCCGTGGCCACCACGCGCGTGCCCGTGAGCCAACTCGCCATCACGCGCGAATGCTGGCCGGCAATCTGCCCCTTCGGCACGGCAGGGTCGTGGTCCAGCCCTGTGATCGCCAGGACCTTGTCCTTGTAGGGTGCCAGCGCCTGCAAGGGCGCGGTCAGCTCGAGCGGTCCCTCCGCCGCAGGCGTCCACGAGGCCATGTTCATGCCCATCGGCACGTAGACGGCCGCGAAACGCCTGACGGGTGCGGCAGCGGTGAGTCGCGTTGCGACATGGGCCGGCACCATAGCATCAAGCAGCGGCAGGGCCAGAGACACGCCGGCGCCGCGCAGCACGGTCCGGCGGCTGATGTGTTTCCCGAGACTGATGTTCATTCACCTCTCCGCAGACGAAACGGCACGCTGCGCACGACGCCCCCGACGAGCGCAGACCACCGGTAATCGGACGCCGCGGCATCGCGAAGGATGGCGCGCAGCGACGACAGGTCGTACGACTCCACGCCCCGGCCCAATGCATAGGTCAGGAGCCGTTCGGCCACGGTGGCAATGAACTGCTGGCGCCTGGGCTCGATGGCCGCGCGGAACGAGGCCGGCCCGTCGAACTTGCTGCCATCGGGGAGCATGCCAGAGGCGTCAATTGGCAACTGAGCGTCCGTGTCCCGCCAGCGCCCAATCGCGTCGAAATTCTCGAGCGCAAAGCCGAGCGGGTCGATCTGCGAGTGGCAGGACGCACACACCGGGTTCTTGCGATGCTGCTCCATGCGCTGCCGCAACGTGCCCTTCACCTGGGTGGCATCGAGCGGGGGCACGTTCGCGGGCGGCAGGGGCGGTGGAGTCCCGAGCACGTTCTGCATGAGCCACTTGCCACGCAGGACGGGAGACGTGCGGTTCGCATAGGAGGTGACCGCCAGAATACTGCCCTGCCCCAGAAGCCCGGCCCTGTTGGGATTCGAAAGCTGCACGCGACGGAACCGGCTGCCGTAGATACCGCCGATACCATAGTGCCGCGCCAGCCGCTCGTTCAGATAGCTGTAGCCGGCCGTCAACAGTCCGGCGGCCGGACGGTCCTCGCGGAGCTGGCTGGTCAGGAACATCTCCGTCTCGGTGCGGAGGTCGTTCCGCAGGTTGTCATCAAATGATGGATACACGGTCTGGTCGCGGTCGAGCGATTCCATGTTCCGCAGCATGAGCCACTGCCCGAAGAAGTTCGCGACCAGGGCCTCCGAGCGCGGGTCGGCGAGCATGCGCCTGACCTGCCGGTCGAGCACGGCCGGCTGGTGCAGCGTCCCCGCGTCAGCAGCCTTCAATAGCGCCTCGTCCGGGATGCTGCTCCAGAGGAAGAACGACAGCTTCGACGCCAGTGTGTAGTCGTCGATCTGGCGGAGTCCGCTGCGGGCTACAGTGGCGCTCAGATGTTCCGCCCGGAACAGGAACGCCGGGTCGACAAGGATCCGCTCGAGCGCGAACTGAATCCCGCGTTCAAACGCCCCCTCGCCGCCACGTCCCTCACGATAGAAGCCCATCAAGGCCTCGACCTGGGCCTTCGTGACCGGACGTCGGTACGCCCGGTAGGCGAGCCGGGACAGGATCAGGCGGGCGCACACCTCGTCGGCGCCGATCTCCGGCCTGCAACTGAAGATGCGGGCGCGGCTCGGTGTGGACGTGGGCGTTCTGGCAGTGAAGGGGCCTTCCACCTCCACGCTCTCGACGGCCACCTCCACCAGCCCGGACTCGTTGGTCATCCGGTCGGTCTGAGCAAAGCTGTTGCTGGCCACGGGCATGGATGCTGGCCCCCACCCTTCATAGGCGGTGCTCACCTTCCCCAGGCTCACGCTAATCACCCGGGGACCCGCCTTCACGGGAACCCGGATCTCCAGCGGCTTCTCGGGGATTCCGCTCGAGGACGCATTCGTCCGTTTGGGTAGCGTGAACAGCTTCACGCGCTCCCCGTCGACCCGCAGGTCGACGTCGGTATCCTCCTGCAGGCCACGGATAAAGCCGCTCATCGTGCCGCGCTGGAAGTTCAGGCGAAACACATACTCCCCGTCCAGCGCGAAGTGGTGCCGGACAGCGACGCCTCCTCGCGATCCGAACGGCAACTCCTCGCCCATGCGGTCAGACTGCACGCGGAACATCGGGATGCGGGCAAGCGTCGTGATCACCGGCCGTACCGTCGTGGGGTCACCCACGGCGTCACGCGCGATGCGGCGCGCGGCCGAAAGGTATCGATCGAACAGGCCCGGCGAGACCGTGAGGACGTCGGCGATGTTGTCGAACCCGAAACCCGACCCGTCGGCCGGCAGGGTCTCCCGGGCATCGACGTCGAGAGCCAGCAGGTCACGGACGGCGTTGACGTACTCCGCACGATTGAGCCGATGCAGCACAACACGACCCGGGTTCGGAGAGGCGGCCGCCGCCCGATCCAGTGCGCGCTCGAGCGCAGTCGCGGCCGCGTCCACCTGGACCCCATCCGGCCGTCGCGCGCCCATCGGCGGCATCGTGCCGCTGCGCACCTTCCGGACGACCTTCTCCCAGAGTTCGGGCTGCCGCTCCGGATGGTCCGCGTCCACCGGGTCGAACACCAACCCTCCGCGCTTCGCCTGCTCGTTGTGACACGTCACGCAGTAGCCTTCCACCAAGGCACGCGGCGTCATCTGGGCGTTCGCCACGACGGACGCGCTGAGGCTCACGACTACGGTCAAGGCGATCCTGCGCATGGGGGTGACTCCTACCTGGTGGTCGCCGGAGCGGACAGGCCCTTCGCGACCGCCAACTCGTGCAGCACCCGGGCCGTGCTGGGATGCGTGCGAAACAGCAGCGTCCTCGTCGTGCCCTCA
The DNA here is from genome assembly GCA_040081715.1 of Vicinamibacterales bacterium. Taxonomy (GTDB): domain Bacteria; phylum Acidobacteriota; class Vicinamibacteria; order Vicinamibacterales; family UBA2999; genus CANKJK01. The sequence continues at coordinate 145,016 of JBEBFY010000004.1, read as the reverse complement.
GCCATCTGCTCGGGCGTCTGGCCGCCCTTGTCCGTGATCGTCATGTCAGCCCCGTGCTCCACAAGGAACCGCGCGGTCTCGTCCAGTCCGAACCACGCCGTGCCGTGCAACGCCGTCTCACCGGTATCGCTCTGGGCGTTGATGTCATTCCCCAGCTCGAGACACACCTTGGCTGCCGCGATGCTTGGTGCATCGCCCAGCAGACTGTCGCCCTCGACACGCCCTACACCCGTGGTCGCCATGAGCGGAGTGACGCGGTCCTCATTCCGCAGGTTGGCGTCAGCGCCAAGCGAGGCCAGCAGCCGCATCATCTCCACGTCGGTACTCATGGCCGCGATCCAGAACGGCGTGGCGCCGTTCGTGCGGACCACATAGAACATGTTGATCCCGAAACGCGGCGGACTCTTCGTCAGCCGTGCGTTCACATCGGCTCCCCTGGCCACCAGCGCTTTGATTACGACGGCCTTCTGACCGCCCAGTCCGCCGAGCGCGCGCCACTCGCCTTCCGCCTCCGGGTAGTCGTGGGTCATGGACGTCTCCCACGTGCCAGCTGCCCAGTGCAGCGGCGTAAAGCCGGCACCGGACGTCTTCGCATTCGCGCCGCGCTCGAGCAGCAGGAGAACGGCGGGGACGTGACCGCGCACCACGGCCATCAGCAGAGGCGTCACCCCGTCGCTGTTGGCATCCTCGATCCGCGCACCGCGGTCCAGAAGCAGCGCCACCGCATCCATGCTTCCCTGCCGGGCGGCAAACAGCAGCGGCGTCATCCCGCCCGCCGACGGCAGATGCACATCGGCTCCCCGGTCGAGCAGGAGACGCGCGGTTCCCGTATGCCCCTCATAGAGCGCCCACATCAGGGCGGTCTGGCCCTTCGCCGACTCCCTGTGATTGATCGCCGCGCCCTTGTCGAGGAGGAGAACAGTTACCTCGGTGCTGCCAACGCGCGCCGCCGTCATCAGTGGCGTTTCTCCGGAGGGTAGCGACAGGTCCGGCGCCGCACCGGCCTTCAGCAAGGCCGCCACCATGCGGGCGCTGCCGTTGACGGCGGCCAGCGAGAGGGGCGTGACGCCGTAATCGTTCCGCGCATCCACCCGCGCGCCGGCGCCGAGAAGGGCCTCGGCGCTTACGATGTCGTCGAAATGCGCGGCCCAGTGCAGCGCGGTGGCACCGTCGGGCTGGGAGTCGTTCGGTGGCGCGCCCTGCTTGAGCAGCGAGCGCACCGCGGCAGCATCCTGCCGCTTTGCGGCCTCGACCAGACGCTGATCAGCGGCCGCCGCCAGCGCAGCACAGCCGGCCCAGAGGGCCGCTGCGAGAAGTACCTGTCTCATTTTCAGCATCAGCCTGACTGCCAACCTGCAACCTGCCACGGGCCCGGGGCCGACCGCCCTGGGCCAATCGTGTCCAGCCCACCCGCGCGGGCCGTCACGATGACGGCCATAGTGTGAGTGGTCTTCCCGGCGGAATCAATCCGCAATTGCCCCGGCCCGCCGGAGTAGACTGCCCGCCTGAGGAGGATTCCCATGCGAGGACGGACGTGGACCGCCATGGCGCTGGCGGCAGTGATCGCGACCAGTTTCGGAGAGCACGCCGAGGGTCAGGGGTTGCCGCCGCTGGCTCACGCCCGGCTGACCCACGTGGCCCTCGCCACGGAAGACGCCGACAAGACCGTGGCGCGCCTGGCCGCGATCCTCGGCATTGTCCCTCCCTCCGCCCACACCAACTCCCTGGAGGCTCCTGGAGGCGGAACGATCGCGCTCAAGGTTGCCTTCCTTGACACGGCCAATTGCCGGATCGAAGTTGACCAGCCCCTGGGGCCCGGGCCCACGAGGGACTTCCTGAATCGTTTCGGACCGGGCATCCAGCACGTGGGGTTCAGCATCGATGAACCGCTCGACTCGCGCGTCCGCAGCATGGAGCGTCTCGGCGGCCGGCTGGTGGCCGGCAGCGCCACCGGCCGCTACGCGTTCCTCGACTTCATGGCCACGTTGGGAGTGACCATCGAACTGGTCCGGGACATGCCCGGAGAAGCCGCTGGAACGGCACCGGGGCCCACCAGCCTGGCCAGTCACGCGCTCTCACACATCGGGTTCGTCTACCGTGACGCACAGCCGAAAGCCGACGCGCTCGCCCGTCTGCTCGGACTCACCGCCCCGGCCCTGAATGTGTTCACGAGCATCGACTACCTGCTGGGCACCAAGGCCGCCCCGGGTTCACACGTGAAGTACGTCATGCTCCCGGTGCCGAACGTGAGCGTCGAGGTCATTGAGCCGGTCGGCGCGCCGAGTCCCTGGGCCGATTTCATCGACGGTCGCAAGGACGGCGCAGCGGCCCATCACCTGGCCTTCGGCTTTGGACCGCTGGACGATTTTGACGGCGCCGTGCGCGCACTGCACGCGCAGGGTGGTGTCTGGAAGAAGGGCCGGCGCGGCTTCGAGGGCACCAGCACCGGCAGCAGCCCGGAATTCGAGTTCCTCGACACGCTCGGCATCGTCATCGAGGTCACGCGCTCGGCGCGGTAGCGGCGGCGCACCGGCGACGTGTGCCGGTAGTTCCCCGCCTCAGAACACACCGACCGGATGCACGGCCGAGCCCGTGCCGGCTGGTAGCTGAAGCGGGCCGACGACGAGTTGGAGCTCCCACTGCTTCAGGCGTGCCGCCGTCTCAACGGCTTCATCCAGGTCCATCGCCACGACCAGTGGAATACCCAGGGCATTGGTGGCGACGATGCTGAACGGCGCGATGTAGCCGGGTACGGACGACGGGAACACGCCGGCGCCGCCGTCCTGCCCGATGAACGCCACACCGCGTTCCTTGAGGAACGGACCCAGCGACGGGTGTAGGCCCGCCTGGCCCACTTTGGTCAACTGCGTCATCGTCACAGGATGTTCCGGAAACTTCTCGTCCCGCACCCACCGCCCCATGCGTACGAGGATGGCGTCTCCTGGGCCGATTCGGACGCCGACCTTCTTCTCCCAGGCCAGGAGGTCTTCCGTCATCACCGGTGTCATCGGTTCGAGATACGGCACGCCCTTGAGCCGCGGCATGTCGATCAAGACCGCGCGCGTGACAATCCCGCCGTGCATGTACCCGGAGAGGCCGAGGTGCATGCAGCCCTTCTCGCCAATGACCTGCTCTGGCGTGAAGCCGTTGTAGGCCTTCCCGTCGAACCACACATGGCAGAGCGCATCAATGTGGGTCTGCCCGTCGTTGTGGCCGGGCAGCTGGTACCCGCCAGCAAACAGCTGCGGCGGCCCCTTGGGCCGCGCGAACTGGTGCTGGATAATGCCGCGGTCTCGCTTCGCCAACGACAGCGCGATCCCGTGCCGCACGGCCTTCGCGGCCTGCCGCCGCTTCTCAGGCGTGATCAGGTTCAGCGCCCCCAGTTCGTCGTCCGCCCCCCAGCGTCCCCAATTCGAAATGCTCGCCACGAGCTGGCGCAGCTCCTCGACACTGTAGGGTCCCTTCGGATAGGTCGGCTTGACGTCTGGCGCCTGTTCGAGCGCCCTCACCGCAGGTGACAGTTCAGTGGTGGCAGCCGGCTGCTGACCCGCACGGACCGTCAGTCCGCTGACACACACCGCCGCCAGCCCCACCGACACCGATAGCCGCGATAGACACACCATGCCTGCTCTCCTCTGCCGGAATCTCTCTGCTGTTACCGTCCGCCGGGTCGCGGCCGCGCACTGTTCAGTCAAGCGGCTCCAGGCGGACCAGTTGCGCGTTGCGCTTGTTCGACATCCACACCTCCGTGTGGTCCCTGGCGGGATGCACCGCGATCTTCTTGGAGTCGAATTGCGTAGGCATCAGATACTCGATGATCTCGCCGGTCTTCGGATCCAGGCGCTGTACGGCCTCGCGCATGTTGCTGGCGGCGTACACGTAACCACGCCGGTCTGGCACCGACGTGACGTACGGCGTGGACCACTTTCGCGCGGGCCACTCCCGGACCTTATCCGTCCGGCTGTCGTACATGGCCAACTGGTCGCCCAGGTACTCCGCAAACCAGTACCGGCCCAGGCGGTCCACGCGCCCGCGGCGAGGCAACGACCACCGCGTCGGGATCGGCACGAAGCGAAACGCGCCGGTCTTTCCGTTCAGCACGGCCACGTAATTCGCAACGCCCATGTAACCATTGCCGGCCGGGTCAATCCCACCCTGGTACGAGCAGCAGGCATCCGCGGGCTTGTTCGGCGCCTTCGACCAATCAAACTTCGCCTCGACTTCCATGGTCTTGGGATTGATCCGGACAAACTGGGTGCCATGCGCCACCCAGACATGGCCGTCGCCATTGGTGATGAACTGGCCGCTCCGGTAGTTCGGCACGATCCGCGTCTCATGCGTCTGCACGTCGAATCGCGTCATCACGTCGCCCTTGCCGGTACGGACCGGAAACCAGACGTTATTGTCCGGGTCGAAGGTCAGATCCCGTAGGCTAAGGATCTCTTCGGTGACGCCGGGCACCGCGTCAATGCGCCACTCGGTGATCGCGCCGGTCTTCGGGTCGAGCGTCCCGATATAGGGCTCGTTCTCGTCCGTGTACCAGAGCGTGCCGTGTGCATCGAGGTCCGCTTCGTGCGACACGGTGTTCTTCCGGGGAAAGTCGTACTGCGTGATGATCACGCGCGTCGCCCTCCCAGACGGCCTCGGCAGCGGCTTCAAGGCGTACGCAAGCTGCTGTTGCCCACGGCTGAGGTTAATGCTGGCGAGAAACTTCCCCAACTCCACCTTCTCGATGCCGGGCCGCTCCGTCTGTCCGTTGCCGGCTCCGAGACCCCATGTCGACTGCTCGACAAGGAACGGGAGGTTCCCCCGCTTGTGGCAGCCGCCGCGGCCGTGGTCACTCGACGCACACCCGTCCGGATAGTAGGAGGCCATGCGGTTGATCACCGGCACCCACTGTTCCGCGGTGTACTTCGTCTTCAGGATGCGGTTGTAGCTGTGGCAATACGCGCAACTCAGCCGCTGGTGAACGAACCGATCGACATCGGCGGGGTCCCCAGGCAGGCTGTTCGCGATCTCGACGGAGGTCAACTGCGGAAGGATGTCGCCCGTCTTCCGAAGCGCCAGATCGAGGGTCGCCGTACCGCGTGCGCCGACCGTCACCGGCCCCGCCGCGCTCAACTCGTACCCAACGGCGCGGATGGCCACCGCGTAGGTGCCAGGGTCCAGGTGGGACCGGGGGAACACATACCGCCCTCTGGCATTGCTGACGACCGAGATGGTGAATGTCGCGCCCACCCTGCGGGCACTGACGATCACCCCTTCCATCCGGCCCTCCTCGGAGGAACTGACGGACCCGGCCAATGCGGCCCCGGCCGCCCCTCCGGCCGCGACCGCGGGCGCCATGCCCGGAGCGGCCACGCCGACCGCCAGCGCCACACATGCCAGTAGACCTAGCCGCTTCTGCATCACATCACCTCGACTCGGATGGACCGCCGCCTGACGCGCAGGCCGGCCGGACATCGTGGGCGCCATTCTGGCGCGACACCGCCGCCAACGCCAGAACTAAGGGCTCGCCCGTGCGAATGCCCAGGGCCACAGAGTCGGGCCGAGGATCGGGGCGTGTGTCGTGGGCCGCGTCAGCGGACCAGGGCCGCGACGAGCGCGCCGTAGATCTCGCACAGTGGACCGAGGTCGGCTACGCGCACATGCTCGTCGATGGCATGAATGGAGTGGTTCACGGGGCCGAACTCCACCAGTTCACGGCAGATCGGGGCGAGGAACCGCCCGTCGGAGGTCCCGCCCGTGGTGGACGACCGCGGCGCTACCCCTGTCGTCCGCTCGATAGCACCCGCAAGCGTGCGCGCAAGGACACCTGGCGGCGTGAAGAACGGGGACGCCCCCAGGGTCCAGCGGATCTCGAACTCCACGTCGTGGTGCCGGAGCACGTCCTCGACCTGACGCATCAGCGCATCAGGCGAGGATGCCGGCGAGAAGCGGAAGTTGAACAGGACGTCCAGTGAGCCGGGCACGATATTGGCGGCGCCGGTGCCGGCATGCACGTTGGAGATCTGAAAGCTCGTCGGTCCGAAGTGCGAGTCGCCCAGGTCCCATGTCGTCGCGGCCAGTTCGGCGAGCGCCGGCAGCGCCGTGTGCACGGGATTGCGGCCGTGCTCCGGGTAGGCGATGTGAGACTGCACGCCCGTGACGGTCAGCGCACCAGTGAGCGAGCCGCGGCGACCGATCTTGATGGTGTCACCCAGCCGCTCCGCGCACGTGGGCTCACCCACGATGCCGTAGTCGATCGCGATGCCCCGCGCCGTGAGCGCCTCCACCACGGCGGCCGTGCCGTGCAGGGCGTCCCCTTCCTCATCCGAGGTCAGCAGGAGCGCCAGCGAGCCCGCGCCGTCCGGATGCGTGTCCGGATGCGCGGCCACGTGCCGTTCGAGTGCCACAACCATCGCCGCCACGGATGCCTTCATGTCGGCCGCGCCGCGGCCGAAGAGAAAGTCGCCGCGCACGACCGGCATGAACGGGTCGGTGGTCCATCGCTCCACCGGCCCTGGCGGCACGACGTCCACGTGGCCGGCAAAGCACACCAGCGGAGCGGACTGCCCCCGGCGGGCCCAGAGATTGCGGACCCCTCCGCGGTCGAAGCGCTCGCAGGCGAACCCGGCCGCGCCCAGCCGCGCGGCCACAAGGTCCAGGCAGCCGCCGTCGGCAGGTGTGACCGACGGGCAGGCGATCAATTGCTTCGCGAGGTCGAGCGTAGCGGCCTCTGAGTCCGCGCTGGACATCGACATGAGATCAGGCCCGGAGGAGTTCGTTGATGGAGGTCTTGGCGCGAGTGGCCGCGTCCACGCGCTTCACGATCACGGCGCACCCCAGGGAGTACTTGCCGTCCGTCGAGGGGAGGCTCCCCGGCACGACGACAGACCCGGAGGGCACGCGTCCGTAGGTGAATTCGCCCGTGGCACGGTCGTAGATCTTCGTGCTCTGGCCGATGAAGACGCCCATCGAGATCACGGAGTGTGCTTCGACGATGACGCCTTCAACAATCTCCGACCGGGCCCCGATGAAGCAGTTATCCTCGATGATGGTCGGGTTGGCCTGCAGGGGCTCGAGCACGCCACCGATGCCGGCCCCGCCAGATAGGTGACAGTTCTTCCCGATCTGGGCGCACGACCCGACCGTGGCCCACGTATCCACCATCGTGCCCTCATCCACGTAGGCGCCGATGTTCACAAACGACGGCATCACAACCACGTTCGGGCCGATGTAGCAGCCGGTGCGCACTGTGGCGCCAGGCACCACCCGGTAACCGCCCGCGCGGAACTCGCGGTCGGTGTATCCCTGAAACCGCAGCGGCACCTTGTCGAAGGCCGGCGAGTCGCTCCCGGTCGGCATCACCCCGTTCTCGTGGGTGCGGAAGTACAGGAGCACCGCCTTCTTGATCCACTGATGCGTCACCCATGCGCCATCGACCTTCTCGGCCACCCGGAGGCTCCCGCTGTTCAGGCCGTCAAGGACCCGGTCTAGGGCAGCCAGCAGCTCCGGCTGGGCGCTCGTGGGCGTGAGGTCGGTGCGTCGTTCGAACGCGGCGTCGATCAGTGAAGCGAGCGGTGCAGTCGTCATGGCGGAATGGCACATAGTACCAGCATGGGCGACACACTCGACACGCGCCTGCGCACGCTGTTGCCGCCGCTCTACCAGGACTCCTACGAGGACGTACAGCCGGTCTCGATGGGTTCGGCCGGCCTGAAGTACGGGCCGGACGGACGGGTGGCCTGGGACGAGATCTGGCAGACGTTCTGCGACCTGGCCCTCGCGGGTGGACCACCCCACCGCGGCACGCTGCTCGAAGCCGCCACGCCGGCGGAGGTGGCGCGCAATCCCGCTGCGCACGCCAGCGTGGTCGCAGAGATCTGCCGCGGACTGCGGATGGTCACGGGGCTCCGAGCCGCCGAGTCCCCGCACCCGGGCTGGGTGCGGGTGGCCTGCGTACGCGAGAGCATGGCGTCCTGGCTGCTGCGGGCGATCGTCACGGAGAACATCTCGGCGAGGCAGGAGGGCAGTTGGCTCGACCTGCCGGCGGGCCCCGATTACCGGATCGAAAAGGAAATCAAGAACGTCATCACCGCCATGGCCAAGACCTGCCACTTCTGGTCCGGGCACATCCCGCCTGACCAGCGCGAGCGGATCGCCAACCTGTTCGTAGACCTGGCACTGGACACCCCGCTGCTCGTGCCGTCAACAGAGGAGTACGGCGGATCCGGCGACGGCGTGGCCGAGGCCATCGCCAGGCACACCGCGCTGACGCCATCGCTGCTTCGCCACCGTGGATGGCTCGGGCTGGACTGCGGGCTGGTGTCCAGGGCGGTCTGGCTGATGCGCGCCCTGGTGACCGACAACGTGCTGGCACGACGGGAAGGCACGGTGCTCTTCGTGCCGATCAATCCGCGGCAGGATCCCGACGGCCGGACCGTGATTGCGGCCGTGACTGCGGCCGTGGCGGGGCTGGCGCGAGACAGGGACGCGCCGGCTCAGGCCTGAGCCCGGCAGAACCCGGCAATCCGGGTGGCCGCGTCGATGCACGCCTCGTGGCCGGCCACGAGCGCCATGCGCACATAGCCACGACCCGGCTGGCAGCCACGTGCCTCGCGCGCCAGGAACTGCCCCGGCAGCACCGTCACGTGCGTAGCCGCGAAGAGGTCACGCGCGAAGGCCTGATCGTCGCCGCCCGGCACGCGTGCCCAGATGTAGAACCCGGCGTCCGGCTGGTAGACCTCCATGACCGGGCTGAGGATGGGCAGTACGGCCTCGAACGAGCCGCGATACCGAACCCGGTTTTCCCGCACGTGGTCTTCGTCGTTCCAGGCGGCGATACTGGCGTGCTGCACGGCCTCACTCATCGCGCTCCCGTGATAGGTGCGGTACAGCAGGAAGGACTTGAGCACCGCCGCATCCCCCGCCACCGCCCCCGAACGCAGGCCCGGCGCGTTGGATCGCTTCGAGAGACTCGTGAACACCACCAGGTTACGGAAGTCTGATCGGCCAAGACGGTGCGCGGCCTCGAGCCCGCCGAGCGGCGGATGTGCCTCGTCGGGATAGACCTCCGAGTAGCACTCGTCGGAGGCAATCACAAAGCCATGGCGATCGGAGAGCGCGAAGAGCTCCCGCCAGGCGTCGAGGCTGAGCACATGGCCGGTGGGATTGCCCGGCGAGCAGACGTAGAGCAACTGCGTGCGCTGCCACTCGGCATCGGTGAGCGTTGTCAGGTTGAGCGCGAAGTCATTCGTCCGTGTCTGGTTGAGAAAGGCGAGTCCGGCGCCGGCAAGCAACCCCGCACCCTCGTAGATCTGGTAGAACGGGTTCGGGCTCACCACCAGCGGGGCCGGCCTGGAGACATCCACCACGGCCTGTGCAAATGCGAAGAGCGCCTCGCGTGAGCCGTTGACCGGCAGCACCTGCGTCTCCGGGTCAACACCGGGCAGGTGGTACCGGCGCGTGAACCAGGCGGCGAGGGTTTCGCGCAGGATGCGCTGGCCCGCCGTCAGCGGATACACCGAGAGGCCCGACAGGTGCGCAGTCAGCGCCTCGCCGATCAGGGCCGGCGTCGGGAACTGCGGTTCGCCGATGGAGAGCCGGATCGGCGGCACGGCGGGTGCCGTGACGCCGCCCAGCAGGCCACGCAGTCGTTCAAATGGGTAGGGTTCCAGGCTCGCGAGCCGCGAGTTCACCGATCCCGACCCCGGCTAGGCGCCCTGCGTGATCGGCACCGTGCGGTTCACCGCCTTGGGCACCTGCAGGTCCGGCATCGGGCGGCCGACGAAGATCGGGCGTGCCGCGGCGGCCATCAGACGCGCCCACCTGACCGAGCGGTTCACGCGGGCGCTGTCGGTGGCGATCCCCGTGTTGGCGTACATCTGCCGATAGAGCTTCGAGACCAGCATGAACGCCACGCGGGACTTGATCGACTTCACGACGCCGGAGCGCTCCCAGACGGCTCCCCAGCTGTAGAACGAATCCCAGGCGCCTTGCGCCCCGGTGCGGATCGCCTCCAGGGTCATCGTCGGATGCGGCGTAAAGAGCTTCGGCCGGCGCGACTCGGGGATCAGCCAGTGCTTCGTGACCGGCACGCCGTCAACCGTCGTGCCCTTCTTGTTCTCGGCGGTGGCCCACTTCTCGAAGTCCACGGTGCCGGGGAACGGCGTCAGGAGCACGAACTGCGCAAACGTGATGTCCGCCTTCTTGGCCAGCGCCACGGTGGTGGCAAAGGAGTCCTCGCGGTCACTCGGCAGGCCGAAGATGAAAGAACCCAGCACATGCACGCCGTGACGGCGGAACGTCTTCAGCCGGGCCACCAGTTCGTCGCCCGCCAGGTTGAAGCCCTTGTAGACGTCCTTCAGCCCCTCTTCGCTGACGGACTCCACACCCACCAGCGCGCCGAGAATATGCGCCCGCTTCATGGCGTCGAGAAACTCGGTGTCCTCGGCGGCTTCCATGGTGATCTGCGTGAAGCACACTGTGTCGGACGGCAACTGCGCGAGCCGGTCCATCAGCTCGAATCGCTCGGCGCGGAGCGCCTCCAGTTCCTGCAGCCGGGAGGGGTCCTTCCGGCGGCGGGCCTGCGCGATGTCCTCGTAGGTCACCGGATAGAAGTTGTCGTCCGCCAGGGCGATAAAGCGGAAGCCCATGCGCCGCAGCTCGACGATCTCCCCGATCACGGCATCCACGCCGCGCTGCCGCGGTTCCTGCCCGTCGGTCCGCCAGACGGAACAAAAGGAACAGTGCTTGGGGCAGCCGCGCACGGTCTGCACCGACGCCCACATGTAGCGACCCTTCGGCATCAGATCCCACCGGGCCGAGGAGAACTCCCCAGCCGGGATCCGTCCGCCCTCATAGATGCGCTGGGGCGTACCGGCCAGGCAGTCGCTGACCACCTGCCGCCACACCTGATCGCCATCGCCCTTCACCACCGCATGGGCGCCGCCAACCTCGTGCATCTCTTCGGGGAAGAGCGTGGCGTGAATGCCGCCGTAGACAACCCACGCACCCCGTTCGCGCGCCGCGCGGCCCACTTCGTAGCCTCGCAGGGCGTTGCCGGTGTGCACGCCAATACCGACCACGTCTCCCGCGGCAATCGTCGAGAGGTCGATGTGATCCAGGCACTCGTCCACGATGACCGGGTCTCCCCACTTGGTGCCCGTGGCGGAGGCCAGGACATAGAGCCAGCGGGGGGTGATCACGGCAACGCCAAAAGAACGGGCGCTCGGGTTGACGAGGTGGACGCGGGGACCCGGTGACGCGGGTGATGGGCTGGTTGATGGCAAGTTGGGACCCGAGGCTGAAATAGTTGGATGAGACAGACGGTCCAGTATACCCGCGACGGCAATGGTCGGGGTTCGCGCTAGACTCTCTGCAGACTGCATCCGCGACTGACGGAGGACACATGGCCAGCTTAAAGGGTTCCAGAACCGAACAACATCTGAAGGACGCCTTCGCCGGCGAGTCGCAGGCCAATCGGCGCTATCTCTTCTTTGCAAAACAGGCGGATATCGAGGGATACCCGGAGGTGGCAGGCCTGTTCCGCGATACCGCCGAGGGTGAGACCGGCCATGCGCACGGCCACCTGGACTATCTGAAGAAGGTCGGGGACCCGGCCACGGGCCTTCCCGTGACGGACGTCCCGCAGATGCTGGCGTCGGCCGTGGCCGGCGAGACGCACGAGTACACCGACATGTACCCCGGCATGGCCAAAGCTGCGCGCGAGGAAGGCTTCGCCGAGATCGCGGACTGGTTTGAGACCCTGGCCAAGGCCGAGCGGTCGCACGCCGGCAAGTTCCAGCGGGCGCTCGAAACGTTCTAGGTCCGTGAATCAGCCCCTCCCCGAGATCCGGTACGCACCGACCGAGGGGCTGACCTACAACCCGAACGAGGCGACGTACTGGACGCGGGCGGCGCTGCAGCCCGAGCTGGACCGCACCTTCGACCTCTGTAACGGCTGCCGCCTCTGCTTCAAGTACTGCGAATCCTTCCCCATCCTCTTCACGGCGGTCGAGAAGGCCGGCGACGTGCGCCGGATGCAGCCAACCGTGACCGACGCGGTCATCGATGCCTGCTTCCAGTGCAAGCAGTGCTACACGCAGTGCCCCTACACGGACGCGGAGGGCCACGCGTTCAAGCTCGACGTGCCCCGCCTGCTCCTCCGTGCCAACGCCGTTCGCCGGCGTGAGCGGGGGATCCCGCTTCGCGAACGGATGCTCACCAATCCGGACACGCTCGGACGCCTCGGCACGGCGCTACCCATGCTGGCCAACGCTGTGTCCCGAAGCGGCACACACCGGGTGCTGATGGAGCACGCGGCGGGCATTCACCGCGACGCGCGGTTGCCGGAGTTCGCCACCGAAACCTTCTCCACCTGGATCCAGCGGACCACGGGCACCGACGAGCCCCCTGGCGGCACCCACAACGTCGTGCTGCACCCCACCTGCTACGTGCAGTGGAACAAGCCGGAGATCGGCCACGCGGCCCACCGCGTGCTGCGGCACAACGACTGTCACGTGGCCACGCCGGGGATACAGTGCTGCGGCATGCCGGCGCTCGACAGCGGCGACATTGACGCCGCGAAGGCCGCGGCCAGGGCCAGCGTCGAGACGCTCGCACCGTGGGTGGAACGCGGCTTCGCGGTGGCGGTGGTCAACCCGACGTGCAGCCTGATGATCCGGCAGGAGCACCCGGAGCTGCTCAACGACCCGGCCGAACCTGCCCTCTACACGGCCGCGCTGATGGTGGCCGCCGCCACACGGGACCTTGGCGAGTACCTCTTTCAGCAGCGCCAGGCGGGTCACTTCAAGGAAGACTTCAAGAGCACGCCGGCGGGCCCGGTGGCGTACCACGCCCCGTGTCATCTGCGCGCGCAGAACATCGGCTTCAGGGGCCGGGACCTGATGCGACGCATTCCGGGCGTCACACCCACGCTTGTCGCCGAATGCTGCGGACACGACGGCACCTGGGCCATCAAGACCGAGCACCACGCCGCCTCGCTCGAGAACGGCCGTCGCGCCTTCGACGACATGGCAGAGGTCGGCGCCGAGGTCTGGACGACGGAGTGCCCGCTGGCGGCCCTGCAGTTCGAGCAGGCCTGCGGGCGCCAGCCCCTGCATCCGGTTGAAGTCCTGGACCGCGCCTATCGCGCCGATGGCTTCCCCACCCCCGTGCCTGCGAAGGACACCCCGGCATGAATCTGCTGACCCCGGCCGACATCCTCGACAAGGTCGCCTACGAGGCCGCGCGCCCCGAGATGCGCCGCCGCATCATGCTGGAGAAGACCCGGCGCCGCGTGCTGGTGGGCGACCACTGCTCGCTGCTCTTTGAAAGCCGCGACACGATGCACTACCAGGTGCAGGAGATGCTGCGGGCCGAGGACAGCTGGCTCCGCCCAGGCGCATTGGCTGAGGAGCTCTCCGCCTACAACCCGCTCATTCCGCAGAGTGGCGAACTCTCCGCAACGCTGATGCTCGAGTACGAGACGGTGGCCGAACGGGCCGTGGCGCTCCCCCGCTTCGTGGGCCTCGACCAGCACGTGTGGATCGAGATCGCGGACCTGCCACGCGTGCTCGCCAGCTTCGACAGGGGCCAGATCGATGCGGCCGGCGTCTCGTCCGTCCAGTACCTGAAGTTCTCGCTCTCGCCCGAGCAGGTCACGCGGCTGGGCCATGACGGCACGGTGGTCCGTGTGCGTCTCGACCACCAGGCGTATCAGGCGCAAGCCGTGCTGGGCGAAGACACCCGCCGCGCGATCGCCGCCGACTGCCGGTAGGCACAACGTCTACTCTCCGGGCCGATCCTCAACAGCGGTCGCAGGGAGTCACTGGGCGATGCGTCGTGACATGACCTCGTTTCCCCGATCGAACAGGTGAACCTTGTCGACACAGATCGACGGGTCTCCACCGTCACCGGTCAGCTCCAAGTGGTCGTCCGGCCACCAATCGGCCGCATCGGCCACCGCCGCCAGGAGTGCCCAAAGCCGGGAACACGGCGTCATCGGCGGAGCCTGCACCCGCCGCGCGCTCGCGACCAGCCTCTCGCTCCCTCCTCAATGACTCCGGCCCGTCAGTGCAGCGCATCCGCGCCGGCGCTGCGGCCCCGTCGTAGAATGAACGCCGTGGACGCCTCCTCGGAATCGGCGGCAGACTTCCGGGCCTTTGTGGAGGAGCACCGGGCCCGATGTTTGTGGTTTCTCGCCCCTGACTACTTTCCCGCCACGTCGGACGAGCACGAGACGGTACTGCGTCTGATTGAACAGCACGGGGATCGCTCCTCGTTTCTCCGTGCCGCCGCCTTTCGCCGATGGCTCTCACGCCCTTCCAGCGCCAGGTCTGTCGCCTCCTAGCCGCTCGACGGCGCGAGCGCGGCGAGAGCTACGTCGCTGGCGGCGTTGCGCTGGGTGTGGCGCTGGACACGCGGCGCCTCTCCCGAGATCTTGATTTGTTTCACGACACCCAAGAGGCCGTGGCTGCCTCCTGGGCAGACGACCGGCGCGCGCTCGAGTCGGCTGGCTACGGCGTGCAGCCGTTACGAGAGCGCCCGGGCCTGGTGGAGGCGACGATCTCGCGAGACGGCGACGCACTCGCCGTCGAATGGGCACAGGACAGCGCTTTCCGCTTCTTCCCGCTGGTGGAGCACGAGGAGCTGGGGTTGACCCTCCATCCGTTTGACCTGGCGACCAATAAGGTATTGGCCCTGGTGGGCCGGCTCGAAGTGCGCGACTGGGTGGACGTACTGCTGTGCGACCAACGCCTGCAGCCCCTCGGCTATCTGGCGTGGGCGGCCTGTGGAAAGGATCCGGGCTTCACGCCACCAGGCCTGCTTGGCCACGCCAGGCGAACAGCGCGCTATTCCGCCGTGGAGGTGTCCGCACTGGCCTTTGACGGCCCAGCCCCGGACGCCGCCGCGCTGTCCACGCACTGGCATCGGGCCATGGAAGCCGCCGAGCGGATCATCCACCACCTGCCTGCCGAGCATGTCGGGGAGGTAGTCCTCGATACAAGCGGCCACCTGCTCCGGTGTGAATCCGACGAACTCGGCCACGAACTGCAGGCGGGCCACGTGCACTTTCACGCAGGGCGCATCGGTGGCGCCCTGCCGCAGTTCAAATAGGACTGGGCCACGCCCGCGCGCGTGCGACGATCGCTCCGCCCGCTTCCGCTCGAACCGTTTCGCTACTACTGCGGGCTGGAGGCCGCGTCGCACAATCCGCATTCAGTTAACGTTCGACCCGGCTAATATCGCCTCAAGGTGATCACTTAAGGCGGCTCCGCTAGGACCAGCCCGGCGCGTAAGCCGCCGGAGCGGCCGTCGCGCGCTGGGTGGGCCCGCCCGCGGCGGAGGGCTCCGAGGAGACCGACGCCGATCCGTAACGCGGTGACGACGTCGTCGAGGATGTGATGCGCGCACATCGCCACGCAGCGCGTCGACATCGCCACGCCGTCTCCGACATGCGCACGGCAGCTAGCCAGGGCAGCGTCTCGAATGGAGGTCGAAGCCGAGGCCCCGCGCTCCATTCGAGCCTGCCCTGATTAGCTACTTCACTTTGAAGACAGCGCTCAGTAGCAGCCCGTCCCCCGTCACTCGCACGAAATAGCAGCCAGGCGCCGTGGGCGTTTTCCAGTTCTGGATGAAGAAGCCCCCGGCGTACCGCAGGCTCGTCCCCCCGGTCGTCACAAACGGAACCGGAACCTCCTCGGCATTGGCGTCGCACCAGACCCGAGTCACGAGGAACGCGAGATTCGCGATGCCAGCGGAGGTCGTGATCTCGGCGCCATTCGCGTCGCGCACGTTGAACTTGAGCGGCACGGTCGAGCCACCCTTCACGAGGTTCCGATCACCAGCCACCGGATTGATTGGTGCGCGGAAGCCTGTCGTCGTGAGCGCGCTTGCCGCAATCGCGAACGGCGAGAACGACGACGTGAGACCACAAATGGTGCTCGTCGCGGGATTCTCGCTCGTCGTAATGTCCACCCAGCTTGCCAGGGCCGCGTCGAAGTGGAGCAGCCGCGGCGTGCCGCTCGGGAATGTGACGCCGGCATAGCTGAAGCAGACGGTCACTGGGCCCGTGAACGTGGCCGTCGTCTGGATCTCGTAGTACAGCGGCGGATCGCCAAGCGCGAACCCGACCGGAGGAGTCTGACCTTCCGGCACGCTGTTGGGATCAATCACCTGCAGCGTGGTCTCGCCACCGACGGTGACGGTGTCGAACAGAATCGTCACCGGCGTGGTTCCGGCTGGCGATGTTGGCTGTACCGGGACTGCGGTTCCGGTTGGTGTGACAACGGTGGCCACAGCGACGCGGCTGATAGAGAATGCTTCAACCCCATCGGTTCCAGTGGCCCTGAATTCATCAGGGGACAAACCCAACGTGACCGAGGCCTGCGAGCCCGGAAGCGGAAACTGAGCGTTAAGTCCCCACTGGCCGTTCGTGTCAACAGTCGTCGTCGTCGAAAACAGATGCGTGAACGAATCCCATGTCCACGTGCCCTTCTCGATACCGTCGCGCCCGTTGGGATCGCCGACCGGCGCTGGCTCGCTGCTGCCGTCCTGCAGGAAGTAGTAATCGCCGTTGCCAACGAGCACGAGCACGGCGGACATGTCGTCCACGGCAGGATTCCCGCTGAACCAGGCGCCGACCAGAGAGCCTGGACTCACGGAGACGCGATTCAAGACCAGCGAGCACTCTGGCACTTCCGGATCCGGCACGCATCCCGTTACCGCGAGCGTGAGCTCGTCACCGGCGACGTTGGCCGTCAGTCCCGACACCCCAGCGACATCCGAGAAGCCGTTGTTCCCGTCAGTGTCCTGGACAGTCACGATCGAGAAGGCGCCGGTCAGGGGATCCCAAAAGTACCGGCCACGCTCGTAACCGTTGCGGCCCTCGGAATTGTTTGGAGGGGCGTTGGCCTGCATGTGGAAGTAGGTTCCGTCGGCGAGCAAGACGACGATCAGGTCGTTGGCGAGAGCGGGATCGGGATTGTCGTCTATGCCTCGCCACGCGCCGACGATGGTTGAATTGGAGGGGGGCACTGGCGGGACGTCGAACGTCTTCAGGAAATTGAGCGGGAATTCCGCGACGAAACCCTCCAGTTCTTCGTTGTGCGTACCCTGCCCGAACACGAGCGTGCCGTCCGGCGACATGCCGGTGATCTGCAACCGATCCCAGTTCTGCCAGATCTCCACATTCGCTGCGGCGAGCACGGTCATCAGGTGGAACCAGCCGTGGCTGTTGCGGATGTAGGCATTGCGAGACCCTACCGACCGCGGACACCCAGAGCAGGGGAAGACCGGGGAGACGAACGTAATCGCCACGACGGAGCCATCATCGGTCATGCCGGCGACGCCGCTCGGCTGCCACGGGGTGTTCGGCGAACCGAGGGCCGTGAGGGCACCGCTCGCGGCGTTGTGCAGATACACCTGCCCATTCGGCAGGAACGTGGTGCTCTCGGAGACGAGCGTGAGGTTTCCGTCTGGAGACACCGCGAGCGCTCTGTTGTTCGATCCACCCGGAAGCAGTGGGATGGCCGAGACCCCAGTCCCGTGCACGTATCGGAAGGCCCTGTTTCCGCCGCCTCCGCTACTTGTGCCGACCATCACCGACCCGTCCGACGATGTGCCCCCGGAAGGCGCGTTGAGCACATGGATAGCAGGGTCGAGCAGAGGGATGAGCGTGCTCCCGACACCGACCTCGTACCGGACTGCGCGGTTGAAGGCAGTGCTTGGCGTGACGGTCGCGTTGCCCTGCACGGCGACGCCATAGAGAATCGAACCATTGTCCGAAATCGCTGCCGCCCCGGCCGTGGTCGTCGTTTCCACCACACCGTTGATTCTTCCGGTGAAGGTGAAGGGCTGATACGGTGCGGCGTTCAGGTCCTCATTCGCCGAGCCCGCAGGCAAGGCGGCAGTCGTCACCCGGACAGCGTGCACCTCGGGCTTGTTCGGGAGGCTGTGCGACTGACTGGCAATGAAAGCCGCATCTGGAGTGATTGACACCGCGCTGGCCCCACTGGCAGACGAGGACGTTGCAATCTCCGGCAGCATCGTCAGGGTTGCCGTCGCACCATCCAGGGTCCAGAGGACGGGCCGGTCCAGGTTGTACTGAACGAAGCAGCCAATGGGCAGATTTGGACTCACGGTCTCGCAGAGCCCGGGCTGACTGGTCACTGCCGACGCGCCGACGGCGTAGATCACGCCGTTGTGCTTGGTCGCGTCGCGCACCGTGCTCGCGACCGGGCCGCCAGCAAGGTCACCGATGCCGTAGAACGACGCCTGGGGCCCAACGGCCTGAACATGGCTCCCCATGCTCGCTGCCAGCCCGACGAGAAGACTCAACGCAAGCCATCGGAAACGACGCATAGCCATCACCATTTGCGGGCCACGGGGAGAGACACGAACCGTCGGCGGGACCCACCGCGAAGGTGCGCTATTCAGTTGTGTGTCTGTGAGCTGTTCGCGGGGTGGCCTTGGCCAGGCGAACGGTGGAACACGCCGGCGTCACCGCAATGGGTGAGTGGCCTCCAGTCGCCGAAGGCTGGTGCTGGCGACGCGAAGGAAGGAACGGTCGGCAACCACGAGGTGGGGAGCATACCCCAGAGCCAATGCGTTGCGGTAGTTCCGAGTCGGCGAGGCATACTAGTTGAAGGGCCGACGGTTGTTCAGCAGCGAGTCGACGGCGATCGAGAGCGAGGGCGCGACGCCGAAGGCCAGAATCGGGAGGATCATCAGCCACCAGACGCCACCTCCGCCGCACTGGGAGCCGGGAGGCGCCAGCGGTGGATCCGGATGGTGTTGCGCAGCCACCGGAACCGGCGGGAGAATGACCCGGTGTGCCCGTAGTCGTTGAGCGTCACGACCAGGAAGAAGAGGTACACACGGCGCGGATCGATGCCGCTGTTGAGCATCACCATGGTGAACATGGCGGTGCCCATGTCGCCCAGATGGCCGTAGGTCACGGCGTCCTTGAAGGCCTGCGCCGGCACGACCAGCGTGAAATCACCATGGGACCGCCCACGTAAGAGGCGGCCGCTCCACGGGCTGTAGTGCAGGTGCGTGTGCTCAAGCGCGAAACCGACGCCGCGCGGGAAGAGTGCCGCCAGGATCCAGCGCGAGGCGTTCAGCTTGCGCCGGAGCTTCTCGAGGTGCTCGTCCTCGAGGTCGGCCGTCGCGTCGAGGCTCTCCTGCGCCTCCACCTTGCGCTGTGCGTCGGACTCCGCGGTGTTGTAGGCCTCTGGCGGTACCGACGACACCGCCCCGTCGCGGAGATCGATGCGGGTATACGGCGGCAACAGCCGGGTCTCCGGTGCGCGCCAGTGCGTGCGCAGGTCGTCGAACGACACCTTGAACGCGTTGGCCCAGACCGAGTCGCGCCGACGGAAGATCACCTGGCTGGCAAACGGGATGAAGTCGTCGACACCGAGCGTGCGGCAGTTATCGCAGACGTTGTGCACGTAGTCGGACTTCTGCCGGAGGGTCACGCGCTCGGTGTGACGGATGAAGCTGTTGACGATGCTGGCCGGCGAGTAGCTGCTCAGGAGGATCCGCCGTTTGCCGGGCGCGTGCCGGTCGAGCCATCCGCGCAGCTGACGGATCTGGCCGCGTGACGGCTTGCTGTCGTTGAGGTCGATGGCGACCGCCGCGGGTGTGTCAACGATGAGCACGCTGTCGTCGTTGAGGAGCGGGATGCTCAGCACGCGGACGCCCGGAGCCAGGGTCTTCCAGGTGAAGGCCGGCAGCACCGACGCCTGGTACCCCTGCTCACGGAGATAGCCCGTGATGTGCTCCTGCGGGAGGTCCGGCGCCAGGTACTCGATGCTGGTGCCGAGCGCGCGGATGCTCGCCGTGTGGAAGTGATCCGGGTGCTCGTGCGTGATGTAGCCGTAGCGGGCCCGGGCCACCTCCGCCCGTAACGCGGGCGAAGGGTAGTTCACGAGCCACCAGCTCCGCCAGTAGCAGGAACCAAGCACCCACGGGTCGGTGACGAGAATCGGGGCTCCGGCGTCGTCGCGCAGCAGGAGTCCGGCGTGTCCGAGCGATTCGATGTTCACCTGACAGGCATGGTGTGACGACAGTCGTCCTGCGTCAACTCTCTTGCCTGGGCGCCGAGGCTTCCGCGGAGCGGCGGGCGATGGCGATCTCGAACTTCTCCTCGGAGAGTTTGAGACGCAGCCAGCGCGGTTCGAGCTTCCGCCAGATCTCGCCGGAGGACACCGTGCGTGCGCGCTGGACCTCGGCGCGCTTGCGGAGCAGCGGGCCGAGCCCCGCGAGCGCCGCCCACTTGGCCCGCAGGAAGGTGCCGAGCAGGCCCAGCCTGGCGAAGTGCACCGCCGCGGCAAGGTTGTAGACGACGTGATCCAGACCGCTCCGCACCAGGAGCGGGCCCGGCGTGTTCTTCCAGTAGAGCCACTCGGAGTTGCGCTGCGCGAGAAAGACCTGTCCCGACTTGATCCGGCCCAGCGTCGCGCTCCCTTTGTGATGCACGACCGCCTCGGCCACGTAGCGGCAGCGCCAGCCGCGGAGCTGCGCGCGGTAGGAGAAGTCGACGTCCTCGTGGGAGGCGAAGAAGTCCTCGTCGAAACCGCCCATCACGAGGAAGAGCGCGGTGGGGACGATGAAGGCGGCCCCGCAGGCGCCGAACACCTCCTCCGACCGCGCCGCCAGCTCGGCTCTCCTGCCGTGCAGGCGCTTGAAGGCGCCGCCGGCGCGGGTCATGCCGTCGCCGGCACTGTCGATGACCGCAGGCGCGTCCATGTACACGACGAGCGACGTGGCCATCGCCACGCCCTTCGCTTCGTCGAGCCCCTCGCGCAACGCGCGCAGCCAGCCGCCCTGGACGACCGTGTCGTTATTGAGGAACACGAGGTACCTGCCGCGCGCCGCCCGCGCCCCGGCGTTGCTGCCGCCCGCGAAACCTGCGTTCGTCGGCAGCCGGACGATTCGGACCCACGGATAGCGCTCGCGAACGAAGGCCTCCGTGCCGTCGATTGAGGCATTGTCGACGAGCACCGTCTCGTGCACGGGTCCGTCCTGCGCGGCCACCGCGTCGAGGCACGCCTCGAGGTGTTGGCGTCCGTTCCAGGTGACGATGACGAGCGAGACCTCGGGGTGCCCGTCGGACGCGGGTGGGATGACGGACACAGCTTCAGTCTCCAAGGACGCGGTGATAGGCCTGCGCGGTCGCACGCGCGGTCCTCGCCCAGGTGAAGGTGCGTGCCCGGGCACGCCCACGGGCGCGAAGGTCCGCGGCAAGCCCGGTGTCGGTGAGCACGCGGTGGACAGCGTCGATCCACGCGGCGCCGTCGCCAGGGTCGATGACGAGCCCCGCGTCGCCCACAACCTCTGGCACGGAGGCGGCGCTCGACGCCACCACCGGCACGCCAGCCGCCATCGCCTCGAGGAGCGGCATGCCGAAGCCTTCGTAGAGTGACGGGTACACGAGCGCCGAGGCGCGGCGATAGAGGGCCTTGAGGACAGCGTCGCTCACGAGTCCCACCGGCCTGACGGCGTCGGGCACGCCGGCGGCCGACGCCTGCGCGCGCAACGCCTCAGTGAGCCCGCGGTCGACGCCAGCCAGCACCAGCGAAAGCGTCGCGAGCGGCCCGCCGTGCCGCCGCGCGGCGATCACCGCCTCGAGCGCCACACCGAGGTTGCGGCGGGTGTGCAGGTCGCCGACGTGCAGCACGTACGGCGCCACGATGCCATCCGGCAGCGTCCCGAACCCGCCCTCGGCCCCGAACGCGTTGACGTCGATGCCGTGTGGCGTCACGACGATCGCCGCCGGATCGATCCCATACGCCGCGGTGATTTCGGACGCTGAAAACGTCGAGACAGTGAGCACGAGCGCGGCTGAGAGCGCCGACCGTCGATAGAACGCGCGCCGCAGCGGGTCACGTCGGTATGGGAACCACTCCGGGTGCCTGGCGTAGCTCACGTCGTGGATCGTCAGCACCACCGGGACCGAGGCGACGAAGGGAGCCGTGTACGCCGGTGCGTGGATCACATCGACTCTGGCCCGCCGCGCCGCCTCCGGGAAACCGACGAGCATCCACCCGAGGTTGGTGGGGGGGTGCCACGGCTCTGGCACGTGCTGGAGACCCGATGGAGCCGCGCGCACGTCAGCACCGCCGAGCAGCACGACCTCCGGCGCGTCGTCGAGCGCCACAATCGCCCGCAGCAGCTCGCTCGTGTAGCGGCGGACCCCTGCGGCCGGCGACGTCAGCGCCCGACCGTCGAAACCGACCCGAAGACGGCCTCCGCGCCCACGGCCGTGCGCCGATCGGCCTGGCGTCGCCTCTGTTGCGCGCGGCATCACGTCAGGGTGTGGCGAGCGCGGGCGTGTCGCCGATCACCACCATCGCGTCCTCATCAAACACCCTATTGTCCCACGCAAACATGCACACGGACCAGGATGGCTGCAAGCGCCCATGCCAGCAGAAGCCCAGCGCGACGCGGCTGACGGGGTTCGTTCGCCCGAGGCCCGCACGCGATCAGCGCTTCGCGAGCAGGTCGCGGATCTCCTTCAGCAGCACAACCTCATCCGACGGCGCAGGCGGAGCAGCCGGGGCCGCGGCCTCCTGCTTCTTGGCTGCGTTCATGCCCTTGACGACCACGAAGAGCGCCCCGGCGACGATCAGGAAGTTCACAACCGTGTTGATGAGCGTCCCATAGGCGACCACTACCGAGCCAGCCTTCTTCGCCGCATCCAGCGACGCATAGGGCCCGGCATCAGCTCCCGCCTTGAGCAGCACGTACATGTTCGAGAAATCCACGCCTCCGGTCAGGACGCCGATGATGGGCATCATGATGTCGCCCACGAAGCTGGTGACGATGGCGCCGAACGCCCCGCCGATGATGACGCCGATGGCGAGGTCCACGACGTTGCCCCGCATGGCGAACTGCTTGAACTCGTTGAACATCTCGATCTCCCTCCAGAAACAGCAATGGCGGCACCAGGGTGCCGCCATCGCCAGTCACGATGCGGTGCGCGGTGGCCTATGACAATACCGTCAACCGGCCGTTGCTGTCGCCGAACTGCTCCATCCGCACGCCAAACTTCTCCATCAGGGCCACGTGGAGGTTCGCCAGGGGCGTGCCGCCCGGGAATTTCACGTGCCGGCCCGTCGGAATGCCCAGCTTCTTCCCGCCCACGATGAGCGTCGGGAGGTTCCCGGGCCAGTGCAGGTTGGAATCGCTCATGCCCGACCCGTAGAGCATCACCGTATGGTCGAGCAGCGACCCGTCGCCGTCCGGCGTGGCGCGCATCTTGTCCAGGAAGTAGGAGTAGAGCTTCATGTGGAACGTGTTGAGCTTGGTCTGCTTGCTGGTCTTTTCCGGGTCGTTCTGGTGGTGCGAGAGCGGATGGTTGCCCTCGGTGATGCCGATTTCCGGGTAGGCCCGGCCCGACAGCTCGCGCGACAGCATGAACGTCGAGACGCGCGTCAGGTCCGTCTGGTACGCCAGGAGCAGCAGGTCGAACATCAGCTTGGCGTGCTCCTCGTAGGAGGCCGGCACGCCGACCGGCTGCTCCACGACGGGCAGCTCGCGCGCACTCTGCTCCTCCGCTTTCTGAATCCTCCGCTCCACCGCGCGGAGCGAATCCAGGTACTCCGCCACCTTGGTGCGATCGCGCGCACCCAGCGTCTTGTCCATGCGGGCCAGGTCGGCGCTGACCGAATCCAGCAGGCTCGCGTTGTCGCGAATCCGGGCCAGCCGTGCCCTGGCGTCGGTGCTGTCAGCGTCGCCGAACAGGGTCTCAAAGACCGCCCTCGGGTTGAGCTCGGCGGGCAGCGGGGTGGTGGGCGTCCGCCACGCCACGGTCGAGGTGTAGGCGCACGTGTAGGAATAGTCGCAGGAACCCACGACGTCGCCGGCCTCGAGCGTGAGCTCAAGCGAGCTGAGCTGCGTGTCGCCGCCGATGGCTTTAGCGATGATCTGATCCACGGATGTGCCGACCCGGAAGTCCGGCCCGTCGGTCCGCTTGGCGCGGACGCCAGTCAGCCACGTCGACTGCGATCGGGAGTGAATACCGCCGGAATCGCCAGGGCGGTTCTGCGCCTCCTCGTCGTCGAGCCCAGTCAGGACCAAGAGTTGATCCCGGTGTGCGGCAATGGTCGACAGGATCGGCGGCAGCTCGAACGACGTGCCTTCCGCGGCGGGGGTCCACTGCGGCATCTGGACGCCCATCGCCACGTAGAACGCGCCGAACCGCATCACCGGCGCGGCGGCCGTCCGGGCCGTCGGCACGAGCGCCGGCACCATGGCGTCCAGGAGCGGCAGGGCCACGGCGGCACCCGCGCCACGAAGAATCGTCCGACGTGAGAGATGTGCGCCTGTGACGATCATCATCCCTCGACCTCGCTCGGGATTTCCCTGGGGCTCTGTAAGGGTCATGATTCGGATCTCCTCAACTGAAAGGGCACGCTCTTGACGATGCCGCTGACGAGCGCCGACCAGCGGTACTTCCCGGGGGCCGCATCCCGAACGATCTTCCGGACGGCCGGCATGTCGTAATACTCAGCGCCACGACCCAGCCCGTAGGTCAGCAGCTTCTGCGTGAGCGTGATCGCAAACGTCTCTTCCTGCTCCAGCAGCGCCGCGCGGAATCCGGCCGGACCGCTGAACTTCAGGCCGCTCGGCATGACCCCAGACGGATCAATCGGCGTGACACCGTCACCTTCGCTCGCGCGGAACTGACCCACGGCGTCGAAGTTCTCGAGTGCAAAGCCCAGCGGGTCGAGCATCGAGTGGCACGAGGCGCAGACCGGGTTCTTCCGGTGCGCTTCCATCTTGGCGCGCATGGAACTCGGCGCCTGCCCCTTCTCGTCGTCCTTGAGCTGCGGCACGTTCGGCGGCGGCTCCGGCGGCGGCGTCCCCAGCAGGTTCTCGAGCATCCACTTGGCCCGGACCACTGGCGAGGTCCGATTGGGATACGCGGTGACCGTGAGGACGCTGCCCTGACCCAGCAGACCCGCCCGTGGCCCATCGGGGAGCGTCACGCGGCGGAAGTCCGCGCCGTACACATTGGGAATGCCGTAATGACGGGCCAGCCGCTCGTTGACGTACGTGTAGTTGGCCGTGAGGAGGTCCGCCACGCCGTGGTCTTCGCGCACCTGGCTCTGGATGAAGAGCGCCGTCTCGCGCTGCATCGCCGACCTGAGCGTGTCGTCGAACCCAGGAAAGATGTCGGTATTGGGCCGGACGGTGGCCATGTTGCGCAGCCACAGCCACTGCCCGAAGAAGTGCTCGAGCATCGCGTCGGACTTCGCGTCCGCCAGCATGCGGCGCACCTGCTGATCGAGTACCGCCGGGGTGCTGAGCCGGCCCCGGGTGGCCAGGTCCAGGAGCGTGTCGTCCGGAATGCTGCTCCACAGGAAGAACGACAGGCGCGACGCCAGGTCGAGGTCGCTCACCTTGTGCGAGGCGCCGGTCGTGGGCCCCTCCTCCGAGCGGAACAGGAACTGCGGCGCCACCAGCACGCGCTCGAGCGCAAACTCGACGCCGGGTTCGAACCCGCCCTTCTCGTAGCCCTTCTTGTAGAAGCGCATCAACGTGGCGATTTCATCCGCCGTCGCCGGACGTCGATACGCTCGGCGCGCCAGCGTGGTCAGGATGCGTGTCGCGCACGCGTCCTCGCCCAGCGCGCCACCCGGGCGGCAGACGAGCAGACGCCTCCGGCTCGGCGTGTCCTGCGGAAGCTGCCCGGAGAACGGCCCCTGGATGTCCAGGAAGCTCAGCCCCATCTCGAACTTCCCCGTCTCGTTCGAGGGGTTCGTGAACCACCAGTAACTGCTGCTCGACTGCGGCAGACGCGTGGGTCCCACGCCCTCGGTTGCGGCTGCAATCTTCCGCGCAAAAGACACGCTGACCTCGTGGGTTCCCGCCTTGACCGGCACGCGGACTTCCACGGGGTCCAGCCCGTCCGGTGTGGCGCCGTACCGGTCGTTCGGGTTGACCTTGGTGGACTTGGTCAGCACAACCGACTTCACCCGCTCCCCATCCACGCGGAAGTCCAACTGGTTGTCCTCGTGGCGTCCACGGACGTCCACGCGGCGCTGGTTGTAGCTCATGTGGAAGTCGACGCGGAACAGGTACTCCCCGTCGAGCGGGAAATGGTGCTGAACTGTGGTGCCGCCGCGCGTGCCAAACGACTGGGCCTCGGTCTCGCGGTCTTCCTGGAGGAGCATGCGCGAGATGTTGTAGCGCTTGAGGTCGGCGCGAATGGCGGGGTCGCCCATCGCCGCCCGTCCGATGCGATGCGCCGCGCTGATGTAGCGGTCGAGCAACCCTGGCGACATCGTCAGCACGTCTGCCACGTTGTCGAATCCGAACCCAGAGGTGTCCGGTGGCAGGAGCGTCGCCGCATCCACGGGCAGCGCAAGCAGGTCGCGCACCGCGTTGGCGTACTCGGTGCGATTGAGCCGGTGGATCATCGGCCGGCCGGGATTGGGTGCCGTGGCCGCCGCCTCATCGAGACTGCGCTCCAGCGATGCGATCAGCGCGTGCCCGCGCGCGGTGTCCGGACGGGGCCGGCCGGCCGGCGGCATCGTGCCACCCCGGAGCTTGCGGACGATCTTTTCCCAGAAGGCGGGGTCCTCGACCAGGCTGGAGGTGTCGCGCCCCTCGAGCACCAGTCCGCCCGTCTTGAGGCGGTTGCTATGACAGGTGACGCAGTACTGATCGAGCAGCGCACGGGATTCGGCCGGCGCCATCGCCATCGCCGGGGAAGCCTGACGTGCCGTCGAAGCTTCTCCCCTGGCAGGAGACGCTGCAGTGACCGACGCCGCCGCCGCCGAGAACAGCCACACGGCGCCACCCACGCCGATGAGCCAGGGCTTCAACATGGAAAGGCCTCCGGTCTTGCCGTGTCCGAGAACCGCGCTATTCTAGCGCCCATTCACCCGTCCTGAGAGGGCAAGCACATGTGTCGTAGGTTGTCGCACCTGACCATCGCCAGCGCCGCCGCCAGCCTTGCGTTGTCGCTGTTGCTCCCCCCGCTCGAGGCCGCCACGCCCGCCATCGCCGCGGCCGCCCGCGCCCGGAACTGGGCGACCGTGCGGACTCTCGTGGCCCGGAAGGTGGACGTCAACGCCCCCGAGCCCGACGGCGCCACCGCGCTCCACTGGGCCGCCAACGCGGATGATGCGGACATCGCGCGTCTGCTCGTGGGCGCGGGCGCCCGCCCCGACGCGGCCAACGACTACGGCGTCACGCCACTCGCCCTTGCCGCCGCACGCGGCAGTGCCGGGATGGTCGAGGTGCTGCTCAAGGCGGGCGCCAACCCGAACCTGGCTCCGCCCAATGGCGAATTCCCGCTCATGGCGGCCTCTCGCGCGGGCCACGTCGCGGCGGTCAGGGCCCTGCTGGACCGCGGCGCACGCGTCGCAGACAAGGATCCGTCAGTGGGCCAGGATGCCCT
This sequence comes from Vicinamibacterales bacterium, assembly GCA_040081715.1. GTDB lineage: Bacteria > Acidobacteriota > Vicinamibacteria > Vicinamibacterales > UBA2999 > CANKJK01. The sequence goes on along the minus strand of JBEBFY010000004.1, from coordinate 117,613 downwards.
GATGTGGGCGGTGGCCGCCGGGAGTCACGACGTGGTGCGGCTGCTGCTGGAGCGCGGCGCCGACGTGCATGCGCGTTCGAAGTCCGGTTTCTCACCCCTGCTGTTCGCGGCGCGCGAAGGCGACGTGGAGATGACACGCGTCCTGCTCGATGCGGGTGCTCGCGTCAACGACACCGACGACAGCGGCGTCAGCGCGCTCCATGTGGCGACGGTGCGCGGGCATGCGCCCCTGGCCATCTTCCTCCTGGACCGGGGCGCTGATCCGAAGGCCGACAAGCCCGGCTACACCCCGCTCCACTGGGCGGCCGCCAAGGTGGAACTGAGCGAGTACCCGACACGCTACGGCAAGTGGCATGAGTGGAGCGTCCTCGGCGGGATTGTCGAGGGACGGATGGCGCTCGTGAAGGCGCTGCTGGCCAAGGGCGCCGATCCCAACGCCAAGCTCGTCAAGCCCACGCCGCGCTTCAGCAACGAAGGCGGCGGCTACCGCGCGCTCGGCTCCACGCCGCTCTTCATGGCCGCGTCCAACGGCGACACGGACACGATGAAGGTTCTCGTCGCGGCGGGTGCGAACACGAATGCCCGTAACGCCGACGAATCCACGGTACTCATCGCCGCCGTGGGCCGGCCCTCCGGCGACGCGCAGGATCCGATTCCCCAGGCCGTCGCCCTGGCGGGTGTCACGCTGGCGGTCTCCATGGGCATCGACATCAACGCCGTGGACAAACTGGGCGAGACGGCGCTGCACACCGCCGCCTACCTGGGCCACGATCAGGTCATCAAATACCTGGTCGAGCACGGCGCCAGCGTGAATCTGCGGAACAAGCGCAACGAGACCGCGCTGCGTATCGCGATGGGCGTAGACCGCGGCGCGCTGCGTTTCCCTGGCTACCCTGTCGCCGCCGCGATGCTGCGTTCACTCGGCGGCGTCCCCGAATAGCTGCTTAACGCGTGAGCAGCCAATCCCCGAAGAAGATGTATGCCGCGTAGACAGTGCCCTCGCCGACGAGGATGCCGAACAGGAATTTCCTGAAGTTGATCTTGAGCGATCCGCAGACATAGCAGAGCAGATCGGTCGGCAGCAGCAGGAAGAAACTCCACCCGATGATGATCGGCAGCTCGTAGGTCTGCAGCAGGTCCTTCAGCTTCCGGATCTGCGCTGGGTACTTCCGCTCGAACAGTTCATCGACGTGGATCGCTTCGGCGAAGAAGTAGCACGTCGATGAGGAGATCGCGATGCACGGAAGCGTGAGGGCGACGAGCACCCACGGGTCGAAGAACGGCATCGCAATCAGCAGGGGGAAGGTGGCCGGCACCAGGGTGAATGCCCGGAGCGAACCGATCACGAGGTAGGCGATCGCCGCGGCCCAGAACGACGCCGACAGCGCATCCTGGAGTTCGCTCTGCACCGCCGCCCGCTTGAAGAAATACAAGTACAGGGCGCCACAGACGACGAGCAACCAGAGTGTGAACAGGGAATAGCGGATGCGCGGGTCGTGCAGTTGGAACATGGTCACGCCAACATCAGAGTCAAGGACAGCAGCATGACACGCCCGGTTCCACTCTGACGGGCCGCCGGCATCACCGCAATGGATCCGGCGGCTACGGGAGCTTGAGGAACTCGGCGAGCCGCTCGTCTGCCTGCCCCGTCGCTCGGGCCAGCGTGAGCTTGCTCAGGTTGTGGGCAAAGACGCCGTTGATGTAGTCCAGTTCGGCGGTGGTCACCGCCTCCTGGGCCTGCACCACCTCGACGCTCTCCGCCACGCCGGCCTCGAAGCGCTGGCGTGTGAGGCCGAGCGCCTCCTTCGTGACCACGACGTTGCGCGCGGCGAGATCGACCTGGCTCGCGGCAGCCGAGAGGTCGAGCGTCGCCCGCCGGATATCCGCCTCGATCTGACTCGTCAGGTCCTCGAGCTCAGCCTTCCGCTGCGCCACCACGGCCTCGGCCTGTGACACGTGCGCCCCCGTGCGTCCGCCATCCCAGAGCGGGATATGCACCCGGCCCGACACGCTGAACGTCGTCCGCCCGTTGGCGATCGTGCTCCCGAGCGTGCCGTAGTCACCGCTGACGCCGACGGTCGGCAACCGCTCGGCACGCGCCGCCGAGAGTGCACGATCGGCCGCCCGCACCTGGGCTTCGGCCGACTTCAGATCGGCTCGATGCTCACGCGCCAGCCGCACCGCCTCGTCCACGGCCGTCGCCGTGGCGGGCGAAAAGGCCATCTGGTCGGCCAGCTCGTACCCATCAGAGGGCGGTAGCCCGATCATGCGGGCCAGTGCGATCTTCTGCTTGGCCAGGTCGTTCCCGAGCGCCGTCAGCCGCTGCTGCTGTGTGAGCAGCTGAATCTCACTCCGGTTCACGTCGATCTGCGCCGCCAGCCCGGCCACTCTGCGCTGAGACGTCTGCTGATGGAGCGCCTGCGCGGTAGCCACCTGCACCCGGGCCGATTCGACACGTGCCCGGGCCGCCAGCGCCTGCAGATAGCTGCCGCCCACGGCCAGCACCACAAGGTCGCGCGAGTCCTCCACCGTCAGCCGCGCGGCCGTGGCTCCTTCGCGGGCCGCCTTGAAATTGTTCCAGCCCGTCACGTCGACCACCGACTGCGTCAGCCGTGCTCGGAGGTCCACCACGTTGAACGGCCCGACCACACTCGGAAAGCTGAAGCCACCCGGAATCGGGCTGCTGATGCTGTCGAATCCGCTGGCCGCGAGGTTCAACTGCTGGCGCGTGGCCGAGAGATCGCCGGTGATGTTCGGCAGCAGGACGCTCCGCGCGATGGCCTGCTGGCTCCTCGCCTGCTTCACGGCCTGGCCCACATTGACCGTGCCCAGGTTGTAGGCCAGCCCGCGGTCGACCGCCTCCCTGAACGTGAGAGCACCAGCCAGCGGCTGCGCGCCGCTCCGGCTGCCCGTCAACGCACCCTGCGCCTGCACCGTGGGGCTCGCCGTGTTCACACTCGTGGTGGCACCGGGCAGCGCCGTCTGTGTTGCCGTGACGGACCCGGCCTGACCCGACCGGCCTGAGAGGGGCAATGGCGCCGCCTGTGGCGTAGCGCCGCCGCCCTGCGCAAAGGCGCCTGCCGTCAGGCAGGTCAGGCCCGCCGTGATGAGTGTCCGAACCAGAAGCATTCGATGCATGAACGACCTATCCTCGGGCGGCGGTGGCCGCCCTATGACAACTGCTGACGGAACCGCCACACGCTGACCGACATCACCACCCCGGCGATGACCACCAATGCCACCAGGTGCGTCCACACATCCGCGAGCTCGCTGCCGCGAATCAGCGTGCCTCTGGCAATGAATCCGAAGTGGTAGATCGGGTTGATCACCGTCCACGGCTGCATCCAGGGCGGCATGGCCTCAGCGGGCGTCATCGTGCCGGAGAGCGACATCATCGGCGGGATGATGAAGAAGCTGGCCAACTGTGCCTGCTGAGCCGACTTGGTCAGCGTCGCCACCACCGTCCCGAACCCGATCCCGCACATCAGGCAGGCGGCCACGGCCACCGACAGCAGCCACGGACTCCCGCGAAACGGCACGTTGAAGTAGAACCGGATCACGAGGAGCGCAATCGACGCAGGAATCATCAGGAGCGCAAACTGCGGCAGGATCTTCGCCACGATGATCTCGGAGGTCCGCAGCGGCGTCATCAGCAACTGCTCGAGCGTGCCGGCTTCGCGCTCCTTCACCATCGTGGCCGAGGCGGTGATCATCCCGTTCATCAACAGCAACTGGCCGATGAGTCCGGTGACCAGGAACCAGGACGAAATCAGCCCCGGGTTGAAGAGGAAGAGCGGATGGAGCAGCGCCAGCCCGCGCCGGGGCGCCGCGCCTTCGACCGTGCGCGGTGCGGCGTGGACACCGCCCTTCGCAAGCGACCCGTTGAATCCCTGCAGGACGCCGCGGATGTAGCCCTGGCTGACAGCCGCGGTGTTGGCATTCATGGCGTTGAGCAGCACCTGGAGCAGCGCGGTACGGCCCCGCTCCAACTCCCCGGCAAACTCCGTGGGAATCACCACGCCCGCATCGATCGTGCCCTGGCGAATCTCCTCGCTGAGCGCCTCGACGGAGCTGAACGACGCCTTGAGTACAAAACTGCCGCTCTCGCTCAGCGAGGCCACCAGGCTCCGGCTCTCTGCCGACCGGCTGTCGTCCACCACGCCGAGCTTGATGCTGGTGACCTTGGGGCTCATCACCGTGCCGAAGATCATCAACTGCATCAACGGCGGCAGGATGAGCGCCATCACGACGCGCCTGTCGTGCCGAACCTGGTGCAGTTCCTTGATGACCAGCGCGCGGATCGCAGGGCTCCAGAAGCGGGCGAATCGGGCCATGCCTATGCCTCCAGCCGCATCGGCCGCATCCGCCGCCAGGCAATCAGGAAGAACACCGAGCCGATGCCGGCAATGGCGAGCACCTTGAACCAGACGGCCGGCCAGCCTCCACCCTGGAGCAGGGCGTCGCGCACGATCTCGATGTAGTAGCGGGCCCACACAAGGTAGGACAACCACCGGAGCGAGCCCGGCACGTTGGAGAGCGGAAAGAGGAGGCCCGAGAGCAGGAACGTGAAGAGAAACCCGCCCATCATCACGCCCTGCATCGCCGCCACCTGGTTGGTCACGGCCGCGCCGATCATGGTGCCGAAGGAAGCCACGCAGAACACATAGAGGATGGTTGACACGATGAAGGGCGTGGGATCGCCCACAAACGTCACGTCGAACACCAACCGGAGGATCGTGAAGAGCACGACCGCCTCCGCGAGGGCGACCGTCATGAAGGCCAGAATCTTGCCGGCCAGAAACTCCCACGCGGAGATGTTCGACACATAGACCTGGAGGATCGTCTTGCGCTCGGCCTCGCGTGCCATGGCGAGCGAGGCCAGCAGCGGCGGAAACATCGAGAGGCCCATCACGAAGATGCCGGGGCCGTAGAACTTCTTCGAGACGCGCCCCGGGTTGTACCAATAGCGCACGGCAGCCGCCACCTGTCCGCCGCCTCGCCGCCCGCCGCCATGCTTGGCGTTATAGGCACCCGCGATGCCCCCGGCGTTGCCCGCCAGCAGGCCCGCCGTATTGCCGTCCGAACCGTCCACCATGAGCTGCACGTCGGCGTTGACACCGCGCGAGAGGTCCCGGGAAAAGTGCTCGGGGATGATGAGCACACCGCGCGCGGCGTTGGCCGTGAGCGCCTCTTCAGGCCGGCGGTCGGTCGGCCACGCGACGATACGGAAGGTGAGCGACCCGCGAAAGCCGTCGATGAGTTCGCGCGACGCCGGGGAGTCGTCCAGGTCCTGCACCACCAGCGGCATGTCGTGGACGATGAAGGACAGCGACTGCCCCATCATCAGGAGCTGCAGCACAGGCAGCACCAGCGCGAGGGCGAGTGCCAGCCGGTCCCGCGTAAACTGCGAGACTTCCTTGCGCCATTGCGCGATCACGCGGTTCATGCGTCCACCGCCACCTTCCCCTGCACGCGGGCCTGCTCCACGATGCTGATGAAGACGTCCTCGAGCGAAAAGCGTGACTCGCGCAGCGAGTCAATCACGAGCCCCTGCCCCGTCAGGTGCTCTCGCAGGTAGGAGGTGGCCGGCTCGATCGACAGATCGCTGATCACGTGCAGCCGGTCGCCGAACAGCGACACGCGCCACCGGTCCATCACCGTCTTGAGGTGGTCCGCCGCGGCCTGGGGCTTGTTGACGTGCAGTTCCACCAGCGTCCCGCCCTGCGCCGCCTTGATCTCCGAGGGCGTCCCCTCCGCCACCAGTTCCCCCGCCACCATCATGCCGAGGCGGTTGCACTGTTCGGCCTCTTCCAGATAGTGGGTCGTGACGAGGATGGCGGTGCCGGCGTCTGACAGGCGGTTGATGAGACTCCAGAAGGAGCGGCGCGCCAGCGGGTCCACACCCGACGTGGGCTCATCCAGAAAGAGCACCGTGGGCTCGTGCATGATGGACGCGCCAAAGGCCACGCGCTGCTTCCATCCCCCCGGCAGGCTCCCCACGATGCGGCCGCTCTCCCGTTCCAGGTTAGCGAAGCGGAGGACCCAGTCCACCTTCGCTGCCCGCTCCTCTTCAGGGACGCCGTAGACGCCGCCGAAAAACGCCAGGTTCTCGGCCACCGTCATGTCCTCGTAGAGCGAGAACTTCTGGGACATGTAGCCAATCTGGCGACGCACCGCGGGTGCGCGCAGGTTCCTGCGGGCACCGGCCAGTTCCGCGCGGCCGCTGGTGGCATCGAGCAACCCGCAGAGCATCTTGATCGTGGTGGTCTTGCCCGCGCCATTGGCTCCCAGCAGGCCGTAGACCTCGCCGTACTTCACCGTGAGCGACACGTCGTGCACGGCCCGGAACGTCCCGAAGGACTTGGTGATCTGCTCGGCGCCGATGGCCACCTGGCCGAGGATGTCCGAGTGGTCGTGAAGTCCCGGAAAGGTCGGGTGCTCCACCACGCCGCCCAGCGCGCGGAGTTCGGCCACGAAGGCGTTCTCGAGCGTGGGCGTGTCCTGCCGGATTTCGGTGACCGGCAGCCCTGCCAGCCTCAGCCGCTCGCGGATGACGGCCTCGCCAGATACCCGGTCGTGGACGAGGACGTCCAGCCGGTCGCCAAAGCGCTGCACGTCCACGATGTTGGCGTGGTTGCGGTCCGCCTCGTAGAGGATCTGCTCCGCCGGACCGAGGTCCGTCGTCCGCACCTCCAGCCGCACCGCGCTCAGCCGATCGCGCAGGGAGGCGGGCGTACCGATCCGCTGGATGGCGCCGGCATACATCAGTGCCACGCGATGGCACCGCTCCGCCTCGTCCAGGTACGGGGTGGCCACCAGAATGGTCAGCCCATCCACCGACAGGTGCGCCAGCGTGTCCCAGAACTCCCGGCGCGACACCGGGTCCACGCCCGTGGTCGGCTCGTCAAGCAGCAGCACGCGTGGTTCGGGAACCAGCGCACAGGCCAGGGCCAGTTTCTGCTTCATGCCGCCGCTCAACTGGCCGGCCCGGCGGTCGGTGAAGCGGTGCATGTCGAACATCCGCAGGTACTTCATCCCGCGCCGTTCGACTTCCTCACGGGGCGTGCCCCGCAGGTCGCCCAGATACCGGATGTTCTCGATGACGGTCAGGTCGGGATACAGGCTGAAGGTCTGCGTCAGATAGCCCGTGTGCGCGCGGGCCTCCCGGGCAGGCTGGCCAAACACTTCGGCCCTGCCCCCGGTGGCCTCCATCACGCCTGCCAGTACCTGAAAGGTGGTGGTCTTGCCGGCACCGTCCGGGCCGATCAGCCCGAAGATCTCGCCCTCAGCGATGTCGACACTGATCCCGCGCACGGCCTCCACCGCGCCGTAGCGCTTGACGAGGCCATCAACGCGAATGGCGGGAACCGGCTTCACCGGTGCGAACTCGCAGGCCAGGCCGCGCCCACCAGAATTTCTCCATCGGCGGGCATGCCCGGCTTGGCGAACCCGAAGGCCCCCTTGAGCTGGACCTTCACGCCCACCACCTGCCTCACGCGATCCTCGCGGAAGTAGGTGTTCTCCGGCGTGAACGTGGCCTCGGGGTCGATGCGCGTCACCACCGCCTCCACCGGCTCGGTGGGCTTCGAATCCAGATAGACACGGGCCGCCTGCCCGGCCTTCACTTCGCCGATGCGTCCCTCGGGCACGAAGCCGCGCAGGAACATCTGCTTGAGGTCCACGATGGTCACAATCGGCGTGCCAGGCGCCACGATTTCACCAGGCTCCGCGCTCCGCGTCACGACCGTGCCGTCAAACGGTGCCAGCACGGTCAGGTCCTTCCGGGCCGCCTCGGCCTCCGCCAGCCGCGCCCGCGCCTGCTCGGTCTGCGCCACGCTGCTGGCAATCTCCGCCCGCTGCTGGGCGATCTGCCCCGTGATGCCCGCGCCCTGGGCCATCCGGATATCAGGGTTGGTCAGCATCGCCCGGGCCGCCGCGTGTCCGCCCCGGGCCGCTTCCACGCGCTTCACCGCAGCCGTCACCGCTGCGGCCTGCTGATCCGCCGTTGATGCGGCCTGCCTGCCCTGGCGCTCGGACACGGCGCCCGACTTGGCGAGGGTGGCGTAGGCCTCCCGGTCGAACTGGGCGATCTGCAGCGCGGCCTGCTCGCGGACGAGCTGGGCCTCCGCCGCCGCCAGATCGGCCTCCGACTGACGGACCCGGCCGTCGGCGTCCACTCTCGACTGTTCGGTCTGAAGCTGCACCTGCCGGAGCTGTTGTTCCAGCACCGCGATCTGCTGGCGCGCCACGCTGGACCGCGCTTCGGCCTGCGTCAGCGCCGCACGGGCCTGATCCGCGCGGGCCGCAATCTGGTCATCGTCCAGCACGGCAATGGTGTCGCCGGCCTTCACCGCGTCACCTTCCCTGACCGCAATCCGCACGATGCGGCCGGACGTGCGAGACGCCACGGCGGAGTCGTCGCCCTCCAGTCGTCCGCTCAGGCTCACGACGCTGGTCGGGACAACCGAAGCGGACCGCATCCGCCACGCGGTGCCCCCCGCCGCCACCAGCACCACCACGGCGATCAGGAGAAGAACGGGCTTGGGACGGCGCGATGCGCCTGTTGGGGTCTGTGCTGTATCGCTGCTCATAGAAGGAGATGCTCCAGAATCTGAAGACTCATTATGAGTCAGATGATTCATAAAACGAAATCGATCAGAATGTGTCGACCTGTTCATCTGTGAATATTGCTGCCGCTTTCTTAAGTCGGCTGATTCATTCAGGTCCGATCGCCCGTATAATGCGGGCTCCTAGCCAGATGTCACACCTCCCCAAGCAGCGCCGCGGCGCCATGACGCGCGACCGCGTGATCGCCGCCGCCATCGAGACCTTCGGCGAAGAGGGCCTCGCCAAGGCCCGCACACGCCGCGTCGTCGAGCGCGCGGGCACGAACCTCGTGTCTATCCACTACCACTTCGGCAGCAAGGACCAGCTCTACTGCGCGTGCGCGGAACACATCGCCCGGACGATCCGGGACCGGAGCACGGCCGTGCTCGACAGAGGCAAGGCGCTGGTGAGGGAGCCTGCCGCCTCACATCAGGACCTGGTGGAGTGCGTGTGCGCGATCTTCGACGAGTTCGCCGGCATCGGGCTGTCGGGCGGGATGCCCGAAGGGTGGCGACAGTTCGTGGTCCGGGAACAGATGGAACCCACGGGCACCGGCGCCTTCGAGCTGATCTTCAGCTCCGTGCGGCCCTTCTTCGACACCGTCTTCGGACTGGCGGGGCGCATCATCGGCCGCAAGCCGACTGACCCGGAAGTCCGCCTGCTGACCACGATGATCTTCGGCCAGATTTCCGTGTTCCGGACCAATCAGCGCGGTGCGCTGAAGCTGATGGGCTGGAAGCGGTTCGGCCCGAAGGAGCTGGCGTTCATCCGGATGACGGCACGGAAGTACATCGTCAAGCTGCTGGCTGCCGAGCCGGCACGACCGCCTCGGGCCCGGCGGCCGAAGCGCGCGGCGCCGGCGGTCTAGCCGGCCTGCACCACCGGAGGCGATTCCGCCAGCAGCACGACCTCCGGATGGTGGCGCTCGAAGTACCGAAGCGCCCACTCCGATTCGAACAGAATGACCGGCCGATCGTGGCGGTCGGCCGCCATCACATTTGAGCCACCCGGTGTGTGGCTTGTCCCGTCACCCAGCCACCGAGCCGCGGCATATCCGGCCGGCTCAATCACGGCATGGACGCCGTACTCATTGGCCAGACGGCTGGCAATGACGTCGTACTGCAGCGCGCCGACCACGCCGAGGACCGGTGCGCGCCGCCCTTCCGACAGGTAGAAGAGCTGCATGAGCCCTTCTTCCTCGAGCTGCTTCAGCCCGTCGTCGAACTGCTTGTAGTTGGTGCCCTTCAGGCGCACGCGGCCGAAGTGCTCCGCGGGAAAGCGCGGCAGATCGGGAAAGCGCAGCGGCGGACCTTCATGCAGCGTGTCGCCGATCGCGAACTGTCCCGGGTTCACCAGGCCGATGATGTCCCCCGCGTAGGCTACTTCGATCGTCTCGCGGTCCCGGCCGAAGAACCGGTAGGCACGCGAGGCCCGGAGGGTCTTCCCCAGCCGGCTGTTAGCCAGTGTCATGTCCTTGGTGAACCGCCCCGAGCAGACACGGACAAATGCGACGCGGTCCCGATGACGCGGGTCCATGTTCGCCTGAATCTTGAAGACGAACCCGGTGAACCGCTCATCGGTCGGGTCCACCACGTCCGTGTCGCTCAGATGGGGCTGGGGCGGAGGCGAGAACTCGGCCAGCGCATCAAGAAACGGTTCGATGCCGAAGTTGGTCAGCGCGCTGCCGAAGAACATGGGTGTCTGGCGGCCCGCGCGGTATTCCGCGAGATCGAAGCTGGCACCCACCTCGCGGACCACGTCGAGCGACTCGCGGAAGTGGGCGTAGAGCGTGTCGCCGATCATCTCCCGCGCGTCCGGGTCGTCCAGCGACGACAGCTCGACGGGCGCCCGGTACTGCCCCTGCGCCTCCCGCTCGTAGCGCAGCAGCGTGCTGCTCCGAAGGTCGTAGACGCCCCGAAAGCGATCCGCACTGCCGATCGGCCAGTTCACCGGCGCCGCGGAGATGCCCAGCGTCTGCTCAAGGTCGTCGACCAGTTCCAGCGGATCCTTGGACGGCCGGTCGAGCTTATTGACGAAGGTGAGAATCGGCAGCCGGTGGCGCCGGCAGACCTCGAAGAGCTTCCGCGTCTGGGGCTCGACGCCATTGGCCGCGTCGATGACCATCACGACGCCGTCGGCGGCAATGAGGGCCCGGTAGGTGTCCTCGCTGAAGTCGTTGTGCCCGGGCGTATCGATGAGCGACATCCGCCGGCCCTTCAGTTCGAACTCGAGTGCCGCGGACGTGATGGAGATCCCGCGCTGCTGCTCCATTTCCATCCAGTCGGATGTGGCATGGCGGCGGGTGTTCCGTCCACGGACGGCGCCCGCCAGCTCGATCGCGCCGGCATAGAGCAGGAGCTTTTCCGTCAGGGTTGTTTTGCCGGCATCCGGGTGCGAGATGATTGCGAAGGTGCGTCGCTTGGCCACCTCCCGCTCGATCTCGGCCAGGCTCAACGATGCGGGACGAACGGGTGCGTTCTGGATGGACTCGGGCACGGAACTCACCCCGTCACTGTACCCGGCCTTGGCAGCATTCCTGAAGACGCCCGCGTACGGGCCGCCCCCTCCCCGCTGCAGACGGCGCGCAGATCCGCCAGCGTATCGACGTCCTGCGTGGCCGGCAGCACCGCGGCCCTGAGGCCGACCCGGGTGGCCGCATTGAGCGTCCGCTCGAGCACGTCCGGCCGGCTCCATGTGATGTCCCGAAACAGCGGCCACGGCGTCTGGCGTGCCCCGATGAGCGCGTATCCGCCGTCCATGGATGGGCCGAGGACCACATCAGCCGCGCCCGTGGAGATCGCCGCATCTGCCTCGCGCAGAAGGTCCGGCGACAGGGTGGGCAGATCGGACCCGATCAACAGGACGCGACCGGCGCCCTCCGCCATCAACGCGTCGAAGGCCGCGCCCATCCGCGCACCGAGGTCACCCACAGCCTGGGGTTCCACGCGGACGCCCGGGGGCAGTTGCGCGCGCAGGCCGTCGCACGCCTCCGGCGGCTCGCAGAACACCACCACGGGCAGGCCGGTGATCGTGGCGGCCTCGAGCGTGTCGAGCAGAAGGGCCAGGAGCAGATCCGGATCGCAGGCACGGTCCAACTCCTGGAACAGGCGCGTCTTGCCCCCGGCCGAGGGCGCCCGCGTCAGGAGCGCAACGATGGTCTGGGCTGAAAGGTCCACCACGCACGCACACCCAGCAGAATGGCCACAGCCGCGCCGAAGGCCGCCGGCTCACGGATGTCGGACTTCACCAGCCACCAGAAGTGCAGGACCCCGGCGATCGCCGCCGCGTAGGCGAGCCGGTGCAGGCGCGCCCACCGTTGCCCGCCAAGACGGCGGATCCATCCGGCCGTCGACGTAACCGCGAGCGGGATCAGCATCATCAGGGCGGTCATCCCAACCGTGATGTAGGGACGCTTCACGACGTCCTTTCCCATCTCCACCACGTCGAAGAACTTGTCGAACACGAACCAGGTGGCGAAGTGCAGGATGGCGTAGAAGAAGCTGAAGAGCCCAAGCAGCCGCCGGAACCGGTGCGCCGCGGACCAGCGCGTCAGCTTTCGAAGGGGCGTGATCGCCAGCGACAGCACCAGCAGGAGCAGCGCGTACCACCCCGTCTGGTGCGTGATGTACTCGATCGGGTTGGGGGTGAGGTCACCGCCCGTGAGGATGAGGTAGGTGAGCCTGGCGGCCGGCACGAGGGCGGCCACCCACACCAGGCTCTTGAGCGCGCCGATCAATAGAACTTCCGGAGGTCCATTCCACTGTAGAGAGAACTCACCTGGTCCGCGTAGCCGTTGAAGGGCAGCGTCTTGCGCCGCAACAACTCGCCCAGCCGGCGCTCGGTCGCCTGGGTCCACCGCGGGTGATCCACCTGCGGGTTCACGTTGGAGTAGAACCCGTACTCACGCGCGTTGGTGATATTCCAGGTGGACGGCGGCTCCTTTTCCGTCAGCTTGATCCGGACGATCGACTTGACGCCCTTGAAGCCGTACTTCCACGGCACTACAAGCCGGATGGGTGCGCCGTTCTGGTTCGGCAGCTTCTCGCCGTAGAGCCCCACCGCCAGGATCGTAAGCGGGTGCAGCGCTTCATCGAGCCGGAGGCCATCCACGTACGGCAGGGGGATGCCGATTTCGCGCTGCGTCATCATCGAGCTGCGGTCGTAGATCGTCTCAAACGCCACGTACTTCGCCTTGGGCGTCGGCTCAACCTGCTTGAGGATCGCCGCGAGCGAAATCCCCACCCACGGCACCACCACGGACCATGCCTCGACGCACCGCATCCGGTAGACACGCTCTTCGAGCGGGGCGACCTTGAAGAGGTCGTCGTAGCTGAGCACCGTCTTCTTCGCCACTTCCCCGTCGATGGTCAGCGTCCACGGGTTGGTCTGGAACTTCTTGGCATACTCCGCGGGGTCGGCCTTGTCGGTGCCGAACTCGTAGTAGTTGTTGTAGGTGGTGATGTCCTTGTAGGAATTGAGCTTCTCGCCCGTGGTGCTGAGCGGGCTGGGCTTCACGCCCGGCAACTTCTGGCCGGTCTGCGCGAAGGTGTCCATCTCAGGCAGGACAAGCCCTGCTCCGACGCCAGCGACCGCCCCGGTGGCTAACTTGATGAATTCACGGCGGCGAACCCAGATGGACCTGGGCGTCACGTCCGAATAGGGAATGTCGTTCGGCTTGCGGATCAGCATAACGACCGCCATTATGCCAAACAACGGCAGGGCTGCCGGCCTGAATGCCCACCGTGCCTGAGGGCTCACCCGGGGTCGCTATCGTCATCCCCGTGCTCAATGACGGGCCAGCCCTTGCGCGTCTGTTGCACACACTCCCCCCGGTCCCTGACTGTGAGGTCATCGTGGTGGATGGCGGTGCGGACCCAGCCGTGGATGCCGTCTGCGCGACGCGCCCCGATGTGCGCCTGGTGCGGGCGCCGGCCGGCCGTGGCGGCCAGATGAACGCCGGCGCGGCAGCAGGCACGGGGCACTGGCTCCTCTTCCTTCACGCCGACTCCCGCCTGCCGCAGGGCTGGCTCGCTGCCATCACCGGCAGCGGGGCGGACGGCGATGCTGCCAGCCACGTCGGCGGATGGTTCCGCTTCGCGCTCGACGACCGCGCCTGGCAGGCACGCGTGATCGAACGGCTGGTCGCCGGGCGCGTGGCGCTCTTCTCGCTGCCCTACGGTGACCAGGGATTCTTCGTGCGGCGCGACGTGTTCACGGCCATGGGCGGCTTCCGGGACATGCCCCTGATGGAGGACGTGGAGTTCGTACGGCGGCTGGTGCGGCAGGGCCCGGTGCGCCGGTCTCCCCTGCCGCTGGTCACCTCCGCCCGCCGTTGGCGGCGTGACGGCTGGTTCCGGCGGAGCGCCCGGAACGCGTGCCTGGTGTGCCTCTATTTCCTGGGCGCGGACCCTGCCAGGCTGGCGCGACGCTACCACCCTCCGAGCGGCCCGGGGCGTGGATCGGCGGAGTGACGTTGTCCCACGAAATCAAGACAGCTGAAAAGTGGAATACGGTCGCTTCCGGTGTCCCTTCAAGGGAAGGAGAAGCGATGAAGACGTCCCGCTACACCGAAGAGCAAGTCGCCTATACCCTGCGCCTGGCCGAGTCCGGCACCCCGGTCGCCGACGTCTGTCGGCAGATGGGCATTGCCGAAGCGACGTTCTACCTCTGGAAAAAGAAATACGGCAGCCTGGGCGCGGCCGAGGTGCGGGAACTGCGTCAGATGCGCGAGGAGAATGCGCGCCTGAAGCGCCTCGTGGCCGACCTGACGCTCGACACGCACATCCTGCAGGAGGTGCTCCGAAAGAAAGGCTGAGGCCAGCGCGCCGCCGCGAGCTGGCCCAGTGGATTCACGACCGCTTCCAGGTGAGCAGCAGGCGCGCCCGCGGTTCGGCGATGTCCGCATCTGGATCCTGCTCCGGCGCGAAGGCTGGCCGGACAACAAGACACGGGTCCACCGCCTCTACCGCTTGGAAGGCCTCCAGGTGCGCCAGAAGAAGCGCGTGAGCCTGCCCCGCGGTGTCGTGCCGCCGGCGAGCGGGCGCCATCAGCGCTGGCGCATGGACTTCGTGCATGACCAGCTCGCCTCCGGCCGGACGTTCCGCGTGCTGACCGTCATCGATCAGTGGAGTCGCGAGCGTGTGCGGTTGGAGGCCCATGTGTCGCTGACCGGACGCAGCGTCGTCGACGCCCTCGAGGCCGTGTCCGCGGAGCGCCCGCTGCCACGGGCGATCACGGTCGACCACGGCACGGAGTTCACGTCGAACGCCCTGGACGAGTAGGCCTACCGCCGTGGGGTCACCCTGGACTTCATCCGGCCCGGCAAGCCCGTGGAGAACGCGTGTATCGAGAGCTTCAACGGCCGCCTGCGCGATGAGTGCCTGAACGAGCACTGGTTCACGAGCCTCACGCATGCCCAGGTCGTCATCGAGACCTGGCGTCGTGAGTACAACGAGGAACGCCCGAAGAAGGGGCTGGGCGGGCTGACGCCCGCCGCCTACGCGCAGCAGTTGACGGCGAAGACGAAGACGGCGAAAGTAACCGCCGGACTCTAAAGCTGAGTGCTACTCAAGCGGGGTGGACGTCACTCGCATGCCGGCAGGATCATGGTGTGATCGGGCGCATGAGATGGCCCTCGCGATGGTCGCGTATCGTGTCGGCGGGTGGGCTCCACCCTGCGCCCGGCCGCGGTCGTCGGCTGTGCCATACTGATCGGCACGGTGATTACGGGATGGTCACTCCGCACCGGGGGTGTTCACTACGTGCTGCGGTCGCAGGCCATCAAGCGCCAGATCGATTGGGTCGAGCTGCCAGGGCGTTGGAAACGCGACAACAGCTGGCCGAGCGATCCGGCCGAGCAGCAGCTGATCCTCCAGCTTCGGCACGACGCCCTGCAGTTCGTGTTGCCCAACACGCGCGTCGACAGTCCGGAGTGGCCCAGCCGTCTCTGGCTCGAATGACACCGTCCTCCCGCTTCGCGCTTCTGATGGCGATGCCGCCGGCCTGCGTTGCACTCCTGTGGGTATCGGTCCTGGCGTTCACCGCCATCGCCGGCACACATCCCATCTGGGGACAGCAGCCCCAGAACATGGCGGAGGCGGCCGTACTTCAGGATGGCGCGGCGGTCATTCGCTTCGTGGAGCGGCACGAAGACATCAACCGCGCGAACACGATCCGCGCGGGCGTGATGTCTCGGGCGCCGCAGACGTTGACACCCATCGAAGCCGGCGCAGCGGCCCGCGAACCCGAGATGGTGCAACTGCTCATCGACCTCGGCGCCACACCCGACGCCGCCGTGTGGCAGCGAGCCTTCTGCATCTCTGATGCGGACGGGGTGCGTGAGGTACTTGCCGCGCACCGGGCGAATGGCGCGGTCGATGCGTGTGCAGACCAATAACCGCCCGGCCTCAGCGCACGTGGCTCTGACCGCGACGGCTGGCGTGGTGTTCGTCGTCGCGCTCGCCTGGCGGTTCCTGACGTTCATGGGCTTCTCGAACGACCACTACGCCCACTATGCGCTGGCGCAGCAGATGCTGCTCGGCGAGCGCCCGATACGCGACTTCGCCGACCCGGGCTGGCCCCTCACATACATGCTGTCCGCCGCGGCATGGTGGCTCGCCGGTGGCACGCTGGCCGTCGAGTGGGTGCTGACCGCCGGCGCGCTGGCCACCGGCGCGCTGCTGACGGTGGTGGCGGCCCACCGGCTTGCGGGAACGGTCTGGACCGCCGCACTCGTCGCGATCCTTGAACTCGTCGCCTACCCGCGCACCTACTCGTATCCGAAGGTGCTGGCGTACGCACTCGGGGCCTGGGCGATGATGGCCATGGCCGAGCGTCCCTCCCGCCGCCGCATCGTCGGCATGGCCGGCGTCATCGCGGTGGCGTTCCTCCTGCGCCACGACCACGGGCTGTATCTCGGCGTCTCGGCGGCCGTGTGAGTGGTGCTCGCGAGCCGAACGGACGGCTGGGCCGCCGCCGTTGGCCGCACGGCCACTCTGACGGCCGTCACAGCGCTGTGGCTGCTGCCCTGGATGCTGTTCGTCACACTCAACGGCGGCCTCGCGGACTATTTCGACAGGGCCATTGAGTACGCGCAGGCCGAAGCCAACGCCTCCAACCTTCGGTCCTGGCCGCGTCTGGCGCTCGTGCCTGGCCGACCACTGCTCGGGCTCGAGCGCCCGGATCGACCGCTGGCACAGATCACATGGATGCCAGGCTTGGCCGACGCCGAGCGTGCTTCTACCGAGCGCCGCTACGGCCTCGAGTTCGTTCGGGAGGGCGACGACACGCGATGGTATTACGTGCGCGACGCCTCGGACGGCAACCTCGATGCCCTCGCGGGTGACGCGCATGTCGCCGGTACGACCGGTCTCGGTCGCGTGCACCGACCGGCATGGAGAGAGTTGACGGCGTCGATGTCGCCGCTGCGCCTGGCTCCAGCCCTGCACAGCGCCGCCAATGCGGACGCGTGGCTCTTCTGGCTGTTCTGGGGTCTGCCGCCGATCTGCGCCGCAATCGCACTCCGGAGAGCGATGGGCGGACTCGAACGATGGCGTGGCGAGGTGGCGGTCGTCCTCGGATTGTGCGCGATGGCTGCCATGGTGAATGCCGGCTTCCTTCGAGACACGCTGCGAACCCGTCTGGCCGACGCCATCGTGCCCGCCGCGCTACTCAGTGCGTGGGTGGTAGGTCTCTGCTGGCGCGAGCGGTGGCGGCTCCGCTCTCTGCAGCTGCTCGCGCGGCTGGTGACCATCGCGGTATTGATCGCATCATGCGCCGCGATCGCGCAGATCGGAGAATGGCCCGAACGAATCGAGAGGACCGGGATCGACGAAGGCCTTGAAGGGGTACTGGCGCGCGCGCGCGGCGTCTCGGCCTTCCTGGGGCGTCCTCACCGCCAGGACCCGCCGAGCCGGATCGCGGCTGCGCTCATGCCGTTCTTCGCCTACCTCGATCGCTGCACCGACACGTCGGAGCAGCTCATCGTCACTAGCGAGTCGCCGGAGGTGCCGGTGCTGGCCGGACGCACATTCGCCAGCGACGGCGTCGTGCTTGGCGCGTGGTACTCGTCCGTGAAACATCAAGACCGCACGGTCGCCGCCCTGCGGGCTCGACCGCCGCTCTTCGTCGTGTACACCGATGGCGCGTCCTTTCGCTCCCGGTTCGACATGATTGAACCGTTCATCAGGGGCGAGTACCAGCCACTGGCCGACCTGACACTGGATGGTGGAGGCGCCGTGCCTATTCTGGTACATCGAACGCGGACACCGGTCTCGACCGATCCGAGCACCGGCTGGCCGTGTTTCAGATAGACGGATTGACCAAGGCCAGAAGCGTGGCCTCGATCATGCTGACGACAGGCGATATTAGAGGGGCCCGTTAACGGAACGTCCGTTATGCGCCCCTTGGCCTGACAGCATGTCCGGCATTGTGCACGAATTTCGGCCTACTTCGCGACGCCGGCGCCTTTCATCGACTCGAGCTTCTGCAGATCGAGGCCCGACACGGCTCCTCGGAGCGCGTTGATGTCCACGCCACGGCCCTCTGCTTTGACGACGAATCGTTCGCCGAGCACGATGGAGAACTCGTTGGTGCCGCCGGTCTTCGACACACGCTGGTGAACGAGCCTGCCGTCGACGCGCTCGGTGCGCTCCGACATCTGGTCGTTCTCCTTCTCCCCTTGAACACCGGCCCATGACGCCAGCCCCATCAAGCCGCTCGCGCCGCCGGTATCGGTGATCTCCAGCGTCACCGACTTGTCCGCGCCGTCGCCGTACGTGGCTTCGGCCATGGCCACCATGATGCCGGCCATGCCCGTGCGCTCCGCGTTGCTGCTCTGTTTCGACAACCCGGCGAACGTCTCTGGCACGAGCGGTCTCAGCTGATCGATGCTCACCGGCTCGACGCGCTTGCCTCCGCCCAGAAGAGTCCCCAGCCCCTCGAACGCCGCTGCGGTCTGCGCCGCGGCATCGCCGCTTTTCTCCGCCGCCTCCATCTTCTTGCCGCTCTCCTCGAGGCTGCGGCCGAGCGCTTCCAGCTTGCCCATCGGCGTGTTGGGATCGAACTGCGGCTGTTCAGGTGACGACATTCCGCCGATGGCACCCATCGCGGCGGGCGCGACGATAAGGGCGCCAACCGCTCCGAAAGCCATCGACAAGACGATGGCGCACACGACGACGACGGCCGTGTAGCCGGCGGCCTTGTCGGGTGGGCACTTCATGACGAGCGGAAGACCAAGATAGAGAAGGTACAAGCCGTACAACCCGGCAAGAATTCCAAGCGCGCCCAGGGCCGGCAGAATCTGCAGCGCACCCGCGATCCACGCCGGCGTGTACGAATACACCGCCACCTTGAGGGCTTGCGCGGTGTTCTTCTGCGCACCGAACGTGGGCGCCAGCGCGTTGATGATGAACGCCAGGATGAGGACGCCGACGATCGCCATCACAAAAGCGAACACGGCGCCGGCGAGACCCGACGTGATCGGCACGCGATAGCGGCCGATGAACGGCAGCGTCATCCCGACCAGCGAGCCGCCAATGAATCCCGCCACGGCGCCAATGGCCGCCAGCGGCGCGACGTAGCTGGTGATGAGCGCGCTCGCGGGGGTCGTCTCCTCGGCGATGACCGGCCACTCGGTGTTTGGTGCCAGCAGGATGTTCTTGGCGCGTGTCGTCAGATCCATGCGGATATTTGGCACTAACCCCACCTGAGGGTCAATGGATTAGATCGTCCTGGTGGCCCCACCGTCCATGTCGATGAGCGCTCCTTGGAGGAACCGCCCTTCAGGGCCTACGACAAATGCGGCCAGGCCCGCGATGTCGTCCGGTTCGCCAATGCGTGTGACACGCTCGCCCGCCACGAAATGATGCTCCGCCGTGGTCAGATCGGTGTCGTGCTCGGCTGCCGCGTCGGCCAGCCGCTTCCTCAAGCGGTCGGTTCGGATCGCGCCGGGATTGATCGCGTTCACTTGCACGCCGTCGGAGATACCTGTCGCCGCAAGCGACTTGGTCAGCGAGAGGAGCGCCGCATTCACCGAGCCACCGATGGCAAATGGGGCGCCCGGCGTTCGTCCGCCGACGCCCACGATATTCAGGGACGACAGGCGATATTAGAGGGGCCCGTTAACGGAACGTCCGTTATGCGCCCCGCCGCCCCTGACACAGCTCGTTCCAGTGCGGGGGTAGACATGAGAGACCACAATACGCAGGGATTCGACACGCCACGCCGGGGCAACTACACGCCTCTGTGGTTCATGGCGGGTGCCCTCGCCGGCGCGGCTGCGGCGCTGCTCTTTGCGCCCGCGAGCGGCCGGGAGACACGCGCCTACGTGGGCCGGCGCAGCCGTGAGACCGCGGACGAGATCCGTGAGCGAAGCCGCCAGGCCGCGGACGGGAGCTCTGGCAGGAGCACGGTGAGCCGATCGTGTCGGCCATGAAGAAGGATTACGACAAGGCCAACGGATCCGGCACCGTCTAGCCGGAACCGTGTAGGCAGCACCGTGTAGCCGACACGGAGGCTCACGGCGGGTTTCGCCGGAGCGCGTGGCACGATCACCCTCGCGATGATCGTTCGCGCGGGTGTGGTGTGCCACTCCTCGATTGGGTCTGTGTGGCCTCCAGGGCCATCGTCGGCGCCACTACCTGAATGGGCCGATGCGTGGCGGCAGGCCCTGGAGGCAGAGGGGCAGCGGGTCGCCATCGTGGCAGGGCTCGGCGTCGGCGCGGTTCCTGCTGGCCGGACGAGCCCCTGTGGAATCTGACACACACGCGAACGAGCGGCCGGCCCTCCGGCCCGCCATCGCGGCAGGTGTCACCGCGGCTGTCGTCACGCCGTTCGATGCCGCCGATGCCACCCCGCCCGCCTCTGGACCGCCTGGAACTCACTCCCTGGCGTTCATGACTCGGCGCCGGCCTAACGGTCCTGTCGCGACGCCATCGCGATCGACCGGATGAGGAACGCGAGAAGCCCCAGCCACACCACGGTGTGCGTGATGTTGAAGAGCGGCATCAACGGCGACACCCTCAAGCCAAAGCGGGCCGGCGTCATCATCACCACAATGGTCACCACAAGGAGGATGCCGGCCCACGCGCGTCTCGAGTCATCGTTCGCCGACGCAAGCGGCGATCGAGCCAGCCGGTAGAGCGCAACCATCGGAAGGGCAATCAGCACATCGTCCTGCATCCGGTGGTACGCCCAGAATCTCGCGATCAGCGCGACAACACCAAGCCGCACGCAGAGATCGGCGCACCGGTGCCGAAACAGCCACGGTCCCAGACCACCGAGAACCGTCAGCGACGCAGCCAGGCTCCAGCGCGTCAACCCCAACTCGCCCAGCCAGCTTTGCACGTCACCGTAGCCAAACTGGGAAGCGGCGACGGCGTTGACGAGCCAGCCACTCAGGAGGGTCACCAGTCCGTCAGCTTGAAATGATGCACCCAGGAGCGTCAGTCCCACATACCCTGCACCTGCGATCGACAAGGGGCGCCACCCATTGTTGGCAAACAGCATCAACCACAGGAACGGAACCGACATCGTCGGCTTGACAAGCGACGCGATGACCAGCGCGGCCGCGCACGTGTCCACGATCCAGCCTCGCGACGGCCGCGCGGTGAGCATCACCGCGCCGACCGCGAGCGGTATCACGATCACGGAGAACTGCCCGCTCCCGACGCCGACCCCCGCCGCGTTGAGCGACAACGGCAGGAGCGCCACCAGCAGGCGCTCGTTGGTGTGGGTGGCGCCGCTGAGGCGAACGAACATCGGCGAGAGCGCCACCAGTGCGGCCAGCGACGCCAGCGCCCACAGCCAGCGTGAGGCGCCGAACGCGGTCCAACCGACGAGCGGCCAGAGCATGACATAGCTGGCCGGCGGGTACACGGCAAGCGGCAGGGTTGAATACACCGGGCCGCCCGCGAACCAGAGATGCACCTCTTCGTGGCGCAGCTTCAGATCCATCGCCCCGGTTCGGCCCGTGTCCCACACCAGCCGATAGAACTCGCTGCCAAGTTTCGCCGCCGCGTACGCGGCCAGAATCGCGACGGCGAACCACAGCAGCCGGTGGCGTCTAGGAACCCACCGCGCCCCGACCGCACGCACGCCTGCGGGAAACCGCGACGGAAGCATTGGCGCGGGAACGGGTGCCGGCGGCGGACTTGGCTGCGACGGGGACAGGTGACCGGCCCTCAGCGTTTCGCGTGCCCGGTCGGCCGCTCGCCAATCCAGCGCTCGTCGACCGGATCGGAGGCGAGCTGATACCGGGCATCCGCCGACACGCGGATCCGGTCCGACACGTTGTCGAGCGATCCGTGCATCAGGAACACGGACATGATCACGACGTCGCCGCCGGCAAAATCGGCCGTCAGCCAGCGCGAGCCGAACTCACGCTGCACCGCGCGCGGGTTGCGGCTGTAATCGCCGCCGCGAAAACACCTGCCGTGCCGGAAACGGAGCTTTGTCCAGTTGCGGCCTTTGTCAATGTCCATGCGCGCATACCCGGATCGAAGGCGGTCGCTCCGATGGGAGCCTTCAAGCAGCATCAGCGGTCCACACTGTCTGGGCACGTCGCCGAGCGGCACCCACGACGTGTAGAGCCTGGCCGTTCCGCGTGACATATAGACGATGTCGCAATGCGGTCCGGTGGCCTGCCCCGGGCACATCAGGCGCATCCAGATATAATCGAGAGCCCGCACTTCGCCGCCCAGCAGACGCGTGAAGACATCGATGAGACGCCCCGTGTGAAGCAATCGCCGGACCGCCGGGAACCGGCGCTCCTCCGGCGTGAATCCGGTGGCCGCATGAGACACTGCCACTGCGTCCATGATCGGCCGATCGGCCTCGATCAGTCCCTCCGCGGCCAGCCACTCGACCACCTGACGGCGGGCGTCGAGCACCTCGGCAGGGTCCAGCAGCCCACGAATCCAGAGGTATCCGTCCTGCTCCAACCTGCGCCGCAGGAGATCGACGTCGCCCGCCACAGGGGTTGAATCGCGGAGGTCTCCAAACGCGGTCGGCGAATCGTCGAGCGTCACGCCAAGCGATTGCAGCGGCGTGACGCCGGCAGCCACCGAGTCCTTCATCGCAGCACGTCCTTGAGAATGGCCACCACCCGTTCGGTGGCTCGTCCCTGATACGCGTAGCACTCGCGCCCCACGCTCAACCCGCTCGGGTTGGTCCATCCACGTCGCTCGGCATCGGCCACCAGCGCGGGAATCTCGGCGGCGTCGGCGGCCACGACCGACCCCTGCTCCATCAACTGCCGCCGGTCGCGACTCACTCTATCCCAGCGGCCTGAAAGCGGAGAATACAGCACGACCGGCTTGCCGAGCATCATGAAGACGAATGACCGGCTGGACACGTCGGTGATCATCAGGTCGGTATGCCGGAGCGCCGGCACGTCGTCGAGGTCGCGATCGACCCTGAGCACACCGGTCGTCTCGAGCGATGCGGCTTCAGCCGCCCAATCGACCGGGCCACCCATCGCCCGATTGAGCGAGCAGGCGTGCAGCTTGAGCACGACGTTGACGTCCAGCGATGCAAGCGCCGCGACGACCTCATTGACGTAGCACGGCGTGCGCCGCACGATCCGAAGTGCTTCCCAGTGGGGCGCAAATAGAATCGTCGGTCGATTGGGATCGAGACCCAGCCTGGTGACGTACGTGGCACGGGACTCCGCCGGGTGCTCGAGCTCGTCGAGGTACGGGAAGCCGGCGACAAACAGCCTGGTTCGGCCGGACCCCTGACCCAGCACCCGACGCGCCTCCCTCGCGTCGTATTCGCCGTTCACCAGTACAGCATCGAAATCCGCGATCGACTTCCTGAGGGGATGGGGCTCGAACATTCGAGGGGTCAGACCGGCGCCATGCATGAGCACCGCGTGCCGCGCCGCACGCCAGGGAAATTTCGCGTAGACGTCCGTGTACAGCACCAGATCGAACGCCGTCCAGAGCGCTTCCCCGTGGCACAGGATGCGCTCCGGCGGAAGGCCCCACTCGTCCTGCACGAAGCGCCGAAGGTCCTGCGTCACCCGCAGCGGAAACTGCGGATGCTGCAGCACGAGGAAGGTCACCTCGACGTCGGCATCGCGCTGCAGCTCCGCGACCACTGGCGTCAGGAACTGCGCCAAGTGAACGCTGTAGGCCTGACATGCGATGCGCGTCTTGCCGGTCGAGCGCCGCGCTCTCCACGCGCGGGGGCTGACGGCGCCGGCCAGGGTGAGCGTCAGGCCGACGCTTGCACGACCCAGGGTTTGAAGCACGTGCGAGTCTCTTGCCCATTTCGGAACGAGTCAACCGAATTTCTTGGGCACGACGCCATCCTGCCCTCCGTATGCGGAGTCCGTGGGTTCCTGTCGAGTCCTTACAGTCTGGGCGAGAGCTGCTGCATGATCCGCGCGACCGGACGATAGACGATATTCGAGGCTCGCCCCCCGTCAACGGAAGGCCTGTTATGTGCCGTGGCCCCATGACACAGAGCGGATGGCCCAGGTAGCCGCGGGAACACACCTATGGAATCAGGGTCACGGGGTGACCCGCCTCCTCGATCGGCTCCGCCTCGACACGCTGTCGGCCGAGGGCGAGCGGGCCTTCGCGCGCTTTCGGGACATCGTGATTCACGACGGGCCGTCCTTCGCGGTGAAGGCCGCGCTCCACCCCACGTTCGCGGGCCGTTTCACGGCGATCGCACCCGCCGCTGTCGAGGTGCAGGCGCCCGACAGTGGGTTCGCCGACGAGGTCTGCGCGGTGCAGGTCGCCCCCGACCAGGACCCCGAGGGCCCGTGCTTGCCCGACCCCGCGACCTTGACGGATTGCCTGCTCCTCGCGGATCGCGGCTATCCCAGCGTGGCGTCCTTCGAGGCGGTCCGCGCGCAGGGAGGCTGCTTCGTCGTCCGCCTCACGCGCTCGTACGACCCGCGGAGCTGCAACACGACCTGACCGTCGGCCCCGACGTGGAGGCGCTCGTCCGTCACCGGTGGGCGCAAGGTGTAGCGACACACGCGCTCCAGCCGATCCCGGTCGCCGGCGGGCACGAGCAGACCGGCGTGCAGGTCGAAACCCTGCCACCGGGCATGACAGGCGCCACGCCCCCGCTCGGTCGGGCACTCCGGCGCAGCGCCGCGGCGCCCGGGGTGGGTTCCCGGTCTCCGGCCAAGGGCGACCACGCCCTGGACTGACGCCGCTGCCAGCCCGGCCAGCAGCGGCGTCGCCTCGGCGAAGGCGTCCGGCCAATCGCGGTCGTCCTCGGCGAGGCCCCGTCGTGCGAGCAGGCGCGTCACGCCAGGCTGGATCGCGGCGAGGACGTCCGCCACGTCGGCATCCGTCAGGCACGGCGCCGAGTGGAACGCCAGGCACCCGTCGGCCGCACGGGCGAACACCCCGTCGAGCACGAGCGCGTGCACGTGGACGTTCAGGTTGAGCGCGCCCCCGAATCGCTGCACGATGGCGGCAGCGCCGCCAGAAGCAGGTGGCGTGCCCCGAGGGGTTCTGGTCGACTGGCATGACCATCCGCGCTCGCCGACCAGCGAACGGACGGATTCTGCGTACGGAGCGTGCGACCGAGTTGACGATTCTTGCCGACGGAACCCGGTGTCGAGCACACCGCCCGCCGGTCGGTCGCATTCCCAGGGCCGGCAGACACGGCCACCAGGAACACGCCGCCGACGCAATCGGATTGATCGCGAGTACGGCATGCCGTTGGCGGCGCAGGTCGCTGCAATAATCGACATGGCGCCGGGCACAGCGACCCACACCGGCTCCAGCGTGAAGCTCACCTACGACGGCTTCATGCACTTCCCCGACGGCGGGAAGCGGCACGTGTTGGTCGACGGGGAGCACTACGTGACGCCGTCACCCAACACAGCGCATCAGGTCCGTCTTCGGTTCACTGCGACCCGGCACATCTCGTCTATTACCAGGCGTCGGAGTCCGCGGCTGCGATCATGTTCAGTTCACGGGATCGCGAAGCAGATCTCCGTAACCGCGCACGCGGCCGGCGGCATGATCGGTGAGGAGGGGCGCGATCGGCACCGCACGCGACTCGCTGCCGTATCCCGGCCTGGCACGCCCACCTGCCGTGCTGAAGATGGCGCGGATGAGCACGGCGCCCGGTACGCGCGGCATCCGCGTCAGGTTGGCCACGAACGCGTCGAAGCGGTCCGCGCCAAACAGGTAGTACTCCACGTTCGAGGCATAGATGGCCGACACCGTCCGCCCGTCTGCCTCGACCCGCTTCGCGATGGCGGCCAGCGCACGCGTCCCGGCAAGGTCCCCCACCACGGGAATCACGGCATCCGCGCGCTGCAGGTCGCGCACCACGACGTAGCCGCGCTCCGAGGCGAGGAAGTGCGCCGGCGCACCCGCTGCGTCGTCTTCCAGCATCAGGTCGCGATAGGACGGATAGAACCCCTGCGGTGGTCGCCCGAACGACTGGAACTGCAGGCCGAGTCCGCGCTCCAGAAACGACTGGTGAAACCGGGCGATGGCCGCCTGGTCCTCCGCGCTGAGCGGCACGCCGAAGCCGGCCAGCGTCGGGGCGATGCGGGAATCAGACGCAGTCGCGCCATGCGCCACGCGACGCGCGGCATCCACCCAGGCAGCCAGGGCAGCACCGTCCGCGGCAACCAATGCCGCACGCGCATCCGCCGGCACCGTGCACCCCACCAGCAGGCACACGTAGTCCGCGCGCGAGTCCGCCAGCGTGAAGATCGCCTTGAAGAGCAGATGCAGCAGCAGGTTGTCGCGACGGATGTCGACCAGGTAGGCCACAGAGGGACGCAGCCGGGCGATGTAGGAGAAGTTCTGGTCAGGCCCGACACCGATGTAGACACCGCCGGCCAGCCCGGGCGCATCGAGCGCCGGCATGGCGTCCGCGTAGGCGCGTTCGTTCGAGATGAGGTTGTCGGTGTCGAAGTACCCGCCCTCTTCGGAGAGCGCGGCCACGGCAGCGGCAAAGGGTGGCCCCGCCTGTTCGGCGCGAACCGGGACCCCGAGCATGACGGACAGCAGCGCAGCCGCAACGCCAACCGCCACGGCGGCCGTCGCGCCCGCGCGGCGGGTCACCGGACGGCCCTCCAGTCGGCCACGCGCGTGCGTCCCCCGGCGAAGCAGGCTTCCGCGCGCTGCTCGGCCTCGCGCTGCGCCGCCGCCGAGAGGGACATCGTCAGCTCGTCGTCGGAGGGGCACAGGAGCTTCCCGCCTCGCGGCGCTGCCGGTGGCATCCCGCCGGCCAGACGGGCGTAGTAGCGTGCGGCACCGACCCGCACCCACTCCGCACGACCGGCGAGCGTGCCGGCCACGAGCGCCTCGGCAATGGCGGCCCGCACAGTGAACGCAAGCCCCTCGCGCTGCGCCAGGAGCGACGGCGGCGGCAGATCCACCATTGTGCCCACGACACGACTGTTCACCCACCAGGGCCGGCCCGTGGCCGTCCGGAATCCATCCAGCGTGGCGTGTACATCGATGGTCACAGGCGTCACAGAGACGCCCAGCGCCGCGGACAGGTAGGTGTACGCCGAGGTCGCCAGCGCCTCGAGGGCTGGACGGTCGATGGCCGTCTCGTCCACTGCGCGCACAATCACCGGGCCCACCGGTGGCCGGGACGGCGCGGGTGCCTCACTCGACCGGGCCGGCGCCGCGGTTGAGGGCACGGGGGGACGCGGCGGCGCCTGCGACTGAGACACCGCGCCGCTGAAGGTCATCAACTGCAGGCCCGGGTAGTACAGGTCCAGGATCTGCTCCACCCGCTGGCCCCGCGCAGCGAGGCGTCCGGCACCGATGACGCACATGCCCACGCCATGCCCGTATCCGCGGCCGGTGAATGCGTAGCCGCGATCCGTCTTGCGCACGGAGAACGCCGTGCTCCTGATCACGGTGGGGCCCACCGCCGCGCGGAAGTCCTCGCCGGACATCTCCGGCGGACGCAGGCCGTTCAGCCTGAGCCGCCCGACCCGGCCCGAGGCCGTCCGCTGCTCCACGCTCATCGACTTGATGCTGTCGCCGGCCACACCGACCCGGCTCAGCGCCCGCACGAGCGCATCGACGGTCAGCTCCAGCGTCCACGGCACGTCGTCCGCGTGAGCGTGATCCTCGACCGATGTGAGGTAGGGATACGCCTGCATGCCGCGCCAGACGGTCGCCGCTGCCTCCGTGCGACCCCCGCACGACGCCGAATAGAACAGCTCGGCCGGGCGGCCCTGGTGCATCAAGACCTGGCCCGCGGTCGCGTGCGTGGCATGGCGCGAGGCCGTCGTCGAGGCGCGCACAACCTGGCAGTGCGTTGTGTCACACAGGTCGTAGCCGTCGCGCTGGTGGCGGTTCAGGTTGGCCGACGCGTAGGTACGAATCGCTATCGCCAGCGCCTGATGGGCCGCCTCGGCCGCCTTCGGCTCGCCTTCCCCGGCCAGCACACGACTCACGTACACCTCGACCGGCACCACCTCGACGCGCCGATCCGGCCCCATCCCGACGCGCACCGTCCGGCCACTGCTGGCCGCGATGAGATCCGCCTCGGTGACCTCCCCGGCGGCCTGCCGGCCGGCGAGGGGCATCACCAGCCACGCGGCCACTACGGCCACCGCGCCCAGCACGTACGACGCGGGCAGCCGTCTCGTCACAACTTGCGCGTGCAGCCTGGACGGCACCGGCACGAGATGATGCGGTCGCCTTCAGTGTAGTAGTCGTAGCTCAACTCTTCGCCAGGCTCGATGTTGCGGGCAGCCCGGATCCAGATCGTCCGGCCGATCACCTGGCTGTAGCAGTTCGGCTTGCAGGCATGGTTGACGAAACGGGCGTCGTTTCCGCCGACATTGGCGTCGCGGACCCAGCGTCTGTTCACGGTGAAGCACCAGATGCAGCCCTTCGCCAGGTACTTCGTCTCGCGCTTGTAGCTTTCCTTATGATCGATCAGCTCGCCGGCGTACTCGATGATTCGGCGGTTCTTGTTGATGGCTTCCTTGGCGAAGACGCCGAAACCGTGCACGTTGGAACGACGGCGGACGATGCGAGGCAATACGACAGGACGGTTCATTGTCCGACAGGATAGCAAAGACACTTGACGGATAATGACAGGCATGCCTGACACCGGAATTGGGATCGGGCACGTCATGCAGGCTTGGGGACGGATTCTCACCGGGTACCGGCCCAGTCTCTCCGTCGAGATCACCAAGGAATGCCCGTTGACCTGCCCGGGCTGCTACGCCTACGGCGACGAGCACCTGGGTGGCGGTGTGACGCTGCGCGGCCTGACGGATTTCACGGGCGACGATCTTGTCGCACGGTTCAAGGCGCTCGTCGAGGAACACAACCCGCTGCATGTCTCGATCATCGGCGGCGAACCACTGGTGCGCTTCCGGGAACTCGACCAGATTCTGCCGTGGCTGGCCGGGCGCGGCGTACACACGCAGCTCGTGACCAGCGCCGTGCGGCCCATACCCGCGGAGTGGGCACGCCTGAACCGCCTGCAGATCGTCGTCTCGATTGACGGCCTGCAGCCCGAGCACGACGCCCGGCGGACACCGGCCACCTACGAACGCATCCTCAAGCACATCGAAGGCCACGCCGTGACCGTGCATTGCACGGTCACGCGACAGCAGGCGCGACGCGAGGGCTACCTCGACGAGTTTCTCCGCTACTGGGACGCCAACGCCCGCACGCGCCTGATCTGGTTCAGCCTGTACACCCCGCAGAAGGGTGAGATCTCCATGGAGCGGCTGACCAGGGAAGACCGCGCACGCGTGATCGCCGACCTGCGTCTCCTCCGCACGAAGTACCGGAAGCTGCAGCTCCCCGACGGCCTGCTCGACGTCTTTGCCCAGCCGCCCGCGTCCCCCGAGGCGTGCATGTTCGCGCAGACCACGCACTGCGTATCGTCGGACTTCACGACGACCGTCACCCCCTGTCAGTTCGGCGGCAATCCGGACTGCCTGAACTGCGGCTGCATCGCCTCGGCAGGGCTCGAAGCCATCGGCCGTCACCGGATCCAGGGGGTGATCCCGGTCGGACAGGTCTTCCATGCGTCGATTGCCGTGGGCCGGGCCGTGGCCCGCCTCCGGGGCAAGGTTCCCGCCTGACCGGGCGGTCTGTTATTCTTCGCGTATGAAGAGCGCCATGGTCGCGCTGATGCTGGCCGCGTCGATCGCCGCCGTGGCATCGGCTCAGGAAAAGACCCAGGGAAAGAAGAGTATCTGGGCCGGTGTCTACACCGACGCGCAGGCAGACCGCGGCGTCATGCTCTACAAGTCGAAGTGCGTCATGTGCCACGGCCCCGCCCTCGGCGGCGCCATCGACGGAGGCCCGCCGCTGCGAGGCCTGGAGTTCTTCGTCCGCTGGGATGGCACGCCGCTGAACGAGATGGTGAACCAGGTCTCGGAGCTGATGCCCGCGGAGTACCCCGGCACGCTGAAGCGCCAGGAATACGTGGACATCATCACGTTCTTCCTCCGCGCCAATGGGGTCCCTGCCGGCGCGACGGAGCTCTCCGCCGACGACGCCGCGCTGAGCGCAGTGGAGTTCACCGAGAAGAAGTAATTGGGTCGTAGGTGGTGGACGTGTCCACGCTGAAGCGGCGGTAGTTCGAGTAGTCCGTGATGGTATTCAGCCGGTAGCGCTTCAACAGCAGAAAGCGCGCACTGGCCGCGATGTTGGCGCGGGCAGGCAGCCACACCCCATCGCTCATCCGACGCCGTTCGAACGTCAGGCGTGAGCCCTCGTGAAGCCGGGCCAGCATGCCCAGTCCGATGGACAGCGTGTCGATGGCCTCGACCTCGAGCTTGACAAGCTCATAGTCCGATTCGCTGATCCAGGCGCGTCCCTTGAAGTGCTTGGCCCAGCCGCCCTGGCGGGTGCGCGTCTTGACGGTGCGCTTCGGCGTCATGGTGACGGCGATGGTGTCGTGCCCGTCCACCCTCTCGCGGCCGATCATCCTGAAGGTAAACACGCGGAAGGCGTCGTCGAGGATCTCCGCCTGCTCCTGCTTCTGCTTCTCGCGGTCGCGCGTGGCCGCGGCCAGATCCGCCTGCGTCAGGCGGTCGCGCTTCCGCACATAGGCCTCGGCCTCGCGCTGGCGTTGCCGGTCCTTCTTCGCCAGCTCGGATGCGGACACAGGCTTGCCCTTCTCGGAGATGACGCGCTCCCACCGGCGCTCGCCGGGCAGTCCCGGGTAGCTTTCAGCCACCTTCACGCGCTCTTCCTTGACGCGCCCCTTGCCGTCCAGCGTCAGTGCGCGCTCGGTCTCGGTGTAGATGTAGTTCTGCTGGCGGAAGTCATCGATCTGCAGGCGGGCACGCACTTCACGCTGAAAGGCGGCTTCGTCGGGCAGCGGCAGCTCCTGGGCTGCGGGAACGACGGCCACCCATGCGGCTAACAGACTGAGGACGACGAAAGCTCTCAGCGATTGGCCTGGCTTGATTGACATGGAGAACCTGCTCCACGGTCGCGCGCCGCAGCTGCCGTTAGCCTCCGGTTGGGGGGACACCAAGATTTCGACAGATCTTTCTGATGAGCACATTCGAGATCTCGGTGTGTCGCGGGACGGCCTCCGTCACGCCGTTGGTGGGATTGGTCCAGAGCGAGTGCGCCGCCCCTTCTCGCTTCAGCACGCAGCCATGTCGGCGTAGGTGCTGCAGCAGAGCGCTGCGCTTCACCGCAAGACCACCGTCTCTCGTTCTGCATCGAAAGGCAGGCCTCGAAGCCCTTCCTCCCGGCGGTCCTCAAGAATCAAGGCAATGGCGGCAGCCAGGCTCTCGCGGGCTTCGTCTTTCGTGCGGCCCTGACCGTTGGCGCCTGGAATCTCCGGGCAGTACGCAATGACCCAGTCGTCGTCGCGCTCAAAAATGGCAGTGAACTCGTTCTGCATGGGATAACTCCTGACTCAGGGTAACGCCGCTCGACGCGGGTGTCCACGTCACGCTGTGGTCACCGGAGCGTCTTCAGTAGAAATCGTGGGCATCCACGGCGGCGGCGCCTTCGATGGGGTGCACGCGCTCGGCACGGACGGAGAGCACGCCCTCCTGGTGCTGCATGACGCCGTCCACGATCAGGAAGGGATACCGCATCAGCGTCTCTTTCTGACGATCGAACAGATCCGGACGGACGATCACGTTCGAGACGCCGGTTTCATCCTCCAGCGTGAGGAACACGAACCCCTTGGCCGTGCCTGGACGCTGGCGGGTGATCACCATGCCGGCCACGCGCACCCGGCGGCCATCCCGTGTTCCGGGCAGATCTGCCGCACGCAGCACGCCCTGAAGCGAGAGACCTGACCGGCGCAGCGCCATCGGGTGCGGGCCAATCGTGAGACCTGTGCCGGCATAGTCGGCGCGCAGGCGGTCGTCCGGCGTCATGGACCGCAGCGGGCTGTCGTCCTCGGCCACACGGTCCGCGTACTGCCACGGCGTTTCCTCACGCGATGGTTCATCGCGCTGCGTCTCCTCGCGCGACGCCTCCCCGGCAAACAGCGCACCCTCGGGGCGCACCACCCGCTCCACCTGCCACAGCGCGCTGCGGCGATCGTCTGTGAAGGCGTTGAGCGCGCCAATGTCCGCGAGCGTTGCCAGTTCGTCGCGCCGGAGACCCGTGCGCTGCACGAGCTGCTCGATCGAGGCAAAGCGTCTCACGGGCGTGAGCACCACGGTCCACTGGTGCGCGCAGGTATTGCAGAAGTAGGAGCGCTGGGCACCCGTCGCAGTGCGGCACTCCCCCGTCACCTCGATCATGGATTCGTCGTCGGACCCGCACTTGGCGCACAGCACCGCGGACGCCTCCACCCGGCTGCGATCGAATGCCGCCATGGCCTCCCCCATCTCCTTCCGCAAGCCCGTCACGTAGACCAACCCGAGCCGGATGCCCCCGTCTTCCTCAACCCGGCACCACCAATCCGACTGCTGCACGTCGATGGGATGGAAGCGCACCCCGTGCCGCTGCGCGTCCTTCACCAGCGTGGCCGGGTGGTAGAAGCCCATCGGCTGGTTGTTGAGGAGTGCCGTGTAGAAGGCCGCGGGGTAATGCACCTTGAGATACGCGCTGGCATAGGCGAGCAGGGCGAAGCTCGCTGCGTGCGACTCGGGGAATCCGTAGAGCGCAAACGACGTGATCGCCAGGACGATGCGGTCCGCCGTCTCGCCGGTGATGCCGCGCGCGGCCATCCCCGCACGAAGCTGTACTTCGATGTGCTGCATCCGCTGCTCCGACCGCTTGAAGCCCATGGCCCGGCGCAGTTCCTCCGCCTGCCCGCCCGTGAAACCGGCAGCCACCATGGCCATCCGCAGGAGCTGCTCCTGAAACAGCGGCACGCCCAGCGTGCGCGCCAGCACGGGCTCGAGCGAGGGATGGAGCGGCACGATCGGCTCCTTCCCGGCGCGGCGATTCAGGTAGGGATGCACCATGTCGCCCACGATGGGCCCGGGCCGGATGATGGCGACCTCCACTACGAGGTCGTAGAAGCAGGTGGGCTTGAGCCGCGGGAGCGTGGCCATCTGCGCGCGCGACTCCACCTGAAACACGCCGATGGTGTCGGCCTGCTGGAGCAGCGCGTACACCGCGGGGTCATCGGGCGGGATGCGCGCCAGTTCGAAGGCCGGCTCGCCGGGCTGCCGGGGGCTGCTGTTGACCAGCGTGATGGCGTCCTGCAGCACAGCCATCATGCCGAGGCCGAGCAGGTCCACCTTCACGATGCCCATGTCGGCGCAGTCGTCCTTGTCCCACTGCACCACCACGCGGCCAGGCATGCTGGCCGGCTCGAGCGGCACCACGGTATCGAGTGCACCCTGGCAGACGACCATGCCGCCGGAGTGCTGTCCAAGGTGGCGCGGCAGATCCTGAATGGACCGCCACAGCCCTGCAAACGTCCTGAGGCGCGGCGTATGCGGCGAAAGACCCACCGACACCATGTCGCGCGCCAGCGTCTCTTCCGGGTCCGTGAATTCGAACCGGTGCATTACCTTGGCCAGCCGATCAATCTGATCCACGTCCAGCGCCAGGGCTTTGCCCACCTCGCGCGCGGCGCTCTTGCCGCGATAGGTGATGACATTGGCCGTCATGGCCGCGCCCAGCCGGCCGTATTTCTCGTAGACGTGCTGGATCACGCGCTCGCGCCGGTCGCCGCTGGGCAAATCCAGATCGATATCCGGCCACTCGCCACGCTCCTCGGAGAGGAACCGCTCGAAGAGCAGGTTCATGGCAATCGGATCGACGGCCGTGATGCCGAGGCTGTAACAGACGGCACTGTTGGCGGCCGACCCGCGCCCCTGCACGAGGATGTGCTCGCGCCGGCAGAAGTTCACGATGTCCCAGACGATCAGGAAGTAGCCGGCCAGCTTCAGCTTCTCGATGAGCACCAGCTCGCGCTCGATCTGCACACGGGCACGGTCGTGATAGGGCCGGTACCGATCCCGCGCGCCCACCTCGGTGATGTGGCGCAGGAAGGACGCCTCGGTCTCCCCGTCCGGCACCGGGTAGGCCGGAAAGCGATAGCCGAGATCCGCCATCGTGAACTGGAGCCGCTCGGCCAGCGCTTCGGACGCCATCAGCGCATCGCGCCGGTCAACGAACAGTGCCGCCATCGCCTGCGGCGACTTCAGGTACCGCTCCGCATTCCGCGTCAGTTGCCGGCCCGCGGCATCCACCGTGGTGTGATGCCGCACGCACGTCAATACGTCGAAGAGCGGACGGTCCGTCGGCGCGGCGAAGCGGACGCCGTTGGCGGCAATCATCGGCACGCCGTAGGCCCGCGCCATCGCGGAGAGCGCCGCGTTGTCCTCCTCCTCGTCGCGCAGGCAGTGGCGCTGCAGCTCCACGCACACATGCTGACGGCCGAAGAGCCCCACGAGCCGGTCGAGCAGACCCCCGACGCCGTAGTGACGTGTATCGAGGAGCGGCCGGCCGCCGATGGCCACGAGCCCCTCGGTGCACCCGTCTAGTTCGTCGAGATGAAGCGCGCCTTCGCCCTTGGGCGCGCGCAGCTTCATCCGCGTGATGAGGCGGCACAGGTTCCGGTAGCCCTCCTGGCTTTCCACCAGCACCGGCAGCCGCCAGCACGCGCCGGAATCCGCCGCGGACTGGGCCGACGATCTCGCCGCGCGCAGCACCGGACGCACAGCGTGGCCGGGCGTGCCAGCCGCGGATGATGCGGGTGCCTCGGCCTCCGGCCGGTGCGCGGGCGGACGCGGGTCGATCGTCAGCTCGGCACCGACGATGGCGCGCAGGCCGGCCTTCGTCGCGGCCTTATGGAATCGCGGCGCGCCGTAGACGCCGTCGGCGTCGAGCAGCGCCAGCGCCGGGTAGCCCAGCGTGGCCGCGCGCTCCACGAGCGCTTCGGGCAGAGACGCACCCTGCAGAAAGCTGAACGCGGACGCGGCATGGAGCTCGATGTACACGAGAGGAACCTGGCAAGACGGAACTCAAGAGGGCCGTACGCACCGTCAGTCGAGAACGCCGTCCAGGAACCAGGCCTGCGCGACGCGGTCCTGAAAGAGCAGGCACGTGGTGCCGTCGGCGAAGGTCACGTCCCATTCGTCGCGGTCCCACGCCGACGGGCTGCCGCTCGACACGGGCGTCGCGGTAGCCGGACGCTCGTGCCACCAGCCGCCTGAGGTACGCCACGGCCCCGCGCACCGCTCTACGCGTCCACCACTCAGGCCGCGCCGGTCCACCTGCACCAGCCGCGGCTCGCCGTCCTCCACCCGCACGCGGGCAGGCACGGGCCGCCGGAACCGCCGCACGGCGCAGGCCACCTGTGGCTCGGCGCCCTGCTGCCAGTCGTCAGGCTGGTCGGCGTTCACCGTCGCCAGTGGACTGGCCTTCTCATGGGCCAGTTCGCGCGGGGCAAACGGCTGCAGGGTGCAGGCATCGGGGTGCCACGAATCCGCCAGCACCGGGGACCCGCACCGATCCTCCCCCATCAGCGCACCCAGCCGGGCCATCAGCGTGGAGAGCTGCTCCGGCGCGGGAATCGGCCGCGTGAGGAGTGAGTGCTGGAGCACACGGCCGGGTGTGGGATCCACGGCCACCACCACGCGGTCGATGCCCGCCGACGGTGGATGGGATTCGAGGTCGAGCTGCACCAGCGTGCGGAGCGTCCGCGCGTCGCGGATGGGGGTGGGCAACTGCAGCGACCGCTCGTACACCTCGCGCGTCACCAGGTGCAGCCGCACATGCAGCACCGCCGCCCCGCGTCCACGCCGTTCCAGGTGCGCCGAGAGCGGATCAATCAGCCGCGCCAGCACGAACGAGAGCGGCTCCAGCCCTTCGATGGGCCATTCCAGATCCATTGCCTGCTCGAAACGCTCCTCGGGCACCGACGGCACCAGCGGCGTCAGGTCTTCTCCACGTGCCAGCCGCTGCCAGGTGACGCCCTCCTGCCCGAGCCGGGCCGCCACGCCGTCCGCGGGCAGGCGGGCAAAGTCGCCCAGCGTGTGGAGCCCCCAACGCTTGAGCGTGAGCACGTCCGGATCGCCCGAGACCAGTGCCACCGGCAGCAGGTCGATGGGCAGTGCGCCCACCGCCCGCCACACTTCCTCTCCTTCCGCGACGGAAATACCGGGGCGTGCGTGCGCCAGCAGGCGAGCCGCCGTGCGTGTGGAGGCCACCGCCACCCGCACGCGCAGCCCGCGCTCCGCGGCCAGCCGCCGCATCTCGTGCGCGATGGCGCGCGCATCGCCGAAGAGCCGCGTGAGGCCGGTGGCATCGAGCGTGACCGCTCGCGGCCCGTCCACGACAATGCGCGGCGACCCCATCCTCGCCACATCCAGCAGCACGGCCGGGTCGCTGCCCTCGGCGGCCACCAGCGCCGC
The DNA here is from genome assembly GCA_040081715.1 of Vicinamibacterales bacterium. Lineage (GTDB taxonomy): Bacteria > Acidobacteriota > Vicinamibacteria > Vicinamibacterales > UBA2999 > CANKJK01. Next base: position 81,228 of record JBEBFY010000004.1, on the reverse strand, counting down.
GTAGAGCGCGGCGTCGGCAGGCCGCGTGCCGGGCGGCGTGCTACGAGGCATGGACCGCTCGCGCGCTGGTCCGCCAGTCGATCACGGTGCCCGGACAGGCAAACGCACCCTCGGCCGTCCGGCGCGGCGAGAGCACCCGCCCGGCCACATCCAATCCCGAGAGACGCTGGCTCCGGGCCGACTCCCCTACCCACCGTGCACGCGACGGCGCGCCATCGAGCAGCACCGTGAGGCCACCGGCGCTGCGTGCCAGCGGACGCTCGGTCACCAGCACGCAGGCCGTCTCGCGCCCTTCAATCGCCCGCTGCACGCGGAGCCACGTCGCCGCCGGGAGCCCGGCCAGCGCCGGCGCCGGCACGTCCGCCAGATCCATCGCCACCACGCCAAACCCGCCCGCCTGCAGAATCAGGTTAAGCGCCTTGAGCCCGCGCTCCAGCGCACGGTCCACCATTGCCCGGCCGGCGGCACCGTGCGTGCTCAGCCCATCGCCCCGCACCCACAGCAGGCGCGAGAGGTCCACACCAGCCGCCACGGCCGACGCCACATCCAGCCGATCAAAGGGATCCACCAGCGCCACAATCTCGCCCCGCCGCGTGGCTGCCGCACATGTGCTGAGCAGGAGCGTCGTCCGGCCGGACGAGGCCGGCCCGGCAAGCTCGGAGAGCTGCCCCTTGGGAAGCCCGCCCCGCAGCACCGCATCAATCGGGGCAAAGCGCGAAGGCACCCGCTCCACCGGGTCCGCATGCCCGGGCCGCGCGAAGGTAAGTGTCGTGTCCAGCCGCTTGGCGCGGAGGGCGGTTTCCAGAAGGGCCAGTGAAGTTTTCGCCATATGTTCGTCTTTTCTTGGAAGGCGAAAATGTAGCGAAAACTCAATCAGGAAGCAAGGGCTTTCCGGCCAGCCCCCTCAAAGCTGAGATTCGCCTCCAGGCTTGATCCGCTCAACTGCTTCAGCCGCCCCGCGACATGACCGTGACACGCGCGGGATCCAGTTGGTAGGCGGCCGACACCCAACGGCATGCATCGCGTCCTTCGCGGCCTCGACGGGGACCTTCCACGCGTAGCGGACGCGGTTCTGCGCGCGCCGCGCCTGCTGCAGCGTGAAGTTCCGGGCCGCGAGCATCCTGTCGGGCATCGGATCAGTCGGCAAAGCACGGAAGGTCGAGCGGCTCGAACTGCCCGGTGGGCACGAGGTCGCGGCGTGCCAACAGTGTCAGCGGCCGGCCGCCGGTGAACGCCGAGCTGCGGGCACGCTCCGACGTGACGTCCACATAGTGGTCGCGCACATACGCTTGGATGATCGGATGCCCGGCGAACACATCTCGCGGCTGTCCGACCGTGCGGACAATGACGAGCGGCACACGCCTGGCCTGGACCCAGCGGAGCGTCTGACGCTGCTCGGCCTCGCTGGCGCGGAAGCCGGCGTACCAGAACAGGTGCTCGACGATGCCGCGGTCCGCGTAGTACGGCGTGGCGAAGTTGCCCGTGGGCTCCCAGATGCGGTCCGTCGGTCGGGTGCAGACCTGCAGGTAGCGCACCACCACGCGGTCGCTCTCCGTCCCCTCGGGAGCAAAGACGTCGATCGGCCGGGCAGCCGTGTGTGCGGTCCACAGCCGCGTGGCCTTCGCCCGCGCCCCCGCAGCCCCGTCGACGAATTCGGTCTTCTCGAACAGGTCACCGGCGTGCACGGCGTCCACCCCGAGCAGGCCGACCATCACGACGGTCACCACGACCGCCGTGCGCAGCACCGTCAGGACAGCGCGAGGCACACCGGCGCTCCAGCACTGCCACAACACCCACGCCAGCAGGACGAGATCGAGCGGCAACGTCTCGACGATCTGCGCCGGCCGCCGGGCCAGCCCGAAGTGCGCACCGGCCAGAAGCACCACGGCGGGAAGGACAAATCGGGGGGCGGCCATCCGCCCCTCCGGAGCCAGGACGCGCCGGACAAACGGCACCATCAGGATCATGGCCATCAGCGGCGTGATGACTGCAATGCTGTACAGGAGTCTCGAGGATTCCGGGCGGCCGAGCAGTTGCGGGAGCGGCGCGATCGACCGGACCGCCAGCCAGTTGTGAACAGCAAACACCAGACCCTGCGGCCCCGTCGGCCGGCCGGCCAGCACGTCGACGCCGCGAACCGCCCAGGCATCCTGATGCCGGACCAGCCGCTCGACCGAAGCGGACGACGTGTCGCGAAGCTCATAGAGTTCCGTGGAGCTGCGAACGGGCTGAAGGCCAAGGGCCTGCTCACCGGCCAGTCGGCCGGCGTCCGCCAGGCCGTCTCGCCACTGGACGTTCACCCGCACGGGCCACGGCTCATCCCAGCCCAGCAGCGGCCAGGCCAGGCCCAGGTCCGGCACGGGCCGGGCTCCCTGGACACCCAGATAGTTCGCCAGCTCGATCCGTGACGTGAAGTAGCGGACCACGTCCTCGCGGCTCGCCACCACGGCGAGCCACGGCAGCAGCGGCACCACCGCCGCCAGCACCGCCACGGCGGCGCGCTTCCAGAACGGCACCGGGCCGGTGGCCAGAGCGACCGCCGTAGCCGCGGCCAGCCCGACATAGAGACCGTGGTCATGGCGGGTCAGCAGCGCCGCGGCCACCACCAGGCCGAGCGCGACCCCGCGCCCCCGCACCGGGTGGCTCGCGTACCACCAGAGGACCGCCAGCGCCGCGGGATACAGCACCATCTTCGGATAGCCGTACAGCTGGGTGGCGCAGGCGGCCGCGCAGGCGAGGGCCCCGGCCCAGGTGGCCAGCGTGGCGGAGCCGGAGGCGCGCCACGCCAGCGCGGCCGTGAGGAGACTGCCGACCGCCCCCATGAGGACCGCCACACCGACCTCGCCAATCACGCGTCCGCCCGATACCCACTGCCCAGCAAGTGAGAGCCACCACAGCAGCGGCGCACCGGCGTCGAACACGTCCTGGTAGACACGATCCCCACGCAGCACCGCCTGGGCCACCCACACGGAGAAGCTGTCATCGGCCGACAAGGTCCTGCCGGTCGTCAGGTAGCCGGCCAGAAGGAACACTGCGAACACCGGCAGCGCCAAGGCCGTGCGCGCCAGCCTCGACGCCGCACTTCGGGCCGGCAGCCCCAGGACTGTCCGCGCGAGGCGAGCCATGGTGAGCCATGCGAGCAGGCCCACGGCCACAGCAAGCAGGCCCGTGCGGTCGGCCCACACCAGCACCCGGCTGTTGTAGGTGCTCACGTTGCTGGCCTCGTCCACGACGAACTCGCTCCGGCTGACCCCGTGCGTGTCGGCCACGTTCGGATCCTGCACCAGGCGGCGGATGTTACCGCGCGATCCATCCAGCAGGACATACGCAACGGTGTCGAGCGTCTTCCGCTCCGGCTGCGCGAGCAGGTAACCCCGCTCCAGCCGCGCGCGGTCCTGGGCGGATACACCTGGGGCCCAACGGACGTTGACGGCAGCCGCCGGCACGCGGAGCGCCACCATGAACACCCCCAGCAGCGCCAGCAGCAGCGCGGGTGTCCACGACACCCACCGGCTCCCGCCGGCCTCTCCCGTGCGGCTCCCGGCAGCCATCAGGGGCGTGACCTCAGCTCCACGGACCGCGGCCCGAACGCGAGCTGCAGTCCCCGCAGGTGCCACACATCCACATCGGAGAACCCACCGCCGCCGAGGCTGGCGAACACGCGCTTGGCCACTTCGAGGTGGTCCCATCGGAAGCCGCCAGAGTCGGAATAGGATGACGATAGGCGCTATTGGGCATTTCCAACGTTAACGGAAGGCCCATTATGCGCCCTTGCGCGCTGACGCATCGCCCAGTTGGTTGATGCGATCGAGCGGCTCTAACCGCCGAGTTAGCCCGATCTTGACAACGTGCTCGCCGAGTGCGCCGCGATTCGAGATCACGTAAACGTATCCGGCGCGGATATTTGCTGCCCGGTAGTCGTTTTGCACAATTGCGTTGTCGACGTTCGCCAGCCGTTGCTCCAATTCCGGGTCTGATGTGAAGTGATCGCCTTTGAGGGCATTGTTACAAATTTCGCGAGTTCGGTAAGCTGCGTCTCGGTGCTGGATCTGACCAGAAGGCTGCCGCTCTATGACTTCCCAACCTTGTTCTTTATGAGCGTAGCGGTCTCGTCATGATGAGCCCTGCCGCACTTGTCGGCAGCAGGACCAGCGCCAGAAAGGCCGCAGCCTCTCGGGCGAACGGGCTCCTCGGCGGACGGCCGCGACGTGCCGGATTGACGAAGGAACGGTAGCTGGTGAGCCGCTGGCGAATATGCGGCAAAGACACGGAAACATCCATGTAAACGCGGTGTGACGAATGAGTCGCAATCGGGATACGATCCCCCGCGCCCCACCGAGGACCCAGAACCCATGGCCCGATTCAGTCTGATTCCCAAAGAAGAGCAGTTTTTCAAGGATTTCGTGGCACTTGCCGTCCATGTACGGAAGGGCTCGGAGGTCCTGCGGGTCATGCTGACGGCCCAGCCCGCCGCCGCGGAGCTCGCCACGGCCATCAAGGACCTGGAGCACGTGTGCGACAAGCACACCCGCGACATCATCGACCGGCTGAACCGGACGTTCGTGACGCCGCTCGACCGGGAGGACATCCATGCCCTGGCCATCGGACTCGACGACGTCATGGACGCCGTAGACTCGGCCGCCGCCATCGTCAGGCTGTACCGGATCACCACCGTGCGGCCCGGCGCCCTGCGTCTGGCCGAGATCATCGAGGACTCCACCAAGCTCCTGCACGAAGCCTTCACCATGATGGAGAAGCGTGACGGTGTGCGGGAACTCTGCGCCCGCGTCAACCAGCTTGAGCACGAAGCGGACCGCGCGCATCAGGACGCCATCGTGTCGCTCTTCGACGAGGAACGCGACCCCATCGCCGTCATCAAGTGGAAGGAAATCCTCGACATGCTCGAAGAGGCCACCGACCGGTGCGAGGACGTGGCGGACCTGCTCGAAGGCATCGTCGTCAAGCACGGCTAGTCCGCCGCACACGCCCCGATGGACCACACGCTGCTCGCCGTCATCTGCATCATCGCGGTCGCGCTCGTTTTCGACTACATCAACGGCTTTCACGACGCGGCCAACTCGATCGCCACCGTCGTCTCCACGCGGGTGCTCAGCCCCGGCCATGCCGTCATCTGGGCGGCCGTCTTCAACTTCATCGCGGCCTTCGGCTTCGGCACTGCGGTGGCCAAGACGGTCGGCGCCGGGATGGTGGACCTGAGCGTGGTCACCTTTTCGGTGATCTTCTCCGGCCTCATCGGCGCCATCGTGTGGGATCTGATCACCTGGTACTTCGGCCTCCCCACCAGTTCCTCGCACGCGCTCTTCGGCGGCTACGGTGGCGCAGCGATCGCCAAGGCCGGCTTCGGCGCCCTCATCGTGGCTGGCTGGACCAAGACGCTCATCTTCATCGTGATCGCACCGCTCATCGGCCTGGCGGCGGGCCTGCTCCTGATGAGCGGCAGCCTCACGGTGTTCCGCAACTCCACCCCCAAACGGGTGGACGGCTTCTTCCGGCGGATGCAGCTTGTGTCGGCCGCGGCCTTCAGCCTGATGCACGGCGCCAACGACGCCCAGAAGACGATGGGCATCATCGCCGGCGCGCTCGTCACCGGCGGCTACTTACAGCTCGAAGCCGGTGGCGGGCTGCCGATTCCCTTCTGGGTGGTGCTGATGGCCCACACGGCCATCGGCCTCGGCACGCTCTCCGGCGGGTGGCGCATCATCCACACGATGGGCTCGAAAATCACACGGCTCCAGCCCATCGGCGGGTTCGCGGCCGAAACGGCCGCGGCGCTGGCCATCTTCATCGCCACGCAGATGGGCGTGGGCATCAGCACCACGCACACCATCACCGGTGCGATTGTCGGCGTCGGCGCCACCAGGCGGCTCTCGGCCGTCCGCTGGGGCATCGCCGGGCAGATCGTGTGGGCCTGGGTGCTCACCATCCCCGCCGCCGCCATCATCGGCGCGGTCTGCTACGAACTACTCGTCGCCTTCTCCGGCGCGGTGTAGCCCGCCAGCAGTCCGCTCGACTGCGGACCGGACCGACATGCCTCAGTGGCAGCGGGGCCGTCTTGACGGTGCCCATCGCATGCCTGACCATGTCCTACATGAAGGAGATCTCGCTTCGGGAACTGCACCGCAACACCGGGGCCTGGGTGCGAAGCACCCGCCGTTACGGCGCGATTCTCGTCCGGGACCGGAACACCGCGGTGGCGACCCTGACAGCGGTGACCGAGGAACCGCTCGTCAACGTGTTCGAGCGCTGGAAACCGTTGAAGAAGTTCGCGGCGCTGCTCGATCGACCGGTCGGTGGGACACGTACCGAAGACACCATCAGCAAAGACCGGGACCGCTGAGAGACGCAGGCCGATGGCGGATTCGCCATCGCTTGTTCCGGCCTACTTTGATTCCGCATTGGTGGCAAAGTTCTACCTGAACGAACCTGGGCGGGAAGCCGTGCGCCGGTTCGCGTCGGAGGCCGGCGTCGTGGTCACGCCCGGCATTGCCGTCGCCGAGGTCTCGGCCGCGTTCCACCGCAAGCTGCGCGAAGGCGCCGCGGACCAGCCCACGTTCAAGGCGCTGCAGGGGCAGTTCGCACACGACGTGACGCACGGCCTCCGGAAGACCATCGGGCCAACCGAGGCGCTGTTCCAGCAGGTGCACGCCCTGTTTCTCCGCCTGGACCCGTCTGTATTCCTGCGGTCGCTGGACGCCTTGCATCTGGTCACCGCGAAAGCCGAGCACTTTGATCGCCTCTTCTCGAACGACAGGCACCTCCTCAGGGCGTGCGCGAGCCTTGGGCTCGAAGGCATCGACCCGACGTAGTACCAGGTCGTGCTCCGGCCCGTCCAGCCGCCGGGAGCCTACCTGCCGTCACGCACGGCACACCCGCGCCACAGGCCGCCCTGACTCCTGAATTAGTCGCGCGTGATCCTGAAGACGGTCCCGTCCGGCAACTGCTGGCCTGGAATGAAGTCCCCTTTGATGTCCGCAATCCAGATGGCGTTGCCCACGAACGCGATCCCTGTCGGCCTGAAGAATCCGGTCGCGACGGACACCGGCGTGCCGTCCTTCCCCAGCCGATACAGCGCGCCGCGTCCCTGGGGTGAGCCCACAGGCGGAGCGATGCCTCCGGTCGTGTAGAAGATCTGGCCCCCGAACGATCCGAAGTCCGCCGGCGCGACGGCCAGGCCGTACGGCCGCTCGATCCCCTCGGCGACAGGCGTCGGATCGATCGTGCCGTCGGCACGTATCGCGAGGATGCTGCCGGTTGGAGCCGGCGGCGTCACCCCGAACGGCACGGGCGGGCCGACAGGACCACCCGTCGCGACCAGCAGGCGGCTGCCATCAGCGTTGAACGTGATCCCGAAGGGCCGTTGACCCGGCAGCGTCACGAACGGCGAGCAGGTGCCGTCCGGCGTGATCTGATAGATGGTCGCGTTGAAGATGGCGACCGCGAACAGCCTGCCCGCGAAAGCCGAGCCGGTGGGACCGAAGCGCGCATCGAGGCCTCCGCCGGGCACGCCGCCCTCGACGTCGCCGTGCGTGGGCAGCGTGCAGTGTTCGTGCGCCGGGTCCGTGGTCGAAGGATCGACTCGAAGGATGACGTGGTTGCGGCGTGTGCCCAGTGACGTCGAGCGCGGCTGAGACACCGTGAAGATCTGGCCAGCGAAACTGCCGAAGCCCGCGGGCGCGATGTCGAACCCTGTCGGTGGATACAGACGATTGGTGTCGATGAGCACGGTGACGTTCCCGCCCTTGCCGACTGCGTAGATCCGCCCGCCCCGCTCCCCTTCTTCCCGGCCGTCGTCGTTCAGCCAGACGCCGTCGCCGTGGGGAATCAGCGTCAGCGGGTCGTACATCTCGCCGGGAGGCACGAGCAGCGATGCGCTGAACCCCGGCGCGGCACTGATCGGCGGCGCGGCGATGAGCCGCTTGACCGCGGCGTCCGTCTCGCGTGTCGCAGCGCTCTCACCAGATTCCGATGGTGCTGGCTGTGCGCACCCCGCCAGTGCGATGCAGCAGATGACCACGCCCGCGCTTTTCATGCCATCAACCTCCGTCGCCCGCAATACTGCGCGTACATGCCCCGCTGGAGCAACCAGCATCCAGGAGGCCCCGACCAGCGGAAGACAACCTGCACCAAGCGCGATATCCTGCGTCGGATGGTTCGTCCGAAGCACCCTCATGGAAGCCAACCCGCAACCGGGCTCAACCCGTTGCGCGAGGCTTCCTGGCGGTCGTATCTCAAGCAAGCGCCTGCTGCGTCATCAGAGTTCATGGACGACGTCGAGGACCTCCCCGTGCAGGAGCGCCGATGACACGTATCTTCGTGGTCGAGGACGACCGCGACATCGCGGACCTGGTCAGCCTCTACCTCACCAAGTCCGGCTGGCAGCCGCAGGTCTTCGACTCGGGTACCGAGGCGCTCGCCGCCATCAAGCAAGCCCCGCCGGGTCTGGTCATCCTCGACCTGATGCTGCCGGGCATGGACGGCCTCGCGGTGTGCCGGGCGCTCCGCTCGGACGCGACGACGGCGCGCATTCCCGTGATCATGGTGACGGCCCGCGGCGACGAAACGGACCGCATCGTGGGTCTGGAACTTGGCGCCGACGACTACCTGCCGAAGCCGTTCAGCCCCAATGAACTGGTGGCGCGCGTGCGCGCCCTGCTGCGCCGCAGCCAACCGGCGGCCGCGCCCGACCAGATGCGCCGCTTCCGGTCGATCACGATGGACCTCACCCGCCATACGGTCACCGACGGTGAGCAGGACGTGAAGCTCACGGCGAAGGAGTTCCTGCTGCTCCAGTACCTGCTCGAGCACCGCGGCCGGGTACTCTCCCGCGACCTCCTCCTCAGCGACGTCTGGGGCTACCGCTACACGGGCGGCACCCGCACCGTGGACGTGCACATCCGGCGCATTCGCGAGAAGCTCCCGGTCCTCGTGGAGGCGCTCGTCACGGTGAAGCAGTTCGGTTACAAGCTGGACGAGCAGTAAGGACATGCGCACCAGCGTCCGCACTAAGGTGTTCGTGGCGTCCCTGAGCGCCGCGGCCGTCTCGCTGGCCGTGGTCACGGCACTGGTAGCCTTGCAGGGCCGCAGCCGCGAGCGTGCGCAGATTCAGACGCGGTTGACCACAGAGGCTCGGCTCATCGCGGATCTGCTCACGCAGGCCGTCGGTCTGACATCCCCGGCGCAACTGGATGGCGAGGCGGATCGCCTCTCCCGCTACGTCGAAGGCCGGGTCACGCTGGTTGGCCGGGACGGCGCCGTGACCGGCGACTCCGAACAGACCGTGGACGAAATCCGGCACCTCGACAACCACGGCGCGCGACCGGAGATTGCGGCGGCCCGTGACACGGGCGCAGGCGTCAGCGAGCGGTTCAGCACCACCGTGGATACCGAGATGATGTACGTGGCTGTACGCGCGGCGCACCCGGCCGTGGCCTTCGTGCGGCTGGCCCTGCCCCTCTCGAGCGTCGCGAGCCAGTTGGCAGCAGTAAGTACGGCGGCACTGGCGACCTTCGCGGCCGCGGTACCCGTAGCGCTCATCGTGGCGTGGCTTCTCTCGGCGCCGCTGGCCCGCCGGGTGCAACGCATCGCCGGCATCGCCGAACGGTACGCCGCCGGCGACATCAGCAGGCCGGCCTACGACTACGGCGAGGACGAACTGGGCACAGTGGCCCGGGTCCTCGATGCCTCGGTACAGCAGCTCGGGCAGCGCATCGACGAGCTGATGCGCGACCGCGCCCGTACGGAGGCCGTCCTCTCCGGCATGGTTGAAGGTGTGCTGGTCGTGGACCGCCAGGGCCGGCTCCAGTTAGTCAACGGCGCCGCCCGCACGATGCTGACGGTGGACGCGGCCGCCATCGGCCGGCCGTACCTCGAAGTCGTGCGCGACCCGGACGTGGCCGCGCAGATCAGCGCGGCGCTGTCGGGGGAAACCCCCGAGAGCCGCGAACTCTCGCTCATCCGGGATCCCGGGCGCACCTTCGTGGCACGGGCCGCCCCCGTCGCGGCCCCGGGTGGCGCGGGGGCCGTGCTGGTGCTCCATGACGTCAGCGACCTGAAGCGTGCCGACCAGATCCGCCGCGACTTTGTCGCCAACGTCTCGCACGAACTGCGGACGCCACTGACCGTGATTCGTGGCTACGTGGAGGCGCTGCAGGACGACCCGGGCAGCGAATCCGCCAGCCAGTTCCTCGACACGATTGCCCGGCAGAGCGCGCGTATGGAGCGGCTCGTGGCGGACCTGCTCCGCCTGGCGCGGCTGGACGCCCGTCAGGAGCCGCTGGAGACCGCCGCCTGCGATCTGCGCGCCCTCTGCGCGGCCGTCGTGGCGGACCTGGCCCCCCCCATTGAGGCCAAGGGCCAACACCTCACGATCGACATCGGCGACGAGGCCAGCACCGTCACCGCCGATCAGGCCAAGCTGCACGACGTGCTGCGGAACCTCGTCGAGAACGCGAACAACTACACGCCGGAAGGCTCCGACATCCGCCTCACCACGTCGGCTGCGCCGGGCCAGATGTCCATCACCGTAAGCGATTCCGGCCCGGGCATTCCACCCGAGGATCTCTCGCGGGTGTTCGAGCGCTTCTACCGCGTGGACAAGTCCCGGTCACGCCCCGGGGGCACCGGCCTCGGCCTGGCGATCGTGAAGCACCTCGTGGAACTGCATGGCGGCACGGTCCGGGCCGAGAACCGCGACGAAGGCGGCGCGCGGTTTGTGGTCACCTTGCCGGCGTAGCGGCTCACTTCGGTGAGCCTTGACCTCGCCAGATGACGAGTCAGTCGCGTGAGATCACCCCGGCCGCCGAAGGACCGGGCGGCCTGGCCGGCGCAGCTACACGAGCAGAAGCAGCAGCAGGAGGCCGAGCGTCACGTTGCGGGCTACACGCGCTTCGTGGGGCCGCACGCGCTTCCAGCGGACCCACAGAGTGGCCAGCGCGCCCATCGACACCCACATCACGACAACGATGGAGGCGACAGCCAGCGGCGAGAGCGTGGCGCCCAACGCGTGGCGGAGGCCGTCGTTCCACGGCGAGCCGTATACGACGCACAGGTGGACGACGTAGATCAGCAGGGATTCCTGGGCCACGCTCGCCACGGCAGCCAGCCGGCCGTGGCGAATCGTCGCACTCACCAGCACCAGGGCCGACAGCAGCAGGCAGACGGCACCAATCTGCAGGAGCACCTGACTGGGCCTGGCGGCACTGAGGGCGCTGACGGCCTCGGACTCCAGCCCGAGGGCGCGCACACCCACCGCACAGGCCACCAGCAGGACGCCGAGTGGCGCCAGTTGGCGCAGCGGCCTGGCGAGCTCGACCGTGGATCCGGACATGGCTCCAACGGCGGCACCGAGGGCCACGTAACTCACCCAGGGAAAGAGCGGAAAGAGCGAACTGACAGCGGGCGAGAGATATGCGACCAGCGACTCGGGAAGGCCGAGTCCACCCGCATACCACCACACGACAGGCGCCAGCGCCCAGGCTCCGATGGCCAGGCCGACCGCCGCCGACACGAACGCCCGGCGGCTGTGCACGAGCAGTGCCGCCACCTGCAGGATGCCGAGCGAGACGGCAATGCACTGCAGCGTGTCGATCGCCAGGAACACGCGCCACTCTCCCTGGTTCATCGCCAGGAACTCTGGCAGGTTGGCCTTGGGAAAGTGGAGGGCGTAGCCCAGCAGCAGGAAGAACCCGAACCGCCGCAGACGGCGGAGAGCGGCCTCGCGGAAGTGGACCTGTCCCAGTTGACGGACCGTCACCACGCCGAAGACACAGCCAGAGACAAAGAGGAACGTCGGCGAGGTCATGCCGCGGATAACGCCCCAGATCTCGAACCCGAGGCCGCTCCGATAGGCGGCCCCCAGCAGGGCATCGGTGGTGTGTCCCTGCACCATCATCAGCGTCGCGATCAGGCGTGCGAGATCCAGAAACGCGACGCGGCTGTGCGTCTGGGCCGAGGTCACGCGCTATCCCGGCCCCGGCCCCGGCCCCTGCCCCAGCATCGTGAGCAGCGCCACGACCAGCGGCATGAGCGTGGCCAGGCGTGCCAGGTGCGCCCAGACGGGGTTCCCGGGGTAGCGGCCTGCGCTGCGCCAGATGCCGACGATGACGACAACTGAATAGGCGAACGCCACGCCGTCCACGAGTTGCGCGGCGGTGTTCAGGCCCATCACTCGAAGGCCGAGCTGCGGTATCGCCAGGATAAGGCCGCCACACTGGGCAAAGCCCCAGTAGGTCATCGCCAGTGAGAACTCGCCGCGCCAGACACGCGTCATCGCCTGGCCTGGTGGCCAGAGCCCGAGGCTGCCGTGCGCGTCCGGGTGCCCGCCCGGCGCCGTCGTCCCGGCCGGCACATTGGCCGTCGCCACCGCCGACACCACGGGCTGCGGGCGTTCGGGCACCTGCGGCGCCTCGCCATTCGGCATCAGCAGCCCGCGCCGGGCCATCTCCGACAGGATGGCCCACTGCCCGTCTTCGTAGTAGTCGTGCAGGCGGCTGGCCGCGTCGAGCAGTTCCTCGTCGCGCCTGCCGCGCCAGACCTTTTCCGGCGTCACCGTTGCTGTCCTCCCCGGGTCATGGTCTTCCAGCGCCCTCACCAGCGCCGTTCAAGCACGATACCGCACTCGACACGAGGACGGCATCGGGCCGGCGGGGCCCAGGCGCGGCGTACACACATCGGGCCTGGCGCCGCGCGACACCAGGCCCGTCCCTTATCTTGTCCTCCTGCAGGGCTGCCGACAGAACGCCCGCAGGCCGGATGACCGTCAGCCCTCAGCCGTGATCAGAACTCCACCTGCATCCCGAGGCGCATCAGGCGACCCTGAAGAATCTGCTGTGGCCGGCCCTGAATCGGAAACTGCGTCGTCACCTGCAGCACCGGATTCATATTCAACACGTTGAACACTTCGATCTGCGGCTTCAGCGACAGGCGGCCCGCCTTGACGTTCGCGGAGAAGTTCAGGTCCAGGGAGTTGATCCGATCGATGAACACGGTGCCCGGTTCGTTGAGCCGCACCACCACCGACGAGGCGGTGGAGAGCGCCGGCAACTGCGTCCGCGTCACGGTGTAGTTGACGACCTGCTCGCCCGTGCCGCCCCCGGTCGTGCCCGGCACCTGCCCTGGTACGCTCTGCAGCACGGCGCTGATTCGCGTTCCCAGCCAGGGCAGCGGGTAGGAGCCTGAGACCTTCAGCGAGGTCTGGAACGGCACATCGAACTCGCTGGTGTCGCAGAAGCGCAGGGCGTTGGGATTCTCGACCTCGCAGGTGCGCTGCAGGACCCGCCCCGTGGACGTGCCGCCGGAGAACGACGCGCCGTTCTTGAAGCGGCCGTGCACCACGAGGTCCACGCCGCGGTACCACCGCGAGTTGGAGTCGGAGTTGGTGTCGAGGTTGTCGGTGGGCAGCACGCGGCCGGGAATGATCTGATACACGGGCAGCATCTGGCCATTGCCACGAGGGTCCGCAACCTCGAGCTTCTCGTAGTCGCTGGCGCTGTAGGCCAGGTTGTCCGTGAAGAGCAGATTCTTGACGTCCCGATGGTTGTAGCTGACGAGGACGCCGAAGTTGTCCGCCAGCTCCTGCTCAAGGGTCAGGTTGTAGAGCAGGTCGTAGCCACGCTTGAGATCCGGGTCGGCCTTGCTGGTCTGCCGGGTGCCAAAGGCGGCGTTGCGCGACGGACCGATTTCGCTGTCCTGCGCGATGTCATCGCCGTTCCGGTCCGTCCAGTCGCGCGGGTCTCCGGTGATGCCGGCTCCGGCTGACGTGGAAGGGTTGTAGCGTGTCTGGAACGACACCGACTCCGAGGCCACATAGCGTCCGGCACTGCCCTTGAGGGCCGTCCGGCCGTTGCCGAACAGGTCATACGCCGCGCCAAATCGCAGCGAGACGTCTGTCCAGTTCGGCAGGTTCTCGATGGGCGCGAAGCTGCGCGCGGGCAGGAATCGCCCGGCGTGCATCGACTGCGCCGGCACGGAGCCCACGAACTTATCCACGCGGACGCCAGGATTCATCGTCAGCCGTTTGATGGTCCACGTGTCCTGCAGAAACACGCCCATGTCCATGTCGATCTCCGAACGCCAGTAGAGTGGCGTGGCGAGCGCGTCCACGGAGAACGGCACGCCGCCGCGGTAGCGCTGCAGGATGTCGCCATTCGACGTGCCCTCGGAGAAGCTCCAGCCCTTGCCGTACTGCACGCCGCCCTTGAGCGCGTGGGCGCCGGTGACGTAGGAGAGCGACGCCATGCTCTGATGCTTCCAGAACGGGTTGTACCACTCGTTGGTGATGTTGTTGTAGGAGGTATTGGTCAGCACCTCGAACTTCGCGATGTCGCCGTAGGGTGGATACTGGGACGCGTCCCGCGTCTCCGGCTGAAACGTCCCGCGATAGCCCCGGAAGTTGCCGGACCAGCCGGCTTCCGCGAGCAGCGTGTTGGAGATGGGCGAGGTCCACTTCAACTGGGCCACGTAGCTCAGCTTCGGCTTGGCGACGCCGGTGGCCTCGGGACGCCGCTCCGGCGCCACGTTGTTGTAGTACTCAATGCGGGGCACGCTGTCGTAGTAGACGGTGACCTTGTTCCTCGGCGTGACCTGCGTGGTGAACCGCACGCCCGTGGACGTATTGAGGTTCTTGTCGATCAGCTGGGTGCCGGCGGGGCCGAGCTTTCCGTCGTGCAGCATCGGCATGCGCGGATTGGCGGCCCACCGGCGATAGGAGGCGAAGAACCAGACCCGGTCCTTCATCACCGGCCCACCCAGGCTGATATTGAGGTCGTAGATGTTCTCAATCCCGGGACTGGCCGGCAGTCCCGCCGCCAGCTGCTCCGCCGAGGCGTTGAGGGTCTGGAGGGACTTGTTCGAGTAGATGGCCACGCCCGTGCCGGCGAACCGGTTGCCGCCGGTCTTGGGGATCATGCTGATCTGGACACCGCCCGTCTGGAACTCCGCGGATGCGCCGTTGATCTGATAGACGTACTCCTGGACGTTCCCATGGTTCAGGAACAGGACCGTCTGGCTGCCGTCGCCCTGGCCCGGTGACATGCTCATGCCGTCGATCAGAATCTGCTCACCTGGTCCGCCGTACGCCGATACGCCTCCTCGGAACTCCGACGACGTGGAGCCGCCGACGTCGGCCGCCTGCCCGGCCACGGCGGGCAGCGCCTTGGCCAGCGTGGAAAAGGTCCGACCGGTCGGCAGCGTATCCATCACCTCGCTGGTGAGGACCTCCCGGCGCTGCGAACTCTGCACATCGACCACCGGTGCCGCGCCGGTGACCGTGATGGTCTCTTCGATCGAACCAATCTTGAGGACGGCGTCGATCTTGGCGACGAAATTGCTCTCGAGGGTGATGCCGTCACGGAGGACGTTGCTGAATCCGGCAAGGCTGAACGTGACCGCGTAGGTCCCCGGCCGGAGATCCACGATGCGGTATTGCCCCTGCCCGTCGGTCACACCCGTCTTGACCTGCTCGATGAGCACAGGACTCCGCGCTTCAACCACGACGCCAGGCAGCACCGCGCCCGTGCCGTCGGTCACCACGCCTGCGATGGAACTCTGGGCCGCCGCCGATGCGGCCGACAGGAGAACCAGGAGGCACCCATACGCCAACCGAGTCAGAAGCTTAGTCATGTCAAACACCCTCCAGAATGGCGCTGACTGTATCCCACTCCATGGACCGTATCGGCCGTGTAAGGGAAATCAGGGATGTAGACATCCGGAGGCCCCATGGGCTGACCAGGCACCCCTGTCCGCTTGTGCACATACCTGGGACCTGTCCGTACGGCATCCTCACCTGGTGAGGACCCCATGAACGGACGCGGTATCGCAGGGATTATCTTGATCGTGCTCGGTGTGGCGGGACTCCTGTATGGGGGCATCACCTACACGAGTCGCGAAACGGTGCTCGACATTGGCCCAATCCACGCCACCGCCGATCGCCAGCGGACGGTCTTCATTCCTCCCCTGCTCGGGATTGTGGCCGTAGCCGGCGGCGCGATGCTCCTGCTCGCAGGCGGCCGGTCGCGCGCGTAGTCTCGAACTCCCCCCGGGCCTGGGCCTCTCAGTCCGGTCTAGACTGATAGGCCCGGAAACGGTGGATGCCCGAAACCCCAGAACAGAAGGCCCGACAACTCATCGACGCCACGCTCATCGCAGCGGGCTGGCTGGTGCAGGACCGCGACGACTTGGACTTGACCGCCGGACGCGGCATCGCCGTGCGCGAGTTCCCGATGAAGACCGGCTTCGGCGCCGCTGACTACCTCCTCTATGTGGACCGCAGGGCTGCCGGTGCCCTGGAAGCCAAGGCCGAAGGAACCCTCTCCGGCGTCGAGGCTCAGACTGCGAAGTACGCCGCCGGCCTCCCGGACAACCTCCCCGCCCATCGACGCCCCCTCCCCTTCCTCTTCGAGTCGAACGGCGAGGTCACCTACTTCACGAACGGCCTGGACCCGACGCCGCGAAGCCGAGAAGTGTTCAGCCCGGCCCGGCCGGAGACGATGGCCGAATGGCTGTCGCAAGAGGCCTCCTTCCGGGAACGATTGAAGCACCTGCCCGACCTCGACAAGGGACGGCTGTGGGAAAAACAGGGGCTGGCCATTGAGCGGCTAGAGGCCTCGCTGAAGAAGGGCGACCCGCGCGCCCTCATTCAGATGGCCACCGGTTCCGGCAAGACATTCACGGCCGTCAACGCGGCCTACCGGCTGCTGAAGTTCGGTGGCGCCAAGCGGATCCTGTTCCTGGTGGATCGAGGCAACCTGGGCAAGCAGACCGAGGACGAGTTCAACAACTTCGAGCCGCCGGACGACACCCGCAAGTTTCCGGAGCTGTACACCGTCCAGCGGCTGAAGACCAACGCCATCAATCCGGCCGCCAAGGTGGTGATCACCACCATCCAGCGCCTCTACTCGATGCTGAAGGGCGAGGCGGAGTTTGACCCCGGCAACGAAGACGGTTCTGCCTTCGACTCTCCTCGCCCGTGGAAGGGCGCACCGCCGGATGTGGTCTACAACGCCGGCATCCCGCCCGAGTTCTTCGACATCGTGATTGTGGACGAGTGCCACCGCTCCATCTACGAGCTCTGGAGCCAGGTGCTGCTCTACTTCGACGCGTTCCTCGTGGGCCTGACCGCCACACCTGCCGGGAAGACCATCGGCTTCTTCAAGCAGAACCTTGTGATGCAGTACGGCCACGACGAGGCGGTCGTGGACGGCGTGAACGTGGACTTCGACGTCTACCGCATCCGGACGCGCATCACCGGCCAGGGCGCCACCATCG
Source organism: Vicinamibacterales bacterium (assembly GCA_040081715.1). GTDB lineage: Bacteria > Acidobacteriota > Vicinamibacteria > Vicinamibacterales > UBA2999 > CANKJK01. Next base: position 63,945 of record JBEBFY010000004.1, on the reverse strand, counting down.
AGGCTGGCGAGACGGGCGTCTACGTCGACAAGCGACACAAGCTGACGCGTTCCGAGCGGCTGGAGCTACTGAGCCAGGACCTCACCTACACGGCCAACCAGTTGGACCGCGACGTGGTGAACGAGAGCCAGATCCGGACGGTGCTGCAGCAGTTCCGCGACCGCGTGCTGCCGGACGCCTTTCCGGACCGGCGGGACCCGGAGACGGGCCTCATGCAGGTGCCCAAGACGCTGATCTTCGCCAAGGATGACTCCCACGCGGACGACATCGTCCGGCTGGCGCGCGAGGTTTTTGCGGAAGGCAACGACTTCTGCCAGAAGATCACCTACCGGACCGGATTCACCAAGGTGACGAAGGTCGTCACGAACGACGATGGCACCTCTTCGGAGGTGACCGAGTGGGTGAAGACCTCCAGCCTCACGCCCGACGAAATTCTGGCCAACTTCCGCAACCTCTTCTATCCACGCATCGCCGTCACCGTGGACATGATTTCCACCGGCACTGACGTGAAGCCGATCGAGTGCGTGTTCTTCATGCGGAACGTGAGGTCACTCGGCTTCTTCGAGCAGATGAAGGGGCGCGGCGTGCGGGTGATCTCGCCCGACAAGCTGCGTGCTGTCACCCCGTTGGCCACGACCAAGGACCGCTTCATCATCGTGGACGCCGTCGGTGTCTGCGAGCAGGACAAGACCGATTCCCACACGCTGAACCGGCAGCCATCCGCATCCCTTGAGGAACTCTTCAACTATGTCGCGCAGGGTGGAACGGACGAGGACGCCCTGACTACGCTCGCCGGCCGGCTCGCGCGCCTGCAGCGGGAGTTCACGCCAGGCCAGCTCGTCGAGCTTCAACGGATGGCCGAAGGCAAATCGCTCTCCGACCTTGCCCACGGCCTGCTTGCGGCTTGCGATCCCGATTCCGGCAGCGACGCGGCCAGACAGGAGGCCACCACCCCTCTCATGAAGGCGGCACTCCGTCGGCGCATCCTGGAGATCCGCCAGCAGAACGAGCAGGTGGTTGACCGGCACACGCTCGACGAAGTGCTCCTAGCCGGCTTTGACGCGGCAGCGCTGGACAAAGCCCGGGCCAAGGTCAACGACTTCCGGGCGTGGATCGCCGCCCACAAGGACGAACTGACGGCCTTGCAGGTGATCTGGTCAGGAACCCGGCCGCTGCGCGTGCGCCTGGCGGAACTGCGTCAGTTGAAGGAGGCTCTGGCCCGCCCGCCCGTGGCCACCACACCCACGTACCTGTGGCGGGCGTTCGAAGCCGTGGAATCGACCCGGGTTTCCGACCGTGAGGCACGGCGCCTGCCTGGCGACCCCCTCGCGGATCTGGTGCAGTTGGTGCGGCACGCGATTCAGCCGAAGGAGACCCCGCTGACTCCCTATGCGGATCAGGTGCGCCTGAACTTCGCCATCTGGATGGGAGAACAGGAGCAGCGCGGCGCGACGTTTACGCAGGAACAGGATGAGTGGTTGACGCGCATTGCTGAGCACATCGCCACGAGCCTCAGCATCGAGAAGGACGACTTTGCTTCAGGCTGGTTTGGCCAGCAAGGCAGCCTCGGCCGCGCCCACGCGATCTTCGGCGACAGGCTGGAGCCGCTGCTCGCTGAGCTGAACGAGCGGCTGGCGGCGTGAGTGTGAAGCCCTCGCCGCTTCCACCAGGATGGGTGCTCACGACAGCCCGGACAGTCGCTGAGATTAACCCTCCGCTGGATCGCTGCCTACTCGCCGATGAAGTGCCGGTGTCGTTCGTTCCTATGAGGGCCGTTGCGCCTGAAGGTGGTGGCCTGACGCACCCGGAGCACGCGACCTACGGAAAGGTGAGGAAGGGCTACACCTCCTTCATCTCCGGGGACGTGATTACGGCCAAGATTACGCCCTGCATGGAGAACGGAAAGACGACGGTAGTACCTCCTGTGCCAGGGGATGTCTGCTTTGGCTCCACCGAGTTCACCGTGCTCCGCCCAGAAGAAGGCATCGAGCCTCGCTGGATGGCCCAACTGCTGCTGAGACACGACGTCCGTCGATCAGCCCAGCGCAGCATGGGCGGCGCCGTCGGCCAGATGCGCGTGCCTGTCAGCTTCTATGAGTCGCTTGAAGTCCCCTTGCCTCCGTCCGCAGAGCAGGCACGAATCGCGGATTCCCTCGACGAGCTGCTGTCCGACCTCGATGCAGGCATCGGGGCACTGGAACGGGCCAAGGCCAGGCTGAAGCTCTACCGTGCATCGGTCCTCAAAGCCGCAGTCGATGGGTCGCTCACCGCCACATGGCGCCAGCAGAATCCGGGGGCCGAGCCAGCCTCGGCGCTCCTCCAGAGAGTCCTTGTCGAACGCCGCCGCAGGTGGGAAGAGGACCAGCTCGCCAGATTTAGGGCCAAGGGCCAGGAGCCGCCAAGGAACTGGAAGGTGAAGTACAGGGAGCCCGCTGCACCTGACACGTCTCAACTCTCTCCTCTGCCGACCGGATGGACTTGGGCGACGGCGGACCAGCTACTGCTTCAGCCGATCATCAACGGCATTTCAGTCCGAGGCAGCGATGACGGCCCAGGCGTTCCGGCTCTCAGGCTGAGCGCGATGTCGGGCGATGGGTTCGATTACTCGAAGCGGCGGTACCTTCCACTCGAACCGGCAGAGGTGAGCGACCTCTGGATCTCTGAAGGTGACTTCTTCGTGTCCCGAGCTAATGGGTCAAAGCATCTGGTGGGTCGAGGCACACTTGCACAGGCGCCTCCGGATGCGGTGATCTTCCCCGACACCATGATGCGCCTGCGGCTGGCAGCCTGTCTCCAGTGGGTTCCCGCTGTGTGGCCGTCCTCGACCATCCGGTCCCAGCTTGAACGAGCAGCCAAGACGACCGCTGGCATCTGGAAGTTGGCCCAGCCGGATGTTGCACGCATTGTGCTTCCACTCCCCCCGGCCGACGAGGCCGACGAGGCCATCTCAATAGTCGAGAGCCAAATGTCTGTCATCGACCATACCGAGTCGGACATTGAGTCCCGACTCCAGGCGGCACAGTCGCTCCGACAGTCCATCTTGCGCCACGCATTCAGCGGCCAGCTCGTGCCGCAGGACCAGAACGACGAGCCTGCCTCCGTCCTGCTCGCCAGAATCGCCGCGGAACGCGCAGCCCGTGAGACAGTGGCAACTGCGGCCCGGAAGGCCCGCGCGCCCCAGGCACGTGCTCGTCGCGCCAGAGCCACCAGCAGCAAGCAGACACCCGCATAAATGGATACGTCACAGATTGGCAAGCGCGCCTGGAGCTACGCAGGCGTGTTGCAGGATGCCGGGCTTTCCTGCTTCGAGTACGTGGAGCAGCTCACGCTGTTGCTGTTCCTCAAGATGGCGGACCAGCTCACGGATCCGCCGCACAACAAAGCCCCGATCGTGCCGCCGGACCTTGGATGGAAGCCGCTGCTGGCACTCGAGGGCGCGGCGTTGGAGGATCAGTACCGCAAGAGCCTTGAGAAGCTCGCCCTCAAGCCTGGCATGCTGGGCGTCATCTTCAAGGGGGCCCGCTGCGAGATCACCCAGCCGGCCCTGCTGAAGCAGCTCATCGTCAACCTGCTCGACAAGGTGGACTGGATGTCGCTGCCAGTGGATGTGAAGGGCACCATCTACGAGGAACTGCTCTCCCGCTCGGCGCAGGAGTCCTCCAGAGGCGCCGGTCAGTACTTCACGCCTCGCCCCGTCATTCAGGCCATGTGCGAGGTGAGCCAGCCGACGCCACGCGACACCATCTGTGACCCGGCGGCCGGCACCGGCGGGTTCCTCTGCAACGCCTATCAGTACGTGCTGGACCGATTCGGCAAAGAGCTGGACCGTGACGAGAAGCAGTCGCTGCAGATGAACCTCGTGGAGGGCATGGAGCTGTCGCCCAAGGTGGGCCGCATGTGCGCCATGAACCTCTACCTGCACGGCATCGGCGGCGAGACCGGCGTCAACGTGCACTCCGGACACGACAGCCTGAGCGCCACGTGGAAGCGGGAATATAGCCTGGTCCTGGCCAATCCGCCGTTCGGCAAGAAGCAAAGCCTCCTCTTCGTCAACGAAGAAGGGGACATGGAGAAGGACGACCAGATCATCCTGCGCGATGACTTCTGGACGTCGACGAGCAACAAGCAACTCAACTTCGTCCAGCACATCGTGACCCTCCTCAAGGTGGATGGCCGCGCTGCCGTGGTGGTGCCGGATAACGTCCTCTTTGAGGGTGGCGCCGGAGAGAAGGTGCGCCGGCAGTTGATGCAGACCTGCCGGGTGCACACGCTGCTGCGGCTACCCACGGGCATCTGGTATTCGCCAGGCGTGAAAGCGAATGTCCTCTTCTTCGACAAGAAGGAAGGGCGTGCCGAGCCGTGGACCGACCGCCTGTGGGTGTACGACCTGCGCACCAACATGCACTTCACGCTGAAGCAGTCTCCGATCCAGCGGAAGACTCTCGACGACTTCGTCGCCTGCTACAAGCCAGGTCGCCTGCATGAACGCGTCGAGACCTGGAGTCCGGAGAACCCGGACGGCCGCTGGCGCTCGTATTCGTACGACGACCTGCTGAAGCGCGACAAGCTGAGCCTGGATCTGTTCTGGCTCAAGGACAAGAGCCTCACGGACACGGACTCGCTAGCCGCGCCCGATGTACTTGCCACGGAAATTGCGGACGACCTTGCAGCCGCACTGGAGCAGTTCACGAAGATTGCGGCACGACTTCGTTTAGCTACACCACAAGACAGCGACCGCGATCAGTAAGCCACCGTCGCAGTACGCAGTTATTGCCACGACTATTCCGGCGTATCGGATGCGCGTAGACTCCTTCACGTGCTCGATTGGAAACGCTGGGTGTCCTCGGCGGCCTACGCCACCATCACCACCGTCGTGGCGGTGTTCTCGGGCTTTCTCGGCTCTGTCTATCAGGACGAGATCGTGTCGGCATTCCCACTCCGATGGCGTGGTCCGTGGGGCGCCATTTCCTGGCCTGCCGTTGGGTTCTGGAGCAGCCTCATCCTCTTTGGACGGATGTTCTTTGCCCGCCAGCGGTCGGACGACGCACAGCGCAGCGCACTCGCCGATACGGTCCAGATCGCGAAGGACAACACCAGCCGGATTGAGGTCCTCGTGCGAACCATGCCGCCGCGGGCATTCCGAGCTCAGTTGGCTCAAATGGTCATTGCGTCACACGACATGCTCGGCAAGCTGGTTCCTCGGAACGGCCGGTCCGACCTGACAAAGGACGATCTCAGCGCGCTGGTCCGCTTCCTGCTGAACGCGATGGCGCGCCTGGCACTGATCTTTGACGATCAGCCCCTCGCGGCTGGGGGCTCAGCGCAGTACGCGGGAAACATCATGTTGTTTGTGCCAAGCGGGCCTCGCGGCGAGCCGCCCGCCAGTATTGAGCCACTCCTGCGCTTCCATCCGAGTGACTTCGATTACTCCAGACTGCGGGGCGTGCTGCTGCTCAGGCCAGACCTATCCACGACGTCAGATGTGGCTGACGAACCGGCACCAGATCCGGGCGTGTCCTCCTTCGCGCTTCCCGTTCCAGTGGAGGCCAAGTCAGACGGGCGCTGGAACGCGCTTCCAGGAGCCCCTCGAGCCTTTCTCACGGAGCAGTTCGACGGCTACAAGGACGCCCACAGTCTTGGAGACTGGTGCGAGAAGAGTGGCAACTTTCTGCCATCGACGGTCTCCCAGCTCCGCGAGTACTTCTCGGACGGTGATGGCAGCCAGATCAGGAGCTTTGTCAGCCGCCCTCTCTTCAATCTCGATGGCACGGCGTTCGGCGTCCTGAACCTCCACTCAAACCAGACGCACATCCTGGGAGAAGAAGACGAGCGGCTCGACGACTTCTTCGCCATGCTGACACCCCTGTATCTCGACCTGCAGTCCACCGCCGAACTGCTGGTCCAGATCGAGGCGCGGGGTCCGGAGCAGTCAGGCCTTGCGTCCAAATGAGGCCAGCGATAATCTTGGGTGAGAGTCAGGCCAATGACGACACGCGTCCAGCAAGCCATCCGTGAAGCCACCTTGGTCCTCAGGGACCTCGACAAGGTGTCTGCGCCAAGGATCATTCGAGACGGCGACAGCTTCTCGTTCGCGATTCCAGGTGGGCCCAAGCCCACCCACGCACCAACCCCCAAGCCGAGCACCAAGACTCATCGCTGACTACCGCAGAGGCCGACGCCTCAGCGGTAGTACTGCTTGTACATCCCGCGCCGGAAGATCCAGCCGCCCAGCGGCCCCAGCCAGCCGAGCACGTAGTACATGTAGCCGAGGTCCATCAGCTCGATGAGATTGCCGTCGCAGTCCTTCGCGAAGAAGAAACTGTGGCCGCGGGGTGAGCGTTCAGGCTTCGTCACCACCTCCACGCCCTTCTCCACGAGGTGGTCGTACCACTTCTGCAGGTTCCGCACGTCGAGCGAGAAGTGCGTCAGGCCCACCCGGTTCCAGGGCACGGCCTCGGCCGGCACCTGCGGCTGAAACTCGAAGATCTCCAGCACACCCCCGCCAGGCACGCGAATCCAGCCGATCTTGAGCGTGGGCGCCGGGGCATTCACGCCGAAGAAGCTCTTGATGCGGTCGGGCGGCGTCTCCGACACACCCACGAGCGGGCAGCCGAACACCTCCCAGTAGAACTTCACGGTTGTGTTGAAGTCCCTGACGGTCAGGCCGACGTGGCTGAAGGATCTGGCGCGCACGGCATCGCTCCTTGGCGAATGAGAGGTGAGAGTTCAGACGTGATAGCGGCTTCGCAGATGGTCCGCCACCCGAAGGGCCTGCGCCGCAATTGTCAGGCCGGGATTGACGGCCGCCGACGAAGGAAAGAACGACGCGTCCACCACATAGAGATTGTCCACATCGTGGCTCTTGCAGAACGGATCAAGTACGGACTCCTGCGGGTTCTCTCCGAAGACGAGCGTGCCGCACTGGTGCGTGGTGTTGCCGACACCGAGCGAGACCGGCTTGATGAAGTGGAAGCCGAGCCCCTTGAGCATGCGGTCCACTTCGTCCAGCAACTTCTGGTGCGCGACCTGGTTGCTCTGGTGGTAGGTGAGACGGATGTGCCCCTTCGGACCGAGCGTCACGCAGTTCTCTTCATGCGGCAGGTCCTCGGTCATCGCCAGCCACTCCGTGCTCCACGACGTCCAGGCAAGGCGGTAGAACCACTGCGGGATGCTGACAGCGAGCGGTTGATAGCCATCCGGCGCGGCCATCTGGATCATGATCGGGTGGATGTGCCCCTGCGACTGGATCTGCCCCAGCGGGTAGGCAACGTCCCGCCCCTTCAGGTAGAAGTCGTTGATGGCAACGGTCTTCTGAAACGACACGTCGTTGTACTGGCCCAGTTGCACGGCGCTGATCATCGTGGCGATGTGCGCCATGTAGCGGCGGCCCACCAGGCCCGACGAGTTTCCCAACCCCCGCGGGTGCGCGGCGCTGCCGGAACCGAGGAGCAGCGCGGCCGAGTTCACCGCACCGCAGGAGACCACAAACGTGGAAGCGGTCAGACGGATCTCCTGCCCATCCTTCTCCACCACGGCGGCCACAACCGTCCGGCCGCTGCTGTCGGTCTCCAGGCGGCGGACATAGGCCCCCGTCCACAGGTCCACGTTGGAAGCCCCCTCCGTGGCCGGGCGCACGCAGCACACGTCCGCGTCGCTCTTGGCGAGCACACGACAGGGAAACGAATTGCACGTGGGACATAGCTGACACCCGCCCGGCTCCCCCGGCCGCAGCACGCCAAGCGGCAGCGGGGATGGGTGGAGTCCCTGCTTCCGTAGACCGTCCACCAGCGCAGCCGTCTTCCCTTCGTGCGGCACGGGTGGATGCGGAAACGGCCCGCGCGGCGGCTCGGTCGGATCGTCCTCGGACGCCCCACGCACCTGATAGATCTGCTCGGCCCGCTCGTAGTACGGCGCCAGCGTCGCGTAGTCGATGGGCCAGGCCGGCGACACGCCGTCCACGTGCGTGATTAACCCGAAGTCCTCTTCGCGGAAGCGGTAGAGCACGGCGCCCCAGAATTTCGTGTTGCCACCCACGCAGTAGTGGGTGTAGGGCCGGAATACCTTGTCGTGGCCGTCGAGCCAGCGTTCGTCGGCCCGGTAGCGCAGGTCGCGCCACACGGCCTCCGGATCCCAGTTCTCAGGTTCCTGCGGCACGAAGCCGCCCCGCTCGAGTACGAGCACGCGCGCGGATGACCCGCGCAGGGCGTGCGCCAGCGTGCCGCCGCCGGCGCCGCTGCCGATGATGATGATGTCGTAGGAATCCGTCTGCATCCGGCCCTGGGCTATCGTCCGTAAATCTGATCCATGAGGCGCTGATCGTCGAGCGCGCGCTCGAGACTCATCTCCGGCTGGCGTCCCTGCCCAACGGCATCGAGGAAGTCCTGATGCATTGCGGCGTACCCGCGGATGTCGCGGAAGCCTGGCATGAGCAGCTTCGGCATCCCCTTGCCGCGGGCCAGGACGAACGCCCCGTTCGACTCGAAGGTGATCACACCGTCGCGGCCGAAGATCGAGGACAGCCGCAGGCCCTTCAGGGCTGACGGCACTTCCCGTGAGTAGTAGAGGGCGCCGGCCGCACCGTTGTCGTAGCGGAAGGCCGCCAGCATGCTCTTGGCGCGACGGTCCGGGCCCTCACGCGACGGCTCGGGCTGAAACCCCTGCGCCGACACGATCCGGGGGCCAAGGCTGCCGGCCAGGTGCAGCCAGTGGATGCCCTCCTCGAAGAACGCATCGCCGCCCGCCATGGCCTCGTCGTTGCGCCAGTCGTCCGCTCGCTTGAGGCGCCGGGCGATCGTCGTGAAGTGCGCGAACACCATCGGACCAATCGCGTCGTCGGCAAGCAGGCGCCGGAGCGTGACGGCCTGCGGCTTGTAGTGGTCATTCTCCCCCGCCAGCACCACAAGGCCCGTGCGGTCGCGCGCCTCGATCACGCGCAGGAAGTCGGCAGTCGCGGGGAAGGCCGGCTTCTCGACGATCACGTGCTTGCCGGCCGCGAGCGCCGCGAGCGCCAGTTCCAGGTGAAAGGCGGTGGGCACGGCGATCAGGACCGCGTCAATCCGGGGATCGGCGATGGCCTCGGCGTAGTCGCCGTAGGCGGTCACGCCGCCGTACTGACGTCGAAGGGCCTCAGCCTTGCCGCGGTCGCGGCTGGCAAAGGACAGAGACACGTCGCCGCGCCTGGAGAGCGTCCGGCTGTGGATGCGCGTGATGAAGCCACAGCCCAGACAGGCCAGGCGCAAGCGTGGAGGCATCGGGTCGGCCCACCATCATACCGGGCGCCCGGGTGCGTCCGGCACGCAGCAGGCGAACGCTCCTGGTCCGCAGGCCTCCGCCGCGCAGCATCCGGTCCGCTTCTCGAGGCGCTTCCGGTCCTTCTTCGGCGCCTCCAGATGCCCGAGGGTGTGCGTGACGGCGTCGCGGATGGTCTGCACGATAGGGTCGGGCGCGTCAGCCAGCCGGTAATACACCCAGAGGCCCTTGCGGCGCGTGTCCACGAGCCCCGCCTTCCGCAGGTACGCCAGGTGGCGGGACACCTTGGACTGCGGCAACCGGAGGCTGTCATGCAGGTCGCACACGCAGACCTCACCCGCGATCAGCAGCCCCAGCAGGCGGAGCCGGGTCGCATCCGCCAGCGCCTTGAGCACCAGTTCCACGGCCGCCACATCCTGCTTCATATATTCGCGTTGACAAATATAGCATGGGCCCATATCGTTTCAATATTCGCGTAGACGCATACAGGCGCACGCCCCCAGGGCATGCGCTACCCGACGGGCACTCGAGAAGGACGATGACTAAGATGACAACCGCCACCAGCACTCCAAACCAGCCCTCAGCCACCCGCGACGCCATCCGTGACCACTACGGCGCCATCGCCACAGCCGGCAGCACCTCGTGCTGCACGCCGGGCGGCGCCACCGCGTCGTGCTGCGATCCGATCACCACCGGCCTGTACTCGCCCGATGAAACCGGCGGCCTGCCTGAGCAGGCCGTGGCCGTCTCGCTCGGGTGCGGTAACCCGACGGCGCTGGCGTCGCTGGAACCCGGCCAGACCGTGCTCGACCTCGGCTCCGGCGGCGGCATCGATGTGCTGCTCTCTGCGAAGCGGGTCGGCCCCACCGGAAGGGTGTATGGCCTGGACATGACCGACGAGATGCTGGCCCTCGCCCGCGAGAACCAGGCGCGCGCCGGCGTCACCAACGTGGAGTTCCTGAAGGGGACGATCGAGTCCATTCCGCTGCCGGACAACTCGGTGGACGTCATCATCTCCAACTGCGTCATCAACCTCTCCGTCGACAAAGACGCGGTGTTCCGCGAAGCATTCCGCGTGCTGAAACCGGGTGGGCGGCTGGCGGTGTCTGACGTGGTTGTCCGCGGCGAGGTGGACGATGCCATCCGGCGCAACATCGAGCTGTGGGTCGGCTGCGTGGCTGGCGCGCTGGACGAGACCGACTATGCGAACCGGCTGACGGTCGCCGGCTTCGGGGATGTGGGCATCGAGCCGTGGCGGGTCTACCGCGTGGAGGAAGCGCGGACGTTCCTCACAAGCGCCGGCATCGACGTGGACAGCATCGCCGACAAGGCCGACGGCAAGTTCGCCAGCGCGTTCATCCGGGCCACCAAACCGGCGACGAAGACGTGCTGCGGGCCCACCTGCTGCGTCTGACCGGCCCGGCCGACGTCCGTTCCTACGCGGAGTTGTAGAGAAGGAGGTTGGCGTCGCTGCGCGCACCTTGCCCGACGTAGGCGAGGGCCTCCGCCAGGTCCGCCACGGTACGGCTGCGGGGCGGCACGGTGCCGCGCATGTCGATGAAGTGGGTGAAGGAGGCGCGGAGCAACGCGAACAGCTCTGGAGCGCTCGAGCCCGCTCGCCGCAACATCGACGGGGTGAACTCCAGTTGCCACACGATGTGCCGGCGCGCCAGCACCTCTGGGGCTCCCGTCAGCACGCGGGCTTCCCACCCCTGCGTGTCCACCTTGATGAAGTGCAGCGCGTCGAGGTCCACGCCGAGCCGCCGCACCCAGGAGTCGAGCCGCAGGCACGGCACGTCCACCGTTTCCCGGCCGGCCGCGGGCGCCCTGTCCACAAGGTGATGGGTGGTGCTGTGGCCCCGCTGCATCGTGATCGTGCCGTCATGGTCCGAGATCGCGACGCGGTCCGGCAGCACTCGGCCACGAACGACATTGCCAGCCACGTTGTGCACGAGGCATGCATAGTTGACCGGGTCGGGTTCCGCCGCGAACACGCGCGTCATGTCGCCGAGCAGCACGCGCGTGATCCCCATGGTGCCCACATTGGCGCCGATGTCGAGCATCGTCCCGCCAAGGGCCAGCTCGCGCGCCTGCAGGATCTCTTCGAGCGGGGAGCGGGGGTCACTGCCCGTCGGGACCAGCCATGCGAGGCCATCGACCAGGACCGTCTCCACACCGCCCGGCACGGGCGCGACGATCGCCTCCCGGTAGCTCGCCGAACCGGCGGCGAATGCGGCCTCGCGGTGCGGCGCATCCGGATCGCCGGCACGTGCGAACGCGGCACGGCGCAATGGCAGCACCTGACGCAGCACGTCGGGGCTGAGCCGCTGGGCCTGCACACGCAGCCGCAGCTCCTCCACCTGGTCCCGCAGCCGGTCCCGCTGCCGTTCGCACTGGTCGAACTCGGCCTTGAGCCGGCGGCCACCAGGCAGGCGGGCCACCAGATCGCGGACCGCCGCCGACACCCGCGCACGGAGCGGCACGATCAGTAGCCCGCCCGGGCGGCCTTGAGGCCTGCCCAGTGCGGGCGCTGCTCGGCCGGGATCCGGCCGAGTAGCCAGCCGATACCCGCCACATCCGGCCCCATGCGGAACTGGTAGATGTAGCGCTCCGTCCCAGGCGGCGCGTCGGCGGGAATCGACGCCGCATGGGCGCCGGTCGAATTGAGAAATACCAGCAACTGGTTGGCGCGGAAGGGCACCGTGCCCGCGAGTTCACAGTCTTCCGGCTGCAGGTAGTGCACTGACTCGTCGGGAGCCTGACCATCGTTCCGCACACGGTAGAGCCGCGTCCCATACGCTTCCACGTCTCCCGGCCGCGCCAGGTAGGCCAGGCAGGTGATGAACCCCCAGCGCGGGTCCCGATGGGGCTCGAGGACATACCCCGGGCGCCGCAGCATCAGGCGGCCGTCCGAGACACGAATCGGCGCCTCCCGCCCCCAATCTGCGGCCCCGTCAGGACAGAATGACGCGACGTAGGCATCCAGCTGCGCCCGCAGTTTCAGCGTGACCGCAGGGCCGAGGGCGCCCGCCACTACGGTTTCAGCCACGAACGCCCAGACCTGACGCGCCAGCTCGGGAGCCACCGGCGGCGGCACGGCCAGTTGCTGCTTGTGCGCCGGCTTCTCCGCGAAGAACACCGGCGGCGGGATCGCACCGATGACCGCGGCGTACAGATCGGGCGGCAGCCACTCTTCGACGACGAAATGCGGAAACGGATCGAGTACCAGCGGCGCTCGCTCCACGGCCGCCACGACATGCGCAGCCACGCGCTCCGCGGCGAGCACCTCGGGCAACCGCGCCAGCTGACCGCGCTGCTTCCAGTTGAGCCGTTCCAGCTGCATCAGCTGCTCAGTGCGGATCTCGATCAGGTCCAGAGCCCGCCGCAGCTCCCGGGTGGAATCGCGGAGGTCGTCCACGCGTTGCCGGGTCCGCTGCAGGACCCGGGGATCGAACGACTCACGTAACGCCTGCCACCTCGCGCGAACCCGCCTCACACCTGACGCCATGAATCCTCTCAGGGTCACATTCTATCTGTGCACGCCAGGGTGGCTGCTGTTACATCGGCATGCCAGAATCGACGCACATGCAGACAGCGTTGTCGCGGCGACTGGCCGCCGATGGGATCGGCACCACCCTGCTCCTCGCAGCTGTCGTCGGCTCGGGCATCATGGCCGAGCGGCTGGCCGGTGGGAACGTCGCCGTCGCGCTGCTCGCCAACACCGTCGCCACCGCAGCAACCCTGGCGGCGCTCATCCTCACCCTCGGCCCGGTGTCCGGAGCGCAGTTCAACCCTGCGGTCACCCTCTGGGCCGCCATCGGAGGCGCCCTGCCTGTCCGGGAGGCCGTGGCCTATGTCGCCGTCCAGTCGGCAGGTGCCGTCGCAGGCGTGCTCCTGGCGCACGCGATGTTCGACCTCCCGCTGCTGCAAGCGTCGACCCACGTCCGGACCGGGCTGCCGCAGCTCATCAGTGAGGCCGTCGCCACCTTCGGGCTACTGCTGACCATTGCCGGCTGCGTGCGATCAAGGCCGGGTGCCGTGGCCGCCGCCGTCGGCCTCTACATCGCTGGAGCCTACTGGTTCACAGCCTCCACATCGTTTGCCAATCCCGCCGTCACCCTGGCCAGAAGCCTCACCGACACCTTCGCCGGCATCCGGCCGGTGGACGTCCCGGGCTTCATGGCCGCGCAGCTTGCCGGCGCGCTTGCCGCCACGGCCGTGACTCGGTGGCTCTTCCCCACTTCCGGCCCGGAGGCCGAATCATGATCCGCGTGATCTTCGCGTGCGTCCACAACGCCGGCCGGTCCCAGATGGCGGCCGCCTTCTTCAACCAGATGGCCGACCCGGCACAGGCCGTGGCGATTTCGGCCGGCACGGAACCGGGGGAGCGCGTGCACCCGGAGGTCGCAGCGACGATGGGAGAGGTGGGCATCGACCTCTCCGGTGCGCGACCGCAGCGGCTGACCGAAGAGCTGGCCGCCGGTGCCGCGTGGCTCATCACGATGGGGTGCGGTGACCAGTGCCCGGTCGTGCCCGGGGTGAAGCGGGACGATTGGCCGCTTCAGGATCCGAAGGGCCAGCCGGTCGAGCGCGTCCGTGAGATTCGCGACGATGTGCGGGGACGAGTCCGGGCGTTCGTGAACGCTGAAGGCCTCGGTCGTTGCGTCAATGAGGAACCGGGCGGCTGATCACCGAAAGCACGGCCAGCCGGTTCGGGCGTCCGTTCCGTACGGTGGAAGCCGGGGATCTATTGAGATGCGAATCGTTCGATTGGGAGCGACGACCTCTGTCAGCGGTGAGAAGTGCAGCGCGACGTACTCCGCAACCTGCGGAAAGTCACGCGGCCAGGACTCCGCCTCATCCGAGTACGACAGCGAAAACAGCACGACCTGCCGACGCATCCGATCGACGATGAACTGCTGGTCGGCTGGCGACGAAAACGACCCCTCCAGGAAGACCTTCTCTCCCCCGCCGAACATACGGCGCGCATACACATAGATTTGCGGCGCGTACCCGCCGACGAATAGACGATGCCGTGTCGTGGTGCAGCGATCGAGATACTCGAAGAACGGCACGAGCGGGAGCAGGCTCTGGTCCGGCATCTGACCCGGCGAATAGCGCGCCTTGAGCTCTCCGGCCCGTCGCGCGAGCATCTCCTGGAGTCCGTACCTCGAGAGACCAGTCCGCGCGAACTGCTCCGGGATGTCCGCCATCACCATCGTCGAGGCCGCCCCGATTGCGGCCACGACTGCCGCGAGGCAGACCGCCGCCCGGCGAACGGGGCGCCGGATCGCTCGCGTTGCGCGACCCACCAGCCACGCGAAGAGAAGCAGGTTGGGGACGACCGCGTCCGGCAGCCTCGAAACGAGCGTATTGCCAATCAGAAAGTAGTTGCAGGCGATGGCCAGGGCGGCGAGGGGTAGGATGACGGGCGGTTCCCGAGGCTCACGGCGCTGGATGCGATCCGCGACCAGGAGCGCCAGCGCCGCACACGGCATCACGTAACAGCCCCAGAGCAGCGCGCCTTCTGGGCTCAATCCGAGCTGGCTCCAATAGAACGCGTTGCGATCCACGTGCCGCGCGCCGTAGACAAAGAAGCGCAGCAGCGAATTCGCGAAGGCGCCGTACCCGCCGAGAAAGAGCGCGTAGGGCGTGATGAGCAGCAGGAGAAGTCCAGCGAACGTGGCGAGGCACCGGACCCTCTCCGGCCAGCCCTTTGCCGGCGCGACGACCAGGGTGACCAGCGCGCCGATGCCGAGATACGCACCGAAGTCGTGCCTGAAGAGAAATGCGACGACGACCGTCGCCGCAAGCACTGTCATGCGCGCGAAAGTCGGCCGTGCGGTCCAGGCCCACATCGCGAGCGGACCGACCGCCGTCAGGAGCAGCCTGGGGTAGGCATAGGGCCGCGGGAAGATCAACACCGACAGAATCGCCACCGCCGCCGCGATCGCGAGCGACCGCGAGACGCGATGGGCGCCCACGAGCGTGCAGGCGGCTGCCAGCCCGAGCATCGAGAAGTTGAGGACGGCCTCGGCAAGCAACGTCCGCCCGAGCAGCAACTGGGCACCGGCCGACACCGCGTACATCAGCGGCATCCCCGGATCGAGGAAGTCCCTGGTGGGCCACTCCCCGAACAGCATCTGCTGAGCGCCTGCAAGGTGTTCGTACTGATCGTTGGGAAAGCCCCTCAGCGCCAGAAAGCGGAACAGCGCCGTCGCCACGAACGCACCGGATGCGGCGAGCGCAACACCCCAGCGCATCCGCCGGTTCCACACTCCATCAGGGACGCCCAGGCCGGGAATCGTCATCGCCACGGGTGCGTATCAGTCACTGTGTCAGGGGCCAAGGGTTACGATCTTCAGCGGCGGCACTGAGTGGGCTGGGATCGACAAGGACATCAACAACCTTCATGCTGGGGTTGCGACACTGACCAGCACGGGAGGCTGCGCTGTCCCCGACAGAACTTACCAAGGTCCGGGACTCCCTGGCACGGGCGCTCTCGGTCGAAGCGGTGCATCAACTCGGGCGCGACACGGGACACGCCGTCCGGCTGCGCACCGTCACCCCTCGGCGCTCTGCCGTACACGATGACGGGCGGGCCACTCGGCCCGCCCGTCGCTCCCGGACCATGCGGCCCGGTGTCACTTCTCCCCCGCCACAGGCATTCTGCCCGTCAGCGAAGGAGCCGCCGGCCGCATCCGCGGCCCGGCGGAATCCTGAAGGCGCGCTAGAACGAGTAGCGCACCGAGAGCTGCGTCTGACGCGCCGTGCCCATGCCCACCGTCCGGTTCAGCGGTCCGAGCATGTAGCCGAAGGTGCCGGCCTGCGCATCCGTGAACGGCACACCCGGCGTGCCGTTCGGCAGCGTCGTCGCCGGCGACTCGTAGTTCAATTTGTTGATGATGTTGAAAATCTCGGCGCGCACCTGGATGCTCTGACCGCCCATCTGGAAGTCCTTGCTCACCATCAGGTCCGCCTGTGCGAACGATGGTCCGCGCAGGAAGTTCCGCGGCAGATTCCCGAACGTGCCCGGCTGCGGGGTCGTGAAGGCCGCCGGGTTCAGGTAGCGGACCCCACCGCTCGTGAGGTAGGGGTCCACGCCGGCAACCAGGTCCGGACGCTGCGTGCCGCGGCTGTTGCCACCCGGGATGTTGGTCACCGTGGCGCCGCTGACCGTGGCATTGTCCGCGCGGGCAATGGTCACGTTGAGCGGCACGCCGCTGCGTGAGTTCACAATCCCGCCCACGCGCCACCCACCCGTCCAGACACCCTGACCGGGCAGCAGATACACCAGCGAGCCATTGAACGTGTGCGGAATGTCCTGCGGGTTGGTGCCGTAGTCGTTCTCGAAGTCGAACGTGTTCTGCGCGGTAGCCGCCTCGTTGGAACCCTGCGTGGTGCCCTTGTTCCTCGAGTACTGGTACTGCATCCCGCCGGTCAGGCCCGCGCGGAAGCGGCGGGTCAGCGAGAGCTGCAGCGCGTCGTAACTGGCGCGGCCGCAGCCCTGCATCGCATACACACCACCGAGCTTGACGTCGTCCACGCAGCCGCCGGTCTTGAAGTCGATCTGACCGTAGGTCGGCTGCAGACGGACCCGGGTCACCGGGTCCAGCACGTTACCCACGCCGCGCAGGAACATGTCCTTCCCCTGGCTGCCCGTGTAGCCCGCGGTGAGGTTGATGGCGCCCGGCAGTTCGCGCGAGAGGCTCAGGCCGTACTGGACGTTGTACTCCGTCGGGTACTCGTGCGTGTAGCCACGGATGGAGAGCAGGTTCCGGAGCTGCGAGTCCAGCACCGGATAGGCCAGGCCATTGTTCGCGATGTCCGACGCCTGCACGCGGCGCCGGTCGATGTAGTTCTCGATCGGCTGGATGCGATCCTCGAACTGGCCTGGACCGTAATAGAGACCGAAGCCGCTCCGCAGCACCGTCTTGTCGTTGAGCTGGAAGACGGCCGACAGGCGCGGCGACCAGTTGTTCTTGTCCGCGTTGTAGAAGCCATCGGCCGCGGCTCCGAAGTTGTTCTCCTCGATGAAGAACGGCTTGGCCAGGTTATTGGCTTCCTTCACGACCGAGTAGTAGTCGTAGCGAAGGCCGAGATCCAGCGTCAGCCGATCAGACACGCGCCAGGAGTCCTGCATGAAGCCGACCAGATAGAACTGCTGGGGCTTGAACACCGGCGAGTCCTGCGTCACCGCCAGCGTATTTGGCCGGTTGTCGATGAAGTCGTTGATGCTGTTGTAGGTGATCTCGGTGCTGCCGAGGAACTGGAAGTCCGACTGGATATTCCGGTACTCGAAGCCCGACTTGACCGCGTGGCGTCCGCGACTCCACGTCAGCGAGTCGGTGAACGAGATGGACCGGGGGTCGAAGCTCGATCCGGTAGTGGTCGAGGCGCTCGTGGCGCGAATCAGCAGGCCGCTGCGCGCGATGCCGGTCGTGCCGCGGGCATCCACCGACGAGGACGTGAACGCACCCGACAGCGACACGCCGACCGGGTCGTACCCAGCCGTGCCGAAGGCCGCCGCACTCGTCTGCGGCGCGTTGTAGCCGACCTTCGCTTCGTTGACCAGGCTGCTGGTCAGCACACTCTGGAAGTTGGCCATCACGTTCTGTGGGCGCTGCTTCGCGAGCACGCGGCGTGGCGTCACGGTGCGGTCCGGCGTATCCACCCGTCCATCGCTGAACAGATACCGCACATAGGCGGAGTGGTTGCCGCTGAAGCGATGGTCGAGCCGCATGGACACGGTGTTCTCGCGCTGCGTCGCCTCGGAGGTCGCCGTCGTCAGGTCCACGAGGGGGTTTGAGGTCGCCACCTGTCCTGCGGGGAACCCGGCGAGAAGGGGCGCCACGGCCTGCGTGCGCGTGGCGCTCTGGCCAGCGCCCGATCCAACCGGCTCACCAGCCAGGACCCGGCGGCGTGCCTCGGCGCTCGGCACCGCTTCCGTGAAGCTCAGGCTCGTCTTCTGCCGGAGTGCCTCGACGCTCATGAAGAAGAAGGTCCGGCCGGACCGGATCGGGCCGCCAATCGACCCGCCGAACTGATCCAGCGTCAGTGGCTGCTTCTTGTTGTCGTACTTGTTGGCGGCGTCCAGTGCGTCGTCGCGCTTGTATTCAAACAGCGACCCGTGGAGCTGATTGCTGCCGCTCTTAGTCACCACCGTGATGTTGCCGCCCGACCCAAGCCCGCTTTCGGCCGGTGCCAGACCAGAGTTCACCCGGAACTCCGCCACCGCCTCCATGGAGGTCTGCAGGCGGAACTGCGAACCGGTTGCACTCAGGTACCCCGGGCTTGCGTCCCACACGTAGGTGCCGTCTACGCCGTCATAGTTCAGGTAGTTCTGCTGGTTGGACTTGCCGTTGAACCGGACCGATGCCCAGCCGCCGTTGCCGTCGCTGGTCGCGCCGGTGGCCAGCGTCATCAGGTTGGCGAAGTTCCGGCCGTTCACGGGCAGGCCCTTCACTTCCTCCGGCGTGACGTTCACACCGATGCGGGCAGACGAGACGTCAATCACCGGAGCCTGGGCGCTCACGGTAACCGTCTCGGTCACGCTGGCCAGACCTAACTCCGCGGCGATGGTCTCAATCTGCCCGACGCCGAGGGTCACGTCTCGCGTGTAGGACCGGAAACCGGCCAGCTCGATCGTGACCGTATAGGCGCCCGACGACAGGTTCGTGACTGCGAACGTGCCATCGCCACCAACCACGGCATCGCGGGTTGCCCCGGTTGCCTTCGAGGTGACCACCACTGTGGACCCGGGCAGCACGCCCTTGCTGGAATCGACGACCTTGCCGATGATGCGGGACTCTGTCTGCTGGGCCCACGCGGGGATTCCGGCAGCGACCGTCGCGACGACCAGCACCATCCGGACCCACCTGCGCAACTGACTGTGCATGCAACTCTCCTTTGAACGATTCGAACAGTTGCAGCCTATCGAGCCGCCGATCCGGTTTCATGACGAGTCGGTTAAATCCGTGCAAACAGCGCCGGTCCGACGGCACTGTGTAACGGCGATATGACGAGGCAGGGTCGGGCGGGTTAATTCAACGAGGAGAGCAGGCCGAGGGCAGCCGCGCCCGCCAGCAGCCACGAGGAGTTCAGGCGGAATGCCAAGGCAACGGCTGCCCCCAGCGCGATGGCCCCCGTGGACAGATCAACCACGGCTGCCCGGCTGAGCGCGACCGCGGCCACGGCGATGAGCGCCACGGCCGCGGCGTTCACGCCCTGCAGGAACCGTCGCGCCGCGGTGGACTCCCGCAGGCGGTGCAGCAGCGTCACGCTGGCGGCAGAACAGACGAAGGCCGGCAGGAAGATCCCCACGGTGGCCGCCACCGCTCCGGATGTACCGGCGAGCAGATACCCGATGAAGGTGGCCGCGGTGAACACCGGGCCCGGCGTGACCTGGCCGACGGCAATGGCATCAAGCAACTGCGCTTCGGTCAGCCAGCGCAGCCCCTCCACCAGGTCGGTCCTCAGCACGGCGAAGAGGACATAGCCACTGCCGAAGATCACCGACCCGGCCTTTACGAAGTAGCCGAACAGGGACGCAGCGGGCACCACCGCGACGCCCGCAGCCGCCACACCCGCCGGGGCGGCCAGGATCAGCACCGCCGCACCGGTGGTTGCGCCAGCGGTGCCGGCAAGATGAACCGCCCCGGCACTGAGCAGCACCACCACCTCGGGGACACCACCCAGCACGCCCAGCGCGGCCACGGCCGCCACCGCGACGGCGCGCCACGAGGTGCATGCGCCTCGTGCGAGGCCCACCAGCGCCTGCAGCACCACCACGAGCGCCACCGGCTTGACCGCTCGCAGGACCCCGTCGAGCGCCGGGAGGCTTCCGGCCTCCACGTAGACGGCCGCGATCACGCCCACGACGAGGGACGCCGGCAGGATGAAGCACACCCCGGCCACCACCAGGCCCGCCCATCCCGCGCGGTGGAAGCCGACGTGCATCGCCAGTTCGGTGGAGGTTGGGCCGGGGATCAGGTTGGACGCGCCGAGCACATCCAGAAACCTCTCAGGCGTGAGCCAGCCGCGACGCCTGACGCACTCCTCTTCCATGAGGGCCACGTGCGCCGCAGGACCGCCGAAGGCCGTCAGGCCAAGCCTCAGGAAGAGGACGGCGACGTCAGACAGCGATGACCGGGGGAGCACCGCAGGATTCTAGCTGTGCGAAACGGAACAGTCCTGTCACATCGCTTTGGTAGGATGCCGAAGCCCCCGCTCGGGGGCCGCATGGCATCCATCCCGTCTGCCGTTGATCGGCCGTCCGTGACGCACCGTCGTTCCCCCAGGGCCAGGGCCCGCCAGGGTGGCCAGGGCAAGGCCCCGCGCACCTATGCGCCCGGCGACCTCAAAAACCCGGCGCTCTACATCAACCGCGAGTTGAGCTGGCTGGCGTTCAACGAGCGCGTGCTCGAGCAGGCACGCGACGCGCGGCACCCGCTCCTCGAGCGGGTCAAGTTCCTGGCGATTGTCGGCAGCAACCTGGACGAGTTCTTCATGATTCGCGTCGCCACGACGGTCAAGAAGCTCAAGGCCGGGCTCGACGACGTGGGGGCGGATGGGCTGAACACCGAACAGCAGCTCCAGTCCATGCGCGAACGTGCCTACCGGATGCTGGCCGACATGTCCGCCGTCTGGGAGGACCTGCGTGGCCTGCTCGCCGCCGAAGGCATCCGCTTCCTTGATCACGGCGCGTGGACACCCGCGTTCCACAAACATTTCGCGGAGCGATTCCGGCTGGACATTGGACCGGCGCTGACGCCGCTCGCCTTTGACCCGGGCCATCCATTCCCGTTCATGAGCAACCGCAGCCGGAACTTCGCGGTCGTGGTGAAGCATGGGGGGCGCACGCGCTTCGCCCGCGTCAAGGTGCCCGAGCAGTTGCCGCGATTCCTGCCGGTGCCCGAACACCTGCTGGACCAGCCCGGCCAGGCCTTCGTGTTCGTGGAGGACGTGGTCCGCGACAACCTGCACGAACTGTTCAGCGGCGTGGAGATCCGGAGCGCGCACCTCTTCCGGCTGATCCGGGATGCGGACCTCGAAGTCGAGCAGGCAGAGGCCGACGACCTGCTGGAGACCGTGGACCGGACGCTCAAGCTGCTGCGCCACGGCGCACCGTCACTTCTGCAGGTGGAATCCGGCATGCCCGCGCGCGTGCTCCAGATCCTGGAGGAGAACTTTGAGGCCGGAGACGGCGTGGTGCTCAGGACCACCGACCGGCTGGGGTTCGCCGACTGGATGCAGTTGATGACCCTGCACCGCCCGCAGCTCAAGGACGCGCCGTTCTCGCCGCGCGCGCACTGGAGTACGGACGAGGATCCCGAAACCATTTTCGACGAGCTGCGGTATCAGGACGTCCTGCTGCACCACCCCTACGATTCCTTCAGCTCAGTCGTGGCGTTTGTCCGTGCCGCCGTCAAGGACCCGCACGTCATCGCCATCAAGATGACGCTCTACCGGATCGGGCAGAACTCGCCGCTGATCGACCTGCTGATCGAGGCGGCGGAGGCCGGCAAGCAAGTCGCCGTGCTGGTGGAGCTGAAGGCGCGGTTCGACGAGCGGAACAACATTCTGTGGGCGCGACGGCTGGAAGACGCGGGCGTGCACGTGGTGTACGGCTGGGTGGACCTCAAGACCCACGCCAAGCTGTGCCTCGTGGTGCGTCAGGAGCCGGACGGCGTGCAGCGCTACGTGCACACAGGCACCGGCAACTACAACGCCGACACGGCCAAGGTCTACACGGATCTGGGCCTGTTCACCGCCAACCCGGACATCGTGGCGGATGTCTCCGAGGTCTTCAACTACCTCACCGGGTACTCGAGCCAGAAGGACTACCGGCAGGTGCTGGTGGCGCCCGTCCAGCTCAGGAACCGGTTGATGACGCTCATCGCCAGGGAGGCCGAACACGCCGCAACGGGCCGTGGCGGCCGGATCATCATCGTGACCAACGCGGTCACCGACGACCAGATGATTCGCGCCCTGTACCGGGCGTCGCAGGCCGGCGTGGAGATCGACATCGTGGCGCGCGGAATCTGCTGCCTCCGGCCTGGCATCGCGGGGGTGAGCGACCACATCCGCGTACGGTCCATCGTGGGCCGGTTTCTCGAGCACTGCCGGCTGTACTGGTTCGAGAACGGCGGAAACTCCGACCTCTACATCGGCAGCGCCGATGTAATGGAGCGCAACCTCGATCGGCGGGTGGAAGCGCTCTGCCCGGTCCTGGATCCGGCCCTCCGGTCCCACCTCCGGGACGTCGTGATCGAGGCGTACCTGAAGGACACCGACCGGGCCTGGACGCTCGATTCGTCGGGCACCTACCGCCGCGTGCAGGCGCAGGGTGAACCCTCCAACGCGCAGCAGACGCTGCTCGACTACTACCTGCGCCGGCTCGAATAGCACCCGCGCTGGCTCGAACAGCGCTACATCGAGCCTTCGTCCGCGGACGGTCCGTAGATCGACGGCACCGGCACAACGTTCATGCGCAGATAGACGGCCAGTTGCGCGCAGTGATGAATGAGGTGGTTCATCACGAGACTGCATCGAGGCGCCGCTCTCTCGCACTCGACCTGCATGCCGGCCCCACGCCGGCCGATGGTGATCGGCCCCGGGCGTAACCCATATTTAACGAGGGCGTCATGGTGCGGAAATGCCCCGCCGGTAGGGTAGGTACGTAGCAATGACGCAACGAAACGGTCGCACCTATGTCCTGATCGTCGAGGATGAACAGGACATCGCGAACCTGGTGAAGCTCACGCTGGAGCGATCGGGCGATATCTACGTCGAGGCCGTGCATAGCGGCGATGAGGCGATCAAGTCCGTCACGCTGGAAACACCGGACCTCATCGTGCTGGACCTGAATCTGCCGGTGCTGAGCGGGCTGGAAGTCTGCCGCATCCTCCGTGCCCGCCCGAACACGGCGCACACACCCATCATCATGCTGACCGCACGGTCAAGCGAGGGGGACCGTGTTGCAGGATTCGACGTCGGTGCCGACGACTACGTCACCAAGCCGTTCAGCCCGCGTGAGCTGGCGGCCCGAGTCCGTGCCGTGATCCGCAGGGGCCGGCAGCAGGTCTCCGAACGGCCCGCTGCGGCCACGGTCTACCGCGGCCGGCACCTGCATGCGGACTTCGAAGGCGTCCACGTGACAGTCGACGGCGACACCGTCCGGCTGACGCGCCGCGAGTTCGAACTCTTGAAGTACCTGGTCGACAACAAGAGCCGCGTCATCTCACGCGACCGGCTGTTGGAGCGGGTGTGGGGCTACGACCGGGAGATTGAGACGCGATCCGTGGATGTGCACGTCGGCCGGCTCCGGGCCAAGCTCAAGGCCGCGGGCAGCCAGATCGAAACGGTGGTCGGTCTCGGCTACCGCTTCGTGGAATAGCGGCAATAGCGGTTGAGCCTGGCCGCTAGGCCTGCTCCCAGCCCTGACTGAGGAGCGACTCCGCTGTCACATCGAACGCGGCCCTGGCGCGCTCCACCCGGTGCCAGTCGTCGTACTGGGCCCGCCTCACGACGCCACCCTCCGTCTCCTCGAGCACCAGCCAGCCTCCCGGCCCTTCGTCCCTGATCGTGAATCGGCGGATGTGGTCGGCGTGGCGCAGGAGCACTGCAAACATGAACCGATCCTGCCCCGGCGTCGGGGCCAGCGAAAGCAAATTCGGTGTAACGGCAGCATGACCTATCAGGCCGGCACGCGCACGCGCAGGGCATTGGGCCGGACGGATAGAATCAGCCGTTTTCCGCCTTCGTGCGGCTCGCCGTCCACGTGATAGGCCAGCGGCGACGTTCCCTGAATCGTCGCGTGCCTTGCCTTCACGACGGACACGCCTGGCACCGTCTCGATGGCGCCCGCCAGCACACGCGGGAGGTAGCGCAGCATGCGAACGAGCGGCATCCGCGGCACCACCACCACATCAATCACGCCGTCGTCCACGCGGGCTGACGGGGCAATCAGCAACCCGCTGCCGTACTGCCGGCTGTTGGCCAGCGCCACCAGCAGGGCGTCGGCTGCCACAGACCGGCCATCCGCCTCGATCACGCAGGCCGTTCCGCGTCCGTCCAGGAGCGCGCGGGCTGTCTTGACGACATAGCTGAGGATGCCGCGCCCGCCGCTCGCCTGGAAGGCGCGCGCCACACGCGCGTCGAGCCCAAGCCCGGCCACGTTGAAGAACAGGTGGCCATCCAGGATGCCGCCGTCGATGTCCCGATCCCTGCCATCCAGGAGCACGTCGAGCGCCTGCTCGGCTCGGAGCGGAATCCCGAGATCCCGGGCGAGCCCGTTGCCGGACCCGCCAGGCACCAGCCCCAGCACCACCGGCGTTCCGGCCAGAGCCGAGCCCACCTCGTTCATTGTGCCGTCGCCACCCCAAGCCGCCACCAGTGCCGCACCGGCGCTCACCGCCTCGCGTGCCAGCACATGGGCGTGCCCGGGGCCTTCGGTAATCACGACACGCGCCTCGGCGCCCCGCGCCGTCAGCCGGGCAGACGCTATCGAGGCCTTCCGTTGCGTCCCGTCGCGGCGACCACGACGGCCCGAGACGGGGTTGATGATGACGGTGATCGTCACGACGGTATCGCCACTCGGACTGCCGCGGGGCCTGGCCACCGTGCCCAGACGAGCCGGCCGCTGCCGGCTATGACGGGCGTCCGCACGCGGAGGCGCCACACGCCGCCCTTCCTGAAGGCAACGGGCGGGCCCTGCCCCGTCAGGTGCGTGAACAGGCGGGACAGGTCCGGCTCGTGACCCACCAGCGCGAGGCGGCCGGCGCCCGGCCGGCGCCTCAGCGCCCGCACCACATCGTCCGGATCGTGACCGGGTTCAAGCGCACGGCACAGCCGAACCGGCGGACGGGTGCGGCAGGAGGCGGCGAGCATCGCCGCCGTCTCGGTGGCCCGGTCAAGTCCGCTGGTCAGCACCAGTTCGATCCCGGCGCGGCGCACGGCAGGTTTCAGCAGCAACGTCGAGAATCTGCGCCTTCCACTGGCCGTCAGGGGACGAACGGCGTCATCCGGCCACCGGGGCCCGCGCGGCTCCGCGTGTGCGTGCCGGACCAGATACAGGCTGAGCATCCGTCCGCTGGTCACGCCACGCGGTTCTGCGCGCGCGAGGCGTCGGATGCATCCTCGCAGACACGGAGCAGCCGGTCGCGCAGCGACATGTACTGGCCATGCAGGTGCCGGCACTCGCCGTCGAGGACCCGGACGTAGCGATCGAGGTCGGCGCACACACTCAGCGAGGGCGCATCGGCGGCCCCCTGCAGCGCGCGCACCTCTGCGGTCAGCACGTCGAGATCGTGCATCCGGCCGAGGATGTCCTGGCCCCGCTTGAGCAACCGCAACGGCGCCACGGCTGGCGTGCCCCGCACCACCGCCAGCACCTCGGTGGCATAGCGGAGCTTCTTGAGCGCGATGCGGATCTCATGCAGGTACTCGGGCACATAGAGGCCGCCGGCCTCGGCAATGGCGCTCACGAGCCGGTCCGCCCTTCTGGAGAGGCGTGCGTCCGCCTCCATCAGACGCGGCCGGCGGCGAACCGCCGCCAGGGTCCCTTTCTGCAAGCGGCCCAGGTGACACCCCTCCAATCCGTCCGCCGTCTCGGTCCGCGCCAGTGCGCGGCGACGCATCAACGCCTGCCGCAAGGCCGCCGCCGCCCGCCGCGAGATCTGCTTCGTCGCGACGGCCGTCTCCAGCAGGCCCAGCGTGACGTCCAGTTCCCGCACCGGTCCGAGCGCCTCCGTGATCCGCCGGACCGCACGCGTCAGCGCGGGCAGCGCCTTGCGGCTGGCCACGACCGGCAGCACTTCCCGCAGGCGCCGGGACGCCACGCGTGCGCGGTGTACGGCATCGGCATCCCCGGCAGCCGCCAACGGCACAGCCGCACTCAGCACACGCAGTTGTGGCTGCACGAGCGACTCAGACGAGCGGGCAACGTGGGACGGTGGCATGGGAGACAGGAACCGGCGCGCAGGTGATGTACAACTGACGCACGCGGCCCTGAGCATCTTAGCCCGGTGCGGCGTCGACCTTCATGCGGATTGCCGCCATCGACATCGGGACCAACTCGCTGCACATGCTCATCGTGCAGGTGCGCGGCGACCTGTCGTTTGAAGTCATCGACCGCGAGAAGGTGATGGTGCGCCTGGGCGCGGGGGGACTCTCGAGCCGGAGGCTCACCCGCGCGTCGATGGCCGCGGCGATCGACGCGATGCGCCGCTTCAAGCGCCTGGCGGACGCCCACGGCGTGGAGAAGGTGCTCTCGGCCGCCACCAGCGCCACCCGCGAGTCCGTGAACGGCGGTGAGTTCCTGGCCCAGGTCACCCGGGCCACCGGCATCCGGCCCCGGGTCATTTCCGGCGAGAAGGAAGCCCGGCTGATTCACATGGCCGCGGTCTACGGCGTGAATGTCGGCAGCGGCCGCGCGGCGGTGATCGACATCGGCGGCGGCAGCATGGAGATCACCCTCGGCACCGGCTCAGGCGCGCAACTGGCGCGCAGCTTCAAGCTCGGCGTCACCCGCATGACCGAGCGATTCGTCCGCACCGACCCGATGACGAGCCGGGAGGAGCGCCGCATCGAGGAGTGCGTTACCGCGGAGATCCGGGACTACGCCGCGCAGGTGGCGGCGGCGGGATTCGACCGCGTGATCGGCACGTCCGGCACGATCCTCAACCTGGGCGGCATGGCGGCCGGGCTCGGGCGCGAGGAGGCGCCGCGGGAGCTCCGGAGCCTCTCCGTACCCGCCCGGCAGATCCGCAGGCTGCGCAAAGAACTGGTGCAGACCACGCTCGAGGAGCGGCTGGCGCTCCCGGGCATGGACGCCCGCCGCAGCGACCTCATCGTGACTGGCGCCATCGTGCTGGATACGACGCTCCGCCTCCTGGGCGCCTCCGAACTCACCTTGTGCGACCTGGCCCTCCGTGAGGGCCTCGTCATCGACTACATCCGCCGGCACCGGCGGGAGATCGCCCAGGCCGACGCCATCCCGGATGTCCGGCGGCGAAGCGCCATCGAGCTGGCGGAACGGTGCGGATATCAGGCCGAGCACTCCGCCCATGTGGCCCGGTTGTCGCTGGCGCTCTTTGACCAGTCCCGCACGGTGCATGGACTCACGGACCGTGAGCGCGAGTGGCTGGAGTACGCGGCGCTCCTGCACGACGTCGGCGTCCACATCAGCTATGCGCGGCACCACAAGCATTCCCACTACCTCATTACGAACGGAGACCTGCGGGGATTCCATCCGGACGAGGTCGCGGTGATGGCGCTGGTGGCGCGGTATCACCGCCGCGGCACCCCCAAGAGCAGCCATCCGGAATGGGCGGCGCTCACGCCGCCACACCGCAAGGCGGTCCGGGTTCTGGCCGCGATTCTCCGCCTGGCGGAAAGCCTGGACCGGAGCCATGCGCAGGTGGTCTCCGGGATCGCCCTGCGACAGGACGGCAAGGCCTTCGCGCTGACCCTCAGCACCGCCTCCGACGCCGAACTGGAGATCTGGGCCGCCCTCCGCCACATGCAGCCATTCGAGCGCGTGTTGCGGGCGCCAGTGCGGCTGGAAGCCGCTGGAATCGCCCCAACCGGAAAGGCCCCGCGTAACGCGGAATTAACACGGCAGTAACCAGAGGGAAACGGCCTTCCGGTACTGTCAAACATATGAAGATTGCGAGCGTGATGGTTGCGGCTGCCCTGCTGACGGCGGCCTGCGGTGGCGGGGCTCCAGGCCAGGGCGAAGACGCCCAGCCGGCCAGGGACCTGCAGATTAACGGTGCGGGAGCCACCTTCCCGTATCCCATCTACTCCAAGTGGTTCTCGGAGTACAACGCGCTCCACCCGGATGTCCGCATCAACTACCAGTCGATTGGTTCCGGCGGCGGTATACGCCAGCTCACCAACCAGACGGTGTTCTTCGGGGCCACCGACGGCCCGATGACGGACGATCAACTGAAGGCGGCCCCCGGCCCGGTGCTGCACTTCCCCACCGTGCTCGGCGCGGTGGTGCCCATCTACAACGTCCCCGGCGTCGAGGGCGACCTGAAGTTCAGCGGAGCGGTGCTGGCCGACATCTACCTCGGCAAAGTGCGGAAGTGGAATGACCCGGCACTCGTGCAGCTGAATCCGGGCTCGAAGCTCCCGGCCACCGACATCACCGTGGTGCACCGGTCCGACGGCTCCGGCACGACGTTCATCTTCGTGGACTACCTCTCGAAGGTCTCCGCCGAGTTCAAAACGAAGGTGGGCGTGGCGACCTCGGTCAACTGGCCGGCGGGTGTAGGCGGCAAGGGCAACGAAGGTGTGTCCGGGCTCGTGGCCCAGACGCCTGGCTCGATCGGCTACGTGGAGCTCATTTACGCCTCGCAGACGAAGACCGCCTACGGCGCCGTCCAGAATGCCGCGGGCGAGTTCGTGAAGGCGTCGCCGGCGTCGGTCACCGCAGCGGCCGCCGAGGCCGCCGCCAACATGCCGGCGGACTTCCGCGTCTCGATCACCAACGCGGCCGGGATGACGGCCTACCCAATTGCGTCCTTCACCTGGATGCTCCTGTTTGAGAGCCCGGCCGATACGGCCCAGAGCGCGGCCATGGTCGGCTTCCTCAAGTGGGCGCTCACTGACGGCCAGAAGGGCGCCGTCGAACTCGGCTATGCGCCGCTGCCGCCCTCGGTCATTGCGCTGGAACAGGCCGCTCTGGCCAGGGTCAAGGTATCCTAACTCCCCCGTCGCGGGCGCATGGCGGCACGCTCTCAGGACCTCGGATTCCGCCTCACGACGGGGGCGTTTGCGGCCGCGCTGGCCCTCATCGTGCTCGGTGTGGGCGTGGAGCTGGTACGGCAGTCGTGGCTGTCGGTCGAAGCGTTCGGCTTCGACTTCTGGCGGACCAGCACCTGGGATCCGGTGGCGGGCGACTTCGGCGCCCTGCCGTTCATCTGGGGCACGCTCTATTCGTCGGTCCTGGCGCTGGTCATCGCCACGCCCATCGCCCTGGGCATCGCCATCTTTATCTCTGAGTTGTGCCCGGCGTGGCTCCGCACGCCGCTGGTCTTCCTGACGGAGCTGCTCGCGGCCATTCCCTCCATCGTCTACGGCCTGTGGGGCATCTTCGTGCTGGTGCCGGCAGTGCGGACGCTGCAGATGCACGTGCCTGAGTCGCTGCGCGCCCTGCCGATCTTCTCCGGCCCGCCGCTCGGCGTGGGCATGCTCTCGGCTGCCCTCATCCTGGCCATCATGGTGGTGCCCTTCACCTCATCGGTGGCGCGCGAAGTCCTGAAGGCGGTGCCCGACGCCCAGCGGGAGGGCGCCTACGCGCTGGGTGCCACGCGCTTTGAAGCGATCCGTGCCGCGTTGTACTTCGCCCGGACAGGCATCGTCGGGGCCGTGATGCTCGGCTTCGGGCGCGCCCTGGGCGAAACCATGGCCGTCACCATGGTCATCGGCAACAACCCGCAGGTATCAGCGTCGCTCTTCGCGCCGCAGTACACGATGGCCGCGGTCATCGCCAACGAGTTCACCGAGGCCGCCGACGAGCTGTACCTGAACGCGCTCATCGAGATCGGCCTGGTGTTGTTCGCCATCACGCTCATCATCAACGGCCTGTCGCGCCTGCTCATCTGGTCGATGGCCAGGAACACGGGCGCCAGCCGTGCGCGTGCGAGTGCGGGAGAGGGAGTGGGCGCATGAACGCCACGGCGCAGCGGCGCCTCCTGTCATCCCTCTTCGTAGGCGCCTGCGGATTCTCGGTGCTGGTCGCGCTGGTTCCACTGGCGCTCATCATGTTCTTCGTCGTCAGCCAGGGCGTCCAGGCGCTGAATTTCGACTTCTTCACCAGCATGCCGAAACCAGTGGGCCAGGCGGGTGGCGGCATGGCCAACGCCATCGTCGGCACGCTGATGCTCAGCGGCCTGGCGGCGCTGCTGGCGGTGCCCATCGGTGTCATCAGCGGCGTGTATCTCTCGGAGTATCCAGGCACCCGCCTGGCCTCGGTGGTCCGCTTCGCGTCGGATACGCTGAACGGCGTGCCCTCGATTGTGATTGGCGTCTTCGCCTACGGCCTTGCCGTGCTGCCCTTCAAGCAGTTCAGCACGCTGGCCGGCGGCCTGGCGCTCGGCATCATGATGATTCCCATCGTGGCGAAAACCACGGAGGAGCTCCTCCTGCTGGTGCCAGGGTCGATGCGCGAAGGCGCGCTGGCACTCGGCGCCACGCGCGGGCGCGCCGTGCGCACCGTCATCCTTCCGGCGGCCCTTCCGGGCATCGTCACCGGGATCGTGCTGGCCCTGGCCCGCATCGCCGGGGAAACGGCGCCGCTGCTCTTCACGTCGTTCAACAACCGGTTCTTCTCGACGAGCCTCACGCAGCCCATCTCGTCCATCACCGTGCAGGTGTATACCTATGCCATCTCGCCCTATGACGACTGGCATCGGCAGGCGTGGGCTGGTGCGCTGGTGCTCATCACGATCGTGCTCGGTTGTTCCGTACTTGCGCGCCTCGCGACGGCACGGGTGTCGCGCTTGAGAACCCGATGACTGAAGCCCCGACCCACGTCACCCATCTTCCTCCGCGCCCGACCGTCCACCGTGCGCCGGGCCGCGACGCCGTCACCGACAGCCCGGTGAAGGTCGATGTTCGCGACCTCTCGTTCTACTACGGCACCAAGCGCGCCCTCGAGCACATCACCCTCCAGGCGCAGACCAACCGCGTCACCGCCTTCATCGGCCCGTCGGGCTGCGGCAAGAGCACGTTCCTGCGCACGCTGAACCGGATGAACGACATCATCCCAGGCACGCGGGTGGAGGGCTCGGCGCTGGTCGACGGCAAGGACATCTACGCCGCCAACGTGGACGTGGTGGAACTGCGCCGGCGGGTCGGCATGGTGTTCCAGAAGTCCAATCCCTTCCCGAAGTCGATCTTCGAGAACGTGGCGTACGGTCTGCGGATCAACCGGCTCGTGACCGCGCGGGCCGACATCGCGGAGCGCGTGGAGGAGAGCCTGCGTTCGGCCGCCCTGTGGGACGAGGTCAAGGACCGGCTGCACGATTCCGCCCTGGCGCTCTCGGGCGGCCAGCAGCAGCGCCTGTGCATCGCCCGTGCACTGGCGGTGCGCCCTGATGTGCTGCTCATGGACGAGCCGGCCTCGGCGCTCGACCCCATCGCCACCCAGCGCATCGAGGAACTGATCTACCGCCTCAAGGCGCAGTACACGATCATCATCGTCACGCACAACATGCAGCAGGCGGCCCGCGTGTCGGACCACACGGCCTTCTTCTGGATGGGAAAGCTCGTGGAATTCGACCGCACCGAGAAGATCTTCACGGCACCGGGCGAGAAGCTCACCGAAGACTACGTGACCGGCCGGTTCGGCTAGGGAGAGCGAGTGGAAAGTCACTTTCAGGAAGAACTACAAACGCTGCAGGCGCGGCTGCTCGAAATGGGTGGCCTGGCTGAGGAACGCGTTCGTTCGGCGGTGGCCGGGCTGTCGGCCGGCGATACGGCCCGCCTGTCCGTCGTGGCCGCCGGCGACGAGCCGATCAACGAGCTGCATATCGAGGTGGACCGCCGCGCCTTCCAGTTGCTCGCCCTCCACCAGCCCATGGCCGTGGATCTGCGGGCCATTGTGGCGGCGCTCAAAATCAACACCGACCTGGAACGAGTCGGCGACCTGGCGGTGAACATCGCCGAGGCCGCGCGCCGCTACCTCGTCCACCCGCCCGTCAAGCAGCTCATCGACATCCCGCGCATGGGCGACATCGCCCAGCGCATGCTCCGCGATGCCCTCGACGCGTTCGTCAGGCGTGACCTGGTCCTGGCGCAGCATGTGCTCGACGAAGACGACAAGCTGGACGCCCTCAAGAGCCAGATCTTCCGGGAACTGCTGGCCTTCATGGTGCGCGACCAGGCCACCGTCGAACCCGCCCTCGACCTGATCCTCATCTCGCGCCACCTGGAACGCATCGGCGACCACGCCACCAACATCGCGGAGGACGTGATCTTCATGGTGTCGGCGCGCGATGTGCGCCATCACGCGGACACGCTCTCCGGCCAGCGGTGACGCCGCCCCCTCCCTGCGTGGAATGCCGCCGGCAGCCGGCCGACCCGACGTGGCGGCCCTTCTGCAGCGAACGTTGTCGCAACCTGGACCTCGCTCGGTGGGTCGATGGCACCTACCGCGTGTCCGGCGAGCCGGTCGCGACTCCCGACGACGAGTCCGAATCCCAGTAAGGGTCTGTTTTCAACCTTTTCCGATTTACCATTCCCTATGTGCGTTGACAGACGCACTTCACATGGTGGGGGCCGATTGGCGTTGACCTGTCAGGGCAGGTGCCCGACAGTGGAGCTACTGAAAGCGAGACGCCCCCATGTCGCCAGCCCAGACCGCCACTGTTGACGAGCCGACGTTTGCCACGATGACCGACACACTGACCATTACCGACAACCGCACGGGCAAGCAGTACGACGTGGCGATCAAGGACGGCACGATCAAGGCCACGGACCTCCGCCAGATCAAGGCAGGCGCCGAAGACCCCGGCCTGATGACCTACGACCCCGCCTTCATGAACACGGCGGCCTGCTACAGCCGGATTACCTTCATCGACGGCGACAAGGGCATCCTCGAGTACCGCGGCTATCCCATCGAACAGCTCGCCGAGCAGGCCTCGTACCTCGAGGTGGCCTACCTGCTGATGTTCGGCGAGCTGCCGACGCCCGTCGAGCTGGCGGAGTGGACGGACCGGATTCATCGCTACATGGGCATCCCGCCCTCCGTGCAGGACCTCCTCACCACCTTTGCCCCCGATGCCCACCCGATGGGGGTATTCCAGAGTGCCGTGGCGGCCCTCTCCACCTGTTACCCGGAAGCGAAGGCGGTCGGGGACGAGGCGGTGCGGCGCCGGCAGGAGTACCGGCTGCTCGGCTGCACGCCGACCATCGCCGCCGGCACCTACCGTCACGCAACCGGCCAGGCGTTCGTGGAACCGGATCCGAGCCTGTCGTTCACCGAAAACTTCCTCCGCATGCTCTTCAAGGGTGAGGGTGACTACGCCCCCAACCCGGTGCTGGCCCGCGCCCTCGACGTCCTGCTGATTCTGCACGCGGACCACGAGCAGAACTGCAGCACGAGCAGCATGCGCAACGTCGGCAGCTCGCATGCCGACCCGTACGCCTCGGCAGCCAGCGCCATCGGCGCGCTCTACGGCCCGCTCCACGGCGGGGCCAACGAGGCCGTGTTGCGGATGCTGGCCAAGATCGGCACCGTGGACCGCGTACCGGAGTTCATCCGGCAGGTCCAGAACCACGAGGCCCTGCTGATGGGCTTCGGCCACCGCATCTACAAGTCCTACGACCCGCGTGCCAGGATTATCAAGAAGACGGCCGACGAGGTGTTCAAGATCACGGGCCTCAACCCTCTCCTGGAAGTTGCCGTCGAGCTGGAGCGGATCGCGCTCGGGGATGAGTACTTCGTCTCGCGCAAGCTGTACCCGAACGTGGATTTCTACTCGGGCCTCATCTATCAGGCGATGGGCATCCCCTCGGGACTCTTCACGGTGCTCTTCGGCATCGGGCGCACGGCGGGCTGGCTCGCGCAGTGGGACGAACTCATGCGGGACCCCGACCAGAAGATCGCCCGTCCCCGCCAGATCTACGTGGGGCCGGCGCGGCGCGACTTCGTGCCGATGGCGCAGCGCGGCTGACATCAAGGATGCGCCGATCCGCCGCGATCCTCACGCTGCTGCTGGCCGCGGCAGGCGTGAGTGGCACCGCGGGGCAGACGCCCAGGGCCAAGCCGGTCGCCAAGCCGGTGGCCAAGGCGCCTTCCTTCGACAGCAATCGCGCCTGGGAACACCTGCGCCGTCAGGTGGCCTTCGGCCCGCGGCCGGCCGGTTCAGCGGCGCTGGCCGCGTGCCGCCGCTACATCCTGGCGCAGCTCAAGGCAGCCGGTATCACCGCAACCGAACAGGCCTTCGACGCCGACACGCCCATCGGGAAGATCCGCATGGTGAACGTGGTGGCCACCATCCCTGGCACGCGGCTCGAGCGCATTGCCCTCGGCAGTCACTACGACACGAAACTGTTCCGGGATTTCCGATTCGTCGGGGCCAGTGATGGCGCCAGCAGCACGGCGACACTGCTCGAACTGGGGCGCGTGCTGAAGGCCCGGAAGAATCCGTTCACGATCGACCTGCTCTTCTTCGACGGCGAAGAGGCCGTGGTGGAATGGCAGGGGCTCGACAACACCTACGGCAGCCGCTACTACGTGCAGGCAGCGCAGAAGGCCGGCACCCTCAAGGGCCTCACGGCGTTCATCCTGCTCGACATGGTCGGCGACAGGAACCTCAACATCCGGCGGGAAACGACGTCCACGCGCTGGCTCACGGACCTCATCTGGGACGCCGCGAAGCGGCTCGGCCACGGCAATGCCTTCATTGACGAGCCGTTCTCCGTGGGCGGCGACGACCACTATCCGTTCCTGGCCGCCGGAGTCCCGGCGGTGGACCTCATCGACCTGGACTATGCGGCGTGGCACACGCCCGGCGACACGCTGGAGGCGGTCAGCGCCCGGAGTCTGCAGATGACGGGGGATGTGGTGCTGGAGGCGCTTCCCGCAATCGAGAAGCGCCTCATGGCGGGACGGTAGGATACTTCCCGGAACGCGCTACTTCTTGGCGGCCGGCGGCGCGGCGGGCGCCGTCGACTGGTGCGACGCGAACAGCCACGCGCCGTTCTGCTTCACATACACCTGCGACACGACCAGCGTCCCGCTGGTGCCGTTCTTCAGCGTGTGCGTCTGTGTGCCCTGGATGACCGCGGTGTCGCCGTACATCCGGACCTTGCTGACCTCAAGCACCAGGTTCGACAGCGCGCACCCGCCCACGCCGGCCACGAATGAGGTCTTGTCCTGCGTCATGCCGCCCACGTGAATGAACTGCATGTCGCTGGTAATCACCTTGCTCAGCTCAGGCACGTTGCAGGTCTTGTATGCCTCGATGAACCTCTTTTGCGCCGCCAGCGCATCCTGTTGCGCGTCCGCCCAGGCGAGATTCGCGCCGAGCACGACCGTCGCGATGCCGATCACAATTCCCTTCATGACTCCTCCTCGTATCACCCACGCGAGTCGTGCGCTGGGGACCGGCGAGAGGATACCACCGGCCGCCCCGGACGAGGCCCGGTAGAATCGGGGCACATGGCTCCCCTGACACCCCCCTCGGACGACGCGATCCGGCAGTTGCTGACCGACGCCCGGACCATCGCCATCGTCGGCGCGTCGTCCAGCCCCGACCGGCCCTCCCACGGCATCATGCGGAAGCTGCTGAGCGTCGGCTACCGCGTGATTCCGGTCAATCCGCGGGAAACCGAGGTGCTCGGCCAGAAAGCCTACGCCTCCCTGGCGGACATTCCCGAGCCGATTGATATCGTCGATGTGTTCCGGCGCGCTGAGGATACCCCGCCCATCGCGGAGGAGGCGGTCCGAATCCACGCCAAGGCGCTGTGGCTACAGTCCGGAATCGTGAATGAAGAGGCAGCAGCCACGGCTGCGGCCGGCGGGTTGACCGTCGTCATGGACGCGTGCATCGGCACGCTGCACAGCCTCCTGCGGGTGCCGCCGCGATAAAGCAGGCTTCGTTGTTGCTACCAGGCCGCGCGCTTCATCCGGATGTGAAACACGCTCCGCACGGTGGTGATGTAGAGCCCCTTGCCGTCGGCATCACCAAACGCCACGCTCGTGGTGTTCTCGAAGGCGTTCTTGTCCGGCGTGTAGACCGTACCGATATGCGTCCCGTCCGGGGCCGAGATCCAGACGCCGCCGGGACCCGACGAGAAGATGTAGCCGTGCTTGTCCACGCGCACGCCGTCCGGACCGCCCTTCAGTGGCTGGTTGCGCGTATCCACATGGAGCTCCCCGTGAGCGATCGAGCCATCCGGCTGCACCTCGTGGCGCGTGATGCCGCCCCCGCCGCCGGTCGTGTAGAGGTACTTCTCGTCTGGCGAGAAGGCGACGCCATTGGTCAGCGTGCGCTGAATCACCTGCAGCGTGCCATCCGGCTTCCAGCGGAACGCACCCTGAAAGTCGATCTCGCGGTCCGGACTCTTCGCGGCCCCGCCCTTGAGCTGGGATCCCATGTCCGAGAAGTAGATAGACCCGTCGGATTTCACCACAAGGTCGTTCGGTCCGTTGAGGCGCTTCCCTTCCCACCGGTCCACAAGCGTCGTACGCGTGCCGTCCTTCTCCACGCGCACGATGGCCCGCGCGCCCTGCGAGCAGTACACGAGCCGGCCCTCGCGATCGAGCGCCAGGCCGTTCGAACCGTGAAGCGCCACCAGCAACCGGCCGTTGTCGAGCACACGGACGTTGGTCAGGTCCATGGTGGTGAACCCGACCTTCTCCAGATGCACGGAGAGCCGCTTCGGCCCCGGATCCCAGCGGAAGATCCGGTTGGCGGCCATGTCGCTGAACAGCAGGTAGTTGCCGTCACGCACCCACAGAGGGCCTTCGGCCGCGCCGAAGTAGTCCTGGCGCACAACCTCCAGCTTTGCGTCTGCCAAGAGAATGGCGTCGAGCGCGGGTGTGAGCCGCTCGACATCGCGCGAGGCCGCTGGCAGGGGCAGCGTCCACAGCGCAGCCAGAAGAATCGTCGAAAACAGTCGCAGGGCGTGGCGCATCAAGGGAACCTCCCGAAAACGGAGGTGAGGGTACTACGTTAACGGCTGCTCAGCAGGCCCGCACTCCAGGCCAGCGCCAACAGCACGGCCACGATAACCAGCAGCGCGACGGGACGCACCCACGGGTTGCGCGTGACCGTCGCCGCAGCCTGATGACGAGGTGCGGTGGTGCCCGCGCCGCACTTGTAGCAGATGAGGGCCTTGTCGGCGATCGTGGTGCCGCACTGCGAGCAGGTCATAACGGTCGAGGACTCCCGGGTTTCCGCGGCTACTGTACCCTACGGAGAGGCCCCGTGATTCCCCTTCGAGACGTCATCCCGTCCCGCACGACTCCTTACGTCACGGTCACGCTCATCGTGCTGAATGGCCTCGTGTTCGCCTACGAGTTCACGCTCGGTAAGGGTGTGCAGGAGTTCATCTACGTGTTCGGGCTGGTGCCGGCCGAGTTCTCGTGGCCGACGGTCTTCACGTCGATGTTCCTGCACGGTGGCCTGATGCACGCCGGCGGCAACATGCTCTACCTGTGGATCTTCGGCGACAACGTGGAAGACCGCATGGGCCACGGCCGTTTCGTGGCCTTCTACCTGCTCTGCGGCGTGGCGGCAGCCATGGCGCAGACGTGGATGAGTCCCGATTCTGTCGTGCCGATGGTCGGTGCCAGCGGCGCCATCGCGGGCGTGATGGGCGCCTACTTCGTGCTGTACCCGAAGTCGCGCATCGTCACGCTGCTGCCGCTCGTCATCTACTTTCAGGTAATTGAGGTGCCGGCCATCGTTTTTCTCGGCGTCTGGTTTCTCATGCAGTTCGTCAACGGCCTGGGCAGCCTCGCGGTCGTCTCAGCCGACGGCGGAGCCCAGATGGCGGGCGGCATCGCGTTCTGGGCGCACGTGGCCGGCTTCGCGGCCGGACTGGTCGGCGTCTGGTTCTTCCGCCGTCCCGAACGCCAGCAGGTCGAGTGGTGGGACAAGGGCCGGTGATCACGGCCTGGGCAGGGCGCTGAGTCAGCGTCCTAAAAGCGGGTTTCGCTTGTACTGAGTACGCGGTGAGACGATCGACAATATTCGCGGTGTCTGGACGTCAACGTGGTGCTCACTATGCGACGCAGCCAGGCTCCGGCACAGCGCGGACCAGTGACGGCTGGCCGGCCACATCTGGCGAGGGGATGTCCCGCAGATCATTTCCTGTTGATAACCGGTGCTCAAGTTGCCTACCATACGGTAAGTTTCCCAAAACGTCTGGTGCGACGAGTGGCTCTCGTGTTTTGACGTGTGAACGCCCGTTCAGACCTTTGCGCGATGGCATTTCGGGCAGACAAACAACTGGGAGAAGGAGCACATCTGTGAGGAAAGTTTTGACGGCGCTATTTTTTGCGCTCGGCGCAGGTGTTCTGGTCGTTGGCTGTGGTGGTTCTACCCCCACCCAACCGACGACGACAACAACGACCACCGTGCCGACCTTCACGGTCACGGTCAGTGCATCGACACCCGTTGCGTTCTACTCAATGTTCGACAGCACCGGTTCAACCTCAACGCTCAGCGCGCAGAGGTCGCCAGCGGGGGCTCTGTTGGGCGGGTGGAACAGCCCCGTGTCGATAGCGACACTCCAGCAGAACGGGACGACGGCGACCGCAACGCCGGTTGGTGCTGGCGATGCGACGATTACTTACGCTGACAGCACTGGTCCGAGCGGATCTGCGGTTCTTCGTTCGGCACCAAGGTTCGACGCGGCAATCAGGTTCGGCGGCAACTACGTGGTGGGAAGTTGCGTTGACACGACGCCGCCGGGCACCACCACCGTCTTGTCGTCGGGCCTCAGTATTTGCAACACTGCCGGCATGGGCACAGGGCAGGGTAGCTACTCTTTCAACTTGGCGTCAACCGCCGGTACTCCTGCAACTCCGGTCGTGATCAATCTAACGGGATCGTTCTTTGATTCAATCTTTCCATCCCTTACTCGTTCGTTCCTCCCCACCACGATTGCTCCCGCAGGGACATTCGTTGCCAGCGCCAGTACCCCCGCTGTCATTGTGCGGCCGGTGCCTGCACCGTCTGTCAGCGTCACAGTGAGCGATACGTGGACCGTCAACGCGGCAGCCAAGGACGGATTTACTGGCACTTCGACGGCAACCATTGTCCCGAGCGGTAATAACTGCGGTGCTGGGACAACCGCATGCTCTGGAAGCGTGATTATCACACGCACTATCCAGACAGTTCAGAAACAGTAGACGACAGTCGTGAGCATGACGGGATATCCCGCCCCACGGGGTGCCGCCGCCCGTCCGAAGATCGTTCTCGCAAGGTCATTTCTGCACCGGAAAGTAGCTGGGGCTGCGTCAGCTGCAATCAGTACGCGGTGAGACGATAGACAATATTCGCGGTGTCTGGACGTCAACGTAGTGGGCATTATGCGCAGCCAGGCCCCGGCACAGCGCGGTTCAGTGGCGGCCGCCCTTGGTTCCGCTATCGTCGAACCATGCCTGTAACGTCACAATGAGTCGCTTACGTCTTGGCCCTTCTGGTAAATCAGACAGGAACTCGAATCCTGCTGGGAGCCAAACCTCCCCTGACGGTATACGTGTCGCTGTGGTGAGGCACCTATATTGCAGCCCTAGCTAGGGCTGCGCCAGCTTCAGCAGGAGATCCTGCGCGCGCTCGAACTGAGGCGCCAGTTCGAGTGCCGCCAGCACTTCCTTCTTCGCCTCCGCTCTCTGCCCGTTGGCCAGGTAGGCTTCAGCCAGATACGTTCGCACCGCCGCCTTGTCGACCGTGCCGGCGGCCAGGGCTGACCTGAAGGCGCGGATGGCCGTAGGGGCATCGCCACTCACGAGCGCGTAGTTGCCGAGCGAAGACTGCGCATCCAGATCAAAGGGATCGATGCTCGCCACGCGCGCGTAGGCCGCGGCCGATCGCTTCAGATCCCCCTTGGCAGCCACGAGTCCTGCCCACGTGCGGGCCGACTCGATGTCGTTGGCATCCATCTTCGACAGCGCCTCCAGGGCCGCCAGCGCCCTGTCCGGCTGCTTCTGCTCCATCGCCAGCTTCGCCAGCTTCACGTTTGGGCTGTCCTTGCCGGTGGCCGAGGGCGCCAGCGCCGCAGCTCGCTCGTAGGCGGCCATGGCCGCTGCCGCATCGCCGGCCTTCTGATACGCCTCGGCGAGCCCCATCTGCACCGGGAAGCTGCCGCTGTTCTTCTCTGCCAGGGCCTTCAGATCGTCCAGCGCCGAGACCTTGGCCAGCTCCTCAGGCGCCTTCATGGCCTGGCGCAGCGTGCCGAACTCCTTCGCCACGAACGCATCGAAGCCCGTCTGCAACTGATCCATCGTGATCCCGAGCGCCGCCCTGAGTGCACCGTCGGTATCCACGCCGGTGGCATAGGCCGCCACCAGCGCCCGCAGCTTGTCCTGGCCGTAGGTCTCGTGGATATGCGCCACGACCTGCGAGGCCTGAAAGTACGCCATCGAGATGGTCTTGGGGTCAGAGAAACCGGCGTTCAGGTTCTTGAGCGTCATCACGCCACCGTGATCCAGTGCGTGGGCGAACTCCAGTTCCTGCTCACGGCCCCACTCGTGCCGGGCGCGCTTCTCCTCAAACACCGAGATGCCCTCAGTGAGCCACCGCGGCACCCGTTGATTGGAGATCTGAATAGTGAAGACGTGCGCCAGTTCGTGCCAGAGCGTGGCGCCCCAGTTGAACTCGCCAGGCGGCCGTGCCTTCGGCGAGTCGAGCGTGACCACGCGGCCGAAGCAGGCCCCGAGGGCGCCGATGAAACCCGGCAGGCCGATCGTACGCACGGCGAAGTCGTCGTGCTTCGGGAACATCTCGATGAGGAGCGGCCCTTTCGGGGTGAAGTTCCAGGCCTTCGACAGGGCAGCCACGGCCTCCTTGGCCAGCGGCAGCGCATGCT
Organism: Vicinamibacterales bacterium; assembly: GCA_040081715.1. Taxonomy (GTDB): domain Bacteria; phylum Acidobacteriota; class Vicinamibacteria; order Vicinamibacterales; family UBA2999; genus CANKJK01. The sequence goes on along the minus strand of JBEBFY010000004.1, from coordinate 23,136 downwards.
CACGCATCACGGCGGCCTCGGCCGCATCGAAACGGAAGACGAAGTCGCCTTCATTCACGGTGACGAACTTCTCGAGCGTGTCGAGCAGCGCCAGCGAGTTGAACGTCACCACGTCGTAGGGGTCGATCTTGAAACCGGCGTCGAGCGCCTGGCGGGCACCGGGTTCGTCGCCGGTCCGCAATAGATGCATGCCCAGCATGGCGAACGCGCGGGCCGATCCGGGGTCCAATACCAGGGCCCGCCTGGTGAGCGCGACGGCCTCCTCGAAACGGTAGGCCCGCGCCGCATGCTCCCCCGCGATGCGATAGATGTCGGCGTAGCGCGGGTTGATGGCAAGGGCTCCGGCCACGGCCTTCTCGAACTCGGCGCTCTTGTCCTCCACATAGAGCAGCGCGGCGTCCAGCGCGCGAGCTTCGAGGCTGTTGGGGTTGGCCGCCAGCGCCTTGCCGATGAGGGCCTTGGCCTCCGGCCGTTTGGAGTCGTCCAGCTCCAGCTCGGCGACCAACAGCAGCGCCTCGACGTTGGCGGGCTGCTCGGTGAGGATGACGTCCGCGGCCTTCCGCGCCTCGGGCGGGTTGGTCTCCGCGAGCACGCGTGCCATCCCGACGCGTGCGGGCACGTGCTTCGGATTCGCGTCAAGCGCGGCCTTGAAGGACTTCCCTGCCTCGCTCTGGCTGTACTTCTCGAGAAAGAGTTCGCCCCAGGCAGTGTTGACGGCCACGTCTGCGGGCGCCAGCCCGTTGGCGTCGCGGAAGAAGCCGTTGGCGTCCTCGAACTGCCCCAGGGCGTGGGCCGCGCGGCCCGCGCGCAGGAGCCTCGCCGGTGTCGTGGCGTCCGCATTGCGATCAATGACCGCCCGCAGGGTCAGGTCCGCTTCGCGGCGGCCGAGGTAGTGCTGCACCAGACCGAGTTCGAGGGCGGCGTCGCCACCCGGGTCGCGTTCGGCTGGAGCCGACAGGGTCTTCAGCGCCTCGGCATACCGGCCGCGGGCGATGTCCTCGCCGGCGCGCGTGAGTGACGGGGCGAGTGACGGGTCAGGTGGCGCCTGTGCACCCGTCCCCACCACGGCGGTCACCACCAGCGCGCACGCCAGCGTGAACAGCCGCGCCCTTCTGCTCCAACGCGTCATGACTCAGGCGGAGTATAGCGCCCGCTCTTCCACCTTCATCCGCAGCCACATCAGCAGGACGAACCACAGCGTGGCCGCAAGTCCGATCCACCCAGCGTGCACCAGCAGGGCAAAGCCCGCCAGTTCGCCGGCGACGGCCACGTAGTTCGGGTGCGAGATCCAGCGGTAGGGCCCGGTGGTCACCCTGGCGGACTCCGGCGGCACGAGCACACGGAAAGTCCAGCGCGTGCCGAGCGTGGAGATCGCCCAGTACTTGAGCGCCTTCGCGGCCAGGAACACGGCGGCGCCCGCCACGCTCAATCGCCCGACATCCATCCAAGCGGCAGCCAACGCCATCGCGACAAATGCACCTGGATACGACCACAGCATCAGGCCATACACGTCGCCGGCCGGTTCCGTCGCGCCCGCCGCGCGAAGGACCCGCTCGTTGGCGCGCGACCGCTGCGCCTCCGCGAGCATGAGCAGCAGGGCGACGGCCAGCGCCGCCAGTGGCGCGGCGGTGCCCGTCATGTGCGCGCACTCGCGGCTTCGATGCGCCTCGCCACGGCGACGTCTCCCGCGACGGCGATGAGCGGTGCCAGCGGCGCGCTCCAGATCGACGCCACGGCTGCCGCGGCGCGGACCCCGGCTGGCGAGGCCACCAGCCGCCGCAGCGCGCGGTTGATGCGCCACTTGCCGCCGAACTCCCGCTGGCGCTCCGCCGTCAGCCACGCCCAGGCGGGCTGGCCGGAGGCCAGTTCACGCAGCGCCGCCTCAGCGGCCAGTTCCGCGCCCCGGATGGCGAAGCGCATGCCGTCGCCGGTCATGGGATCTACGAAACCCGCGGCATCGCCCGCCAACAGCAACCCAGGCACGCCTGCCGCGCGGCACTCCACCGCGAGCGGACCCAGAATCGCCACCGCGCTCACGCGCTCGGCCCCGGCAAACCGTCCGGCCAGCGGCGGATCGGTGTCGATGGCCCGGCTGAGCACATCGCCGCCCAGGGGCGTCATGCCCCGCCGCCACTCCCGCACGGCGCACACGTTGGCCGTCCCATCCGGAAGGGGCGCCACGCCCACGTAGCCATCCGTCCGGATATGCATCTCGCCAAGGTGGGTCAGCCCGGCCACGCCCGCATACACCGCACCGTAGGCCCACCGCTGCGGACGCGTGGCAAACCTCGAGAGTCCCAGGCCGAAGGCCAGGTGCGAATGCCGGCCGTCTGCCGCCACGACGAGGTCCCCCTCCAGAGTGACGTTCCCGCACGCGCCCGCCACCCGCACGCCGGAGACACGGTCGCCGGTCCACACCGGTCCGGTCACCCGCACGCCCGTCTCGACGTCGACCCCAGCGCGGGCCGCCTCCTCCAGCAGCAGGGCATCAAGAACCCGACGACTCAACGCGACGCCGTGTACGCCCACGCCGTAGTCACCAGCCACGCGCGCGCCGCCCGGCCCAGTGACGACCATGCCGTGGACCGGCAGCGCCACGGCTTCGATGCCCTTCGCAACACCCTGCGCACGCAGCAACGCCAGCGCACCAGGGTTCAGCGTGTCACCGCAGAGCTTGTTGCGCGGAAAGGCGTCGCGGTCGACCAGGCGTACGCGCGCACCGGCGCGGGCCAGCAGCAGCGCCGTGAGGCTCCCGGCGGGGCCGCCACCGACGACGACCACCTGTGCTCCCATGGCGGCCTGGCTACGCCCTGCCCAGCACGATGGCGCTGTTCTTGGACCCGAAGCCGAGGCAGTTGCAGAGCGCGGCCTCCACCTCCACCGCGCGGGGCTGGTTCGGGATGAAGTCCATATCGCAGGCCGGATCCGGCGTGTCGAGGTTGATGGTGGGCGGCAGGATGCCGCGCGAAAGCGCGAGCGCCGTCGCCACCACGCCGGCCGCGCCGCTGGCGCCCTGCGGGTGGCCGATCATCGACTTGGTGGACGACCCGGGAATCCGGTCCGCCAGCGGCCCGAACACCTTCCGCACCGTGCGCGACTCCACCGCGTCGTTCAGTTGCGTCGACGTGCCGTGGTAGTTGATGTAGCCGATCGATTCACGCGCGCGGCCGGAGCGGTCGAGCGCCGTGTTGATGCAGCGCATGATCTCGATGCCGTCTGGTTCGAGCTGCACGCGGTGGTAGGCGTCGCAGGTGGAGGCATAGCTCTCCACCGCGGCGTACACCTTGGCTCCCCGGGCACGGGCACGGTCCTCCCGTTCCAGCACGAGCATCCATGCGCCCTCGCCCAGCACGAAACCGTCGCGGTCGCGATCAAACGGACGGGAGGCCGCCTCCGGGCGATCATTGAAGTGCGTTGACACGGCGCGCATCCTGGCGAAGCCGAAGAGCATGCCGGCCAGCACGCAGCCATCGGCACCACCGGTCAGCATCGTGTCGTACTCCCCGGCCCGGATGAGGGCGAGCGCATAGCCCATCGCGTCGGTCGAACTGGTGCAGCCGCAGGAGAGCACGTGGCTGACACCACGCAGGCCCAGCGAGATCGAAATCTCGCTCGACACCATGCCGCAGATGCCCGTGGCGATGGCATAGGGGGTGACGTGCTTGCCGCCCTCGAGGAAGAAATCCCGGTACTGGGCCTCGGCGACGTCGATGCCGCCACCGCCACTGCCGATGATGACGCCGCTGTTCGGCTGGCCCGCGCGCAGGCCGGCGTCATGCCACGCCTCGCGCCCGGCAATCACGCCGAAGAGCGCCGCACGGGAATAACGCCGCGGGTCGGCCCGTTGCTCAAGGTCCGCGTCGCCCTCGAGCACGAGCGCATCCGCAGCCGTCACAGGCGGCACCCACGCGGCCACCTGCGAGGGGTACCCGGTGACGTCGAACTGGGTGACGGCTTTTGTCCCGCTCCGGCCCGCGCTGACGTGCTCCCAGAAGCACTCGCGGCCGACGCCGAACGCGGACACGGCACCGATGCCGCTGATGACAACCCGGGGGATCGGCGTCATGGGGAGGGTCACTATAATACGGACGCTCATGCAGCCCTCCATGGTCGCGCGTGCCTTTGCGTGGGCCGGCGCCTCGCTCTTCCTTGGCGCGCTCGCCTTCTGCGGCTGGAGCTTCACCGTCCGGTGGGGCACCTATCCGCTCGACGCCGCCAACGGGCCCGCCGCGTGGACGAACCTGGCGCTCTTCTCCGCTTTCGCGCTCCATCACTCCGTGTTCGCGCGCCTCCGCGTCCGCGAGGTGATCCGCCGGGCGGCAGGCCCCGGGCTGGAGCGTTCGGCCTTCGTATGGCTCGCCAGCCTCCTGCTCATCGCCGTGTGCTGGGTGTGGCAGCCAGTGCTGGGCGTCTGGTGGCAGCTCAAGGGCGCGGCCGTCTGGGAAGGACGCCTGCTCCAGGTGGCTGGTGTGCTGATGACGCTGGCCGGCGCACGCGCCATCGACGTCCTGGAACTGGCCGGTGTACGACAGGTGGACGGACCCCTCCGGGCTGGAGGCATGCCGGCTGTCTTCAAGACCACGGGCGTCTACGGCCTCGTGCGCCATCCGATCTATCTGGGCTGGGTCCTGATGGTGCTGGCCGAGCCCACCATGACCGCGACGCGCGGCGTCTTCGCCTTCGTGTCGTGCGCCTACCTCGCCATCGCGATCCCGCTGGAAGAGGCGTCCCTGGCCGCCACCGCCGGCCCGGCCTACGCGGAGTACCGCAAGACCGTCCGCTGGCGCGTGCTGCCCTTCATCTGGTAAGCCTACTCGTCGTCTTCTTCGACGTCCTTCGGCAGCCCTTCCAGTTGCTCCAGAAACACGATGTTCTGGTGGGAGGGGATCTCGAACCGGGTGCGGCACTCCGGGCAGGTCACGTGCTCGTCCACCCGGACAAGGTGGTCCTTGACCTTGTTGAACATGGCCCGCGCTTCCACGTCGGACCCTCCCGGCGGCTGAGCCTTCCGGGTCCGGCGAATCCAGCGGACCTGGAATTCGTTGGTCCGGCGGCACCGGGTGCATTGAAACCGGCCCACGCGTTGCTCGGGCTTCTCCGTAAAGAACTGGCGCTCATCCACACCGGCATCTTAGCTGATAGACTGTCTTGCGCTGGGCGGCACGGTTTTCAGCGTGCGGCGCCCCCCTACCCCACAAGCTGGAGCGTCTTTGTCTTCTGCCATCGTTTTCTACATCTCTGGACACGGGTTCGGCCATGCCTCGCGCATGATCGAGGTCATCAACGCCGTTTTCGACAAGCGGCCGGAAACGCGCATCGGTGTGCGGACGGCGGCTCCCCGGTGGCTCTTTGACGCCTCGGTCAAGGGCCGCATCACCTTCAGCCACCTCGAGACGGACACCGGTGTGGTGCAGATCGACAGCTTGACGCTGGATGAGGCCGATAGCGTTCGCCGCGCGGCTGCCTTCCACGCCGACATGGTGTCGCGCGCCGCCAGTGAGACCCGGACGCTGCGGGAGATGGACGCCGGCCTGGTGGTCGGCGATATCCCGCCGCTGGCGAGTTCCGTGGGTGCCGCGGCCGGCATCCCGACGGTTGCCATCGGCAACTTCACGTGGGACTGGATCTACGGCGACTACCCGCGCACGCGGCTGGCGCCGAACCTGCTGCCCGCCATGCGGACGGCCTACGCCAAGACCTACCTGGGGCTGCGCCTGCCGATGTCGGGCGGATTCCAGCACATCAGCAATGTGAAGGACATCCCCTTCATCGCGCGTCATGCCACCAAGACGCCGAAGGAAGTGTGCAAGGCACTGAAGATTCCGGCCAGCAAGCCGATCATCCTGATGTCGTTCGGCGCCTACGGCGTGTCGGTCGACACCGAGGCGCTCAGCAAGTCGAAGAAGTACACCATCGTCACCACGACCAACGTGCCGCTGGGCCGCCGCCGCGAAACCGAGGAGCGGAAGGGCGCCTTCATTACGCTGGACGAGCAGGCCATCTACGACGCCGGTGTCCGGTACGAGGATCTGGTGGCCGCGGCCGACGCCGTGGTGACCAAGCCCGGCTACGGCATCATCTCCGAGTGCATCGCCAACGACACGGCGATCCTGCACACGCCGCGCGGCCACTTCCCCGAGTACGACATCCTGTTGAAAGAGATGCCGAAGTACCTGCGGCAGGCCTCGATTGACCACGAGTCGCTCCTCTCCGGCAAGTGGGAGACGCACCTCGACAAGCTCCTCGCCCAGCCGAAGATCAAGAAGAAGCCGGAGACCAACGGGGCCGACGTGGCGGCCGACATCCTGCTCCACACGCTGGACAACCCGCCCAAGCGCGCCAGGCGGCCAAAGAAGCGATAGCGGCCAGAACGTCCGTCTGTGATCAGGCTCGCCACCACGGACGACGCGGCGCGCGTGGCCGCCATCTACGCCCCTGGCGTGGAGCGGACCGTGGCGTCCTTTGAGGAAATCGCGCCGGGCGCCGCCGAGATGGCGCAGCGGATCGAGTCCACGCTGCCCACCTACCCGTGGCTCGTGCATGAATCCGGCGGCCAGGTAGTGGGCTACGCCTATGCCAGCCCGCACCACGCCCGGGCCGGCTACCGCTGGTCGGGCAACGTCTCGGTCTACATCGACGACGCCTGTCACCGCCGTGGCATCGGCCGGGCCCTCTACACGGCACTGTTCACGATCCTCAGGGCACAGGGTTTCGTGAATGCGTACGCCGGCATTGCCATCCCGAACCCGGGAAGCGTCGGCTTGCACGAGTCCATGGGATTCACGCCGGTAGGGGTGTATCGCGGCGTAGGATTCAAACTCGGCGCCTGGCTGGACGTCGGCTGGTGGCACCTCGCGCTGGCACCGCTCCCCTCTGCGCCTGAGGACCCGCTGCCGCTCTCCACCATCCAGGCACGCGCCGACTGGCCGGCCCTGCTCGGGTCGGGAGACGGCCACGCACGTTGATGCCGGGCACGCTTAGCCAGGTACGTCGCGCCGGACACGCCAGACGCGCACGACCCGGAACGCAGGCACAATGACGGCCATGTCGCGACACCTGCGTGTCCCGGTGCTGTGGGCGCTGGCCGCACTGTGCGCCGTCGCGGCCTCCCGCCCGGCCACTGCGCAGGAACCCGCGACGCTGGCGCCGCGCCTGGCCCTCCTGGACCGCTCCGGCAAGGCCGTCAGCCTCGAGGGCCTTCGGGGGCGCGTGGTCCTAGTGGACTTCTGGGCCACGTGGTGCGTGCCGTGCCGCGTGTCGCTCCCCGCCTACGACGACCTCCTGCGTCAGTACCAGAAACAGGGGTTCGAAGCGCTGGCAGTGAACATCGGGGAAACGCGCGGCCAGGTGGACGCCTACTTCAAGGGGCGCGAACTCGGGCTACGCGTGCTCATGGATCCGAAGGGCGGGTCGAGCGTCAGCTTCCGCGTGCGGGCGCTGCCGACGTCCGTGCTCGTGGACAAGGACGGCTACATCCGCTCCACGTTCATCGGCTTCGAGGAGGGTGCGCTCCCCCGCTACCGCGAACAGATCCAGATGCTGCTGGCCGAGCCTCCCGACGACCCGGACACACCCATTTTCAGGCCGACTACTTCGCCACCGTAAACGGGAAGACCACCTCGGCTCAGGTGACGACTTCGAGGGCGTTGCGCTCGGGGCCCTTCGGCGCGATCAGCCCTTCAATACCCCGGTCGAGCGTGGCCAGCGCGCCCCCGCGGAGCATCGCGAGACCGAGCAGATAGGCGTCGGTCACCTGCTGATGCCCAACGAGCCTGGCGGCCGCAAACGCCACCCCCTCCACGAACGGATGGTCGTCGGCCCAGAACTTATGGTCCTTCGCCACAGTGTTGGCGGCCAGGACACGCGTCGCGTCGATAGGGCGCACCGCGTCCCGGGAGAAGGCTGGATTAGAGACGATCCGCACGAAACCCGCCTCGGTCATGGGACAGGTGGCCCAGCCGCGACCCCGATGGCGGCTGAACCACTTCACAGCCCGCGGATGCTGTGCATGGCTCGGCCACAGCAGGGCGATCAGCAGGTTCGTGTCGAGAAGGTACCCGTTCACATCCCCTCTGTTTCGATCCGGCGGACCTCCTCGGTGGTCACGGTGGGTGAATCGTCCGGCAATTGAAAGACGACGAGGCCGTCCCTGGACTGCGATGCTGTTGCGGCACCAAGGCCACGGCGAATCAAGTCGGACACCGTCTTGCCCAGCGACAGCCCACGGAGTCTCGCCTGCCTGGTGGCTATCTCCAGGACATCATCATCAATGGCAATGGTCGTCCGCATGGCCAGTACGATGACTTACTCGATGATTGATGTCAATCTAGACAACCAGCATCATCTGGGACGATCCGCGCCCTGTCGGCAATGGGGCCGGCTACTTCACCACGGTGAACGGGATGACCACTTCGGTCTTCTCCCAGGTCAGCCTGATGGCGCCACCGGCGGGCGTGTCCACGATTGCCAGGGTGAGCTGCTCAACCGGTGCGGCCAGCACACCGGGCGTCACCTTCACGGTGGTCAGGTCCTTCGCCGCGTCGCGCTCCAGGCCCGACATGCCGGTCTGGGCGTTAATGATGAGCGTCCAGGTGTCCTTCTCCGGCTTCGTGAAGATCGAATACTTACCCGCCTTCAGCCGGTAGGTGCCGAACAGCAGGTCCCGGTTCGTCGTCAACTCCGTGGCCTCATCCGCACCCGTGCGCCACACGTAGCCGAAGGGCACGAGGTCCCCGACGATCTTCCGGCCGCGCATGAGGGGGCGACCGTAGGAAATGGACAACGTGGCACCATCCACCGACTCGGTGGTGGTCTCGTGCGGGCTCCTGCGCGCGGGCGCTTGCGCTGATGCGGGAGCCGGCGAGGCACCCGCGAGCCCAGCCACGGCCAGCGTGAACGCGAAGAGTGCAGTGAAGCGGGCGGCACGCTGAATCGGCATGCGCCATCCTACCGCGAGGTGCCGCCGCGGGCCGCTGACCCTATTCGATCACAAGGCCCAGCGTGTCGGACCAGTCCAGGTACGCGAAGAAGCTGTCCGCGCCGCCGTTGGTCCACTTGCCACCCTTCTGCTGGCCGATGCGGAGCCACTCGTCGCGCGGGATCTTCCCCATGCCAACGGCGATGTGCATGATGGACGTCCCCTTCTGCTTCTGGATGTGGTGCGTCCACGGCGTGGGCGAGGCCACCGACATGATGAACTCGATGTTGATGCCTTGCTGGTTCAGCTGGTTCGTAAGCACGTAGGACGTCTGGGACCACTTGTGCCCGGGCGGGTAGGGGAACCAGCCCTCCGGCGGGAAACGCCGGACCGGCACCAGCGACATCCCGAACACCTCGATGTACTTCTGCAGGGACTTTTCGATGTCGAGGTTTGCGAGACCGACATGGCGGATGGCCTGTGCGCCGAAGAGGCCCGTCTGCGTCGCGGGTGGCGCAGGCATCGGCGGCTTCATCGTCGGGCCGATCTCCAGCGTGGCGCCGATCTCGGTGTGCCGGAAATCCACGAACGCCTGGGGGCCGCCCTTCTTCCCGCTGGTGACCTTGCCGTCCTTCGAGACCAGCTCCGCCACAACCGCATCCACATTGCCGTCCACGCCCACGCCCATGTGGTGCACGCCCAGTCCGAAGCGCTTCAGGTGGTCGTAGATGGGGCCAGACTTCGTCACCGGCTCCAGCAGTTCCAGGTAGAAGTTCGGCATCGGCACGTACGCGACCTTCGCCTCTGCCGTCTTGCCATTCGGCAGGTCGAAGGAGACCTTCCGGATCTCCGGCACGGCGATGCCGAAGATGTCGGCATAGCCCTTCACGACCGGCCGCAGATCCGCAAACACGAGGCCAAGGTGCGTGAGCGGTGCCTTGGTCAGCAGGGTCGGTTTCTGCGGGATGGACGCCGGCACGGCCGGCGTGGGAGCCGCCGCGGGCGTCTGCATGTGAGCGGGCCGGCTTGAGCCCAACGCCAGCGCGAACAGGGCCACGGCACAGATGGTCTTTGGGCTACGCATCGATTCCTCCAGAGGACGCCACTATACGCGGAGCAAAGGAAAGGAAGAAGAACGGTCCCCTATCCGGGCGGCGGAACAGCCGGGCGGTCGCGGTCGATCAGAATCGACAGCATCATGTCGCTGAGGACATTGGCCACCGACCGGCCCCTCGCGACGATCCAGTCGACGGTCAGCAGCAGCGGCAGCCATTCGACCGGCAGGCCAACTGTCCCGAGCACGATAGCCAGCGACACGAAGCCCGCCTCGGGCACCCCCGCCACACCCATCGCCGCCACCATGCTCGCGCCAGCCGCGACGGCCTGCTGTCCGAGTGAGAGTTCGATGCCGCTGGCCTGCGCGACAAAGAGCACCGCCATGCCCTCGTAGAGCAGGATGCCGTCGTTGTTGAAGTTGGTGCCGACGCACGCACCGAGGGTCGACGACGCCCGCCCGACGCCGAGCCGGTCCAGCGCGCGCAGGGTCACCGGCAGCGTGGCCAGGCTGCTGTTGGTGCCGGCAGCATAGAACGCCGGCTCCTTCGCCTCCTGCCAGAACCGGCGGAGCGGAATCTTCGTGAAGAGCAGCAGCCAGGCCTGATACGTGACCGCCACGTGCAGGAACATGCCGCCGAGTCCGACGGCGACATAGATCAGGAGCCCACGGGCCGGCGCCAGGCCGTGTTCGCCCACGGCGCTTGCCACGACGCCGAACACCGCGAACGGAATGAGCCGGATGATCCAGCCCAGCGCCAGCTCGGTCATCCGGAGCGCCGTTTCCACGAGATCCTCGGCCGCGCGGAACGCCGTGGCCCCCGACGCCTGCTGTTCCGCTCGCGCGCGGCGGAGGCCGAAGCCGGCCAGGACGGCGAGCATGATGACCGACAGGACGAGATTCTCGGCGAACGGTCCCACGACGCTCGATGGCACAAAGGTCTTGAGCGTCGCCAGCACGTCGAGCTTCTTGTCGGCGTAGACGGCCGCGCTGCCGCCAGCGGAGTTGCCGATCCCCGTGAGCCAGCGGCCGGGCTGAATCAGGTTCGAGAGGAGCAGGCCGATGCCCAGCGCGATGCTGGCGTTCAACAGCGCCCAGCCGAGCAGTCGGATGGCCGCACGCCCCTGCACTTCCGTCCGGAGGATGGCATTGACGATGGCGAAGAACAGGAGTGGCGTGGCCGCCGCCTTGATCAACTGGATGACCAGGCGGCCGATCTCGCCGAATCCTCCCGACGCGGACCCCAGCAGAGGACCCGCCACCGCGCCGGCCAGCATGGCCACGATGATCTGCTGGTAGAGCGGGAACCGGGAACCCGCGCGAGTGGCTGGAGCGATGTGGTCGGTCATGGCGACGGACCGCATGATAGTCCGAGGGACTTGACGGCGGTGGCCGCTAGCGGAGTGGCTCGCCGATCAGCAGCCGGTTCTTCGGCGTGATCGCCTCCGGAATGGCTTGCGTCCACACACGGTAGCCCCGTGCGCTCAGCCGTGTGGCGCGCAGGACATCGATGGCCAGCGCCGAATCGAGCCAGCCCTGGAGCACGCCTGCATCGCACATGACCGCATCGTGACAACACGGGAGTACCGCGACGCGGGCGCCGGCTCCGGCCGCCAGATCGAGCACCGTGTCGGTCAGGGCACCGCAGGCATGGCAGGACACGACGACGTCACCTGGGTCAAGCCCCGCACCATCGAACGCGAGGGCCCGATACGCCACTCGCCCATCCAGCCTGGGCCATGCGTCCACAAGTGCGGCGTGAATCCTGGCGCTCGACGGTGGAACCGCGGGATCCACCACGCATGCGGAAGGCGACGTGTCGTCCAAAATCAGCAGGATGTGCGCGAGGAGCCCATGCCCACCGGCCACATCGACAATGCGGCCGCCACGCAGCACCCGGCGCACCCGCCGGGCCATCTCCCAGGCCTCGTAGAGTTCCTTGCGCGGCAGGCAGCCTGCGGCACACACGGACCTGGCGATGCGTTCGAAGAGGGTGTTGCCCGGGAATCGGGCCAGGTCGCGGCTCGTCAGCCGGACCTTGGATGCGGGGGAGAAACTCACTTGAAGCCGAGGAAGATGGTGTGCCGGGGGCCACCCCCCTTCAGCCGGGCCCTCACGCGCTCGACGGACACGCGAAACCCGCAATACCGGAGCCGCTGTTCAAACTTGCGGTCTTCCCAGGCGGACCAGACGGCCAGCGTGCCAGAGCTGCGCAGTGCGGCGTACGCCGCCGCTACCCCGCTGTTGTCGTACAACCCCGCGTTGGCCGAGGCCGTGAAGGCGGCCGGCCCGTTGTCCACATCCAGGAGGATAACGTCGAACCGGTCTGTGTTGGCCCGCAGGAGGAACCCGACATCGCCAACCTGGACACGCACCCGGGGATCACGCAGGGGGTGCGCGGCGAGTGGAGCGAGCACGTGCCCATTCCACTCGACCACGGCGGGAACCAGTTCCGCCACCGTGACGACGGCATCGGCTGGGAGCACGTTGAGCACGGCGCGCAACGTGAATCCCATACCGAGGCCCCCGACGAGTACGCGAGGACCATTCATCCCCCGCGCCTCGTCGCATGCGAGCGTGGCCAGCGCTTCCTCGGAGCCGTGCATCCGGCTCGACATCAAGGGCTTGGCGTTGGCCGAGATCAGATACTCGCTGCCGCTGCGCGTCAGCCGGATGTCAGTGCCATCGGGCGTCCGCGCCTCGCCAAGCAGTTCCCAGGCCTTCACCGGAACAGCCGGACGAACCTCTTTACGTGGAGGTGCGCCTGACGCTCTCGGCCCGCGGTCCCTTCGGACCCTGACCCACTTCGAACTCGACGCTGTCGCCTTCGCGCAGGTCGTCGATCCGTTCGCCCTGAACGGCGCTCTGGTGGAAGAAATACTCCTGCCCGGCGTCGTCCTTGATGAAGCCGAATCCCTTGTCAGTACGTAGCGTGCGAATCTTTCCTGTCAATACCGCCTCCAGTTACTTGCCTGATACGCGCCCCTGGCGCCTTCGCCATCGGACACGGTGTTATCACCGATTGTTTCACGAGTCGTTGATTTCTGCGCGGAATGCCCGGCAGAAATCGGCCCCTCGTGCAAGGGCCAGCGTGATCGCGCCACCAGGGGCGTAATCCGGCTCCCGGGGTCAGGCCTCCGAGAGGCCGACACCTCGTTCAGGATGCGCTCCAGGTGGTTTGGGTGCGCGAAAGGGCGCGAATAGCCGGTGCCTACCGCTTCACGCAGGTAATGAGCGACCAGATCCGCGGGATATTGACCTTCTCGATCGACTCGGGCTCGAGCTGGGCCTGGGCCAGGAAGGCCGGCAGGTCCAGGTCCGCCTTGAAGCCGATGTGCACGGTCATCGGTGAAATGGCACGTTCCACAGCCGCGATCAGCGGATTCGCGCTCCGGAAGTGATTCAGGATGATGATGCGCCCGCCGGTACGGCACACACGACGCATCTCGCGCACCACAGCCACCGGGTCTGGCACCACGCTGATCAAGTACGGCGCGTAGACGATGTCGAAGGACTCATCCTCAAAGGTCAGCGCCGTGGCGTCCATTTCCATCAGGCGGACGTTCGTGAGCTTCTCGCGCACTACCCGTTCACGCGCCTTCTCGAGCATGGGGCGGCAGAGATCGATGCCGGTCACGTGGCAGGCCTTCGGATACAGCACGGCGTTGATGCCCGTTCCCACACCCACTTCCAGCACGCGGTCGCCAGGCTTGATGCCCATGCGGTCGCGGGCCTGCAGGCGCCCCGGGTGCAGCGTGGGACCGAACGTCAGGTCGTAGACGACCGAGATTTTGTCGTAGACGCGCTCGACGAAGTCGCTTTCGACGGCCGTCACCGAGAGTGCGCGGGTAGCCACGTCCGAACCGAGCGTTTCGGGTTCCCGGGGAAAAAGCGCCATGAGCGGTTGACTATAGCCTCTTAGGCCCGGGGGAACAAGGTATTGAGGACTTTGAGCGTGGACTCCAGCGCGTGGGCCGGGCCCGACAGGTGGACGCCCTGCACCAGCCCACGGAGTCCCTGGCCCACTTCGGCCGCAATCGCCACGCCTTCATCGGCCGCCACCTCGGGCGACGCCCTCCGCATGCGGTCCACCACCGCCGCCGGCACCTGGACGCCTGGCACCTCATTGGCCATAAATTCCGCGTTGGTGACGGTGTCGAACGGCCACAGCCCCACGAGGATGGGGATACGGAAGGCCTCGATCGCCTTCATGAACCTCTCCACCGTCGCCACGTCGAACACCGGCTTGGTCACGGCGTACTCGGCGCCGGCCTCCACCTTGTAGGCAAAGCGGCGCACCTCGGCATCGAGGATCTCGGCGCCCGGGTTCACCATCACCCCCACATGGAAGGCCGTGGGGTGGCCAATCGACTGGCCGCCGATGTCGTGCCCATGGTTGAGCCGGTCCACCACGTTGGTGAGCCCCACCGAGTCCACGTCGAACACCGTCGTCGCGTCCGCGTAGCCGCCCACGCTCCGGGCATCGCCCGTGACGAGCAGCACGTTGCGAATAGCCATCGCGTGCGCACCGAGGAGGTCCGACTGCATCCCGAGCAGGTTCCGGTCGCGGCAGGAGTACTCAAGGACGGTCTCGACGCCGGCATGCTGCTGCAGCAGCACCGCCAACGCGAGCGGGCTCATGCGGGCGCCACGCGGGCCACCCAGCACGCTGACCGCGTTCACGCCACGCGCCTTGAGCGCCCGCGCGTGCTCCACGGTGTCCGCGTAGTCGAAGCCCTTCGGCAACGGCAGCGACACCACGGTGGCGAACTGGCCCGTCGACAGCGCCTGCCCAAGCGCCGACTTCTCCGACGGTGGCACCACAACGGCCGGCACCTCGGCCTCGTGATGGGCCGTGGCACCTCGCGACGGGCGCGCCGCCCTGGCGCCGCCGCTCGATTCGAGCGCCCGGACCACGCCGGCGATCTGCCGGATGTGATCGGGACTCGTGCCGCAGCAGCCGCCGACCAGGCGGACGCCTGCACCAACGAAACGGCGCGCGTAGGACGCGAAGTACTCGGGCGACGTCAGGTAGATGTTGCGGCCCTCGATGTCGCGTGGACGCCCGGCGTTGGGCTGGGCCGACAGACGCGCCTTGGTGACGCCGGCGATGCGCTCCACCGTCTCCAGCATCGGCGCCGGGCCGATGCTGCAGTTGACGCCAATGACATCCGCCCCGAGCGCTTCGAGGGCAGGCGCGAACTCCTCGGGCGGCGCACCGTCGAGGGAATTGCCGTCTTCCTCGACGGTCATCTGCGCCACGACAGGCAGCGCACAGGCCGCACGCACGGCACGGATGGCGGCGCCCATTTCCGACAGGTCGCGGAAGGTTTCGAGCACGAACAGGTCCACGCCACCTTCGAGGAGCGCGTCCACCTGCTCGCGAAAGAAGGCCTCGGCCTCGTCCACCCCCGTTTTACCCCAGGGCTCGATGCGCACGCCAAGGGGGCCGATGGCGCCAGCCACGAAGGTGTGACCGCGGGAGGCGGACCGCGCGAGGCGCGCACCCTCGACGTTGATCTCCCGGAGCTTGTCGGCCAGGCCGAAGCCGCGCAGCTTCACGCGGTTGGCGCCGAACGTGTTGGTCTCGATGACGTCGGCGCCAGCGCGCACGTACTCCCGGTGCACGCCGCTGACCAGGTCAGGCTCGGTGAGGTTCAGCGCGTCGAAGCAGCGATTGACGAAAATGCCCTTGGCATAGAGCATCGTGCCCATCGCGCCGTCGCAGATAAGCACCCGCTGATCGAGCGTTTCAAGAAATGTGGGCATCGTGAGCGGCGCCGTGCGCCGAGACGCGTGGGACTCCTACGATCGGACAGCCGTCGGCGCGGCGGCAGACTGCACCAGCAGGTCGGCCTTGTCCCACACGAAGTCGTTCTTGCTGTAGACGGCCAGTTCATAGTCCTTGCCCATGAAGATGGCCGAGACCGGACAGGCCTCTTCGCAGTAGCCGCAGAAGATGCAGCGCGTCTTGTGAATCTGGTAGACCTTCGCGTAGCGCGGCCCAGCCATGACAGTGCCGTCGTTTTCCGCCGCCTCCAGGTAGATGGCGTCGGCCGGGCAGGCCACCGAGCAGAGCCCACAGGCCACGCACTTCTCCAAGCCGTTCTCGTCCCGCATTAGCACCTGCTTGCCCCGGTACTTCGGGAAGACCGGCACCTTCTGCTCCGGATAGTTCACCGTGATCGACTTCCGGAACATGTGCTTGAGGGTGGTGGCAAAGCCGACGAGAAAGGGCGTGATCATGGGGTCAGCGCCTGATCCTATCACCTACAATTGCACCCGGATGCTTCAGGGACCCCGCCTGCTCTCGGCTGATCAGTTCCTGCTCACGGAACTGGTGGTCAAGCTGGCCGTGATGGCGGTGACCGCCACCATGGTGGCGCGCTACCGGCGCTTCCGCCACATCCTCATCTTCGAGCGGCGGGCCTGGCCGGATCGGGTGGTGTTCGCCGGCGCGATCGGCATTCCCCTGGCCATCGGCGTCCTGATGCGGCTGCTCCTCGGCTATCAGGCGGCCGACCTGTCCCTGGAAGGAGCCTTTCTGGCTGGCCTCATCGCGGGGCCCTACGCGGGGGCACTGGTGGGCCTGCTGGTCAGCGTACCAGCCATGATCATCGGTGGCGAGTTCATCGCCCTGCCCTTTGCGGTCGGTTGCGGGTTCGCCGGCGGGGGCCTGCGGGAAGTGTGCCCCAAGGAAGCCATCTGGCTCTTCACGCCATTGGTCTTCGTGGACCTGCGACGCCACGTGTGGAACTCCATCCGGCGCCTGGAGGCCAACTGGCAGGTCGTGCTGATGGTCTCGCTGGTCGCCCTCGAACTGCTGCGCCAGGCCCTCGGCATCCGGTTCGGCATCGAGCACCTCTACTACCTTCAGGCGGGGTCCTGGTGGACGCGGGCCCTCGTCGTCCTCTCCACCGTGCTGGCCGTCGCCACGCCGATCCGCATCTGGAACAGCGCGCGGATCGAACACCGCCTGCAGGAGCAGGAAAAGCTCCTGCTCACGGCCCGGGTGGAGGCGCTCAAGAGCCAGATCAACCCGCACTTCCTCTTCAACACGCTGACGTCGGTGTCCTCGCTCATCCGCTCCAACCCGGATGCGGCGCGGACGGTCATCACGAAGCTCTCGGGCCTGCTGCGGCGGCTGCTCCGGCAGCACGAGCACTTCGTCACGCTGCGGGAGGAGCTGGACGCCATCGACGAATACCTGGACATCGAGGTCGTCCGCTTCGGGCCCAAGCTCACCGTGAAGAAGGAGATCGCACCCGACACAATGGACATCATCGTGCCCAGCATGCTGCTCCAACCCCTGGTAGAGAACTGCATCAAGCACGGTTTCGCGCGAAAGATCGGCCCCGGGTGCCTCACGATCCGCAGCCGGCGCGAGGCCGGCCGAGCCGTCATCGAGGTGGACGACGACGGCATGGGCATGACCCTCGAACGGCTGGATCAGCCGATGTCCAGCGGCATCGGCCTCGCCAACGTGCGTGAGCGGCTGCGGGTCGTCTACGGCTCCGCCTACCAGCTCACCATGACCAGCGAACCCGGCAAGGGCACGCGCGCCCGCATCGAGGTGCCTGAATTGACCGACGCCAAGGCGCTCTCCGCATGACCGCGCTCCGCACCGTGATCGTGGACGACGAGCCGCTCGCCCGCGAGGAACTGTGTTACCAGCTCACCGAGCTCGGCGAGGTGGATATCCTGGCCCAGGCCTCCAACGGCCCGGACGCCCTGACGGCCATTGAGCAGCACAAGCCGGATGTGGTGTTCCTGGATGTGCAGATGCCGGGCCTCACCGGATTCGAAGTAGCCAGGCGGCTCATGAATTCGCCGGCCCCGCCCAACGTGGTGTTTGTCACGGCGTACGACCAGCACGCCATTGAGGCGTTCGAGGTGAATGCCGTCGACTACCTGCTGAAGCCCCTGGAGACGAGCCGGCTGGAACAGGCCGTTCAGCGCGTCCGCAAGCGCCTCGCCCTGGCCTCCACTGAAGGCGGCCTCAACGACCATCAGCTCGCCCAGTTGGTGCGTGCCATGGCCGCCCGGCCAGACCGCCGGGAGCAGGTGGCCGTCAAAGTGGGTGAGACCTTCACGCTGGTCCGGGCCGACGAGATCATCTACGCCTCCCTCGTGGACGAGTCGATTACCATAGTCACAGGGCAGGTCAGTGGCACCTCCAACGACCGGACCCTTGACGAGCTGCAGGCGCGGCTGGACCCCGATGTCTTCTGGCGGGTCCATCGGTCGCACCTCGTGAACATCAACAGAATCAAGGAGATCGTCCCGTGGTTCAGCCGGAACTACATCCTGCGGATGAAGGACGCGAAGGGCACGGAGATCCCGGTCAGCCGGTCGCAGACCCGCCGGCTCCGGGAGTATCTGAAGCTCTGAGCGCCGAGCCCGCCGCAGTCCTGCCTGAACCGATCACCGCCCACGAATTCGCGCTGGCCGCCGAGCTGCACGACACGCTCGGTGAGGACGCGGGGCCAGGCCTCGTGCCGAGCGACCTCCACCCCGAGATCGACCACCAGGCCGCTGCGGCCATGGCCAAGCTCAAGCTCTGGCGCGACGAAGTCGTGGCCTGGTTCAAGACGCTGGCCTCCGCTGCCGTCTACGCCACGCTCATCGTGACCTTCGGTTTCCAGGTCGCCCGGGTGGAAGGCCAGAGCATGGCGCCCACGCTGGAGGATCAGGATCGCCTCATCGTCAACAAGCTCATCTACCGCCTCGGTGAGCCCCGCCGCGGCGACATTGTGATGCTCTACTACCCGCTCAACCCGGACAAATCCTTCGTGAAACGGGTCATTGCCGAAGAGGGCGACACTGTCCGCATCGTGGACGGTATCGTGCACGTGAATGACGTTCCCCTCGGCGACGACTTCGTGCTCGACGAGTTCCGCAGCCACGACGACTACGGTCCCACGGTGATTCCGGAAGGCTACGCCTTCGTGATGGGCGACCACCGCAACAACAGCTCCGACAGCCGCCACTGGGGCTTCGTGCCGAAGAAATACATCATCGGCAAGGTGCAGGTGCGCTGGTGGCCGATCCCCACCTCGCGCGTGTTCTGACGTCCGGCTACGGCGCGAGTGACGCCGCGTAGGCGGAGAGCACAAGGATCTCGCCGTCGGTCAGCTTCTCGGTTGCTGCCTTCATCAGACTCGACCACGCCCCGTGCCTGGCACCCGTGCGGAAGTCGTTCAACTGTCTCGCGAGATAACTCGCGCTGCGGCCGGCGATGGCAGGAATCGGGCCCATCCCCCGTAGATCCGCGCCGTGGCATGTGCCGCACGCCACCGTCCGGCCAGCGCCGCCGGTGGTCGCGAGCGCCTGTCCCTTCTTGATGCTGCCCGGCGGGACGTAGGCCACGAAACCGCTCCGTGGGTCGCGGTAGCCCTCGAATCGCGCGGTGTCTTCCGGCCCTTCGAGGATCTGGTTGCCGATCGGCTCAGTCCGCTCAGCGCCGACCTGCACGAAGAGCTGGCCGAAGAAGATGTGCTTCGGCACCTTCGCGGCTTCAACCACCTTGACCCACGGCGTGTATTTCATGGATCCGAAGTAGCGCGCGGCCTCGCGGATCTCGTCATCCGTCATCGCCTTGGCGAACTGCCCCATCTGCGCGGCGTTGCCCTTCTTCGGGTTCGCGCTCTTCCGTGTGCCGTCGCGGTAGTCCAGCATCTGCTGGACGAAGTACGCCTCCGGCAGCCCTGAAACGGCCGCGTTGTCGGGCTTGCCCTTGCCGTTCGGGTAGTGGCACACGCCGCAGGCGCTGACGCCGGGCTTCTTGCCGTTCTTCACGATCGGCGGCATCGGCGGGTGGTCGTCGGGCCACCAGTCCGCTGCGTTGGACATGTCGGTGAGTTGTGCCCGCGTCATGCGCGCGGGAGACCCGGGCAAGGTCAGTTCGCCCTCGGGGCGCGGGAACGGCAGCGCGGCGGGCTTCTCACCTGGGGCCAGCACCGGGGGCAGGGCGTAGGCCCAGGGAATGAGCGGCAGCTCGGATTGAGCCAGCAAGGCAAGAGAGGCCCCCACGGCCATGGCAACCGTCGCGATCAGCGCCAGAAATCTGGATGCGGGCTTCATGGGGGGAAGCCTACACCCGCCGATACGTCCCTGACTTCCCGCCGCGCTTTTCCACCAGGCACAACCCGTCGACGACCATTCCCTTGTCCACCGCCTTGACCATGTCATAGACGGTGAGCGCCGCTACCGCCGCCGCTGTCAGCGCCTCCATCTCCACACCGGTCTGTCCCGTGGTGCGCACCGTGGCGGTGATGCGGTAGCCGAGTCGTGTCGGGACGATCTGGACATCCGCGTACGAGATGGGCAGGGGATGACAGAGCGGAATCAGCGCGGAGGTCTGCTTGGCACCCATGATGCCGGCCAGGCGCGCAGCCTGGAGCGGGTCGCCCTTCTTCACGGCACCGGTGCGGATGGCCGTGCGGGCCTTGGCACTCATCGAGATGTCGCAGCACGCAACGGCCACGCGGTCGGTCGTGGCCTTGGCGGTCACATCCACCATTGCCACGCGGCCCTTCGCGTCCACGTGCGAAAGCTTCGGCTTCTTCGCCACTACACCACCTCCCCCCTCGCCAGATAGAACGACAGGCTCTCGAGCGACACCGTAAAGTCCACGCTCTTCACCTTCACGTTGTCGGGCACGGTCAGCGTCGCGGGTGAGAAGTTGAGGATGGCCTTGATCCCAATAGCCACGACCTGATCCACCACCGCCTGCGCACTCACGACCGGTACGGCCACGACAGCGATGTTGATTCTGCGGCCGACACGCTTGAGTTCGTGCATGCCAAGAATCGGCACGCCGCCCTTGGACTGCTGCCCCACCTTGGCGGCCGCCGAGTCAAACAGGGCCACGATCTCGAAGCCTTCCTGCTTGAAGCCGGGATAGTCCGCGAGCGCGAGTCCGAGGTTGCCGGCGCCGACAATGGCCACACGGAGGCTCCGGTCCAGCCCGAGGATCTGCCGGATGTGCCGCTTCAGGTCTCGCACGTAGTAGCCCACGCCGCGGACGCCGAACTCGCCGAAGTAAGCGAGGTCCTTCCGGATCTGTGCCGCGTTCAGGTGAAACTGCTCGGCCAGGGCCTGGGACGAAATGGTCTGAACGCCGCTGACATCCAGCTCGGTGAGGCACCGGAGATACACGGACAACCGGTTGGTGGTCAGTTCCGAGATCTGGTCGGGCGAGGTGGGCCGCTTGTTCGAGACCTTCACAAGTGCAGGGGATTGTAACGAAATAAACAGGAACTCCGGCCTCCCGGACAATTTCAGCCCCCCTTACAATCAGGGCATGCGGCAAACGGCAGGCCTTCTGGCCGCCCTGCTCTACCTGGCACCTGTGACGGCGCAAACCCCGGCCCGGCTGACCACGCTGGACGCCCTGCGGCAGTTTCCGTCCTACTACCACCTGCAACCGGTCATCATCCGCGGCACGGTGGCCAGAACCGCCGGCCGCGTCACGCTCCGGACCGAGGCGCACGAGCTTCGTCTACTGCTGACGGCTGATACCAACACGCCGGACGGCCCGGCCGAAACCCGCGGCCTCTTCGTGGACGTCGGCAAGCTGGATCGCACTGATCCCCGGCTCACGGGCTACGACCGCGAGGCCGCTGACACTTGGCCGAAGCCAGGCGAGGAGCTCCTGCTGCGGGTGGACCGGATCAGCGGCGTACCCGACCGGCCGGTGCTGTCCGTGCGCACGCTCGCGCTTGAACCTTGGCGGTCGCACGGCCAGGTAGTCACGCTCATCGGCCAGTTCCGCGGCCGGAACCTCTTTGGCGACCAGCCTGGCGCCCCCAAGGTCAGCCCCTACGACTTCGTGCTGAAGAGTGGCGACGCCTCAGTGTGGGTCACGGGACTCCGGCCGCGCGGCAAGGGATTCGACTTGAACGTCGACGCGCGGGTGGACAGCCGCTACTGGCTGGAGGTCACGGGCACTGCCCGGCTCGTCGACGGCCTGGTGCGCATCGACGCCACCAAACTGGTGGAATCCAAGGAGCCGGCGTTGCTCACGGAGCGCGACGCGCCACCGCCTCCTCCGCCCTCGCCCCCGGTCCAGGTGGTCTTCAGCGACCCCGGCACGGACGAAGGGGGCGTGTCACCCGCTACGAAGGTGCGGGTCCAGTTCTCCCGCAACATCGATCAATCGTCGCTCGCGGACCAGATCCGCGTGGGCTATATGGGCACGACCGACCTCGTCGTGCCGGCGTGGAAAACAGCCTACGACCCCGCCTCGCACGCGCTTGAGATCGCCTTCACGAAGCCGCTCGATCCGGACATGACGGTCCGCGTGGAACTGCTGGCCGGCATCCGGGGCTTCGACACCATCGCGCTCGTCCCCTGGGCGCTCACCTTCAAGACCGCCCCGTAGGCTCCGGCCTGCCCTCGTCGAGAAGTGCCTGGATCGCCCCGCGCACGCGAGCGATGAGTACTTCCTTGTCGGAAATCGAAAGGCCGGCCGTCGGAATCGGCGCACCCACACGGACATCCACCGTCACCGGGTACACGAAGGCGCTGCCCTTCCGCATGGCGGCGCGGCCGCCGCGCACGGCCACGGGCACGATGGGCACCTGCGCCTGGAGGGCCATGATGAAACCGCCCTTCTTGAAGGGCAGCATCTCGCCGGTGCGGCTGCGGGTGCCCTCCGGAAAGATGAGGAACGACAGGCCCGCCCGAAGAGCCGCCGCACCTCGAGCGATGGAGGCCATGGAACGCCCCCGGTCGCCGCGGTCGATGGGGACGAACCCGCCGACGTCGAAGACCGTGCCCATGATCGGGAACTTATGGAGCTCGGCCTTATACAGCACGTGGAGCTGCGGGTGGAGCACCTTGAAGAGCACGGGCGGGTCCACGTTGCTCTCGTGGTTGGAGCAGAACACGACGGCCTGCTTCGGCACCTGTCCCAGGCCCATCACCCGCCAGCGGATGCCTGCTGAACGCAGGGCCAGCCAGGTTCCAGCATGGCCAAGGCGGTAGAGTGCCCACTTCCAGCGGAACACCACGGCGATCACAAGGCCGATGGGGCCGGCGATAACGATGTAGATGATCGTGATGAGGTAGGCGGCGATCGACCGGATGGCCGCCACCGGGGTCCCCGCCGCGCGGGCTTTGTGCGGGGGGGTGGGCGCCGGGGTCCCCGCCGCGCGGACTT
>JBEBFY010000051.1:0-1287 GCA_040081715.1 Vicinamibacterales bacterium | reverse complement strand
TAGCAGGGTGCTGAAGAACGCGATGTGTGCACGGATCTCTCTGATCGAGCAGGGCCCTGCGGTGGGTCCGTGCGCCGCCGGGGCGTCGAGGCCCTGGGTCGCTCGCCGCGGGTCATGCGGGGCGCACCGCCAAGGTGCGCCAGCGGACGAGGTTGTAGGCGGCCGCGGTGAAGGAGACGATCCAGTCGACGAGCCGTCCACCGCGATGCCGCAGTTTCCGCAAGAGCCCGACGGTCTTCATCCAGCCAAACGGTTGCTCGACCTTCTTCCGACAGCGTTGGCTCACCGCGTAGCCGGGATGCCGGGTGGTGCGCCCGTCGATGGCACTGCGCCGGTGCGTCGTGTGTTGCGCCACGTGCGGCGTGATGCCCAGGGTCCGCACGGCGGCGACCCAGGCGCGGGTGTCGTAGCCCTTGTCCGCGCCGACGGTGACATGTTGGGCCGTGAGCGGTAGCTCGCCCAGCATCGCGAGGGCGGCCTCGCGTTCCGCGGTGCCGGTCGCATTGGTCACCGCCGTATCGACAATGAAGCCGTGGCGGTTCTCCGTCAGGAGATGCGCCAGGTACCCGAGTTTCGCCTCGCGGCCCACGGCCTTTTTGTACAAGCGCGCCTCCGGGTCTGTCGTCGACTGATGCGTGTCATTCCGACGGACGTCCCCGTGGAAGTTCACCGTGGGATTCTTCGGGTCATCCGGTGGGGGGACGCGCGCAGTCTTCGGACGGAAGCTCTTGTGGCTCGCCCACGCTTCGAGCAGTGTGCCGTCGACGGTGAAGTGCTCGTCGGAGAGCAGCCCCTCGGCCCGGATCGCGGCGAGCACCTCCGCAAAGAACGCGTCGGCAATGTCGCCGCGGAGCAGCCGGTCCCGGTTTTTCGTGAACGTTGTGGCATCCCACACGCCGTCGTCCAAGCGCAGGCCGACGAACCACCGGAACAGGATGTTGTAATCGAGCTCCTCCATCAGCAAGCGCTCGCTGCGTACGCTGTACAGGATCTGCAGCAGCAAGGCGCGCAGCAACTGCTCCGGGGGAATCGACGGGCGTCCGGTCGTCGCATAGGCGCGATCGAAGCGGGCCGACAGCCGCGCCAGGGCCGCATCGACCATGCGCCGAATCGGGCGCAACGGATGGTCCGCGCGGACGCGGGCCTCGGGGGTGACATAGCTGAACATCGGCTCGTGCCGCGGATCGTCGCCTCGCATCGGACTGCTCCCTTCCGTGTGGATGGGCGCATCGTAGTACGACGGGATCCCGATGTCGATCCCCGCGCGATTAGTTTTTCAGCACCCTG
>JBEBFY010000003.1:0-205175 GCA_040081715.1 Vicinamibacterales bacterium | reverse complement strand
TGATTCGTAATCAGCAGGTCGTCAGTTCGAGTCTGACAGCCGGCTCCAATCTTTCCTCAGTAATTCCTCAAATCCAGTTCTAGAACCGCAGGCGAAGACCGATGCCGGCCTGCACGCCGCCGACCTTCGCAGACACCTTGCCCCCGCCGATGGACGGCAGGTCGACGGTAGTTCCCGCATACCGAGCCGTGACGCCCACGCCGATCTGACGGGTGAAGAAGAATCCAAGATCGCCGCCGGCGTTTACACCAATGCGGTTCTGGGACGCGGACCTGGTGCCGGGCGGCGCAAACGCCGCCGTGTCATAGGGATAGCTCTCCGTGTAGGCAAGATCCGTCACGACCTCCTGTTTGGCCTGAAAGTACGATGGCCCGGCAAACAGCACCACCATCAGCCGCTGGCCGACCGGCAGCGTCAGCCTCGCCTGTACATGGACGGCCAGTTCCTCTCGCGTGAGACCCGCGACTGGCCCCGTGATGGCACGGGGACGACTAAAGAAGAAGGGATGCGCGATCGATCCGCTCGCCGTCGCATCGGTCGCGTGGGTGAAGCGGGACACGCCCACACCCACACCGAGCCCCCGCCAGATTGACACTCCGCCCGCGACATCGAATGCGGCACCGGTCGGCACGCGATAGACAACAGAGTCCCGTCCGTCTTCGGCGTTGCGTCGAATCGTCGCCGCGTCCGTAAAATCATTGGCGGTGGCCTGAAAGGCATAGTTCACCGCGACGACGACGCGGGAGGGCGGCTCTCCAGTCTGGGCGCTGACGGGGACAACACCTCCTAGGGCCGCCCCCAGAACCACCAGCACGCCTGACACCATCTTTGACATGCTATTAGTCCAGGTGGGCCAGGCCACTCGCCTAAGTGCGGAAATAAGAGCGCTCATTTGTCACCACCATTCGAGTCGTTGGACGGTGTGGGTAGTACTCCGTCGAACTGCGCGCCCTGATATAACCAAAACGTGAGCGTGAAGTTTGAAGATGGTCCACTGTAGTTCTGGACTGTGACCCAGTACTGCTCACCCTGTCTCACCGGCAATCTGACAGACTCCAGTGAGTCGTAGCTAGTCGAACTTGCGAGGACACACGACGACGTTGAGGAGGGACAGCCAGGCCGCGTCAAGAAGAGGTCGAGGTCAGTGGCAGCAGGAGACGGCCAATTCAAATCCGCCTGAAACCGGCCAGTGGTGGGCATTGTGACAGTGAAGGTGCTAGACGCGCCGGTTGCCACGCTGCCCGGGAGCGTCAGGAACGGCGCGGCTTCGACAACACCTACACCTACTGCTTCCCATGCCTGTGTAATGGCTGTCTCAACGGATCCCCCGGCGCCGTACAGGTCGCGAGCGGCCTGGGTTGTGGCCAGCCGGGCGGTGACAAAGGTTGAGCTGGCTGGCATCAGGAGCGTGAACGCGCGATAGAACACCTTCTCGATCTGCTCGCGGTTCGCGGCGCCCACGCCCCGTACGGAGAGGCCGGAGGTGCGGTTCGCGCCGCCTTCGATCGCGAGATAGAACGCCTGGTTCGCAATCCCCGAGTTGGTGTGGACGCCACCGTTATCGATTTGTCCCAGGTAGCGACGCGAGTAGTGATCGGGGTCGCCATAGAGCCCTGGGTTCGCCATCGAGCGATCCCCGTTCAAGGCTCCAGGCCGGACGGCCCGGGAGATGTCCTTTCCGAGGACGTAGTCGGCCTGCCCCACGCCGCTCCCCGGCGGGTGATAGAAGAACTCGACGCTCTTGCCCATCATGTCCGAGAACGCCTCGTTGAGCGCGCCGGACTCGTTGCGATATAGGAGGTTCGACGTGGCAGACGTGACGGCATGCGTCAGTTCGTGGGCGGCAATGTCCAGGGCGCCGCTGAAGTACGTGTAGTTTCTGCCGTTGGACATGAACACGCCGGGAGGAATGCCGTTGCCGAAGAACATGAGGCCTCGCCCATCAGGCCCACAGACCGAGCAGAAGAAGGCATTGACGGCGAAAATAAGGTCAGCGCTGGGCAGGGAGAGGGCGCCCTGCTGGGACACGGCGTTCACGACGATGTCGATCGGGCCGTTCCGGCCGTCCAGCCCGCTGCGGCCGAACCGCTTGAAGTAGTAGTCGTAGGTCCAGCTCACGTGCACGTGGGCGTCCACGACCGACACATCAGTCCAGACGTTGTCGGCGTCGCTGGCCAGGTCGCTCACTGTGTACGGCAGCAATCCGTTGAGCAGGAGTTTCAGACGTGCAAGGTTGCCCCTCGCGTCAAACGTCTCGATGATTGGCGGTCGATGCTGGTCGAAGGCGCGAAACGTCCCGGCGGTGCTCTGCACGCTCAGCTTCTTCTGGTCGCCCAGGACACCGGTGCCGGTTCCGACCGCCGCCTGTCGCTGGATCTCGCTGTACCTCATCAGTTCGGCGCCGGTCCTGGCGTCGATGAACACACGCGCCACCTCGCCACTGCCCGAGACCGCACCGGTGTAGGCGAGACGGTGGGTGCCGTCGTCGAGCCGAACGACAACGAGTTCCGGCACGGCGAGGAGCGACGAGTCATTCACCGCGAGTTGTCGCAGCGCATCGCGGGCCGCACTGGGCGTGAGGGACGGCTCGACGGAGAGCGTCAGGTCTGGGGACAGCATGCCGAAGATGGAGAGCGGCACGCCGCGTTCGGAGTCGCGAACGATATCGGCGCCCCAGATGCGCACGCCTTGGTGGAACTGCTCGAACCGCTCGACGACTCGACCCTGCACCGCCAGATCCGGGACGACCGATCGCAGGCGGAGGGTTCCCCGTCGAGCACCGTCGGTAATAAACGTATCCGCCTGCCGCAACTCCTGGACTTGATTGCCGAGAATCGAAAATGGCTGACCAGGGGGAGTGAACGAAGGCTGTTGACTCGACGTACTCGTGGCCAGCAGACCGACGATGGAAGTTACTAGGACGACGGCAATGATCCGTGTACGGCTAGTCATGGCGCCATAAGGCGCCTAAGCCATCCTGAGTTCAACGAGTATTATTCCTCGGCAACTGGAAAACTTACCCACAGCGCAGTCTGAGGCTCAGGCGTTCGGCACCTGGCCTACGCTCTGGCACTGGCGGTCATTCGCGGGCTGGTTGGTGACTCGCGACAGGCGTAAGGTGACAAGCCCCGCTGCGCCAATACCGGCGCCTGCGCCCGCGTCGCCTGACCACGGCTCGGGCTCGCGATGGGCCACTCTGACGCACCGGGCCTTTGGCTTCGACGTGCTGGCCTGACCTCGCTGCGGCGGGCGGCTTCAACTGATCGCGCTCCTCTTTTTGTGATTCATCATCAGCAGGTTGTCAGTTCGAGTCTGACAGCCGGCTCCATAAGGCCCCTCGCTGTGCCTCCTCTCCAACACGTTCCGCGCTGATTATTCCGGGGTTCCCGCGAGTTCCTCCTCGCGCCCGAGCGCTGACGCGAGCGGCCACTCGGCGGTTTCCGCCATTTCTCACGTGGCCGCCCTGAGGCACCGCACTTGCACAACGCGGGAGCAGACTGTCGGAAGCCCGGGTTCTCGCGCGATCTCGCACGAACGGCTGAGCCTCCGACCACTACGCGGAGGGCAGTATGGACATTCTTCTTGCGGGGGTCATCCTCGCAGTCCTGGTCGGCAGCTTTGTGACGCTCCTGGTGAAGATCGACGCGCTCCACTGAACACGGCGGAACGATCGGCGACGGCCAGTCTCGCGCGGGGTACAGGCAGTCGGCACCCCACGTAGAATCTCCGGATGGTCCTGCGCACGACGCGCACATCGTCCAGAGTGCTAACGCGCCGCGCGCTGCTGCGTGGCGCGCTGGCGTCCGCACTCGCGGGAACGTCCGCACGCGCGACAGCCCAGGTCAGAGTGGCCGGCAGTCCGAAGCCGCTGTCGCCCGGCGCCGTCACGCACGACTGGCCGTCCTTCCTCGGCCCCTCGCACAACGCACGCTCGACGGAAACCAGGCTGAGCCGGACGCTGCCTCCCCCACTCGTGTGGGAGTTACCAAAGGGCGAAGGCTACTCGTCCCCTGGCATCGCGCAGGAGCGTCTCGTCATCCTCCACCGCGTCGGTGATCAGGAAGTGGTCGATTGCGTGCACCCCGAGACGGGCGCGAAGCACTGGCAGTTTCGGTACGGCACGGCCTACGAGGATCGCTACGGCTACAACAACGGCCCGCGCTCAAGTCCGGTCATCGACCGCGGGCTCGTCTTCACCGTCGGCGCTGAAGGCACACTGCACTGCCTGGACCTGCTCACCGGCCGCATGGTCTGGAAGCGCGACCTCCGCGTGGACTACCACCTGAAGCAGGACTTCTTCGGCACGGGTGCGACGCCGCTCATCGAGGGCGACCGGCTCATCGTCAACGTCGGGGCTCCCGGCGCCACCGTGGTGGCGTTCGAGTTGGACACGGGCAAGGAACTCTGGCGCGCCGGCAAGGACTGGGGCCCGAGCTACGCCTCGCCCACTCCAGCCCTCATCCACGGCCGGCGGCGGGTGTTCGTCCTCGGTGGTGGTGAATCGCAGCCTCCCGCAGGCGGCCTGATGTGCCTCGATCCGGTCACCGGCACGGTGGACTTCACGTTCCCCTTCCGCAGCCGCACCTTCGAGTCGGTCAACGCCTCCTGCCCCGTGGTGTTCGACAACAAGGTCTTCATCTCGGCCTCCTACCGTACGGGCAGCGCGGTCCTTGAAGTCCAGAAGAACTTCACCCACAAGGTGCTCTGGACGGACCGGGACATCGGCCTCCACTTCAACACGGCGGTCTACCGCGACGGCTACCTCTACGCCTTTGACGGCAGGAACGAGCCCGACGCGTCGCTCGTGTGCGTGGACGCCGCCACCGGCGCCATCAAGTGGCGCGAGACGCTGGAGTGGCGCGAGACGATCGGTGGCCGGGATCAGGCCATGAGCCCCTATCGGGGTTCGCTCCTCTCCGTGGACGGCCAGTTCCTGGCTCTTGGGGAGATGGGACACCTGCTCTGGCTCGACCTCTCGCCGAAGGGTTGCCGGGAGATCGCGCGCACCTGGCTCTTCGCCGCGCGGGAGTCCTGGGCGCTGCCGGTCCTCAGCCGGGGCCTGCTCTATGTCTGCCAGAACACGCGCGACGTCCTGAGCAAGGTCGGCCCGCGCCTGGCCTGCTACGACCTGCGCGCCTGATTCGGCGCGCCGCTCCCCGACCCACCTCACTTCGCCAGTGGGTTAGGCCGCACCTGGAACTTCAGGACCTTCGGCTTCGTGCCCTTGCCGCCTTCCAGGTGCCACGGCACACGGTTGCCGTGCGTGGTCCAGAGGCCGCGGCCCTTCCAGCCCGTCTTCGGGTTGTCGATGCGCCCGTCGAGCTGCTTGGCAAAGAAGCCCATCGGATACGGCACCCGCAGCACGGCGAACTGACCGTTGACAAACGCCAGCAGCGAATCGGACCCGTTGCCAGTGGCCACCGGCACATTCCTGCCAAGGCCGAGCGTGTCGTGCAGATCAATCCAGTCGTAATAGTTGGCGTCAGCTCGGGTGGCTTCCGGGGCGCCTTTGAAGTTGGGCCCCGGCACGAGCGTGAACGTCCAACCCTCCGGGCACTGCCGTCCCGTCGCCGTGGGACCGTTCAGAGGCCCCCTGCACTTCCGCCGGTCAAAGCTCGCGAGGTGACCACTGCCCATCACCATCCACACCACGCCGTTGGCGTCCACGTCGAGCCCGCGCGGCGTGTGACCCGCCCCGGGCACCTCGGGACGATTCCAGGGCACGTCGTAGATCTCCGCCAGCGCGGTCTCCGGCGGCCGCGCCCCCACCGCCACGCGGACGATGGCCCCGGGGAACGCATTCGCATTCCCCCAGATGGAGCCGTCTGCGGGACTCACGGACGTGGCGTAGAAGCTGACGTCAATCCGCGTGTCCTTCGCAGGATCCACCGGCAGGTTCGGCTCGACCCAGGCGTCCTGTTTCCCATTGCCGTTGGTGTCGAGAATGAGCGGCGCCCAGCCTTGCGCCTGCTGCTGGTCGCCCGTGGCATCGAGCACGCGCGTGTTGACCCACCCGATCGTGCCGCCCGACCCCGCCCAGATGGTGTTGTCCGTGTCGTGCGCAAAGTTCAGGTGGAACGTGGAAAAGCACGTATCCACGAGCGTCCACTTCTTCGTTGCCGGGTCGTAGACGGAATACTGTCGTCCGCTGGTCTTCAGCGGAAACAGCTTCGCCGACGGATGTGTCGATCCCTCGCGGCAGAACGCAGGATTGTTGTCGGGGCGTCTGATGCGAGCCGTGTTCCAGAGCCGGCCCTTCTGATCCATCACGTTGCTGTGGGCGATAACCTTCGTGTTCCAGATGATCTCGTCGCCCCAGTAGATCGACGGCTTCGGCACACTGACGGGTTGCGCCGTCAGCCCCGGATCGGCCGCCGGGATGGTCATCTGGCTGGCGGCGTGGCGGACAGGGTCGAGCACCGTCATCAGGTCCGCGCTGTTCTCGTGGACACCGTAGATGGGGCCGTTCGCGTTGGTCGTGGGGTTGCGCCGGTCACTGGCCACGGCATCGTGGAAGTAGAGCTTGCCGTCGGACCAGTCCCACTGGGTCACGACCACGTTGCGCTCCACCCCCTGCGGGCGGGGCGGCGCCTGAGGCAGTTCCCCCTGCGCGATGCGATCTGTCCAGTCCGCGAACATCGCCAGTGCCCGCGGCCGGCCAAAGCGATTCGTGCGGCCGAACATGTCGGCACCATCGACGCCCGTCTGGAGGCGGTGCTCCCAGGCCGCCACTGACGTAGGGAACGCCCCGAGGGCCGGAGACATCTCGCGCGTGGCCTTGGTACCAATCTGATGACACGAATAGCAGCCGGTCGTCTTGGTCAGGTTCACGTAGTCGGCCTGGCTTTTGACCGCCGGTGCGATGCCGTTGCCGGCCGGGCCGGTGCCCGGGAACTCGCCCGGGGCGGGAATCCTCATGAGTGAGAACCAGTAACTCGCCGGGTAGTACTCGGCCGCCGCTTTCAGTGACGGTGCCGGCGTGGCGGTGAGGTTGGTGAGCTTCCCGGGCTGCGCCTGCACGGCGGGCGAATCCACCAGTCCGTACCCACGCACCCACACACGGTAACTGGCCTTCGGCAGGTCGGGCACCACAAAGCGCCCGCGGTCGTCGGTCACCACCGTCCGCACGAACTTCGTCGCGAGGTCCGTGGTTTCGGCAATCACCCAGACGCCGGCCTCGGGCCCGCTGGCACCCGTGACCACGCCGCCAATGTCGTCCGGATCGATGGCCACGGCTGCTACTCCGGCCTGACGGGCCTGCGTGCCAGCCCAAGCGGCCAGCACGCCGCCC
Organism: Vicinamibacterales bacterium; assembly: GCA_040081715.1. Taxonomy (GTDB): domain Bacteria; phylum Acidobacteriota; class Vicinamibacteria; order Vicinamibacterales; family UBA2999; genus CANKJK01. The sequence goes on along the minus strand of JBEBFY010000003.1, from coordinate 197,884 downwards.
GCCACCAGGAGCCCAACCGTGACACGCGCCGTCAGTCCCTCCGCCATGCGTTGTCTCCCCGCTGAGCGCGGCCTACTCGATCACTAGGCCCAGGGTGTCCGTCCAGTCCAGATACGCGAACGGGCCACTGTTCGGCACGACGCCGCGGCCAGGGATCGACCCAACCAACTCCTGCCCGATGGTCGGCGTGTCCGTCCCGAAGATCTCCGCGAACTTCTTCACCGTCTTGTCGATGTCCGGCACGACCACGCCCAGCCGCGTGACCGAGGCCCCGGAGAGCGGGCCGGCTGGGGCCGCCGCGGCTGGCGCCTGGGCGCCGACGTCACGGCCACCGCGAAACCCAACAAGAGCAAGCCCCACCAACGCCGCCGCCATGCTGATTCGTGTTGTGCGAGTCATCGTCGCCCCCGGGCGTGAGGGTAGCGCCTCCACCATCTGAATGCCAGAGCCAGTATCCCTACGAGGGCCGGCTCCAGATGGCGGCGCAGGTTCAGTGACCCGTGAACGGGTCGAGACACCGGACGCCGGTCCGCTGCACGTCCTTGATGTTCCTCGTCACCAGCGTGAGATCGCGAACCTGGGCGGTGGCCGCCAGCAGGCCATCCACTACAGGTGTCTGCTTCGCGGCGTTCAATCGTCCCCACGCGTCCGCCACTTGTGCATCCACCGGCAGGATGCGGTCTTCGAACGAGGTCACGATTCCGTGGAGCCATCGTTCCAGATGGACCGCACTCACCCGATCCCGCGACCGGATCCGTTCGATGCCCTGCCGCAGTTCACCGACCGTCAGGGCGCTCAGGAACAGCTCGAAGTCGTTGACCGACGCCAGCCAGTCGGTCACGCCCTGGTCTGCGCGCGGCCCCTTGCGTAACTCCGAAATCACATTGGTGTCGACCAGATAGCTCACAACCGCACCCGGCGGCCCTTCTCCGGCTTGCGCAGGAAGTCCTCGTCCGTGCCCACATCCGGCATCGCCAGCAGGCGCGCCTTCAGCGACTTCCGGCCCTGGTAGCCGACGAGCACATCACGAAGAATCTCCCGATGCTCCGCCTCCACCGACCGGCGATTGCGCGCCGCCCGGCTCCGGAGTTTGGCGACAAGATTCACATCCAGGTTCCGCACGATGAGCTGAGCCATGACACCCTCGAGTGCTATCAATGCTAGCATTCTCGCCGGCCGGCCATGAACCTTATCCTGCTCACTGAGGCGCCTGGCCCAGGCGCGCCGCTCGTCCTCACCGGAACCCAGGCCCGTCACCTGCTGGACGTGATCCGCGTGACGCCCGGCCAGTGCGTGCGGGTCGGACTCGAAGATGGTCCGACGGGCACCGGAACCGTGGTCGGCATCACGGCCGATGCCGTCACGCTCACGTGTACCTTCGAGGCGCACACGCCGCCGCGCCCCGCCGTCGATCTCCTGCTGGCGCTACCCCGCCCCAAGGTCATGAAGCGGCTCTGGGCACAACTCGCGGCACTCGGGGTGGGACGCATCATCCTCACCAACGCCGAGCGCGTGGAGCGTCCCTACTTCGACACACACATCCTGGACGCGGCCGTGTATCGAACGCTCCTGATTGAGGGCCTGCAACAGGCGCGCGACACGCGGGTGCCCCTCGTGTCCGTCCACCGGCAGTTCCGTGTCCTGGTGGAAGACGAACTGGACGACCTGGCCGGCAGCGCCCACCGGATCCTGGCCGACCCTGGCCCTCACCCGGACGTCGGCGCTGTCATCGGCTCCGCCTCCATGGGACGGATACTCCTGGCAGTCGGCCCTGAAGGCGGCTGGAACGATTTCGAGCGTGCGATGCTCGTCACGCACGGCTTTGTCCCGGCGTCGATGGGCGGACGCACCCTCCGCACGGATACGGCCTGCATTGCACTCCTCGCCCTGGTCCACGCAGCGCTGGCCACCGCGCCGGGACCACAATAGGGGGCATGGACGACTACGTCACCGTCACCTGCCCCTACTGCGGCGAGGACGTGGAGATCTACGTGGAGCCTGACGTGCGCGGCACCTTCGTGCAGGACTGCGAGGTGTGCTGCAACCCGTGGCGGCTCCGGATGGTGCGACGCCACGGCGAACGCGACGTAGAGGTCAGCCGCGCGGACGGTTCCGAGTAATGAAAGCGCACATCCTCCGCATCGCCACCTACAACGTGCACCGCGGGCGGGGCCTCGACCAACGCACCCTGCCCGCCCGGATCGGAGCCGTCGTCGCGAGCCTCAACGCCGACCTCGTCGCGCTGCAGGAAGTCGTGGGGCCCACGCCATCCGGCGTGCCGGGACACGAGGCGGAGATTGCCGAGGCCGCGGGGATGCAGTGGGTCATGGCGCCGACCCGCCTCTACAGGCGCCACCTGTACGGCAACGTCGTGTTGTCGCGGCACCCCGTGCTGGACCACGCACGCCACGACTTGCCCAGCCAGCGGCGCGAGCCCCGCTGCTGCCAGCGCGTGGACGTGCAGGTGGCCGGCCACATCCTGCACTTTTTCAACGTGCACCTCGGCACCGGCCTCATGGAGCGCCGCCGCCAGGCGGTCTGCCTGGCCAACATCCTCGACGAGTTCGAAGGGCCGGGCCCCCTCATCATGCTCGGCGACTTCAACGAGTGGACGAAGGGTCCGGCCACCCGCGTGCTCACCGAGCGACTCGACAGCCTTGACCTCACGACGCACCTCCGCCGCCGCAGGACCTATCCTGGATTTCTGCCCATGCTGCACCTCGACCACATCTACTATCGGGGGGTAGCGGAGGTTCTGTCGGTGGAACTGCCGCGCACGCGTCGCACGCTGGTGGCGTCGGACCATCTCCCCCTTGTCGCCACGGTGCGCGTACAGTTCTGAGCCTCGGGCGTATGTTCTGGACGGTCCTCGGCATCGGCTTCGCCGCCTGGCTCCTGCTCGTCATCCTCTTCACGCCGAGGATCGACTATCACGTATCGGCACGGCTCGACCCGGAGAGTCCCGCGTTCACGCACGTGCTTCAGTCCACGTGCCATTCGACGATGCACGGTGGCAACCGGGTTGAGATCCTGACGAACGGCCCGGCCTTCTACCCTGCCATGCGCGACGCCATCGCCGGGGCGCAGGCATCAATTACTCTCGAGGCCTACATCATCTCGCCGGGCCGGGTCGCCGCCCCGTTCATCGACGCACTGGTGGACCGCGCCAGGACCGGCGTGAGCGTCCGAATCGTACTCGACGCCATCGGCAGCGCCGGATGCCCCTACGTGCCTCGCCTGAGAGAGGCCGGCTGTCTGGTCCACTTCTACCAGCCTGTGCGCTGGCACCTGTTGCACCGGCTCAACAACCGGACCCATCGCGAGATCCTCATTGTCGACGGCTGCGTGGCATTCACCGGAGGGGCTGGCATCGCGGACCGGTGGGGCGTGCAGGCCGACGGCTCCCCACCCTGGCGGGACACAATGGCGCGACTGGAGGGCCCCATCGTGGCGGCGCTGCAGGGCCTCTTCGCGGAGAACTGGCTCGAATGCAGCGGCGAGATCCTGACGGATTCACGTCACTGGCCGACGCCGCAGCCGGCCGGCACCACCGAGGCTCTGCTGATCAAGAGCTCGCCATCGGACCGCGCAACTGCATCGCGGGTCGCGTTCCAGATGCTCATTGAGGGCGCCGTCCGGAGCATCGACATCAGCACCCCGTACTTCCTGCCGGACAAGGCACTTCGAGGGGCGCTGCGGCGGGCCGCCGCGCGGGGAGTCACCGTGCGGGTGGCCGTGCCCGGAACAGTCACGGATCAACGGCTCGTACGCCTCGCCGGCCGACGCCTGTATGGCGAGCTGCTGAAGGACGGCGTCCGTCTCTTCGAGTATCGGCCGTCGATGACGCACGTCAAGGCACTGATCGTCGACGAGCGATGGGCCCTGATAGGCACGACAAACATCGACAATCGGTCGTTCGAGCACAATGACGAGGTCAATGTCGCCCTCCACGATGAGGCCGTGGCTGGCCGGCTCCGCGCGGACTTCGACGGCGATCTGGCGCTCTGCGACGAAGTGACGCTACCCGCGTGGCAGGCGCGTTCATGGGCCGAAAAGATGGTCGGCCCGATCTGTTGGATCCTCGAGCGGCAACAGTAGGCGGCGCGTCAGTAGCGCGCGGCGATCGGGAAACGCCGGCACTCAGCTTTGTCCCATGTGGTCGCATGAGATCCCTCACCGTTCGCTTGCCCACGCACCCCTGTCTACGGGCGCGGTACAATGCCTTGCCCTCGTTCGACAGCCATCTGACCGGAGCTTCGATGCTGACACGGCACTCTTCCCGGCGCCTTCTGACCGCGCTTACAGCGTTCGCCCTCGGCCTCACGGCGCTCGACGCCCAGGGGCCCCGCCGCATTCCATTGGGCGACTGGCCTGAGCTGCGCGGACCGCAGCGCGACGGCGTCTCGCGTGAGGTAGGCCTGCCGGAGAAGCTCGACCTCACCACCGGGTCGCTCCTGTGGCGGGCGCCGTTCGGCGGGCGCTCAACTCCGATTGTCGTGGGCAACCGCGTGTGCGTGCAGAATCCGGCCGGGCATGGGGCCGACCTGCAGGAACGGGTGATGTGCCTGGATGCCAACACGGGCAAGGTCGCGTGGGACTACCGGTTCAATAACTTCCAGAGCGACGTGCCGCCCCATCGGCTGGCATGGTCGTCGCCGTCGGCGGATCCGGCCACCGGCAACATCTACGCGCTCGGCAGCGGCGCCATGGTCGTCGCCCTGAGCAAGGACGGCAAGCACCTCTGGCACCGTTCGATCGGAGAGGAATTCGCTGCGTTCACCACGCACGGCGGCCGCACGATGTCGCCCGTGATCGACGGCGACCTGGTGATCATCAGCGCCGCGGTCTCCAACTGGGGCGAGCACGCCAACCGCTCCCACCGCTACATCGCGCTGAACAAGGCGACAGGCGACGTGGTCTACGTGGCCAACCCGGGCGGACGGCCCTACGACACGGCGTACGCGCCGCCGATCATCGCCACCCTCGGCGGGCAGCGTCTGCTGGTCGCGGGCCTCGGCGACGGGGCCGTCCACGCCATCAAGCCGCAGACGGGCGAGAAGGTGTGGAGCTTCCCTGCCTCGAAGCGCGCCATCAACACAGGCGTGGCAGTGCAGGGCGAGACGGTGTTTGTGTCCCACAGCGACGAGAATCTGGATTCGGCGGCGCTCGGCATGATTGGCGCCATCGACGGTTCGCAGAAGGGCGAGATCAAGGCGACCAGTTGGAAGCACACGGGCGTGGAGTTCGGCTTCTCCTCCCCCATCCTCGACGGCAACCGCCTCTACATCCTCGACGGCGGCGCCAACCTCTACGCCTACGACACGGCCTCGGGCAAGGAACTGTGGGAGAAGCGCCTGGGCACCACCGCGCAGCAGGCGCCGCTCGTCATGGGCGACGGCAAGCTCTACATCGGCACCTCGAGCGGCAAGTTCTACGTGCTCAGAGCCAAGGCCGACGGCGTGGACGTGCTGAGCGAGTTCACCTTCCCGATCAGCAAGAACAGTTGCTGCAGCGCCGAAGGTGTGCCGGAGCAGGTGATCGCCGGGGCGGCTCTCTCGCGCGGGCGGGTGTTCGTCCAGACGGTGGATGCGCTCTACGCCTTCGGCCCCAAGCAGCCGAAAGCCCAGACCGGATTCGCCGTGGACGAGGCGGCCATCACGGGCGAGGGCGAGGCCACCTGGCTTCAGATTGCCCCAACGGAGCTGACTATGAAACCCGGCCAGGCCGTGCAGTTGAAGGCGCGCCTCTTTGACGCCAGGGGGCGCTTCCTGCGCGAGGACGCCTCGGCCACGTGGACGCTCGATGGCCTCAAGGGCACCGTGGCGAATGGGCTCGTCACCGTGTCTCCGGACCAGGGGGATCAGGCCGGCACCATCAAGGCCACGCTCGGGGGCCTCACCGCCACCGCGCGCGCCAAGGTGTCGCGCACGCTGCCGTGGACCGAAACCTTCGAAGGCTTCGCCGAGAACGTCACGCCGCCCGGGTGGGTCAGCATGGCGTCCGGTCAGTTTGCCATCACGACGGTCGACGGCACCAAGGCGCTCCAGAAGAAGCCGCTCAGCACGCTCTTCAAGCGCGTGCGGGCCTTCTTCGGTCCCACCACGCTCTCCGACTACACCGTGCAGGCCGACGTGCGGGCCCCCACACGCCGCCGCCAGCAGGCTGATGTGGGCATCACGGCCCAGACCTACTCGCTCATCCTCTACGGCACACAGCAGAAGCTGAAGCTGGAATCGTGGGAGCCGGAAACCGAGCGTCGCGTGGAGCAGGCATTCGCGTGGGCGCCAGACACCTGGCAGTCCCTCAAGCTCCGGGTGGAAACCCTCCCTGGCGGCGGCGTGAAGGTGCTGGGCAAGGCGTGGACAACCGGCACGCCGGAGCCGCCAGCCTGGATGATTGAGAAGACGGACAAGATCGGCAACCGCGAGGGTGCCCCCGGGCTCTTCCTCGATGCGGAGTTCGGCGCGTTCATCGACAACATCACGGTCACGCCCAACCGCGCGTCGGCCACCTCCGGAAAGTGAGCCCAGTCATCATGCAGACGCGCATCTCCCGATTCGCCTTCGCCCTGTCCCTCGCGCTCGTCGCCACCAGCACGACCGCCGTGCGGCTGACGGCCTCGGACCCGGGCACCAACGACTGGCCGATGTGGGGTGGCACCCCGGACCGGAACATGGTCTCGCCCATGAAGGGCCTCCCCATCGAGTGGGACATCAAGACGAAGAAGAACATCAAGTGGTCGGCCGAGCTGGGCTCGCAGACGTATGGCAATCCCGTGGTGGCCGAAGGCGTCGTGCTGGTCGGCACCAACAACGAAGCCCCGCGTGACCCCAAGCAGGGCGGCGACCGGGGCGTGCTGATGGCCTTCGATGAGAAGACCGGCGCGTTCCTGTGGCAGCAGACGCACGAGAAGCTTCCGGCGGGCCGCGCCAACGACTGGCCCTACCAGGGCGTGGCGTCCTCGCCCGCCATCGAAAAGGGGCGCGTCTACTACGTGAGCAACCGCGGCGTCCTGCTCTGCCTGGACGTGAAGGGCTTTGCCAACGGCAATGACGGCATCACCACGGAGAAGCTGACCGGCCCGAAGGACGCGGACGTGATCTGGGAGTTCGACATGATGGAGGAAGTGGGCGCCTATCCCCACAACCTCTCCAACTCGTCACCCGTGATTCTCGGCGACCTGATTTACGTCAGCACCTCCAACGGGCAGGACGAGAGCCACGTCAACATCCCCTCCCCCAAAGCGCCGGCCATCATCGCGGTGAACAAGAACACGGCCAAGCTCGTGTGGGAAGACAACTCGGTCAACGACAAGATCCTGCACGGACAATGGTCCACACCGAGCGTCGGCAAGGTAGCCGGGGTGGACATGGTGGTCAGCGCGCAGGGCGACGGCTGGGTACGCGGCTATGAAGCCGTCACGGGCAAGAAGCTCTGGGAGTTCGACACCAACCCAAAGGATTCCGTGTGGCCCCGCACACGGAACGAAGTCATCGCCACGCCCGTGATCTACCGGGACCGCGTGTACCTCGCCAACGGCCAGGACCCGGAGCACGGCGAGGGCGTGGGCCACTTCTACGCCATCGACGCCACCAAGCGCGGCGACATCACCACGACCGGCGTCGTCTTCCACTTCGACAAGATCCGCCGCTCCGTCTCCACGGCGGCCATCCACGAGGGGCTGGTCTACATCTCGGACTTCAGCGGCTTCCTGCACTGCCTCGATGCCGACACCGGCCAGGAGTACTGGCAGTACGACACCTTCGCGGCCATCTGGGGATCGCCGATGGTCATTGACGGCAAGGTCTACCTGGGCGACGAGGACGGCGACATCGCCATCCTCCAGACCGGCAAGACGATGAAGCTGCTCGCCGAGCTCAACATGGGCAGTTCCGTCTATGCCACGCCGGTGCCCGCCAACGGCGCGCTGATTCTCAACAACCGCAACGTGATCTATTCGATTCAGACCGGGGCAGGCGGGAAGTAGATGGCGTCAGACCCCCGACTGCTGACGATGGCCGCGAGCGGCGGCGCCGCGACGGCCGTCGCCGATCAGACCGACGTCGGCAGCTACTTCGTCGCGAACTATCCGCCGTTCTCCGTATGGACGCCCGAGGCCGTGGCTTCCGAGGCGCTGCCGGCGCTCGAGCGGCCACCGGCACCCGGCGTGCCGCTCGGTCTCTATCTCCACATTCCGTTCTGTCGGAAGCGCTGCCACTTCTGCTACTTCCGCGTGTACACGGACAAGAACTCGTCCGACGTCATGCAGTACCTCGACGTGCTGGCGCGGGAATGGGAGCTCTACGCCCAGCGTCCCGCGATTGCCGGCCGGCCGCTGAACTTCGTCTACTTCGGTGGCGGTACGCCGTCGTTCCTCTCCTCCCAGCAACTCGAGGGGCTCGTCACGCGCCTCACGGCCACGACGTCGTGGGCCTCGGCCGAGGAAGTGACCTTCGAGTGCGAGCCGGGCACACTCACCGAGCACAAGCTGGAGGTGATTCGCCGCCTGGGCGTGACCCGCCTCAGCCTGGGCGTCGAGAATTTCGACGATCGCATCCTCGAGCTGAACGGCCGCGCGCACCGGTCCGGAGAAGTCGACCGGGCCTACCGCTGTGCCAGGTCCCTGGGCTTCCCGCAGATCAACATCGACCTCATCGCGGGGATGCTGGGGGAAACGGAGGCGAACTGGCAGTCCTGCGTCGAGAAGACCATCGCCCTCGACCCGGACTCCGTGACGATCTATCAGATGGAGCTGCCCTTCAACACGACGATCAGCAAAGACCTGATGAAGGGCACGCACCAGTTCGAGGACCCGGTCGCCAACTGGTCCACCAAGCGCCGCTGGGTCGGGGAGGCCTTTGAGGCCTTGGAACGCGCGGGGTACTCCGTGGGCAGCGCCTACACGGCCGTCAAGCAGCGGGGGAAGACGCGCTTCGTCTACCGCGACCGCCTCTGGCAGGGCGCTGACATGGCCGCGCTTGGCGTGGCATCGTTCGGCCACGTCAACGGCGTCCACATGCAGAACCTCGACACCTGGGAAACGTACACAGCGGCCGTGGATGCAGGCCGCCTGCCGCTCAGCCGCGCCTATCGGCCCACCGGCGAGGAGCGTCTGATTCGCGAACTGGTGCTGCAACTCAAGTTGGGAACCATTCGCCCCGCCTACTTCCAGGAAAAGTACGGCGTGGCGATCCTCACGCGGTTCGCCGAAGCCTTCGCTTCGCTGCAGGCCGACGGCTACGCCGACGAGGTGAGCCAGGACCAGGTGTCGTTGACCCGCGATGGCCTGCTGCGAGTCGATGTCCTGCTCCCCCGCTTCTTCCTGCCGGAGCACGCCGGCATCCGCTACACCTAGCATCTCCGTAGTGACCCGGCCACCGTTCCCGAGACCCATGGCGAAGACGCGTTCCTCCAGATCCCCTCTTTATCCCCTCGACGTGGCCTACGACCAGGCCGGCGTGGTCCAGCCGACGGTGCGCACGATTGCCCCGGGTGCGATTCCGCATCCCTATCGGTCGCTCCTCGTCCACGATACTGACATGACCATCACGCTGGAGCGCCACTTCGGCGGCCCCGTGATGCTGCGGACGCTCTCGACGACCACGCGGGGCAAGTGGTATCTGCGCCGTGTGCTCCTGGTGCAGGAGTACTCGGGGCGGCCCGTAGAGATGGGGGCCATACACCTGCGTCTGGATGCATTCCCGGCGCGCATCCAGAAGCAGATCCTCAAGAACGAGGTCCCGCTCGGGCGCGTGCTCAGAAACGGCGGCATCGACTTCAAGAGCCAGCCCTGCGCGTTTCTGGCGGTAGAACCCAACCCGGAGATGATGGGCGTGTTCTGGATGCGCGAGCCGCGGACGCTCTACGGCCGCCAGACGGAACTCTTTGAAGGCGGGCGGAAGATCGGCGACATCGTCGAGATCCTGCCGCCCGTCTAGGCATCACGCATGGCCACCCCCATCAGCGAGCATCGAGTGACCAGGCGCGTCCAGTTCTACGAGACGGACGCGGTGGGCATCGTGCACTTCAGCTGGTTTCCGCGCTACCTGGAGGAAGCGGAACACGACATGTGGCGCGCGGCGGGCCTGAGCATCCATGAGCCCAACGGCCGCTACGGCTGGCCCCGGGTGGCGCTGACCTTTGACTACTTCGCGCCGCTGCGTTTCGAGGATGTCTTCGACGTCACGATCCGCATTGCAGAGCTGGGCGCCCGGTCGATCCGCTACGCGGGTGAGATCACCTGCGGTACCACGCGCATCGCCGCCGGCACCATGACCATCGCCTGCGTGGAGCGCACCCCCGAGGGACTGGTGCGATCCACCGCGCTGCCGGAGACGGTCACCTCCCGATTCCTGAAGGCCGGGGACTCGGCATGAGCGAGGCAGTAGAGCGCCTGGATCGGGAAGCCATCTGGATGCACCAGTGGACGCGGGCCCTGGACCTGTTCGACCGCATCTACGGCAAGAGCGCCTTCTACACGGCCAAGCTGGATGCGGCCGGCTTCCAGCCCGGGCAGCACTGGATCAGCCGCGCGGACCTGGAGCGCGTGCCTGTCACGACCAAGGCGGAGCTCCTCGCGGACCAGGCAGCACACGGACCGTGGGGGACCGTCATCAGCGAGCCTCCGAGCTGCTACACGCGCTATAACCAGACGTCGGGGACTACAGGGCGCCCCCTCCGCTGGATCGACACACCCGAAAGCTGGCAGTGGTCCGTGGACTGCTGGAAGGCCGTCTATGCCGGGGCGCACGTCACCTCGACAGACCGCATCTTCTTTGCTTTCTCCTTCGGGCCGTTCTACGGCTTCTGGACGGCGTTTGACGCCGCCGTGCAGCTCGGCGCGCATGCCGTACCCGCCGGGGGCCTCTCCAGTGCCCAGCGACTCTCGCTCATCGATGCCGTGAGACCCACCGTGATCTGCTGCACGCCGACCTATGCGCTGCGCCTGGCGGAGGTCGCAGCCGCCGAGCACCCGGCTGGGTGGCTGGCCGAACGGGGCGTGCGCGCGCTCATCGTGGCTGGCGAACCCGGAGGCAGCATCCCGGCCACCAGGGCCCGGATCGAGGCGGCCTGGGGCGCACGGGTCATCGACCACCACGGCCTCACGGAGGTCGGCCCCGTCAGCTTCGAGTGCTGGGAGGCGCCTGGCTTCCTGCACCTCAACGAGGACGAGTTCCTGTGCGAGGTCCTCGACCCCGGGACCCTCCTGCCGGTGCCGGACGGTGAACCCGGCGAACTGGTCGTCACCAACCTGCGGCGGTTTGCCTGCCCGGCGATCCGCTACCGCACCGGCGACCTTGTCGTCCGTGATGCCGTGATCTGCCCCTGCGGCCGGGCCTCAGCCCGGCTGCGAGGCGGCATCCACGCCCGCGTCGACGACATGGTGAGCATCCGTGGCGTCAACGTGTATCCCAGCGCCATCGAGGCCGTCGTCCGCCGCTTTGCTGACGTGGCCGAGTTCCGCGCCACCGTCACCTCGACCGGCGCACTCCACTCGCTGACGGTGGAAATCGAGCCCACGCCGGCGGCCGCCGGCCCGCAGCACGCGCTGACCTCGCAGGTGGCGGCGGCGCTGCACGAGGGCCTTGGGCTCGCCGTGACCGTGACCCTCGCCAGCCAACCGCTGCCGCGCTTCGAAATGAAGGCCCGGCGTTTCTTGCACACCGTGGAGCCATGACCGTGACCGAGAACGTAGACGTAGTGGTGATCGGAGGCGGGCCGGCGGGTGCCACCGTCTCGACGATCCTCGCCCAGCAGGGCCTGAAGGTGCAGCTCTTCGAGCGTGAACACTTTCCGCGCTTTCACATCGGCGAGTCGCTGATTCCGGAGACCTACTGGGTGCTCCAGCGCCTGAACATGCTGCCGAAGATGCAGGCCAGCCCGTTCGTGAAGAAGTACAGCGTGCAGTTCGTGAATTCGCGTGGCAAGGAGTCGGCGCCGTTCTACTTCTGGGACAACAAGCAGCATGAGTGCTCGCAGACCTGGCAGGTGGTGCGGAGCGAGTTCGACCAGATGATGCTCGCCAACGCCCGCGAGCACGGCGTGCAGGCGTTCGAGGGTGCCCGCGTTCATGAAGTGCTCTTCGAAGGTACGCGGGCCGTGGGCGTCACCGTGAAGGTGGGCGACGATCCGATCCGCGAGGTGCGTGCCACGGTCGTCGTGGACGCCAGCGGCCAGAACGGCCTCCTCTCGAACAAGCTGCGGCTCCGTGTGTGGGACCCGGTGCTCAACAAGGGCGCCATCTGGACCTACTGGGAAGGCGCCTACCGGGATGCAGGCAAGGACGAAGGCGCCACCGTCGTGCTCCAGACGCCCGACAAGCGGGGCTGGTTCTGGTACATCCCCCAGCACGACAACATTGTGAGCGTCGGCGTGGTGGCGCCGTTCGACTACCTCTTCAAGAACCGCGGTCCGTTCGAGCAGACCTACACCGAAGAGGTGGAGCGCTGCGTGGGTGTGAAGGAACGTGTGGCCAACGCAAAGCGGGTCACCGGGTACTTCGCGACCAAGGACTACTCCTACCGATCGAAGCAGGTCTCCGGCGACGGCTGGGTGATGATCGGCGACGCGTGGGGCTTCCTGGACCCGCTCTATTCCTCCGGTGTGCTCCTGGCGCTCAAGTCCGGGGAGCTGGCGGCTGACGCGATCGTGAACGGCGTCGCCGCGGGCGACACCTCGGGCGCGCAGCTCGGCCGATGGGCCGACGACTTCAACCGCGGCGTGGACCGCATGCGGCGGCTGGTGTGCGAGTACTACGACGGACTCAGCTTTGGCCAGTTCATCCAGCGGTATCCCGAGCACCGCGGCACGGTGACGGACCTGCTCATTGGGGATTTGTTTACCGACCGCGTGGACAAGGTCTGGGCTCCGCTCGAGTCCACGTATCCGCCGGACAAGCAGCCCATCCCGGCCTGGAACATCGGGACGGCCGTGGCTGATGCGCCCGAGAAGGCCAACGAGTTGTTCCTGCCTGATGACATCGGCCGGAGGGTCATATAGCCACCATAGCCAGCCTGCTGCTGGCGCTCGCCGCGGTGGCCGTGGCGGGACGCGCGCTGGGGTGGCTCCTGGCGCGCGCGGGCCAGCCCCGCGTGATCGGAGAGCTGCTGGCCGGCATTGCCTTCGGCCCGTCGCTCCTCGGGCACTTCGCTCCAGCCGCAGCCGCATTCCTGGTTCCGCCAGGCGTGCTTGGCAACCTCGCCGTGCTCTCCCAGATCGGCATGGGGCTATACATGTTCCTTGTCGGGCTCGAGCTGAGCGCCGACCATGTGCGCGCCCGAGCCAGAGTAGCAATGGCCGTCTCCCCCGTCGCCATCGGCCTGCCGTTCGCCACCGGCGTGCTGCTGGCGCGCTTTGTCTTTGCGCCCTTCGCGGGCACGTCGTCCACCACGCTGACCTTTTCCCTCTTTCTCGGCGTGGCGCTCTCCATCACGGCCTTTCCCGTGCTGGCCAGGATCCTTCGCGACCGGCAGATCCTGCGAACGGACCTGGGCGCCACGGCCCTCACCTGCGCGGCCACCAACGACGTGGTGGTGTGGTGCCTGATGGCCGTGCTCATCGGCCTGTCCCAGGGTTCCCCAGGCCAGGCCCTGCTGACGACAGCGCTGGCGTGCGGATTCATCGCCGTGATGCTCGTCGCGGTGCGGCCGCTGGTGGAACGTCTGACGACCGGTTCCCAGACCAGATCCATGCCCGGCTCCCTGGTGGCGCTCTCTGCCATGGGCATCCTCTCGGCCCTCGCCACGCACATGCTCGGCATCCACGCCGTGTTCGGCGCCTTCGTGGCGGGGCTCGTCGTCCCGCACGACAGCGCCGCGGCCGCACGGCTGACGCGGTGGCTTACGTGGCCTGTGGCCCTTCTGCTCCCAGCCTTCTTTGCCGTCTCCGGCATGCGGACCGAGCTGATGGGCATTCCCGGCCTTCACGGCTGGATCCTGTGCCTGGTCCTCATCGCCACTGCCATGCTGGGTACCGGCGGCGGCGCCTGCCTGGCTGGCCGCGCCACTGGCATGGCCTGGCGCGAGGCCGCACGTCTTGGCGTGCTTCTGAGTACGCGGGGGCTGATGGAGCTGATCGTCGCCAACATCGGCCTTGAGCTCGGCCTGATCGGGCCACCGCTGTTCTCGATGCTCGTGGTGATGGCCCTCGTCACCACCGTGGCCACCTCACCGCTCATGACGCTGCTGAGGGCTCGCCCGTAGTCCTGCACTACAATCTGCCGACGCCGCTCCGACACACTGAGGCGGATTCGAGGTCGCACTCACTTATGGCTACGACACATTCACATGGGCACCAGGGAGGTAAGGGCATGACGTGGGCAATCTTTGCGCTGGGCGCTGCACTCTCGTGGGGCGTCTACGGCGTGCTGCTCTACAAGGGCCAGGTCGGCCTCGGCAACCCCATGAAGGCGCTGCTCTGCGTGGGCGTGGCCTACTTCCTGATGGCCGTCGTCGCCCCGCTGGTGACCCTCGGGCCCAGCGGCGTCACCGGGTTCAACAGCAGCGGCACCACGATGGCGACCATCGCCGGCGCGCTTGGCGCCGCCGGTGCCATCTGCATCATCTTCGCCTTCAAGAACGGTGGCGTGCCCACCTACGTGATGCCGATTGTGTTTGGCGGCGCGCCGATCGTGAACGTGCTGCTCTCCATGCAACTGAACCCGCCGAAGGACGGCGTGAATCCCCTCCTGTACGTCGGGATTCTCGTGACCGCCCTGGGCGCGGCGATGGTGCTCTACTTCAAGCCCGCGCACTAGGCCGTTGCGGATGCACTCGACAGCGCGAGACTGATCCAGTGTCAGCCGCACCGGGCATTTCTACCGCCCGAGCCGCTCAAGATCCTGTGGAGACACCCGGTACACGAGGACCGAGTGGGCGATGTCGTCAACCGGCGTGAAGTTGTCGCGCAGCCACTTGAACTTCCCGGGATCTCCGGCGACGCCCGTCAGGGCGTTCACACCCACAAGGATGGTGCCAGCCGTGGGACCGTCTGGCTCGATGATCGCGCCCGGATGTGACGCCATGTACTGTTTGAGGTACCAGCGGTGCTGGCCCCAATCGATATTGGAGTCCGCCAGCACCCGGTAGGAGAGGCGGCGGTTCCCGATCAGCTCATTAAAGTACGGCAGAAAATGCGGGTACCACGACAGGACAGACAGGACAACGCTCGCAAGCGCAACGGACAGGACCCGCATGCGCCCGCGTGGCCTTCCCTGCCCTTCGCGAAGCAGGCCGCCAGTGAGTACGTACAGCAGGGGAAAGACGACGAGGTAGTAGCGGAAACCTATCTGTGCGCGATAGAAGAAGTTGAAGTAGACGACATAGAAGGAGGCGGGAACGACAAGCACCCAGTCGTTCCGGACGTCTTCGCCACGACGAACCCGAGCCACCCACGCGGCGATGGCTGCGGCAAGGAGGAGCAGCGTGCCGAGGGGCACCTTGAACATCGAAGCGACAAGGTAATAGCCAGGAAACCCTTCGCCCGCGCGCAGTGTGCCGAGAAGGTAGATGTGTCCATAGCCCTCCCCGGTGCGTTCGCGTTGGATGATCCAGTCCAGACCCTCCAGATACGGGTGAGGGAGCGGGAGCGGCAGAATGCCCAGCACGCCTGATGACGCCTGGAGGGATGTGAACGTCGCTGACCGGAAGACATAGTCACCTAGCGGCATTCCCGTCCGGTTGAACAAGAACGCCACGTTGATGACGAGGAGGCTGACGGCCACCATCACCAGCGCCGGCCCCATGAAGCGCAGCGCCCGCCCCCATAATGCGCCGCGACCGTATGCGCGCACCTCCCGGCGAATGTCGCGGGCGTGGAACAGCAGCGCGATGACCACGAAGAGCGGGAACAGGGCGAGCGCGGTGTACTTCGCCACCTGCGCAACGCCGAGCGCGAGACCCGCGACGAGCGTGGTGCGCCAGTTCCCGCTGTGGAGATATCGCCAGAACGCAAAAAGCGCACAGGTGATCGTGCCCAAGGCGAAGATGTCGGTCGTCACCAGTTGGGCATGAGCGAGGAGGTTGGGGTCGAAGGTGTACAGCGTCAGTGCCAGGAGGCCTGCGGTGTCCCCGTAGAGCTGGCGTGCCCAGGTAAACACCAACAGGGCGACCAGCAGCGAGAACAGGACCGTGACATACCGGCCGGCCTCCACGGTGTCCAGGCTCGGGACGAGTCGTCCGGGCAGGGCGTTCAGGGCCGACACCGGCATCTTGCTGTCGTCAAATCGCGATGAGTCGCCCTTGAGGATGTGTTGCCCGTACAGGAAGTGACGTGGTTCGTCGTAGGTGATGCTCAGATGCCCCAGGTTCGCGACGTCGAGGACCGCAATGATTCCGAGCAACGCGGCCGCAAGCCCCCAGGTGCGGACACGCGCTCGCATGGCGCGGATGCTATCACGGGCGCTGTACGCGACGGTGGGACACCGAGGGCGAAGAAGTCAGAGTGGCGCCGCAACAGGGACTGATTCAGTCGCTGACCTTGGTCACCCGCGCGCCGAGCGAGTGGAGCCGGTCAACGAGCTGACTGTAGCCGCGCTCGACGGTCTCAAGGGGCGCCACGGAGGTTTCGCCGTCGGCGGCCAGGCCGGCCGCAATGAGCGACATCCCCGAACGCAGGTCGCGGCTGTCCAGCGTCCGACCGCCCCGCAACTTCGTCGGTCCGTTCACGATGATGCGATGCGCATCGGCGAGGAAGAGGTCGGCCCCCATGCCGCTCATCTGCTCGAGCGCGAACAGCCGGAGTTCGTACATCCAATCGTGCACGAGGGTCCTGCCCTCAGCCTGTGTCGCAAGCACGGTGACCAAGCTCACCAGATCGCTCGGGAACGACGGCCAGAGTCCCGTGGCGATGCGTCGCACCGCCTTCGGACGTGAGGGACGGACGACGAATGCCCCCCCCTCCATCCCGCACACGATCCCCATCCGCTGCAGCACGGCCGCCACGACCTCGATATCCTCCGGTCGCGCGCCGTCGATGGCCACTTCTCCGCCGGTAATCGCCGCCACCACGGCCCAGCTTCCTGCCTCGATGTAGTCGCCGCCGAGCCGATGCTCGGCGCCCTTCAGGTTCGCGCAGCCCGTCACCTGAATCGTCGAGCTGCCCGCGCCACGAACCTCGGCCCCCATGCTGCCGAGGAAAGTGCACAGTTCCACGACGTGCGGCTCGGTCGCCGCGTGCCGGATCTCGGTTGTCCCCGGTGCGGCGGCGGCCGCCAGCAGCGCTGTCTCGGTACCCGTCACCGACGCCTCATAGAGGTACATCGAGGCGGGCCGCAGGCCATCAGGCGCTTCAAGGACGTGGTCCGGGCCCTCGCTCAACCTGGCTCCCATGGCGCCGAGCGCCTCCAGATGCGTCGAGATGCTGCGCCGGGCCGGAAAGTCCCCTCCAGGTGGTGCCAGCCTCGCCCGTCCGGTGCGGGCCAGGAGGGGCGCCAGCAGCAGCACCGACCCCCGCAGCCGGCCCACGAGCGTCCGGTCGGCTTCGTGGCGGCGAATGTCATCGGCCCGCACGCGGAGCGTCGTGGTCCCGATCCCGCTGACCTCGGCACCGAGGTCGGCGAGCAGGCGCGCCATCACCTCCACGTCGCCGATACGCGGCACATTCGTCAGGACGCATTCCTGCCGCGTCAGCAGGCACGCGGCCAGCAGGGGCAGTGCGGCGTTCTTGTTGCCCTCGACCGCGACGCGCCCTTCGAGACGGTGCCCTCCCTCGATCACCAGTGACGACATCAGCCCTCGACCTTCTGCAGAAATGTCATGCGTGCATCATCGCCGAACCCGGCGAACATCGGTTCAGGTGTCAGCGACACACCAAACCGGTCGACGACGCGGCGTTTAAGATTGACGGCAAGATCCACGATCTCATCGGAGGTGGCCCCGCCACGGTTGATGATGGCCAGCGTGTGCCTGGTCGAGATCCCCGCGCGGCCAGCCACCATCCCGCGGTGGCCGCCGGCCCGCTCGATCAGCCAGGCCGCCGGCACCTTCACACGACCGGACTCCGCCGGAAACATGGGCGGGATCTCGCCGCCGGCCAGTTCCGGCAGCCGCTCCGCCACAGCTCGGTCGATCACGGGGTTCAGAAAGAAGGACCCGGCGCTCCGTGTATTCGGGTCCGTGGGGTCCACGACCATGCTCTTTGCCCTGCGGATGCCGAGTACGGCCTCGCGCACATCTCCCGGCACCGGTCGCTGCACGTGTCTGGCTGCCAGCTCACGCGTGAGGTCGGGGTAGGTGTACGCCCCTGCCTCCCGGCCGAATCCGAATCGCACGCCCACAATGATGTACCGGTCACGGTCGGCGGAGCGAAACCGGCTGGCACGATAGGCGAATACGCACTCACCCAACGGGAACGTCACGGCCTCACCGGTCCCGCGATCAACCGCCTCGACAGCCTCGATGACCTGGCTGACTTCCTGTCCGTACGCGCCGACGTTCTGCACGGGCGTCGCCCCGACTGATCCCGGGATCCCCGACAGACACTCGGCACCCCAGCCGCCCGCCGCGACGACCTCCGCCACCAGCGCATCCCAGCACACGCCGGCGCCGGCACCGGCTCGCAGTACACGGCCGTCCCACGCCAGTTGCACCCCCGGGATCGCGACCCGAACCACGAGCCCTTGCACCCCGCGATCGCTCACCACCAGGTTGCTCCCGCCCGCCATGACCGTCAGCGGCACCCTGCGATCACCCGCCCAGGCACAGGCCTCCTGCACGTGCGCCACGCTGGTCAGCGTCCCGAACCACTGCGCGGCGCCGCCGACGCCCAGCGTGGTCAGCGACGCCAGCCCGACGGCGGGCACTGGCGTGAAGCTAGACATGATTCAGGAACATCGCCTCTGCCATGACACGCGCCGCGATGGCCTCGCGCATGGAGCACTGGACAAACTGCACCGTGTCGCCAGGAGATAGATGCGCGGCCGATCCGAGGTCCGCGCCGATCACGCTCAGGACCTGCGGGTAGCCCCCCGTCGTCTGGCGGTCAGCCAGGAGCAGCAGCAGATCGCCGGAGGGCGTCACCTGGACGGCCCCTGGCACGGTACCCACAGGCACCATGTCGTGGAACGGCACCGGAACGCTCACCGGGCGTCCATGGAGCCGGCACGCGACGCGGTTCAACTGCGGAGACACCTGAAACGTCTCCGACAGGAGACGTGCGAGATGGGACTCCCCCACCGCGTCACGCTGCGGACCCGGCAACACGCGCAACGGGACTGGCTCTCCCACCCCTGTACGAGCCGGGACCATCCACGACTGCACCACCCGGGACTGGCGCGCGAGCGACGATCCATGTCCCGCTTGCGCCGCGTCCCTGGCACGGCCAATGGCCACCTGGTCTCCGGCCGCCAGCGCCCGTCCTGCGTATCCGCCGAAACCACCTGGCAGACACGTCGACCGGCTGCCAAGGACGACCGGCACGTCCAGCCCGCCCGCCACGGCGAGATAGGCTCGGAGGCCGCCTCGGGTCTGGCCGCAGCGGATGACGGCGCCCTCCCGTGCAACCACTGGCTCACCGGGGAGCATCGGGCGACCGTCGATGTGCGCCTCCATGTCCGCGCCGGTGCATGCGACCACCGTGTTCTGACCGACGCGCAGCTCGGGCCCCACCGCCGCCACCTCCAGCCCGGCCGCATCGTCAGGGTTGCCCACGGCCCTGTTCGCCCATCTCAACGCGCCCGCGTCACACGCGCCCGAGACGGGCACCCCCATCGCCTGAAAGCCCCAGCGGCCGAGGTCCTGCACCGTTGTGGACGCTCCGCCTCGAAGCACGGTGAGGCCGCCGGACACGCACCCGCCTCGCTCATCAGTGGCAACCAAGCCCTCGCCAGGCTCGAGGCGATCGACCGGCACGAACCGGACCCGGTCGCCAGGGGCCAGCGCCGCCGGGCTTGCCGCTGCAGCGTCAAAGAGCCTCAGGTTGGTCCGTCCAACGATGTGCCATCCTCCAGCCGTGCCACCCGGATAGATGCAGGTCATGCCCCCGGCAATGGCCACGGCACCGCGAGGCACGCGCACCCTGGGCGTGGGCCGTCTCCCCACGACAAGCCGAGGGTCCACCGGCCCGAGGTAGGGAAATCCTGGTGCGAAGCCGAGCATCAACACGGTGTAGTCGCCGTCCGCATGCCGCAGCCGGACCTCGTCCACCGGCACGCCCGTGGATGCGGCCAGTGCGTCGAGGTCCTCGCCGTCATAGACCACAGGCACATCACGCAACCTGCCGCTGGTGGCGGTGGGCGCCGGCGCGAGTTCTGGCAGGCGCACCGCGTCTTCCTGCCGGAAGCGCAGAGGGTCGACATGCACTGTGACGGACGCGCACGCCGGCACGACATCGCGCACGCCGGGAATGGCCAGGCGTGTGACCTCGGTGGCTGTCGCGCGCATGCGGGCGTTGACCGTCATGTCCAGACCCGCGCCAGCCTCCAGCACCCAGGCCGCCTCGCCCACCGGACGCCAGCCGCGCCCGGCACCGTCAGGATGCAGGGACTCGGACATGGTCAGGCAAGTGCTGCCAGCAGCTTCCCGTGAATGCCGCCGAACCCGCCGTTGGACATCACGATCACCAGGTCGCCCTCACGCGCGCCTGAGGCCACGGCGTCCACGATCGCCTCCACGCCTGGGAGGTAGCGGGCTCGCTGCCCCTGCCGCACCAGGTCCGCGACCAGGCCTTCCGCGTCAAGTCGCTCGACCTCGGGCAGCGACGAGCGGAAGACGGCGGCCACCACCACCTCATCCGCCACACCGAACGCCGCCGCAAAGGCGTCCTGAAACACGCGGCGGCAGGACGATGCGGATCTCGGCTCGAAGATGGCCCAGATGCGCCGCGCGGGATATCCGGATCGCAGGGCCGCCAACGTTTCACGCACCGCTGTCGGATGGTGCGCGAAGTCGTCGATCACTGTCACGCCGCGCGCCACGCCCACTACCTCCAATCGCCGCTTGATCCCGCGAAACGACGCGAGTCCCTCCGCCAGAATCGCCGGCGTCAGTCCGGCCCATGCGCCCACGGCAATCGCGGCGAGGGCGTTGCGCACGTTGTGCAGCCCCAGCAGCGGCGAACGGAACGAGCCGAACAACGCGCCACGCTGGTGAACCGTGAAGGTGGTGACACCGTCCCGGGCCTCGACATCAGAGGCCCTCCAGTCCGCCGACTCGGTCACACCGAACGTCTCGACCGGACTCACGGCATACCGCGACAGGCTCGACGAGCCTGGATCGTCGGCGCCCAGCAGCAGCAGGCCGCGTCGCGGCACGAGGTTGACGAGCCTGCGGAAGGCCAGTTCAACGGCCGCGTAGTCGGCGTAGATGTCGGCGTGATCGAACTCCACGTTGCCGACGACCGCCACCTCCGGCAGGTACTTGAGGAACTTGGCGGACTTGTCGAAGTAGGCGCTGTCGTACTCGTCGCCCTCGATGACGAAGTGCGGGCCCTTCCCCAGCCGATAGCTGGTGCCCTCCTCACCGAAGTTCTGCGCGATGCCGCCCACCAGCATGCCCGGGTCCAGGCCGCCGTGGGTCAGCAGCCACGCCGTCAGCGCCGTCGTACTGGTCTTGCCATGCGTGCCCGCCAGCACCACGGGGTGCGTCTGCCAGAGAAAGTGCTCCCGCACGGCTTCCGGAAGCGAGCAGTACCGCAACCGGCTGTCGAGGACGGCTTCGAGTTCGGCGTTGCCGCGAGAGATGGCATTGCCGACGACCACAAGGTCCACCCCCTCCGACACATGCTCGGCCCGGTATCCGTCCAGCAGCCGGATGCCCTCGGACCGGAGGAAGTCGCTCATCGGCGGATAGATGTGCTGGTCGGAACCCTGCACGTCGTGACCCTGCCGCTGCAGCAGCGCGGCGAGGGTCGCCATGGCCGTTCCACACACACCGATCAGATGAATCCGCATCTTAGTGGCCTGCCCTGACCATATGTACAGCAGCTTCCTGGCGGGGCATCCCGAGGCTCGGCGTTGCTCCTCCCTTA
Source organism: Vicinamibacterales bacterium (assembly GCA_040081715.1). Lineage (GTDB taxonomy): Bacteria > Acidobacteriota > Vicinamibacteria > Vicinamibacterales > UBA2999 > CANKJK01. The sequence goes on along the minus strand of JBEBFY010000003.1, from coordinate 175,921 downwards.
CAGACAGGCCCGGTCTGCGCGGTCGTCGCGTCTTGATCCTCGGGCGCCGCGCGGCGGAATCCGCCGCACATCTGGTCAGGACCGGCCACTCTGCACCGCCGGTTCGTCAATGAGCAGGCGTGCGTGCGCACCGGCCCGGACGCGCACGGACACACCGAGCGGCAATGTCCAGGTTGGGCCCGCCGTGTGTCCGGATGGGAAACCGAAGAGCACCGGCCCAGTAAATCCGGCAAGCACCCTGCGCGCCACATCCCTGGCCGAAAGACCCCCGTCCTCGTCGCACCCCGGCATCTCGCCGAACACCACCGCGCGCACGCGCGCGAACACGCCAGCCAGGCGCAACTGCGTCAGCATGCGGTCCAGGCGGAACGGCCGCTCGTTCACGTCTTCGAGAAACAGCACCGCCCCCTCGGGTGGCCGGAACGCCCACGGCGTACCGAGCGACGCGCAGAGCAGCGTCAGCGTGCCGCCCACGAGTACACCAGCCGACTCACCCGGTGCGAGCGCCTCGAGTCCGGGCGGCGTGAGCTCCCACCCGCCTGCTCCCGCCGCGGTGACCGCGAACAGCAGACTCCCGGCATCGAATCCGGCCGTGCCAGAGGCGAACCGCCTGTCGAGCATCGGCCCATGCACCGCCGTGATACCGCACCCAGTGGTCAGCCAGGTCAGAATTGCAGTCGTATCCGAGTAGCCGATGAACACCTTCGGCGTGGCCAGCAACGTGTCCCGCTCCAGCCACGGCAGGATCTGCGCGCTGCCGTAGCCTCCCCGGGACGCCACCACGGCTGCAATCGACGGGTCGCGCCACGCGCGGAGAAACGCCTGGGCCCGCAGTTCCGCGGGCCCGGCTACGTAGGCGTCCCGTTCGAGCGCCGACGGGTCACAGACCGGCTCCCATCCCAGCGCGCGCAATCCAGCCATGCCCCGCTCGCACTCGTCAGGGTCGATCGCACTCGACGGGGAAATGACCGCGACGCGGGAACCCGGGACGAGAGCCGGCGGCCGGACAAACGGGCGCGGGGCGCTCACGCGTACTCCCTCATCTCATCCGCGACCCGCCGGTGTGCTTCCGACCCGACCACGGTCCGCCACGCACGGGGCGGCGCGGGCTCGGCAGCCAGGAATGCGACCTTGGCCTGATGCTGCCGCCGAACGGCGTCCTCGAAGCGTGCATACGGGATACGTCCGTCTTCGACGGCGTGCACGAGCGCCTCCAGCACTTCCGCGTGCGCATCCAGATCGTGGTCCCGCTCCTCGGTGAGGGCACGGCACAGGAGCACTCCGTCGCACCCTGCAACGATCGCTTCGACGGCCGCCTCGCCTCTGGGCCAGCCGTCCGCGAGCGCGCGCATCTCGAGGTCGTCGCTCAGAATGACGCCCTCGAATCCGATCTCCTGGCGCAGCATCGTCTCCACGATTGTCCGCGAGAGCGTCGCCGGCAGCACCTCATCCAACGCGGGCACAAGCACGTGTGCCGTCATCATGAACGCCACACCGGCCCGAGCCGCGGCCGCAAACGGCACGCACTCCACGCGGCGGATCCGATCCGGAGAATGGTCCACCACTGGCAGCGCCAGGTGCGAATCCACAGATGTATCCCCATGTCCAGGAAAGTGCTTGCCGCAGGCGGCAATGCCCGCGTCCTGCAGTTCCCGGATGATCACGGTCCCCATCCGCGCCACCACGGCTGCGTCGTGTGACAGGGCGCGGTCGCCAATGATCGGGTTGTCCGGATTGGTGTGCACATCAAGCACGGGGGCGTAGTCGAGGGTGATGCCGACCGCCCTCAGTTCGGCAGCCAGCGCCCGCGCGAAGCGGCCGCAGAGTGCCTCGTCACCGCTGCGGCCCAGCGCCGCCATCGGCGGCCACTCGGTGAAGGGGGCGCGCAGACGCGCCACGCGCCCGCCCTCCTGATCGACGGCCACCCACAAGGGCGACTCGCGGACAAGGCCGCGCAGTTCGCGCGAGAGGTCCGCCACCTGTTCGGGTCCTTCGATGTTGCGCCGGAAGAGGGTCACACCGCCCATGCCGAAGTCACGCACGAGCGATCGGAACCCGGGCGGCACCGATGCAGCCGGCAGGCTTCCGATCACGAGCTGGCCGACTTCGCGGCGCACCGGCAACGGCACGGGTTCATTATAGATAGGCGACGGATGCACGCCGTCGAGTGATGCGAGAATACGCAGGTGACCCTCGAGGCCTCGGCACCCACGCGCATCGATCTGGCGGGCGGTACGCTCGACATCTGGCCGCTCTACCTCTTTCACGAAGGCGCGCAGACGATCAACGCCGCCATCAGCCTGCGTGCCCATGCGCGGCTCGAATTTCGAACCGACGGCGTGCGCTCATTCCGCTCGGTCGATACCGGCCGGACCGTCGACGTACCGAAGGACGCGGACCTCCGCGAGGCGCGTGACCTGCGGCTCTTGACGCTGCTGGCCCACTGGGCCCTGCGGAGATCCGGTGAATGCGCCCTGGCACGGAACGGCTTCACCCTGACCACGAACTGCGCGTCTCCCGCCGGGGCCGGCATCGCCGGATCGTCGGCGCTGGCGGTGGCTGCGGGCGCTGTGCTCACACGCGCCTCCGGCGTGCAGCTCGAGGGCGAGGCGCTCCTGGAAGCGGTGAAGAACGTGGAGTGCCAGACGATTGGCGTGCCGACCGGACTGCAGGATTACCGGCCGGCGCTCTACGGGGGCATTGCCGCCGTCGAGCTGGAGGTCGATGCCCCGCGGCGGGTGGCGCTGCCCGTGGACGCCGCGGCTCTGGAGCGGCGGCTGGTGCTCTGCTACACCGGTGAACCGCGCAATTCCGGTACGAACAACTGGGAGATCACGCGCCGCCACCTGGAGGGCGACCGGTTCATCTTCGACTGCTTCGAGCGCATCCGTGATACGGCGGTGGCGATGCGCGAGGCGCTCGTGCGGGGCGACTGGCCAGCTGTCAGCGCGGCCCTCGAGGAGGAGTGGGCAAACCGCACCCGCCTGGCTCCCGGTGTCACGACGCCGGTCATCGATGCGTTGATCGCACGCGCGCGGGCAGCCGGCGCGACGGCCGCCAAGGTCTGCGGCGCTGGCGGCGGCGGCTGCCTGGTCTGTGTCACCCCTCCCGAGCACCGTGCGGCGGTGGCCGCAGCGCTGGAGTCGGGCGGCGCGCGCCTGTTGCCGTTTTCCATTGAGAGAGAGGGACTGACGTGGCAGTGAAGCGAAACCGGCCCCGTGCGTCGAAGGCACCGAAAGCCACGGATGCCCCGGCTGGCGGCTTCGTGCCGCTCAGGAGCCTTCGCCCGGTGCCGCAGTCCACCGACGCGATCCTGGCCGAGATCCGGCGAATCTACTTCGAGACGACGGCCAGGACGATTGACGGCGACCTGCAGCACGCCGTGGCCCTGCTGAAGGCGCTGCCGGACGAGGACACCCGTGAGCGCGCGACGGTGTACATGGAAGGGCTCGCCGACATGCGCAAGGAGTTCAAGCGCTAGGTGCGCGTCGAGGAGGGTGACCGGCCTACTGCGGGGCCAGAAGGCTATCGAACGTCTCGCGGTCGATCTGGACGGTGCGGGGCTCTCCCTGGCGGCCCAGCGGCACGGCAGCCTGGCCGTTGATTCTCAGTTGCACCGCGCCGGCATCAGCCACACTGAGCGTCAGTGCGCGATCCACGGACAACGTCAGACGCTGACCTTCAGTCAGTGCACGATCGCCCTGCGGTACACCGTCCGCGATCAGGGTCACGTTGACGGACGAGACCGCCAGCAACTCAATGGCGAGCGGAGCGGCCCTGACCGACACCGCTTCACTCGGCACCGTCGCAGCGGATCCCACGGGAGCCGACGCCACAGGCGTCTCGGTGACGGCAGGTTCAGCAGAGCGATACGTGAGCGTGAGGTACCCAATCACGATGGCTACGGGAACGACAATTGCCGCCAGCTTCAGGGCCGTCTCGGCGCGCTTCCGGGAACTCTCGACCGCGGCGTGATCCTCCGGCGGCACATACGGGCTTCCCACCGTCACTGCGTCGTGCGGAAACCGCTCGACGAACTCCCTGACGGCCTGCTCCGGATCGAGCCCTATCTCTTCGGCATAGGCACGGACGAAGCCGCGGCCGAAGATGCCGCCTGGCAACCGGGATATGTCGTTCCGTTCGAGCGCTTCAAGGGCCGAGGCGGAAATCTTGGTCCGCGCGGCGATCTCCTGCAGGGACACGCCGCGCGCCTCCCGCGCACGCTTCATCCTCGACCCGAAATCCAACGGCGAGGTCTCATCTGTCATGGAACCTGGGGCGAGAGTGTATCAAAGGCCTTTCGTACCAGGCGGACTCTCCTCCGCATCTCCTCGACCGACTCCACCGTCAGAAACCCGATCGCCGCCACCCCGGCCGCCCCGGTTCCAGCCACCCCGCCCAGTGTGGCTTCGGCAATACCTCCGATCGCCAGCACCGGGAGGTGCGTGGCTGCGACCGTCGCCGCCACCTGCGCGAGGCCGGCCGGCTCGATGCCCAGTTTGGAGTGTGACGGGAACACCGTGCCGAAGACCAGGAAGTCCGCCCCGCCATCGGCCGTCACCCGCGCGGCCTCCGCCACGCTGTGGACGCTGCGCCCGATGAGAAACCCCGGCGCTGCGTGCATCCGGACCTCCGCCGGTGTGAGCCCCCCGGACGGCAGGTGCACCCCGTGTGCGCCCTCCGCGAGGGCAATGTCCAACCGGTCACTCACCAGGAGCCGAGTCCCGGACCCGTCGATCGCCCGGCGACAGCGTGCCACCAGGGCGCCCAGCTCACGCGCCTCGAGGCCACGCTCACGCACCTGGACAAGATCCACGCCTGCGGCGGCCGCGCGGGCCACCAGTTCTGGCAGGGCCGCCGCCCACCCCGGGCCCAGTCTCGCGCGATCCGTCACCAGGCAGCAGCGGAATGGCACCTGATCTAGGCGCCCTTCGCCCGGCGGAGCGCGCCATGCCAGGCCAGGCGCAGCGCCGCGGCCAAGGCCCAGGCGTCCATCACCGCGGCAGCGAGATTCACCGCGCCCAGGCCCGACACGGCTCCTCTCACGAATGTGTTCCTCATAAGGTGCCGGAGCCACGGCAGGCCATCGGTGAAGTAGTTGCGGTCCCAATACGTGGACCACGGCACCACGGTCAGCAAAATGCCCACCTCCAGGAACAGCACGACACACACCACACGCTGCACCAGCGTCATCGACGCCCCTGCGGACCGTTGAGGCGGTGGATCCGGTCGGCCAACTGCAGCAGGTCGCCGGCGATGTGGGCGACACTCCCGTCGTCGGGCGCGTGGCGCAGGAGAGACGCATAGCGCTCCAGCGCCTCGGCGTACCTGAGTGGGCGTCTGCGGTTGATCGCCGGATGCACGGTCAGGTCTCGATTCTACCGAAGAGGCTCGCCGGCCTGAACGAACGGCGGTGAAGGCTGGAGTAGCCGTGCCGGGCCACGGCCGCCAGATGCAGCGCCGTGGCATACCCCTTGTGCTGGTCAAACCCGTAGCGGGAATCGAACTCGTGGAAGGCGCACATCTCGCGATCCCTCGTGACCTTGGCCATGATGGACGCAGCAGCAATCGCCGCGCACCGGCGGTCTCCATGCACCACCGCACGCTGGGGTACCACGAGGTCCGGAATGCGGAATGCGTCCACAAGGACCAGGTCCGGGGCTGGGTCGAGAGCCAGCACCGCACGGCGCATGGCCTCAAGCGAGGCTCGATGGATATTCAGCTGGTCGATTTCGTCCGGGGAAGCCGAGCCCACGGCCCATGCGTCCGCACAGCTGGCAATCACGGCAAACAGCCGCTCCCGCGCCGCCGGTGTCAGCAGTTTCGAGTCGGCGAGTCCGGGGATGTGTCGTGAAGGGTCGAGCACGACGACCGCAGCGACGACGGGGCCGGCGAGACACCCGCGCCCCACTTCGTCTGTGCCCGCGATACGCCGGAATCCCTCCCGGCGCATCGCGTTCTCAAGGGTCCGGTGAGCCCGGTGCCTCAGGCGCGCTTGGTTTCCTTCATCCGGGCCGCCTTGCCCTTCAGATCCCGCAGGAAGTAGAGCTTGGCGCGGCGCACGCGCGCCGAGCGCACCAGCTCGATCTTCGCGATGATCGGTGAATGCAGCGGGAAGATCCGCTCCACTCCCTGACCGAAGGACACCTTGCGGACCGTGAACGAAGCGCGCGAACCGCCCCGATGCATGCCGATCACGATGCCCTCGAAGACCTGGATGCGTTCCTTATCGCCTTCCCGCACCTTCACGTGCACCTTCACGGTATCGCCCGCAGCCATCCGCGGCCGTTCGATCAACTGCGACTGCTCAACCAGTTCCATCGCGCCCATCGTCGTCTCGTCCTTCTCGCCAGACCGGTCTGGCGTCTGTCCAGATTACTTCTCTTCGTGCCGGCCCCTGCGCATCTCGCGGAGCCAGGCCCGCTCCTCGTCGTCGAGCCCTGCGGCATCTACCAGTTCCGGTCGGCGCTCCAGCGTCCGAGCCAGTGCCGCCCGCCGCCGCCACTTCCGGACCTCCTCGTGATGGCCCGACAGCAGCACGTCCGGCACCCGCCGTCCGTCACACTCGGCCGGACGGGTGTAGTGCGGATAGTCCAGCAGACCCCTCGAGAAGGAGTCCTCCTCGACCGACCCGCTGTCACCCACCACCCCCGGCACCAGCCGGCTCACGGCATCGACGACCAGCAATGCCGGAAGTTCGCCACCGCTCACCACGAAATCACCGACCGACAACTCCTCGGCCCCGACCATCTCCCGGACTCGCTCGTCGACCCCCTCGTACCTGCCGCAGAGCAGCACGACATGCGAGAGCCCACGGAGCCTGACCGCCTCAGCCTGCGTGAACAACCGGCCCTGCGGGGACATCAGCACCACCGCGCCAGGCTCGCCACGCTCCGCCCGAATCGCCTCGACCGCCCGGACCCACGGCTGCGGCGTCATCACCATGCCAGGTCCGCCGCCGTACGGCACGTCGTCCACCGACCGATGCCGATCCGTGGTCTGGTCGCGCAGATCCCAGATCCGCACATCCACCGCGCCGCGCCCGATTCCGCGCGCCACGACCCCCTCCGTCAGACCGCCGGCCACCATCGCCGGGAAGATCGTGACGATGTCGAACCGCATCGGCCCTTCCCGCAGCGCGTCACCTGCCATCAGCGGAGGTTCAGGTCCAGCAACCCCTCCGGCGGGGCGATCCGGATCCGGCGCGCCGCCGTGTCCACCAGCCCGCAAATCTCTTCGACGAAGGGCACCTGCACGTCACCGCGCGGCCCCCGCACCACCAGGCGGCACCGTGCGCCGCCCCCTTCCACCGCCGCCACCGTTCCAACGACCTCGCCGCCGACCGTTTCCACCACGCACCCCACGAGCTCGTGATGGTAGTAGCCACCTGCGCCGAGCGGCTGCAGTGCGTCGAGCTCCACCCGCAACTCGCGCCCCGCCAGCCGCTGTACGGCCTCGATTGTCTCCAGCCCGGCGAACCGCACGACGGGCCGGCCGTTCTGGACCCGCATCTCCTCGATCAGCAAAGCAGATGGCTCCCCGTCCCCGCCAACCCAGAGCCGCTCGCCCCGCGCGAAGCGTGCCTCGACGAAGTCCGTCTCCGGGGTGATGACGACGTGTCCGCGCAAGCCATGCGGCCGTGCCACCCGCCCGACCAGCACCATGTCGGCCCAGACGGGCACGGATCCGCTCACCCTAGTCGCGGATATCGAGCGTCGCGCGCGTGCCGTGACGCTCGGCCGTGAGCCCGACCAGCGTCCGCAGTGCGGCCGCCGTCCGCCCCTGGCGGCCGATCACCTTCCCGATGTCGCCCGGCGCCATCGACAACTCGACCACGGTCGTCCCGCGGCGGTCATGCTCGTCAACGTGCACGGCGCTTGGCTTGTCGGCCAGCGCCTGCGCAATCACCTCGACGACCGCCTTCATCGGGCTCGACGCCCCGTCAGCCATCCCTACTCGGCTGCCGTGACCACGGGCACCACGGCGCCCAGGTCCTTCGAGAGGTGCTTGGTCATCAGCGTCCGCACGGAATCCGACGGGCGCGCGCCCTTCGAGATCCAGTACGCGATCCGGTCCTTGTTGATTTCCACCTTCGCGGGCTTGCTCCGCGGGTGGTACGTTCCGACGTTCTCGACAAAGCTGCCGTCCCTGGCGGAACGCGCTTCCTGCACCACCACCCGGAAAAACGGCTTCTTGGTTGAACCCATCCGCCGCATACGAATCGAAAGCATCTGTCCTCCTACCGAACTACCGATCGAACTACCGGCTCTTGATCAGGCCCCACGGCCCGCCCTTCTTGCGCTTGCGGCCGGGAAACGCCCCGGCCCCGCCACCGGCCATCTGCGGCATCCGCATGCCGCCCGTGGCCATCGCGGGCAGGCCACCCTGGCCCATCATCTTGATCACCTTCTGCATCTCCACGAACTGCTTCAGCAGCCGGTTGACCTCCTCGACGGAGGTCCCGCTCCCCGACGCGATCCGCTTCCGGCGGCTCCCGTTGAGGAGCGCCGAGTTCTTCCGCTCCCGCGGCGTCATCGACGAGATGATCGCCTCCACGCGGCCCAACTGCTTCTCATCCGGCTTCTGCGCCGCCGCGTCCTTCAACTGGCCCATGCCCGGAAGCATCCCGAGGATGCTGTCGAGCGGTCCCAGCCGTCGGACCATCTTCAACTGCTTCGCGAAGTCCTCCAGCGTGAAGGCGTTCTTCCGAAGCTTCTCCTCCAGGTCAGCGGCATCATCCTTGTCGATGACCTGCTCGGCCTTCTCAATGAGCGACAGCACATCGCCCATGCCGAGCAGCCGCGACACGATCCGGTCCGGGTGAAACAGCTCCAGGTCTTCCGGCCGCTCCCCGCTCCCGACAAAGGCGATCGGCACGCCGACCACCGACACGACCGAGAGCGCCGCGCCCCCCCTGGCATCGCCGTCCAGCTTGGTCAGCACCACGCCCGTCACGCCGATCTGCCCGTGGAACTCGCCCGCGCTCCGAACGGCGTCCTGCCCCGTCATCGAGTCCGCGACATACAGCAGATCGCTCGGCTGCACGGCGGCCTTGATGGCGGCCAATTCCTGCATCAGCTCCTCGTCGATGTGCAGACGGCCTGCCGTATCCACGATGAGCGTGTCGAATCCCTTGTTGCGCGCTTCCGCCAGCGCACCCGCGGCCCTCGACACGGGGTCGAGATCGCCCTGCGGGTCAAACACCGGAAGCGACGCCTTGTCACAGAGCACATTCAACTGCGCAATGGCGGCCGGGCGGCGGACGTCGGTCGAAACCAGCAACGGATGCCGTCCCTGACCGGCGAGCCACTTTCCGAGCTTGCCCGAGGTGGTCGTCTTGCCGGAGCCCTGCAGCCCCAGCATCAGCACCACTCGCGGCGAACGGTTCCCCGGAACCAGCCCGCCTTTCGTATCCCCGAAGAGCGCGAGCAACTCGTCCCGCACCGCCTTGATGACGTGCTGGTCCGGGCTCAGGCTCTTGAGCACTTCCTCATCGAGGGCGCGATCGCGCACCCGGTCGATGAACGCCTTGACCACCTTGACGTTGACGTCCGCCTCCAGCAGTGCGAGGCGAATCTCCTTCAGCGCCGTCTCCACCCCTTCGGGCGTCAGCCGTCCCGCACGCCGCAGGGACGTGAAAACAGCCTGGAGCCGGTTACCGAGCGCGTCGAACATGGCGTGGGCGTGCCCATGGACGGCTAAGCCCAGTGGACAGAAACACTTATCTTAGGCCAAGGGGTGTGGATCCGGCAAGGCTCCGGATGTCGCCGCCCGTGGCCGCTACACACCCGACAGGATGTGCCCGAGCTTGTCCTTCTTGGTTTTCAGGTACTTCCTGGTGTGCTCCCCGGCGGGGATCTCCAGCGGCACCGCCGCCGAGACCGCCAGGCCGTAGCCCTGCAGCCCCACGAACTTGCGGGGGTTGTTTGTCAGGAGCCGCATGACCTTCACGCCAAGATCGCTCAGGATCTGGGCGCCGATGCCGTAGTCGCGCTGGTCGGCCTTGAAACCCAGCCGCTCGTTGGCCTCGACGGTATCGAGACCCTGATCCTGGAGCGCATACGCCCGGATCTTGTTCGCCAGGCCAATGCCCCGTCCTTCCTGGTTGAGATACAGCAGCACGCCGCGGCCTTCCTTGGCGATCCGTGCCATGGCCGAATGGAGCTGCGCGCCGCAGTCGCAGCGGGCCGAATGGAACACATCGCCCGTCAGGCACTTCGAGTGCACCCGCACGAGCACATCCTTGCCATTGCCGATGTCGCCGCATACGAGCGCCACGTGCGCCATGCCGTCGAGCTGGTTGTCATAGCAGACGATCCGGAAGGGCCCGTGTTCGGTCGGCAGGTCCGCCTCGGCCGCCCGCTTCACGAGCCGCTCCGTCCGCATCCGGTACCGGATCAGGTCCGCGATGGTGATGAGGGGCAGGCCGTGTTTCTTCGCGAAGCGCGCCAGCTGCGGCACGCGCGACATGGTGCCGTCGGGGTTCATGATTTCGCAGATCACCCCGGCCGGGTAGAGCCCTGCCATGCGGGCGAGGTCGACGGCCGCTTCGGTCTGCCCTGCCCGGACCATGACCCCGCCGTCCCGGGCGCGCAGCGGAAACATGTGGCCGGGCCTGGCGAGGTCGGCCGGCTCCGTTTTCGGGTTGATGGCGGCGCGCACCGTGGCCGCGCGGTCGGCGGCCGAGATACCGGTCGACACATGCTTGCGCGCTTCGATCGACACGCAGAATGCCGTGCCGAACTGCGTCGTGTTGCGCTCGACCATCATGGGGATCTGCAGTGCGTCCAGCCGCTCGCCGGTCATCGAGAGACAGATAAGTCCGCGGCCATGTGTGGCCATGAAGTTGATCACGTCGGGTGTCACCTTCTCGGCCGCAATGGTCAGGTCACCTTCGTTCTCCCGGTCCTCGTCGTCGACCACCACGATCATGCGGCCCGCGCGAATAGCCGCAACGGCCTCTTCGATCGGGGAGAACGGCAGCTTCACCCGCCCGACGGCCGACGGCGACACCTTCTTCGCACGCTTCTCTCCGGCCTTCTTCACCGTCTCCTTCACAGCCTTCGCACGCGGCTTCGACTTGGCTACCACCGTCGCTCCTTCTCATCGGGCCCGGTGCCCAGTCCGCGTATCGCCAGCACCCGCACGACGTACTTGCCGATCACGTCGGCCTCCAGGTTCACCGCATCGCCTGGCCTGAGTGCCGCGACGTTCGTGTGCGCCCAGGTGAACGGCACAATCATGATGTCCATCGTCCCCTCACCCAATCCTGCCACTGTCAGGCTGATGCCGCTCATTGCGACCGACCCCTTGGGCACCAGCAGCGGAGCCATTTCCTCGGGGAAGGCCACAGTAATCCAGTGCGCCTCACCCTCTTCGCGGACGGCGACCACCTGCCCCACCCCGTCCACGTGGCCCTGCACCAGGTGGCCGCCCAGGCGCCCGTCCGCGCGCATGGAACGCTCAAGGTTCACCCGGGCGCCGGGGCGAAGGCTCCCCAGTGCGGTGACACGCAACGTCTCCGGCCCCACGTCTGCGGTGAACACACGCGCGTCCATCGAGGTCACCGTGAGGCACACACCATCGACGGCGACGCTCTCACCACGGGCGAGTTCGGACGACAGGCCGGCCCGCAGCCGGAGGCGCGTCCCGCCGTCGATCGGCGTGAGGTCCACAACCTCACCGATGGCCTCAATTAATCCCGTGAACATAGCCCTCAATCAACGCGTCAGGACCGTGCATCTCCACCCGCGCCTCCGAAAGAGCGGGCAGCGCCCGCAATAACGCATCCGCGCCTGGCACGCCCGCCTCTCCCAGCCAGGTGGGGACCACCCAGGTCTGCACCATGTCGACGACGCCCTCACGGAATGCCGAGGCCTGAAGTGCCGGGCCTCCCTCGAGCAGAACGGACTGGACGTCGAACGCCAGCAGCCGGCGCAGGAAGCTGGTCACGGTCGGTTCCAACTCCGTCACCACCGTCGCACCAGCCCGGGTCAGGGCCGCGACCGCCGCCGGTGACTGCCTCGCAGCCGCCTCGCTCGTGAGTACGACCACGGGGCCGGCGGCACAGGTCGACAGCAGCCGCGCGGTCGGCGGCGTGCGGAGCCGACGGTCGAAGACGGCCCGGACAAGCGGCCGTTCCCGATAGAGATCCCGGACATCCAGCCGGGGATCGTCCACCAGCAGTGTCTCGGACCCCACGGCCACCGCATCCACTCCGGCCCGGGTGAACTGCACACGCCGCAAGGCCTGGGGTGATGTCAGCGGCGTGCGCCGTCCTGGCGCCGAGGCCACGCGGCCGTCCAGACTTGTGGCCGTCTTGGCCACCACCATCGGCCGCCCTTCGAGGTGCACAGTGAAGAACGGCAGGTTCAGCCGGACGGCTTCACGCCGGCCGACGCCCACCGACACCTCGACACCGGCCTCCCGCAACCGGAGAAAGCCGCCGCCCCGCACACGCGGGTGGGGATCCTGAACCGCCGCCACAACCCGCCGGACGCCGGCGGCGATGATCCGGTCCACGCAGGGCCCGGTGCGCCCGGTGTGCGCGCAGGGTTCCAGCGTGCAGTACAGCGTGCTGCCGGACGCGCGGGGCCCTGCGGCATCCAGCGCCACGATCTCCGCATGGCGGCCGCCCGCAGGCTCGGTCGAGCCGTGTCCGATCACCACCCCGTCGGCAGTCACCACCAGCGCGCCCACGGCGGGATTCGGCGTCGTGCGGCCGAGGCCGCGCTCCGCGATCCAGAGGGCCTGTCCCATCCACCGTGCATCAGCGTGCGGGTCTCCGGTCATGCCGCGTCGAACAAGGCGTCGACGTAGGCCGTGGCGTCGAACGGGATCAGGTCGTCGATACCCTCGCCGATCCCGACATACCGGATCGGCAGCTTCAGGTCGTGGGCAATCGCCACCGCGATGCCACCCTTCGCGGTGCCGTCCAGCTTGGTCAGCACGATGCCGGTCACGCCGGCCACGCCCAGAAACTCCCGGGCCTGTACCAGGCCGTTCTGGCCCACCGTCGCATCGAGCACGAGGAGCACGTCGTGCGGCGCGCCGGGCATGGCACGGCCGGCCACACGGCGCATCTTCTCCAGTTCGTTCATCAGGTTGACGCGGTTGTGCAGGCGCCCGGCCGTGTCCACCAGAATCGGGTCACACCCCTTCGCGCGGCCCGACTGGATGGCGTCGAAGACCACTGCGGCCGGGTCGGCGCCGTGCGCGGCGCGCACGATCTCCACACCGGCGCGGGTCGCCCAGATCTCGAGTTGTTCGACGGCCGCCGCGCGGAAGGTGTCCGCCGCGCAGACCATCGGCGTCTGTCCGGCGGCCTTGAGGGCCGCGGCCAGCTTGCCGAGGGTCGTGGTCTTGCCCACGCCGTTGACGCCCACCACCAGCACGACGCGCGGCGCGCCACCCAAGGACGGCGGGTGCGCCTGCGAGGCCTCATCGAACATGCGGAGGATCTCGCCCTTCACCCGCGCGCGCAGGCCGCCACCGGCCGAGCCCTTCCGCACGGCCTCCACGATGACGTGCGCGGCACCGACGCCCACGTCGGCGGCCACCAGCAACTCCTCCAGCGATTCAGCCGTGTCGGCGTCCAGCGCGGTGTCGGACGGCCCCTGGTCTACCCGCCGGGCCAGTTCGCCGAACTTCGACACCAGGCCCTGCGTGGTGCGGCTCAGCCCCTGCTTGAGCCGGTCAAACAATCCCATCTACTCGACCTCCAGCCGCTGCGGCCGATCCATCAACTCCGTCACGGCCTCATGCGGCGTGGTCCGCCCTTCAATCACCGCCACGACTCGTTCAGTGATCGGCAGTTCCAGGCCGTGCCGGGCACCGAGCTTCAGCGCAGCGCTCGCGGTCCGCACCCCTTCGGCCACCGCCTTCATGCCCGCCAGGATCTCTGCCGCCGTTCTGCCGCGCCCCAGCTCGATGCCGAACTGCCTGTTCCGGCTCAGGGAGCCGGTGCAGGTCAGCACGAGATCGCCAAGACCCGCTAGTCCCGCGAGCGTCTCACGCCGGCCACCAGCCGCATCCGCCAGCCTGGCAATCTCGGCCAGCCCGCGGGTCATGAGACCGGCCTTGGCGTTGAAGCCCAGGCCCAGGCCTTCGGCCGCCCCGGCGGCAATGGCAATCACATTCTTCAGGGCCCCGCCGATCTCGACGCCCACGACATCCTCGCTGCTGTAGAGGCGGAAGTAGCCGCTACGGAACTCCTCGAGCACCCGCTTCACCGCAGCGTCGTCCTGCGAGGCCGCCACGATCGCCGTCGGGAGCGACCGGGCTAGCTCCATCGCGAAGCTCGGCCCGGACAGGACCACGACCGGATGGCCTGGTCCGCACTCCTGGGCGAGCACCTCGGACATCCGGAACAGGGAGTCCATCTCGATCCCCTTCGTGGCCGAGACCAACGTGGCGCCCGGGCTCAGGCTGCCGGCCATCCTCCGCGCCACGTCGCGCATGCCGTGGGAGGGCACCGCCGACACGATAATTCCGGCACCCTGCACGGCGCGGGCGAGGTCCGACACAGGCGACACGCCTGGCGGCAGTTCGATGCCAGGGAGGTAGACCTCGTTGACCCGCGTGCGTTCGAGTGTGGCGATAAGGTCCGCGTCGCGCCCCCAGAGATGGACGTCGTGACCGATGCGGGCCAGATGCGCGGCCAGTGCCGTTCCCCACCCGCCACTGCCAAGGACCGCCACATGCCGGCGCCTCACAGCCGGCACCCGAACAACGTCGCAGCCAGGATCTGACATCCGGCGCACTGAGCGAGGCGTATCACCGGGATTCAGTGTACCCGTGATGACGGGCCGTAGACGCCGCCGGGACGTCCCGCGGGCTACGGAGTCGCGATCCGCCGGACCAGGTCGAGGGCCGCCTGCGCGGACTGGAAACGGATCTGCTCCCGGTCACCCATCAACTGCAGCGTCCGGCTCGTGACGGAGTCCCGGAGCGCGACGGCGATGACGACCGTTCCCACGGGCTTGCCGGCCGATCCGCCGTCAGGCCCGGCGATACCGGTGACGCCGATGCCCACGTCGGCACCGGCCCGCTCGCGGATACCCGCCGCCATGGCACGCGCCACCGGGTCGCTGACCGCCCCGTGCTCGGTGATGAGCGTCTCGGGCACGCCCAGCCATTGCACCTTGGCGGCATTGCTGTAGGTCACCACGCCCTGGTCGAAGTACCGGGAGGCGCCCGGCTCGGCCGTCAACCGGCTGGCCAGCAGTCCGCCCGTGCACGACTCCGCGACCGCCACGCGCCACCCGCGATCGACGAGCAATCGCCCGACCACCGCTTCAAGGCTCTCGCCGTGGTCGGTGAATGCATCGCGGCCAACACACGCGCACGCCTCTGCTGCCGCGACCGCCACTGCTGATGCGGCCTGGGCCGCGTCGGTGTGGGTCGCCGACAGGTGGAGCTCGAGCTGCCCCATCGCCGCAAGGATGGTCGCCCTGACCGGCACCTCCCGGCCTGCCCACTCGCGGTAGCAGGGCTGCAGGAGTTCATCAATCAGGGACTCGCCCCGCCCGGTCATCCGGACCACCCGCCGAACCACCCGCCGGCCGCCGGTCCGCGGCCGCACGTGCGTGTGCAGCGCTTCCTCGAGCAGGGGGGCCAGTTCCCTGGGCGGCCCTGGCAGCAGGAGCAGCGCCCTGTCTCCGTGCTCAATCCAGAGACCGGGCGCGGTGCCCAGGGAATTGGGTAGCACGACCGCCCCGTCAGGCACATGCGCCTGCCGTCGATTGTTGGCCGGCATAGGCCAGCCGCGCGCAGCGAACCTGGCAGCGATGGCCTCAACGATGGCCGCGTCCTCCCTGAGTTCGAGACCCAGCACCGCCGACACGACGTCACGCGTCACGTCATCATCGGTGGGCCCGAGTCCGCCGCTCAGGACCACCAGTGCCGCGTCCTCGAGTGCCCGCGCCAGCACCGTCGCGAGCACGTCGCGGTCGTCGCCCACGACGGCCTTCCAGATCACTTCGACTCCCGTCGCGTTGAGCGCGTCGGTGATCGTCAGCGAGTTGGTGTCGGTACGCAGCGGCGTCAGCATCTCGCTGCCGACCGCCAGAATCACAGCGCGGCCGAACGAGGGGCCGGCCTGCATCAGGGCAGCCAGGCCGGTGCGACGAGCATCAGCAGGCGCAGGGCCAGGTTGCCGTAGATGCCGGCCATCACGTCGTCGAGCATCACGCCCCACCCGCCCGGCAGCCGCTCACACTGCGCGGCCGGTGGGGGTTTCACAATGTCGAAGAGGCGGAACAGGAAGAAACCGATGACGGCTCCGGTCACGCCAACGGGCAGCCAGAGCACCGTGATCAGCATCCCCACGACTTCATCGATGACCACGGGGCCGGGATCCTCGTCCCCCATCTCGCGCCCGGTCACCGTGGCGCTCCACACGCCGGCCGCCAGCAGGATCCCGACAACCGCCAGCTCGGCCACCGGGCCGGACGTGGCACGAACGGCGGCATACACCACGAGCCCGGCGGCGGACCCCCACGTGCCAGGTGCAACCGGCAGATAGCCAATGTATCCAACCGTCGAGATGAGACGGGCCAGCAGGCGCATCAGCTCACGCGGCCCCGACCGTGATGACACGCGACCCGGCCAGCCTGTCGTGAATCGCCCGGCGGTCGCGCCCGACGAGGCCCGGCAGATACCCGAGGCCGGCGGTCACAACCGACACCAGCGAGGCCAGCGTGCGCCGCAGCGCCGCAGCACCGGACAGTGTCCGGTTGTCCGTGGACACCACGCGGATGTGCATCGCCATCTTTCCGATGGTCTGCCCACCCATCGCGGTGAACACCGCGACGTAGGCAACCTTCATCAGGCCAAGGAACACCACGAGGGGCCAGGCCGGCAGGATCCGCAGCTCATGCATCTCCAGCCCGACGATCCGGAGTGTCAGGTACAACACCGTCAGGTCGATGCCACCGAAAAGCAGCGCGTCGACGAAGAGCGCGGCGAGACGGCGGCCGGCTGGGCTGCTGTCCGCCGGCGACACCTCCGACAGGGCCCCGGCGTCCGGCCCCTCAGCGGACAGCGGCTCATCCAGGAAATCCAGTTGGGGATCTATCGGCTTCGGCTGCGCGACCGCCCGGAGGTTCGGGCTCATCGGCGTCTTGCGCACCGCGATCGGCGCGCGGGGCCGCTGCAGCTGCACCAGTGGCATGTCCTCGTCCAGCGCCGGCCGATGCCGTGGCATGCGGACCGGCACGACGTCACGGTCGAGCGCCTCGATCGACGGCGCCGGAGGATCCGGGTGTTGCACCTCCGGCACGTCCACCACGAGAGGCTCGCCGGCATCGGGCCCGCTGCCGTGTGCGGACTCCGCCCGGCTCAGGATCCGGTCGAGATCGATCGCGTCAAAGACCGACCGGCCGGCCACGGGCACCACGTCCGTCTTATCGAGACCGGAGTGTGCCACCTGGGCGCCGGCCTCCGCAGCGCTGATGCTCCGGTCGATGGCCCGGAGCCACGACGCATCAGTGGACTCCTCCGCCGTGGGCTCCGCCATCGAGAAGCCGCGAGCGAGGTCGAGCGGCAGGGCGCCGTCGTCCCCGGCCTCCAGCAAGGCAAAGTCGTAGGAACAGTTCCGGCAGCGAGGACCCGTATCGAAACCCAGATACCCACACTTCGGACACTTCATCTCATCGCCCTTCACCGGATCCCGGCACGCTCAGCCCCGCCAGCCGCAGCAGACGTCCCTGCAGCTCCCCTCGCAGCCGGTCTACCTCCACGCGCCGCGGATCCAGGGGACCGACGGTGTCCAGCAGACGCAACGCGTCGGGCACGTGCCCGCCGTCTGCCAGCGCGCGCGCCCGTGCCAGCGCCACGTCGCTTGCGCGCGGCACCAGCAGCGCATCGCCAGCCCGGGCGCCACCGGGGGACCCCACCTCGACAGGCGCGGCAAACCAGACCTCGATGGCGAGCCCCGCCAGCAGCGCCCCTACCAGTGCCGCCGCCAGCGCCACGGCCAGCAGACTGACCCGCCGGGTCACGCGCGGCGCGGGAGGCTCCACCGCCAGGCCCGCTAACACCGACCCGGCATTGGCGAGTCCGGTTGCGCCCGGCACCAGCGTCCGGCGCAACCGGTGCACGCGCTCAAGCACGCTGGACGCAAGGTCGTCGGGACCGGAGCACTCGACGGCCTGCGTGAGCAGGTCCCGCGCATGGTCGGTGTCGCCGCGATTGAAGGCGTCCACCCCGAGCTGCAGCAGTTCGTCGCCCTCGCGCTGACGCTCGGCGATCGCCCCACGCGCGCGCTCGATGTACGCCCGGGCACGGCCGTGACCACGTTCGAGGAACGAGACCCGCGTCCAGACGTTGATCGCCTGCTCGTACTGACCGGCAAAGTACAGGTCGAGGCCCGTCAGCAGGAGCTGTTCGATCCGCGCATCGCGGCTGTCGGCGTCCGCAGTGGCGCGATCAGGGACCAGTAGGGGATCGGGCATGGGGTGATCGCAGCGGAATGCCAAGATTATCAAGTCTTTCCCGGGATCGGTCAAACACCCACCGGCCTGCCAGTCCCCTGGAAGCGTGACGTCGTGCCTGAGGCCCGGAGCGCGGCGCCAAGCTGACGAGGCGCGAAGAGCGATCAACAATGACCGCGTGATGGTGATGGAAGCGGTTCCGAACGTGAGCGAGGGCCGGCGCGCCGGCGTGCTCACCGCGCTCGCAGCCGCCTGCGCAGGCGAGGACGCACACCTCCTCAACGTGTCGAGCGACCCCTCCCATAATCGGACGGTGCTGACCGTCGCCGGCACACCCGCCGGTATCCACGAGGCGATGCTGGCCCTCGTGGCCGCCGCAATCGCGCGCATCGACCTGAGCCAGCATCAGGGTGTCCATCCCAGGTTGGGCGCCGTGGACGTGATGCCCTTCGTGCCCCTGTCAGGCTCGACGATGGCCGACGCGGTCGCCCTCGCCAGACGCTTCGCCGGCGCGGCCGCGGATACCTTCGGCATCCCGATCTACCTGTACGAGGAGGCCGCCCCGGCCGCGAACCGCCGGAGGCTTGATCAGATCCGCGCGGGAGGACCCGCGGGCCTCGCGGCACGGATGCATCTTCCCGGATGGCTGCCGGATGCTGGGCCACGGGTTCCGCACCCGACGGCGGGCGTGATGGCCATCGGCGCACGCAAGCCGCTCGTGGCCTTCAATGTGAATCTGGATACGGCCGACATGACCATCGCCACGCGCATCGCCACAGCGGTCCGCGCCCGCAACGGCGGTCTGCCCGGGGTCAAGGCGCTGCCGATGTGGCTCGCCCATCGCGCATTGGCACAGGTCTCGATGAACCTGGTCGACCTCGACACGACCACGGCGGCTGACGCCTTCGCGGCAGTGGCACACGCCGCCAGCACGCTCGGTGTCTCAGTAGTGGACAGCGAAGTCGTGGGCCTGATCCCGCGGGCCGCGCTGGGCGGCCGTTCGCCCCAGGAACTCCAGATCGCCGGCTGGACTGACGCGCTGCTGCTCGAAGAGCAGTTGCGCCGGGCCGGACTCGACTGAGGGTTCGCCCAGGCGAACCCTAAGTCGGGTCGTCGTCGCGGCGGCCCACTGGGATCCCCAGCGAGCGCATCTTGCGGTACAGGTTGCTCCGCTCGACGCCGAGCGCGTCGGCGGTGCGGGAGATATGTCCGCGCTGCCTGGCGAGCGCCCGCAGGATGTACCCGCGCTCGAAATCATCGCGGGCGTCGTGCAGCGGCGCGAGTGCCGCCTCGGGCACGTCCGGCAGGAGCACCCGCCCTGAGGTCACGAGGGGCAGGTCGGCGGCAGTGACTCGCTCTGCAGGCACCATGATCATCAGGCGCTCCACCACGTTGCGCAGTTCACGGACGTTGCCCGGCCAGTCGTAGGCCTGGAGTACAGCCACCGCATCGGGTTCGAACGCCTTGGGGCGCCGGCCGTACTCGCGCGCCAGCACGGCCATGAAGTGGGCGGCCAGGCGTGGAATGTCGTCGCGACGATCCCGCAGCGGCGCAACGGTGATCGGCACCACGTTCAGGCGGAAGAACAGATCCTCACGAAACCGCCCGGCCCGGATCTCCGACGGCAGGTCCTTGTTGGTCGCCGCCAGCACCCGGGCGTCCACGCGAATGCGCCGGGAACCCCCGACCGGCTCCATCACCTGCTCCTGCAGTACCCGCAGCACCTTGGCCTGCGTCTTCAGGCTCATGTCGCCGATTTCATCCAGGAAGATCGTTCCGCCGTGCGCGAGTTCGAACTTGCCCCGGCGCTCGGCCACGGCGCCGGTAAACGCCCCCCGCACGTGGCCGAACAGCTCACTCTCGATGAGCTCTTCGGGAATGGCCGCGCAGTTCACCTCGACAAAGGGCCCCGCTCTTCGGTGACTGAGTGCGTGGATGCTCCGGGCCACGAGTTCCTTGCCCGTGCCATTCTCACCGAGGATGAGCACACGCCCGTTGCTGGGTGCCGCGGTAGCGATCTGCTCCCGCAGCAATGCCAGGGCGGCGCTGTTACCCACGAGCGTGTCCTGCCGCTCGACGCGCGCGCGCAGCGCCTCGTTTTCCACCTCGAGTCTGCGCTGTCGCAGGGCGTTGCGCACAACCAGCACGGTCTTGTCGAGCGAGAGGGGCTTCTCGACAAAATCGAAGGCACCCAGCTTGATCGAACGGACCGCCGACTCGATGCTGCCGTGGCCGGAGACCATCACGACCTGCGCATCCACCTGCCGTTCGCGCATGCGTTCAAGCGTCGCCAGCCCGTCCATCCCTGGCAGCCACACGTCGAGAATCACGACATCGAAGGGTTCCGTGGCCACCCGCTCAAGGCACGCCTCCCCGCTGTCTACCGACGCGACGTCGTAGCCTTCGTCGCGCAGCACGCCCGACAGGGCGCTGCGCACGCCCGGCTCGTCGTCGACGATCAGGATGGACGCCATCAGCGAGACCCGGCCCTCACGCGCACGGCAGTTCGATCGCGAACCGCGTGCCGGTGGGCACGTTATCGGACAGTTCGATGCTGCCGCCGTGCTCGGCCACGATCCGCCGCACAATGGCCAGCCCCAGGCCGCTTCCCCGCCGCTTGGTGGAGTAGTACGGGAGGAAGAGCTTCTCCCGCTCCGAGGCGGGAATGCCCGGACCGTGGTCGGCAATCACCAGCCTCACCAGATGGTGCCCGGGATCGTGCTCGGTCTCGACCGCGATCTCGCCCTTCCGCTCCATGGCCTCAATGGCGTTGTCGACCAGGTTCTGGACGACCCGGCGGATCTGCTCCGGATCCACCGAGACCGCCGGCAGGCCCGGTGCGAACCGGCGGCCGACCCGCACGTCGGTCAGCAGGCCGTCATTGAGGGTCAGCACCTCGTTGACCAGCTTGTGCAGGTCGGTCGGCACCGCGCGCGGCGCCGGCATCCGGGCAAACTGCGAGAACTCGTCGACCAGGCTCTTCAGGGAGTCGACCTCGCCCACGATCGTGGTCGTGCACTCGTCGACCAGGGCGCGAGTCGCCTCCGGCGCGCCGCCGAAGTGACGGCGCATCCGCTCCGCGCAGAGCTGAATCGGCGTGAGGGGGTTCTTGATTTCGTGCGCCAGGCGCCGGGCCACTTCGCGCCAGGCCGCCACCTTCTGGGCACGAATCAGCGGCGTCACGTCGTCGAAGACCAGCACCACGCCCTCCGCCCCGCCATCCTCGCGCAGCAGCGGCGTCGTGACCACCGCAAGGTGGAGCTCCCGCCCGTCGAGCGTCATCGCCACCTCCCGGGGCCGCACCTCTCGACGGTTCCGTGCCGCCTCCTCGATGAGTTCGGCGAGCGGCTTCAGCTCCGACTCGCCGAAGACGGCCGACACGGGCCGCCCGGAAAGATCGCCGGCCAGTCCCAGCAGGCGCGCGGCCGCCGGGTTGACCGTGCGGATGGCCCCGGCCTCGTCAACGGAGATCACGCCGGTCGCGATGCGCTCGAGAATCGTCTCGATGTAGCGGCGCCTCGCCTCCACGTCCTGGTGCTTGCGCTCCACGTCCAGGGCGCTCCGCTCCAGCCGCCGGCGGCTTGCCGCCAGCTCGGTCGTCATGCTGTTGAACGCGTCGATCAGCGACCCGAACTCGTCGGCCGTCTCGCGGACCAGCCGATGATCCAGGTGCCCGGCCCCGATCTCCCGTGCCGCGGCGGCCAGCATCTGCACAGGTCGCGTGATCCGCTTGGCCAGATACAGCCCCATCCACGTGGCGGCCACCAGAATCAGCAACGTCAGCATCACGAAGAAGGAGAGGTACACAGCCGTGAGCGGCCGCCGCAGCACCCGCGTCTGCTGATATGCCTCGTAGGCGCGCGTCACCCGCCGCGCGCGCAGCGCCAGGTCACCGGTCAGCGTATCCGTCACGAGGGCGGCTCCGGCAATCGAGCCGTCCGGGCCCCGAATCGGCGCGCCGCCGCCCAGCAGGTCGCTGCTCTCCCCGAGCCGGTCCGTCGAGGTGGCCTCGGCACCTCCCGTCACGACGCGCTCGGCCAGGCGGGTCACGATCACGCCGGCGCCCAGGCTTGGAGCCACGCCCGTTTCCCCCACGTTCACCAGCGCGCCCCTGGCCTCGCCGAGGCGGAAGACGTAGAGCCGCGCGCCGGCCGCCGTGCCCACGGACGGCTGCATGAGCGCCGCAATCCGTGCGTCCGTGAGCCCGTCCAGTGCCTCACCCGAGAGGGCACCCGCCACGCGCCGGGCCTCACTCTGCACGCGCGCCTGCCGCTCCTGGTAGTAGTCACCCGCAATGGCCGTGGCGGAGGCCAGCACGTCGTCCATCGGGGCGTTGAACCACCGGTCCACGCTTGTCCGGATCAGCTCGCTGCCGACAATCAGGACCAGCAGCGCCGGGATCAGCGTCATGCCGAGGAGCACGGCGACCAGCTTCACGCGGAAGCGCGCGAACGGCAGCGCCCGCCGGTGCTCGACCACCAGCTTCACGATGTTCCGCGCGAGCACGAAGGTCAGCGCCGCCAGCATGGTGACGTCGGTGGCCACCAACGCGTAGAGGACGAACTCGGTGAGGAAGTCCGGCGCCAGGCTGCTGGACTCCCCCGCCAGCACCAGCAGCCCGCCGAGTACGGCGAGGAGCGCGATGATGCCGAAGACGATGAGGCGGGTATTGTCGCGGAACGGACGCGGCGAGGGCGGCGCCACATCGCCGCGCCGCAGGGGGGGCGGGACCGTGGAACGGGACGCGGAGGCGGACCGGGCCGGAACAGCCATACCCCTGGCCTCCTACTCCTTCGTACTCAGCAAATCCTTCAGCTCGCTCATGAACTCGCCGATGTCGCGGAAGTGACGGTACACAGAGGCGAACCGCACATAGGCAACCTTGTCGAGCCGCTTCAGTTCATCCATGACGATGGCGCCGACCTCGTTGGTCGTCACTTCCTTGTCGGGCCGCTCCTGGAGGACGCCCTCGATCCGATCAGCCACGCCTTCCAGCGCCGCCACGCTGACCGGCCGCTTCTCGCAGGCCTTGAGCAGGCCGGCAATGAGCTTCTGCCGCTCGAAGCGCTCGCGGCTGCCGTCCTTCTTCACCACCATGTAGGGAATCTCATCGATCCGCTCATAGCTCGTGAACCGCCGGCCGCATCCGAGACATTCCCGACGCCGCCGGATGACCTCGCCTTCCTTGCTTTCCCGCGAGTCCACCACCTTGTCGCCCAGGTGATTGCAGAAGGGACACTTCATGGCGCCACCGTCGTCCCTTCTGGGATCGGTTCTGCGCCATCGGCCATGTGCCTGAGGCGGCCGACGCTCAGGCCGTCTCTCAACATCAACACTCCGCCAATCACCGTCGTCGGCACGAAGGAGATGGCATGCAGCACCAGCCCCGCGCCCACCGCCGCATCGTTGCCCGCACCGAAGAACGTCGTGACGCCGATGCGGTAGGCCTCGTGAAACCCGCCGACACCGCCGGGTGTCGGCACCGCAATCCCAATCACCAGCAGCGCCTGCAGCAGGAACGTGGCACCCGGCGCCATGTCGATGCCGAAGGCGTTCGACACCATCCACGTCTGCGCGGAGATGGTCAACCACAGTCCGACCGTCCAGAGCAGGGACACCACCAGCAGCCTGGGGGAACGGGCCACGCCGAGGCCATGCGAAAACCGCTCGGCGAGCCGCGCGAGAAGCAGGGCGATACGCGCCGGGAGCACCCGCTCGCTGCGATGGACCAGGCGGCCCACGCGTTCCGGCCTGGCCGACAGCACCGCCGTGAACAGCAGCAGCGCAAGGATTCCGGCAGCGACCAGGGCCGCCGACACGGCGATCGTCGCCATCAGCGGGGTACGGGAATGAGGGCCGGTCAGCCCGGAAAGATACAGCGCCAGGAGCGCCAGCACCGCGAGCCCGTCGAGCAACCGCTCCACGACAACGGTGGCAAAGGTGGAGGCGGTGTCCAGGCGCTCCGACCTGGCCAGCAGATACGGCCGCAGCACTTCGCCGATCCTCGCGGGCAGGACGTTCGACGCCGCAAAACCGATCAGCGTCGCGCGCCACGCGTACCATGTCCTGACGGGCCCGATCGGTCTCATCAGCACCTGCCAGCGCACCGCCCTGATCGCCATCATCGGGAAGAACAGCAACGTGCTCCAGACCAGCATGCTGTGGTCGGCGGACCGCATCTGGATCCACACGTCCGCCAGGTTGGCGTGGCGCAGGAACCAGGCCAGGAGCCCGAAGGCGAGCAGAGACACGGCGAGGGTACGGATGGGCTTCACGGCGGCACTGTTCCTGAGGAGTGCCCACAATATATCAGGGTGATCTCCCGGCAACACCGTCGCAATGGCGTACGGTTGCGGGATGCGCACCTCGCCGTTAAGATCGCAGCCCTCCCGCTTGGCCCACGTGACTCCACCCACTCCCCTGCTCGACACCGCCCTTCCCGGCCTCGCTGTGTTCCGGCGCGGCAAGGTTCGCGATGTCTACGAGGTTGAGGGCGCCCTGCTCATCGTGGCGACCGACCGCATTTCCGCCTTCGACTACGTCCTGGGCTCGGGCATCCCGGACAAGGGACGCATCCTCACCCAGCTCTCGCGCTTCTGGTTCGAGCGCACGGGGCACATCTGCCCCAACCACCTCATTTCCACTGACCCGACCCAATTTCCGCCGGACGTGGCGCCGCACCGGGCGCTGCTCGCGGGCCGGACCATGCTGGTCACCCGGACCGAGCCCATCCCGATTGAGTGCGTGGCCCGCGGGTACCTCTCCGGCTCCGGCTGGAAGGAGTACCTCGCCACCGGTCAGGTCTGCGGCGTGCCCCTGCCAGCGGGCCTGCGGGAGTCGGATCGCCTGCCGGCGCCGATCTTCACGCCAGCCACGAAGGCCGCGAGCGGTCACGACATCAACATCAGCGAGGTCGAGGCGGGCCGCCTGGTGGGTGCCGGACTCGTTGAGCGCCTGAGGCGACTGACGCTGGCGCTCTACGCCCACGGGGTCGCCCACGCCGCCACCCGGGGCATCATCCTGGCGGACACGAAGTTCGAGTTCGGCCTGACCTCCGCCGGCGAGCTACTGCTGATCGACGAGGTGATGACTCCGGATTCGTCTCGATACTGGCCGGCGGACGCGTACGCGCCCGGCGGGCCCCAGCCCAGCTTCGACAAACAATTCGTGCGCGACTACCTCGAGCAGATCCGGTGGAACAAGCAGCCGCCGGTCCCCGCCCTGCCGGATGAGGTGGTGACGCGGACCCGCGAGAAGTACCTGGACGCCTATCGCCGGCTGACCGGGTCCGACCTTTCTGCCAGCGCATGAAGGAGCAGCTCGACCGGTTGGTCGTCGAGATGGTGGCGCGCGGCATCCGCTACGAGGATGCCCTCGCCGAGTTCGAGAAACGCTTCATCATCGAAGCGCTCGTCCATGCCGGAGGCAGCCTGGGCCGCGCCGCGGACACGCTCGGCATCCATCGGAACACCCTCCGCCGGAAGCTGCAGATCTACCGGATTCCCCGGCGTCTGATCAGCAAGTCTTGACACTCCGCTGCGAGGTCTGGCGGGCTCTGCCTCGCCAGGCCCAGCGTTTCATGCCCGCCTCCGGTGGGCTGGCACTCGTCACCAGAGAGTGCTAAACTGGCCGCTGGTCGGATGCCCGGGTTCCCGCGGGTCCAGACCGTGGGCCGTCCAGGCCCGAACACCAACCTACCAGTCAGTGGAGTCGACCGAAATGAACGTCAGACCGCTACACGACCGCATCATCGTTCAGCGCCTCGAGGAAGAGGGCGAACAGAAGGTCGGGGGCATCATCATCCCCGACACCGCCAAGGAGAAGCCCCAGCAGGGCAAGGTGATCGCCGCCGGCGCCGGCAAGTTCAAGGAAGACGGCACCCGCCAGCCCCTCGACGTGAAAGAAGGCGACACGATCCTCTTCGGCAAGTACTCCGGCCAGGAAATCAAGATGGACGGCGAAGAGTATCTGATCATGCGCGAGGACGAAGTGCTCGCGATCATCCAGGCCAAGAAGTAAGGGAGATCCAGAGCAATGGCAAAGCAGATCATTTACGGGGAACAGTCGCGCCAGGCCATCCTTCGGGGTGTCAACCAGTTGGCCGATGCAGTGAAGGTGACGCTCGGTCCCAAGGGCCGGAACGTCGTCCTCGACAAGAAGTTCGGTTCGCCCCTCATCACGAAGGACGGCGTGACCGTCGCCAAGGAAATCGACCTCAAGGATCCGCTCGAGAACATGGGCGCGCAGATGGTCCGCGAAGTCGCGAGCAAGACGTCGGACATGGCCGGTGACGGCACGACGACCGCTACGGTGCTGGCCCAGGCGATCTATCGCGAGGGTGCCCGCAACGTCACCGCCGGCGCCAACCCGATGGAACTGAAGCGCGGGATCGAGAAGGCCGTCGACGCCGTGGTCGAGGAGCTCAAGAAGCTCAGCCGCGAGGTCAAGGACAACAAGACCATCGCCCAGGTGGGCACGATTTCCGCCAACAGCGACCCCACGATCGGCAACATCATCGCGCAGGCGATGGAGAAGGTGGGCAAGGACGGCGTGATCACGGTCGAGGAAGCGCGCACACTCGAGACCACGCTCGACGTCGTCGAAGGCATGCAGTTCGACCGCGGGTACCTCTCGCCCTACTTCGTCAGTGACCCGGAGCGCATGGAAGTGGTGCTCGAGAACCCCGTCATCCTGATCCACGAAAAGAAGATCAGCTCGATGAAGGACCTCCTGCCCGTGCTCGAGCAGGTCGCGCGCGCCGGCAAGCCGCTGCTCATCATCGCGGAGGATGTCGACGGCGAGGCCCTGGCCACGCTGGTGGTCAACAAGCTCCGCGGTACCCTGCAGGCTGCGGCCGTCAAGGCCCCCGGCTTCGGCGACCGCCGCAAGGCCATGCTCGAGGACATCGCGATCCTGACGGGTGGCCGCGCCATCACCGAGGATCTCGGGATCAAGCTCGAGAACATCAAGATCGAGGACCTCGGCCGCGCCAAGAAGGTCACGATCGACAAGGACAACACCACGATCGTCGAAGGCGCGGGCACGCAGGGTGCCATCAGCGGCCGCGTCAAGCAGCTGCGGACGCAGATCGATGAAACGACCTCGGACTACGACCGCGAGAAGCTGCAGGAGCGCCTCGCGAAGCTCGTGGGCGGCGTGGCCGTCATCAAGGTCGGTGCCGCCACCGAGACCGAGATGAAGGAGAAGAAGGCGCGCGTCGAAGACGCGATGCACGCCACCAAGGCGGCAGCCGAGGAAGGCATCGTTGCCGGCGGCGGCACGGCGCTCATCCGAGCCTCCAAGGCGCTCGACAAGCTGGTGCTCGAAGGCGACCAGAAGGTCGGTCTCCAGATCATCCGGCGCGCCATCGAGGAGCCGATTCGGTGGATCGCCACCAACGCGGGTCACGAGGGCTCGATCATCGTGTCGAAGGTCAGGGAGCTGAAGAACCCCGACGAGGGGTTCAACGCGCAGACCGAGGTCT
This sequence comes from Vicinamibacterales bacterium, assembly GCA_040081715.1. Lineage (GTDB taxonomy): Bacteria > Acidobacteriota > Vicinamibacteria > Vicinamibacterales > UBA2999 > CANKJK01. The sequence goes on along the minus strand of JBEBFY010000003.1, from coordinate 148,003 downwards.
ACGAGGATCTGGTGAAGGCCGGCGTCATCGACCCGACGAAGGTGGTACGTTCGGCGCTGCAGAACGCGTCATCGATCGCGTCGCTGCTGCTGACCACCGAGTGCCTGATCTCCGAGATTCCAGAGGAGAAGCCGGCCGCGCCGGCCGGGCCTCAGGGCGGCGGCATGGGCGGGATGTACTAGCGTCCCCACCACGCCACCGCGGCGTGGACAGTGAATGCGAAAGGGCCGGTGGGACATTCCCTCCGGCCCTTTCTTCTTTGTCTGCCAGTCCGTTGTTCCCTGCCCGCCCAGGGAACGCCGCGCGTGCCCAGCTACCGCAGCGAGAACGACAACTCGATGCTGATGATGACCGCCACGGGCTCGCCCTGCCGCGTCCCAGGAGTAAACCGCCACTGGCGCGCCGCCTTGATCGCTTCCTCATCCAGCCCGAAGGGTAGCGACCGCTTGACCCTGGCCTCACTGACCGTGCCGTCGGGCAGGACGATGCACTCCAGCACCACGACCCCCTGGACCTTCGCGCGCATCGCATCGGCGGTGTACTGCGGCTGCACCAGCTTCAGGAGCTTCGGCGCCTGGACCCCGTTGCCGGGTTGGTAGGCGCCACCGCCCGTCCCGCCGCCGAACCCGGCGCCAAGCCCGCTTCCGCTCCCTGAACCGATGCCCGTCCCCGTGCCAGTGCCGGCGCCGCCGCCGCTGCCACTCCCCTGTGAGAGGCCACTGCTCGCGCCGTTGGACTCCAGCGCACCCACCGCAGTGGTCGTCCCGGAGGCCATCGCCTTCGCGGGGATGACCAGCTCCGGTTCCGCCTCCGGCTTCTCGACCTTCTCAGGCGGCTTCTCCACGATCACAAGAGCCGCAGGCTTGGCCACCGGAACGCTGATTTGATCCTTGCCCGGCAGTTCCACCTTCCGGGGTGGCTCCTTCATCCGGTTGCCGCCACCGCCGCCACCCCCGCCAGGACCGGGCTCGGCCAGCCACACGATCTGGCTCGGGAGACGTTCCGGCAGGGACGCATCGGGAGACGCCTCTGGCGCGAACCGGGAGATCAGGAGGATGGCAAGAAATCCCGCGACATGCGCCACCACCGACGCGATCAGTGCGCCGCTCATGCGGGTGGTCTGCTGACCGGAGACGAAGGGCGTCACCCCGACGATCGATCCCAGGTGCACGGCCAGGTGCCCTGGTTCAGTCGACGCGGCGTCCTCGTTCTGCGAAAGAGGCGTCATGAATCGGTACCAGCTGGCGTCATTCTCGCAGACGTACTGCGGGCCCGCAATTGCCAGTGCGATGCCCTCGCAGCATCTCCGGGGCGTGGCTGACGGCGCATCGCAACCGTCACCAGAGATGAGGGGGCGCTAGACGCGTCCGCCCCAGGCGCCGATTGCAGCGTTGCCGCCGCCGTAGGAGTGCAGAATGGCGAGCGCGTCGGCCGCCCGCGCCTCACTCAGGATCGCCACCAGAATGCCGCCGCGGTCGGTCAGCGCCTCAAAGATCCGCCCATCATGCGGCTGGAATCCAATGCGGTTGGCCGTCGCCGCCACGCCTTTCGAGCCAAGCGCCCGGTCAGCGCCCTGCAAAGCGTCCACGATGGGTCCACGGGCGCGGGCTGTGCCCAGCCCGCGAATCTCGAGCGTCGGCACCTCGGTGCCGAAGGTCCGCTCCCCAAGCGCCGCAGCATCAGGGGAATCCTTCGCCATGAAACTCAGGATCTCTGGACCAAATCCCTGAGCGCGCAAGGCCTGCAGCCCCTTCTCCGCCCACGCTACGTCCTGGAACACGCCAACAGTGAACAGTGCCGCTTCGATCACGCACGCCTCCTAGTCAGGCGCTTACTCTAGATAAGCCCTCGGGAAAGTGCAACGTGGGGTGCTAGAATTCGTCCAGTGATTCAAGAGAAAGGTGTGTCATGAGCCGTCTGGGCCTCCCCGAACTCGTCATTATCTTGGTCATTATCATCCTGATTTTCGGCGCCAACCGGCTGCCGGAACTCGGGCGCGGGATCGGGAAGAGCATCAGGAACTTCAAGGACGCCACGAAGGACAACGACAAGTCCGACGTCTAGTGCCGGCGTTTCTTGCCGGCCGGCCCACCTGCGGCTCGCGTGGCCTTCCGTTCATTCCGTCCTGGCCGCTGGGCCTTGCGACGCTCCTGTTTTGACCGCACCTCTGACCTGCCGGCACTTCTGCCCGGTCCCTTCTTCCGCAGTGCCTCGACGATATCGCTGACCGCCAGGTCAATCTGGCGCCGCTCCTCATCCACGCGCACCACGCACACCTCCACCTGATCGCCGAGCCGGAACATGCGTCCGGTCCGCTCCCCGCGGAGCACATGGTGGTCCTCCAGGAACCGGTAGAAGTCGTCCGCCAGACTCGAGACGTGCACGCGTCCCTCGACGTAGTGCTCCACCAGCGCGACGAACAGGCCATACGGCGCGACACCGGTGATGTAGCCAGCAAAGGTGTCCCCCACCTTGTCGGCCATGAACCGCACCTTCTTCCACTGGAGGAGTTCACGCGAGGCCTCGTCTGCACGACGCTCACGCTCCGACAGGTGCCTGGCCGCATCCGGCAGTTCATCCTGCAGTTCCTCGATGCGCTCGGCGGTCAGGGTGCCGTGCCGGCCCGCCCGCAGCATCCGGTGCACGACGAGGTCCGGATACCGGCGAATCGGCGACGTGAAGTGCGCATAGTGCGCCGTGGCCAGGCCGAAGTGCCCGAGCGGCACCGCGTCGTACCGTGCTTTCTGCATGGTCCGGAGCATGAGGGCCGCGATCGGGCGCTCCTCGGGCGTACCACGCATGCGCTCGACGAGCTTCTGAAAGTGCATCGGCCGCAGGTCCGCTCCGGTCGCCGCCAGGCTGTAGCCGAGGGTTGTGATGAAGGCCTCGAAGTCGAGGACCTTCTTCGCGTCGGGCGCTTCATGCACGCGGTACATCGCGGGCACCTGATGCTGCTCCAGGTGCGCCGCCACCGTCTCGTTGGCCAGCAGCATGAACTCCTCGATCAGCCGGTGCGCGACGTTCCGCTCGCTCGCCACGATCGCCTCGATCGCGCCGTCGTCATCCAGCACCACTTCTGCTTCGGGGAGGTCAAAGTCGATCGCCCCGCGCGTCCGCCGGCGGGCGTTCAGCACCTCGAAGAGTTCGCGCATCAGCTCGAACAGCGGCACGAGGGGACGGTAGGCCTCCATGACCGTCTCGTCCCGGTCCGTCAGGATGGCGTTGACGGCCGTGTACGTCATGCGGGCGGCGCTGTGGATGACGCCGTCGTGCAGTTCGTACCGGACGACGGTGCCGGACCGATCGACCTCCATGAGGCACGACTGCACGAGGCGGTCCACGTCCGGCCGCAGGCTGCAGAGCCCGGTGGAGAGTTCCGAGGGAAACATGTGAATGGCCCGCTCGGGGAAGTAGACCGACGTGCCCCGCTCAAAGGCCTCGTCGTCGAGCGCGGTCCCGTCCTGCACATAGTGCGCGACGTCGGCGATGTGCACGCCCAGCCAGTAGTGGCCATTCGGCAGCCGCGCCAGCGTGATGGCGTCGTCGAAGTCCCTCGCGTGCTCGCCGTCGATGGTGACCGTTGGCGTCGAGCGGAAGTCCGTACGCCCGGCGAGGTCGGCGGGCCGGACGTCCTGGCCGAGTGCCAGGGCTTCGGCCACCGCCTCGGCACCATGGGCATCCGGCAGGCCGAACTTATGAATGATGACGTCCGTGTCAACCCCTGGTGCATCCACGGGACCGAGCACGCGCGTCACCTCACCTTCCGCTCCCCGCCCCGCCGCCCGCCAGCGGGTCACAGCCATGACGACCATCTCGCCGGACGCGGCCCCTCTTGATCGTCCGGCCGACACCTCGACAGGCTCCGTGACCCTGGGATCGAACGGCACCACGTGCGCCCGGCCGCGTCCGTCCTCCTCGTACCTCCCCACCAGCGTGTGCTGGCCACGCGCAAGCACCCGGACAATCCGCCCCTCGAATCCCCGCTCGGTCCTCCGCTCAGGGTCCACCAGCACGCGGTCGCCGTGCATGGCGTCGCCGATGCCATGAGGCGGAATGAAGACGTCGGTGTCACCGCGTGGGCCGGCCGCCGTATCAGGCGTCACGAACCCAAACCCGCCCGGATGCATGCTGAATCGGCCGGCCACGGCGTCGTCCGTCTCCGGCAGACCCAGTCGATGCCCGCGCAGTTCGACAAGCTGCCCGGAGGTCACCAGGGACCGCAGTTGCCGCTTCACGGCCGTGTGCTGCGCCTTGGGTATCTTGAGGCGGCGCAGGATCTCGCGCGCGGTGGCCGGGAGGTGTGCGGCCTCCTGCAGTTGCGCCAGGAGTGGATCAGGGTTGGGGGAGGACGTCAGTGAACCTGCTTGGGATCGGACCAGCTCATGAGCCCGGTCGCCACGCCGAACTGCTGGAGCAGGCGTCCGATCACGGCGTCGGCATCCGACGACGTGCAGATGTGGTCGAGGCTGGAGATGACTCTGGTCAGCGCTTCCTCGACATCATGGATAGCCTGCTCGGAATAGCACTCACGCTGCGCATCGAGGCAGCGCTGGCATCTCAGCACTTCTTCACGATAGAAATCAGAAAGGGAGTGGAGTGCCGGGCTGGCACTCCTCTGAGGCTCTGTCACGAAGCGCGAGAGTCGAATCCTCGGCGCGGCCATGTGCAAATGCTGAAAACGAGTCTACCGATCGAGCGCGCTGGCTGTCAACGGTTTACTCGGACGGGCTGGCATCATGACGTCCGACGCGAGACGACAAAACCACACGCCGACCCCACGACCGCTCCCCCGAGTACGACAAGCGCCATCAGCGGCACGGGCAGGAAGCGTGCGACGTCGACGGCGCCAAGCGAGGCCAGCGTCGGCCCCCACCAGGCGAGCGCCGTTCGGTAGCCGACCCCGAGCACCAGCACGGCCACCGCCGCTCCCGCCCCGCCCTGGACCAGCCCCTCGACCACGAACGGTCCGCGGATGAACCGGTACGGGGCACCGACCAGGTACATCAGACGGATCTCCTCCCGCCGTGCGTCAAACGCGAGACGAATCACGGCTGCGACCGTCAGCGCGGCGGCTGCCGTCATGATCAATCCAATCAGCAGCCCCAGTCGCCTGACCATGCTGAGGCCGTTGGTGACGCGCCTGATCCACTCGCGGTTATAGCGCACGTCCGCCACTCCCGGGAGCGTCGCCAGCGCCGACACCAGCGCCTCGACATCCGCGCCTCCCTGCCGCTCCGTCTTCACCAGCACCTCGATGGAGGCCTGGAAGGGATTCGACTGCAAGGCGGCCGCCAGGGCTTCCAGTTCCGCGTATTCGCGCTTGAAGCGGTTGAGCGCGTCCACCTTGGACACGTACTCCCGCTGCTGGGCGATCCCCGAGACGTCCACGGCCGCCTCCACCGCCCCGCGCTGGTCGGATCTGGCCGTGTCCGTCAGGTAGACGGAGAACCCTGCGGCGCTCGACCAGCCGCGCAGCACGCGTTCCAGATTCGACGTCACCAGGAGGAGCGACGAGAGCACCAGCGCCGCCATGGCGATCGCGGACATCGCCAGCAGACTGGAGGTCCGTCTCCGCCAGATGCTGGCCAGCCCCTCCCGGAACGCGAAGGTGATCCAGGTCACGCCATCTCGACGACCGTGCCCTGGTCCAGCAGCAGGGTCCGGCATCCGACCAGCCGAATCAGATCGCGGTCATGCGTTGCGACAATCACGGTGGTACCTCCGGCGTTGATCTCCCGGAACAGGTTCATGATCTCGAGTGCGAGGTCGGGGTCCAGGTTCCCGGTCGGTTCATCCGCCAGAAGCAGGCTGGGGTCGGAGGTCAGCGCGCGGGCAATGGCGACACGCTGCTGTTCGCCTCCCGAGAGTTCAGAGGGATACGCACTCATCCGGTGCTGCAGCCCGACCGACTTCAATACCTGGAACGCGCGGCGCTTCTGCTGCGATTCCGTCATGCCGAGCACTTCGGCCACGAAGCAGATATTCTCGAGCACCGTCTTGGCCGGGATCAGACGGAAATCCTGGAAGACGAAGCCGATGCCGCGCCGGTACTCCTGCACCTGAGCCCGCGACAACGTCGACAGGTCGTACCCGTTGACCACGATGCGCCCGTTGCTCGGCCGGTCCTGCAGCAGGATCAGGCGCAGCAGCGTGGACTTGCCGGCCCCGCTCGGGCCGGTAATGAAGATGAACTCACCGCGCTCGACCGCCATCGACAACTCGCGGAGCGCCGGGAGCCCGCGCGCGTAGAGCTTCGACAGTCCACTGATATCGATGATCGGCCTGCCGCTCATCGCGGGGGTCCCGGTGGCGCCGGGGTCAGGGCGTCGCGCAACACCTGATTGGCCAGCTTCGGATTCGCCTTCCCGCCGCTGGCCTTCATCACCTGCCCGACGAGAAATCCGAAGGTCTGCGGCTTCCCCGCCCTGTACTGGGCCGCCGCATCGGGGTTGGCTGCCAGCACCTCCGCCACGATCGCAGCCAGCGCGCCGGCGTCGGAGTTCTGCGACAGGCCCTCGGCGGCGACGATGTCGTCGGCCGTCCGGCCCGAGCTGAACATCGTGACGAACACGTCCTTCGCCATGGCGCTGCTGATCGTGCCCTGCTCGATCAGCCGGATGAGCCCCCCGAGCGAGGCGGGCGTCACGGGCAGAGTCTCCACCGCGCAGTCGCGTTCCTTCACCATGCGCAGGATGTCGCCCATCACCCAGTTGCTGGCCAATTTGGCGTTGCCGGACGCGGCGACTGTCGCTTCGAAGTACCCGGCCACGGCAGCGGACTGCGTCAGGACGCCTGCGTCATAGGCCGGCAGGCCGTACGCGGCCACAAAGCGGGTCCGCCTGGCCTCCGGCAGTTCGGGCATGGTGGCCCGGACCGCCTCCACCCTGGCGGCGTCCACCACAAGCGGGGGCAGGTCGGGCTCCGGGAAATACCGGTAGTCATGGGCCTCTTCCTTGCTCCGCATCGACTGCGTCCGGCCCGTCGAGGAGTCCCAGAGCCGCGTCTCCTGAACAACACGCCCGCCGCCCGATACCAGCTCGACCTGCCGTTCGATCTCGTATTCGAGGGCCTTTTCGAGATACCGGAACGAGTTGAGGTTCTTGACCTCGGCCTTCGTCCCGAGCGACGCCTGGCCCACGGGCCGCACCGATACGTTCGCATCGCAGCGCAGCGACCCTTCCTCCATGTTGCCGTCGTTGACGCCAATCCAGACCAGCAGCGACCTGAGGCGGCTGAAGTACTCCGCCGCCTGCGCCGGCGTCCGCATGTCCGGCTCACTGACGATTTCGATCAGCGGAACGCCACTCCGATTCAAGTCGATATAGGTCCGCCTGGCCGAGTCCAGGAACCCCTCATGCAGGGACTTGCCGGCGTCCTCTTCCATGTGGACACGCGTGATCCCCACCCTGCACGGGGCGCCCTCCACCACCAGATCTACCACGCCACCCAGGGCCAGCGGCTGTTCGTACTGGGAAATCTGGTAGCCCTTGGGCAGATCCGGATAGAAGTAGTTCTTGCGGGCGAAGATCGACTCGGTCTGCACCTCACACCCGAGCGCCAGCGCCGCCTTGATGGCGAAGTCCACCGCCTGCCGATTGAGCACTGGCAAGGCGCCAGGCAGCCCGAGGCAGACCGGGCACGTCTGCGCATTCGGGAGAGCCCCGAATACGGTCGAACACCCGCAGAAGATCTTCGTGCGGGTCAGCAGATGGGCGTGGATCTCAAGCCCGATGACGGCTTCGTAGTTCACCGGGCTGGCGCCTGGAACCCGGAGCCGCTAAGCCCGCGGGCCGGCATCCTTCACGGCAGGCGTCACACCCGCCTCGAACGACTTGAAGTTCTCCACGAAGGCTGCCGCCAGCTTCGACGCCTGCTGGTCGTAGGCGGCCCCATCCGTCCACGTCGAGCGCGGGTCGAGCACGGAGGCCGGCACACCGGGGCACGAGGTCGGCATGTCCACGTTCAGTTGCGGATGCCGTCTATATGTCACCGTGTCGAGCTCACCGTTGAGCGCGGCGTTGATCATCGCGCGTGTGTAGGCAATCTTCATGCGGCTGCCCACCCCGTACGGACCACCCGTCCAGCCGGTGTTCACCAGCCAGACCTTCGCGTGGTGGCGGGCGATCTTCTCCGTCAGCATCGTGGCGTACACGCCAGGGGCGAGTGGAAGGAACGGCGCACCAAAGCAGGTGCTGAACGTGGCCTTCGGCTCGGTGACACCCTTCTCCGTCCCTGCCACACGCGCGGTGTAGCCGGAGAGAAAGTGATAGGCCGCTGCGTCGGGCGAGAGGCGCGCAATGGGCGGCAGCACGCCGTAGGCGTCAGCCGTCAGCATCACCACGTTGGCAGGATGGCCACCCGTGCCGGACGGGACCGCATTGTCGATGAACCGCAGAGGATAGGAGCTGCGGGTGTTTTCCGTGAGCGAACCATCGTCAAGGTCGATCGCGCGAGTCACCGGGTCGACGACTACATTCTCAAGAATGGTGCCGAAGCGCCGGGATGCCGCGTAGATCTGCGGCTCCGCTTCCTGGGAGAGCTTGATGACCTTGGCGTAGCAGCCTCCCTCGAAGTTGAAGGTGCCCCCATCGCTCCACCCGTGTTCGTCGTCGCCGATCAACTGCCGGGCCGGGTCGCTCGAGAGCGTCGTCTTGCCGGTTCCCGACAGGCCAAAGAAGAGGGCCGTGTCGCCCTTGGCCCCGATATTGGCCGAGCAATGCATCGACAGCACGCCCTTGAGCGGGAGGCTGTAGTTCAGGATGGTGAAGACGGACTTCTTGATCTCACCGGCGTAGTTGGTGCCGCCGATGAGGACGAGGCGCTTCCCCATGTGGACGACGATAAAGGTTTCCGAGCGTGTGCCGTGCTTCGCCGGGTCGGCCTTGAAGCTCGGGATATCCACAACGTGAAACTCAGGCTGATGCCGGCCGATGGCAACCACGTCGTTCTCGGGAATGAACATGTTGCGGGCAAACAGGTTGTGCCACGCGAACTCGGTCACCACCCGTACCGGCATCCGAAAGCCCTGGTCGGCCCCTCCCCAGGCATCCAGGACAAAGAGTTCCTTGTCGGCGGCGAAGGCGGCCATGTCCTGCTGGAGGCGGTCGAAACTGGACTCGTCGATGCCGCGGTTGGTGCTGCCCCAGTGGATGTGCTGCTCACTGGAGGGTTCCTTCACGAAGAACTTGTCGTTCGGTGAGCGGCCGGTGTGCACCCCGGTGCGGCATGCAAAGGACCCGTCGGCGGTCAGGATGCCCTCGGCCCTCCGGATGGCCTCCTCATACAACGCCGGCTCGCTGAGATTCCAATGCAAGCGACCGGTCTGGGGAAAGCCGATGGCCTGAAGGCCGGGAGTCGTACCTGCCTGCTCGCTCATGTGCCGCTAGGACCTTTCCTATGGAGAATTTTGGCGTCTAAACCTGCAAAGATCGTGAGCGTAACACAAGTTGACAGTAGGCTTTGCGGCTATAGTTGAGCGGAAGTAAACACATCCGCCGGCTTGGCGGTATTACATGCCGAGACGATCGCCTTCACGCGCCGCGCTGCCGGTTTCACCGCTCATCTCGACGGCCGATCCACGGGCCGACGCGTCCGCGGTTGCCAGCGACGTCAAGCGGTTGATGGCATCGGGAGACCGCGACAACGCGCGTGAACGTTTCACGGCACTGGTCGACCTGCAGCATCGGAGGGCCTTGCGCATTGCGTATCACTATCTCCGGGATGCCGACGACGCCGCCGAAGCCGTGCAGGATGCGTTCCTGAGGGTGTTCGTGCACATCGCCACCTACTCCGAGTCGCGGCCGTTTGAGGTCTGGTTCACCCGGATCCTCGTCAACGCCTGCCTGGACCGCCGGAAGGCCCGAGGGCGCCGCCTCAAGTGGACCATTCCGATGGCCGACGCATCCCCCAACCGGCCCTTGGACCCGGCATCCACTGCCCCAACGCCGGAGCAGCGGATGATGACGCGCGCCCGTGCCGGAGAAATAAGCGCGGCGTTGGCGAAGCTGCCCGCCCGGCAACGGGACGTCTTCGTACTGCGGTATCTCAGTGACCAGACCCCGGGTGATGTCAGCGCGATGCTTGGCCTCAGTGAGGCCACGGTCCGCGTCCACCTGTTCCGCGCGATCAGGCGTCTCCGGACGCTGCTGGAGCGGTAATCATGGCGCACGCACACCACCTGACCGACAGCCGCCTGCATGAACTGTGGGAGATGCACGCGCCCGATCCCCATCTCGCGTCCTGTGCGGCCTGCCAGGCACGCCTGGCCGAGATCGACGGGGTCACCTCGGCCGTCCAGACGGCAGCCGACGTCGCCTTCTCGGAGGCATTTCCGGACCGCCGGGTGGAGGCCTCCCGGCACCGGATCCTGCAGGCCGTCGAACGGCTGAACCGCCCGGGCCAGATCGTGACTTTTCCGGGGACTCCATTCGTGGCGGCCCGCCAGCGCACCCGACCCCGCTGGATGGTCGCGGCGGCCGCTGGCCTTATTCTGGGACTCGGGCTGGGCCGGTTGACGCACCCGGGCAGCCTTGCGCCCGCGCTGCAGCCCGCGGCGGCGCTGTCACCCGTCGCCCCGGCAAGTTATAGCGTCGTGGCCGACGACGACCTCCTGTTCGCACTCGAAACCGCCAGCACGGGACCCGTCCCGGTGCTGCGCTCGATCCACGAACTGACGCCCCTCTCGGATCAACCCGATCCGCTCTGGTGACCGCCCCGCTGATTACCCAGGTGTTCCGGAAGGGCCTGGACCTCAAGCAGGAGGTCCATCCCCTGCTCGTCGGCAGCTATCACAGCGCGCTGGTCGCCCGCATCAAGGAGGAGGACTACGAGTACCGGTCCGGCCGGCTGGTGATCCACCTCGCGCACGAGTTCGGGTTCTGCTACGGCGTGGATCGCGCCGTGGACTACGCCTACCAGGCCCGCCACCGCTTCCCGGACCGCGACGTGTTCCTCACGGGCGAGATCATTCACAACCCGCACGTGAACTCCGAACTGCGGCGGCAAGGTATCCGGTTCCTCAGTGACCCAGGCGAATCGATCGACCGCCTGGCCGAAGGCCAGGTCGTCATCCTCCCGGCCTTTGGCGTCACCATCGAAGCGCTGCAGCAACTGGAAGGGCGCGGCTGCACGCTGGTCGATACCACCTGCGGGTCGGTGCTGAACGTCTGGAAGAACGTCAAGCGCTACGCCGAGGACGGCTTTACCTCCGTCATCCACGGCAAGCACTGGCATGAGGAAACGCAGGCCACGGCGTCACAGGCCCTGAATTCGGGCGTGGGCCGGTATCTCATTGTCCTGAACCAGGCTGAGGCGTCGTCGGTCTGCGACTACATCCGGAATGCGGGCGACAAGGCCGCGTTTCTGACGCGATTCGCGCAGGCCATGTCGCCGGGGTTCGACCCCGACCGCGACCTCCAGCGGATCGGCTGCGCCAACCAGACGACCATGCTCAGCACGGAGTCCCTGGCGATCGGCGAGATGTTCCGGCAGGCCATCACGGACCGGCACGGCGCCGCCGAGGCCGCCTTCCGGTTCAGGGCGTTCGACACCATCTGCAGCGCTACGCAGGACCGGCAGGACGCCGTCGAGCAACTGCTTGCCAGCCATTCGGTCAACCTGATGATCGTCATCGGCGGCTACAACAGCAGCAACACGTGCAACCTGGCCAGGATGTCCGCCTCTCACGTCCCCACGTACCACGTCGCGGACCCCTCCTGCCTCGTGTCCACGGTCGAGCTTCGCCACAAGCCGGTGGGACGGGCGGGCGAAGAGGTGGCGAGGAACTGGCTCCCTGCGGGCGGCTCCATCTCCATCGGTCTGACGTCCGGCGCCTCGACCCCAGACAGCGTGGTCGAACGCACGATTCACCGGCTGGCGGCCCTGGCCGCCGGGCCCACAGAGTGATGACACCCTTCGCGGCCGTAAACATGGCGCGCCCGGCCGGCGTATCCCCTGTCATGGCAGGCAGATCGGAGCATCACCGCGCCGGATCCGCTGCCACCGTCCTCACGCTGGTGACGGTGCTGTTCGCGTCCGGCATGGCCAGTGCCCAGGGCTTCAAGTGGTGGACCGACGAGTCGGTCCAGAAGCGCCTGGTGCTCTCTCCCGAACAAAGCCGCCGCCTGGAGGAGGTCTTCCAGCAGGCCCTGCCGTCGCTGCGTTCCGGCCGGCTTCGGCTTGAGGCTGCCGAGCAGGAACTCTCCGCGCTCATCGAAGGGTCGATCGATGAAGCCCCGGTGGTCCGTCAACTCGAGCGCGTGGAAGCCATCCGCACCGACGTCAACAAGACCCGCACCCTGATGCTCCTGCACATGCGACGCGTCCTCTCCGCGGACCAGCGCCTGCGCCTCGATGAACTCCACCACGAACGGGAGCGCGATCGTCGCGGCCCGCGTGGACGAACCCCGAACAATCGATGACCCAACTCCGACACCGTTTCCTCGTGCCCGGCCTGGCGGCCAGCCTCCTCATCCTCACCGTCCCCCCGCTCGCCGCGCAGGAGTCCGAGCGACTGGCGGCCCTCGCCAGGGACGCCGCGGCCCGCTTCGCCGCCGAACGGGCCGTCCCGCCGCAGGCCGCCTCGGCGACACAGGCGCCTGCTGTGGAGGCGACCATCAACCTCACGCTCGACGACGCCACCCAACGGGCTCTTGAGCGCAACCTCGACATCGCGGTCGAGCGGCTGAACCCGCAGACGTTCGACTTCTCGATTGCGGCGCTCAACGCGAACTATCGGCCCACGCTGACCACCACGACCGGCCTCAGAAACGCCACCACGTTCAGCCGTAGCCAGACGGCCGGCGCCGCGGTCCTCGAGACCGGGACGCTCACGGGCAACTCGGGCATCGCGCAGAACCTGCGTATCGGCGGCGGGAGCTTCTCAGTCACCTTCAACAACAACCGGGTCGCGCAGAGCGACCAGTTCGCCCTGCGCAATCCCACGCTGAGCAGCAGCGTCAACGCCGTCATGATCCAGCCACTACTGCGCGGCTTCCGGATCGACAACACGCGGTCGCAGCTCATCATCACGCGCCTCAACCAGAACATGTCGGACCTGGCCGTGAAGGGCGTTGTGGTCACCACGCTGGCCAACGTCCGGAACGGCTACTGGGATCTGGTCTACGCCATCCAGGCCGTGGACGCCGCGAAACGCTCGCTCGCACTGGCGTCCAAGCTCGTCGAGGACAACAAGGCTCGCGTCGAGGTCGGCACCCTTGCCCCGCTCGACGTCGTGCAGGCGCAGGCGGAAGAGGCCCTCCGCCGGCAGACGCTCGTGCAGGCCGAGGCCACGCGCCGGACGGCCGAACTGGCGCTCAAGCGATTGCTCGTGAGCGGCACGGACGACCCGCTCTGGACTGCCTCGCTCAACCCGGTGGACCGGCCCTCGTTCGCATCCGAACCCCTCGACGTGCAGGGCGCCGTCAAGCGGGCCTTGGAGAACCGGACTGACCTCCAGCAGGCGCGCCGCCAACTGGACTCCAACGACGTCTCCATCCGGAGCCTCTCCGATCAGCGCCTACCGGCCCTGGACCTCACCGCCAGCTACGGCGCCTCCGGGATCGGCGGCACCCAGTTCATCCGGCAGGGCCTCGGCGGCACCGTGACCTCCACCGTTCCGTCGGGCTTCGGCGACGCGCTCAGCACCCTGGGCAGGTTCACGGCCCCCCAGTGGAACGTGTCAGTCGCCATGAGCTATCCCCTCGGTGCGTCGGTTGCTGAGGCGAACCTGGCGCGGGCGCGCGTCCAGAAGCTGCAGACCGTGGCACAGCAGAAGCAGCTCGAGCTGCAGGTGGCCACCGAGGTCACCAACGCCGCGCTGCAGGTGGACAGCAGTCTCACGCGGTACCAGACGGCGACCGTCTCCCGGGATCTCTCGCAGCGCAAGCTGGATGCCGAGACCAGCAAGTTCGAGGTCGGCATGTCCACCAACTTCTTCGTGGTGCAGGCCCAGCGCGACCTGGCCGATGCCCAGAACACCGAACTCCGGGCGCTGCTCGACTACCGGAAAGCCCTGGTCGAGTTCCAGCGTGCGCAGGAAGCACCCGCCGGCGGACGCACGGCCGGGGGGGTCAGCGCCATCGGTGGCGGCAATGCCACCACAACCATCCGTGCAGCCGGCGGCGGCTTCGGCGGCAACTAGGAACTCAGGATCCATGACACGTCTCTGCGCCGTCGTCGTTACCGTTGCCGCGCTGTCTGCGGCCTGCGGAGGATCCGGGAAGGACGCCGCGCCTGCCGGTCAAGGCGCGCCGGGCGCGCGGGGCGGCCCCGGCGGGGGCCCGGGCAATGCCTTCGGAGGCCGAGGCCGGCCCCCCATGACCGTGGAACTCGTGCCGACGTCGAGAGCCGCCCTCTCGGAGCAGCTCACGGTCGTCGGCAATCTGATTGGTGACGCCACGGTGGCGGTCGTGCCCAGGACTGCCGGACGACTCGATGCCGTCTACGTCCGATTGGGCGACTCGGTCGCGCTCGGTCAGCGGATCGCCAAAATCGAGGACCGTGAGCTCCTCGAGCAGATCAAGCAGGCCGAAGCGGCCTTCGAGGTCGGCAACGCCACGATCCGGCAGCGCGAGGCGGATCTCAGGTTCGCCCAGACCAATCTGGACCGCTCGAAGAACCTCTTCGACCGCCAGCTGCTGCCCAGGCAGTCCATGGATGATGCAGACGCACGGAGCCAGTCTGCCGTCGCCCAACTGGACCTGGCGCGCGCGCAGGTCCAGCAGTCCAAAGCTCGCCTCGAAGAGTTGCGCATCACGCTGACCAACACGGTCATCGTGTCACCCGTCGATGGTTTCGTCGCACGGCGCGCGGCCGATCAGGGCGCCTATGTCTCGCCGAATGCACCCGTCGTGGATGTCGTGGACATCCGGCGCGTCCGGCTCGTCGCCAACGTCGTCGAGAAGGACCTGCGGCGGGTCACGGAAGGCAAGCCTGCCACCGTCGCGGTGGACGCATTCCCTGGCGAGACGTTCACCGGCCGCATCGCACGGGTGGCGCCCGTGCTGGACCCGACGACACGCACGGCGCAGATCGAGGTCGAGATTCCCAATCCGGGCTACCGGATGAAGCCCGGCATGTACGCGCGGGTCAGCGTCACGACGGAGACCCGCCCCAACGCAGTGGTGGTCCCGCGCAATGCCGTCATCAACGTCGACGGCAAGCGTGGCGTCTTCGTCGCCACTGACCAGGTCGCCTCGTTCCGCCCCGTCGAGTTCGGCATCGAAGACGCGCTCCATCTCGAGATTCTCTCTGGCATCTCGGAGGGAGAGAAGGTCGTGACCACTGGGGCTGCGGCGCTGCGGGATGGCGACCGCATCCTCCTGGCCGGCGCAGCGCCGGGCGGACCCGGCCCGAGTGGCCGTGGTCCCGGACGCGGCCAGGGCCCAGGGGCCGCAGGCGGGCCCGGTAACGGCGGGCAGAGCCGGCCTGCAGGCCCAGACCGGCCCGACAGGACGCCCCCTCCGGGGCAAGGCACCGTCGGCGGCGGCCAGCGGCGCAATTCAGGAGCATAGGCGATGAGCATTCCGCGTATTGCGATCCAGCGGCCGGTCACGATGTTCATGATCTCGGCCGTCGTCATCCTGATCGGCCTGATCTCGCTCTCCAAGTTGCCCGTGGACCTGATGCCCGATACCGCCCTGCCGTCGATTACGGTACGGGTCGGTTACACGGGTGTCGGACCGCTGGAGATTGAAGAGCTGATCACACGGCCGCTTGAACAGGCGGTCAGCGCAGTCTCCGGGCTCGAGACGCTGGAATCCACGTCGTCCGAGGGCAACGCGAATGTCCGGCTGGGGCTGACGTGGGGCACGGACCTCAACGAAGCGGTTGACGACATCCGCAACCGTGTGGAGCGGGTGCGTGGCCGGCTTCCCGAGGACGCGGACGCCCCCGTCGTATTCAAGTTCGACTCGACGTCGCAGCCCATCATGGGCGTCGGCGTCGAAGGCGACTTCGACGCCGTGACCCTTCGCGAAATCGCGGAGAACACCCTCTCGCCACGACTGGAGCGCGCGCAGGGTGTGGCCGCCGTCACCGTCGAAGGCGGCCTGCGCCGGCAGGTGCACGTCAGCCTCTCCCGCGAGAAGATCACGGCGCTCAACCTGTCCGTGGACCGTGTCGTCAATCTGCTCCGCACGGAAAACCAGAACATCCCTGCCGGCGAAGTCAGCGAAGGCGACGCCACCTTCCTGGTGAGAAGCCAGGGGCAGTTCACCAGCCTCGACGACATCCGGAACCTGGTGGTGCTCACCAAAGGCGGCACCATCCCGGTCTATCTCCGGGATATCGCGGACGTCACCGACGCCACCGAAGATCGCCGGTCGGCCATGCGCATCAACGGCCGCCCCGGGGTCCGCCTGCGGATCCAGAAGCAGTCCGGCGGTAACACCGTGGATGTCGCAGCCGGCGTCCGCGCCGAGGTAGAACGTATCAACCGCGAAGTGCCCGGCGTCCGCCTCTCCATCCTCGATGACAGCTCCAAGTTTATCCAGCGGGCCATCAGCAACGTCGAGGAGCACGCCATGCTGGGCGGCGCGCTGGTCATCCTCATCATCTTCCTGTTCCTGCGGGACCTCCGATCGACGCTCATCGTCTGCACGTCCATCCCGGTGTCGGTCATCGGCACCTTCGCCCTGCTCTACTTCGCGGGCTTCACACTGAACACCATGACCTTCGGCGGGCTCGCCTTGGGCATCGGGATGATCGTCGACGCGGCCATTGTCGTGCTGGAGAACACCTACCGGCACATGGAGCGTGGCAAGGACCGCATGACCGCGGCGCTCGATGCCAGCGAGGAGGTCTGGTCGGCCATCCTGGCCTCCACGCTGACGCACATCGCGGTGTTCATCCCGCTGCTGTTCCTGAGCGGCGTCTCCAGCGTGATGTTCACCCAGCTGTCGGTCGTCGTGATCTTCTCGCTGGCCATGTCGCTCTTCGTCGCGGTCACGATCGTGCCGGTGCTTTGTTCGCGCGTGCTGCGCCTGCCCGAGGAATCCTCCAGGCGCCGCGGGGTCCTGGGCGGGCTGTATCGTACGAGCGAGCGTGTCCTGAACGGCATGGATGCGCAGTACGGCCGCATCATCGAACTTGCCCTGCGACACCGCCCCACCGTCATCGGCGCCAGCGCCGCGATGCTGGTGGCGGCCGTCGTGATGATGCCCATGATCGGATCCGAGCTGGTGCCGCAGGCGGACGAAGGCGAAGTCTCGGTCAACGCCGAGCTGCCGATCGGGACCCGCTTCGAGCGGACGGAACCGATGATGATCCGCCTCGAGGCCATGGTGAAGGAGGCAGTACCGGAAGCCGACACCATCATCACCAATGTCGGCGGCGGCGGCTTCGGACCCTTCGGCAACACGCAGTCGCACCGCGGGTCGTTTCAGGTCAGGCTGGTGCCCCGCGACCGGCGGACTCGATCGAGCGACAAGATCGCTCAGGACCTCCGCCGGCAGCTCTCCGGCATTCCCGGCGTGCTGGTCAGGGCTAACCCGTCCGGCGGCAACTTCCAGATGAGCCGGATGTTCGGCGGCGGCGGCGACAGCCGCCTTTCACTCGAAATTCGCGGGCACGATCTGAAGGAGTCCCGCCAGGTCGCCCAGGACGCCTTCAAGCTGCTCCAGGGGACCCCCGGAATCGCGGACGCCAGGCTCGGGCAGAACGACGGCCGTCCCGAGGTCGATATCCGGGTGGACCGTGCGAAAGCCGCGCTGCTCGGCCTCAGCGTCACGGGGGTGGCCAATACGATTCGTACCAACGTGGCTGGCACCCAGGCCGCCTTCTTCCACGAGCGCGGCAACGAGTATCCCATCGTGGTGCGGCTCCGCCAGCAGGATCGCGACGGCGTGCCGTCGCTTGACGACATCCTGGTCTCAGGCGCCAGCGGCCAGGTGCTGCCGGCGAAGAACCTGATGGTCATGGATCGTGGCACCGGCCCCGTGTCAATCGACCGTAAGAATCAGGAGCGCATCCAGCGTGTCAACGCGGAGACGGAAGTCCCGCTCAGCGACGCCGTCATTGCCGTCCAGGCCCGTCTGCCCGAGTTGCACATTCCGCAGGACTTCTCAGTGGGCTTCGGCGCCGAAGTCGAACAGCAGGCCAAGTCCTTCAGCGAGCTGCAGCTCATGCTGCTGCTCGCCATCCTCCTGGTCTACGCCGTGATGGCGTCGCAGTACGAGTCGCTGCGCGACCCGTTCATCATCATGTTCTCCATACCCGTCGCGGCGTTCGGAGTCATCGTGATGCTGCTGGCCACGGGCACCAGCTTCAGCCTGCAGGCCTACATCGGGGTGATCATGCTCGCGGGCATCGTCGTCAGCAACGCCATCCTCCTGGTGGATTACACCAACACCCTGCGGAAGCGCGATGGGGTGCCGCTGCGCGAGGCGGTGGCGCTGGCCGGGCGCACCCGGCTCCGCCCGATCCTGATGACCTCGCTGGCAACCGGATTGGGGCTCGTGCCCATGGCGCTCGGGATCGGCGATGGCGCGGAATTGCAGGCGCCGCTGGCACGGGTGGTCATCGGCGGGCTTACCGCCTCCACACTCGTGACGCTGGTGCTCGTCCCGGCCGTCTACACACTGTTCGAGGAAGGCTGGGCCGGGCTGTGGAAGCGCGGCGGCTCAGAGCCCGAGCCGGCCAAGTAGTTCAGCGACCGTCAGACCGCTCACGGGGTCGCGCCAGTCCGGCGCGATCTCGCTGAGCGGCTCCAGCACGAAGGCCCTGCCGCGAAAGCGCGGGTGCGGCAGCGTCAGTCCCGGCTCGTCCACCACGGCATCCCCATACAGGATCAGGTCCAGGTCGATCGTCCTGGGCGCTCCCAGGCCAGGCCGTTCGCGCCCGGCGGCCAGTTCGGTGGCCAGCAGCCAGTCCAGCAGGGCTCGCGGGCCGAGCCGTGTGAGACCGATTGCGGCGGCGTTCAGGAACCGCGGTTGCGGTCCGACACCCACCGGCGCGGTGTCGTGGAAGGACGAGACGCGGAGGTCCGAGAACACCTCCTGCAGACGGCCCACTGCCGTCTCGAGCGCCCGGTGGCGAACCCCGAGGTTGCTCCCCAGGGCTACTGCCACCGGAACGGGCTTCACGCCTGCCAGCGGGCCGGGAGGACCCCGCCGATGCGTGGCGACCCGGCCGTCCGGCGGCCCAGCACGTCCTCGAACCCGGTGGCGGCCTGCTCGAACAGACGCTGATGCTCGCGAGACTCGCCGATCACGACGTCCAGCATCTTCCGGTGCCGCGCGTGCGACATCCCGCCCACGCGGGGCTGCCAGCGTTCCACGAACGCCGCGAGGATCCGGGCATCCTCGACCAGCACGTCGCGGAATCTGGCCGCCTTCGCGCCAGACCCTTTCGCAATGGCCGTCTCCCCCAGCGAGGGCGACGGTGCCGGCACGGCGGTGGCGCAGCCGCTCAGCGCATCCTGCAGCCAGCGCAGGTGCGTGTCCTCACGCGCGATGACGTACTGGTACGTGTTGTTGAAATCGTAGTGCGCCACAACGCGGGCCGACGCCTCGTGCCGGGCCAGCAGCGCCAGCCGGTCGGCGGTCATCGCGGCGAGCAGCGCCTGCAGGGACAGTTCGGCAGAACCAGACATCAGGCTTGCTTTTCCTTGCAGGTGATGCAGACGCGGGTCCAGGGAATCGCCGAGAGGCGGGCCGGGGCGATCGGGTCGCCGCAGTCGCGGCACGCACCATACGTCCCGTCGTCGAGCCGCCCCAGTGCACCCTCGATCGCCTGCAGAATCTTCGCGTCGGTCTGCTTCAACTTCAGTTGAATGTGGACTTCGTTGGTGCCCGTCGCCTGGTCGGCCATGTCCCCCTGGCGCCCGGAGTTGTTCTCCATCGTCAACTGCAGCGGCTTCGCGGCAGGTCCCCCGAGTAATTCGTCGCGCTTCCTGAGCAGCGCATCGCGGTAGGTGGTCTCATCCATGGGTCTTCGACTCCAGCAAGGGGCATCAACGCCGGCGGAATGCACGATTTTACCATGCGCCACCCCGGAGTCGGGCCAGCGAGAAGCGTACGACCGGTTCTTCCTACTCGGAACGGAGCGTTGCGAGTGGCTTGCGCCGGAGCACGTCGGCACTGGCGGCCACACCGACCACGGCGACCAGCACGGTGGCGATGCCCACGCCGGAGGCCACCATCCCGGCCGCCGGATCCCACGGCATGTCCAGCACCAGCGTGGCCACGGCCCAGCTCAGGGCGATGGACCCGGCCGCCCCCATGCCGCCCGCGATGGCGCCGAGCAACCCGTACTCCATGCACAGCACCGCGGCCACGACGCCCGATCCGGCTCCGAGCGTCCGCAGGATGGCCACCTCGTAGACACGGCGGAACTTGGTCGCCGAGACCGCGCCGATGAGAATCAGCAGGCCGCTCACCAGCACGAGACCGCCCACGGCGGTCACACCCTTGGTGACCACGCCGGCGATGCCCCGGAAGGTCTGAAGGACCTCGCGCAGGTCCACCACCGTCACGTTCGGACTCTGCTTCACGATGCCGGCAATCATCTGCCCCCGGGCGGCGGCGTCCACCGGACCGCGGGCCGTGCCCATGTAGCTGTGCGGCGCACCGGCGAAGGTGTCGGGCCGGAACACGAACACGAATCCCCCCGAGCGGAACTCACGGAAGTCCACGCGACGGACGCTCGTCACGCGCGCCCGGATCACCCGGCCCAGGACGTCGAAGCGCATCTCGTCACCGATCTGGATGTCGTACCGGTCGCGGACATCCTGCTCGATGGAGACCTCCGGCAACTCACCCGGCACCGGTTCGCTCCACCATCGTCCCTCTACGATCTGCTCGTTGGCCTCGGTGTGCGCCCGGTAGGTCACGGTGTACTCCCGCGCAAGCGACCCCCGCCCGCGGACGTCCTGCACGCCGTCGAGCTGCACCTCGGCGCCGCGCACACCGGTCACACGCGCACGGAGCACGGGCAGCATGGTCGGCCCGGGCATCGCCCCGTTGCTCTCGTCGATGATCCGCGCGACCCGCTCGCGCTGATCCTGCTGGACATCGAGCAGGAAGATGTCCGGCGCGTCGTCCCCGAGCTGCAGCGAAAAGTCGCGCACCAGGTTGGCTTCGAGTCCGCGCACGCCGAGGATGAAGAAGGCGCCCAGGCCCACCGCCAGCAGGATCACGTCCGTCTGATGACCGGGACGTACCACGTGCAACGCCGCGTGGCGCACAGCGAAGGTGCGCGACCGCGTGAGCGGACGAACCGCCCGAACGAGCAGCCTGCCAGCGCCCATCAGGGCCAGCGCCAGGCCGACCAGGCCCGCCGCGAGAATCGCCGCGACCTCGATGGATCCGGCCTGCCACACCGCCACGGTCATGAGGAGCATCCCCACCGCACCCATGACAATCAGTCGGGTGCGCGGGGACTGGGCCGTGACCGTATCGGCACGCAGGAGCAGCGCGGGCTTGACGGCGCGCACGTCCAGGAGCGGCACGAGCGCGAAGGCGACCGACACCACCAGCCCTGAGATCACGCCGTGCGCCATGGCGGACCAGGTGACGGCATACTGAATGTTGGGCAGGCCCGGAATGCCCGTCACCACCTCGGGCATCACGGCGACAGCCGCCAGGGCCATCGCCACGCCGGAGGCCGCCCCGGCCATGGCCAGGAGCACGGTCTGCGCCAGATAAATGGCCAGCACATCGGCACCCGAGGCACCCAGGCACTTGAGCACCGCCACCGCCTTCAGGCGCTCCTGCACGAACACCTGCGTCACGCTCGACACGCCGATGCCACCGAGCACGAGAATCACGAGGCCGACCAGGCTGAGGTAATTCTCGGCCCGCGTGAAGGTCTCCTCCATCTGGTCACCAGTCCGGTGGAAGCTCCGCACGCGGACGAACTGCTCCACAAACGCCGCGCGCAACTCTTCGGCAAAGCCGTCGAGGGCCGGTTCGGGGACCTGCAGCAGCAGCGCATGGGAGGCCCGGGCGCCGAACGTGATGAGCCCGGTAGCCGGCAGATCCGCCCGGTCGACGAACACGCGGGGACCGGCGCTGAAGGCGCCTACCGTTCGGCCCGGCTCGAACGCCACCACGCCGCGAATCGTGAAGGTGGCCTCCCCGATCACGAGGCCGTCGCCGACCTTGATACCGAGCTGCGTCAGCAACTCGGGACGGACCAGCGCGCCGCGGTCAGCCATCCGGGCATGCGCGTACGGCCCATCCTCCAGCGTCATGGCCCCGTAGATGGGAAACAGCGCGTCGACCGCCTTCAGCTCCACCATCCGCGTGCCGGTCATCGCGGGATCAGCCGGCCGCGCCATCGTCAGCAGCTCGGTCACCTCGCTCACCTGCTGCACCCGGCCACCCTGACGTTCGGCGGCCACGCGGTCGCGGAGCGCCTGCGGCAGCTCGGTGTTACTGCCGAGCACGAGGTCCGCGGCCAGCATGCTGCGCGCCTGCCCGGACAGCGTCGTCCGCACACTCTGGATCACCGAGCGCAGCGCAACGATGGCGGCCACGCCCACCGCGATGCAGATGAAGAAGAACGCCAGCCGGCGCCAGGAGGAGCGCAGCTCGCGCGCGGCCATCCGCGCCACGAACGTGAGCGAAACGGTGGGGGCCGCCACGCTAGCGACTCGCGCCGGCCAGGGCGGGAGCCTCAGCGACGGGACGGCCGTCGCGCAGCACGAGACGCGCGTCGGCCAGCGCCGCCAGCTCGGCGTCGTGCGTGACCAGAATCAGTGTGGTCCGCCGGGTGCGCTGGACGCCCAGCAGCAGATCCATGATGTGCCGGCCGGTCACCGAGTCGAGGTTGCCGGTTGGCTCGTCGGCCAGCACGATCGGGGGATCGTTGGCCAGCGCCCTGGCGATGGCCACCCGCTGCTGCTCCCCACCAGAGAGCTGCGACGGATAGTGATGCCCGCGGTCGGCCAGCCCCACCTCGTCCAGCAGTGTCCGCGCCCGGCCTTCCGGGTCCGGGTGGCCGGCCAGCTCCATCGGCACCATCACGTTCTCGAAGGCCGTGAGCGACGGCACCAGGTGGAAGAACTGGAAAACGAACCCGATGCTCTTCCCGCGCAACCGCGCCAGCTTGTCCTCGCCGAGGCCCGTAATCGACGTGCCGTCGATGACCACCTCGCCGGAACTCGGCGCATCGAGACCCGCGAGCAGGCCCAGCAGGGTGGACTTGCCGCTGCCCGACGGCCCCACGATCGCCAGAAACTGGCCCGCGGGAATCGTCATGGTGAGGGGGTGCAGAATCGTCAGCGGCCGGTCACCGCTCATCACGGACTTGGAGACACCACGGAGCTCAATCATCAGGCTGGCCGCTTCAGCAGGGGTTGGAGGACACGCCACACATTGCCTTCGACGAGACGAGCGCCCTGAAGGTTCGGATGGATGCCGTCGGCGATGTTCAGGTCCGGAATGCCGGCCACCCCCTCCAGGAGGAACGGCACCAGAGCAATCCGGTATCTGGCCGCAAGATCCTGGTAGACCTGCCGGAAGGCCGCCGTGTATGCGGGGCCGAAGTTGGGCGGGGCCTCCATACCGGTTAGCACGACCGTCGTCCCCTTTGCCTTTCCGCGCTCGATAATGGCGGCCAGATTGGCACGCAGGTCCTCCACTGGCAGCCCGCGGAGCCCGTCGTTGCCTCCGAGTTCGATGATGAGCACCCGCACGTCGCCCTCGAGCGCCCAGTCCAGCCGGCGGAGCCCGCCTGCAGAGGTGTCGCCCGAGACGCTGATGTTGGCCACGTCGAGCGCGTATCCGCCTGCGTTCAGCCGTTCCTGCAGCCGGGCGGGAAACGACTCCCCTTCATTGAGGCCATAGCCGGCAGCCAGACTGTCGCCGAGGACGACTACCGTGGGCCGCAACGCCTTTGCTGCACGCTCGGCCGACGCCACGGCAGATTTCGGAGCCGCCACCGGCGCTCGTGCAGGTTCTGATGAGGAACATCCTGTCAAGACGACGAGGCCGGCCAGCGTAAGGAGACGACGCACGGCACTATCATAGGCTCCAGTCAGGACTCCAGCCGCCGTGCACGCCGACCTTCAACTCTCGCTCCCGGCTCCCATCGACGCGCGCTACCGCGACGCGATGGAACGACTGCGCGAACTCGATGCCATCGCCCGCCTCTGGGCGCACGACACCGCGCTCTGGCCGGACACACCCGGCGCGCGAGACCTGATTGCCACCCGGCTCGACTGGCTGGAGGCACCTGCGATTTTGGCCGGCCAACTGGCGGCGATTTCCGAGGCCCACACGCGGGCCATCCGGGAGGGTGTGACGCACATCGTGCTCCTTGGCATGGGGGGCTCCAGCCTGGCCCCGGATGTAATGGTCCGTGTTGCCGGGACTGCTTCCGGCGCTGGTGCCGGCACGGGTCGCCTTGCCCTGCGCATGCTGGACTCCGTGTCGCCGGCTGCGATCAGGCGCGCCTGCACGGACATGGCGCATGCGCTCGTCGTCGTCGCCAGCAAGTCGGGGTCAACCATCGAGCCGACGGTCCTCGCCGCCAATGCGCGACGCCTGATGGAGGAGGCCTGCGGAGCACCGTGGGCGGACCGCTTTGTCGCCGTGACGGACCCCGCCACGCATCTGGCCAGGACTGCCTCGGAGCTCGGCTACCGTGATGTCTGGCTCAATCCTCCAGACATCGGCGGCCGGTACTCGGCGCTGTCGCTCTTCGGCCTCGTCCCGGCCGGCCTCGCAGGCGTGCAGGTGGACACCGTGCTGGCAAGCGGCGCGGCGATGGCCGCGAGATGCCGCCACAGCGACCTGTCAGACAATCCCGGTGCCCAGCTCGGAGCCTTTCTCGCCGTCTGCGCCGCCGCTGGCCGGACGGCACTGACGCTGGTGCTCCCGTCCCGGCTCGAACCGTTCGGGCTCTGGATCGAACAGCTTGTCGCAGAGAGCACCGGCAAGGGAGGCGTCGGCATCCTACCCGTGCTTGCCGAACCCATACGGACGTCTTACGGACGGGATCGCTGTGCCGTGGCCGTCGACCTGCCGGGCGCTCCCGCGGATGCCTCGACGCTGACTGCGCTGGCAGCGGCAGCCGTACCGATCGCACACATCGGGCTTGGTGGCCCGGACGACCTTGGCGGTGAGTTCTTCCGATGGGAATTCGCCACGGCCGTGTGCGGCCTGCTGATGGGAGTCAACCCGTTCGACCAGCCGGACGTGCAGGGTGCCAAGACCGCCACCGAGGCGCTGCTGGCCGAGTACGGCCGGACCCGTGCGCTGCCAGTGCCGAAGCGCAGGTGGGCGTCGCTCCCCGGTGCGGTCTTCGGATCCTCTGCGGCGGCGGAGGGCGACCTCACGACCTTGCTCACTGCACCGGACGCCAGCTACGTGGCCATCCTGACTTACGCAGACCCGGACGACGTGGACATCGCTCGATCCCTCGGTCGCCTCAGGGCGCGCCTGATGGCCCGCACCGCTGTCCCGGTGACCATCGGATACGGCCCGCGATACCTCCACTCGACTGGACAGCTGCACAAGGGCGGCCCTGCTGGCGGGCGCTTCCTCATTGTGACTCTCCAGCCGCCGGTGGATCTCGCGATTCCCGGTGCGCCGTACTCGTTCGGTACGCTGCAGCTCGCGCAGGCGCGGGCGGATCTCGCGGCCCTGGATCGGGCCGGTCGCCACGCCGCCCTCGTGGAAGTCACGGGTGATGCCAGCACGCTGGAGTCCACGCTGGCCGGCCTGCTGCTCTGAACCTGTATGCCCCACCCTGACGCCCCACAGGTCATCGCCGCCGTCGCCCGGGTGGTGGCGGACGCCGGCCCTCTGCCGGCGGTCGTCTCCAATCTGGCAAGAAGCCTCCATGCGGCGGTGCCGTTCGATCGGATGCACCTCCTCCGCCTGGACCGGGCCGATGCGGTCACGCTCTTCACCGCGCGGGCCGATGGCCAGCTCGAGGCTGTCGCGCACAAGCTGGCTGCTCCGGTGATGACGCCAGGACGCACGTCTGGGGCGAGTGGACGCCTCCTCGACCCTGACGCCAGTTCCGTGATGATTTGTCCCCTGCGGCACGGTGCACGGGTGCTCGGAGCGATCTGGCTCACGGCGGATCAGCCGGAGCGTTTCACTCCGGCGCACCAATCGCTGCTCGAGGAACTGAGTGACCTGGTGGCAATGGCGGTGCTCTACGAAGCGCTTCGCAGCACCGACGCCGTACGGCGCGAGCGGCTCGACAGCCTGGAGCGCCTGCTGCAGACCGTGGCCGGCGTGCTCGACATCCGGAGCGCTTTCGAGGACATTTCCTCGGTGCTGCGCGAGGCCCTGCCCCACGACGTCCTCGCCCTCACGGCCTGGGCCGACGACAACCGCAGCTTCCGCATCCACGCCCTGGCGGGAGCCACGGTCGAGGACACGTGGCTCTCGCCCATCATGCTGGGCGACGCCGATCAGTCGATCATGAACCGCAGCGCCTACATCGTGCGTGACGTCGCCAGCGAGATCGACGCCGCCAGCATCCGCGGGCGGATGTTCACGCGCGTGGGCGCGCAGTCCGTGCTGCGCGTGCCGCTCCCCCTGGACAACGACGTGTTCGGGTCCCTGTTCTTCCTGGCCCACGAACCGGATCACTTCAGCGACGAGGACCTGGACTTCGCACGGCGTGCCGCCAGCTATCTCGCCCTGGCGCTCTCGCACCAGAGACTGACCGAGGCGGCCCAACGCGATGCGGAAGCCCGCGAAACGGCGGCGCGCCTCGAAGCGCAGGTGGCGACGCTCAAACGCGAACTCGAGGCGCGCGGGGGGCAGCGCCGCGTGATTGGATCGTCGCCTCGCTGGAAGGATGTGCTGGCCCAGGCAGCCAGGGTCGCCCCGACCGATACCACCGTGCTGCTCACGGGCGAATCGGGCACGGGCAAGGAGGTGGTGGCGCGCTTCGTTCACCACGCCTCGCGCCGGGCCGGCGGCCCCTTCATCGCAATCAACTGCGCGGCCCTCCCCGATCAACTGCTGGAATCCGAGCTCTTCGGCCACGAGCGCGGGGCGTTTACCGGCGCCGTGGCGGCCAAGCCCGGGCGCATCGAGCAGGCCAACGGCGGCGTGCTCTTCCTCGACGAGATCGGCGAAATGTCGGTGGGCGTACAGGCCAAGATGCTCCGCGTGCTCGAAGAGCGCGAATTCCTGCGCCTGGGCGGCACACGCACGCTCCGCGCGGATATCCGGGTCATTGCCGCCACCAACCGTGTGCTGGCGGAGGCCATTGCCAAGGGCACCTTCCGCGAAGACCTCTACTACCGGCTCGGCGTGTTCGAGATCCACCTGCCGCCGCTCCGGGATCGTCCGGACGACATCATGGAACTGGCACTGGACTTTCTGAAGGAGCTCGGCCAGACGGTCGGCCGTCCTCCCGCGGGCATCAGCATCGAGGCTCGCGAACAGCTCATGCGCTACTGGTGGCCCGGCAATGTCCGCGAGCTGCGAAACGCCATCGAACGGGCCGTGATCCTGGCTGATGGCGGTGTCATCCGCCCCGAGCATCTGCCATTCGCATCGAGCCGGCCGGCCTCTGTTGAGCCGCTCACCGGGATAACACTGCCGCCCACGGGGCTTGACCTCGAAGAGGTTGAACGGTCCCTGGTGGTCAAAGCGCTCTCGCAGGCCCGGCACAACAAGTCGCGCGCCGCGCGGCTGCTGGGCCTGACGCGTTCCCAGTTGTACTCGCGCATTGAGAAGTACGGCCTGGCGGAGCGGGAGTCATGACACCGATGCGAACGGCCGTGCGCCGCGCGGTCAAGATCGTCGTGGCGGTAGCCGGCGTGGCACTGGCCGCCGGCACCACCTATCAGGGCGTGGCCACAGCACTCGAACGCCGCGACTATCCTGCGCCGGGTGCCCACATCAGCGTAGGGGACCATCAACTGCACCTGACGTGCATCGGCGACGGCCTGCCGGTCGTCGTGCTCGAAGCGCCGGAAGGCGGCAACTCGGCCGCGTGGGGCCATGTGCAGCCGGGCCTGGCGGCCCGGACGCGCGTCTGCGCGTATGACCGCTCAGGCCTGGGCTGGAGCGAGGCCAGCGGACTGGCGTTTGACCCGCGCCTGGTCACCGAGGAGCTGCACACGTTGCTGCGGGCAGCCACAGTCGCCACGCCTGTCGTGATGGCGGGGCACTCGCTGGGCGCCGCCTATGTTCGGCTGTACGCCGAACGGTACCCGGCTGAGGTATCGACGGCGGTGCTCATCGACGAACCCCTGGCCGGGGCTGAAGACGGCGGGAGCGTACCCGCCCTGACGCGCACCATGCGGTGGGCCCCCTGGCTCGCGCGAACCGGTGTTCTGAGGCTCACGGGGCAACTCGCGTCCACTGTTGACGGACTGCCGGGCACGTCCGGCGGCGCGATGCGCGCCTTCCTGTTCCGCCCGGACCACCTGACCCGGGCGTCCCGTGAGATTGATGCCTGGTCCGCCACCGTGGCCATGGCGTCGGCGGCGGCGCTCCCACCGTCGGTCCGCGTAGAACGCGTCTCCACGGCAGGCCACGTGCCTGGACGCTTCCTCACCTCGCGCGACGAGGCGGCACACGTCGTCACCGCCATCGCCGCCACGCTCGACCCGCCCGCGGCCGAGTAATCGCCTACGCGCCGGCGCGCAGCGTCATGGTCACCGGGGCCGACAGCGTCACAGTGAGCGCGGCCCCCGTCGCGAGTTCGAGCTCCCTGCCCCGGGTGGCAAGCACCACGCCCGTGCCGCCAGCGGCACCGACTGCAGCGCCCTTGGCGGCGCCACCCTTCCCGCCGAGAATCGCACCGACAACGGCCCCCGCACCGGCACCGATGCCGACCTTCTTCGCATCCTCGCCCTTGGTCTCCTCGCCCTCACGTACCACCGGTTCCGCGGCAATCGTGTAGCGCGTCCCGGCAACAGTCACGGACGTGAAGGACAGCACCAGCCGCGCCACACCCTTGACGCGCCCGGCCCGCTCCGCCCCGGTCACCGTTCCCGACACCACCGATCCGACGGGCACCACGACCTGGCCATCCACGCGCACGGCCTGAGACACCGTGCCGGTTACGGCGTCACCGGCGGCCGCCGTCTCCGTCGACAGTGCGTCTCCGAGGGCCACGGCCAGGGCCGTGCCCGCAGGGATGGCGACCTGGGCCGGAGCCGCCGGCTTCGCCGGCTCCGATCGTTGCGCAGCCGCCGGTGCCCTACCCTGTGTAGCCACTGCGGATCCGCTCTCGCCAACGGCCGTCTCCGGCGCACCTCCGCACCCAATCAACCCCAGCACACCGACGCCGCACGCCCACGCTGCCTTTGTCATTGCCAGTCCTCCAAGAAGGAGATCATCACACGGATCTCCCGCGCCTCCGGTCTGCTACCGTGTGTCCATGCGACGTCCACCGCGACGAGCCGCACTGGCCGTCATTCTCATCCTGGCCGCTCTGACCGTCTCTCTCACGGCGCAGCGGCTGCCCCCCTCGGTTTCTCCTCGGCACTACGCGCTCTGGTTCGCGCCAGACTTTGCCACCGACACGTTCCGCGGCACCGCGCACATCGAGGTCACCACCACGCGTCGAACCACCTCCCTGACACTGCACGCCGCCGAGCTGACCTTCGATGCGGCCTCCGTGACGGCCCGTGGGCGGACGCAGACAGCGCGCGTGTCGTTCGACGTGAAAGCCGAGACAGCCACACTCACCTTCCCCGAGGCCATCCCGTCCGGCCAGGCCGTCATCGACATCCGCTTCACCGGCATCCTGAACAACCAGCTCCGCGGCTTCTACCTGAGCACGGCCAACGGCAGGAAGTACGCCGTCACACAACTGGAGGCCACCGACGCACGGCGGATGTTTCCCGGATTCGACGAGCCCGCCTTCAAGGCTACATTTGACGTGTCCGTCACCGCACCCACCAACAACATGGCCATCTCGAATGGCGCGATCGTCTCGGACCTGGCTGGGCCAGATCCCGGCACCCACACGGTGACCTTTGCCCGCACGCCGAAGATGTCCTCGTACCTGGTGGCCCTGCTCGTAGGCAACTTCGCGTGCCGGTCCGGCGCGTCGGGCGACATCCCGATTCGCGTGTGCGCGACACCCGACAAGCTACCCTTGACCGCGTTCGCCCTCGAATCCACCGAGGCGCAACTGCGGCTGCTCACGGAGTACTTCGGCGTCCGCTATCCCTTCGGCAAGCTCGACATCATCGGCATCCCGGACTTCTCGGCCGGTGCCATGGAGAACGCCGGGGCCATCACGTTTCGCGAGTCGGTGCTGCTGGCCGACGGGGACCGGGCCTCGA
The DNA here is from genome assembly GCA_040081715.1 of Vicinamibacterales bacterium. Classification (GTDB taxonomy): domain Bacteria; phylum Acidobacteriota; class Vicinamibacteria; order Vicinamibacterales; family UBA2999; genus CANKJK01. The sequence goes on along the minus strand of JBEBFY010000003.1, from coordinate 117,783 downwards.
TCAACACGCGCAAGACCATCGCCTCCACGATCGCGCACGAACTGGCGCACCAGTGGTTCGGTGACCTGGTCACCATGCAGTGGTGGAACGACATCTGGCTCAACGAGGGCTTTGCCACCTGGGCGGAGAGCAAGCCCATCTCGCAGTGGAAGCCTGACTGGAAGATCGAGGTGGACGACGCGGTCAACACCGGCGGCGCGCTCGCCACCGATTCCCAGCAGTCCACGCGTGCCATCCGGATGAAGGTGGACACGCCTGACGAGATTAACGAAGTCTTCGACGGAATCACGTACGAGAAGACGGCCGCGGTACTGCGCATGGTCGAGCACTACACCGGCAAGGAACCGTTCAGGAAAGGTGTCAGCAGCTACCTGAACCGCTTCGCGTTCAGGAACGCCGCCGGCGAGGACTTCTGGCGCGAGATGACGCGCGTCACCGGCAAGCCTGTGGACCAGATCCTGTCGAGCTTCGTCACGCAGGTCGGTGCCCCGCTGGTATCCGTGACCAGCGCCTGTCAAGGCGGCAGGACGAGGCTGTCGCTCAGGCAGAGCCGCTTCGTCGGGGCTCCAGGTGCCCCAGCACCGCTGCCCCAGGCCTGGACCATGCCGGTCTGCGCACGGCCCGCGACGGGCGGCGCCAGCGTCTGCCGGGTGATGTCTGCCGCGACAGACACGATCACGCTTCCCGGCTGCGGCACCCCAGTGCTCGTCAACCCCGACGCCACCGGCTACTTCCTGACGGAGTACACCCCTGCGCACGTGCGCGACCTGGCCGGCCGTCACCTGCCCAGCCTTGCCGAAGTGGATCGCCTTCGGCTCGCTGGCGATGCCTGGTGGATGGCGCGCGCAGGCAAGTACGACATCGGGACCTACCTTGACGTCGCCGGCGCCATGGCCGGCGACACATCCGAGGCCGTCGTCGACGAGATCGCGGGACGCCTCGGCTACATCCTCAACGACATCGCCACACCCTCCGACCGCGCGCGCCTCAGCGCGTGGATTCGGGCGCGGTTCAGCCAGTCACTCGCAGCCATCGGCGTCACCCCGAAGCCGGGTGACTCCGACGAATTGCACAGCCGCCGCGCCACGCTCATCGGACTGGTCGGCATCACGGGCGGTGATGCTGCCGTCGCCGCCGAGGTCAAGACGCTGGCCGCTCGATACTTCGACGACCGCTCGGCCCTGCCAGGCACGCTCGTGCGGACCGTGCTCAACCTCAACGCGCAGACTGGCGATGCGGTGCTCTACGACACCTACCTGTCACGGATGCGGTCCGTCTCCTCGGAGCCCGAGGAGTACTACCGCTACCTCGGTGCACTGAGCGCGTTTCCCGGCCAGTCGCTGATGGAACGCACGCTGGCGCTGACGCTCTCCGGCGAGATCCGGTCCCAGGATGTGACGCGCCCGGTATTTGGCGCCATGGGCCGGAGCGACCTTCGGCCGGCCGCGTGGAGGTTCATCACCACCAACTGGGACGCGCTGACCGCCAGGCTCGACACCTTCCAGGGTCTGCCCGGCGTGGTGGCGGCAGTGGGATTGTTCTGCTCCGCGGCTGAGGCCGCCGAGGTGCGCCGCTTCTTCGAGAGCCACCCCGTGCCACCGGCCGCCCGCGCACTCCAGAGGGCGCTCGAGCGCGTGGAGACCTGCGTGGCCGTGCAGCAGCGCCAGCAGGCCGCGCTCACGACGTGGCTGGACCAGCGGACAGCAGGGCTCTGAAGGGCGCTAGCGAAATGTTAGAGTGCCCACCTGCGGCCCTGTGGCGGAACTGGTAGACGCTGCGGACTTAAAATCCGTTGACCTCACGGTCGTCTGGGTTCGACCCCCAGCGGGGCCACCAACGTGCGCAGCCAGCGGTCACAGCTAGACGACCGGCTTCCTGGCGGGCTTCGGCACCCGGGCATAGGGCACCAGCAGCGACCCGTCCCCGATGATGTGCCCCTGGATCGCCTTCCACACGTCGCTGGCGGGTGCGCCGGGCGGCAGGTCGATGGTCGTGCCGAGCGCGACCACCCGAAAGCGATAGCGGTGGGTCTGCCCCACCGGGGGCTGCGGGCCCCGATAGCCCGTGACATCAAAGGCTGTGTGGGCCTGGAAGGCCCCGGCCAGATCCGCCGGCGCGGACAGGATCTCCATCGTCGGCATGCCCTCGGCCAGCTCGCTGACCGTGGGCCTGACGCCGTAGACCACCCACTGCATGAACGGCACCGGTGACGGCACGGCCCATACGTGATCCTCGTTGGTCACGATGATGGCGAGTTCTCTCGCCGCGGCGGGCACGCCCCGCCACTTTAGGCCGGGTGAGATGTTTCGGCCATCCGCGGTGTACTCCGCCGGCATGGCCTGCCCGTCCTGCATGGACGGACTTTCCACCGTGATCGACGCCGGCGTCTGGCCATGGAGCGTCATCGACGACAGTCCGCCCAGCACCGCAATCACGCGCAGCATGTTCATCTGCCTCATCGCTGTTCCCCTTGCCGCGGCGCTCAGGCCCGCAGCGCCTCAATGTCGGACAGCACGTCCCGCACCTCGCGCATCACCCAGTCCACTTCGTCCTCCGTGGTGACGTACGGCGGCATCACGTAGAGGACATTCCCGAGCGGCCGGAGCAGCAGCCCGCGGTCGAGGAACGCCGCCGACAGGGACGGACCGACGGCATCCAGATACCCGCCTGCCGACCGCGTGGCCTTGTCTGACACCAGCTCCACCACGCCGACCCCGCCGATGCTTCGCGTCTCCCCGACGCACGGCAGATCCTTCAGTGCCGAAAGGCCGCGCGCCAAGCCACGTCCGATGGCGCCGACGCGCTCCAGCACCGGCTCATCGCGAAACAGATCCAGACTGGCGAGCGCCACGGCGCACGCCAACGGGTTGGCGGTGTACGAATGTCCATGAAAGAACGCGCGGCTGCGATCGACGCTCAGGAATGCGTCGTGGATCTCCTCCGACGCCAGCGTGGCGCCCATGGGGAGATACCCCGCCGTCAGGCCCTTTGACAGGCACATCAGATCCGGCTCCACCGCCGCGTGCTCGCACGCGAACATCCGCCCGGTGCGCCCGAACCCCGTGAGGACTTCGTCTGCGATCAACAGCACGCCGTGCTCATCGCACAGCCGCCGCACCTCACGCAGGAACTCCGGCGGCCAGACAATCATCCCGCCTGCCCCCTGCAGCATGGGCTCCACCAGCACGGCCGACACGGTCCCTGCGTGGTCCCGGAGCACGGACTCGAGGCTCGCCGCACACGCCAGCGTGCAGCGGCCTAGGTTCGCGCACCGCCCGCAGCGGAAGGCGTACGGTGCCTCCGCTCGCACGACCGGAAACAGGAGATCCGTGAAGGCGGCTGTAAACACCGAGGGCCCGCTGACAGACATCGCGCCGACCGTGTCGCCGTGAAAGGCGTGATCGAGGGCCACCACCACGCGGCGGGCGGGCTGACCGCGGTTCCGCCAGTACTGGTGCGCCATCTTGAGCGCCACCTCGACGGCCGTGGATCCGTTGTCCGAGTAGAAGACGCGGGTCAGCCGCGACGGCGTGATCGCCACCAGGCGTTCGGCCAACTCCACGGCCGGCGGGTGAGTCACGCCGCCAAACATCGCGTGTTCGAGCGTCGCCGCCTGGCGCGCCAGCGCGGCATTGAGCGCCGGGTGCGCATGGCCGTGGATGTTCACCCACCACGACGAGACGCCGTCGAAGATCCGCCGGCCATCCGCGGTGATGAGGTACGCCCCCTCGGCGGCGACCACTGGCAGCGGCGGCGGGCTGGTCTGCGCCTGCGTGTAGGGATGCCACACGACGGCCCGGTCCCGCTCCACCAGATCCTTCGCGCCGGTCACGAGGCCATCACCCGCAGTCGCGCCACATCGAGACCGATGGCCGCCCAGGCCGCCAGCGACTCGCGGTTCAGCGGGTCCAGCCCCGGCAGCTCACCGAGCACCGGCACATGGCCACGGGAGGCCACGGCCGCGCGGTTCTCCGCGTTGGGTGGCCCCACCATCACCAGGCCGGCCACCGTCAGGCCGCGGGTCCGGAGCGCCTCAAGCGTGAGGAGCGAGTGGTTGATGGTGCCGAGGGTCGATCGCGCGACGAGCACGACCGGCAGGCCCAGTCTGACCATCAGGTCGGACATCGCTTCGGTGTCATTCAGCGGAACAAGCACGCCGCCGGCTCCCTCCACCACCCACGTACGCGATGTGTCGTCAGGTGCGTCAGCCAGGACCGCATCCACACTGAGAACCCGGCCCGCGAGGCGTGCCGCCAGATGCGGCGACAGCGGACGCTCGAGACGCACGCCGCGGTTCCATACCTCCGCATCCGCGCATCCGGCCAGTGTGCGCACGGTGGCCGTGTCGTCGTCCTGCTCCACGCCCGTCTGTACTGGCTTCCAGTAGCCGGCCGGACCATCTCGCCGCAGGCAGGCAACCAGCGCGGCGGCCACCACGGTCTTGCCCACGCCGGTATCCGTGCCCGTTACGAAGACGCCACGCATGACACTGCGCTCCGTTCCCAGGCCGTCGCCAATGCGGACGCGCAGGCGTCGAGGACGGCCTCGGACAAGCCCGCATTCACGGATACACGCAGCCTGGCGGTGCCCTCCGGTACGGTTGGGGGCCGCACCGCACGCACATCGAAGCCCTGCGCCTGGAGCTCCTCCGCCATCGCCACCGCACGCCGGTTGTCCCCCACCATCACCGGCAGGATCTGCGACCGGCCTGCCCCAACCGGCACGCCCAGCGCGGCCAGCCGCGCCCGGAGAAACCCCGCCCGCTCCAGCACGCGAGCGCGCAGGTCGGGTTCGTGCTCGACGATCCGCAGGCTCTCCTCGATCGCATCCGCGAGGGCCGGAGGCGCGGCCGTCGAAAACAGCATCGGCCTGGCGCGCTGCACCAGGTAGTCGATTGCCGCGGCCGGGCCGGCGATGAACGCCCCGCTCACGCCCAGTGCCTTCCCGGCTGTGTTCACCGAGAGCCACACGTCGCCGTCCACGCCGCAGGCCTCGATAAGGCCGCTGCCCCTCCGGCCGTACACCCCCACGGCGTGCGCCTCGTCCACCACGAGCGCGGCACCGTGACGCCGGCACACCCCGGCATAGTCCGCCAGCGGCGCTTCATCGCCATCCATGCTGAAGAGCGACTCGGTGACCACGAACACCTCACCATCGCCATGGTGGGCGGACAGGATGCGCTCGAGAGCGCCGGCATCGGCGTGCGGCAGGATGACCCGTTCCGCAGGCGCCAGCCGGATGCCATCGATCAGACTCGCGTGGTTGAGGGCGTCCGAGACGATCAGGTCGCCCGGCTCGGCGAAGGTCGCGACCACCGCCAGGTTGGCGAGGTAGCCGCTCGAGAAATAGAGGGCCCGCTCCGTCCCCTTGAACGCCGCGAACCGGGCCTCCAGACGCGCCGTGGCTTCCCGCTCGCCCCGAAGCAGGCGGGAGCCAGTGCTGCCGGCCCCGTGGGTGCGCACGCCCGCGATCAGCCGTTCGGTGACGCGGGGATCGCGCGACAGCCCGAGGTAGTCGTTCGACGAACAGTCGATGCCGGTGGGCGCCTTCAGCGTGCGCCGCAGACCCTCGTCGTCAACGGCGGCCAGGCGCGCCGCGATACGCTCGTCGAGCCGGCTAGGAGTGCCCATGCGCGGGCACGGGTGTGGTGGCGGCCTCGGCGCCCCGCGGCCGCAGATGCATGCCGAGCCGCTCGAAGAGCCGATGATCGTCCGCGGCATCAGGATTCGGCGTCGTGAGCAGCCGCTCGCCCATGAACACGGAATTGGCGCCGGCCAGGAAGCAGAGCGCCTGCGCTTCGTCGGACAGCGCCAGACGTCCGGCGCTCAGCCGCACATAGGACCCCGGCATCAGCAGGCGCGCCGTCGCGATCATGCGCACCAGTTCCAGCGGCTCCTCCGGCTTGCGGTCCGCCAGCGGCGTCCCTTCCACCGCCACCAGCATGTTGATGGGCGCGCTCTCGGGGTGCGGCGTCTGGTTCGCAAGCTGCTGCAGCAGGCCATAGCGCCCCCGGCGGCTCTCCCCCAGCCCGATGATCCCACCCGAGCACACCGTGATGCCGGCCTTCCGCACGCGCGCCAGCGTATCCAGCCGGTCCTGATAGGTACGGGTCGTGATGATCGAGCCGTAGAACTCCGGCGCGGTGTCGAGGTTATGGTTGTAGGCTGTCAACCCAGCATCGGCGAGTGCGGCGGCCTGCTGGTCGTTCAGCATGCCCAGCGTGCAGCACGCCTCCATGCCCAGTGCCCGGACCCCACGCACCATCTCGAGCACCTGGGCAAAGGCTGGCCCCGAGGTCGGCGCCTCCCGCCAGGCGGCGCCCATGCAGAAGCGCGTGGCGCCCTGTGCACGAGCCTCGGCCGCCGCCTTCAGGGCGTCAGGCACGTCCACCATGGACTCACGCGATACCCCGGCCTCATAGTGCGCCGACTGGGGACAGTACGCACAGTCCTCGGGGCAGCCTCCGCTCTTGATGTTGAGCAGCACACAACCCTGCACTTCGTTGGGCGCATGCCACGCCCGGTGCGTGAGCTGGGCGTTGAGCACCAGGTCGGCAAAGGGCGCTGTATACAACGCCTCGATCTCGGCGAGGCTCCAGTCGTGCCTGGTTGTGCGCGTCATTCCCGGTCCCCCTGCCACGTCATTCCTTCCCGTCCCTCGTCCGAGGTTCGTGTCTGTTCGGTCCGAATCTTCAGTGAACCGTGGCCGGCGACACAGGCACCGCCAGAGCCAACGCACGGCTGATGAGCCCGGTCAGCGCCTCTTCAGGAACGTCGAAGGGACCAGCCACCACCGCGCCCAGCGTCATCTCGATGGCGATCACTACGCCCCCTTCGAACGGGTTGACGATCCAGCTGAACCCCCGCAGCGAGACCGGGCGGTCCGCCTCGGCCTCCGGATGCTTCGCACGGTCGATCGCGCGCAACATCGCCGTCAGCACCTCGGTGACATCACCCTCAGTCCACGCCCGGGCCGCACCCACGGCAGCCGCAATCGTCACGGTGGTGGCATGGTTGTCGCCGCGAAGCCAGATCTCAACCGGAAACGACATCGCCAGTCAGCATAGCAAGAAGGCTCGCCGGGTCGCTCGTGGGCCGCTCGCATGTGAACCCGCGGCACACGAAGGCCGTCGCCGCGCCATCGCCTGCCGCGAGCGGCGCCAGCCACGGCAGCAGCTCCACCAGGCCCTGCTCCGACGGATCGCAGGGGATCTGCACACCGGCCGGGAGGTACGTCCCCGCCAGCACGTCGAGAAGCGCCTCGGTGTCTGCCCTTCCGCGGGGACCCGCCACGACCACCTGCGTCACGCCGGCGTGGAAGGTCGAGAGGGCCGCCAGCATCATCGGCACCGCGCGTGGTGCCTGCGCCAGCGCCGCGCTGAAGACGCCAATCGCATGGCCCGCGGCTCGCGCGGTGGCGTCGTCGCCCGTCAGGTGCGCGAGGGTCAGGAGATTGCCGGCAGTCACCGAGGTTGCCGACGGCTCCGCGCCATCGTGGTCCTCCCGCATCCGCACAAGGACGCTCGTGTCGGCGCCGCTCGTGGCGTACCATCCCCCTGCCCCATCGCTGAAGAGCGCGTCCATCCGCGCCTGCAGACGGAGCGCCCACTCGAGCCAACGCGGCGTGCCGGTTGTCTGGAACAACTCCAGCAGTCCCCACACCGTGCAGGCGTAGTCCTCGGCGAAGCCATCGATGGCCACGTCACCCGCACGGAACCGGCGTCGCAGGACCTGACGCGTGTCGTCCCACATCGTGCCGACGAGGAACTCGGCGGCGCGGACCGCGACGTCCCTCCAGTGGGCGCCGCGACCAGGCAGCGTCCGACCAGCGCGCGCGAACGCCGCCACCATCAGGCCGTTCCACGCGGTCAGCACCTTGTCGTCACGGTGCGGGCGCGGACGGGAGGCCCGGATCTTCGCCAGCGTCGTCACCGCGCGGGCCAGTGCGGCCTCGACCTCCGCCTCGGTCATCAGGAGGCGCTCGGCGACCTCGCTCACCGGGCGCGCCAGATACAGCAGATTCCTGCCAGTGAACTCGCCGTGCGGATCGGACGGCGCGTTGCCGTCCGGCAGGCACCCGAACCGCAGCCGGAACGGCTCCGCGTCGGCGCCCAGGACGGCCTCGAGTTCGTCGTCGCGCCAGATGTAGAAGGCGCCTTCCTGCCCGTGTGCATCCGGATCGCCGGCATGTTCCGGCGGCACAGAGTCCGCATCCTCCGCGGACTGAAACCCACCGCTGGCGTCGCAGAGGTCGCGTTCGACGTAGCCCAGCGTCTCGATGGCGATGTCGGCCAGCCACGGGTCGCCCGTGACCTGCGCACCTTCCAGATAGGCCAGCACGAGCTGCGCCTGGTCGTAGAGCATCTTCTCGAAGTGCGGAACCCGCCAGGCCCCGTCCACCGAGTAGCGGTGGAAGCCGCCAGTGAGATGGTCGCGCAGCCCGCCGGTCGCCATCGCCGTGAGCGTCGCGACGGCCGCGTCCCGCGGCAGCGTGTCGCCCGTGCGCGCGTGCTCGCGGAACAGGAACAGCAACTCCGACGGACGGGGGAACTTCGGGGCGCCACCGAAGCCGCCGTGCCGCTGATCGAACGCCGCCCCGAACTGCCGGACGGCCGCCGACAGCGCGCCTTCACCCGGGACGCTGAATGCCGCCCCGCCGCCGGAGGCCGCACGAAGCCGCCCGAGAATCGTCGCAGCGGACTCGACGACCTTGCCGCGCTCTTCACGCCAGGCGCGCGCGATCTCAGCGAGGATGTCCACGAAGCCCGGCCGTCCCCAGCGCGAGGTCGGCGGAAAGTAGGTGCCGCCATAGAACGGCTGCAGGTCCGGCGTGAGCCACACGCTCATCGGCCAGCCTCCGGAGCCTGTGGACGCCTGCACGAAAGCCATGTAGACGCGATCAATGTCGGGCCGTTCCTCGCGGTCCAGCTTCACGGAGACAAAGTCGCGGTTCAGGACCGCCGCCACCTCGGCATTCTCGAAGCTCTCGTGCGCCATCACGTGACACCAGTGGCACGTCGAGTAGCCGATGGACAGGAAGATCGGGCGGTCTTCCCGGCGCGCGCGCTCGAAGGCCGCCTCCCCCCAGGGAAACCAGTCCACCGGATTGTCCTCGTGCTGGCGCAGGTAGGGGCTGGCCTCAGACGCGAGTCGATTCATCGTCCGTTCAGTGTGGCAGCGCTACCCGACGCGCGGCTTCAAGACCGACTGCGACGGGCGGCAAGGACAGGTGGGCCCGCTCCGTGAGCGGACCCGGATGGTGTGTGCGTTACTCGCCCGAATCGGGCCCCGAGTCCAGGCGCGTCGCCCACTCGTTGGCCGTACCGGTGATCGGCGTCTCGTACGGCAGATCGCCGGACTCGGCCGCCTTCAGTGCCGCCACGACATCGGCCATGGGATACATGTCGATGGCGTCGTAGTCCTGCGGGCATCCGAACTCACGCTGCTGCGGCGCGGTGGTGTTCCCCAGCGCCACGCACAGCCCACACCCAATGCAGAGGTCGGCCCGGACGGCGCAGACCATCCGGCCGTTCTGGTCGGGAACCTCGACGATGCACCCGGCAACCGGGCACGCCACCTGGCAGATTGAGCAGGCAAACGCGCCGAAGCACTTATCCGGGTCGATGACCGCGATCTTCGGGGGCGCCTTCTTGCGCGCGCCACCCATCTGCTTGGTCCACATGCGCTGGATTATACGGAAATTCGGCGGCGCTGTGTGAGCCGGCCCTGTGCAAATCGGCGCTGTCTGGCCTATTCGGCCGCCTCGCCCACTTGATTGGACAGGTAGATTTCGTAGCCGATTTCCTTGATCTGGTGCATCTGGGACTCGAGCCAGTCCACGTGACGCTCCTCGTCGGCCAGCAGCGTCTTGAACAGATCCGCCGAGATGTCGTCGCCGGCCTCTCGCGAGGCCCTGACGGCCTTGTTGTACATGGACACGGCGTTCAGTTCGAGCTTCAGGTCGGCGTCGAGCTGCTCGCGCACGGACTGGCCGACATTCAGCGGCAGGTAATCCATCTTCGGCACCGCGTCGAGGAACAGCAGGCGCTCGATGACCTTTTCCGCGTGCCGCATCTCATCGATGGACTGCTTCTTGATGAACTTGCCAAGCTTCGTATAGCCCCAGCTGATGCACATCTCCGCGTGGAGAAAGTACTGATTGATGGCGGAGAGCTCCTCCCGCAGAGCTTCGTTCAGGTGAGCAATGACCGTGTCGTTCCCGCGCATGTAGTGGCCTCCGGCACCATCCTATCTCAGCCTCAGCCGCAATCAGTAGCGCCCCCTGTGCTACCCTACCGCTAGCTCTAGCGAGCGACGAGCCGCCCGACCTCATGTCCGCCAAGCCCCTTGATCTGACCCTCGAACTGGCGCCGCAGGCGCGCTTCGAGGTGGTCGAGCTCCGCTCCCGGTTCCGGGACGAGCACGAGGCGCTCAAGGTCTACGACCAGTGCCTCTATTGGTCCGCACACACCACCGCGGGGTTCCTGGATCGCAGCCTGGCGCAGCGGCTGAGTCCGTCCGGCGTGCCGACCTACGTGGATGCGTTCCGCTCGATCTTTCCCGAAGGCGCCGGCTACGAACACGACCAGCTCGACCGCCGCGAGGACCTGGCGCCCGAGCAGCGGGCCGTTGAGCCGAGGAATGCCGATTCACACCTGGCGTTCATCGCGGGCGGCCTCCGCACCTGCATCACCCACCCGAACCGCTCGGACGAGCCGGTCTGCTTTGTGGAGCTGGACGGCGTCAGCGAGGGCCGCCCCCGCCGCCGCATGGCACGGGTGATCGGCTTCAACCGCGAGGTGGAAGTGGCCCGCACGACGATTCAGGTGCCCGTCTCCACGCACCCGATCGATTCCATCAACCTGAAGGATCCGCGGCTGGGCATCACCGAACAGCTCGCCGACCTGGTGGCGCGCGCCGGCATCGGCCGGGGACGCGTGCAGCTCTCGCTGGGCGACACCGAACGGCATTCCGGGTTGACCGTCAACGAGTTCGAGACGCTCCTGATGCGGCACGACCTGGCCGAGGTGCTGCGCAACCCGCTCCGCTTCGCGGCCGAAAAATCGCGGAACATGTTCGCCAATCCTCTGGCGGTGCCCGGCAAGGCCCTCGGCTACGCGAAGTACGATTTCGTCCGCGTGCTCAACTCCGGCCTCGACTCGCTCGGCCTCCGCGGGTCGGTGGTCGAGAAGTTCCTCGCACGCACCCTGGCCGTACCCGCGGCGCGCTTCTTCCGGATGCGCCGGTCGGTGAGCCTGCTGGTGGCTGAGCGCCCGGATGGCACCACGGGGCTCGTCGAGGGCACCTACCAGAGTCCGATTCTAGTGCAGTGGCAGCGCGCCCCTCGTGAGGTGCGCACGCTGGACGTCACGTTGACCCGGCTGGGCTGACCGGTCGCCGATTTACATCGCCGTCACGCGCCGGGTGGCGCGAACCCAGGAGGTTCTTCGATGTCTGCCTTGACCCGACTCTTCCGCCCGGCGGCCGTCATGACCGGCCTCATCCTCGCGCTCGGCCTGGTGCTCGGCGCGCAATCCGGCACGCAGCAGATGGTGCCCCACTTCGAGTGGGACCCCACCTGGCCGAAGCCGCTCTCCGGCGGCCGGATCCTGGGCAACGTCATCGGTGTGGCCACCGATACGCGCGATCACATCTGGGTCCTGAACCGGCCGTCGTCCATCACCGAACAGGAGCGCGGGGCCGGCTTCGCCCTCCCCGATGCGCCCTGCTGCTTCCCGGCGCCGCCGGTCATTGAGTTCGACCAGGCCGGCAACTACATCCAGGGCTGGGGCGGGCCCGGCCCCGACATGCCCTGGGTCGACAGCGAGCACGGCCTCTTCGTCGACCACAAGGACAACGTGTGGATTGGATCGCCCAGCGACAGCCAGTTGCTCAAGTACAGCCGTACCGGCAAGTTCCTGCTCCGGCTGGGCGAGCCTGGCCACAAGGAAGGCACGAGCACCAACCCGAAGGTGCTGGGCGGGCCCGCCGCGTGGGTCGACGCAGCGAGCAATGAACTCTTCGTCGCCGACGGGTACCGCAACCGGCGCGTCATCGTCTTTGACCCCGACACCGGGGCCTTCAAGCGCATGTGGGGCGCGTACGGCGGGAAGGCGGACGACTCAGTCCCCTGGAAGTTCAACCCGGCCGGAACCGATCAGCCGCCGTCGAAGCAGTTCCAGACGGTCACAGGCGTGTCGGTGAGCCGCGACGGCCTTGTCTACGTCGGCGACCGCAGCAACAACCGCATCCAGGTGTTCAAGCGCGACGGCACATTCCTGATGGAGCGGTTCATCCTGCCGAAGACGCCGCGCGGCACGGTGGACACGATCGCGTTCTCCACGGACCCGGCGCAGCAGTTCCTCTACAACGCCGACCCGCGCAACATGCGGATCTGGATCCTGCGCCGATCAGACATGGAGATCCTCGGCCACTTCGGACAGGGCGGCCACTTCGGCGGGCAATTCAATTCGTCCGCGTACGTCGTGACGGACAAGAAGGGCAACCTCTACGTCGGGGAGGGCGTCGATGGCCGCCGCGTGCAGCGGTTCCTCTACAAGGGCCTGCGGAAGGCCGCCGTCACGCCCTGACCACGTGAGGCGGATGCACAGTTCCAGGTGACAGCCCCGGACGTACTACTCTTCCACCTGGCCGGCGTACTCGCGGAGTTCTCCGGAATCGAAGGGCTGCGAGGGCTGCTTCGGGCACCATCGGATGACGCGGCAGTCCGGCGCGTACACAAGCGTCTAACTGTCCGCTGGATCCAATTGTACGAAGACAGCGTATCGTGTGGCCGCGCAGCCCGGCTCACATGCTGCATTGGACGGACAGAGCGCTGTAGAGGAGAGCGCCAGGGGTCTCGTCACGCTCGTTGACGGCCTGACGCCTGAGCAATCGGGCCGATTCTGGACGTGGGAGGGGAACGAGCATCCTTGGTAGACGGCCAGGCTCTGAGATGAAGTCGTCGGGATTCGAGCCCGTTGCTGGTCCGGACGCACGTTTGCTGATTCTTGGGACGCTTCCCGGTGCGGTGTCCCTGGCGAAGGGGCAGTACTACGCCCAGCCCCGCAACGCCTTCTGGCGCATCATGGCTGACGTTGCCGCAGCAGGTCCGAGTCTTCCCTACGAAGAGCGCTTGCGGCGCCTGGTCGAGCAGCGACTCGCACTGTGGGATGTCTGCGCCAGCGCAACGCGCCCCGGCAGCCTCGACTCCAGCATTCGGACGGACTCGATTCGGTCGAACGACTTCCGCCGGTTTCTATCGGCGCATCCCGACATTCAGCTCATCTGCTTCAACGGCGCGAAAGCCGCCGCTCTCTTCCAGCGTCTCGTGCCGACACTCGAAGCGAGGTCGGCTCGCATTCGCCGCGTCATTCTGCCGTCCACGAGTCCGGCGTACGCGTCAATGCCGCTTGAGCGAAAGGTCGAGGCATGGCGGGCCGCATTGACTGGCATTAAGGTCTGACATCGTCGGCAACCTGCGAGATCCTGATGCCGCCGCCCACATCCAGCCAGCATTAGTCTCCTGCTGCACATGGCGGCGCGAGCTGGTCATCCGCTTCCCGACGTTCTTCTGCCTAGCGGCGATTGCGGAACGGCTTGCCGACCGGCACCCAGCCGGCGCGCTCGATGCGCGTAGCTTCTTTCTGGGCCGCCGTGGGCACCGGCGCGCCGACGGAGGAGGACATCGAGAACTGCTTCTCGACATCGGCACCGCCGCACTGCGGGCACACCGGCTCGCTGCCGGCGCGGGTCAGGTGCTCAAAGGTGTGGGCGCAGCCCCGGCAGGTGTAGTCAAACAGTGGCATGCGCACATTGTAGCGAGTCCGCCAAGGAGTTGAGGGCTTACGCGCGTTCGCCGCGGTACCAGGCCACGGTCTGCCTGAGACCTTCCTCGAACGGGATGGCCGGCTCATAGCCCAGCAGCCGCCGCGCCTTGCCGATGTCGGCCTGGGAGTCCCGCACTTCCCCGGGGCGCGCTTCGCCAAACTCCGGCGTCGCCTCTACCCCAATCAGCCCGGCGAGCGTCGAGAGCAGCCGCAGGAGGGACACCCGGTGCCCCGTGGCCACGTTGATTACCTCACCCGCCACATCGGGCGCGGCCAGGGCCAGCAGGACGCCGTTGACGACATTGCCGACGTAGGTGAAGTCCCTGGACTGCTCGCCGTCGCCAAGAATCAGCGGCGTCCGCCCTTCGAGCAAGGCCATCGTGAACAGCGAGATGACGCCTGAATACGGCGACCCGGGATCCTGCCTTGGCCCGAACACGTTGTAGTACCGGGTGATGACAGTTTCCAGCCCGTACAGCCGGTGGAACAACTGGCAGTACTGCTCGCCGGCCAGCTTCTGCACCGCGTAGGGCGAACTGGGCGAGGTCGGCATCGCCTCGTCCTTGGGCAGGCCAGGCGTGTCGCCGTAGACCGACGACGAACCGGCAAACACCAGCCGGCTGACGCCGGCATCGCGCGCCGCCACGAGCACATTCAGCGTCGCATCGACATTGGCACGATTGGACTGCGCAGGGTCGGCCACGGACCGCGCGACCGACGGAATCGCGGCCTCGTGCAGCACGTAGTCCACACCGCGCATCACGCTGACGGCGACCCCAGGGTCGGCGAGATCCCCCTGCACGAACTCCACCGACGGGAGGTGCGCCAGGTTCTCCAGCCGGCCTGTGCTCAGATCATCGACAACGCGAACCGCGTCGCCCCTGGTGATGAGTGCCTCCGCCAGGTGTGATCCGATGAAGCCGGCCCCGCCGGTGACGAGATAGGTCGCCACGAATGGACCCTTATCTGGGAAAGCCGTCGCGCGGCAGGCCGGGGATCAGGCGCAGCGCATTCTGGTAGTAGAGCTTCTTCAGCACGCCGTCCGGCAGCCCCATGCCGTAGATCTTCCAGAACGCGTGATAGTCGCGGTAGTAGTCGAAGTATTCGTCCGAAGTCTCGAAGGTCCGCCAGAAGTACGGATACTCATCCGGCTGGTAGCTGTCCTTCCCGAAGATGACCCGGTCCTGATATTTCACGAAGAAGTCGTGTGCGGCGCGCGGCTGCCGGCCCAGCTCGGCGAGGATGGCGCCGGTTTCCACGTGCACGTTCGGCATGGCATCGAGCATCCGGCCGAGCCGGCCGAGGTCGTTGGCGTGCCAGCCGAAATGCGCGGCCACGAAGGTCGTCTTCGGGTGCCGCTTGAAGAGGTTGTCGCGCTCGGCCATCAGTTCGTCGAAGCGGGGGAACTCCCCTGCCGGCAGGCGCCGATCGCGGAAGAGGGCCAGTTCCATCCACCGCTCGTTCGCCAGGTCGATAGGCTGAAAGAACTCCTGCGGCTCCCCGGTGTGAATGAGCACCGGAATCTTCAGCCGCGCGGCCGCCTCCCAGATCGGGTCGAGCTCGGGATCGTCGACCCTGAGGCGCGTGCCGTCGGCCTTCTTCGCCCGCAGGCCGAAACCCTTCATGATCTCGCCAAGCCCCAGCGCACCGGCCTTGACGTCGGCTTCGAGCTGCTGCGCCAGGCGCGCACCGTAGCCGGGCCCGACGTTGGCGAAGTTGATGTTCGAGAACATCACCATCCGCTTCGGGTGCTTCGTGGCCTTGATCGCGGCCATCGCCTGCACCAGCCGATCGCCGGAGGCGCCGGAGGCGTTCACCAGCACCTGCAGGTTCAACTGGTCCATCGCGGCCACCACGGCATCGAACTGCGCTGGCGTGATGTTTGTGGGCTGATGGCTGTGGATGTCGACGACGGGATACTTCGCGCGTGGCACCGGGTGCTGCCCCGTCACCAGTGTGGTCCGCGGCTTGTAGTCGCGAATCGACGGCGCGGGGAATTCGGGCGCCCGCTCAGCGCCGGGACGATTCCCCAGCGCACCCTGACTCTGGGCGCCTTGTTGGGCGCCTACGCTCTGCGCACCCTGTTGGGCGGCGGGCTGTTGGGCGCTCCCAACGGTGAGGGCCGCTCCGACGGCCAGCGCCAGTGCGGTCAGACGAATCGCGCTCGGCATGATGTGAAGTGTCGCAGCCAGCCTGTAAGCCGAATCCTGTTCCGCCTTCGTCCCTTACGGGACTACGGCGGAGACGACCATTCCTCTACGCCCGCGATCGCTCGCGGGCTCCAGCGACCTACCCGGTGGCCTGGGACGGGCCGTCCTCATAGCGCCACCCTATTTGGTCTTGCTCCGTGCGGGGTTTGGCCTGCCACCCGTGTTGCCACGGGCGCGGTGCGCTTTTACCGCACCTTTTCACCCTTACCCAATGTTCCGGGCGGTATATTTTCTGTGCCACTTTCCGTCAGATTGCTCTGCCCGGGCGTTACCCGGCGCACTGCCCTCCGGAGTTCGGACTTTCCTCCCGCCTTCGCCCTTCGGGCTCCGGCGGGCAGGCCCTTTCGAGCTCACCAATCGGGCATCCCGGGTACGAAGACCGGCGGCCGTCCAGCCGACTGCGACGGCCCATTATGGCACCGCGCCAACGCCGCGCGGCTAGCCGTCCGTGTCCTGCGAGATCCCGTACTGCTCCAGCTTCTTGTAGAGATTGCTCCGCGGCGTGTCGATCGTGTCGGCGGTCTTCGAAATGTTCCAGTTGTGCTCGCGCAGCTTCCGCACCAGGAACGTGCGCTCGGCCGCGTCCTTGAACTCGCGCAGGGTGCCGGCCGCTGTCTCCGCAGACGTGGTACCACCGGCCGCCACGGAAGACCGCTGGCCTTCACTCCCCGCAGGTCCGGCCCCGAGCATCCCTGCTGGCAGGTCCTCGAACCGGACGATGTCACCCGGGGCCATGATCATGATCCGCTCGATGGCGTTCCGCAGTTCGCGGATGTTGCCGCGCCAGTGCTGCCGCTGCAGGACCTCGACGGCCCGCGGTTCGAACCGGACGGGCCGCAGGTTGTTCTCGGCCGAGAGCCGCGCCGCGAAGTGCGCCACGAGCTTCGGGATGTCCTCCCGCCGCTCGCGCAGCGGCGGCACGACGATCGGGATCACGTTGAGGCGGAAGAACAGATCCTCCCGGAACTCCCCACGGGCGATCGCGGCCTCCAGATCCTTATTGGTGGCGGCCACGACACGCACGTCCACCTTGATCGTCCGCGCGGATCCGAGGCGCTCGACCTCCTGCTCCTGGAGCACGCGGAGCACCTTGGCCTGCGTCTTGGGGCTCATGTCGCCCACCTCGTCGAGGAAGATGGTGCCCCGGTCGGCCTGCTCGAACTTGCCGATTTGCTTCTCGGCCGCGCCCGTGAACGACCCCTTCTCGTGGCCGAACAGCTCCGACTCGATCAGCTCCTCGGGAATGGCCGCGCAGTTCACCTGGACGAATCGCTGGCCGGCCCGGGGGCTGTTCCCATGGACGGCCCGTGCCACCAGTTCCTTGCCGACGCCGCTCTCCCCAAGCAGCAAAACCGTGGCATTGGTCGGCGCCGCCTTCGCCACCGACGCGAGCACCTGCCGGAGCCCGGCGCTGGCGCCGATCATCTCGTAGCGCGATTCCATCGCGAGCTTGAGCTCGCGATTCTCCGAGCGGAGCTGCGACATGCTGCAGGCATTGCGCACCGTGAGCAGCACGTCGTCGCTCTTGAACGGCTTCTCGACGTAGGCGAAGGCCCCGGCCCTGCCCGCCTCGAGCGCCGTCGCGTGCGTGCCGTGGCCCGAGATCATGATCACGGGCAGCGCGTCGTCCGCCGCGCGAATCGCCTTCAGGACTTCGAGGCCGTCCATGCCCGGCATCCGGATATCGAGCAGCACCGCGTCGGGGCGGTCGCGCCGGATCATCGCGAGGCCGTCGGCGCCACTGGACGCGCCGGTGAACTCGTAGTGCTCGTATTCGAGAATCATCCGCAAGGCGTCGCGAATCGCGGCCTCGTCGTCGATGACGAGAATTCTTGGGCTGGCAGGCACGGTGGTGAGAACCCTAATTGTCGACGCGGACGGTGCGCAGTTCGTGCTGCTGGCGATCCGGATTGAACAGATAGAACGCCAGAACGTCGCCGGGGTTGGTATCGGCGACTTCCCGGCGGAAGTCGTCCACCGAACGGATCGGCCGGCGGTTGATTTCGAGGATCACGTGCCCGCGGTCGATCTGGGCATCGGAACCAGGGCTCAGGGGCTCCACGCGGGAGACCACCACGCCGGGCTTCTCGTCTGGCACGCGATAGCGCATCCGGAAGTCGCGGTCCAACTCCCTCACGAGCAGGCCCAGGTTCGGTCCACGCATCGCGAGCGCCGGCGGCGCGGTCCGCCGGACCGGCTCTCCCTTGCGCCCGACGATGGGCCGCTCGGCCAGCTTCGCCGTGAGAGAGACGGCACGGCCATCGCGCAGGAGACGCACCGTGACCTGCGCCCCGGGGCGACGGGCGGCCATGGCGCCGTGCAGGGCGTCGTTGGTCGTCGCCGGTTCCCCATCCACGTCCAGGATCACGTCGTAGGCCCGTAACCCGGCGCGGGCCGCGGGGGACCCGCTGACGACGTCCTGCACGAGGACGCCACGCGCCGAGGCCAGCGCCAGGGAGCGGCGCAGATCGTCGTCGACGGGACGGGCCGTCACACCCAGGTAACCCCTCGACACGCGACCGGATGCCATCAGCGCGGGCAGAATCTCGCGTGCCTGGTTGATCGGCACGGCGAAGCCGATGTTGGCGCCCCTGGCGCTGACGGCGGCGTTGATACCGACCACCTCGCCTCTGTCGTTGATCAGCGGGCCGCCGCTGTTGCCGAGGTTGATGGCGGCATCCGTCTGGATGTAGCGCTCCAGCGAGGCGTCAAAGAGCTTCCGTCCGATGAAGCTCACCACCCCCACTGTCACGGAGTGCTCGTAGGCCAGGGGGTTGCCGATCGCGCACACCCACTCCCCCACCCGCAGGCGGTCGGAGTCGCCCAGCGGCGCCGCCGGCAGGGGCGCACCGGCATCGACCTTCAGCACCGCGATGTCGGTCTCCGGGTCGGCACCCACAACGGCCGCCCGCAGGTTCCGCCCATCGGCCAGCCGCACCATCACGCGCTCGGCGCCATCGATGACGTGCTGGTTCGTGAGGATGAGGCCGGACGGGTCGAAGACGAACCCGGTGCCCATCCCTTCGCGGCCGTCGTCCTGGTCGCGGTCGAGCTGACGGTCGAACATCTCAGGCCGCTCGGGGAGGGGGGCGCTGTACCGGCGCCGTCCGTAGAAGGACCCCCGTGATGTCGCGTCGATGTTGACCACCGTCGGATTCAGATGCTCGGCCACGTCCGCGAAGGAGGTCGCGAAGGAGGCAGTCCCGAGCGCCGCCCCGGCCACGGGCAGCCCCTGCGCCGGCACGGCAAACTCGCGCGGGTCATCCGGTGGCGTCGCCGAATGGGCCGGCGTGGGCGAAAGGGACCCCGCGACGATGAGGCCCACGAGAAACGCCACGGTCGCTGTCAGGCCGATCGTCGCGACGACAAATGGCCGAGTCATGGCCTTCATTATAGGGAGGGCACTACGTCTCCGCTCCGAGAAGCGCCGCCAACCCCTCCTCGTCCAGCACGGGCACGCCCAGCGCCCTCGCCTTGTCCAGCTTGCTGCCGGCATCGGCACCGGCAACCACCGCCGTCGTCTTCTTACTGACCGACCCGGCCACCCGTCCCCCGAGCCGCTCGATGGCGGCGCCCGCCTCGTCCCGGCTCATGGACGCCAGCGTCCCGGTCAGCACGTAGGTGCGTCCCGCCAGCGGCCCCGGCGCGCCACCGGCCTGCATGTCCTCCGGCGGCACGACGCAGCGCACACCCGCCTGCTGCAGCCGGTCGATCAGGGCCTGGTTGCCTGGCTCCCTGAACCACCCGTGTACCGAGGCCGCCAGCACGGGACCAATCTCTGCTGTGGACTCCAGTTGCTCCACCGTCGCCGCGGAGAGCGCCTCCACCGTGCCGAAGGCCCGCGCCAGCACCTGCGCGGCCCGCTCACCGATGTGACGGATGCCGAGGCCGAAGATCAGCCGCCACAAGTCATTCGTCTTGCTCCGTTCAATCTGCACGAGGAGCTTGTCCGCGGACTTCTGGCCGAACTTGCGGACGATGGCCGTGCCGTCCGCCTTCTGGGACGCGCTCTCCAGCGCCGCCAGCGTGACGGCGTCGAGCCGGTAAATGTCCGCGTAGTCACCCACGAGCCCCCGCGCCACCAACTGGTCCACGAGCGCTTCGCCCATCCCCTCGATGTTCATGGCCGCCCGCGACGCAAAGTGTTCGAGTCCGCGCCGGATGCGGGCCGGGCACGAGGCGTTCTCGCAGCGCCACGCGGCCTCGTCCTCGCCCTTCACCAGTGCGGAGTGGCAGCGCGGGCACGTGGACGGCATCCGCCAGGGCTCAGCGCCCGCCGTCCTGCGGCTGACGACCGGACCCACGACGCGCGGAATCACGTCGCCAGCCTTTTCAACCACCACCCAGTCGCCTTCCCGGAGGTCCTTGCGGGCGATATCGTCCGCGTTGTGCAGGGTCGCAAACGACACGGTCGACCCGGCAATCACCACCGGCTCCAGCACCGCGAAGGGCGTCACCGCGCCGGTGCGGCCCACCTCCACGTCGATCTGCGTGAGGCGCGTCGTGCGCTGCTCGGCCGGGAACTTGAATGCGATGGCCCAGCGCGGGAATTTCGAGGTCGTCCCGAGCCGCTCGCGACTGGCGAGGCCGTCCACCTTGACCACGACGCCGTCGGTCTCGAACTCGAGGCCCCGCCTGGCGTCCTGCCAGTCCGCGCAGAACCGGAGAATATCGTCGATGCCCTCACAGCGCCGGCTGTGCGGCTCCACGGGGAGGCCCCACCGCGTCAGCGTCTGAAGCATCGCCTCGTGCGACCCTGGCACCGTCGCCGAGCTGTCCGCCTCGACGATCACGAGTTGATAGACCCATGCGCCGAGGCCACGTCGCGACACCAGCGCCGGGTCGAGCGTCCGCATGGTGCCCGCCGCGGCGTTTCGCGGGTTGGCGAACGTGGGCTCCCCGATCTCGGCCCGCTCACGATTGATCCGCTCGAAGCTGGCGCGCGGCAGGTAGACCTCGCCCCGCACCTCGACCACGCCTGACGTCACACCGGAGAGGCTGAGCGGCAGGGCGCGGATCGTCCGCACGTTGGGGGTGACCTCCTCACCCGTATCGCCGTCGCCACGCGTGGCGCCTCGGACAAGCACGCCGCCCTCGTAGCGGAGCGCCACGCTGAGGCCATCCACCTTCAGCTCGGCCACATAGGTGACCGGCGGCGCATCCTCGGGGAGGTCCAGGCCACGCCGCACGCGATCGTCGAAGGAACGGAGGTCCAGGTCGGAGTAGGCGTTGTCCAGGCTGAGCATCGGCTCGGCGTGCCGCACCGCCGCGAAGCCGGACGCGATACGGCCTCCCACGCGCTGGGTCGGCGAATCGGATGTCACCAGATCCGGGTGCGCACCTTCCAGGGCACGCAGTTCCGCCATCAGGGCATCGAACTCCGCGTCGGCGATCTCCGGATCCGCCAGCACGTAGTACCGCTCTTCGTGTCGGCGGATCTGCTGCCGCAGGTCACGGAGACGATCGGCGGGCTGCATATGGCTGGTCAACGCACAGGGCGCTGGGGCTGGCGGGGGTTAATGATCCCGGCCCAGCACGAAGTCAGGCAACGTCAGCAGTGCCCTGCGTTCGCGGCCGTCGGGAAACGCGTCGAGCGCGGCCTTGCCACGGTCGGCAAACTCGCGGGCTCGGCTTCTGGCGTACTCCACGGAGTGGTGTTCGGCCATCAGTGCGGTGAGCGACCGCCACTCCTCCGCCGTCACGTCCCTGCGCGCGACGATGCCTTCCACCAACCGGCGGGCCTCGGGGCTCTTCGACTGCAGATGAATGAGGGGCAGCGTGACCTTGCCTTCACGCAGGTCTCCGGCCACGGGCTTGCCCACCACCTCCGCCGCGCCGGTGTAGTCGAGCAGGTCGTCCACGATCTGAAACGCCATCCCAATGGAGAGGCCGTAGTCCCAGAGGGCTTCCTGCTGCGCCTCCGAGATCGTGCCGAGCATGCCGCCCAGGCGTGCCGAGCCCGCAAACAGGTACGCCGTCTTCCGCCGGACGATGTCGAAGTGCTCCTCTTCGGAAATCGCCGCCACGCCGTTCCGGGTGAGCTGATACAGCTCGCCTTCGATCATCCGGAGCGTCACCTCGCACAGCAGGCGCACGAGATCCAGCCGGTCCGGTGTGAGCGCCATCGACATCGACTTGATGTACAGGAAGTCGCCCAGGAGGACGGTGACGTCGTTGCCCCACCTGGCGTGCACGGCCGGCCGTCCACGGCGCACGGCGGCCTCGTCAATCATGTCGTCGTGCACGAGGGTCGCCGTGTGAATGAACTCGACCACCGACGCATAGAGCACGGCGGTCTCACCGCGGTACCCCGCCATCCGCGCGGCCATCAGGAGCACGGCCGGCCTGACGCGCTTGCCCCCTCCCGCCTGAACGTAGGTGCCAATCGTGGGAATCAGCGCCACCTGCGACTGCACCTGCCTGACGAACTCAACCTCCACCGCCGCCAGATCCTCGCGGATCGGCTCGAAGAGCAGGGCAAGCGTGAGAGCACTCGGACTGGACGGAGGGGCGGGCACGCGGGACGATCTGACCACAGTTTCTGACGAGCCGTCCATCAGACAGGGCCGAAGAGGCGCTCGAAATTCGCGGTCGTCGTCGCCGCCACGGCGGACACGCTTTCCCCGCGCTCCCGGGCAACTACCTCGGCCACGTGGACGACCCTCGCCGGCTCGTTGCGGGATCCACGGTGCGGCACCGGCGAGAGGAACGGGCTGTCTGTTTCGATGAGCAGCCGGTCGGCGGGTACGAGCCTGGCCACCTCACGGAGTTCAGGCGCCTTGGGGAAGGTGGCGATACCCGAGAGCGACACGTGGAATCCGAACGCAAGGGCACGCCGCGCCATCGCGCAGTCCCCCGTAAAGCAGTGAAAGACGCCCCCGACCTCGTCGGCATGCTCCTCCCGCAGGATGTCGAAGGTGTCGTCCTCCGCTTCGCGCGTATGAATCACCAGCGGCAGCCGGCGCTGGCGCGCCAGCCGGATCTGCTCACGAAACACCTCGCGCTGCACCTCGCGGGGCGCGTGGTCGTAGTGGTAGTCCAGGCCGATTTCGCCGACGGCCCTCGTGCGCGCCTGCACGTCGATGACCGCCGCCACGGCACGCGCCGCACCGGCTGGATCATCGGCAAACTGTCCAGCCGACTGCGGGTGCACACCCACAGCGCACACGGCCTCCGGCCACGCGGCCTGGACGAGCGCCATCCTCGACACCTCGGCCGCGTCCTCGGCGGCGAGGATCACCATCGCGCCGGTGAGCCCGGCGGCCGTGGCGCGCCCGACCACCGCCTCGAGGTCGGCGGTGAACTCCTCACCGGCGATGTGGCAATGGGAATCAATCACGTTCAAAGGAGCCCTAGCGCACCCGCGCGCCGGGGACGTTCTCGACGCTGACCAGCGTGGGCAGACCGCCCTCAACACTGGCGGCCAGTACCATCCCGTTGGACTCGATCCCCATCAGCTTGCGGGGCTCGAGGTTCGCGACAAACACGATCGTCCGTCCCACCATCTGCTCAGGCGTGTACGCCTCGGCGATACCCGCGAGGATCGTCCGTTGCTCCGTGCCCGCATCCACGAGCAGCTTCAGGAGCTTCTTTGACTTCGGCACCGCCTCCGCCTCGAGCACCGTCCCGACGCGCAGTTCCACCTTCATGAAGTCGTCGATCCCGATCCGGCTGTCGCCGCTGGCAGCCGCCGCCGACGGGGTTGCCGGGGTCGGGACCGGCGCGGGCGCGGCCACAGCCGCCGCCGCGGGTGTCTCGGGGGACGGCACAGCCGCCGGTGCGGGGACAGATTCTGAATTGGACATCGATCGAAGTTCCTCCACGGTCAGTTCAATGCGGGGAAAGAGCGCCTCAGTTTTCCCGAGGCGCGTGCCGGGTTTGAGAGTGCCAGGCGCGAGGCCGGCCCACGGCTCGCGTGGCACGCCAAGCATCTGACGGATCCGGTCCGCCGCGGCCGGCATCACCGGCTCCACCAGCGCCGCAATCACCCTGAGGGCGTCGGCGGCGTGGAAGAGTGTCGTCTCGAGCAGGCCGCGCTTGGCGGGATCCTTCGCCAGCGTCCACGGCTCCCGCTTGACGATGTACTGGTTGACCAGGCGCACAAGCTCCCAGGTGCGCTGCAGCGCGGCGCTGGTCTGCACCGTGTCGAACGCGGCCAGGACATCACGGATGACGGCGGCGCTCTCGACCGCCAGCGTCTTGTCCAGTTCCTCACCGGCACCGGGTGCCGGCACGACGCCGTCGCAGTACCGGTGAATCATCGTCGTACCACGGCTGATGAGATTGCCGAGGTCGTTGGCCAGGTCCGCGTTGAAGCGCGTCAGCATCGCCTCATCGGAGAAGTTCGCGTCGAGGCCGAGTGTCATCTCCCGCATCACGAAGTAGCGCAGGCCATCGACGCCGAAGACCCGGACGTAGTCCTCGTAGCGTGCCACATTGCCCACCGACTTCGACATCTTGGCGCCACCCATCAGCCACCAACCATGGGCGATGATCCGTTTCGGGGGCAGCAGGCCCGCCGACATCAGGAAGGCCGGCCAGTACAACGCGTGCTGCCGGATGATCTCCTTCCCCACCAGATGGGTCGCCGACGGCCAGAATGCCGCGACCTCGTCCTTGCCGGCCGCTCCAGCCGCCCCGGCCGGATCGCCCCCGAAGCCGAGCGCCGTCAGGTAGTTGGTGAGCGCGTCGAACCAGACATACATGACGTGCCTGGCGTCGCCGGGCACGGGAACGCCCCATTGGAACGACGTGCGGCTGATGCTCAGGTCCTGCAACCCACCTTCGACGAAGGTCCGGATCTCGTTCAGCCGGAAGTGCGGCTGCAGGAAGTCCGGGTTCGCGGCATAGAAATCGAGCAGCGGCTGCTGATACTTCGAGAGCCGGAAGTAGTAACTCTCCTCCTTGAGGCGTTCGACCTTCCCGCCGCAGGTCGGGCAGCACCCATCGGCCAACTGGGCTTCGGGAACGAAGATCTCGTCCACCGTGCAGTACCAGCCCTCGTAGTCGCCTTTGTAGATGTCGCCAGCGGCGGCCACGCGCGTCCAGAGGGCCTGCGCAGCGCGATGGTGGCGCGGCTCGGTCGTGCGGATGAAGTCGTCGTTCGAGATATTGAGGTCCTCGCACATCTGCCGGAACGCCCCGGCCACCTCGTCGGCAAACGCGGGCGTGGGCATGCCGGCCTTCTGCGCGGCCCGCTCCACCTTCTGGCCGTGCTCGTCGGTGCCGGTCAGGAAGAATACGTCGTCTCCCAGCAACCGGCGCGACCGCGCGATGGCGTCGGCCACCATCGTGGTGTACGCATGACCGATGTGCGGGCGCGCGTTGATGTAGTAGATGGGCGTGGTGATGAAGAACGGCTTCATGCGGACTCCAGGAACGCTTTCATCGCCAGCGCCTGGACATCCTTGATGGGCCGGCCGTGCGCGGTGGCGAGCCGGAGGATGTCCTCAAACTCAGGGGAGGCGTTGAGGAGCGTGCCGCCGCGGGTCGCCAGCTTGAAGCGGACCGCGCCGAGGGGCGTCTCCACCGTCTTGTGGCTGCGGTCCAGGCACTCGCGGGTCATCTCGCGGTAGCGCACGCCGATGGTGGTGGTCTCCCGGAACACCAGGGCGGTCAGGGCCTCACGCTTCGCGGGCGGCGCCATGATGGTCAGCAGCGTCCCGGGCCGGCTCTTCTTCATCTGCACGGCCGTGTAGAACACGTCCAAGGCACCCGCCTCGAGTACTTGATCCATCAGCGCCCCGAAAATCTGCGGATTCATGTCGTCGATCTCACATTCGATGACGCACACGGTGTGGGTATGCCCGGCGGACCGGTCGCCCAGCACGGCCCTGAGCACGTTCGGCGTGTCGCGAAAATCGCGGCCGCCCGCGCCGTAACCAACCGTCCGCACGGTCATCGCCGGCATCGGGCCGTACCCCTGCGCATAGTCCGACACCAGCAGGGCCCCCGTGGGTGTCACCAGTTCCGCGACCTGGGCGCCGCTGTAGATGGGCACGCCCGCCAGCAACTTCAGCGTGGCCGGCGCGGGCACGGGATACAGGCCATGTGCCAAGCGCACGGTCCCGCTGCCCACGTTCAGCGGCGATGCGATGACCTCGTCCGCGCCCAGCGCCTCGAAGGCGAACACCGCGCCAACGATGTCGATGATCGAGTCCAGGGCGCCGACTTCGTGCAGGTGCACCTGCTCGATCGGCGTGCCATGAATGGCCGACTCGGCCTCGCCGAGCCGCGCAAAGAGCGCCTTCGCACGTTCACGGCCGGCCGGCGCGAGCGCGGACCGGTCGATCAGTCTGTAGATCTCCGGCAGGGTCCGGTGGGCGTGATCATCCGCATGGTCGTGCCCGGCGGCATGGGAATCGGGGTGCCCATGGTCATGCCCGTGATCGGGGCTATGGCCGTGCCCGTGGTCGTGGGTCGCCGCGGGCGCCGGCCCTGACTCGGGCACGCCCTCGCCGCGGACGTGGAACTTCGTCGCCGCGATCCCGGTGCGGACCACCCGCTCCGTCCAGACGGCTTCCGGGTCAACAGCCAGGCTCCCAAGCGCCGCTCGCAGATCGGCAAGGGGCACTCCCGCATCAATCAGCGCGCCGAGCACCATGTCACCCGAGGCCCCTGAGAAACAATCCAGATACAGCGT
Source organism: Vicinamibacterales bacterium (assembly GCA_040081715.1). GTDB lineage: Bacteria > Acidobacteriota > Vicinamibacteria > Vicinamibacterales > UBA2999 > CANKJK01. The sequence goes on along the minus strand of JBEBFY010000003.1, from coordinate 91,103 downwards.
CGTCACGCAGCCCTAGTGTGCTGGAACCGAAGTTCGGTGACAAATGCCCGGCCGCGAGTATGTCAGCGGGGCAGCCGGCCGGCTTCGAGCAGGCTGTAGTAGTGCTGATCGGCCAGCACGAGGTGGTCCACCACGCGGATGCCCATCACCTCCCCGGCCCTGATCATCCGCATGGTCAGCGCGAGGTCGTCTGGACTCGGCGTGGGATCGCCGGAAGGGTGATTGTGAAAGAGCACGATCGCCGACGACGACGCAGCGGCCGCCGCGCGGAAGACTTCCCGTGGGTGGACGATCGTGGCATCGAGCGACCCGACCGAGAGCACGTCGGCGCGGATCAGCCGGTGGCGCGTGTCGAGCATCACGATACCGAACTGCTCCACGCGTGCGGCGCCGTACTGTGGAATCAGCCAGGTGGCCAACTGCTGCGGCGTGGAGAGCCGGACGCGCTCGGCGGCCCGTGTCGTCAGCGACCGCCGCCCAAGTTCCAGCGCCGCCAGCACCTGCGCCGCACGCGCGGGACCGATGCCGCTGACGCGGACGAGGTCCGCAGTCGACAGCCGGGCCAGCCCATGGACGCCTCCCGTTTCGGCGAGCAGCGTCGTGGCGAGCGTCAGGACGTCCCGGTGACGCGACCCGCTCCCGAGTACCAGCGCGACGAGTTCGTGGTCGCCGAGGGCATATGCGCCGAGTCGGCCCAACTTCTCGCGCGGACGGTCGTACGTCGCGAGGCCCTTCACGTGACTGGTTCTATACTCAAGGCGATGTTCAGTCGCTTCGGCTGCGCGGTGGCCGCCGTGCTCGTCTGTGTCGCCACCGTGGCCTGTGGCACGCCCCCCACCAAGGAAATGGACCTCGCGCGCCAGGCCATCGAGGCCGCGCGTTCGGCGCAGGCGGAACGGTACGCTCCGGCGGAGCTGGCAGCGGCACGAACCGCGATCGACAAGAGCGCGGCGGCTGCATTGAACCGTGACTTCAAGCTGGCCCTCAACCATGCCCTCGACAGCCATGAGCGTGCCAAGACGGCGTCGAGCGCCGCCACGGGCGCGCATCGCGCACGGCGGGAACGGCTTGACGCCTCACTGAGTAACGTCGCTTCCACGTTGGCGTCCGCGCGGACCACGGTCGGTGCAGCGGCCCGCGTCCGGTCCAGCCGAAGGGCAGCGGGCAGGGCAGAAGCAGCACTCGACACGATCGACACGGACCTGCAAAAGGCACGCGCACTCGTCAGCGAGGACGACCTGGACGGCGCGGACCTGTTGTTGAACGGGGTGTCGACGCGAATTGCCCAGATAGTTGGGGCGCTGGAGCCGACACGTGCCCCACTAGCGGCAAAGCGGACGAAGGCCCCGCCCGCCGCGCGGAAGTCCTGATCGGGTAGGAACATCGCCCCTCCTGGGGCGTGCGGGTCGCAGGAACCGCGACTACCGTAGCGGGGCCGCGCCGGTCACGGGCAGCCACACGGCATCGAACAGGATCTCGGCATCGCCGGTGAGGTAGATGCCGTCTTCACGCCAATCCACCTGCTGGGATCCGCCCGGCGCATCCACGCGCACCGAACGGCCCGCTCCACCATAGGCAGCGGCGGCGACCGCGGAGGCGGACGATCCCGTCCCTGACGAAGTCGTTGGCCCGACACCGCGCTCCCAGATCAGGATCTGCACAAGGTCCTCCCGATCCACCTGCACGAATGCCACGTTCGTGCCCTCGGGAAAGTGCGGGTGTACCGCCAGGGCTCCCCCGACCGCCCGGAACCGGGCTTCGTCCGGCAACGGGCCCAGCACGATGCACTGCGGGTTCCCGACGCTGAGCAGCACCACCGGCACAGCCTCCCCACCGACCTGGATGACGTCCTGGCGCAGGCGCTCGGGGTGCCCCATCGCCGCCCGGAAGGTGTAGCGCGGCCCGTCAGCGGCCAGCAGCTCCAGCGTCTTAAGCCCCGCCGTGGTCTCCACCCGCACCGATCTTCTGGAGGGGTCAGCCGGGTCGAACCCCCCGTCGCGGGCGACCAGCGCCGCCAGGCAGCGGAGTCCGTTGCCGGAGAGTTCGGATGCGCTCCCATCGGCATTCCAGAGCCGCATCGTCGCCCCACCCGGGCGCCGTCGATAGAGGATCAGCCCATCGGCACCGACACCGGTGTGGCGGGCACAGAGGATCCTCGCCAGCATCGCCGGATCGCCCTCGACGGCGTCCTCGCTGACGAAGAGGAAGTCGTTGCCATAGGCGTGCGCCTTTGTGACACCAAACCCGGTCATGGGACGTTGAAGGCGTTGAAGACGTAGGTAAATCCGCCCGCCATGCCAACCCCGGGGTCAATCGACGTGAGGCCAATGATGACGGCACCGTCCCATCGAACACTTCCGTGCGTATATCGGGCGCCGAACCGTGCCTGCCCGCGGGTTTCCGTGCCGGGCGGCGCCACGCCCGACGCCGTACTCCAGCGGCCGTTGATCTCCCCCACCACTTCAGCTGCGGTGGTAATCGCACGGGCGAACGAGAGTCCGTACACCACCACGTCGTTCTGGCTCTCGCCGCGCTGCGGGTCGCTCAGAAAGGCCGCGCCGATATTGCCGACGACGCGCACCGACTGCACCGTCTTCCCGAACAGGAGCGTGCTCTGGAAGTCGATGGTGTCGTTGCCCAGCCCGCTCTCGTTCGAGGCGTTCGGCAGCCGCGTCGCGAAGCGCATGCCGATCGACGGAAAGTGCGCCGATTCAGGCACCAGCCGGGTCTTCGCCCCGATCACGATGTCCTCGAAGTCCGACGTCGTGGCCCCCGTGGATCTGAGCATCGAAGAAAACGGCGCGCCGCGCCGGTCGGTGATGGTGAGCCGGTTCCGAAGCCCCCCATCCATCTGGATCTCCGCAATCTTGCCCACGCCCAGGCTGACACCGATCAGCGGAATCCGGAGCAGGTTGCCCTCGAGGCCCGACAGCGGGAAGTTCACGCCACGGCCGTAGTCGAAACCGCCCTCAATCAGCACGCGACCCTCGCCCACGGTTTCGGGGTCCTCCGTCGTCAACGGCCGCTGCTGGGCCCCGGCCATGCCCGCCGCACTCACGAGGGCCGCCGCCAGAAGGGCGGCCCGGATCAGTTGTCGATTCACCATGTGGCCCATCATCGAACGAGACGTGAACGGTTGAAAACGATCGTGCACCTAGCGCCCCGTGAGCACGGGGATGAGCGTCGGGAGTGGCGGCGTATCCGGGTCGGCCGGCAGGCATGCCGCCAGATCCGCCACCGGGTTCAGCCGGCGGTCCAGCAAGTGGCGCGGCATCACGTTGCCCAGGGCCGTGATCATCGAGTGGCGTACCCCGGGATGCTCCTGCTCGAGGTCGAAAATGAGCTTCTTGATCCGCTGCCGCTGCAGGCTCAGGTCCCCGCAGGCCGGGCAGCAGCAGCCGATGACCTGCAGATCCCGCTCCCGCGCATACGCCCGGCATTCGTCTTCCGTCACATAGACGAAGGGGCGGATGACCACGTGCTCGCTGTTGTCCGACAGGAGACGCGCGGGCATCGCCTTCAGCGCACCCGCGAAGAACACATTCAGCAGCAGGGTCTCCACGAAGTCGTCCAGGTGGTGGCCCAGGGCAATCTTGGTCGCACCCACGTCCCGCGCGACCCGATACAGCACGCCCCGCCGGAGCCGGGCGCAGAGCGAGCAGGGCGTCGCCCCGTCAGCGAGGATGTCGTCCATCACCTCGCCGATGGCGGTGTGCTCAATCTGCAATTCCCACCCGCGCGCCCTACAGATCTCGGTGATGACGCCGTGCTTGTAGTCCTTGTAGCCGGAATCGACGTTGACGGCCACCAGCGTGAAGGTGATGGGCGCCCGCTTGCGCAGTTCGTCCAGGATCTGCAGGAGCGCCCAGCTATCCTTCCCGCCGGAGAGGCCCACCATCACGCGGTCCCCGTCCTCAATCATCGAGTACTCGGTGATGGCCCGGGTGGTCTTCCGCGCGATGCGCGCCTCGAGAGCGCTCTGGTAGCCCATGCCGTGCTCAGTGTACCCGTTGCGCCCGGCGCCTCACCCACCACCAGACCAGCGACCCGAGCACGATCAGGCCCACGACGATGCCCGCCACGAGCGGACCATGCGTCCGCACCAGCTCGAGCCCGTCTTCGCCGTAGCGAATGGTCAACCCGCCCAGCACGAGATACCTGAGAGCCCGGGCGATGCCCACCCCAAGGACGAACCGCAACGGGCTGACCCCGGCCACGCCGGCCAGGAGGACGAAGATCTTGAAGGGCGCCGGCGGCGGCAGAATCGCCGGAATCATCAACGCAAGCAGGCCATACCGCCGGTACAGCCTCAATACCTGCTCGCCCCGAGCCGCACTCATCCGCCGTTCGAGGAAGCCCGAGCCACCCTTGCGGGCCAGCGCGTAGATCACGTAACAGCCGGCGATGGAGCCTCCGGTGGCCATCGCCGCGTAGTACGGCATCCAGGCCTTGTGCTGCATCACCATCACGACCACCATCAGGTCGCTGATTTCGGGCAGCGGCACGAACGACGAATCGAGGAACGACACGCCGAAGACGCCCGCGCCGCCGGCGGCCAGCGCCATCTCGTAGACTCGTGAGAAGAACTCGCGCACAGGATGTCCGCGCCCTACACGAACGGACCGGGCGGGGTCTGGACCGCGGCGATGAGGCGGACCATCCCGCCATGGAGGCACCCGTTGCTGGCCAGCAGACTCCCGGCCTCCACACTGAACGCCGTGCCGTCCATCCGACTCATGCGCCCGCCGGCCTCGGTCACGATGAGCGAACCGGCCGCGACGTCCCACGGCTTGAGGTGCTGCTCCCAGAAGCCGTCGAACCGGCCCGCGGCCACGTAGCAGAGGTCCACCGCCGCCGAGCCCAGCCGGCGCACGGCACGCGCCTCCGTGAGGAACGCGGCAAAAATCGCGATCAGTTCCTCCTGCCGCAACCGCACGTCGTAGGGAAATCCCGTCACGAGCAGCGAGTCGATCAGGCGATCCGTGGCGGACACCCGCAGGCGCTCACCGTTCAGCCAGGCGCCCTCACCCTTCTCCGCCGTGAAGAGTTCCTGCCGGCTGGGATCGTAGATGGCGGCCACCACTACCTCGCCGTCCACCTCGAGCCCCAGCGAGGAGCAGTAGATGGGCAGGCCGTGCGCGTAGTTCGTAGTGCCATCGAGCGGGTCGAAGATCCACCGGTACTTCGATGCGTGTGCGCCGGTCGTTCGGCCCCCCAGTTCCTCGGCGAGGATGTCGTGGTCCGGGTAGCGCTCGGCCAGCACGGCCCGGCACATCCGCTCGCACTCCAGGTCAACCTCGGTTACCAGATCCGTGACGCCCTTCTTGTCAATGCGGAAGCCCGAGCGCTGCCGACCGGACTGGATCTCGCCAGCGCGCAGCACGATGTCGCGTGCGGTCTCGAGGAATGCGGACGTGGCCACGACGGAGGGGGAGATGGACTAGGACCGAACCGGCTGCGGGCGCTTGACCATGACAATCTCCATCCCGCCTTCCGGGGCCCGGCGCAGTTCCAGCTCATCCATGAAGCTCTTAATCAGGAAGATACCGCGCCCGCTCGGCTTCAGGAGGTTCTCCGGCGACAGCGGGTCCGGCAGCGCGTCGGGGTCGAAGCCGCACCCTTCGTCGCGCACGCGGATGGCCAGGCCCGCGTCGGCACCCAGATACGTGAACTCGATGTGCACGCGCTTGCCCGCGTCGCCGGCGTTGCCATGCCGGATGGCGTTGGTCACCGACTCCCGGACGGCGACGCTGACCCAATGCAGCGCCTCGTCGTCGAGTCCGGCCTGACGGCCAAGATGATCGCCGATGGTCTGGACGAGATCGAGCATGTCGATGTCGCTCCAGAAGTCCAGCCGAACGGAGTTCCCGTTATGCATCGAGCCGGTCTTTGATTATAGTCGCTGACATGACCTCGCGCGCCGTCACGGTCCAGCCGACCGCACGGGTGCGCGGGCGTATCCGGCTTCCCGGCGATAAGTCCATCTCCCATCGCTACGCGCTGCTGGGCGCCCTCGCCACCGGCACCACCACCATCGACGGATACTCGACCGGCGGCGATTGCGCCTCCACGCTTCGGTGCCTCGAAGGGCTCGGCGTCGAGATCGACCGGACAGGCTCCCCCTCTGGCCAGGGGCTGACGGTGACCATTGTGGGACGCGGGCTCGGTGGCCTTCGGGCGCCGGACGCACCCCTGGACGCCGGCAATTCAGGCTCCACGATGCGCATGCTCTCGGGCATTCTCGCCGCGCACCCTTTCACGACCGTCGTGAGCGGCGACGCCTCCCTGACCCGGCGCCCGATGCGGCGCGTGATCGTGCCGCTCGAACAGATGGGCGCTTCCATCGCCTCGGTCGACGGCCGGCCTCCGCTGACCATCACGGGGCGGCGCCCGCTCCGCGCCATGGCGTTCGTCACTGAAGTGCCCAGCGCGCAGGTCAAGAGCGCCGTGCTGCTGGCAGGCCTCCATGCGGACGGGACCACCAGCGTGACCGAGGCGATCGCCACCAGGGACCACACGGAACTGGCGCTGGCGACCTTCGGTGTCGCCGTGCAACGGGCGGGCACGACCGTCTCCGTCGCGGGAGGCCAGCCACTCGCAGGCCGCCGGCTGACGGTTCCGGGTGACATCTCCTCCGCTGCCTTCTGGATGGTGGCCGCCGCTGCCCTGCCGGACTCCGACGTCACGATCGAGGGTGTGGGCCTCAATCCCTCCCGCACCGCCATCATCGACGTCCTGCGCCGCATGGGCGCCATCATCGACGTCACACCTTCCCCCAGCGACGCGGCCGAACCTGTGGGCACCATTCGCGTACGGCACGGCGGCTTCACGCGCGCCGAGATCACCCCGGACGAGGTGCCGGGGGTCATCGATGAACTGCCCGTGCTGGCCGCGCTGGCGTCGCTCGGCGGCGAACTCGTCGTCAGCGGCGCCCAGGAACTGCGGGTCAAGGAAAGCGACCGCATCACCTCGCTCGCGGACGGCCTCCGCCGGCTTGGTGCCTCCATCGAGGAACGGCCCGACGGATTCCACGTGCGGGGCGGCCGGCTGGCCGGCGGCACGGCGGACGCCATCGGTGACCACCGCCTGGCGATGGCGTTCTCAATCGCGGCGCTCGGCGCCACGGGACCCTCGACCATCGAGGATGCGGGCGCGGCCGACGTGTCCTATCCTGAGTTCTTCACCATCCTCGATTCGCTGCGGGCGTGAGAGCCGACAAGCTGTACCTGGTCGGCTTCATGGGCGCTGGCAAGTCCACCGTGGCGCGTGCGCTGGGCCGGCGGCTCGGCTGGCGCACCGACGACGTCGACGACCTGATCGAGGCGCGCGAACGACGGAGCGTGTCGACCATCTTCGCCCAGAGCGGTGAACCGTACTTCCGGCAGGTCGAGCGCGCCGTGGTCGCGGACCTCGTGCCGCAGCATGAGGTTGTCGTCGCCACTGGAGGCGGCACCTTCGTCGACCCGGACAATCGTGCGGCGATGCTCGCCTCGGGCGCCGTCGCCTGGCTGGACCTGCCGCTCCCCAAAGTCATCGACCGCGTGCCGCAGGATGGCCGGCGGCCGCTGGCTGCGGACCGCGCGCAACTCGAGCAGCTCTACCTGCGCCGCCAGCCGGCCTACCAGCTCGCCCACATCCGGATCGACGCCACCAGGCCTCTCAACGAAGTCGTTGAGCACCTGCTCGCGTGGATCGGTTTCTGACTCCGCGACGAACGCCAGAGCCGTGCGCTACCTGATTCTGAGCGACCTGCACGCCAACCTGGAAGCCACCGACGCGGTGCTGGAGGCGGCGGCAGCGCTATCCATCGACCGTGCGCTGGTGCTGGGAGATCTGGTCGGCTACGGCCCCAACCCGAACGAGGTCGTGGACCGGGTGCTCGGCCTGAAGGATGCGATGGTCATCCGCGGAAACCATGACCGTGTCGCGTCCGGCCTGAGCCCCGACGACGACTTCAATCCCAGGGCACAGGCGGCGGTGCGCTGGACGGCTGCCGCACTCACGCCCGCTGTTCGGGACTACCTCATCGGCCTCGTGGCAGGTCCCCTCGCCGTCGACGACCGGATCGAGATCTGCCATGGCGCGCCCTTCGACGAGGACTTCTACGTCTTCTCGCCGTCCGACGCCAGCCTCGCACTCAAGGCCTCGACGCGCCCGGTGTGCCTGTTCGGGCACACGCATGTGGCCATGGCCTACGGCGGGCTGGATGGGCGGGTGGACACCGTTGGGCCGTACGGCGCCGCGCCGTTCACGCTGGCGCTGGCGGGGAACACGCGATGGCTGCTCAACTGCGGGGCTGTGGGACAACCCCGGGACGGCGACTGGCGCGCCGCGTTCGGCGTACTCGATACGGACGCACAGACGTGCGCATTCCATCGCGCGGAGTACGACGTGCGCACGACGCAACGCCGGATCCGGGACGCCGGCCTGCCGGCCTCGCTCGCGCAACGTCTCGGCCCAGGACGCTGAACACATCCCCTGCGGGCGAGCGCGGCCCGTCGCAATGTTTGACATCGCAGATCCGCGGGTGTATACGGGACCTCAGCTGGTTGCTTCCCCGAGGGTCATCGCCCACGACGGGATCTCCGCCGCGCGACGCTGGTTCTCCCGAAGGCACTTTCCGGTCAGATCGGGAGGTTCTTCGTGTCCACGCGTTTTTCGTCCCCGCCGCACGACCTTACCCGCGATCTGATCAGCGCCAGTCCTGCCTTTGGCCTTTGGCTCGTTCCAGTTGAGGAGGATCCCATGCCTGATCATTCCGAACGGTGGCTCTTGAACCGGCTGATCGAAATGTGTCGCGACGAGGAACTCACACTGCGCTACGTGGCCGACCACGTCAAGGCGCCCGAGGCCAGGGCCTTCATCCTCGATCTGGCCTCCCGCCGATCCCAGTTTGCCGCGGATCTCGCGCCGCACGCCCAGCGGCTCGGCGGCCCTGGAGCCACCGACGGCACCACGCGAGGCACCCTGCACCGCCGCTGGATGGCCATCCGCCACACGCTGACTGGCTTCAACGACTCCGCCATGGTCAACGAGGTGATCGAGCGCGAAGACGAGGCCGCCGCGGCCTATGACGAGGCACTCTCGGAGATGCTGCCGCCGACATCGCGCGACCTGATCGAGGCCCAGCGAGCCGAGATCCGGCTCGCCCACGATCGCGCCATCGGCACGCTCATGCACTAACGGACTTGGAGTGGCCGCCGCGCCGGTGGGCAACGTGTGTCACCGGTGGACTGGTAGCGAGTCAGCCGAATTGGAGGTCACGATGCGCGTGCACATCCCCGGCAAGTGTCTGAGCCAGCGCCTCCAGCGGATTGTCGATACGACGGAGCGGCCGCCGCCTGGGCGGCGCGGATGGGGGTGCGGATAAACCTCACCCTACGACGGCGGCTTGCCGGAGCGGTCGGCCCGCTCCTGGCGCCGCTTGGCATCTGCCGCGTGTGCATCAGCCGCCGCACGCGAACCCAGGATGAACCCGAGCACGACCCCGAGCAACAGCATGCTCGGGATGTAGATGAAGTGGGCGGCGGTCGGCATCGAGAACTTACTTGCGCGCCTTGATGTCGGCTTCCAGCCGCTCGACCTCACGCTGCACACCGTTCAGCCGCCTGGCGATCGACACCACGTACACCAGCACGGCGACCCACACGAAGGCGTAGGCGGGGATCAGCAGGTTGGCCGCGGGAATCTGTTCCTGCTGCGGCAACTCATCGATGGGCACGAACTCATCCATCTGCCGGGGTGGCTGGGCCGGCTGGGCCACGGCCACGGCGGCGCCCGCGAGCAGTCCGACGAGCGCCACCAGGGGCGCGACACGACGCAGAGAAGTCATCATCACCCTAATCCAGTGAAAGGTAGAGCGCGTCCACGCGCGCGCGCTGCTCTTCCAGCCGCACGCGCAGTCGCAGCAGCAGCATGAAGAGCAGGAGAAATGCCACGACGCAGAACCAGAACGGGACGCCCATCTCAAGCGGCAGCTTGGGGATCACCGTCGTCTTCGGATGGATCGTCCGCCAGTAGTTCACCGAGATGTAGATGAAGGGCACGTTGGCCATGCCGAACAGCGCCAGGCCTGCCGCCAGCTTGTCCGACCCGGGGCCGCCGTACTTCCGCACCAGGATGTAGGCCACCGCCACCATCCAGCCCATGAGGCTCGACGTCAGCCGTACGTCCCACTGCCACCACACGCCCCAGGCCTTGCGCGCCCAGAGCGGACCCGTGACCAGCGCCAGCGCACCGAAGAGCACCACCAGTTCGGCCGCCGCGGCCGCCAGCCGGTCCTGCGAAATGGTGCCCCGGAACAGATACCGGACGCTCGCCACGCCGCAGACGATCGCGGCGATGAGGAAGATCCACGCGGACGGCATGTGGTAATAGGAAATCTTCTGCACCATCCCCATCGTGGACTCGAACGGGGCGTTGGCGATGAGCAGGGGCGACACGGCGAACATGAGTCCGCAGAGCGCGGCGGCGGGCGTGAACCACTTGGGCATAGTCAGGTCAGTCCGTCATCAAGGGCTCGAACGACCACAACGCCAGCGTGACAAAGACCACGTCGTAGGCCGCCATGAGCGAAAGCCAGAATCGCGCCAGCACCACATCGAACTCGGGCTCGACCAGCGTCGCCGTGGCGCGAACGCCGGCAATGATGACCGGAATCGCGATGGGATACAACAGGATGGGCAGCAGCACATCGCGGCTGCGCGCCCGCACCAGCATCGCGGCAAAGAGCGTCCCGACGGCACAGTACCCGATCGTGCCGCCCAGCAGGATAGCGGCCATCCACAGTGGGTGGGCAAAGAGCGGCGCCTGGAACAGGTAGGCAATCAGGGGTAGCAGGATGATCTCCGTCACCACGAGCAGCGCCACGATCCCGAAGAGCTTGCCGACGTAGATCGCCGGCCGGTCGGCGGGGGCCAGCAGCAGGGCCCGGAGCGTTTCGGCCTGCCGCTCGCGTTCAAAGGTCCGTCCGAGGGCAAGGGTGCCGGCAAACGCGACCGCGATCCAGAGAATGCCGGCGGCCGCACCGTCGAGCGCGCGCCCGTCCTGCACGAACGCCACGGCAAAGAACAGCACGCAGGAGACGGCGAAGAAGAGCGACGTCGAGACGATCTCGAGGCTGCGCATCTCCACCGTCAGGTCCTTGCGGAGCACGAGCCACGCCACGCGGAAGAAGCGGCTCATGCCCGGGGCCTCGCCATGACGGTCTGGTAGAGCGTGCGCAGGGCCTGTGGCTGGCTGGCCAGTTCGACCATCCGTCCGTCCCGGATGAACACCGCCTGGTCGAAGAGCCCTTCGGCCAGATCCAGGTCGTGTGTCGCGAGGATCACGATCCGGCCTTCGTCCCGCAGTTCCTTGAGCCGCGCGGTCAGTGCGCCGACGGAACGGTCGTCGAGCCCGGTAAACGGCTCGTCCAGCAGCACCAACCGCGGGTCGTGGATGAGGGCCCGCTCGAGCGCCACGCGCTGCCGCATCCCACGCGAGAAGCTGCCGACCGCGTCATGGGCGCGGTCCGCGAGCCTGGCGCGTTCGAGGGCACGATCCGCCGCGGCCCCGGCGTCGCCCGGGCCATAGAGCGCGGCGAAGAACGCGAGGTTCTCCCGCGCGGTCAGTTCGGGATAGAGGTAGAGGTCGTGGCCCAGCATGCCGATCGCGCCACGAAGCAGCGCCGGCGGCGCCCCCGAGGTGCCGCCTGCACCTGAGATGGTGGCCAGAGCGCCGTAGCGGATGGACCCGGACGTCGGCCGCAGCAACGTCGCCAGCATCGAGAGGAGCGTCGACTTCCCTGCGCCGTTCGGCCCCAGCAACCCGAGGATCGACCCTGCCGACACCTGAAAGGTGACGTTCGAGAGCGCACGGCGCCGTCCGAAGTGCCGCGAGAGACCGTCGACGGCGAGCGCGTCGAAAGTCGCTGAGCTTGTCCCGAGCGAAGTCGAGGGGCCTGTCCCGAGCACAGTCGAGGGGCTCAAGCGACGGCCTCGCCGCCTCCCGAGCGGCCGGCCGTGACACCGTCAAGCACGCCGTACACGCGCTCCAGGTCGCCCATCAGCTTCTGCCGCCGCGCAGCGTACTTGGACCCATCTACCCGCCCGCTCTGTCGCTGTTCTTCGAGCTTTAGCAGCTCGCCCAGAAGCGATTCCCGGCGCTCGCGCAGCTTCCGCTGGTCGGCCGGCTCGGCCCTCGAGCCGGACCACGCGAACCACGCACCGGCAAGGAGAATCAACCCGGCCAAGACCATCGCCGTGTTACGCGGCCAGGCCGGGTGCACCGGAAGGCCCGTCAGCGTGACGGAGGTAGTGGTGCCAGCGACCACGCCTGGACCACCGCCGAGGATGAAGGGGGTGCCATTCTGCGCCCGCGCCTCGTCCTTCTCCACCATCTGTGGCGAGGACACATCGAGGTTGGGCACCTTCTGCACCATCATCAGCACCTGATCGAGGCGTACCGGCCACGTCTGCAGCATCGTGAGCGTGCCGTTGCCCGACGGCATGCCGAAGGCGATCTGCAGCTTCGTCGAACCCGCCGCGAATGGTCCAACGACGGTGACCTGCTCGTCCTTGGCTGTCGCACTCTGCGTGGACCCGTCGAGGATGGTGACGTGCTCGGCGCCCTCAGGCATCTTGAGTACCAGCGGGCCACCGATGTCCACGCGCGACCGCGCGGTGTTGACGATGTCCAGCAGGTAGAACACACGCAACTGGTCGTCGCCGAACTCCATCATGATCCGCGAGTCGCCGCCGAAGACCACCGTGCCTTTGATCGGCGGCGCGGCCGCCTCAGCGGCCTGCTCCTTCGCACGCCGTTCCGCGGCTTCCTTGATGCCGGAAATGAGAATGATGCGAATGCCCCCCTTGGCGGGTACCTGGAAGGGATCGGACACCAGCCGCTCACCGTTGACATCCGCGGCCGCCGTACCCTCGGCACCCGCTGGGAGACCGGTGAGCATGGCCCGTCCCTGTTCGTCTGTCGTCCCAGACTTCGAAACGCCGCCCGCCGTCACGCTGACCTGCAGTCCGGTGATGTTGTTCCCGACCGACTCCTTTACTGTCCGGACCGATACGGTCCCGTCCGGCAGTTCCGGGGCCGGCAGGGCCTTGCCCGCGATCATTGAGGGGTCCGGCATGTTGATCTGGGCGCCAGCCTGTGCGGGAACCATCACGGCCACCGCGGCCGCCGCCAGGATCCAGGCGAGGATTTTGCGCCTCACGCGGCCTCCAACTGTGCACCGCAGGATTTACAGAACTTCGCGTCGGTGTCGTTTGCCGTCCCGCACCCCGCGCACGCGCGAGTCGCCACCGCCGCCGTCGTCCCCGTCCCCGCACTCAGCCGGCGCGCCATCTCGCGGTCGATCTCGTCGCGGTAGCTGACGGTGGAATCCAGTTGACGAATCAGGCCGGCCGCCCGGACCCGCAGCCGGCCGCTCATCTCCATGAAGTCCTGCTCGGACACCTTCTTCATCGCCCGATCGAACTCGAGGTCCTTGATGGCACGCAGTGTCAGGAGCTTCTCGCGCTCGAGGACGGCGCGCGTGCGGCCGCCCACGGACGTCGGGGTGGACTCGGCCTCGTCATCTGCCAGCGGGGCGACGGTGCGCCAGGCCGCATATCCGGCGAAGGCCGCGGTGCCCACCGTCACGCTCAGCAGGATCGCCGCCGGCCGATCCGTGTGCCACACGAACACGGCCAGGAAGACCAGGGCCGTGGCAGCCGCAAGACCGACCAGGGTGAAGAACTGCCACGGCTGAAACGAATCAGCCTGGAAGGTGTCAGTCGAGGTCTCGGAGCTCATCGTCCAAACGGCTGTTGAGAGTTGCATCAATCGGCGCGGCGGAGGCAGCAGCCATGGCGGCCGGGCGCGTCCACTTGCGGGCAATCATTGAAATGGTGACCAGGCCCAGGGCACCGACGCCATACGGCAGGAGCCACGCGAGGCGGTTGAAACCCTCGTCAATGGGCTGGCCAAGAAAGTGCGTGCCGCCATAGAGCGCGGTGAAGTGCGTCAGAATGTCCGGCTTCGACTTGCCTTCGTCAATCTGTGACCGCAGCGCGGACCGCATCTGGTCTGCCGTGCTGCAGGTGCATTTGGAGAGCGGCTCGTGCCCGCATGTACCGCAGATGCACGCCATCTCGTGGCGCAGTTCCTCCTCGAGGGCGTTCTTCGACGGCGCGATGGATCCAGGCACAGAGGAATGGTCCGGCGCCGCTGATGGACTCGCCTCCTGCGCGGACAGCGCCGGCGCACTGAGCGCGAGTGCCAGCAGCACGGCCCCGACCGTCGCGGCGCCCTCCGGCACCTTCGCCACCGCGTAGGCGAACACCTGCTCGGGCATCATCGCGATGAACGTGCCCAGTGCCAGCACGCCGAAGCCAAACCAGATCCAGTTCACCAGCGGGTTGATGACGACTTTGATGCTCGCCGTCTGCGTCCCCACGTCCGCCCCGGCCTGCACCAGATAGAAGTCCTCCGAGAAGCCTCGGTGAATCGCCACCTCGGTGGTCGGCTCGGCCTCATGCTTCCTGAATGCCCACCGCGCCGGATACATCTTGGCGAAAGGCTTGCCGTCCTTCGTCACCGTGACGTGCGTGGTCGTCATCTGCTTCTGGCCATCGTCGGTGACCGAGAGCTTGTCCATCAGCACGGTGTAGGCGCCGACGGTGGCTGTCTGCCCCGGCTTGAGCAGCACGGTCTCTTCCCGCTGGAAGCCCGCGCCGGCAAAGCCCAGGAACATCAGGGTGATACCGACGTGCACGGTGTATCCACCGTAGCGCCGCTTGTTGCGGCCCACAAGACCCACGAGCGCCGTGAAGATGTCGGTGCCCGTGTTGCCCTGCCGCACGCGCGACCCGCGCCAGAACTCCTGGACGATCGTCCCGATGACCATGCCGCTCAGGGCGAAGCAGAGGCCGGAACTCCAGAGCCGCACCCCCGCCGCCACCACCGCGCCGCCAGTGATCAGGCCGCAGGTCACGGGGATGAGGAACTGGTTCTTGAGGTTCTCGACGGCGGACTTCCGCCATGCCATGAGGGGCCCGATGCCCGTCAACGCCAGCAGCATCAGCCCGATCGGCACGAGCCACTTGTTAAAGAACGGCGGGCCAACCGTGAGCCGCTCGCCGTTGACGGCTTCGGCGATGGTCGGGAACATCGTGGCGAACAGGATAAAGAACGCCGCGAAGACCAGGATCCAGTTGTTCGCGAGGAACGCCGCTTCACGCGACATCCACGACTCCAGCTCGTTTCGAGCCTTGAGCAGTGGCAGCCGGTAGATGATCCAGCTGAAGCTGAAGACCAGGATCGCCACCATGAAGATGGTGAAGAGCTGCGTCAGCTCCTTGCTCTCGCCGAAGGCATGCACCGACTGCACCACGCCCGAGCGCGTCATGAAGGTGCCGAAGATCGTGAGGAAGAACGTGATCGTGACGAGCGACACGTTCCAGACGCGCAGCATGCCGCGACGCTCCTGCACCATGACCGAGTGCAGGAAGGCCGTGGCCGTGAACCACGGAAGCGAGCCGGCATTCTCCACCGGGTCCCAACCCCAGAAACCGCCCCAGCCGAGTTCCTCGTAGGCCCAGATCATCCCGAGTGTCAGGCCAAAGGAGAGGCAGAACCAGCTCAGCATCGTCCAGCGGCGCACGGCGCGCAGCCACGAGTCGTCGAGATACCCGGTGATGGTGGCCGCCATGCCGAAGGCATAGGGAATCGTCAGACCCACGAAGCCCAGGTACATGGTCGGCGGATGGATCGCCATGTAGAAGTTCTGGAGCAGCGGGTTGAGGCCCTTTCCGTCGGTGGGGTTCTCCGTGATGTAGGTCGAGAACGGGTTGTTGTGGATGATCGTGAGATACAGGAAGAACATCTCGACGACCGCGATGATCGCCACGACGTAGGGAATCAGCTCGCGATGCCGCTGCCGGTTTCTGAAGATGGCCACGCTGCCGAAGATCGACAGCATGAACACCCAGAACATGATCGATCCGTCGAGCCCGCCCCAGTAGGACGTGATCTTGTAGAAGAGCGGCTGGACCGAATCCGAGTAGTGCTGGACGTATTTGATGGAGAAATCGCCGATGACGAACGAGTAGATGATGACCGCCGAGGCGACCGTCATGATCGCCGTCATCAGGTAGAAGGCGCCGATGCCGCTTTCGATGAGCTTGTTGGAGCGCCGCCGTGCACCGGCGACCGAGGCGGCCGCCGCGTAAGCGCAGATCACGAACGCGAAGAGCAGGAGAAACGAGCCAAGGGATGGCATCAGGGAACCTCTTCGCGGAAACCCGAGGGGCGGGGGCCGATTACTCGGCCGAGTTCAGAGTCGCGCGGGGCTTGCTGTCCTGTCCGGCAGCCGGAGCCGCATCGTACTTCGACGGGCACTTGGCCATCACGCCGTCCGGCTTCACGTGAAACCCATCGGGAGCCAGCGTGCCCTTGAGCACCACTTCCGAGCCGTTCTTGAACGTATCGGGCACAACGCCGGTGTAGTACGCGCGGATCGTGGCACCGTTGCTCTGCACGTCGAACCGGTAGTCCAGCGAATCCGCCTTCCGGCCGACGTTGGCCGCAAACCCATGGAGCTGGAGCGGCTTGCCGCGCCAGGCATCGGGATTCACCATGACCTCATCCACGTGCTTGTAGTACTCCGTCCCCTCGCTGAGGGTGGAATACAGCAGCCCGCCGAAAGCCAATGCCAGGACCAGGCCCGTGATGCCGAGACGAACGCTCTTTTGACTCATAGGTAAGGACCTTCCGCTTCGTCGTTCACTAGCAGGATAGCCCGCGAATCAGCGGGGGTCAATGTCGCGAAGCAGCCCATAGACGGTGGCGACAGGCAGGCCGACCACGGTGGAGTACGAACCCTCGATTCGGACGACAAACCGCGATGCCAACCCCTGGATGGCATACGCCCCGGCCTTGTCCCTGTGTTCCCCGCTCGCGACGTACCACGCAATTTCCCCCGCTGTCATTGGCGCGAACTCCACAACGGTCCGGTCCAGCGCCACGGCCACCGAGCCCCCAGGCGGCAGAACGGCCACCCCGGTCAGTACCTCGTGCCGGCGGCCCGAGATCGCCTCAAGCATACGTCGCGCGTCGGGCTCATCAACCGGCTTGCCGAAGACATTCGTCCCCACCACCACGATCGTGTCGGCGGCCACCACCACCCGCCCCTGGGCGGCCGGCGCCACCACCTCAGCCTTGACGCGGGCAAGCCGCAGACAGTACGCATCCGGCGCCTCTCCGGCCAGCCGCGTCTCATCCACGTCCGCCGGCAGCACGTCGAAGGCCAGGCCTGCCGCCGCAAGCAACTCCGCGCGCCGTGGCGAGGCCGAGGCGAGCAGGATCCGGGGAAACGACATGCCGTAGACTACCCTGCAGCCGTTCCGGCGATCTGCTTCCCGATGGTGCCTGTTTCGCAGTTACTCCCCGACGCCGTCACGCGCGTCATCAGCCAGGCTCCCCTGACGCCGGAGAAGGTGGACTTCGCCTGGCGCTACGCCGTGGGCCCTGCCCTCTCCAAGGTCACGACCGTGACCCTCACGGGGAAGATTCTGCGGGTGACGACGCAAGGCGCCGCCTGGCAGCGGGAAGTCGAGAAGGCCGCCGCGATCATCAGATCGCGCATGGCGCGCCTGCTCGGTGATGGCGTCGTCGCCGGCTTCGATGTGATCGTCCGATAGGCCGCCGCTACAATCGAGGCATGCACGACGCGGTCATCGTCTCCGCCGTCCGTACGCCCACCGGCAAGTTCCTGGGTGGACTGAAGTCCCTGACCGCGCCGCAGCTCGGCGCCCTCGTCGTACGGGACGCCGTGCGGCGCGCGGGCATCGACCCGGCCATTGTTGAGGAGTGCATCCTCGGCAATGTCGTCTCGGCCGGCCTCGGGCAGGCACCCGCCAGGCAGGCGGCTCTTCGCGGCGGGCTGTCCGACTCAGTGAGCGCGCTCACCATCAACAAGGTGTGCGGGTCCGGCCTCAAGGCCGTGATGCTCGCCGCGCAGGGCATCGCCACTGGCGACATCGAGGTGGCCGTCGCCGGCGGCATGGAGTCCATGAGCAACTGTCCGTACCTGCTGGACCGCGCCCGTGAGGGCCTGCTGATGGGCAATGGCCAGATCGTGGATTCCATGATCAGCGACGGCCTCTGGTGCAGCTTCGAACAGTTGCATATGGGCCACGCGGGTGAGGTGGTGGCCACGGAGTTTCACGTGAGCCGCGAGACACAGGATGCCTTCGCCGCCGAGAGCCACCGCAAGGCCGCCGCGGCCACTGCCGCCGGGCAATTCACACCGGAGATTCTGCCCGTCCGACTCCCTCAGAAGAAGGGCGACGACATTGTCATCGACACGGATGAATCGATCCGCGCGGACACGACGCCGCTGGGGCTGGCCGCGCTGAGGCCCGCCTTCCGGACCGATGGCAGCGTCACGGCTGGCAACGCACCGCCGGTCAACGACGGCGCGTCGGCAGTGGTCGTCATGTCTGCTGGCCGCGCCGCGCGCGAGGGCCTTGCGCCGATGGCGCGCATCGTGGCGCAGGCCACCAGCGGCCTCGCACCCAAGTACGTCCTGATGACGCCGGTGGAAGCCGTGCGCCGCGTCGCCGCCAAGGCGGGATGGACACTCGACACCGTGGACCTGTTCGAGATCAACGAAGCCTTCGCCGTGCAGGCGGTCGCGGTGACCCGGGAGCTCGGCATCGACCACGCGCGCGTGAACGTGAACGGCGGCGCGGTGGCCCTGGGGCACGCCATCGGCTCCAGCGGAGCGCGCATCCTCACCACCCTGCTCTTCGCCCTTCAGGCCCGTGGGCTCCGGCGGGGAGTCGCCACGCTCTGCCTAGGTGGCGGGAACGGCGTCGCCCTCGCCGTGGAGCGCGACTGACGGGTTGGAGAAAGGCCCATCCGGAAAGGTCCTGGAGATGCAGTTCCTCATCCACCACTCTGGAAGCAAACAGCCAAGTGTCCTGTAACACGCATACTTTCGCTTGACTTTCGCCAGGCACGTTTCTAGGATCACTTCCGACCGTGACCTGCGCTGTCACCCGCGTCTGCCACCATCACGGTCAGCGCGCTCAACCCCGCGCCCAAGGAGCCCCCGATGCCCGTTGACGACCAGAAAGAACGCAACAAAGCCCTCGACATCGCCGTTGGCCAGATTGAGAAGCAGTTCGGGAAGGGCTCGATCATGCGGCTCGGCCAGACCGGCGCGATTGCCCCCATCGACGTCATCTCCACCGGCGCCATCAGCATCGACTACGCCCTCGGCGTGGGCGGTGTGCCACGGGGTCGCGTGATCGAGGTGTTCGGGCCGGAGTCATCGGGCAAGACCACGCTGGCGCTCCAGATCATCGCCCAGGCACAGAAAACCGGCGGGATGGCGGCGTTCGTGGATGCCGAGCACGCCCTCGACGCGAAGTACGCACAGAAGCTCGGGGTTGATCTCGACAATCTGCTGGTCTCCCAGCCGGACAATGGCGAACAGGCGCTCGAGATTGTGGAGGTGCTCATCCGCTCGGGTGGCGTGGACGTCGTGGTCGTCGACTCGGTCGCCGCGCTGGTGCCGAAGGCCGAGATTGAGGGTGAGATGGGCGATGCGCAGATGGGCCTCCAGGCCCGCCTGATGTCGCAGGCCCTGCGTAAGCTCACGGGCGTCGTGGCCAAGTCCAAGACGTCTCTGATCTTCATCAACCAGCTCCGCGAGAAGATCGGCGTGATGTTCGGGAGCCCTGAAACCACCACCGGCGGCCGGGCCCTCAAGTTCTACTCCTCCGTCCGCATCGACATCCGCCGCATTGCGGCCATCAAGGACGGCGACGCCGTGGTTGGAGGACGCACGCGGGTGAAAATCGTCAAGAACAAGGTGGCCCCGCCCTTCCGGGAGGCCGAGTTCGACGTGATGTACGGGGAGGGGATCTCACGCGAGGGTGATCTCCTGGATCTGGCCGTGGATAAGCGCATCGTCGAGAAGACCGGCGCCTGGTTCTCCTACTCCGGCGAGCGGCTCGGCCAGGGCCGCGAGAACGTGAAGCAGTTCCTGAAGGAGCACCCGGAGATGACTGATGCCATCGAAGCACGGGTGCGGAAGGAACTCGGGATCGCCAGGGAACCGGCACCGGTCGGCGCCTGACCCCTGACTCGCGCTCGGCACTTCGGCCGCATTGTCCCTGCGCCCTGCTCTCTTGTCTCGAGGAGCGCACGGGATGGGTCTGCTTTCCACCCCTGCGTAATTGCAAGGGAGGACCATGATCACCGGGCTTCGGATATCCGTCGCTCCGGCATGTGCCTTAGAATGGGCATGGAGTCTTCACACATGACCGCACAGACACCGCGCTTGACGAACCAGAAACCCGCCTCGACTACGTTCACCGCACGACGGCATGGGCGGACGGTCCACCTGACGCTGCTGGCCCTGACTGCGTTGTTGTCCACCGCCTGCGGAGCGCTCACGGTGAATCAGATCATCACGGATCCCTCGCGCTACCGGAACCGCGACGTACGGTTGTCCGGTGAGGTCGTGGACAGCTACTCGTTCCTCAATCGCGGGGCCTACCGGATCGATGACGGCACGGGCCAGATCTGGGTCATCTCGGACAAGGGCGTGCCGCGCAAGACCGCCCGCGTGACCGTGAAGGGGAAGGTGCGCGAGGGCTTCAATTTGAGTTCGCTGGGCGACCGGATCAAGCTGCCGATGGGCATCGGATCGGGCCTTGTGCTTACTGAGTCCTCGCACAAGTCGAGGAACTGAGGCCGGCCGAGCCGCCCTTATTGCGCGGCTGACCTGCGCTGGTCGATCTGGCGGATTTTCAGCGTCAGTGCTCCGACGACGGCCAGGATCAGCACCAGCGATGCCGTGAGACCGCGGCGCCTGAAGCTGAGCTCCTCGAGGGCACGGCGGCCGCCGGCTTCGGCCTCGGCTGCGACCTTGTCGCCGTCGGCGGTCACACCCTCCACCTTCTTCGGGTCAAAGGTATGAACATCGGTGCGCGCCAGCATCAGCTGATCGCGAGCCTTCCCGAGGGCCAGGTCCTGGTCGCCGACTTCCATCCCCGCGTTTCTCGCCTGCTCGACAACGCCAGCCGCCTTCGCGATGTGGCCGGAGAGGCGGTCGATTGACGCCCGCATGGCGGCGGCCCCCCTGAAACCCGGGTCGTCCTTCTCGGCGTGACAGGTCACGCAGATCGCACCGGCGCCGGTGCCCATGAGCGCTTCGGTTGGCCGGACCACTGCGTGGTTGCCGTGGCAATCGACGCAGGCCTTCTCAAACACCGGCTTGTGAGGGCTGGTGTCGAAACGGGCGGCAAACACAGCGTGACAGGTTCCACAGACGTTGCTGACCGCGTCCACGCCGGGCGGCGCGGCTCCGTGGTTGCCATGGCAATCGTTGCAGGTAGGTGCCGAGAGATCGCGACGTCTCGACAGGGCGTCGAAGTGCACGCTGGACGTGTAGTCCGCCACGGCCGCGGTGGGATGCGCTGTGCCGTCGTGCCTCGTCATCCGCCGAGCGTCGCTGTGGCACGAACCGCAAGTGCCGGCCACGTTGGTGGCGTACACCGGCGACTGCGCGTCCGATGCGGACCTGACACCATGCGCCCCGTGGCAACTCGCGCAGGTCGCCACGCGGGTGTCTCCCTCCGCGAGCCGCCGACCGTGCGCGCTCGCGGCGTACTCGACCGCCTGGTCCACCCGCTGTTTGGGCGAGAAGGTCCGCATATACGCCGCGTCGCTGTGGCACCGCGCGCACGCCAGCACCTGCGCCTGGCCCGTGAGCTTCCCCTTGAAGCCGGCCGCGGCCGACATGGCCTTTACCTTGTCCGCGGTCGTGGCATCGCCGCCGTGGCACTCCACGCAGCCGATCCCTCGCTGCCCGTGGACATCAGCCCTGTGCGCCGCGACCGGAGCCGAGAGGGATGCCTCGCGCTCCGCGCTGTGACACGTCACGCACCCGTTCGGTCCACTCGCCACCCGTCCGGAAGGCTGGCCAGCCGGCTGCGCCGCCAGGTGCGCCACGCGTCCGCCGGTGCCGGCCAACGCCAGCACACCGGCGACCCAGATCGCGATCAGCCAGGGGGGTCTCATTCCGCCAGGTATCCCACGATGGTGAACACCACCAGGTAGGCGATGCCCAGCCAGGCCATCGCCGTGAAGATCGGGTTCCGCTCGCCACGCGAGGCCCGCCGATCGAGAAACGGTATGGCGATGAGGATCAGCGCCAACACGCCAAAGCCAAGAATCCCGAGCACCTCGCCCTCGATGCCGAGGACGTGCCCGGGGATCAGCTTGAGCGTGTGAAACATGGCCACGAAGTACCACTCAGGCCGAATGCCCGGCGGCACGGGCGCAAACGGGTCCGCCTTCTTCCCCAACTCCCACGGGAGGAACGCGGCCAATGCCGCGATGATGGCAATGGCCACGTACCAGAGCACGAGGTCGCGCAGGAAGAAGTCCGGGAAGAACGGCCGGCTCTTCGGCGGCGACCCGGCGCGCTCCGCCTGCTCCACGTCAATGGGCACGCTCATGCCCTGCCGCTGCACGAGCAGGACGTGGAGGCCTAAGAGGAGCGTGGTCACGGCGGGCAGCACCGCCACGTGGAACCCATAGAAGCGCGAAAGCGTGGCACCGGTCACTTCGTCACCGCCGCGCAGTACCCGCATGGCGAACGGGCCAATCAGAGGCACCGCGCCGACAATGCCGGTCCCCACCTTGGTGGCAAACAGGGCCAGCTCGTTCCACGGGAGCAGGTACCCGCTGAACCCGAAGGCCATCATCAAAAACAGCAGGATGGCGCCGCTGACCCAGGTAATCTCCCGGGGCCTCCGGTAGGACGTCAGCAGCCACACGCTGAACATGTGGAGGAACGCCGATCCGATCAGGAGGTTGGCGGACCAGCCGTGGACGTTGCGGATGAGCCAGCCGAACTCCACCTGCGTCACGATGAACTGGACGCTCTCGTAAGCTTCCTCGGCACTGGGCCGGTAGTACAGAATCAGCAGGATGCCGGTGGCCACCTGCACGGCAAACAGGAACAGTGTGATACCGCCGAGGCAGTACCAGAACTCCCGCTTGTGCACGGGCACGGTCTTCTCGGCGGCGAATGTCCTGATAGCGGTCAGGTCCAGCCGCTCATCCAGCCAGCCGTAGAGTCCGGAGGATGTGCCCTCCCCTTCCGGCCGCTGCGGCCCGGCGCCGTGGCTAGCCACGGCTGACCACCAGGTCCTCGCCGCTCACGTTCACCGTGAGACGTTCCAGCGGGCGAGGCGGCGGGCCCGAGACAATGTTGCCGCCCACGTCGAACACCGCATTGTGACAGGCGCACCAGATATCCGACGTCTCCGGGCGGTATTGAACGGTGCAGCCGAGGTGCGGGCAGACGGCGTCGAAGGCGTGCAGGTCGCCGGCGTGGTCTCGCACCAGGATGCCTGGCTTGTTGCCGAACTTGAAGACGACGCCGCTGTTGGGCGGCATGGCGGCGTCCTTGGCCGCCACCGCGCTGACCGTCGAGGGCTCCTCGCTGGCCGGTGGAACCATGTAGCGGGCCACCGGGTACGCCACCGCCACGGCCGTCGAGACGAACCCGAATGTCAGCACGGCATCCAGGAACCTGCGCCGATCGCCGGCGTGCGAATCGGGTTCAGTCGGGTCGGCCACGCTTAGAAACGATACAGCAGACGGGTGAAGATCGAACTGCCCCGGTACGGCCGGTTGCCATAGCCCGTGTTGATCTCGCCCAGATAGTCGATACGCGGGAGTGCCGTCCCGGCCAGATCCACCCGCGCGAAGTCGGTCACGTCGAACCGCTCGTACCAGTAGCTGACGCCGATGCCGACCTTCTCGGTGAAGTACCGCGTCCCGTCGAGGGTGACCCGGTGCCAGGCATTGGTCACGTTCGGCAACGCCTCGAAGCAGGACGTGAGCCCCGCCGTGCAGGGCCGGCTGTCGCCGGGTGTCAGTGCGGCGTTGGTGGAAAGTGCCACCACGCGTGGACCACTGTGGACGAATCCGTTGTCGGAGTCGCTGTAGAGGTAGTCCGCCCGCAGGTCGAACGCGCGGAACAGCTTGGCCAGATCCACATACACATCCACGATGTTGACCTGTTCGTCGTTCGTCAGGTCCCAGGTCCGGTTCGGATCCGTCCAGCTGCCGTAGTCGGTTCCGGGCGGGTTCGCGTTCCGCGACCGCTGCAGGGAGTTGAACATCTCGCGGCCGATGCTGAACCCGAAGGATGCGTGCTCACCCGGGCTCACGTTCAGGCCGACGTTCAGTGACCGGTTCGTGTTGTTCAGCAGCCCGAACTCGTGCCCCTCGCCCTTGTAGATGTCCTTGCCGGCCGTCGCGGTGAAGGTCACGTCCATAAACGAGGCAGGCGTCAGCACCACGAGGGCCGTGCCGCGATTCCGGTTCCGGTCGGACTCATCGTAGAACCGCACACCCGGCTGCAGTCCGCCGTCTTCCAGCGACGCTTCGGAAAACCCGAATCCCTCACGGGTCGTGTGGTCCGCTGACAGCCGCACGGTCACCCACTGGTTGCCCATCTGGTCGAACGAGGCCCGCACGATATGGTCGCGCATGTCGCTGAAGGAGCGGCCCGTGCGGTCGAAGTCGTCGAAGGTGTAGCCGACGCGGAGGGTTGATGACGGGCGCAAGTTGAAGGCGGCCGTCGTGTCGAAAGTGTTCTGCCGGATGTTGAAGTTCTGGCTGAACGACCCGCCGGAGTACGGCGCAGCGTCGAAACGCACGTACTGCCGGGCATCGAAAGCCGGCGTGAGATTGCGGTGGTCGTTGAAGCGGTACCGGGTGGTCAGGCTGAATACGCGGTTCGGCCGCGAGGTCACGTTCACCATGCCGTTGACGCCGTGCACCTTGGCCTCGGCCGTGGGCCGGGGCAGGCTGGCCAGTCCGGGATAGGTGCCGTACACCGACGGGTTGGCAATCGCGTTATTGATCGTCCAGGGGATGAGCGTGTCGTTCTGCCCCATGGTGGTGAAGGCAAAAACACCATTGACCGTGGTGCGGCCCGGCATCTTGTAGAGGCCGGTAACGTTGACGGCCGCCATGTGGTTGCTGGGCGCCATGGCCAGACGGCCGCGCGCCGGTCCGTTGCCGTTGCTGTATCCACTGGCATCGAAGGGCGTGGTATCCGTCTGGCGGAGCGGGTTGTCCCAGATGAGCTCCTGGATCGCGTTGGTGAACCACGAGGCCTGCCAGCCCAGACGCACCATGCCCTGCTCGCGCGTGTACTCCAGGCCCGCCGACACATCGTTGGTGCGATGGTCGATCGGCAGGGGCAACTCGTTGGCGTTGTTGAAGGCGAAGGAGGCCCCGTAGGGCTGGCTGCCGGTCTTGCCCGTGGACGTGAACGCCAGCGACCAGCCGAGCGCCCTGGTCGCGTCCACCGCCACGGACGCCGACGCCGTGTCGCGCCGGGACCGCAGGTCAAAGGGATTGGCCAGTCCTCGGAAGATCGAAGGCGTCGACAACTGGGCGACCGACGACGGCACGCCCACGACACCCGGCACCCGGCCCTGCACCTGCCCGCGGGCGGCCGCGTCGAGCGAGAAGACACCAGGGGAGTCCATGCGCCACGGCGTGGACGTCAGGTAGCTGTAGTTGAGAGGCGTCGAATCGAAACCGCCCTTCAGCGTGACCGGACCGCCGGCGTAGCGGAACACGTATTCCTGGTTGCGGTACCCGACATTCTCGGCGCCCGCCGACCAGATCCGCGACTCGTCCGCCGAGCCGAACACCAGGTGCGAGAAGACCCCCGTGCGCAGATCCCTGTACCGCTCATAACGGGCCTCGTCGCCGGAGCCCGAGGTCCCGCGGGCACCGACGTCGACGACGCCGGTGACCGCCCGGCTTCTGGCCTCGCTGGCAGCTGGCGTCTGCGCCAGTGCCTGCCCGCTCAGGACGATCGTAACTGCTGCTGCCGCTATCACAACTGTGGTTCGCATGATCTCCCCTAGCGCAGGAACGACTTGCCCGACGGGGCATTCGACCCGTGAATCTGCGAGTGGCACACGACGCAGCCTCGGCCGATGATCTTGTTGGCGTTGGTCGAGTTGTTCCGCACGAAGCCGTCGTACACGGTTGGCGGATGGCGCGACGTCACGTGGCACCGCTGGCACAGGAAGGGCACCTTCGCCGCCAGCATCCGTTCATTGTTGGACCCATGCGGGTCATGGCAGGTGACGCAGGCATTGGCCACCGGCGCATGCTCCCAGAGGTACGGCCCGCGTTTCTCCGCGTGGCAGCTGGTGCAGGACTCATCCACGGTGGTGCCGGTCTTGAGCAGCGACTGGTTGGTGGAGCCGTGCGTGTTGTGGCAGGAGGAACACTCCAGCTTGCCTTCGCGCACGGGCATGTGGCTGAACCGGTGCTGCTTGTTGGTCACCGGCCGGTGGCACGTCGCGCACAGTTCCTTCTGGCTCGCCGCCTTGAGCTGCGCGGGCCCCTTTGGGGTGTGCACGCTGTGACACGTGATGCAGCCGACGTTGCGCTGGTCATGCTGGCTGCCGGTCCACAGCGCGTGCGTGCCGCGGTTGTGGCAGCTCACGCAGGCCTCGCTCGCCTGCTGCGGCGTCTGCTTCTTCGGGTTGCGGATCAGTGACGCCTCGCCGGACTCGGCGTGGGCCTGCCCCGGCCCATGGCAGCTTTCGCAGCCGTGCGTCGCCGCCGGCGTGCGCGGACGCGACGCGAGCCCGTGCAGCGTCCCTTTGTAGTCCATTTCGGCGTGGCAACCCAGGCACGCGGCCTGCCCCGCATAGGCCCCCTGCGCGGCCGCGGGTGCAGTCGCTGCAGGCGTCGCGCTCACCTGGCGCGGCCGGGCCGGGGCGGCGGCGAGCATCACGGTGCCGGCCCATGTCACGCCCAGCGCGACCACCAGGATCGCGGGCCAGTACGCGCGCGCCGCCGCGTTGCTGGATTGGTGACTCGATTTGTGATTCCCCATGGTCTCCTCGTTACTGTGGCGCCGTGTGGCAGGTTTCGCAGTCCTGTGTGAGGACGCTGCCGTCCCCCGCCTTGTGGCTATCGTCGTGGCAACGGAAGCACCCCGGCGCATCCATATGGCCAATGTTGTTCGGATACGTGCCCCAACTCACTCGCATGGCCGGGAACACGTTGCGGGCATACACGTCCTGCGCCCCAGCCACCAGACGAGCCGTGCGGTCGGCGCTGATGCCCTGCGCCCGGTAGATCCCCTCAAGCCTTCGCGCGATGCCCGCGCGCGCCGAATCGCGCGAGGGGTACCCGTCGCTCACTGCTGCCAGCACCTCACGGCGGGCGAACGGAAGGTCACGCGGCACCCGCCCCTGAGCCATCGCCTCGTTGACCGCTCGTGCCGGCGAGGGGCTGAAGGCATGCGCGGGACGGTTGTGGCAGTCCACGCAGTCCATCCGATGCATGGGCTGTGCCGCAAGAGTCGTCCGGTCCGCCCCTTCCGCCACGTACTCCTTCACGCGGCCCTCCCGGTTGGTCAACCGCACATAGGGAATCGACTGCCGGGTGGAGTCGGTGGCGACAAATTCGACGACATTGTCAAGGTTCATGTGCCAGTGGATGCCGGTGCCGATGCCGAGTACGGCGCTGCCGCCGCCGAGGTGCAGCGTCAGCGTGGTCCCCGTCTCGGTGCTCGCCTGGTCGTCGCCGTACTCGCGCACAACTTTCTGTCTGTCGCCGTGAAACTTCTCCGGCCAGTGGCACTGTTCGCACGTCTCCACTGCGGGCCGCATGACCTGCAGCGGCGGGGCCACAGGCCGAGGTGCCCGGTCCGTCGCTACAAGCACCAACTGCCGCAGCCCCTTGAACTTGGACCGTGCGACCGCCCCCGCACCCGACCCGACGTGACACGACACGCACGCGACGCGGGAGTGCGGGCCGGTCTGATGCGCCACATACTGCGGCTCCATCGTCTCGTGGCACACCTGGCCGCAGAACTCCCGCGTCTCCATGTAGTGCACGCCCCCGTACGCCGCCATCGACACAATCACGAGATTGACCACCGTCAGGGTCAGCACTGCCACGGCGATCGCGCGCTGGCGCGCGATGCGGAGGTCGAACACGGGCCACTCGCCCGTCGCCGCTTCGGGCGTCCGGGCGCGCCGACGCCGCTCGCGCCAGAGGCCGAGCGGGATCAGCAGCAGCCCGGCAACGAACACCGTCGGGATGGCCACAAAAAGCAGCAGGCCGAGATAGGGGTTGGTGAGATACCCCGCGAGGTCGAGCAGGGCCAGTGCGACAAAGAGCGCCGCCATCGCCGTCGCGATCGCGGTCCCCACGAGGGATAGACCATTTCTGACAAACGCCTGCAGGAACGAGCGCACGGACGATCCCCCGGGAACCCGGGCCGCCTACTTCAGGCTCTGCAGGTAGACCACCAGCGCCTCGAGGTCACCTTTCGAGAGATTCGCGTAGGCCTTCATCGCCGGCTTGCGGGTGGCCTTCGCCTTCGCCATCATGGCCGGCGCATCTACGATCCACTCCCTGATCTCATCGGCCTTCAGCTTCTTGCCCACGCCGTCGAGCACTCCCTTCGGATTGCCCTTGCCGGCCACGGAGTGACACATCCCGCACTTCTGGGCTCCGTACACCGTGGCACCCTTCTCGGCAGGCGTCTCCGCCCGCGCAACTCCGGGCAGCAGCACGCAACCCACAACCGCCAGCATCCCCATCACTCGAACCATGTACCCTCCCACCCCGTCATTATCTTCGGAACGTCGCCTGGCATATAAGGACAGACTCGAAGGAACTCCCGCGCCCACGAACTATCCCGCAGACCATTCGTTGTCTGGAGCCCCACATCAACTCTGCCGTTTCAATTGGAAGCTGACGGTCACCGTCACGATGAATCGCTCCGCCTTGCCGTTCAGGAGCAGCGGCGAGTACTCCCATTGCCGCACGGCCGCCTTGGCGGCGTTGTCGAGCAGTGGGATCGAACGCAGGACCCGGACATCCTCCACGCGCCCGCTCTCGCCGACAACCGCCTCGAGAATGACGACGCCTTCGACCTGCGCCCGTACAGCCAGTTCCGGGTAGTCAGGTCCGACGCGCTTCAGAAGCGCGGGCACCTGCAGCTCGCCACCCACCCGAATCGGTGCCCGTGGCACCACCGGTGCCGGCGCCGGTGGTGGCGGTGGTGGCGCCGGTGCTGCCGTCGGGATTCCACCGACTACGCCGCCAAGCACGCCACCTGCCACACCGCCCTCCACGCCGTCGTCAGACCCAGCCCGCGCGGGCTCAGGCGTGATCTCCGCAGGAGCCTCAAGAGGCGCCGCACTGGGATTGGAGGACGGCGTCGGCCGGACCGCAGCGTCCTTTGCCGCGGAGGCTGGAGCCGCCGGCGGCGGCGGTGGTGGTGGTGCCGCGGGCTCTCGCGCGACAAACGCCATCATCGATGGCAACGTGGGCACCTGACCGTTCGCCAGCAACAGCGGCACCAGGATGACTGCGGCCAAACCGGCACCGTGCAGGAGGGACGACAGCAGCAGCGGCACGGAGTCTCCGTGCGGTATTGCGCAATGTCCTTCGCTAATGGACTCGAACATGACGTCCTCCTATGTGCGCTGGTGCGCGCGGTCCCGGCGATTGCCCCAGGCGGCCAGCAGGTCTTCCAGGAGGCAGATATTGGCGATCGCGGTGCACAGCGGCACCAGCCCCAGCATCAGCAGGAACAGGCCTGTCGCGGTCTGGTTTCGAGCACCGACCCCGATGAGTCCCAGCCCCAGGAACCCGCGCGCGATGCGCCCCGGCGCCGACTTGAGATATCGCACAATCCGCATCGCCCCTCCTGCGAGGAGTGCAATGCAAGCCGGAGACCATACCGGGGCGTGGCCGGAATGGCCGCCCGCGAGGCAGTTGTCAGGCGATGGCGCGGCCCTGTCAGCGGGTGGAAGCCGGAGAGTCGGCCATCCGCATGCGGGCCACCTGGCGGTGGCACTGGACGCAACTCATCGTCATGGCGGTGTAGGCAACCGGCGTGGCTTCAAGATCCTTGCGGCGGGCCGCCTCGACCAGATCATCCAGCGCGCGGGTGAATATCGCGGTCTGCCGCGCGTATTCAGGCGACTGCAGCACCATCCAGGCAGGCCGCCCGGTCAACTTCCGGAGCGCCACCGCATGCGCTTCCAGCTGCACCCAGCGGCTGGTCACCACGGCATCCAGCAACTGCTGCGAGTGCGACAGCTTCTCCCGCATTAGCGCCTTCAAAGCGGGAGTCTGGCCGGATGACGGCATGGCCACGACCACGCACAGACACCCGGCCGCGAACACCTTCACAATCCGCGAGCACATCGCACACCTCCCGCGGTCAACCTGCACCCCAGGACCGTCCTACCGGCGCGCCTGCGTGCTGCCCGGCAGGGGGGGCACGCCCTTGACCGGCTTCGCCGCCGCACCCGGGTTGGTCAACCCGTCAAACAGAGCCGTCAGCTTCGTCCGGGCCCGCGACACGCGCTGCTCCAGTCCGTCGTAGACAAACGAGTGGCCGGCTTCAACCGCGAACTTCAACTCCAGCGCCACCATCTCGGCTTCCTGCGTCAGCCGCGCCTTGCGCTGTGGGTCTTTGACCTGCTTGATGAGGTCACGCCCCTGCTTCAGCAGGTTCCTGGCTTCACGCACACTTTCCAGCATCGCCCTCGCGTTCTTCGCGCGCTCGGGCCGCGGTGCCGTCTTGCCGGGTCCGTGGCAGGAGTTGCACTGGGCCTCCAGCGACTTCGGCGACAGCAGCGTGTCGCCCACGTCCTCATGGCAGGTCGCGCAGGTCGGGCCCCGCTTGTCGTCGGCCTTCAGGAGTTGAAAGTGCTTCGACTTCTGGAACTCCATCAACTGGCCCGCATGGCAAGTGCCGCAGGTCGTCGGGAGGTTGGCGCGGTGCACCGCACTCTTGCGATCGCCGGATCCGATGATGCCCTTGTGGGCCACCAGCTTCTCGAAGCTCGTGGCATTGCCCCCGTGGCACCGCTCGCAGCCGATGTTCTGGCGGCCGTGTGCCGACCGGTCCCAGTCGCTCAAGTGGCCACGGCGTGGCGCATCAGGATTGGCAAAGTGGCAATCAGCGCACTTACTCGACTGCGCCATCGCGGCAGGTGCCATCAGCCCCACCAACGCCACCGCCAGAATCATCACAACCCGCACTCGCATCTGCAGCCTCCCTGCACTCCGCTCGGTCTGTCTCCACCCCATCACCACGAGTAGGCGGTCCCTAGTATGGCAAGGCAGGCGGCATTTCCGTTCATAATAAATCCACCTCACGGTCCCCATGGTCCATTCTGAGGCACGCCTCATCCCCTGACTGTCAGCACCGGACAGGCGGCCTCGCGCACGAGCCGGTTCGTGG
This sequence comes from Vicinamibacterales bacterium, assembly GCA_040081715.1. GTDB lineage: Bacteria > Acidobacteriota > Vicinamibacteria > Vicinamibacterales > UBA2999 > CANKJK01. The sequence continues at coordinate 59,779 of JBEBFY010000003.1, read as the reverse complement.
TCGAACCGAAGAACATCAGGTCCATCGCGTTCCGGCCGTGCACGCCGGCCACGATCAGGTCCGCGTGCTGACTCTCGGCCACCTGCAGGACGCCAGTGCCTGCGTGGCCGATCATCACCACTTCGCGCACCGCCAGCCCTGGTGCCACCCGTTCGAGCAGACCCTTGAGATACCCGTGCGCCGCCTCGCGTTCAATGTCGGCGTCCAGCCCGGGAATGCCCGAGTCCGCGTAGGTGGGCACCGGCTCGACGATGTGCACCGCCGTAAGCGTCGCCCCGTGCTGGCGGGCGAGCGCCGCCGCAATCTTCAGCCCGGCCTGGGAACTATCCGAGAAGTCCACGGCCGCAACGATGTTCGAGAACACCTTGGTGCCGAAGGGCATGGCGTCCGGCGCGCGGGGCGGCACGCTCAGCACGGGACACGTCGCGTGCCGGAGCACTTTCTCTGTCACGGAGCCAAGCAGCAACCGCTTGAAGCCGGACCGGCCGTGCGTCCCCATCACGATCAGATCGGCGGGCAGCTCGCCGGCGCTCCGCAGAATCTCGCGGGCCGGATTGCCCTCCACGCACAGCGCCTCCACTGGCACGCCGCTACCGGCCCCCTCTCCGGCGACGAACGTCAGGACGTCCTTGCGCACCGATTCGATGTCCTCAGGCGTCCACAGCCCCGGCGGGAGCGAGAGCGGATCCGTGAACGGCACCATCGCCGGAACCGGTTGCAGTACATGAAGGGCGGTCAGACGGCCGCCGGCGCCACGCGCGAGCGCCACGGCGACGTCAATTCCGTGACGGCAGCCCTCCGAGAAATCCACGGGACAGAGCACACGTTGCATCGCGGTCATCGAGAGGCCTCCATCCGGTCAGTGTCGCAAGCGCGTTGCCATTCTCCTTCGGCGTGGGTGGCTCGCGCTACAGGCGTGATCCTGCCGGGTGACGGGGAATATCCGACAACCGAGATGAAAAATCCATGCTGCCGGGCTATCGTCCACGTGGACGGCGTGCCGGTCACGCCCCACGAGCTGTGGCACGGGCTTCGCGACGCGGTAGGGGAACGGAGACGCACGCATGAACACGACGACCACGTATCTGGGACTCCCGCTCCCCCACCCGTTCATCGCGGGTGCATCGCCCCTCTCCCAGCGGATCGACACGCTGAGGCAACTGGAGGACGCGGGCTGCGCGGCCGTGGTGCTGCACTCCCTGTTCGAGGAACAGGTGGCCGACGCCCGCGAGCGCCGCGTTGGCCACATGGATCCGCACGACCCCCGCTTCGCCGCCACGCTCACGCACTACCCGACCTCCAAGGCCTTCGCCGCCACGCCGGACGCGTATCTGGCGCACGTCGCGGAGGCCAAGCGCGCCCTCGGAATTCCCGTGATCGCCTCGCTCAACGGGGGCACGGCCGAGTCGTGGCTGACATTTGCCAGGGATGTCGAACGGGCAGGAGCAGACGCCCTGGAGCTGAACCTGTATCAACTAGTAGCCGACCCGAAACTGTCAAGTGCCGTTGTGGAGGACGAGTGGGTGCGGATGGTCCGCGACGCCAGGCGCCTGCTGACGATTCCGATCGCCGTCAAAGTGACGCCCTTCTTCACCGCCTTCGCCAACATGGCCAACCGGCTCAGCGACGCGGGCGCCGGAGCGCTGGTGCTCTTTAACCGCGTCTACCAGACGGACATCGATATCGCCACGGCCACGCCGGTCGTCCATGTGGATCTGTCCACCAGCCAGGAACTGCTGCTACGGCTCCGGTGGGTGGCGGCATTGTTCGGGCGCACCAAGGCGCAACTGGCGCTCACAGGCGGCGTGGCAACGCCGGACGACGGCATCAAGGCGTTGCTGGCCGGTGCGGACGTCGTGCAGTTGGTGTCGGCCCTGCTCAGGCACGGACCCGGCTATGTCGCTACGATGCGGGCGGGTCTCGCCCGCTGGATGGAGGAGCACGCGGTCGCACGTCTGGAGGACGCCCGCGGACGCGCCAGCCTGGTCCGCATGGACGATCCGTTGGCCTTCGAGCGCGCCACCTACCTGCAGACCCTGCGAAGCTGGCGCTGAGTCCGGTCACATGCCCGCCGCGCCCCGTACACATCTGGGGCCGGCGACTGGCATCGCCGGCCCCAGGACCATCGGGTGGGTTCAGGCGGCCGATTTCGCGGCGCCAGCGCCGGCACTGCCTTCCCCGATGGCGATCTTCGACCCGCCCGTGTCCCGCTTCTCAGGGAGCGGCACCGTCACCTCCAGCACGCCGTCAGTGAAGGTTGCCTGCACATCCGCGCCCTTGACGCCGTCCGGCACGGGAATCGACCGGCTGAACGCGCCGTAGGTCCGCTCGGAGCGCGTCCACGCCGACCTCTCCTTCTCCACCTCGTGCGTCCGCTCACCCGAGATCGTCAGCATGCCGTCGTCCAACTCAACCGAGATCTCCTCCTTCTTCAGACCCGGCAGATCGACCTTCACATGGAGACGATGCTCGCGCTCGGCCAGCTCGAGGTCCGGCGACCACGGGAACTCGCCGAACCCCTTGCCAGGACGGACAAACGGGAAACCACGACGGTGTTCGAAGAACCGATCAAAGTCCCTGAACATCCGGTGCATGAGGGAACCGGGTTCGACAACCATCAGATCCTGCGCCTCTCTCATGGGGCACCTCCTCAATCGCCCTGTGAACACGCAACAAGGATGCCGAACAGAACACGGTGGATTCGGCCGCCCGTGTGCGGGCGGCCTGAGAGAGGCGACGGCAGAGCCGGCGAGGATTCCGCGATCGGCGAGGGTTATTTCTGAGAAATCTGGAGGCCGAACTTCTCGATGCGATAGCGCACCTGATCGCGGTTGATCCCCAGCATCTGCCCCGCATGCGTCTGATTGCCGTTGGATCGCTCCAGCGCCTGCACGAGCAGTTGCCGCTCCACATCCTCCAGGTTGATGCCGTCGGGAGGGAGCTGGAACCGGGAGGGCGCACCGACGGATCGCGTGAGCGTGGTGAAGTCCTCGGGCCTGAGCCAGTCGCGTTCGGTCAACAGCATCGCCCGCTCGACGGCGTTGCGCAGCTCACGGATATTGCCGGGCCACCCGTAACTCTCGAGCAGCGGCATGGTCTCCGGCGTGATGCCCTTCACGTGCTTCTTGAACTCGCGGTTATAGGTGTCCACGTAGTAGTTGGCCAGCAGCGGCACGTCCCCCTTGCGCTCCCGCAGCGACGGCAGGTGGATGGGCATCACCTGGAGCCGGTAGAAGAGGTCCTCGCGGAACCTGCCCTCCTTAACGCCCTGATCGAGGTCGCGGTGCGTGGCGGCAATCACGCGCACGTCCACGCGGATGTCCTGCAGCCCGCCGACGCGCTTGAACGTCTTCTCCTCCAGAAAGCGCAGGAGCTTGGCCTGGAGCGCCGGCGTCATCTCGCCGATTTCGTCGAGGAACACCGTGCCGCCATCGGCTATTTCGAACAGGCCCCGCTTCTGCGTCCGGGCATCGGTGAACGCCCCGCGCTCGTGGCCGAACAACTCACTTTCGAGAAGGTGTTCTGGCAGCGCCGAGCAGGTGATGTTGACGAAGGCCCGGGTCGCCCGATCACTGTTGTAGTGAATGGACTTGGCCACAAGATCCTTGCCCGTGCCCGTCTCGCCCGTCAGCAGCACCGTCGAGGCCGGGCTCACCGCCACGCGGCGCAGCAGCGCCTTGATGGCCTCCATGCTCGGGGACGTGCCCACGATCGCATCGAAGCTGAATTCCCGCCCGGCTGAGCTTCGGAGCGCCTTCACCTCCCGGCGCAGATGGCTGGTTTCGAGCGCCTTCTCGACCAGCAGGGCCACCTCGTCCACGTTGAACGGCTTGTTGATGTAGTGGAAGGCCCCCAGCTTCATCGCCTCCACGGCGTTCTCGACCGTGGAATGGGCGGTCATCAGAATGACGAGCGTGTCGGGGTAGAGCTCCTTGACCTTCCTCAGCACCACCAGTCCGTCCGAGTCCGGGAGCCGGTAGTCCAGCAGGATAAGGTCCACCGCCTCGCCGACCTGTTCCAGCGCCGACGCGGCCGTGCCGGCTTCGAGCACGTTGAAACGATCCCGCAGCAGCCGTTCGCGCAGCGACCAGCGGACCAACGCTTCGTCATCGACAACCAGTACCGTGGCATTCGCCATGGCCCCATAGTACGGCGGCGCGAACTTATCCGCGACGGACGTGGAAGATTTCACGCTCGGCTCCTCAATTGCGGGGGTTTCTACAGTGCACAGCAAGTTCCGCGCCCGTCCGCTGGTCATGAGTGCTCCGTTTTCCGGTTATAAGAGATTCCGATGCCCACGTCCGCCCGACTCTCCGCCACCAGCCGGACGCTGGTGGCCGTCGGCGCCGCACTCGCGACGCTGATCTTCCTCATCGATGTGCGCCTCCCCCTGGACTACAACGTGGGGGTCGCCTACATCCTGGTGATTCTGCTCGGGCTCGGCATCAATTCCCTGCGCTATCCCGTCGTGGCTGCCGGCGCCAGCACGGTACTCGTCCTGGCCGATACGGCCATTCGGATAACGGCCATGCCTCCACCATCCGCCTTCGTCAACCAGCCACTGGCGGTGCTGCTCTTCTGGCTCAGCGCGGGCCTGCTGGTGCGCCTGAAGCGGAGCGAGGCGCATTCCGCGACCCAGGTGGCGCGGCTGGAAGAGCTGCGACACGCCCTCGACGAGGCGGCCATCGTGGCAACCACCGACGTGGCCGGCCGGATCACGTTCGTGAACGACAAGTTCTGCCAGATCTCCCAGTATTCCCGCGAGGAACTCATCGGGCAGGACCATCGCCTGATCAATTCTGGGCTGCACTCCAAGACCTTCATGAAGGAGCTCTGGCAGACGATCGGCCGTGGGCAGATCTGGCACGGCGAAATCCGGAACAAGGCCAAGGACGGCGCCCACTACTGGGTTGACACCACGATCGTCCCGTTTCTCGATGCGCGTGGCAGGCCCTACCAGTACATCGCTATCAGAAGCGATATCACGGAGCGCAAGCTCGGCGAGGAGCGCCTGCGAAACCAGGAAGCCCTGGCCCGCGTGGGACAACTCGCCGCCATGGTGGCGCACGAGGTCAAGAACCCCCTGGCTGGGATCAAGGCCGCCCTGCAGGTCCTGATGAGCCGCCGGCCGGCTGGCGACCCGGAGGCGGCGGTGATGCACGAAATCATCGAACGCGCCGATGCACTGAACGACCTGATCTCGGACCTGCTGCTATTCGCCCGCCCACGGCCCCCGCAGATGCAATTGCTCGACGTGCGCGCGCTGGTTGAGGAGGCACAGGTCCTTCTGCTCCGGGATCCGGCCGGGGCGGGCATCGCCTGCCGCATCGCCGGAGGCCAGGTGGCCCTCCACGCTGACCGCGTGATGCTTCGGGCGGTGTTCTCGAACCTGTTCATCAACGCCGCCCAGGCCATGGGGGGGCGGGGCTCGCTGACGGCAACCATCACCGCCGATGCGTCGTGGGTGCGCATCGCCGTCGCCGACACCGGGCCCGGCATCCCCGAGGATGTCCGCGAACGGGTCTTCGAGCCGTTCTTCACCACAAAGTCGCGCGGCGGAGGCCTGGGACTGGCCATCGCGAAGCGCTCGGTCGAGATGCACGGCGGCACCCTCACGGTCGTATGCCCACCGTCTGGTGGCACGACCGCCACCGTGTCACTGCCGGCCGATGAAGCGCCTCGGGGATGAGGGCGCACTTCTTCGGCCTCACGGGGCTGTCATGTCAGGATGCACCTGCCGTGCGGGCCTTGGCCCTTGGCACGCGCTTCGCTCTGTCTCTTGGGGCGAGTGGTGCCCAGGTCCGTATGCCGAAGGCTGAGGAGCGCGTATGACGACGACTGCGGTCACCAGGATTCTCGTTCCCGTGGACTTCAGTCCACAGTCCGACAGGGCGGTGGGCTACGCCACGACCTTCGGTACCCGGTTCGGCGCCCGGGTGGATCTGTTGCACGTCGTGGAGGATCCCTTTGCGCTCGGCGCCTGGGAGGGGGACACGGAGCGCCCCGATCGGCGGGCCCTGCTCGAAGGCCTTTCGGTGAGTGCGCGGCATCGCCTCGACGCCATGGCCGGCGCCTTTGAGCGTCTCGGCGTGACCGCCATGGTTCACGTGCGGCCTGGCCGGCCAGCTGCCGCGATTCACGAACTCGCGGAGGAATGTGGGACCGATCTGATCGTCATGGGCACGCACGGCCGCACGGGAATTGCGCACCTGCTCATGGGCAGCGTGGCCGAACAGGTCGTGCGGTCCGCACCGTGTCCGGTCCTCACCGTGGGCAAGGCGAAAGAGGCCGTTGAAGCGACCCTGCCCCTGCGTGCTCCGGTGCCAGCACCGGCATCCTGAGGCTGCCGATCTCCCCGCTCGGCCACGGATCATGGCCACCGTGCCAGACCTATCACCGGTCAATAGATCCCCATGGACCAGAATTATTCCGCGGCCAGGCCCCGGCGGAAGGCGGAATCCATGGTGTCTTCCTTGAAAGTCCAGCGGGTTCCGATGTGGCATCGAGCTTGCTCTCACCTGGGACAGGCCACAGGAGGCTTCATCATGCGCACCCACCATTCTCTCGCCCACTGGATCGAAGCAGCCGAGCACGGCGTCCTGCGGTCGTTCATCATGCTGCTCGGGCTGGTCATCGCCCTGATCGGGCTCGGCTTCGGCGTGACACTCGTGATGCTGCCGGCCGGCATCGCCCTCGGCGTGACAGGCACCATCATCTTCATGTTCGGTGCGATCGGCGACATGCCGTCGGACGACTAGCCCATCTCATCCACGGGCCGTCAATCGAGGGGCGATCCGCCCAGTCGGCAGGGCGACCCGGAACACCGGGGCTATTGCGAGAGGGCTATCGCAGCAGGTCGAACTGCTTGACGTACTTCACGATGAACGCCCGGTTCACGGGGCCAAGCCCCTGCAGGCTCTCGGTGTCGTTGTAGACGACGAAGAGCCCCGTCCCCGCCGTCTCTAACCAGTGGAAACGCAGATTCGTAGACCAGCGCTGGGTCGTGTCGTTGTACTGCACGAGGCTCTGCACGAACACTGAGGGCGAGAAGTTATAGGTGGCCCGGAGGCTCCCGAGGTTGGTGCGGAAGTCCCCCTGCGGCAGGTCGATGCGGCGGTGGGTCCACGCCAGGTCGAACACCAAGGTGCCCCCCTGCCGGATGATGGTCTGCAGTTGGTGGCTGTTCTGGTTGCCCGTCAGGAATCGGCCGACATCCCACTGATGGCGCGCGAAGAACGGCTTCCGCCGGTCCGTGTTCTCGCGCAGCGTCAGCCGAAATCCGCCGACATCACCCGCGGGCACGACAACACCCGGAAAGACCTGGAACGGCTGCCGCAGGCCCTCCCAGGTGCCGTTGATGCCCGTGCTGATGAAGTTGCCGTTCTCCCAGTCCCAGTGGTTGTCGATGTGCAGCTCGGCATTCTGCAGTTCGCCGGTGTCCAGGTATTCGTACCGGGTGTAGTTGATGTGCGGCAGAAACTCCCGGAAACCCCAGTCTCGGATCCTCTGCTGGCGCATCGTTTCCTCGACACGCGCGTACCACCGGCGATACCCGAAGGTGTTCTGCAGGTAGCCCACCTCCGGATTGAAATCCTCGCCGACGATCCCGTAGTCGAACCTCAATAGAGTCTTGCCGTCGTTGTACTCGGACGTCGTATTCCAGGCGTGCTCGCGCCCCGTCAGGCCCGGCGTCTCCGTGCGCGCGGCGAACGCCCCGACCGTGAACTTCTCCCCTGCGCCGAGGCGGCCGTCGAGCCCCCACGTCCGGTTCCAGTCGCCGTCCCTGGCGTTGTCGCCAGTGGCCGTCCGGTTGATGAAGATGCCGCCGATACCGGACCGCTTGCGCAGGTCGCGGCTCACGCGGGCTACGGTGAAGTTGTTGCCCGGCTTCACGCCCAGCGCGTCGGTCTGCATGTTCAGGAAGCCCACGTTGTAGCCGTTGGTCTTGCCGCTCAGCCGGCCACCACCGATGATCGGCACAAGGTTGCCGCTGTCGTCCAGGCCGATGCGGCGGCTGAAGAACAGATCCAGGTCGCCGGTTGAGAAGGCGCCACTTGCCGACGCGCCCACGTTGAAGAGCCCGGAGTTCTCCAGGAAAAACGGGCGCTTCTCCGGGAAGCGGACATTGAACCGCGTGAGATTGATCTGCTGGTTGTCGACTTCCACTTGCGCGAAGTCTGTGTTGTAGGTCAGGTCCACGTTCAGGCCTGCGGTGAGGCCCACCTTCGCGTCCACGCCCCACTCCCCGTTAGTCAGGGTGGGCGCCTTCGTCGCGAACGTCCGATCCGCCGACCCGACCACGTAGGGCAGTACCTTCAGGTTGCGCGGGGTCTTGAGCGTCAACCCTCGCAGTTCGCCCGCCGACGACAGCCGCTGCAGGTCAAACTGCCGCGGCAGCGGCGCCCAGAAGGTGCGCTCGCGCCGCCGCTGGATCAGCCGCGAGAAGTTCATGCCCCATGTCTGAGGCGAGGGCCCGTAGCGCAGCGTGCGCAGCGGAATCCGGAACTCCACCGTCCAGCCCGTCTCGGTGCGGCGCGTGCGCACCTCCCAACTGCCGTCCCAGCTCGCGTTGGTCACCTGGTTGCGGACCTGCGCGTCGAACTGGACACCCGAGGCGTTGGTACCGAAGACAAACCCGTTCTGGCGGTCGCGGAAGGTGTCGAACACCACCTGGAAGGAATCCTGGTCGCCCAGGAAGGAATCGCGCCGCTCGCTGGTGGTCACAATCTCGGAGGGGTTGGCATCCGTCAGCCACGCTCCGATATAGACCGCCTCGTCATCGAAGAGCACCCGCACGTCGGTGGCCTCGCTGGCCGCCTGGCCCTGGAGGGGCTCGGCCTGCACGAAGCCGGTCATCGGCTTGGCGGCCTGCCACGCCGCTTCATCGAGCGCGCCATCAACCACCACCGCACCCGCGACACGCGCGGCCGACGCCACCGGCCTCGGCGTGGCGGCCAGAGCCATCGGATCATTCTGGCTGGCCGGCTGCGCGAAAGCCGGCACGGCGGCCACAGTACCGACGACGAACACAAGATGGACAAAACGACCGAGCACCGGGGTGGGCATACGGGGGCGATCCTACCAGCCCCCTCCTGCTCGGCGTTGGAGCAATCCGTCGTGCGGCGCGCTGGTACGGTACACTGACCCGACGGAATGACGTCCTTTCTGCCCGTCGCGCTCCTGTTGCTGCAGTTCGCCCCGGCTCTGTCCGGTGAATTGCGGATCACCGTCCGAGACCTCGCGGGCCTGCCGGTACGCACAGTGGTCGACGTAGCGGGCGACGCCGCGCAGGTGCACGCGCTGGTCGAAACCGACGCCCGGGGTGTGGCCGTGGCTCGCCGTCTTCCCTTCGGCACGTACCGGATCACCGTCACCGACGCGGCCTCCGGACGGGCCACGGGGTTTGCGGAGGTCCGCTCGGCCCTGCCCACGGAGTTTCAGTTGGTGCTGGGCGCGGCGGCTGTGCAGGCCCAGGTCACGGTGGACGCGGTCTCGACGCTGGCCGCCCCGCGGCAGACCGGCAGCCAGCGCCGCATCGGAGCCGAGCGGCTGGCCACGCGTTCCTTCTCGCTGCCGGGCCGCACGATGCCGGATCTGGTGGCCAACGAGCCCGGGTGGCTGCTCGAATCCAACGGCACGCTGCATCCGCGCGGCTCGGAAGTGCAGACGCAGTTCGTCGTGGACGGACTGCCGCTGACCGATAACCGATCGCCGGCCTTCGCCCCGTCGATGGATCTGTCCGACCTGCACGCCGTCACCATCCTCACGGGCGGGTACCCGGCCGAGTACGGCCGCAAGCTCGGCGGCGTGATCGAAATCGATACGTCCGGGGACACCCTGCGTGGCTTCCACGGGTCGTTCGAAGGGTCCGCGGGCAGCTTTGCCAGCGGCGGCCTGGCGGGCGGCGGCACCTACGCCTGGAGCCGGGGCATCCTGACCGTCACCGGGAGTGGCGCCCGGACGGACCGGTACCTCGATCCCCCCGTTGAAGAGAACCTCACCAACCGCGGGTCGAGTGGACGGCTGAGTGTTCATGCCGAAGGCGACCTCACGACGGCAGACCGGCTCGGCGTCATCGTTCGTCGCGGGCGCGCCAGCTTCCTCGTGCCCAACGAGCCACAGCAGGAGGCGACCGGCCAGCGGCAGTCGCGCGCCAACGACGAAACCATGTTGCAGGGCTCCTACCGGAGGGTCTTTAACACGCCGCTCCTGTTCGATGTCCGCGCCATGCAGCGGTCCCACTCGGCTGGCCTGACCTCGAATGCCGCCTCGACGCCTGTCAACCTCCGGGAGGACCGTGGGTTCCGCGAGTCCTATGCCAAGGCCACCGTGACCGGCCAGCGCGGACGGCACGAGTGGAAGATGGGCGGCGATGTCAGCGTGACCGCCGTCCGCGAAGCGTTCGACTACACGGTGACCGATGAGGATCACCTGCCCGCAGGCACGCCCCTCGCGTTTGGCTTCGCGGAACGCCGGTCCGGGCACGAAGCCGCGGTCTTCATGCAGGACCAGATCCGCGGTGAACGCTTCACGCTGAACGCCGGCCTGCGATTCGATACGTATGCACTTGTCGTCTCCGACCGCGCTCTGAGCCCGCGCGTGAGTGGTGCCTGGTCCTGGCCTGGCCGCGGCCTGGTGCTGCGCGCGTCCTACGACCGTGCGTTCCAGACACCGGCGTTCGAGCACCTGCTGATCGCGTCGTCGCCACAGGTCACCGTGCTGGCCGAGCAGATCACACGCCTGCCCGTGCTGCCGTCGCGCGGCCACTTCCTGGAAGCGGGGCTCGCCCGGACGGTCGGCGAGCGCTGGCGTGTCGAGGGCGTCGTCTTCGACCGCCGCATGGACCACTTCGCGGACGATGACGTGCTGCTGAACACCGGCATCAGCATTCCCATTACCTTCCATTCTGCGCACGTGCGCGGGCTTGAGACCACGCTCGACGTGCCTCGGTGGAAGCGCCTCTCCGCCACGCTGGGCTACACCCTGATGCGCGGCACAGGAGAAGGCCCAGTGACAGGTGGACTCTTTCTGGGCGAGGAAGAACTGGACGCACTCGAGCAGGGTGTCTTCCCGCTGACACAAGACCAGCGCCACACCCTGCGGCTGCGGCTGCAGACGACGCTCGGCACCCGCGCGTGGGCCGCCGGCGGCCTCGCGGTGAATAGCGGACTTCCCGTCGAGGCGGATGACGACCTGGACGAAGCCGAGGAGCGATACGGCGAGCCCATTGTCAGCCGCGTGAATCTGGCCGAAGGACGTGTGCGCCCGACGTGGTCGCTGGATGCGGCGTTCGGCGCCACGCTTGCCCACCGGGGCAGTACCCGGCTCACCTTGCAGGCCGATGTGCGCAACCTGACCAACCGGCTGAACATCATCAACTTTGCCGGGCTGTTCTCAGGCACGGGCATCGCCGCGCCCAGGACGGTGGGCGTGCAGATGCGGCTGGAGTTTTAGCGGGAGTGACGGAAGCCCTGTCGGCTGGAAGTGGTGGCCAGGGAGGGAATTGAACCCCCGACACCGTGATTTTCAGTCACGTGCTCTACCGACTGAGCTACCTGGCCTTGCTGGAAACCACCCGCCGGTGGGACTCACCCGGCGGTGACGCCCCGGACGATTAGGGAATGTCCGGGCACGAAATGGGAGTATACCGCACCCCGTCTGAGGTTTGACCGTCCCGATCCCTCCGCATAGACTGACGTGGCCCCCCACGGTCTCGTCGGGGCTCACCTGGATCTGTCATCCGGTTCAACAAGGGAGTTGCGAGTGAAGCGAGTGATCGTGCTGTTGATGTGTCTGGCGGCCGTGTCGGCCTGCTCGAAGGCGAAGTCCACCGAAGCGGCAGCCACGCCGGCTGTCGAGGCCGCGCCGGATCCGCCCAAGCCCGTCCCCGCCCAGCTTCCCGACCTGCTGGCGGACGTCAACGGCGAGACGGTGACCAAGGCCGAGTTCGAAACAGCCCTGCAGGGCATCCAGCAGAACGCCGGCGGTGAAGTGCCCGCCGACAAGCGCGACGCGGTGTACCGGGACGTGCTGGATCAGATGATCGGCTACAAGCTGCTCACACAGGAAGCCAAGAAGCGGAACATCACCATCCCCGACGCCGAACTGAACTCCCGGATCGATTCGCTCAAGGGCCACTTCGGTTCGCCCGAGGCCTTCACGAAGGCTCTGGCGGAACAGAAGATGACCATGGACCAGCTCAAGGACCAGACCCGCATCGAGATGCAGATGGCCAAGATGATGGAGACCGAGGTCGAAACGAAGGTCAAGGTCGAGGACAAGGACCTGAAGGAGTTCTTCGACAAGAACCCGGAGCAGTTCAAGCAGCCCGAGCAGATCCGCGCCAGCCACATTCTCATTACCGTGGCCGCCGAGGCGGACGCCAAGACCAAGGAAGCCGCGAAAACGAAGGCGGCCGGCATCCTGAAGCAGATCAAGGGTGGAGGCGACTTCGCCGAACTGGCGAAGAAGAACTCCCAGGACCCGAGCAACGCCCCGCAGGGCGGCGACCTCGGCTTCTTCGGCCAGGGCCAGATGGTCGGCGAGTTCGAGCGCGCCGCCTTCGCGCTGGCCAAGCCCGGCGACGTGAGCGACCTGGTGGAAACGCCCTTCGGCTTCCACATCATCAAGCTGGCTGAGAAGAAGGCCGCCACCACGATGACGCTCGACGCGGTGAAGCCGCAGCTCGAAGCGTTCCTCAAGAACCAGAAGCGGCAGGAACTCACCCTGGCGCTCGTCAAGACCTTGCGCAGCAAAGGCAAGGTCGACGTCAAGATGTAGGGAAGCGGGCGGGCGCTCAGAGCCCGCCCCGCTCCTTTCGCTCCCGCTGTTCGCGCCGCTTGCGGCGGTCGGTTCCGGCCGCCGCGGCGGCCGCCTGATAGACTCGATCCATCCGCCGCATCTCCACCTCCGCCGCCGTCGGCTTCGGCGACAGGTCCTCGTAGAGGGCCCGCGCCTCGGCCTTCTTCATGTGCGACTCGGCCACGGCCAGCACCCGCACCATCTGCTTCCGGCCCAGCGGACGCGAAATCCGCAACTCGTCACCCACACGCACCAGCCGGTGCGACTTGGGTCGCTCACCGTTGAGTTCCACCTTGCCACCGTCGCAGGCGCGCTTGGCCTCCGACCGCGTTTTGAACAGGCACGTGACATCCAGCCACACGTCGAGCCTGACTTCCGCCTGACCGCCCTCGCCTGCCATGTTCGATTGCGCCCCCGTGGTCCCACTTGTACCATCGACCTCGTGCCCCGCAATCAGGAAGTCATCCGCCAGTGGCGTCTTCTTCATGCCCTGGAGTCGTCGCGGCATGGGGCCACCATCGACGGGCTGGCATCGGACCTCGACGTCACCACACGCACCATCCGCCGTGACCTGGCCGCGCTGCAGGAAGCGGGCTTTCCGCTGTTCGACTTCAAGGACGACACCGACCGCGTACGCTGGCGGCTGGAAGGCCAGGCCTTCAAGAGCCTCGACACCGGCTTCACCCTTGCGGAACTCTGCGCGCTCTATCTCAGTCGGAACCTGCTCGAAGCGGTGGCGGGTTCGCCGTTCCAGCGCGATCTGGGCCTGGCATTTGCCCGGCTCGAAGGCGCGCTGTCGCCACGGATGCGACAGTTTCTCGACCGTCTGCCCACGGTACTCGTGGCCAAGCCCGGACCGCGAGTGGGCACGGAGGCCTCCACGGCGGATGTCGTCGCCCGGCTGCTCGAGGCCACGCTCTATTTCCGCGTCACGACGATGCGGTACGACTCGGTCTCGAGCGGGCGCGAGAAGGACTACGTGCTGCACCCCTACCGCCTCGCCTTCGCCCACGGCGGGATGTACCTGCTGGCGTTTGTCCCGGCCTACAACGACGTGCGCACGTTTGCCGTGGACCGCATCCGCACGGTGACGTTGGAGAAACAGACCTTCACGCCCGAGCGGCAGGTGCCCGAGGACGTGTTCGGCAACTCGCTCGGCGTCAATACAGGGCCGGCCAGGCCCGTCGCGCTCCGCTTTCAGGCCAGCGTGGCGCCCTACGTGCGGGCCCGCGTCTGGCACCAGTCCCAGGAATTGCGTGATCTGCCGGACGGCGGCGTGGCGCTTACGCTCCATGTGTGCGACGACTGGGCGTTGCGCAGCTGGATTCTGAGCTGGGGTCCCTTCGTGCACGTGGAGAGCCCTGCATCACTCGCCTCGGACATTGCGGCGGACCTCACCACCGCCCGGAACCTCTACGGAGCGTACGCATGACCCGCATCCGCCTGACTGCCACCGTCGCCATCCTGGCCCTGCTGCTCTTCGTGGCCGGCCCCTCGCTCCTCAGCTACATCACGGACTACTGGTGGTACCAGGAGGTCGGCTTCCAGGGCGTGTTCCTCACGATGATCGGCGCCCAGGCGCGGCTCTTCGTCGTGGTCACTGTGGTGGCCCTGGCCTTCCTGCTTCCCAATGTGCTGGTGGCGCTCAACTCCATCGGGGAGGGCCTGCCGATCTTCACGACGCGGGAAGGGACGCCGATCCGCCTGCCCGGGAAGCGGCAACTGCGGTCGATCGCCGTCAACGTGACGGCCGTGCTCTCTGTGCTCGTCGGCCTGGCCGCGTCGTCCGAGTGGATGACCTGGCTCACCTGGCGGAACCAGGTGCCCTTCGGCCAGGCGGACCCGATCCTCGGGCACGACGTGGCGTTCTACGTCTTCTCGATGCCCTTTCTCCAGTTCATCCGTGGCATCGGCCAGGGCCTGGTGATTCTGGCGGCACTGAGCTCGGGCGCGCTCTATCTGGTGTCGGGCAGCCTCACGAGCGGATTCCCCGCCCGCGTAGCGGTGTCAGCCGCGCCGCGACGCCACCTCGCAGTGCTCGCTGCCGTGTTCCTGCTGCTCTTCGCCTTTGGCTCGTGGCTGGGACGCGCGGACTACCTGCTCGCGCCGCACGACCTCATCCACGGCGCGGCCTACGCGGACGTGCATGGCCGGATGACGGCCGCGCTGGTGGTGACCGGGGCAGCGTTTGTCGCCGCACTCCTCTGTAGCTACGCCGCCTTCTCGGCCAGCACGTGGCCAATCGTGGCCGGGGTGGCGCTGGTGGCCTTGACATCGGTCGGTGGCGAACTCTACAGCTCGTTCCTGCAGCGGTTCTTCGTGGCGCCCAACGAACAGGTGCGCGAAGAGCCCTACATCCAGCACAACATCGACGCCACGCGCCGCGCCTACGCCATCGACACCCTCGAAACGCGGGATCTGTCCGGCGACGTGGACCTGACGCCCGCGCACGTGGCCGCCAACCGCGCCACGCTCGACAACGTCCGCCTCTGGGACCACGCGCCGCTGCTCGACACCTTCGGCCAGATCCAGGAGATCCGCACCTACTACGACTTCGTTACGGTCGATAACGACCGCTACATGATCGACGGCGTCTCCCGTCAGGTGATGCTCTCCGCGCGGGAACTCAACTCGGAGGCGCTGCCCAATAAGACGTGGGTCAACGAACACCTGACCTTCACGCACGGCTACGGACTCACACTCGGACCCGTCAACCAGGTCACCCAGGAGGGTCTGCCGGTACTCTTCATCCGGAACCTGCCGCCGGAGGTCAGCGGCGGCCTCACGGTGACCGAGCCCAGCATCTACTTCGGGCAGCTCTCCAACGACTACGTGATCGCGCCGAGCCAGACGAAGGAATTCCACTACCCGAAAGGGGACGAGAACGTCTTTACCCAGTACGCCGGCACAGGCGGCATCCCCGTCAACACGCTGTGGCGGAAGCTCCTCTTCGCGCTGCGCTTCGGGTCGTACCAGATCCTGCTCAGCAACGACATCACGGCCACCAGCAAGATCCTCATCAACCGGAACATCCGCGACCGCGTCCGGCTCCTGGCGCCCTTCCTCAGCTTCGACAGCGACCCGTACCTCGTCCTCGCCGACGGACGGCTCGTGTGGATCTATGACGCCTACACCACCACCTCCCGGTATCCCTACTCGACGCCCGCCGGCCGCAATCTGAACTACATCCGGAACGCCGTGAAGGTCACCATCGACGCCTACGACGGCACGACGACGATGTACCTGGCCGACGCGAAGGATCCGATTGCGGCCACCTACGCGAAGGCGTTCCCCGGCACGTTCAAGGCCCTGTCGGAGATGCCCGCGGCGCTGCGGTCGCACGTGCGATATCCCGAGGACATCTTTGCGGTGCAGGCCTCCATTTTCGCCACGTACCACATGACGCAGCCGGCTGTCTTCTACAACCGGGAGGACCAGTGGGAGGTGCCCTCCACTGAGGACTCGAGGGACGCCGCGCCCATGTCGCCGTACTACACGATCATGAAGCTGCCTGGCGAGCCGCACGCCGAGTTCATCCAGATGCTTCCGTACACGCCGCGCCGCAAGGACAACCTGGCCGCGTGGCTGGTGGCGCGCAGCGACGGCGAGCACTACGGTACGCTGCGGGTTTTCCAGTTCCCCAAACAGAAGGTGGTCTTCGGCCCCAGGCAGGTCGTGGCCCGGATGAACCAGGACCAGACCATCTCGCCGCAGATCACGCTCTGGAACCAGCAGGGCTCGCAGGTGATCTGGGGCACGCTGATGGTGATCCCCATCGAGGAGTCGCTGATCTACGTGCGGCCACTCTACCTGCGTGGCCAGGGGGGGCGCATTCCCGAACTGCGCCGCGTGCTTGTGGCGCACGGCAACCAGATCGTGATGGAGGAAACGCTCGACGTCGCGCTCGCCAAGCTGTTCGGGTCGGGGGCCGGCGCGCAGCGGGCTGGCACGCAGAGGACAGGCGCGGGGATGACCAGCGCGGAGCAATCCGCCAGCAGTGGGCTGCAGTCCGGCACGCAGGCCGCGCCGGATGCCGCTAGCACTATCGGGTCGCTTGCGGCCGACGCGAAGACGCACTACGACCGGGCCACCGACGCCCAGCGCAACGGCGACTGGGCCACCTACGGCGAAGAACTGAAGGCCCTCGGCGCGGTGCTGGAGCGAATGCGCGGCCGATAGCCCAGGACCCGGCATCCGGCCCCGCTCTCTGCCTCTGCTACTCCGCCTTGATTCGCATGTTGCGGTAGGCCATCTTCCGGCCCTGGCTCTGGATGGCGATGTTGCCGGCGGCCGTGTAGTCATGCTTGTCGATCTTCGAGATCGCCGTGCCGTTCAGGGACGTCACCACCGTGCCGCCTCTGGCCACGATCTCGAAGTGATTCCACTGCCCCAGCGGGCGCATCACGCGGCGCTTGGCCGCAAGGTCCACCGTGCCGACCTTGCCGGGTCCGCCGATGGCGTAGTAGTCGCCGAGGTCGCGGTACCGGCCCTCAACCTCGATGCTCTTCGGATAACCGGGCGCGCCGATGTCCGAGAAAATGAGATACCCCCCACCGCCGCTGAACAGTTCTTCGTCATCGTCCGGCGCCAGTTCGAAGGGCTTCTCGAACATGAAGTCGAACCGCAACGTGAAGTCCTTGTACTTCTTGTCCGTGTAGAAGATGCCGTGCACGTGGCATTCACAGACGAGGGCGCCCTTCTCCGCGCGCAGCACGTCGCCCGGTTCGGTCCGTCCGCACCCGTCTGGAGCCGCGCGGCAGTTCGGCCCGAGGTTGAAGTTCCAGCCCGTGAAGTCCTTGCCGTTGAAGATGCGCTCGAAGCCAGGCTCGTTGAGGGACATTACGCGCATGGCGTCCACGTCCACGGGAATCTCGTCAGGACCTGACGGGTACCCGTTGGCCTGAAGAATGTACGATGTGATATCGACGCGCTGCTGTTCCGAGATGCCCTTCACGTTGAACGCCGGCATCGAGAGCAGCTTGCTGTAGACCATCAGCACGTTCGGGTAGACCATCTTCCCGTCAACCACCCGTTCGAGGAAGTGCCCGCCGAACGTGCTCGGCAGCGCCTGCAGCAGGTCGGCCGGTGTCGAGGTGCGTGGGTCCACGGTGTGGCAGAACGCACAGTTGCGATTGAAGGCCAGCTTCCCCCGCCTGGCCTGAGCTTCCGAATAGAAGGCCTCGCCCTTCCGGTTGGATGGCGTGGCCACCTTCATGTAGTCGGGCGTGCGCCTGGCTGGCGCGGAACCGCCTTCGGGCCCGTCGAACCAGAGGTCCTTCGTCCCGGCCGAGGCGCCGTTTCTGGCGAGCATGAACGCCAGGATGTCGGCGTTCTGATGCCGGGTGAGCCCGCCGGGACTCGTCAACGGCATCTGGATCTGCGTGTAGTCGAGCAACTCCGCCAACGGCTTTGTGCCCCAGCGTCCCTTGAAGGCCGGGCCGGCCAGCGCCGGCGCGCGGTCGCCGCCAGCCAGGTCCTTGCTGTGGCAGGCAAGGCAATTGCCTGTGTATAGCGCCTCGCCACGCTTGATCTGATTGGCCGAAAAGGCGCCGTCCCACGGAGGGGCCTGCCTGGCCTGCAACGCCGGAGCCAGGAAGAGCAGCATCGCGACGGTCGCGCACGCAGCCAATCCGGCGATCGAGAGCAGCATCTTCTGCATGGCCCGGGAGTATACCGAAGAGCCGCGTCCCAAGCGCAGCTCCCGCTCGCCCTCGCGTCTCCAGGCGCCTCCCAAGGGCCTCGTGTGGTTTGATAACCGCAGCATGCGTTTCAAGCTGACGATCGAGTACAACGGCACCCGCTACAGCGGCTGGCAGATCCAGAAGAATGCCCGCACCGTGGCTGGCGACATCGAGCGGGCCATCGGAGAGGCTACCGGCGCCCACGGATTCGAGCTGTACGGCTCAGGTCGAACCGATGCCGGCGTGCACGCCCTGCGCCAGGTGGCGCACCTCGAGATCCGGACCACCCTGTCACCATCCACGCTGAAGGATCGCGTGAACGAGGCCCTGCCCTCTGACATTGTGCTCCTCGCTGTGGAAGCCGTTCCGCACCGCTTCCACGCGCGGCACGACGCAGTGGCGAGAAGCTACATCTACCAGATCGCCCGGAGGAGGACCGCGTTCTCAAAGCAGGTCGTCTGGTGGGTGAAGGAGCCGCTCGACCTGACGGCCATGCAGCAGGCGGCGGCCCGCTTTATCGGGTTTCACGACTTCCGGAGCTTTTCCGATGATGACCCGGATGAGAAGTCCACTACCGTGCAACTCGACGCGCTGGATGTCTACGAGGACGGGGACCTCATCCTGGTGCACGTCGAGGGCTCCCACTTCATCTGGAAGTTGGTGCGGCGCCTGGTGGGCATCCTCGTCGAGGTGGGCAAGGGCCGGCTGACGGCGGAGCGCGCGGCGGACCTGCTGACCTCGGACTCTCCCCTCCCGGCACAGCTCACGGCACCGGCGTCCGGGCTGCTGCTGGAGCGCGTCTACTACCCCGGCGACGCCCGTGACGTGCCCGTGCAAGCGGCCATCGTGCTACCGAGTGCGTAGCCGCCGCACGCAACGGCGGGCGCGGGCGCGGCGTTGCGGCGGTCCGGCCACCGACGTGCGCTCGTCCGCCTCGCACAGATGCGCCATTGGTGATGCCGACACTCCGTACACCCGGAATCCGACCCGGTCGCACGTGTCGCCGTACAGGCGCAGCTCTCCGAGCTTTCATGGAACCCACCTTCTGGAGTTCCCAGGCTTTAGTGGAGAGCTAGGATGCCGACCCATTGGAGGTCGACATGATGTCCACGAAGCTGGCGGGGCGAGTTCGGACGACCTAAGTCATCGATGACGATTAGGGGAATATTAGAAGGTTTCCGCTTCACGATCGAAAAGGGGAGCGCCGCGCCTCCCGCGATCACCACGGCCACGCTGCCAGACGCACCACCGGCTCGAACTACACCGCGGCGCTCACGGCCACCGGTGGCGTGCTGCCGTATGCGTGGGACCTCGCCTCCGGTCAGTCGCCGGCGGGGCTCAGGCTCACCTATTCCGGCGTCATCGGCGGACTGCCGACCGGCCCCGTGGGAGCCGTCGGGGTCTGCGATGCGCACGCGGCGAGCACCAGCACCAGCCGCCGCTGATCTCTCGTATGGCCGCCGCGCATCATCCACACTCGTGCTTCTGGGAACCGGCGCTGCGTGAGACGGCACGCCGCGCTTGCCGGACTGGAATCAGGCACCGCAACCCCGCACGCCTGGGCGGGGTTGCGGTGCCTGAGATCGGCCACTGCTTACCGCGGCGTTCCAGACTTGATGGGAGACGGGGCGCCGGCGCCAGCCGCGTTCACCGCCCTCACGTAGAAGTAGTGCCGGACACCGCTCTGCAGCCCCGTGACCGTGACGCTCGTGGCGGTGACGCTGCCGAGCGCTGAAAACGGTGGCACGGTGGCCGTCCCGCAGGTCCCAACGCATCGGTAGATGCTGTAACTCGTTGCGCCTGACGACACCGGCCACGACAGCGAGAGTTGTTTCTTGCCCTTTGGCACAGTCACGGTCAGGTTGCTCGGTGCGGCGGGAACCTGAACCCCCGGCGAGGCCGACACCTGATTCGAGGATGCGCTGGTATTAATGCCGTCGACGGCCTGCACGACGTAGTAGTACGTCCCAGCAGCCGGGACTGTATCGACGGACGAAGTCGCCACAACGCCGGGCGCCACGAGCGTGTAGGGACCACCCGACGTCGTCGACCTCAGCACGTTATAGGAATCCGCGCCCGAAGAAGCGTTCCAGGAGAGACTGACCGCAAGGCCAGTCACGCCGGTGACCAGAAGGTTTGTGGGGGGGGCAACGACAGGAGGAGGCGTGCACCCCGCCACCCCGAGCAAACCGCAGACGTTCAGCCGGCCACCTGTTGCGACCATACCGCTGAGGGCAGCGGTCGGCGTCACCGTGGCGAGAATGGCGCTCCTGATCTGTGCGGCAGTCGCCGAGGGATTGACTGACCTGTAAAGCGCCGCCGCGCCGGTGACGTGCGGTGTCGCCATCGACGTCCCGCTGTAGGAACTGTACTGGTTCCCCGGCGTCGAGGAGTAGATGCCGACGCCTGGTGCTGCAAGGTCCACCTTGGTGGCCCCGTAACTCGAGAAGGACGCCAGTGTGCCGCTTCCGCCGAGCGCTGCGACCGCAATCACCGCGTCGTAATTCAGCGATGTTCCGCCCGTCGTGTCGTAGTTCGAGGGGTAGCTGGCGGTGGAGTCGTTGTTCGAACTCGAATTGCCGGCCGCCGCGATGAAGAGGATGTTCTGATCCGCGGCCCGCTCGATGGCGTCGAGCAGCGCCTGCGAAAAGCCGCCGCCGCCCCAGGAGTTGCTCGTCGCAACCAGATTCAAGTTGTGCCGCGTCTTGAGGTTGGTGAGATAGTCCACAGCCTTGACGGCGTTGGCCGTGGTCCCACCGCTGGTGCCGAGGAACTTCGCTGAGATGATCTTGACGTTCCAGTTCACACCCGCGACACCCTTCCCGTTACCACCCTGGCCGCCGATCGTTCCCGAGACATGCGTGCCGTGCGCGTCAATACTCAGCTGTGAGCTGTTGCCGTCGTACACGCTGTTGTCGTTGTTGACGAAGTCCCAGCCCCGAATATCGTCCACGTAACCGTTGCCGTCGTTGTCTATGCCATCGACTGTCTCACCGGGGTTCGTCCAGATGTTTGCCGCGAGATCCTCGTGGGCCCAGTTGATGCCTTCGTCGATCACGCCGACGACGACGGTATTGCTGCCCGTGTAGCCGGCGGCCCACGCTTCGGCCGCCCGGCTTCCAAAGGCGTTGTTCGGGGCCGGGGCAGGGCTGGGGCCGTACATGCCCCAAAGCGAGCCGTCCGTGAAATACGGATCGTTCGACGTCGCCTCATGCTGATAGATCCAGTTCGGCTCCGCAAACGCGACCCTCGGGTGCTGCGCGAGGAGCGCGATCGCGTTTCCCAGCGGCACGCCGAAGGGCAGCTCTGCCAGCTCGACCTCGCCATCCGGACCGCCGCGCAGCAGTTCCTTCCGCTGCGCGTTCACCAGTCCGCGCGCGTCGCGCTGATCCGAGGCGTTGGTACCCGGACGGAACTGGATCAGCACTTCGCTCGCGCTCGCGCGCCCGTCCGCCACGGCCTGCATGATGGCGATGGCATTACCCGGCCGCTGAGCCTGAACATACGGCCCGACTGCGGCGGCCACCAGTAAGGCACCGACTAGGGTGATTAGAAACTTCCTCATGTGACGTCCTCTCCGAATTCAGTGGGCCCGTGGGGCAGTGCCTACGTTAGTCGGCGCTGAATGCGCTGGTGTCAACCCTCGCCCTGCCCGATACTAGCAGTCATCCGGCCGAACGGTGAAAGGGCGGGAAGTGACGCAGGGGGAGGCAGATGCAGCTACTGATTGACGCAGGAATTGGTCTCTTGTCCCTGGTGGTCCTTGCGGCACCGCAGCCGGTCGTCCTTCCGGATCTGGCGGCGAGGACCGTAGCGGAGGGGACCGACAGCGGCGTCAGCGAATTCCGGCAGGTGACGGTCCGAGCGGTGGAGGAATGGCGGGCGCTCTGGTCTGCGCATAGCTCGGAACCCGCTCCGCAAGTGGACTTCTCGCGCTCGGTGGCCGTAGGTGTATTTCTCGGGAGTCGTCCGACCGCGGGGTTTCGAGTGGAGATTACCCGGGTGACGATAGAGGGCGATCGGGCCGTCGTGCAGTTCGTGGAGCATCGGCCAGAGGCGGACGCCATCCTCGCGCAGGTCATCACCGCGCCCTTTCACGTAGTGACGCTGCCGTCCGTCGTCCTCACCATCACCTTCCAGCAGTTGGAACCCCGGCGCTGATGGCGTCATCCGGGCATCAGCGGCGCAGACCCAGCGCCGCGGCCAGGCCTATGTCGTTCCCCTGACGGCTGTGCCGAGATATCCGGCGAGGCGAGCGACCAGTTGGGATCGCGCGGGACGTACTCGACCGAGAGCCGGGGCACCTCCGCGAGGAAGGAGAGCGGCGTGCCGCCATCAACACTGAAGGCGGATTCCAGTGCCTCGAACCAGAGGCCGATGTGCATGAGCAAGTAGCTCAGCGTTGCCCGGGCGCATATGGCCGGCGGTACCACGGGGCGACAGTCAGCGACCCGCGGCACTCGTGGTACGGTGTTCTGCGTGAATCGCGCCTTCGCCGCAGCCGTGCTTCTGCTCGTGCCCTCCCTCGTTGCCGCCCAGTCCACCTGGGACGGCCCCCCTGCCCCGACGGCTCCGGCCGTCATCAACAGGGACGCCGAGGGACGGGCGACGATCCGTGCCGTGCGCACGTCATCGCCGATCAAGCTCGACGGCCGGCTCGACGAACCCATCTACGCCGCCACGCCGCCGATCGACACCTTCTACCAGGTCGACCCGGTCCCTGGCGCGCCGGCGTCCCAGAAGACCGAACTGTGGATTCTCTTCGACGGCCAGAATATCTACGCGACCTTCCGCTGCTGGGAGGAGCACCTCGATCAGATGGTCGCCAACGAACTACGCCGCGACAACCTGGCCATCGCGCAGAACGAATACGTGGCCGTGTCCTTCGACTCCGTCCACGACCGCCGGACCGGCAACTTCTTCACGGTCTCGCCAATCGGCGGACGGATGGATGGGCAGTCCTCGAACGACCGGGCGGTCTCGAACGACCCCAACCCGATCTGGAGCTTCAAGACCGGCCGGTTTGAAGGCGGCTGGGTGGTGGAAATGGCCATCCCCTTCAAGTCGATCCGCTCCCAGCCCGGGCGCGAGCAGGTGTGGGGTCTGGTGGCAATGCGCGCCAATCGCCGGAAGAACGAGATCTCCTTCATCATCCCCATGCCGCCAGCGCGGGGCGCCGGGGCAGTGGCCATGATGTCGCGGGCGGCGACGCTCGTGGGCCTCGAGGTGCCGCCCTCCGGTCTCAACCTCGACGTGAAGCCGTTCGCCACGGCAAGCCTGACCACCGACCGTGCCACCCGCGTGAACAACGAGGGCGACGCCGCCGCGGGCCTCGACGTGAAGTACGCCCTCTCGCCGTCGATGTCCGCCGACTTCACGGTCAACACGGACTTCGCCCAGGTCGAGGCCGACGACGCGCAGGTCAACCTGACCCGCTTCAACCTGTTCTTCCCTGAGAAGCGCGAGTTCTTCCTCGAGAATCAGGGCACCTTCTCTATCGGGGGCATTGCGGCGGGTGGCAGCGGTGCCGGCGGTGGCGATGCGCCAGTGCTGTTCTACAGCCGCCGGATCGGCCTGGCGCAGGGCCGGGCCGTGCCAATTCGCGGCGGCGGCCGGCTGACGGGCCGCGTCGGGCAGTACACGCTCGGCTTCATCGACATTCAGACCGCCGACGACCCGCAGGGCGGCGCCCGGGCCACCAACTTCGCGGTCGCGCGCGTCCGCCGCGACTTCCTGCGCCGCAGCAACGCCGGCGCCATGGTGACCCGCCGATCGCGCGGCGACACGCGGGCGGCGGGCAACACGCTCTACACCGTGGACAGCTCGCTGAGCTTCTTCACCGACTTCAATCTCTACTCGTACTGGGCCCGCACCGACATTGACGGCGCAGGCGGCAGCGACCAGAGCTATCGCACCCAGCTCGACTACGCCTCGGACCGGTACGGTGTGCAGGCCGAGCATCTCTATATCGGGGCGAACTTCGTGCCCGACGTCGGCTTCGTCCGTCGGCCGGATATGCGGAAGACCTACGGCCAGTTCCGCTTCAGCCCCCGCCCGAAGACGGCCACGCGCGTGCGCAAGTACTTCTGGACCAGCTCCGTCAACTACATCGAGAACTCACGGGGCCGCCTCGAAACCCGCACGGCGGACACCGAGTTCGCGGCGGACCTGCAGACCGGCGACCGGCTCAGCGTCAGTGGCACGTCGAATTATGAGTTTCTTCCCAGGCCGTTCCGGATCTCCAGCAGCGTCACGCTGCCGGTGGCCGCCTACGATTTCGGCTTCGCCCGCATGGCCTACACCTTCGGCCAGCAACGCCCGGTCTCCGGCAGCCTGAGTCTCGAACGAGGCTCGTTCTACTCAGGACGGCGCACCACGCTTGGCATCAGCCGCGGCCGGACCGAGATGTCCGCGCACCTCTCGGTGGAGCCAACCGCCTCGATCAACTGGGTGGACCTGCAGGAAGGATCCTTCACGACGACCGTCGTCGGCACGCGCGTGACGGCCACCGTCACGCCCCTCATGTTCACCAGCGCCCTCATCCAGTACAACTCGGGCACGAACACGCTGTCGGCCAACGTCCGGTTCCGATGGGAGTACCAGCCCGGCAGCGAACTGTTCGTGGTCTACAACGACCAGCGCGACACGTTGACGCCGGGGTTCCCGGAACTGCAGAACCGCGCCGTCATCGTCAAGATCAACCGGCTCTTCCGCTATTAGCGGCTCGGGGCAGACTCGCCCTACGCCAGGCGACTCGGTGCCAGTTCCGTCAGAGCGTCATCCGGCGAAGCCGGAGACTGTTGGTGACCACGCTGACCGAACTGACAGCCATGGCGGCGCTGGCAAGAATCGGACTCAGCAGCAGCCCGAACGCAGGATAGAGCACCCCGGCCGCGACGGGGATGCCGACCACGTTGTACGCGAATGCCCAGAACAGGTTCTGGCGCATCGTGCGCATGGTCTGGCGCGAGAGTCGCATCGCCGCCACGACGCCAGTCAGGTCTCCCCGAATGAGGGCAATGTCGGCCGCATCGACCGCCACATCGGACCCGCTGGCCATGGCGATTCCCACATCGGCCTGGGCCAGGGCCGGCGCGTCGTTCACGCCGTCACCCACCATCGCGACCACGGCCCCAGCCTCCTGCAACCGTCGCACCTCAGCCACCTTGCCGTCCGGCCGCACACCGGCGATGACCCTGGTGATGCCGGCCTCGCGGGCCACCGCCTCAGCCGTCATCTGCGTGTCACCCGACAGCATCACGACCTCGAGCCCCAGCCTCGTCAGGGCGGCAACCGCCTCCCGTGATGTCGGACGCAGGCGGTCCGCGATTGCGAAGGCCGCCAGGGCCCACCGTCCGTCCGGCTTCGCCTCCATTGCTCCCACGACCACCGTCCGGCCCCCCTGGCTCAGTCGTGCGGCTTCCAGATCCACATCCGCCGTCTCAATCCCCATCCACCGCACGTAGTCTGCGCTCCCAACCACGACACGCCGGCCTCCCACGCGAGCCGACACGCCTCCGCCCGGCTCGCTGACAAACGCCTCGACAGGCACGGTCGCAGGGGAAGCAGCCACGCCACGCACTATGGCCCCCGCCAGCGGGTGCTCCGAGAGCCGTTCGACCGCGGCAATGGCGCCCAGGACGGCGTCCGGATCCACCCCCGGCCCGACCCATGTCTCCACCACGTCCGGCCGGCCCTCGGTCAGCGTGCCAGTCTTGTCAAGCACGACCGTCGTGACTTCCCCGGCCCGCTGCAGCGCCTGGCCGCCCTTGATCAGAATGCCGCGCGCCGCCCCACGGCCCGTGGCCACCATGACGGCGGTGGGCACGGCCAGCCCCATGGCGCACGGGCACGCGATGATGAGCACGGAGACGGCGGCCGCGGCCGCCTGCATCAGCACACCCGTGCCCCCGAATGCCAGCCAGGCCATGAAGGTCAGGAGCGCAGCGGCCATCACGGCCGGCACGAAGATGGCGCTGACGCGGTCCGCCAGGTGCTGGATGGGCGCACGCGACCCCTGCGCGTCGCGCATCAGCCGGACGATCTGCGCCAGCACGCTGTTGCCGCCGACGGCTGTCGCCGTGACCACGAGCGACCCGCCACCCGCGATCGTGCCGCCGATCACCGTGTCGCCCGTCGTGCGCGTGACCGGCATCGACTCCCCGGTCAGCAGCGACTCGTCCATCGCCGCGGACCCCTCCGTTACGACGCCGTCCACTGGCACCCGCTCTCCTGGGCGCACCCGGATCACATCCCCCGTGCGCACGCGCTCCAGCGGGACATCCTCTTCGCGGCCGTCGCGTACCAGTCGCGCCCTGGCCGGCTGCATCGCCACGAGCCCGCGCAGTGCCTGGGCAGTGCGTCCGCGCGCGCGGGCTTCCAGCGCCCGGCCTGTCAGCACCAGCGCGATGATGATGATGACGGCCTCGTAGTACACGTCAGGCATGACGCCACGGCTGAGGAGCATCTGCGGCCAGATGGTGGCCACGAGCGAATAGAGGAACGCCGCGCCCGTACCAACGGCCACCAGCGAGTTCATGTCGGGCACACGGTGCACCAGCGCGCGCATGCCGTGCACGTAGAAATCCCGGCCCGCCCAGAGCACGACCACCAGTGTCGTCAGCAGCAGCGTCGCGAGCAACGCTTCCCTGGGCGCGTCGTAGAGCGCCGGCAGCATGGCCCGCAGCGCCGGCGTCAACGCCTGCATCGCCCAGCGCATGAAGGGATCCGCCGCGGCGTGGCCCTCGTGTGCAGTGGCCGGCACCATCAGCGGCATCGAGACCACCATGGCGAACCCACCGAGCGTCACGCTGACCACCGCCCGTCGCAGCAGTGCCCTGGCTTCATCCTGCTGCCGCCCCTCGCGCCGCACCTCGGCCTCGATCGCGGTCTGCTCAGCCGGTGGGACCGCGGCACCGTAGCCGATGGCCTCAACCGCCTCGATGAGCGTGGCGGGAGCCACGGTCGCCGGGTCGCAGTCGACGGTGGCCACGCCGGTCATGAGGTTGACCGACGCATCGGTCACGCCCGGCTGCCGGGCCAGCGCGCGCTGCACGTTGGCCTGGCAGGCCGCGCACGTCATGCCGGTGATGTCGAGGGCGATAGAGGCCATGGGCCCACCCCTCCCGGGGCGTCAGTACTTGATGATGTCCTCGAGTGCCGCCCGCACCGCGGCCACGGCCTCCGCATCGGTAGCGGCCGCCCGGGCAATTCTGGCCAGGCGCTCTGCGGCACCTTCGTTCGCGCGACTGGCGCGGTCGTCCTCGGTCGGCAGACCGATCATCCCGGCACCGCAGGTGAAATTGGTGGCCGGGTCGATCAGGATGAAGCTGCCCGTGGCACGGTTGTCCGTGTAGCTGTCGAAGATGATGGGCCGCGACGTGCGGACCACCGCGGAATGGATCGCGTTCAGCTCGAACGGGCGGTCGATCTCGGCCGTCACCACGCGGGTGGAGTGCTTGAGGACATACATGCGGGTGGGGTCGAGCGGCCGCTCGTCCATCCACACGATGTCGGCCTGGAAGCGCTGCCCCACCTGCACGGGACCGGCCACGAGCGTGTCGCCACGGCTGATGTCGATTTCGTCCTCGAGGACGAGCGTGACCGACATCGGGGCAAACGCCGTCTCCACGTCGCCGTCGTAGGTCACGATGCGCTTGACGGCCGTGGACCGGCCGGACGGCCACACCGTCACCTCATCCCCGCGGTGCACGATGCCGGACTGAATCTGCCCGGCGTAGCCGCGAAAGTCCTGGTGAGGCCGCAGCACGATCTGCACCGGAAACCGGAAGGGCTTCGCCGTCACATCCGTATCGACTTCGACGGTCTCCAGGTGCTCCAGCAGACTCGGTCCGGTAAACCAGGGCGTCCGCTCGCTGAGCGCGATGACGTTGTCGCCCTCGAGAGCACTCATCGGGATGGCATGAAACGAGGACCCCTTGAGGATCTCGGCGAACTCCGCGCAGATGCCGTCGTAGATGGCCTTGTCGAACCCCACGAGGTCCATCTTGTTGACGGCCACCACGAAGTGCGTGATCCCGAGCAGGCGCGCGATCCGGGCATGCCGGCGCGACTGATCCTTGACGCCCTGCCTGGCGTCCACCAGCAGGATGGCCAGGTCCGCGGTCGACGCCCCGGTGGCCATGTTGCGCGTGTACTGCTCGTGGCCCGGCGTGTCGGCCAGAATGAACTTGCGATGCGCCGTGGCGAAGTACCGGTACGCCACGTCGATCGTGATGCCCTGCTCCCGCTCCGCCTTCAGGCCGTCGGTGAACAGCGAAAAGTCGATCGGACCGGCCACCCGGTTCTTCGAGGCCTTCTGCACCGAGGAGATCTGGTCCTCGTAGACGGACCGCGAGTCGTGCAGCAGCCGCCCGATGAGCGTGCTCTTGCCGTCGTCGACGCTGCCAGCGGTACAGATGCGGAGGAGTCCCGGCACTAGAAGTAGCCCTCGCGCTTCTTCACTTCCATGGACCCGTCCTGGTCGTGGTCAATGATCCGGAGCTGCCGTTCGGAGTTCCGCGCCGCCACCAGCTCTTCGATGATCATCGGCACCGTCGTGGCGTCGGACCGGATGGCACCCGTGCAGGGCGAGCACCCGAGCGACCGCATCCGGCACTTGACCATCTGTGTCTTCTCGCTGGGCAGCATGGGCACGAACGACTGCTCCCTGACGAGAATCGAGTCGCCACGCACGAGGGCCTCCCGCTCCTTCGCAAAGTAGAGCGGCACCACGGGGATGTTCTCGGCATGGATGTACTGCCAGATGTCGATCTCGGTCCAGTTGGACAGCGGAAACACGCGGATGCTCTCCCCTGGATTCAGCCGGCTGTTCAGCAGGCTCCAAAGTTCCGGCCGCTGCCGCTTCGGGTCCCACTGGCCGTGCGTGTCGCGCAGCGAAAACACCCGCTCCTTGGCGCGGGACCGTTCCTCGTCGCGGCGGGCACCGCCGAACGCCGCGTCAAACTGCCCTTCAGCCAGGGCGTCGAGAAGGCCCGTGGTCTTGAGCAACTGGCAGCAGCGCTGCGTGCCCACCTTGAAGGGCTGCGTCCCGTCGGCGATGGCTTCTTTGTTGATGTGAACGATGAGCTTCGCCCCGACCTCGGCGGCCATGCGGTCGCGGAACTCGATCATCTCCTTGAACTTGTACGTCGTGTCGATGTGCAGCAGCGGGAACGGAATGGGCGCCGGGTGGAACGCCTTCTGGGCCAGGCGCAGCATCACCGACGAGTCCTTCCCGACCGAGTACATCATCACCGGCCGCTCGAACTCGGCCACCACCTCTCGGAGGATGTGGATGCTCTCCGCCTCAAGGCGGCGCAGATGGTCGAGCCGCGGCTGGGGCGTGGCGCCTGAGGCCGGACCGGCGACGGATTGTGCAGTAGGCATAGTCGGCTGTCAGCAAAAAAAAACCCGGGACCGATGGGTCCCGGGCCTCAGATCTGTTGCGCGTGGTTCAGTGCGCGTTTCCCGTCCGAACGTCCGGACCTACAGACTTCTGCCGCGGGCCCCCGAAGAGGGCCTCATGCAACAACAACACGCGCACGGGCAGGTAGCCGGAACCATGGACTGATCAGCACTTTAGCACTTCCCGATTGGGAGCGTCCACACACCGGGGACGCGGCGCGGTCCCATGCCGGCCGGGCCAGCCAGCTGGCCCGACGCGTTGACAATCCCGAATCCGGTCGGGTACAACCGTTCCACTCATGTTCGCGACGGCGTGTCAGGCGTGTTGTTGTTCCCTTCTCGGTCCGCCTCCGAGCCGTCCCCACGTGCCTGCCTAGTTCCAGCGCGCAGCGCACCACCAGGATTCGAGCCCGGAGCGGTCACCACCGCCCGGGCTTTTGTGTTTTCAACAGGACTGACGCATGGACGACTACCTTCTGCCACTGGCAGCCATCACCCTCGGGGCCGCGATCGTCAACGGTGCGCTCGGGTACGGGTTCTCCTCGATCACCGTCCCGTTAGCCCTGCTCTTTCTCGCCAACCGGGTCCTCAATCCCGCCCTCGTCCTCATCGAGGTCGTGCTCAACAGTTACGTCCTGTGGGTGAATCGTGACGCCCTGCCACAGGTCTGGCGCCGGGTGCTGCCCATCGTCCTCGGCCTCGTGCCCGGCGTTATCGCGGGCACGGCACTGGTCGCCCAGGTCAACCCGTCTCCACTGAAACTCATCACCTACATCGTGCTGCTCCCGCTCATCCTGGTCCAGGCGGCTGGCTTCCGGCGCCCGATCAAATCGGAACGGGCCGTCGGCGGCGTCTTCGGCGTCGGTCTCGGCGTGCTCTATTCCGTCACCACCATCTCGGGGCCGCCGCTGGCCGTGATGCTCAGCAACCAGGGCCTGACCAAGCGGAACTTCCGCGCCGCGCTGGGTGTGATCCGGCTGGCAGAGTCGTCCCTGACGGCGGTGGCGTATCTCTATGCCGGCCTGCACAACGAGGCGAGCTTCCGGCTGATCCCGGTCATCCTGCCCAGCATCCTCATCGGCGTGCCCATCGGCTCGTTCCTGATTCAGCGCATCCGGCCGGAGACCTTCCGCCGCGTCTGCATGAGTTTCGATGCGTGGGTCGTGGCCTTCGGCCTGTCGCGCCTGCTGGGCGAGATGCGGATCACCGCCACCAACGCGGCCTATCTGGTGATGGTGGTCGTCGGTGCGCTCGACGCGTGGCTCCTGTACCGCTTCTTCGCCACGCTGCCGCCTGAAGAGGAGTCGCCGGGCCCGAGCTGATCTATTATGTTTCCATAATCAGGGCGACCCACTCGGGGTCCCCGCACCCTCCCGGACACCCACATGATTAGCTCCTTGGCCGGCATCTACCAGGAACTCGAACAGACTGACGTCACGCGCGACCTCGACCAGAAGTCGCTCC
Source organism: Vicinamibacterales bacterium (assembly GCA_040081715.1). Lineage (GTDB taxonomy): Bacteria > Acidobacteriota > Vicinamibacteria > Vicinamibacterales > UBA2999 > CANKJK01. Next base: position 28,427 of record JBEBFY010000003.1, on the reverse strand, counting down.
ACGTCTCTTCTTCCGGCCTCTCGTGGGTGCCGGCACCCGTCCTCGACGGGTACTCGAAGGACCAGCTCCTCCGCCTTTACTACTACATGGCTCTCACGCGGGCGACCGATCTTGAGATCGTCAAGATGTCGCGCAAGGGCATCGCCCTCGGCAAGCACCTGCCCTGCACCGGCAACGAGGCCACGGCCGTGGGCGCCACCGCGGCGCTGCAGCCAGGCGACTGGGCCACGCTCGCCATCCGCGACCTTGGAGCCTTCCTCGTGCGCGGCGTGCCGCCCTCGCGTGTCATCGCCCAGGCCTGCGGCCGGATGGACGGGCTCTCCGGTGGCTGGGACGGCAGCCTCCACATGGGCCACAAGGCCTCGAAGGTGGTGGGCCTCATCAGCCATCTCGGCACGCTGATTCCCCTTGGGGCGGGGTGCGCCTTCGGCGAGCAGTATCAGGGCAGAGACTCCGTGGCGCTGGCCTTCGTCGGTGACGGCACGACCAGCACAGGCGACGTGCACGAGGCGCTCAACATCGCCGCGGTGATGCGGATTCCCCTGGTGCTCGTCATCGAGAACAACCAGTGGGCGTTCGGCACGCCGAACCGGCTTGAGTATTCCGCCCCGACGCTCACGCTGCGCGCGCTCGGCTACGGCAAGCAGACCGAGGGCTACTGGATCGACGGCACCAATGTCGTCACCGTCTTTGATACGGTGTCGAAGGCCGTGGCCCGGGGACGCGAGACCGGCGGCGTCACCATCATCGAAGCCGCCACGATGCGCATGGACGGTCACTCGCTGGCCGACCCCTTCACGTCCTACGTGCCCGCCGAGCAGCTCAATGCCTGGAAGGCCAAGGACCCGATCGTCACTTTCCGCGACCGCCTCCTCAAGGCCCGCGTGGCCTCGGAGAGCGAGCTGGGCGACATCGACTCCCGCGTGACGGCCGAAGTGCTGGCTGCCGCTCTCAAGACGGAAGAGAGCCCGAGGCCGGTGGCCATCGACATCGAGTCGCAGGTGTTCGCGCCCGCGCCCGTCCACGCCAACCCGCTCGTTGTGCCCACGGGCACGGGCAAGTCGATCACCTATCACCAGGCGATTCGCGAGGGGCTCCAGGAAGAACTGGACCGAGACCCGAACGTCTTCATGATCGGTGAGGACATCGGCGTCAGCAACGGCGCCTTCAAAATCAGCGAGGGCTTCTCGAAGCGCTACGACGGCATCGACTGGGCCGAGTCGTGGGACAAGAAGGACGCCCCGTTCCGTCAGCGCCGCATCATCGACTCCCCGATTGCGGAAGCCGGCTATGTCGGCATCGCGCTCGGCGCACAACTGGCCGGGCTGACGCCAATCGTCGAGTTCCAGTACGCCGACTTCGCGTCGGAAGCCTTCAAGATGATCGTCAACTACGCAGCCACCCAGAACGTCCGGGAGATGGGCCCCGTCGGGATCGTCCTGCGCTTCCCGTCCGGCTGGGCGACCAACACCTCGATCTACCACTCGGTCAACCCCGAGTCCTGGTTCGCCTCCACGCCGGGGCTGAAGATCGTGGCGCCCATCACGGCCTTTGACGCCAAGGGGCTGCTCAAGGCCGCCGTGCGCGACGGCAACCCGGTGCTCTTTCTCGAGTACAAGAACTACTACCGCATCAAGCCGGAGCGGCTTCCCGAGGGGCTCAACCTGCCCGTGCCCGAGGAGGACTACGTGGTGCCGATCGGCAAGGCCCGCGTGATCCGCGAGGGCAAGGACCTCACCATCGTGTCGTTTGGCTCACAGACGATCCGCGCCGCCGAGGCCGCCATGGAACTGGCGAAGGAGGGCATCGCCGCCGAGGTCATCGACCTGCGCACCGTGCTGCCGCTCGATATCGAGACCATCGCCGCGTCGGTGAAGAAGACCAACCGTGTGCTCGTCACCTGCGAGGCGCCGCGCACGGGCAGCTTCGGCACCACCATCGTCACCGAGATCGTCCGCGCGTCGTTCAGCGACCTCGACGCGCCCGTGCAGCTTGTGGCCGCGGCCAACACACCGGTGCCATTCGCCACGGAGCTGGAAGAGGCCCACCTGCCGACCACGGCCAAGGTTGTGGCCGCGGCCAAGGCGTTGCTGAACTACTGACCCCGGCCGCCGACTCAGACGCTGGCGCTGGTTTCCACGATCGGGTTGGCCACGCCGCCGCGCGTGATCATCTCGTGCAATGCCGCACCGGTGGGCACCATCGGGTACACCGAATCCTCCTGCTCCACCTGGAAGTCGATGATCGCGCCCTTGCTGTGCGCGCGCGCCGCCAGGGCCGCAGGAATCACCTCGCTGCGCTGCCGGACCGTCTGGCCCTTCAGTCCATAGGCCTCTGCGACCTTCGCGAAGTCCGGGCTGAGGATTGGCGTGGCGGTGTAGCGCTTCTCATAGAAGAACTGCTGCCATTGCCGCACCATGCCGAGGTAGCCGTTGTTGATGATGGCGACGTTGACCTTGATGTGTTCCTGGGCCATGGTGCCCAGTTCGGGCATGGTCATCTGGAACCCGCCGTCGCCGGCCACGGCCCATACGTCGGCATCCGGGCACGCCATCTTCGCGCCGATAGCCGCCGGCAGGGCAAAGCCCATCGTACCGAGGCCGCCGGAGGTCAGCAGTGTCCGCGGCTCGTTGTGCTTGTAGTACTGCGCCTCCCACATCTGGTGCTGGCCCACGTCGGTGCAGACGATGGACTTGCCGTCGGTGGCCTTCCACAGGTCGTGGATCACATGCGCGGCATACAGGTGACCGTCGTCGGGCAGGTTGGTGATGTCGCGCACGGCGGCGTGGCCTTTGTTGACGTCGATGCGCGCGTGCCACTCCTCGTGCCGGACGCGGTTCACGTGCGGGACGAGTTGGAGGAGCACCTGACGCAGGTCGCCGGCCAACGCCACGTCCACCCGGACGTTCTTGTTGAACTCTGTCGTGTCGATGTCGATGTGGATCTTCTTCGAGTTGGGTGCGTAGTTCTTCAGATTGCCGGTCACGCGGTCGTCAAACCGCATGCCGCACGCCACGATGAGGTCCGCCTCCTGAATGGCGTGGTTCACCCAGGCCTCCCCGTGCATGCCCATCATCCCGAGGTTGAGCGGATGCTGGGCCGGAAATCCGCCGATGCCCAGCAGTGTCATCGCCACCGGAATGTTGCCCCGCTCGGCCAACTCACGCAGCACATCGACGGCCCCGGAGAGCAGCACGCCGTGGCCCGCGAAGATCAGTGGGCACTTGGCGTTGTTGATCAACTCCACGGCTTTCCGGAGCGACTCGGCCGCAACGGGGCGATGGGTCTTGATGCCGGGCAGCGAGATCTCGCTCTCACCCCACTCGAACTCGCAACTGTTCTGCTGCGCATCCTTGGTGATGTCCACGTGCACCGGGCCTGGCCGGCCCGTCCGCGCCACGTAGAAGGCTTCACGCAGCGTCGGAGCGATGTCCTCGGCCTTCGTCACCAGGTAGTTGTGCTTGGTGACGGGGAGGGTAACGCCCGTGATGTCCGTCTCCTGAAAAGCCTCCGTGCCGATGAGCGCCGATCCCACCTGGCCGGTGATGCAGACAATCGGCGACGAGTCCATCATGGCCGTCGCCATGCCGGTGACCATGTTCGTGGCGCCGGGGCCGGAGGTGGCAATGGCCACGCCGACGCGGCCACCGGCGCGTGCGTAGCCGTCGGCCATGTGCGTGGCGCCCTGCTCATGGCGCACTAGGATGTGCCGGATGGACGGGAAGTCCGGCAGCGCGTCATAGGTCGGCAAAATCGCCCCACCCGGGTAGCCGAATACGGTGGTCACGCCTTCCTGTTCCAACGACGCCCATATTGCCTGTGCACCAGTTCGCTTCATGATTCGCTCTCTCGTCTGAACTTCTATCGGCCGCACCAATGAAAAAGGCCATCACCCGTGTGGATGATGGCCTCGGAACTTGCTTGCCTTGGCGTCAGGCTATGCCTGCATCATCCACCGTATTCCGGGCTGCCGATGCCCGGAATGCTAATAATGCTGATAATGGCAATCCCGGCTGCGGGCACACGTCTCCGTCCGGCGGCGACGCCGTTGACGGAAAGAGCACTCATGGCCTGGAATTGCTGGGGCATCTGACCGGATCAGTGTAGCCGGGGCCCCGGATCCCGTCAAGGCTGAGCACGAAGCCGTATGCAGGACAACATTCTCCTCGTCGAAGACGAAGCCGCGCTGCGGATGACGCTGGGCGACCGCCTACGCTCGGAAGGATATGGGGTTGAGTACGCGACCGACGGACCGGACGGCCTCGAAAAGGCCACGCGGCTCCCCTTCGACCTCGTGATCCTGGACGTGATGCTGCCGGGACTGAACGGCCTCAGGGTCTGTGAGGACATCCGGGCGGCCGGCCTCATCACCCCCATCCTGATGCTCACCGCGAAGGGCCAGACCGCCGACAAAGTGGCCGGGCTCAAAATCGGCGCGGACGACTACGTCACCAAGCCCTTCGATATGCAGGAACTGATGGCCCGCGTGGAGGCCCTCCTTCGCCGGGCGCCGGCCAGGGCGGTGGCCTCAGCCGAGGTCGTGCACATCGGCCCGAACCGCGTGGACCTGCGGGGCACTGAAGTCATTCGGGATGGCAAGTCGCTGCCACTCTCGGCGCGCGAGTTCCAGTTGCTCCGCTACTTTCTCGAACATCCAGGGGCGACGCTCACCCGCGAGCAACTGCTGACGGACGTGTGGGGCTACAGCAGCAAGATGTTCACGCGCACCGTGGACGTCCACGTCGCCAGCCTCCGGCAGAAGCTGGAGCCGGAGCCGCGGCAGCCGCGGTACCTCGTCACCGTGCAGGGGCTGGGCTACAAGTTCCGGCCGCAGGGTTTATGAAGGCCCCAGCCCAGGGACAACTGCTGACCGGCGCCGTCGTGGCCACGACGGTCGTCCTGATCGCGTTCGCCGTTCTCCAGTACCGGTCGAGCCGTGAGATCACCGAAGCTACCGGCGTGCGGCTGGCGGACACGCTGCAGATGTCGCTGGTCAACTGGCACGTGGACTTCGAGCGCAACTTCACCGACATCACACGCGCGCTGGATCTGCACGCACCAGGGGATGCGTCCGCCGAGGCACTCGCGGCAGGACTCGCCGACTGGCGGCGGAGCGCGCGGTACCCCGGCCTGGTCCGGGGCCTGTTCGTGCACGAGGCCGGCAGGGGTGGCCAGCCGGCGACGACTCGGCGCGTACTCCCCGACAGCGGCATGCTGGTGCCGCACGACACATTGGCACTCCGGCTCGACGGTCCTGGCTCGACAGCGTGGATGTTTCACCCGGGGCTCCCGGCACTGACACGGCCGATCGCGGGAAGCGACGTCCCCCGGTGGCTGGTCGTGGCGATCGATCCCGCGGTGCTCCGCGAGACGGTATTGCCGGCACTCGCGCTGCGGTACTTCTCGGGCACCGATGGCCTCGACTACGAGGTCGCCGTCTTCACCGCCCAGCCAGCAGCACTCTGGGCTTCCGACGCCGGCTTCAGCCAGGCACAGGCGCCTGATGCCGACGGCATCCTGAATGTGTTCGGCCGGCGCTCCAGCCCTCAGTCGGGTGGCCCCTTCGAGGTGTTCCACACCGTGGCGCCACAGGCGCAGGTACCCTCGGCCGCCATCACCTGGTTCGCCCTGCCCGAGGGTTCCGGCGACGCCGGGGATTGGCGCCTGGTGGTCCGCCACCGCCGTGGTGGAGCGCTCGGTGCCTTTCTCGCCAACACGCAGCGCCGGGATCTGGTAGCAACGCTCGGCGCCCTGGCCCTGCTGGTGGCCTCCATCGCCCTGCTCGTCGTGGCGAGCCACCGCGCGCAGCGGCTGGCGACGCTGCAGATGGACTTCGTCGCAGCCGTCTCGCATGAACTGCGGACGCCGCTAACCGTCATCGCCTCCGCGGCCGACAACATCAGCCGTGGCGTGGTCCGCGAACAGACCCGCGTGGCGGAGTACGGCACGGTGATCGGACAACAGGTCCGTCAGCTCGCCTCGCTCGTCGAGCGCATCCTGCTCTTCGCGGGCCAGGGCAAGGGCACGCGCCGCCCCCTGCAGCCGATTACGGTGACCGACGCGATCGACGCCACGCTCGCGAGCACCGTCACGCTGGCGGACGCGGGCCAATTCACCATTGAACGAGTCGTTGAGTCGGACCTCCCGCCGGTACTGGGAGACCAGACCGCCCTCACCCAGTGCGTCGAAAACCTCGTGACCAATGCGCTCAAATACAGCGGCAACGCCCGCTGGATCGGCGTGCATGCCTTTTCGGCCATAGACCCCTCCGGAACCCGCGAAGTCCGGGTGGCCGTCACGGACCGGGGGCTCGGGATCGATCCCGCGGACCGCGGCCGCATCTTCGAGCCGTTCTACCGAAGCCCCGTTGTTGTGGCCGCCCAGATTCACGGCACGGGTCTCGGCCTCGCGCTGGCACGCAGCATGGCCACGCTGATGGGGGGCCGGATCACGGTGGAAAGCGAACCCGGCCGCGGGTCCACGTTCACCCTGCACCTGCCGGTGGCGCCCGATCCCGAGCCGGGCTGACCCTTTTACGGCGGCCTTTTGCGCAGCGTTTTACAAGACGCTTACACGTCCCACGGCCCGACCGACGGTACCCTCGTCAGCACGATGCCCACGTTCGTCATCCGTCGAATGCTTGCGGTGGTCCTGCTGGTCTCCTCGTCCGCCGCTGCGCAAACCAACACCGCACAGGTCTCCGGCGTGGTCAAGGACAGTTCAGGGGGCGTCCTGCCGGGCGTCACCGTCACCGCCACACACAAGGCGAGCGGCACCACCCTCGACCGCGTCACCGATGGAGTGGGTCACTTTCTTTTGCCCGAACTGCGCGTCGGCGAGTGGGAGGTCACAGCCAGCCTCGGCGGCTTCAGCTCCAGCACCGCCAAGGGAGTCACCCTGCAGATTGGCGGCAAGGTCACCATCGACTTCACCCTGAACATCGAAAGCCTCAGCGAGACCGTCACGGTGGCAGCTTCGGTGGCGCCGCTCGTCCAGTCGACGACCGCGGAGATCAGTGACGTCATCAGCAACCGGGAGGTCGTGCAGATTCCGATCAACGGCCGGAACCTGATGGCCCTCGCCCAGTTGAGCGACGCCGTGGTCATCCCTCCTGGCGGCACGCGCGGCGAGTCGCTCCAGCAGGCCGGTCCCCTGCCCAACGTCGGCGGCCAGCGCTCCGGCCACAACATCTACCTGCTCGACGGCGCGAAAGTCACCGACGAACTGTTCAACAACCTCGTCATCAACCCGTCAATCGACTCCGTCCAGGAGTTCAAGATTCAGAAGTCGCAGTACCCGGCGGAGTTCGGCGGCAAGGCCTCGGCGCTCATCAACGTCGCAACCAAGGCCGGCGCCAACAAGTTCACGGGAAGCCTCTTCGAGTTCTTCCGCGATGACGCATTCGACTCGACCAACTACTTCCTCCCCAAGGGCCAGAACAACCCGCCGCTGCGGCAGAACCAGTTCGGCGGTGCGTTCGGCGGGCCGATCGTCAGGAACCGGACGTTTTTCTTCGGCAGCTACGAGGCCCAGCGCCTGAACCGGACGCAGACGCGGACCTTCTCAGTGCCATCAGCCGCGCTCCGCGCGGGCGACTTCAGCGGCCTTGGCGCCATCTGTGACCCGAGGCCCACCGGCTGCGTGCCCTTTGCCGGCAATCAGATCCCGGCCTCCCGCATCGACCCGATCGCCGCGGCGATGCTGCGTGCGGTCCCGATGCCCACCGGGAGTGGCAACGTCCAGAACCTGGCCGCTGCGGAGGAACTCAGCAAGGAGGTCAACCAGTTCAGTCTCCGGCTCGACCACCGGCTGACCGACAGCGACCAGCTCTTCGCCCGCTTCAGTACGTTCGGCGCGGACGAAACACAGCCCTTCGGCACCAGCGTCCTCAGCGAGTCGATCGTGCCGGGCTTCGGCCGCACGCTGGACACCCAGACGAAGAACCTCGTCGTCAGCCATACGCGCGTCATCGGCAATGCGCTGCTGAACGAGGTCCGCTTCGGCTGGATGGCGGTCAAGGGCGGCCAGGGCAGCGTGAACCGCGGCGTGAACTTCGCTGGCCAGACGGGCTTGCTCGGTGTCACGAGCGACCCGCGGGACACCGGGTATCCGCAAATCTCCACTGGCGGCCTCTTTAACGCCATGGGCGACCCGACCTCGTTCGTAGCCCGGAACAACCAGCACTTCGAACTCTACGAGAACTTCAGCATCGCGCGGGCGAAGCACAGCCTGAAGTTCGGCGCCTACTACTTCCAGTTGCAGCTCCGGCCCGAACAGCCCGACAACGCGCGCGGCGCCTTCACGTACACGGGCCAGTTCAGCGGTAACGCCCTTTCTGACTTCCTCCTTGGTTATCCCGTGGCAGCGACCTCAGGCATCGGCCGCGGCGACGAGGATGGCCGGACGAAGTGGATTCACCTCTACGCGCAGGACGACTGGCGGCTGCGCGAGAACCTGACGGTGAACCTCGGGTTGCGCTACGAGTTCAACCAGCACATGTACGATGCGAACAATCGGCTGTCTTCAATTGATCTCGATGGGAAGCGGTTCGTGATCGCCAGCGACGAGGCCGGCACCATCCACCCGTCGGCTCAGGCCCTGCTGCCGCTGATGCCGATTCCGAGCGTCACGTCGAAGGAGGCCGGCTGGGGAAACGGACTGATGGACCCCAGCACCGTACGCCTCGCGCCCCGGACCGGGTTCGCGCTCTCGCTCGACGACGGAAAGACGGTGGTCCGTGGCGGCTACGGCATCTTCCTGAATCAGTGGGCCTACTCGGTGCAGACCGCCTTCGCCCGCAACCTGCCTTTCTTCTACACCAAGCAGGTGAACGTGCCGATCGACGTGCGGGTCCCGACGCTCCAGACCCGCGACATCCTGACGAACACCGCCACGGGCACCGTCGGCGGCACAATCATGGACTACGCCTACAACGTCGAGTACAGCCAGACGTGGAGCGGCGGCTTGCAGCGCGATCTCGGTCACAGCATGGTGGCCGATGTGTTCTACATGGGCACGTGGACGCTCGGGGCCGACAACGCCACCATCCGCAACGTGCCGGAGCCCGGCCCTGGCTCGATTCAGGCGCGGCGCCCCATCCCGCAGCTGAGCAACATCAGCGCCATCCGGTTCGACGGCAAGTCCATCTACCACGGCGTGACGGCCAAGACGGAGAGGCGCATGGCGAACGGCTTCGCCTTCAACCTGGCCTATACCTGGTCGCATTCGAAGGACGACGCCTCGAGCCCGGGGCCGACCGAGTCGGAAACGAACTTCCCCCAGAACGTCCGCAACATCTTCGGCGATGGCGGCGAGTGGGCGCTCTCCAGCTTCAACCGGACGCACCAGTTCGTGGCGAGCGGGACGCTCATGACCTCCGGCGTCGGCAGCGGCCTTGCCGCCGCACTGACGGGCGACTGGCGGTTCAACACGGTCGTCACCGCACAGTCGGGGGCACCGTTCACCGTCAATCTGAGCGTGGATCGCGCCAACATTGGCGCCGGCCCGGCCCAGCGTCCGAATCAGGCCGGGAATCCGAACCTGTCTGGCGGCGAGCAGACCCCGGACCGGTGGTTCGACACGAGCGTCTTCGCGCTACCGACCGCCTTCACGTTCGGCAACGCGCCGCGCAACAGCGTGATTGGACCGGGATTCGCGAACATCGACTTCTCCGTCGCGCGGACGTTCCCCGTCGGCAGCGGCCCCCAGGTCGAGTTCCGCTGGGAGATCTTCAACCTGCTGAACCGGGCCAACTTCGACCTGCCGAACCGCACGTTCGGCAACGCGAACTTCGGCCGCATCTTCAGCGCGCGCGATCCGCGCCAGATGCAGTTCGGGCTGCGCGTCTCCTTCTAGCCGGAAGCGGCCACCTGTCACCCGCCGAGTGAGCACCTTCGTGGCGCGCACCCGGTACACTACGGGGATGCGCACCAGCCATGCCTCCGTGGCCGCCCTCCTTCTGGCCTCGGCCATTACCCTTCATGCCGCCGACCAGCAGTGGCCCCAGTTCCGCGGCCCGCAGTCGTCCGGCGTTGCCGCGGATGACCCCCGATTGCCGGAGACGTGGAGCGCCACCGAGAACGTGCGCTGGAAGGCCGACATCCCGGGGATCGGCTGGAGTTCGCCCGTGGTCTGGGGTGACCATGTGTTCCTCACCACGGCCATCGCCACGACTCCCGCCCCGGTGAAGGCGCGCGTCTACGGCGCGGGCGAGGTCGCGAAGACGTCCCCACCGCAGCGCTGGGTCGTTGTGGACGTGGACCTGAAGAGCGGCAAGATCCGCTGGCAGCGTGAAGTCGGCGCGGCCGTACCAGCGCAGCCCCTCCACCTGAAGAACAGCTTCGCCTCCGAAACACCAGTCACCGACGGCGAGCGCGTGTACGCCTACTTTGCGAACGCCGGCCTCTTCGTCTTCGACACGAAGGGGAAGTCCGTGTGGTCGCGCCCGATGCCCGCCCCGCGCATGCGCTCGGGCTGGGGCGCGGCGGCCTCGCCCGTCCTCCACGGGGGCAGGATCTACCTGGTCAGTGACAACGAGGACCAGTCGTTCCTCCTCGCGCTCGACGCGAAGTCCGGCAAGGAGGTCTGGAAGGCGGACCGCGAAACCGGCAGCAGTTGGGTCACTCCCTTCATCTGGACGAACCCGCTCCGCACCGAGATTGTGACCATCGGCTGGAAGAAGATCCGGTCCTATGGTCTGGACGGCACGCCGCTGTGGGAGATGAGCGGCATCTCCACGCTGAGCATCCCCACGCCGGTGGCGGCCAACGGCCTGCTCTACCTCAGTTCGGGATACCGGAACGATCCGCAAAAGCCGGTCTATGCCGTCAAACCCGGCGCGAGCGGCGACATCTCGCTCAAGGCCGGCGAGACCTCGAATGCGTTTGTCGCCTGGTCCAACAGCACACTGGCCTCCTACAACCCATCGGCCCTCGTGTACCGAGGCACCTACTACACGCTGTACGACACGGCGTTTCTCGCCGCGAACGACGCCACAACCGGCCGGGAGGTCTACGGCAAGCAGCGCGTCAGCGCGGATTCCACCGGTTTCACCGCGTCGCCCTGGGCGTACAACGGCAAGGTGTTCGCGCTCAGTGAGGACGGCGACACGTTCGTCATGGATGCCGGCCCGGCGTTCAAGCTCGTGGGCCGCAACGGCCTCGACGAGATGACGCTCGCCACGCCAGCCATCGCGAAGGGCACGCTCCTCATCCGCACGGCCTCGAAGCTCTATCGGATTGGGAAGAAGTAGGTGGCCGACGAGCCACGCGACCCGAACTCGCTGGTGGCCAAGCGTCTCCGCTACATCGAGCGCCAACGTGCGATCGGCAACGGCGTGAGCACACAGCCCTCCGGCCAGCGGCCGATGGGCAGCGGCCCGGTGAACCGCCACGGCATGCCGACGACGCCCGTGGGCCAGCACCTCGTGCCCAACTGGCCTGTGCTGGACCTGGGCGATGTACCGCGCGTCTCAAAGCCGGACTGGCGGCTGGAGGTCGGAGGCGCCGTCGCCAACCCGGTCACGCTGACCTGGGACGATTTCATGTCCCTGCCGCAGGTGGACGACGTGAGCGACTTCCACTGCGTGACCACCTGGAGCCGCCTCGACAACCGCTGGAACGGCGTGCGCTTCCGCACGCTCGCCGAGTTGGTCGTACCGGCCGACTCGGTGTCGCACGTGCTCTGCACCGGCTACGACCACGACGGCATGTCGCGCGAGCCCTATACGACGAACCTGCCGCTGGCCCGAGCGATTGAAGAGGACGTCCTGCTGGTCCACACCTGGGAAGGTGCGCCGCTCCCCCTGGAGCACGGCGGCCCGTGCCGGATGATCACGCCCAAGCTCTATGCGTGGAAGGGCACGAAGTGGATCCGGAAGATCGAGTTCCTGATCCTGCCGAAACGCGGTTTCTGGGAGAAGCGCGGCTATTCCGACACCGCCGAGCCCTGGCTGGACGACCGCTACTCGCGCTGAGAAGGAGGCGTCCGACCAGAACGCCCCACACGAACGCACTCGCCGGGCTGAGCAGTCCTCAGAACCGCGAGCGTCTCAGGGACGAGTGGCAATAGATCCTCAAGGGCGTTGCTTGATGCGCCCAGCACAACGACAGCCAGCCGCCGGCCCTTCAGGCTCTGCTGAAACTCGAGGTTTTGGTCACCGGTCAAGAAGACCGAGAATCCCGCGTCTTCTGCGCGGCCCAGAAGCACCCCGTTCTTGAGCCCGCTCCAGCCCTCTTGCTGAACGGTCCGAACATTGAAGCCTGTCAGGAACGCAGCAAGCTGACGCGGGAGCTGCTCATCGAGCAGGACGCGCATGAACCGTCACCGCATCGTGCGCTGCTTCAAGCGCGGCAACGGCCTGCTCCCGGGAGACGCTCGGAAACGCGTCCAGGAACTCATCGAGGCTATGGTTCCGCTCCAGGTAGTCGATAAGGTTGCGGAAAGGTACGCGAGTCCCGACGAAGACGGGCGCTCCGCCCAGAATCTCGGGGTCGCTGTGCACGACGGCTGAGGCGATCGTCATGATGTCTTCTCTTGGGTGAATCCTAGCAGCGTTGCCAGCCGGGACGCTGGCTAGACGACCGCTCGTCGCGCTGACCAGTGCAAGAGCGACCGGGGGGCACGCTACCTTCCAACGGCCGTGGACTCAAGGGGCTCGGGTCCAGTCTCAGGCTCAGCCAACGCCGCCTCCGTCGTCACCCGGTTGAGGGGCTCTCCAAACATCTCCTCAAATGCCGATAGGAACTCCTGATCCTCGCGAAGCTTTCTGAAAAGCGGCCATGTCCTATATTGCAGGAGGCCTACTGAGCCGTCCTTGCCGATGGTGCGCATCAATGCAATCGCGCCGGGAAAATCGTCTCTCAGCACTCTCTCAGCAAGTTTGAAGTTCTCGCTGACGGCGCTCCAATCCTCCTTAGAGAGGATGGCGTTTGCACTCGGCTCATCACCCATCCACTTGTGAGCCTGTGCCCGGTTCACGACGTACGTCAGCCTGGCTTCCGAATTTGCGTGCTTCTTCAAGCCGTCGGCGGCAAAGTCCAGCACGCACGCTGCTAGCGGAAACCGTTGCTCAGCGAGGAGTTCATACGCCACCTTGTTCAGGTGATCGTCGGCCGCCGACAGCTGGGACGGCGACACTTTCCTCCAGAGCACATGGGCCAACTTGATGCCCAGCTCGAGCACGACAGAGTACGCTCGCCGGAGATACTTCCGGGTAACACCTAGTTGCGCCCCGGCCTGCTGAGCCTCCCCCAAGGCAACGCCATGCTTGCGGCACACCTCAACGTACTGGCGAGAAACGATGCCGCTGGTATGGACGAACAGATTGCGCCGTTCAGTTACTTCGACGAACTCCGGCCAAATCGAAAGACCCTTTCGCAGTTCGACGCCGAAGCGGCCCTCAAGCCAGTCGAACTGCTTCGAGTGGCTATCCCGAAGAACCGACTCGATCTCCTTCTCTACCAGCGAGTCCCGCGCCTCGTCGAGGCTACCGAATGCCATTAGCTCTGAATACGACAGCTTTCGTTCCGACGCGTTCAGGAGGTCCGGGCGAAGCAAGAACAGGGCTCGAATGAGTCCACCCAGGAACGCGTCGTACTGCCCCACCAACGCCACCAGATAGCTACGCGGCAGCAACTCTTCGGCCAGCGCAAATCGTTCACCTCGCCGCTTCCACTTCTGGAACGGCACAACCCCCTCAGGTTTTAGCGTCACCGTACGCACAGAACCGACGACCTCGACGTTCTCGCCGAACTCCTCCTCGGCCTTGAGAACCTCCCGGCTCGCGTTCACACGAGCGGCCCTGATCATCGCCATTGAAAAGGGTAGGCTCTCGGCCAAGGCATCGACATGTCGAATGAACAGGTCAAGCTCGGCCTCGACGCTTCGAATACCGAGAGGGGTGGGAACCGCAACGAGCCCCGACGGAGGGGCAGGTTTGACGGCGGGCGCCGGCTTCTCAGGAGCAGCGGGCTGGTCAGGCAAGGGGCACCCCCGGGCTATGCCGGCGGAACTACGGAGAGCCCCAGTGGACCGGATAAGTCAGTCCTACCAGGGAAGGAAATTGGTCGGGGCGACTGGATTCGAACCAGCGACCCCTCGGTCCCGAACCGAGTGCTCTACCAGGCTGAGCCACGCCCCGACGCGAAACGTGATCCTATCACACGCTACCCGACGGGCTCGGTGACGGCTAGTGGTAGGCCTCTCACGTACTCGAGCGCGTCGTAGGCTGTCAGGTCTGGCTGGAGGGGCGTGAGCGAGATGTAGCCGTCGCGCACAGCCTGGTAATCGGACTGGTCATGCGGCTCATATTCGTTCTGCCCTTCCTCGATCCAGAAGTACCGGCGGCCGCGCGGGTCGTGGCGCTCGTTGACCTCGGTGATGTGGTTGCGCTTGCTCTGCACCGTCACCCTGAAGCCCTTATTGGCGCCGAACGGCACATTGATGTTGAGAAGGATGAACTTCGGCATGCCGCGATCGAACACGGCCTCCACCACGAGTCGCGCCGCAGCCGCAGCCGGGGGAAAGTCGTACTCCACCTCACGGGGCGACCGCCGCTTCCGCTCGGCCGATACGGCGATGCTGGGCACACCCAGGAGCGCCCCTTCGAGCGCACCAGCCACGGTGCCCGAGTAGGTCACGTCATCACCGATGTTGTAGCCGGTGTTGATGCCCGAGACGATCAGGTCCGGCGGGCCCTTGAGCACATGCGTGATGGCCACGTTCACGCAGTCGGTCGGCGTGCCATCAACACAGAAAACGTGTGGCCGGATCTCCTCAAGGCGCAGCGGGCGGGCCAGTGTGAGCGCGTGCCCTACCGCACTGGCTTCGTGGGCAGGTGCCACAACGGTCACCTCGCCGAGATCGCTCAGGGCCGCGGCCAGCGCCGCGATGCCCGGCGCGTGCACCCCGTCATCGTTGGTGACCAATATGCGTCGCATCAATAAATCAATTATAGGTATGCTCTAGCGTAGAAATATGTCTCTGTTTCCATCCTTGCGTCGCTCGCCGGTACTGGTCGCCGCCTCGGCGGCCGTGCTCTTCGGCCTCTCGTGGTCGGCCGCGCCGCGCGCGCAGTCCGAGCTGCCGAAGATCTGGACGGGGGTCTATACCGAGGCACAAGCCAACCGCGGACGTGACGTCTTCAACAACCGCTGCGCGCACTGCCACGACGAGCACCTGACCGGTGGCGACGGACCGTCGCTCGTCGCCGCGCACTTCAACCGGAACTGGGGCTCGCGCACCGTCGAGCGGCTGTTCAGCAAAATCAAGAACCGCATGCCGCCCGGCGAGGTGTTCATCGCCACGGACCAGGAGAAGCTCGACATCACGTCGTATCTGCTGATGATGAACGGGTTCCCGGCCGGGCCGAAAGACCTGCCGATGGACATGCCGGAGCTGAGCTCGATCCTCATCGTCGGCAAGGACGGCCCGCAGCCCGCGCCCACCGGTGCGATGGTCGAGGTGCTGGGGTGCCTCCTGGCTGATGGCAGCGACTACGTGATCGGGAATGCCACCGAGCCTGTGGTGAGCACCATGGACGACCCGGCCGCCGACGCCGCAGCAGCCAAGACACGGTCCCTCGGGTCGGCGAGGGTGAAGCTGCTCGATGTCTACCCGAAGCCGGATGCGCACAAGGGTCACAAGATGCTGGCCAAGGGACTCCTGATCCGGAACGGCGCCGCCATGAGCCTGAACGTCCTGGCCATCGACATGGTCGCCGAGACCTGTCCGTAGACCGGGTGGAGCCCGCGGACCGTGCTCCTCGACCGCCATCAGCGACCGCTCCGTAACCTGCGCCTGTCGGTCACCGACCGGTGCAACCTCCGCTGCAGCTATTGCATGCCGGAGCAGGACTACGTCTGGCTCCCCCGCACCGACATCCTGCAGTTCGAGGAGATTGATCGACTCGTCGACATCTTCCTGAGTCTGGGTGCGGACAAGGTGCGGCTCACGGGTGGCGAACCGCTCCTGCGGCGCGGCCTCACGGGCCTCATCGCGCGGCTCTCCGCCAAGCCCGGCCTCCACGATCTGGCGATGACCACCAACGGGATCCTGCTGGCGCCCATGGCCACGACCCTGAAAGCGGCTGGCCTGCACCGGCTGACGGTCAGCCTCGACACACTCCACGCGGATCGTTTCGAGGCACTCGCCCGCTCGCAGGATCTCGGTCTGGTGCTGGAAGGCATCGCCACCGCCGCCCCGCTCTTTCCGGGCCTCAAGCTCGACACCGTGGTGATGCGCGGCGTGAACGACGACGAACTGGTGCCGCTCATCGAGTTTGCGCGGCCGCTCGGCGCGGAGGTGCGGTTCATCGAGTACATGGATGTGGGCGGCGCCACACACTGGTCGCTCGACCGCGTGGTGTCCCGCGCCGAGATTCTGGAGACGCTCTCCCGCCACTACGGCGCTATTGAGTCTGGCGAGCCTGGCGTCCCGGTCGGTGATCGGACCTCGGCGCCGGCAGACCGCTTCCGGCTGCCGGACGGCACCGTGTTCGGCATCATCTCCTCGACGACCGAGCCCTTCTGCGCCTCGTGCGACCGGAGCCGGCTCACGGCCGACGGGCAGTGGCTCCTGTGTCTCTACGGCACGCGGGGGCTGGATCTGCGCGGTCCGCTGCGCGGCGGCGCCTCGGACGAGGCGATTGCGGCGGCGATCAGCGGTGTGTGGCAGGCCCGTACGGACCGCGGTGCCGAGGACAGGCTGGCGGCGGGCCACCGCCCTGTCATTCCGGTGGACTCGCTGCGCCGGGACCCGCACCTCGAAATGCACACACGGGGCGGGTAGAACAGCCCGTCCTCGCTGGCCGCTACCCGATGTGGCGGCCGTTGGCGCGCAGCCACCGGCGCGCCTCGTCGTAGTTGGGATACGCGGCCGCCACCAGCGCCCAGTAGGCGGGCGAATGGTTCATCTGCTTCAGATGCATCAGCTCGTGGACGAGCACGTAGTCGCACACCCAGTCCGGCATGCGCACCAGCCGCCAGCTCAGGCAGATGTGCCCGTCGCGGCTGCAAGAACCCCAGCGGGCCTTCGGGTTGCGGATGGTGATGCGCGATACCACCAGTTCGTGCGCAGCCGCCAGGGCCATCAGCCGTTGTGGGAGCGTCGCGTGCGCGAACTGCCGGAGCCTCCGTTCCTCGTCGGTCGGGAGCGCCGGCTCCTGGCACCGCAGCGCGCGTTGCCTGGCGATCCAGGGCTCGCTGCGGCGGGCAAAGGCTTCGGCTTCCCGGCGGGACCCGCCACGGGGAATCGTCACGCGGACGCGTCCGTCGCGGTCAACGCGAATGAGATACCGCCGCGCCCGGTGATGCCGGATGAAGCGGATCGACTCGGGCCGCATGGGCGGCGCCCCAGAGGGCAGCGTCTCCAAGCGCGTCGCCTCACAGGGCAGCGCGTCAAAGGGCAGCGCCGGCTGCAACGCACTCATCGGTCGCGGATCTCAGTCCAGCGTCGTAATCAGCACGGAGAGGTCCTCGTCACCCCGCCCGGCATCCAGCACCTTGCCCACGTTGGCCCGCACCACGTCTCCCGCAGGAAGGGCGGCGCCAACTGCGTCCGCGAGGTCGCGCACGATCTGGAGGTCCTTCTTGTAGATCCGCGCGGGAATCCCCGGTGCAAAGGTCCGTGCTGCCATCAGCGCCCCGAATCGATCCAGGACGCGACTGGACGCCATGGCCGTCAACATCACCTCACGCACCTTGCCGGGATCGACGCCCGCCTTCGCGGCCAGGGACAGCGACTCGGCGACGCCTTCGGCCGTAATGAGCAGCAGGAGCTGATGGCACGCCTTCGTCACCTGCCCCGCACCCGAGGGGCCCATGTGGAAGACGGACGTGCTGAAGGCGGCCAGGATCGGCCGTGCCCGCTCCAGCGCCTGCTCGGCGCCGCCGACCATGATCGACAAGGTACCCTTGCTGGCGCCCTCCGGCCCGCCAGAGACGGGCGCATCCAGCAGGTCCACGCCCTGATCCGCCAGCCGCGTGGCGAAGCCCCGCGTGGCCTCGGGCGCGATCGTGCTCATGTCGATCAGCAGCGCGCCCGGATTGAAGCCGGCCGCCACGCCATCGGGTCCGAAGACCACCTGCTCCACGTCGGAGGTGGCCGTCACCATCGTGAAGACCACGTCGGAGGCCTCCGCCACCGCCCGGGGTGAAGCGGCCGCGAGGGCGCCCCTGGCCACCAGCGGGGCCGCCGCCTCCGCCCGCCGCGCAAAGACCGTCACCGGGTACCCCTTGTCCAGCAGGTGCCCGACCACCGGGCTCCCCATTGTGCCCACGCCGATGAACCCGATGCGTTCCCGCGCCCGTTGCTGTGCCCGATCCCGCCCCACCTCAGCCATCCGTTGTCGCTCCCCCGACGCTGGTGTCCTCCTGGTCAGTGTGTCATTTGTACCGCCTAATCGAAACGGTGAAGCGCGGGCACCGACTTTCACGTCAAATCATGAGGAAAACACACCGGAATCCATGTGGTAGGATTTGTGCACTATTCGATCTGCGGAGGAGAACTCAATGCGTTTCTATGCGAAGCACGTAGCGTTTACTGGCACGGTGGCGGCTCTTGCCGTGGCGTTCCTGGGTTCAACGATGACTGTTCGTGCCGAGCAGGCCAAGACCTCGAAGGACGGCGTCTACACCGACGCGCAGGCCAAGAAGGGCGAGACGGTCTACGGCGAGCAGTGCGCGGCCTGCCACGGCGGCGACCTGAGCGGCGGCGGCGCGCCGGCGCTGGCGGGTGCCGACTTCCTCGGTTTCTGGGACAAGACCCCGGTGGCCGACCTGGTCGAGAAGATTCAGTCGTCCATGCCCGCAAGCGCACCCGGAAGCCTGACCCGTGCGCAGGCGGCCGAAATCACGGCCTTCATGCTGAAGGCGAACAAGTTCCCGGCAGGGGCCGAGGATCTGTCCGCTGATGCAGCGGCGCTCAAGGCGATCAACATCGTCAAGTAGGCGTTCCGGTAGGGGCGGCCCACGATGGTGGCGTCGCCCCTACGTTCATGACCCTCATCCTTCCGGTCGACCCCCGTTCCCCACAACCTGACGTGATTGCCCGCGCGGCTGCATGCCTGCGCGAGGGCGGACTCGTGGCGTTTCCCACCGAGACGGTCTACGGCCTCGGTGCCAACGCCCTCGATGCCACGGCGGTGGGGCGCATCTTCACCGCCAAGAACCGTCCGTTCCACGACCCGCTGATCGTCCACGTGGCCAACGCGGCGGAGATTGCGCGTGTGGCGGAATACATTCCGGCACTCGCGTGGCACCTGGCCGAGGCGTTCTGGCCGGGTCCGCTGACCCTCGTGCTGCCCAGAAAGCCGCTGGTCCCGGATGTGGTGACCGCTGGCGGTTCAACTGTGGCGGTCCGCGTGCCCCGCCACCTGGTGGCGCGCGCCCTGATTGCCGCCGCGGGCGTGCCGGTGGCCGCCCCGAGCGCCAACCTCTTCTCCCGCCCGAGCCCCACGACCGCGGCACACGTGACCAGTGACCTCGACGGCCGCATCGACATCGTCCTCGATGGCGGCCCCACCGATGTCGGCGTGGAGTCCACGGTGGTGGACCTGACGAGCACCCCGCCGCGCGTCCTGCGTCCGGGCGCCGTGACCTTCGAGATGCTACGGGTCTTCATCCCGGATCTGGCAGCCGGCGCACCGGCGGGATCGAACCCCGTGGCCGCATCTCCGGGACAGCTCGACACGCACTACGCCCCGAAGGCGCCCCTCACGCTGTACGCAGGGCCGTCGGCGTCGCGGCTGGCACGCATGCTCGCCGAGGTCGCCTCCGACGTCGAGCGAGGCGAACCGGTGGGTGCCCTGGTGAGCATGGAGGAGGCTGGCGCGTTTCAGCGCGCGGGTGCTGTGACCGCCACACTGGCGCCAGAGGGCGACCTCGACACTGCGGCGGCACGCCTGTACGCGTGCCTGCGCGAACTGGACGCCACCGGCGTGGCGCGCATCATCGCGTCGGCCATTCCACCGGACGATCGGCTCGGGGCTGCCCTCGCCGACCGACTGACACGCGCGGCATCGGGCCGCCTCATCACGGTACACTGACCTCTCATGGCGGACTCCCCCACTCCAGGCGGCTTCCTCGCGCGCATCGGCCGCCGCTTGTTTGCGCAGGAATCGGCTGAGTTGCGGGCGCTGCGTGAGGAGGTATCCGGGCTGCGGGCGCTGACCCAACGCGTGGCGACCAAGCTCGAGGACGTCGCCGCCGCGCAGAAGCAGGTCGGCAAGGTGCTCGCGAATCAGAAAGCGGATGAACGTTTCCGGCAGACGTTCCGCATGCAGCTCGCCTCGCTGGTACGGGCGCAGTATCTGCCCACGGACATTCCGGCGCCCCTGGCCCTCAACGCCAAGCGCTTCCGGCTGCGCTCCCAGCATGAAGAAGACGGCATCATCCTCGCGCTGCTGGACGCGGTCGGTGTGAAGACGCGCCGGTTCGTCGAGATCGGCTCGGGCGGTTCCGGCGGCAGCGCGGCCGTGCTCGCGCACGACATGGGCTGGAGCGGGTTGATGGTGGACGCCAGCCAGCGCGCCGCGAGCATGGCCAGGCACGAGCTCAGGACCAACCCCGGTGTCACCGTCGTGCAGGCCATGGTGACGCCCGACAACATCAACGCACTGGTGCGTCAGCATGGGTGCGCCGGGGAGATCGACCTGCTCTCCATCGACGTGGACAGCATCGAGTACTGGCTAATGAAGGCGCTCGACGCGTGCACGGCCCGGGTGCTCGTGCTGGAGTACAACGCCTACTTCGGCCCGACACGCGCCGTGACCATCCCCGCTACGGATGTCCCAGCAGAGCGGCCCATCGAGTACTTCGGTGCCTCGCTGACAGCCCTTGAGCAGGTGGCACGCGAGAAGGGATACCGGCTGGTCCTCTGCGAGCAGACGGGCGTCAACGCTTTCTTCGTCCGCCACGACCTCGCGCCGGAACTGGCTCGCCGCACCGCCGAGGACGCCTTCCGGCCGTTCCGCCACAGGGCCAGACCTGGCGAGGAGATGACGACCGAAGCCGAGGCGTTTGCCGCCATCGCAGCGGCTGGACTGTCCCTGGTCGACGTCCCTGTCACCGCGCCCTGAGACGAGGCCGCCACCGGTCGTCGAACCGGGTCCGCAGTACGAGCGCCAGCACTTCGCCGTAGCTCCGCACCCCGCTCTCAACGCGATTGGCCTTCAGGTACTGGTCGTAGGCCGCCCAGCCTGCCTGCTGGAGCGCCGGCACGAGGCCGTTGCTGAGGCGGGCCGCAATCGCATCCAGGTCCGCTTTCGTCCCTGGTGCCAGCGCCCGCGCCAGGGCCGCCCGCTCCCCGGCCGGCAATTCACCGCGCACCTGCCAGTAGAGGAACAACCAGCCGCTGTACTGCGACCGCGCATCGCCGTGCAAGCAGGTGAGCCAGCCGATGAAGTTCGCCTCCGCTTCATTGGCAAAGCCTGCCAGATGCGCCCACTCGTGCGCCGCCACGAACGGCCGCTCGAACGGCAACAGATCCGGGTTGCGGAGCACATCCAGCCCGAAGGGGTTGGTCATGGCGTCCACGCCCTCCCAGCGGAAGAGCCACCGGAGCAGCGTGGGCTTAAGGCGCGCTGCCTGAGACCGCTGCCCGCCAAGCATCGCCTGCACATGGGCCGCTGACGCACGGAGCCGCGCATCGTTCACGGCGGCATCAGGCCAGCCCGCCTGGTGCGCCTGCTCACGAAGCGCATTGGCATGGTTCACGGTGTCGCGGCCGAGCGACAGGACCGCTGCCGAGTCCGGGGCGGCTGCAGCCAGCTCCAGCCGGGCCGACAGCGGTTCCCGCTGGTAGTTCAGCCCCCAGCACAGCAGAAACACGAGATACACCGAGGCCGCCCCAATCAGCGTCTGCCAGAGGGAACGGACCACCGCCAGATCCCGTCTCCCCGAGTGACGAAACGGGTGCCGCCACACCCACACCAACCAGACAAGCGCACCCACAAGACACACGTCGAACAGGGCGACCGGCACCAGGTTCGACGCGCTCGTCAGGGCACGCTGCAGATAGGGATAGATGCCGTTCGAGTACCAGCGCTCGACCCAACTCGCGGGAAACGGCGCCCACGCGGCGAGCCCGGCCAGCGCCACCACACTCGCACTAGCGGCGCGGCCAGCACCGGCGGCGACGCTGCGCCCTGACACACTCATGCCCCTTCGGTCCGAGGGCCCGGGCGGAGCTGCTCCGCCCGCTCATAGAGCGTGCTTTTGTCCGGGTAGATCTCGCGGAGCACGATGGCCTCGTCTTCCCGGATCTGGAGTTCGGCGCCGGAGCAGCACGAGATCATGACGCACGCCCTCGGGGGCGGCCCGTCCACCGTCCACAGTACCGTTTCATCGTTCCGCATCTCTCGATTTATCATCGAGCATTCCATGACATGCAAGCCAATGCTCTTTGCGCTCGTGGTGTGCCTCACGGCCCTCACGGCTTCTGCCCAGCCCTCGGAACGGATGGCCACCATCGACGCCGA
Organism: Vicinamibacterales bacterium; assembly: GCA_040081715.1. GTDB lineage: Bacteria > Acidobacteriota > Vicinamibacteria > Vicinamibacterales > UBA2999 > CANKJK01. The sequence goes on along the minus strand of JBEBFY010000003.1, from coordinate 5,950 downwards.
GGGAAACATGACCCTCCGGGCGGTCAAGCTCACGGCCCCGCTGCGGCTCGACGGTCAGCTCGACGAAGCCCTCTATACGACGGTGGCGCCGGCGTCTGATTTCATCCAGATGGAGCCCAAGCCCGGCACCGCTGCCACCGAGAAGACCGACGTGTGGGTGGCCTTTGATGCGACCAACATCTACGTGACCGTCCGCTGCTGGGATTCCCGGCCGCCCTCGGGCTGGATCATGGACGAGATGCGGAGGGACAGTAACAACATCCCGCGGAATGAGAACGTCGCGTTCTTCTTCGATACGTTCTACGACAAACGGACAGCGCTCCTGTTCGAGGTGACGCCACTGGGCGCCTTCTACGACGCGCAGGCCAGCAACCTCCGGCCGGGCAGTGCCGACTGGAACCCGCTCTGGCGGCAGGCCGTCGGCCGGTTTGAGGGGGGCTGGACGGCCGAGATGGCGTTGCCGTTCAAGTCGCTCCGCTACCAGCCCGGCGCCTCGCAGACCTGGGGCTTCAACCTGCGGCGCACGGTGCGATGGAAGAACGAAGAGTCGTTCATGATCAAGCTCCCGCTCATCGCGGGCTTCTCCGGAGCCGCCGCCATCTTCCAGATCGCCAACAGCGCCAAGCTCGTCGGCATCGAGGCGCCGGCCGCCAGCAAGAACATCGAGATCAAGCCGTATGCGGTGGCCAACGTGGCCACTGACCGGATTTCAAATCCCCGGAAGGACAACGACGGCGACACCGAGGTCGGCCTGGACTTCAAGTACGGCGTGACCAATAACCTAACAGCCGACTTCACCTACAACACGGACTTCGCGCAGGTGGAGATCGACAACCAGCAGGTGAACCTCACGCGCTTCAGCCTCTTCTTTCCGGAGAAGCGCGAGTTCTTCCTGGAGGGCCAGAGCATCTTCGACTTCGGCGGCGCCTCGTCGGGCGGCGCCGGGGCGGGCGGCACCACGCCCCTGCTCTTCTTCAGCCGCCGCATCGGCCTCAACGGCGGGCTGGTGATCCCCATTCAGGGCGGCGGCCGGCTGACCGGCCGCGCCGGCGCGTTCACCGTCGGCGCCATGGACGTCCAGACCGACGACGACGCGCTCAGTCGGAGCCCCTCCACCAACTTCTCGGTGCTGCGCATGCGGCGCGACCTGCTGACGCGCAGCAGCATCGGCATGATCTACACGGGGCGCTCCAACGCTGCCCTCGGCACAGGCCGCAGCCAGACCGTCGGTGTCGACGCCAACTTCAACCTCCGCAACTTCGTCACCATCAACACCTACGCGGCCAAGACGGATACGCCGGCCCTCAGTGGCGACGACACCAGCTACCGCATCCAGGCGAGCCTCAACCGGGACCGGTACGGCGTGGAATTCGACCGCCTCGCCGTCGGCGACAACTTCAACCCGGAAGTGGGCTTCGTCCAGCGGGACGACTTCCGCCGCACCAACCTGCTGGCGCGATTCAGCCCACGCCCGAAGAACAACCGCCTGGTGCGGAAGTACTACTACCAGGGCAGCATCGACCGGTTCGTGGACAAACAGGGCGAGATCCAGTCCCGCAACTACCAGGGCTACTTCAGCATCGAGTTGCAGAACACCGACCGGCTGACCGCGCAAGTCAACTCCAGCGCGGAGCGGCTGGTGCGGCCCTTCACGATCTATCGCGGCGTCACGCTGCCCGTGGGGCGCTACGACTTCAACAGCGCCAACGTGTCGATGTCCCTCGGCAACCAGCGGGCACTCTCGGGCAGCATCGGCCTGGACGTGGGTACCTTCTACAACGGCAACAAGACGTCCCTGACCTTCGGCGGCGCCAGAGCCCGGATCACGCCGCAGCTGTCGCTCGAGCCCGCCGTCTCCGTGAACTGGATCAGCCTGACCCAGGGCGAGTTCCGGAACAGCGTCCTCTCCACCCGCACGACGTACACCGTGACGCCGAGAATGTTCGTCAGCGGCCTGGTGCAGTACGCTTCGGCCACGCGCACCACCAGCACCAACGTCCGTTTCCGGTGGGAGTACGTGCTCGGCAGCGAGATGTTCCTGGTGTACTCGGACGAACTGGACGCCTCGGTGAAGGGCTTCCCGGATCTCAGGAACCGCGCAATCGTCTTCAAGATCAACCGGATGTTCCGGTTCTAGTACCAGGCGTGCCCCACTCCGCACGCCGATGACCACCTCGACCTCTCTCTGGTCCCGCGCCTGGGCGGCGTTTCGCAGGCTCCGGCCCGAAGAGGCGCTGTGCGTGGCGGCCTTCGTGCCGTCGGCGATCGTCACACTCTACGCGGATTGGGCCGTCCGCGAGTCCGGGGGATTCTCCGGCAGGATAGCCAGCGGCATCCTTCGGCTCGTGATCGCAACGCTCCTCGCACTGTCGATTCCGCTCATCGAACGGACTCGGCCCCGCTGGAGCGGACAACGGACTCTTGCGGGCTGGATGGAGTCCACCCGGACCATCCTCCCCTTCCTCCTCTGCATCGCGGTGTACACAAACCTGCACGACACTGTGCGCTTCGTGAACCCTCACGACATCCACCAGCACCTGGTGTGGGCCGATAGCTTCCTCTTCGGCCAGCAGCCCGTCGTGTGGGCGGAGCAGTTCATCACGCCGGCACGAACCGAGATCTTCAGCGCGTTCTACGGGTCGTTCTTCCTGATCGCCCCGTCACTGGTGTTGCTGCTGTTGCTCACTGGACGCGTCGCGCAGGCGCGCATCGCGCTGCTCGGCCTGATCGTCTGCTTCTACTCCGGCTACGTGCTCTACGTGGTGTTTCCGGCCGCCCCGCCGCGTCTCTACCTGGCGTCGCTCGGAGCGTTCTCGCAGGATCTGAAGGGGGGCGCGATGGGCATCACCGCGTTCCAGAACGCGCTGCTCGCCATGGTGCCGAACGAGGCGTCGCGCGCGGCATTCCCCAGCCTGCATGCCGGGGTCAGCCTGCTGACGCTGGTGTACGCCTGGCGCTATGTGCGGTGGTACGTGCTGCCGCTTGGAATCGTGGTCACGGGGCTGCTGGCGTCGACGGTGTATCTGCGGCACCACTACGTGGTGGACCTGTTCGCCGGAGCGCTACTGGTGCCGTGGGTGCTCTGGGCCGCCCCGCGCTTCGACCGCTGGTGGGACTCCGGTCAGCGCGGCCGGGCGGCACAGTAGCGGCGCCACTCGTCTCGGCTGCGGCGCGCGGAGGGTGGCGGAACGGGCGTGCCGTCCACGATGGCCGCCAGGGCCGTCAGGGAGACGGCGCCCGGGTCCACATCGATGTCGATGTCCCAGAGCTTCGGGTCGTCCACGTGCGCGCACACGTCGGAGAGCAATTCCGGATTGCCGATGAAGGACGCCTTCCGGAGCGCACGCGCCACACGGGCCCCTTCCGCAAAGCTCGACGTGCGCGACAGCACAGGGGCCAGGTCTCCGTGCACCAGATCCAGATGCCGGCGTGACCCGAGACGGCCGAGCGCTGCCACGCTCGCATCGCGCAGCCCGAGCGTGCCGACGCCGCCGCTTGACGTGAATTTCTCGAGCAGGGGCACATCCTCCTCCGTGCCCGTCAGGCCCAGCACGTACAGCGCCAGTTCCGCCGTCGTGGTGGAGACGATCCGCGCGAGGACGCGGTGTGCCGCCGCACGGGCTTCCGTCGCCACCGCTGCCCGCACGGCAGGCGGACGACCGATGAACCAGTCCAGGGCGATCAGTTCCACTCCCGTGCTGACCCGCGGAATGGCCCCGAGCACCATCGGCAGGGCCCGCGCTTCATCCACCGCAAGGGCCGCATAGGCCGCGTCGCCGCCCAACTGGAAGTCGTCCAGCAACTCGCGCATCGCGGGCATCGCGTCGAAGTCCATGCCCTTCAGTACCTCGGCGTGCTGCTGCGCCAGCTTCATCCCCGTCGTACGCGACGGCGTGCGCAGCACGATGGCCACTTCGTCCTTGCGGGTACTGGGAATCACCAGGGAGACCGGCTGCTGCCCCTCCACGGTGCGGAACGTTCGCTTTGCCAGGAAGACGCCCTCGGGCGACACCTCCTCGTGGCGCACGTACATCGCGCTCTGGCCCATCTCGATCGGGATGTCGCGCGTCACGCCCGACAGGCCCCGGATCGTGATCTCGCGCTCCACGCGGCCCGCCTCGGGCTCGGCCGGCGTCACGGCCAGGCCCAGGCTGCGCACATCGCGTGTGAACGTCCGGCCCGACTCGCGAACGGCCGCGCTCGTCAGGCCCACCACGTCGGCCGGCGCCCGAAGAATCACGCGGCGCACCGACTCAGCAATAACGGTGGCCGGCTTCCGCCCCACGGCCACCCGCGTCGTGCTGGCACGGCCGTCGAACGGGCCATGCACGGGGAAGGGGCGGCCCATCTGGATCATGGCGGGCATACGGAAGGCCGTCTCCGTCGGCGATGCGTCTGGCGGCCTGAGCGCGATCTGCCCCACCTCGGCACCCGCCCTGTCCTTGAGCACCAGGAGCATGCCTTCCGGTCCGGTGACCGGCACCCGCCACATAAACGTCTGCCCCGCCTTGGCGCGCTGGCTGCCCTGCGCCAGGACAAACCCCGCAGGCGCCTCGAAGGTGCCCGAGAAGGTTTCGCCCACCGCGATGTCGTCTGGGAAGATGGCCGTCGCCAGGCCATTGGGAATCTCGAACGCCACCCGCACGAGCCCGGAGGCTGCTGTCAGCTTCGGGACGGGAGCGCCCGCGAGGGCCAGGGAGGGAAGACCAGCCGTGAGCACCGCGGCCAGCAGGGAACGGCGGATGTGGGCGCGCATCGTGCGCTGATTATCAGCGACCCGTGAAGGGGCCGGATCGACTTTCTTGCGGGAAATGCGTCGCGAATTGCCGCAGAACTCTGCCGGATGAATGGTTCGCTTCAGTGTAGGGGGGAGGGTAGGATCGCCCGGCGCGGTCAGCCGTGGAGGGACTATCGTGGATGGCCGAAGACCTGCACGTAGTACGGACGTCCCTCAGCATCTCGGGCGTAGCCGGTGCCAAGCTCGGTCAGCCCGGCGTCGAGGATGTTCGCGCGATGACCCGATGAATTCATCCAGGCACTGAGCGCGGAAGCCGGACTCGCCTGTCCATAGGCCACGTTCTCGGCCCACGCCTGCCACTGGTAACCGACGGCAGTGAGACGATCCACTGGGTTCGGATACTTGGCGCCGGAAAGGACGTGAGCCAACTGTCCGAGCGTGACCATCTGGTCCGCGTGAATCTGAGCCGCCTGCATCAGACGGGGGCTTGCCGTAAACGGGGCCAGCCCGGCCTGACTGCGCTCGGCATTGGTAAGGCTGACCATCGCCGAGGCTTCGGCCACTGAGGTGCCCGGCCCGAGGGGTCCAACGGTGGTGGGACTGGTAGGCGACGAACACCCCAATGACAGCAGCAAGAGCCAGCCCAGGAGGACGCGAGTCGAGGGATCGGGCCTGCTATCCGACCGTGCAAGCCGAAGATCGCCTGCAAGAACCGCGAGGGTCTGAGAAGATCCAGCGCACACGGTCAGACGATAGACGATATAAGCGGTGTCCGGACGTCAACGTCCAGCACGCTCCCACCAGGATCGCGCGGGGCGCACTCGACCGAGGGTCGTGCCAACCCCATCGCCAGAGGCAGGTGGCGCGCCCGAAGGGGATGCCGTTGACTAGCTGACCATCCGGGTTCGACGATCAGCGCACGGGCGGCTTCTGCGTACGGAGCGCGCGACGGAGTCGACCATTCACGCCAACCCACCCCGTGCTGGCACGCGCTGTGTCAGGGCCACGGGCGCAAGACGGGCCTTCCGTAGCGTCGGGAAACTAGAGAGGGAGCGCGAGCGCTCCGGGCAGGCCTCGTCGTCCGAACGATAGGCGAAATTGGAATGTGCGCCTCGTTAGACACAATGGCTGTCAGTTGACCTGCCTCTCGTTACATCGTGGATTATGCGGAGTGGTTCACGCGCTCCAGACAGCGCCACACACGAGGAGGCA
>JBEBFY010000047.1:0-6164 GCA_040081715.1 Vicinamibacterales bacterium | reverse complement strand
GCCACGCGCGCGCCCCCGGCCGCCATTCAGCCGTGACCCGATCGCACTAACAAGGAAGAAGACGCCGATGAGCCCTATCAGCAGCAGACGGCCGGCTCCGGCGTCCGGTTCCAGGTCGCGCCGCCTCGACCGCGGAATGCCCTGGAGCGTGACGCCCCGCTGGAGCGCGATGCGTTCGATCACGCGCGAGGTGCCGGCCAGCAGCCCGCTTCCGTAGCGGCCCTCCCGGAACTCCGGCACCATGGACTGGCGGCTGATCTCGCCGGCAAGGCCGTCCGGGACCATGCCTTCCATGTCGTAGCCGACTTCGATCCAGACCTCGCGGTCGTCCACCGCGAGCACCACGAGGACGCCGTTGTCCTTCGCTTTCGTGCCGATGCCCTTGCCGTGATTCTCGAACAGCTTCACCGCGAACTCGCGGATGTCGGCGAAGGGTTTGAACGTGCGGACGGTCGCCACCACGACCGTGTCGCCGCTAGCCTGCTGGAGGGAGCGGGTCAGGGCGTCGAGTGCTCGGGCGCTGGCCGGGTCGATCACGCCGGCGAAATCGTTGACCGGCTGGGTCAGTTCGGGCAGCGCCTGCGCCTGGGCGCGTGCGGACACGGCCAGCAGACACAACAGGATCAGCCAGCTAGTCCGGACGCGCCGCCCCCGCGGGGTCAATGGCGCCATGTGTCCACGAACGCCGCCAGTTGTCCGACGGCCTGCAGGTAGTCCTGGAACAGACGTGCGCCGTCCGGCGCGGTGAGCGGCCCGCCGTGCTCGAGCGCCAGCACCGCGGACACAGTGGACTCACTCAGGCCCGCCAGCGACGCTCCGGCCCTGGCCGAGCCGTCATGGTCGGCGCCAGGCGCACCCTGCAGACGCGCCACGCGCTCGAGCAGCGTGGCAAAGGCCGGGGCGGCTGCGCTCAGGAGACGGCTGATGCCTGCCGGCGACCCTTCGGACTCCAGGTATTCCTGGCGCAGGTGCAGCAGGTGGCTCTTGACCTGCGTTTCACAGGCCCGGCGGATGTCGGCCGGCTGAACGGAGGCCGTGGAGAGGAGGAGGCCGGCACCGAAGACCACGTCGTGGCGCTCGATGATGTCGCTGTATTCCAGGGGAAAGGCGTCGAGGGACCGGTGAAACTCGTCGATCGCCACGATGAGCGGGGTAGCGAGGCCATCGGTGTGCCAGCCGCGTGCGCGTGCGGCGCAGGCGTCCAGGTCCGCACCAGCGAGGGATTGCACGAGTGCCACACAGGCCATCGGACCCACGGCCGCATGGTCGCGTGCATGTGCCCCGTAGACGGCCGCCGTCAGCAGGCGTTCGCCGAACACCTGCCGGAGATCCTCGACCAGCCGCCCGGCCGCTTCGCGTGAAGAAGACATAGTCCATTCTAGAATGGCCACAGCGTGCAACTGCGTCAGTTCAACATCGGGTGCTTTGGCGGAGGGACGGGTCTGCCCAGTCTCCTCGGGGGCCTCAAGATCAATCCGTGGCTGCACCTGCATGCCGTGGTGACGATGTTCGACAGCGGCGGCAGTTCCGGCCAACTGCGTGACGAACTGGGCGTCCTGCCTCCGGGCGACGTGCTGAAGTGCGCGCTCGCGCTGGCGCGTAACGAGGGCGAGGCCCGACGAGTGCTGCTGGCGCGGCTCCCGATGCTCGAGCATCAGCGCCTCTCCGGACACACGGGGGGCAACCTGCTCCTGTCGATGATGGAGCAGTACAGCGGCGACTTTCTCGCCGCCGTCGACGGCCTTCGGATGCTGTTGGGCTGCACCGGGCGCGTCTGGCCGGTGAGCGTGCAGCGGGCATCCATCTGCGCCGAGTACGACGACGGGTCGCTCACCCGCGGCGAAGTCGAGGTGGATGCGGGCCAGGTCTACGGCCGTCAGGTGCGCCGCGTGTGGCTGGAGCCGGATGCCAGCATCCACCCCGGCGTGGCCGAGGCGATCCGATCCTTCGACGCCGTCGTGATTGGCCCTGGGAGCTTCTTCACGAGCCTGATGCCGCCGCTCCTGGTGCGTGGCGTGGCCGAGGCGCTCTCGGAGGTGCGCGGACCGGTGATTCTGGTCGCCAACCTCCTCACCGAAGGGCGGGGCATGACGGGCTTCACGGCGGCCGACGCCGTGGACTGGGTGACGCGGACCATCGGGCGCAAGGTAGACGTGGTCGTGGCCAACACCGGCGGACCGTCGCCCGCGGCGCTGGAGCGGTATGCCGCTGAGCACAAGGAACCACTGCGGCTCGGGGCGCTGCCGTCCGGCTGCGAGCTGGTCGAAGGGCAATTCTGGTGCCGCGATATCGCCCGGCACGACCGGCGCCGGCTGGCCTTCGCGCTCTGGAGCGTGCTCAGCGGGCGGTTGATGGGCGGCGCCGCCGTGCCGCCGCCGGGCGCCGAGCAGGCGCAGGCTTAGCGTCCGGGGCCGCTGCCTCCGGCGTGTCGTCCGGAGGCGTCCCCGCTTTCAGCGAGAGCGCCTGCGTCACAATCCGCGTGAAGAGCGCCCCGGCATCGCCGGACTTGGCCGGGCGGCTGGAGATCCAGATGGCCGGGTCGTGGGCGGAGAGGATATCCGCGAAGTCGCCCTCGCTCTTGACGCTGAGCGGCGCGAATTCCAGGATGTCCGGCTCCGGCGAGGACCACTCGTCGCGGTGCTTGATGAGGAGCCAGCTCTCCTTGCCACCAAAGCCGCCCTTCGTGCGCACCAGCGCCCACGCGCCCTTGAGCTTGCAGCCGTCGAGGCGGATCTTCAGGTCGCCCATCGCCAGTGCGGCGTCCACGTCGTCCACCTCGGGCGTCCAGGTGCCGCGGTCCCAGAGCATCACGATGCCCGCACCGTACCCGGACGGAATCACGCCCTCGAACGCGCCGTATTCGACGGGGTGGTCCTCCACGTGCATCGCAAGACGCTTGGTCGACGGGTCGAGTGACGGCCCCTTCGGCACGGCCCACGACAGCAGCACGCCTCCGTGCTCCAGCCGAAAGTCGTAGTGGAGGTGGCTGGCCAGGTGCTTCTGCACGCAGAAGAAGCGTGGCGCTCGGCCCGTGGGGGAGGCGTGCGGAGCCTGGCCGTCAGGCTCGGGTGATTCGGAGAAGTTCCGCTTCTCGCGGTAGCGGTCGAGCGGCATTGTGGACGTCGAAGGGAGTCAGGCGGTGTCGCCGCTCAGCCGGTTCAGGGATGTGGAGAGGAGCAAGAACAGCACGCCCGCGACGATGGCCACCAGCGCCACGGTACCGAATAGCGTCGGCAGCGGCATCGATTCGTAGAAGCCCGCGAGGCGCCCTCCGATGTAGTTGCCGTTTGAGGCGCCCAGGAACCAGACGCCCATGACCAGGCTGCCGATTCGCGCAGGTGCCAGCCTGCTCATCGCGCTCAGCCCCACGGGACTCAACGCCAGCTCGGCCCACGTGTGCAGGGCGTAGGTCACCAGTAGCCATCCGGGTCCCACCAGCGATCCATCAGCCGAGCTCACGGCGGCGGGCACAAGGACCAGAAACCCGCCGCCCACGCCGAGCAGCGCCAGCCCGAACTTGACAGGCGCGCCGGGCTCCGCTCCGCGACGTGCGAGCCGGACCCACATCCAGGCGAAGACGGGCGCGAAGGCGATGACGATCAGCGGGTTCACCGACTGGAACCAACTGCTTGGGAAAGCGAAGCCCAGGACCTCGTTGAGGGTGTTGCGGTCGGCGAAGAGGTTCAGCGTGGAGCCGGCTTGTTCGAAGGCCGCGTTGAAGGTGGCATAACCGACAAAGAGCGCGCCGATGACCAGCAGGTGGTTGCGCTCCACCTTCGTCCAGCCGCCCGAGAGGAAGACCCAGGCGAAGAACCCAATGGACAGCCCCAGGAGCAGCACACCGGCCGCGTCCGCAATCTCCTTGGCGCCAATCGGGATGATGCCGGCATACATGCCCAGGCCCGCAGCCACGAAGACCGCCGCGGCCAGGCCGACCCAGCGCGCGGCCCGCGTCTGCTGCGCCGAGAGCGCAGCGGGCGACCCGGGGTCCGACGGGCGCAGGCCCGCCTCGCCCAGGTACTTCCGGCCCGCCATGAACTGGACCAGACCGAGCACCATCCCGACGCCCGCGGCCGCGAAGCCCGCGTGCCAGTTCACGCGCTGTCCCAGGTACCCGCAGATGAAGGGCGCCACGAAGGCCCCGGTGTTGATGCCCATGTAGAAGAGTGAGTACCCGGCATCGCGACGGTCATCGTCGGGGCGGTACAGGCGTCCCACGATGACGCTGACGTTGCCCTTGAGCAGGCCCGTGCCGACGACAATGAGCGCCAGGCCCGCGTAGAACGCCGCAAGGGCGGGCACGGCCATGCTGAAGTGACCGGCGGCGATGAGCACGCCACCGATGAGCACCGCGCGCTGAGGGCCGAGAATCTGATCCGCCACCCAGCCACCAGGCAGCGTGAACATGTACACCATCGACGTGTAGAGACCGTAGATGGCACCGGCCGTGACGGCGTCGAAGCCGAGTCCTCCGGTGGCTGGATCCGCGGTCATGAAGAGGATGAGCAACGCGCGCATCCCGTAGTAGCTGAACCGCTCCCACATCTCCGTGAAGAAGAGCGTGGAGAGCCCACGAGGGTGGCCGAAGAACGCCGTGTCGTAGGGGCGCGCGGCCATTCCGGATGAACTACGTGGTTCCTTCGGGCTTGAATTCCGGCGGCAGGGCGTTTCCGTCGTTGAAGAGGAACTCCTCCATCTGTTTCGCGATCAGCTCCTGGGCTTCCTTCTGCCAGGGCAGCAGCCGGTACTCGTTGAGGATCATCTTCATGCGGTTCTCCCAGAGCTTCCACGCCTGCTGGGAGATCTGCTCGTAGATGCGCTGGCCCAATGGGCCTGGCCACGGCGGGGCGTCGAGCCCGGGGAGCGATTGCTGGAGCTTGGCGCACATCACCATGCGCGGGATCGGGGTGTCGGCCATGTGGCCGGATGGTACCACTGTGCCATCCGGCGATGGCGGCAGTCCGCGATGTGCGCGCAAGGACATGACAGAACGTGCAGAAGCTGGCACAATGAAACCCGTCAGCATCTGTTCCGGGCAGGTGCTGTCGGTATCAAGGCGATATTCTCGGGAGAACTGAGGCTGGCGATCGTGCGAAAACTGAGCTACGCGCTGCTCCTGTCCGCGCTCATGGCTGCGCCTGCTATGGCGCAGAGTGGGTCGGAGACCCGTCCCGCACTTCCGACATTCTTCGGCGACACGGGTCTCTGGTTTGTGCCAACCGCGGAGACACTGCCGGCCAGGAAAGTGTCAGGCAGTATCTTCCGTGCCAACTTTGACCGGAACCAAGGGTTGCTGGATGTGTCGGACCAGGGCTTCACGCTGGCCTATGGCGCCACCAGCCGGTTGGAGTTGTTTGCCTCGGTGGGGAGCACCCGCCTTCGACGCGAGGTCCGGAACCCCATTTTTAACGCCAACAGCTACAGCTACGGCGGGGCGGACGTCGACTACCCGTACGTGTACCGCGGCTGGTCCGGCACGCTTTTGCGGCCGATCCTCTTTGGTGCCAAGCTGAATCTGCTCTCACAGTCGCGGCAGGAGCCGATGGGTCTGGCGGTCCGGGCTACCTTGTCGGTGCCGACCGGCCCTGCCGAGGCCGGCACCAACGCCGCGACCGGCGAGATTGACCTCGTGCTCAGCCGGGAGGTTGCGAAGAAGGTGGAGATGACCGGATACGTGGGCGCGATGCTCCGCGCCAACCCGGATGACTTCGAGCTGGCCGACAACGGCGTCCGCTGGGGGCTGGGCCTTGCGCTGCCCACCCGCACGCCGCTGCGACTGCTGGCTGAGATCGAGGGTGAGTTCCGGACCGATGACAACCTGACCCTCCTCAATAGCGCGTTTCGTGGCGTGGACGGCAGCGTTCTGCCGGCCCTCAGCCGCAGCCACGACCCGGCCAATCTGAAGATTGGTCCGGTGTGGCAGGACAAGCGGGGCTTCTTCGTGCACGGGGGCCTCACCTATGGCCGCCGCATGGGGGATCGCAACGTCGGCGGCATCGCGTACTCCCACAATGCCTTCGGCTGGGAAATGCGTTTGGGCTTCCATCCGGGCACGGCCGTCTATGTGCCGCCACCTCCGCCGCCGGCCAACAAGAACCCGGTGCTAGGTGCCATCTCGTGCGACCCGTGTATCCTGCCGATTGGTACCACGTCACAGCTCCGCG
>JBEBFY010000046.1:0-6187 GCA_040081715.1 Vicinamibacterales bacterium | reverse complement strand
TCGCATCGGACTGCTCCCTTCCGTGTGGATGGGCGCATCGTAGTACGACGGGATCCCGATGTCGATCCCCGCGCGATTAGTTTTTCAGCACCCTGCTAGTACGGTCAATCGTCCGAATAGCGCGGTCGTGCGTGACGAGCGGGATCTTGTGGACTACGTGATGCGCTCAGCGACGCCCCGTGATGATGATGGCGGCGCCTATAAGGACCCTCCAGTTGAGCCCGCAGCCGCGATGATTCTGTGCAATTGCTGGACGCCCTCGGTCAGGGCGGCCGGCCCGGGCTGGAGGATGTAAGCGGACTTCACTTCATGGATCTGGCCGTGTTTCACGGCTGATACCTCCGCCCAGCCCGGCCGCCCGGCGATCGCCTTCTTCCGGACGGGCTTTCCGCACCATGATCCGACGATCACCTCGGGGTTGCGCCTGATGACCTCGGCCGGATCGACGATGCGGTCCTTGCCCATCTTGGCGCCGCGCAGCTCAGGGAAGATCGGCGTGCCCCCGGCGATCTCGACGAGTTCTTCCACCCACTGAATCCCGGAGATGAGCGGGTCGTCCCATTCCTCGAAGAACACGCGCGGGCGCGAGGGCAGGGCAGCGGCCTGCATCCGAATCTCGTCGAGTCCACGTTCCAGGCGCGCGGCGAGACCCTCAGCGGCGTCGCTCCTGCCGATGAGCCCGCCCAGCATCCGGATCATCTGGAGAATCTCGGCGACCGACCGCTGGTTGAAGGCCACCACTGTGTGGCCGCGCTTGAGCAACTCCGCCACGATGTCGCGCTGCAGGTCAGAGAAGGCCAGGATCAGGTCGGGCTTGAGAGCCTCAATCTTCTCGAACCTGGCGTTCAGGTACGCAGAAATACGCGGCTTCTTCCGCGCCTCTGGTGGCCGCACGGTGTAGCCGGAGACGCCCACCACGCGGTCGCCCTCACCGAGCAGGTACAGGGTCTCGGTGGTCTCTTCCGTGAGGCAGACGATGCGCTCGGGATACGCGCTCACGGCTGGGTGTCCGCGATGCTCACTTGAAGGCCTCCGGGTGGAGGGCGCGCGCCATCTGCTCGGCGGCCTCCGCGATGCGCGGGCCCGGCACCACGAACTGGTCGCCGTAGAGCGGAAGCACCCGGTCCCGCCGGACGGCAGGTACCGACGACACCGTCTGCCACACGGCCAGTTCCTTCTGGGCCCTGGCGCGATCCGCGGGCTCCGAGGCACCGTAGTGCAGGTCGAGCACCGCCTCCGGCGCACGGGAGAGCAGCATCTCGTTCGAGACGGAGACCGCTTCGCGGCGCACATCGGCGAACACGTTGACGCCGCCGGCGATCTCCAGCACTTCATGGAGGAACCCGATGCCACCGCTGGCGTTGAGGTTCCGCAGCGTCAGGGGCTCGCGGCCCATCACGAGCAGGGTTCGCGGCTTCGGCAGCCGGGCGGTGCGCGCCCGCACGGCGGCCAGCCGCTTCTCCAGGTCTGCCGCCGCCTGCTCGGCTTCGTCGGTGTGTCCGGTGGCCTTGCCGAGCTCCCGCATCACCCTGAAAATGCCGGCGAGCCCGGCATGCCGGTAGTCGAACACGCCGATGCCGGCGCGGCGGAGCTGCATCTGCAGATCCTGCTGGGAGCCGTAGGTGAGCACCAGCCCTGGCTGCGCGGCCAGGATGCGCTCGGTGTTGGGATCGAGGAGCGCGCCCATACGCGGCAGACCTGCGACCTCGGGCGGATGGTCGTCGTAGCTGCTGACGCCGATCACCTGGGGGCCGGCCCCGATGGCGAAGAGCATCTCTGTGAGGGCGGGCACCAGCGAGACGATGGTGGGGCGCGTCACCTGCGCGCGGGCCGCCGCTGTGGGGCCCACGGCCAGCAGCGCGAGCGCGGCAACGAAGGCCAGGAGTCTAGTCTTCATGTCTTTCTCGTCAGGAGCCACAGGAAGAACGGGCCGCCGATCACGGCCGTCACGATGCCGACGGGCAGTTCCACCGGGTTCATCACCGTGCGCGCAAGCAGATCGCACATTACGAGGAACGCCGCCCCGAATAGCGCCGCCGCCGGCAGCACGAGGCGGTGGTCCACGCCAACGACAAGACGCACGAGGTGCGGCACGATGATGCCGATGAAGGCCACAGGGCCGGCGAGCGACACGGCGGCGCTCGTGGCGAGTGAGGCGCTCACGAAGGCCAGCCGCTGCGCGCGTGCCACGTCCACGCCACGGGCTGTTGCCGCTTCTGGTCCGAGGCTCAGCAGATTCAGCGCGCCAGGGAGCGTGGCGAAGATGGCAAAGGCGATGCCGACCAGCGGCAGCGCCGCCAGGATTGGTCCGAAGGAACCCACGTCCAGGTCCCCGATGAGCCAGCGCACGGCCCGGTAGGTCTGCGTGAAGTCCGCGAGGTACTGCACGAACAGGATCATCGCGGAAATGAAGGCGTTGAGCGCCACGCCCGCGAGCAGCAGCACCGAGGTCGACATGGCCCGGCGCGTGGAGCTGGCCAGCAGGTAGACGATCGCCATGGCCGAGAGCGCCCCGGCAAGGGAGGCCAGGGGCACCGGTGCGAGCGGGCCGATCCGCGTGCCGGCCCCGAACGTGATCGCCAGGATGGCGCCGAGCGCGGCACCTGCAGAGACGCCGAGCGTTTCCGGAGCGGCCAGCGGGTTCCGGAAGAGCGCCTGCAGCACGGCGCCGGCCGTGGCGAGGGTGGCGCCGACCAGGGCACCGGCCATCACGCGGGGCAGGCGTGCCACAAAGAAGATCTGCGCGTCGACGTTGTCGGCGTAGGGAATCGAGCGGCTCAGCGCCCGTGTGAGGCTAATCGAAGTGCTCCCAACCAGTGGCGCCAGGACGCACACGGCCGCCGTCAGGCCGCCGAAGCCGGCCACGGTCAGCACGAGCCGCGTCCGCAACGGCCGGGTGGTCACGGGTGTGCCGCTCCGAGCGGCACGACGGTCACGTGTCCGGCCCTGGCGTGAAAGGTCACATCGGCGTCGACACCATACAGGGCCCGCACTATGGCCGCCGTCAACACGTGGGCCGTGGGGCCGAAGGCGAGTGTGCGGCCGCCCTTGAGCAGCAGCAAGTGGCTACAGAGCGAGGCCGCGAGGTTCAGGTCGTGCGTGGCGAGGACGAGGGTGACCTGACGCTGGCGGTTGAGCCGTCGCAGCAGGGCCGCGATCTCCATCTGGAATCCAAGGTCGAGCGACGCGGTCGGCTCGTCGAGCAGCAGCACATCCGGGGACTGCGCGAGTGCGCTGGCAATCACCACCCGTTGCTTCTCGCCACCGCTGAGCGTCATGTAGGCGCGGTCCACCAGGTGCGCCGTCCCGGTGGCTGTGAGGGCTTCCTGCGCAATGGCGATGTCGGCCGGGCCTTCGAGGGTCAGCGGCCCGAGGTGCGGATGGCGGCCCATCAGCACCATCTCCTGCACGGTGAAATCAAAGCTGGGGTGTGTTTCCTGGGGCACGATGGCGATCCGCTGGGCGATGCGCCGGCGGGACATGCCCGCCAGGTCCTCACCATCGAGCGTCACCGCGCCGGTGCGGGTCGTGAGCGTCCCGCCCAGCAGCTTGAGGAGCGTGGTCTTGCCGCAGCCGTTCGGGCCGAGCAGGCCCACGAAGCCCCCTCGCGCCACCTCCAGCGAGACGTCCGCGAGCGTGAAGGCGTCGCCTCCGCCGCTCGTGCCGCCGTAGCCGTAGCCGGCGTCAGCGGCTCGCAGCAAGACGGACCCCGACAAAGGCGAGGGTGCCCGGCGCGGGGAAGCCGTAGGCGGACTCGTACCGGCGGTCGCCCACGTTTTCCACGCGGCCAAAGAGGTCCACGCCGCGCACGAGGCGGACCGAGGCCCCAAGATCGACCACCCCATAGCCGGCGGCCGTGAACACGCCGCCAAAGGCTCCGAACGAGGGTTCGACGTCGCGAACCTCTCCGCGGAACGTGGCCTGTGAGAATGCCGAGACACGCCCGCGGGTGTAGGTCACCGCCAGCGAGCCTTGCTGCCGGGGCCGCCGGATCAGCGCCTCGCCGACGGTGTAGGGCGAGGGCGCCTGCCCGGCGGCGCGATCCACTGAGAGAATCTCCGTCGAGAGGAACGTGTAGGTTGCGCGCAGGTCCAGGTGCGTGTCGGGGCGAATGCTCGCACCCAGCTCCACGCCACGCGCCTGTGCGTTCGAGATGTTGTCCGTCCGGAACTGGCTGGCGTTCCGGAAGGAGCGGCCCACCGCCACGATCAGGTCGTCGTAGGTGTTGAAGAAGACGGTGCCTTCCACGGCAACTCGGCCCGCCGCGAGCGATTGCTGGATGCCCGCATCCACGCTGCGGCTCCGCTCCGGTTTGAGCGCGGCGTTGTCGGTGAAGGCGATTTCAAACGCGTCCGGCGGACGAATGCCCGTGCCGGCGCTGGCGCGCAGGCGCGTTTCGGATCCATCGCGTGCACCGGGGATCCGATACGCCACCGACAGCTTCGGATTCACCGACGTGATGGTCTCGCCTGCGAACGCCGGCCGTGGCTGGAACGCGAATGGGTCGGCCTCCAGCGCGTCGCGACGGATGTGCTCGACCCGCACGCCGGCCGCGATCGACCAGTTGGTGGCCGGCGTCACGCGGGCCTCCCCGAAGTAGCCGGTGACCCAGCGCTCGATGGGGATGGCCGTGCCTGCGGTGCCCGTGATGTAGGTGCTGGTGGCGCGCTCCCGCAGCGTTTCGAGCCCGGCCGTCAGGCCAAACGTGGACGAGAGCGCGGCATCGGTCTGCGTGCGCAGCGAGACGCGGCGTGTGCCGGACTCCGATGGGCCGAACGGGCTGAGGAAGTCGGAATCAAAGTCCGCGACGGCTACCGTCGTGCGCTGCCGAATCCGTCCTCCCGAGCCAAGCGGTTCGCTCCAGTCGCCGCTGACCTGGTTCCGCGTGTTCGCGCTGCGCGACACGGTATCGATCGCGGTGTAGGCGCCAATCGGGTTCGAGCCGAAGGGGCCGGGGAATCCGTGGTTTGTCCTCGAGAACTGCGCCTGCCCGCGCACCTCCCGGCCACCGTTGCTGAAACCGCCGCCAACCGAGACGTGCGAGGCATCACCGTCGTCGTTCGAGACGCGCGTGCCGGTGGCTGCCGCGGTGCCCGTGACCCCGTCGCTCTGCCAGCGGTCCGCCGCGCCGTTCCAGAACCAGCCGTTCCGGCCGCCGCTCGCGCCCGCGCGTGCCCGCATGGTCCCGAGCGACCCGCCCTCCACGAAGGCGTCCACGCGGTCGCTCGTCCGGCGCTTCGAGACAATCTGGATGACGCCGCCGATGGCATCCGAGCCGAAGACCGCGCTCTGCGGGCCGCGCACGACTTCGACGCGCTCCACGTCCACCAGCGGGATCTGGGAGAGGTCCGCGCCGCCGCCGAAGAAATTCACCCGCACACCATCGAGCAGCACCAGTGTGAAGTCCGACTCGCCGCCACGCGTGAAGAGCGATGTCGTGGTGCCGGGCGTGCCGTTGCGCGCGACGGACAGACCGGGCACGAAGGCCAGGGCATCACCCGCGACGCGGAGCTGACGGGCCGTGATGTCCGAGCCGCTGATCACCGTGATGCTCGAAGCAGACTGGCTGAGCGGCAGGTCTGTCTGCGCGGCGGAGACGACCACGGACTCCGTGAGTGCGCTCAGGCGCAGCCGCACGGCAATCTCGGGCGAGGACGCGCCGGCCTGCACGGTGAGCGGGTCGGCCGTGAAGCCGTCGAGCACCACGCGCAGGTCGTACTGCCCGTCGGGAGCCGTGGCTTCAAATCGCCCTTCGGCGTTGGTCGTGGTTTCCGCCAGCGTGGCCAGCGCGCCGCGCAGCACGATGCGTGCACCGGGCACGGGCCGGCCGTCGGGGTCCGTGACGGTGCCACGCAGGGTGCCCGCGGTGGTCGAGAGAGCTGTGAGGAGGGATAGAAAGATCGCGAGTGCGAACGAGCGGAGCATCGGCGTCCTCCCGGCGTTCATCGCGCCGGAAATGGGACAATGCGCCGAAGAGCAGGTCGCCTGACTTGCGGATTGCTCCGCTTACAGTGGCGGGACCGTGTGGGAATCACACCCACTTCCCCTGAACTTCGTGCGGTGTCGGTTTGAGACGCTGACTATAGCACGCTAGCAGGGTGCTGAAAAACTAATCGCGCGGGGATCGACATCGGGATCCCGTCGTACTACGATGCGCCCATCCACACGGAAGGGAGCAGTCCGATGC
>JBEBFY010000035.1:0-21951 GCA_040081715.1 Vicinamibacterales bacterium | reverse complement strand
CGCCCTGAATGGGCACCGCCTGTCCGCCCCCGAGCCCGATGCGCCGGCTGTAGAACACGGTCGGCACGTCACCGGCCCCCGCCCCCAGCACCCCGGGTCCGCCGAAGGCGAAGGTGCCCTGGTTCTCCAGGAAGAACTCCCGCTTCTCGGGAAAGAACAGGCTGAAGCGGGTCAGGTTGACCTGCTGCTCGTCGGCCTCCACCTGCGCGAAGTCGGTGTTCCAGGTGAGGTCCGCGCCGAGGTTGTCGGTCACACCCCACTTGGCGTCCATCCCCACGTCCCCGGCGGGGTCGTTCGACACCGGGGGCGCGGCCACCCGGTCCGTCAAGACGCTGCCGGTCACATAGGGCTTGAGATCGAGGCGGACGCCTCGCGGGGGCACCCGCAGCCCGACGAGCGTTCCCCACTGCGAGGCCTGCATCATCCCCATGACGGCGAAGGTCCGTGGCATGGGCGTGATGTAGGTGATCTCGTTCTTCCACTTGTTCTCACGGCTCAGCTGAATGCCCCACACCTGCTCCTCGCCCCCACCGTACCGGAGCGACTTGAAAGGGATGCGTGTCTCCAGCGTCCAGCCGCCGTCGAACCGGCCGGTCCGCATCTGCCACACGGGGTTCCAGTCGCCGTTGTAGCTGCGCTCGTCGGTCACCTGGCCGTCCATGAAGGCCCCGAGCGGTGTCACATTAAACACGACCGAGTTGCGCCGGTCGCGGAAGGTGTCAAAGCCAACCGCGACGGAATCCTGGTTCGAGATGTTGAAGCTGTCGCGCCGCATCTCGTCGGCAATCATGCGTTCGGGGTTCGACTCCCAGCACCGGAAGCTGACGTAGATGGCCTGGTCGTCGAAGAGCACCCAGGCCTCGGTCTTCTGCGACGCGGGCGGACCCGAAAGAGGTTCGGCCTGGATGAAGTCCGAGATGGACGGCACGTCGCGGTACACCGCCTCGTCCAGTTGACCGTCCACCCTCAGCGCACCAGCCAGGCGGACGGCACGGAGCGTGACGTTCCCGGAAGCGTCTCGCGACACCATAGGTGCCGCAGCCTCGCTGCGGGCCTGGCTGCCGCCCTGTGGCTGCGCCGCGGCGCCACACGCCCACAGCATTAGCCCGGCGGCCAGGACTCGACTGCGCATGCCGCTACAGCCGGAAGAGCCGGTTGAACTTCACGATGAAGGTCCGGTTCTGCAGTTCCGGCACACCGCCCAACCGCGTGTCGCGCTGCTCGTTGTAGACGACGAAGAACTCGCTGCCCGGCGTGTACTCCCAGCGCAGGCGCGCGTTGGTGCTGAAGGTCCGCGCCGACGAGCTGTACTGGATGAGCGCACTCGCGAACATCCGTGGGGTGAAGGTGAAGGTCACCCGCGAGCCGACGAGGCGATTGGTGAAGGCACCGGCCGGCAGGTCGACCCAGTTCAGCGTGACGCTCGGCTCGACGGAGAATTGCCGGTTGAACTCGAAGCGGCCGCCGGTGAAGCCGGCCGCGCGGATGGTCCCGTTGTAGAACGCCCCCGCCTGGAACGACGCCGTCCCGGACAGCCGGCGCTGCTGCGCCAGCGTGAAGGAGGCCTGCACGTCGTCGAAGGCGTAGCTGGCCACGGGCAGGGTGACACCGGCCGCGACCGCAAAGGGCCGCGGCAGGTACTCAAAGGAGTGGTTGTACTGCGTGCTGATGCGGTCGCCGTTCTGGAACTCGATCCCGAACTGGCCGTACAGGTCCTGGGACTCCACGCGCCCCTGCGTGTTGGCGGTGCTCGACCCCGACACGACGTAGGAGTACTTGCGAATCGCCCGCACGCGCGCCGGGCGCGGACTGAACCGGAAGAGCCCCTGCGTCTTCTCCATGTCGGGCCGGCGCACAAAGCCGACGCCCGGGTCGAAACGCGCGCCGATGTAGAGGCGCTCGGCCTGCACGCCCCAGCGGTCGCCGCTCCAGTCGAGCTGCCCACGGTAGCTGACGTCGTTGGCGACCGCCTCGGTGCGCGCCCAGTACGCATTGACGAACACGTCCCGGAAGAACGAGAGCGTGGAATCCACGCCGTACAGCGTGTTCCGGCCCGGCGCGGTTTCCCCCTTCGACCGGTAGGTCGCCATGGCACCGATGCTGCTCCGCCGCAGGATGTCGCGCTTGACGCGCGCGACGCCGAAGTTCGTCCGCGAGAGACCGAGCGCCGGGGACTCCCCCGACTCGATGTCGATCAGACCGACCACGAACTTTCCGGCCCGGCCGGTCAGCCGGCCGCCACCATCGATCGGCACCAACTGGCCCCTCCCGAGGCCGATGCGCCGGCTGTAGAACGGGATGGGGGTGTCGCCGCCGGCGCCTCCGCCGAAGCTGAAGATGCCCTGGTTCTCCAGGAAGAACTCCCGCTTCTCGGGAAAGAACAGGCTGAAGCGGGTCAGGTTCACCTGCTGCTCGTCGGCTTCCACCTGCGCGAAGTCCGTATTCCAGGTCAGGTCCGCGGAGAGGTTGTCGGTCACCCCCCACTTGGCATCCATGCCCACGTCGCCCGACGGATCGTTCGAGACCGGCGGCCTGGCCGTCCGATCCGTTGACACGCTCCCGGTCACGTACGGCTTCAGGTCCAGCCGGACGCCCCGTGGGGGCACGCGCAGGCCGACCAGCGTGGCCCACTGTGACACCTGCTGCAACCCGCGGGCGGCAAACGTCCGGGGCATCGGCGTGATGTAGGCAATCTCGTTCTTCCACTTGTTCTCGCGCCTGAGCTCGAAGCCCCAGACCTGCTCGTCGCCGGCACTGTAGCGAAGCGACTTGAACGGAACGCGCGTTTCCACCGTCCAGCCACCGTCGAACCGGCCGGAGCGCATCTGCCACACCGGGTTCCAGTCTCCGTTGTAGCCACGCTCATCGGTGACCTGGCCGTCCATGAAGGCGCCGAGCGGCGTGACGTTGAAGACCACGCCGTTGCGCCGGTCGTGGAACGGGTCGAAGGCGAATCCGATGAACTCCTGCTGCGTGATGTTGATGCTGTCGCGGCGCATTTCGTCGGCAACCATCCCGTCCAGGTTCGACTCCCAGCATCGGACGTTGACGTAGATGGCCTCGTCGTCGAAGAACACCCAGGCCTCGGTCTTCTGGGAGGGCGGCCCGCCCGCGCGCGGCTCGGCCATGATGAACGCGGAGATCGCTGGGGTGTCGCGGTACACGGCCTCGTCCAGCTGGCCGTCCAGCGTAAGCGGCCGGTCGAGCCGCACGGCGCGAATCGTGACGCGCCCGGATGCATCCTTCCCCTCCACGGGCCCGGCCGGATCGGGTGCGGGCTGCGCGTGTGCAAGTCCACCCGCACAGAGCGTCAGCAGGACAGCGAGCAGGCGTGTCCGCATCATCCTCAGAAGCGGAACAACCGGTTGAACTTCACGATCACGGACCGGTTGGCCAGCTCCGGAAAGAACCGCGTGGCCAGCGTGGAGCGCTGGTCGTTGTAGACGACGAACAGTTCGCTGCCCGGCAGGTACTCCCACCGGAACCGGACGTTGCTGGCCAGCGATGCCGTGCTCGAGTTGTACTGGATGAGCGCGCTGGTGAACATCCGCGGCGTCATCGTGAAGGTAACCCGGGACCCGACCAGATTGGTGGTGAATCGCCCCTGGCGCAGTTCGACCCGGTTGACCGAGACGGTCGGCTCCACCGCGAGCAGCGGCGTGAGGGCCACGCGGGCGGCCCGCAGCGCCACCGTGGTCTGGGTGCCGCTGTAGAACTCCCCGCGGTCGATCCGCACCTGACCGAACAGGCGCCGCTGCTGGCCGAAGTCGACGCCGGCGCGCAGGAAGGCAAACGGGTACCCGGCCGAGGGCAGCGTCACGCCGGTGGCGATCCGGAAGGGCTGCGGCAGAAACTCGTACTGGCTCGTGCCGCCCACCAGCACCTTGTCGCCGTTCTGGAACTCGATCGAGAAGTCTCCGTCCACCTGGCGGCTCTCCAGCCGTCCGCGCCGGTTCTCCACGTAGTTCACGGCCGACGACAGCGTGTACTTCCGGACGGCGCCCCCCTTCGGCCTGGGGCTGAACCGCACCGACAGGTAGGACTTCTCCATGTCGCGCCGGCGGACAAAGCCCGTTTCGGGGTTGAAGTTGGCGCCCACCTGCAAACGCTCCACCTGGAGGCCGTAGCGGTCCGCGTTGTAGTCGAGCTGGCCGCGGTAAGTCGCATGATCCCGCGTCACGCCGGCCGTGTCGGTGTCCGCCCAGGAGGCGTTGGCCGTCAGGTATCTCCCGAACGCCAGCCGGGCATCAACGCCGTAGGTCAGGTTCTGGCTCCGGCGCCCCGGGGCTTCTGATCGCCGGGTGACCATCGCGCCCACGCTGCTCTTGCCGAGGACGTCGCGCTTCAGGCGGAGCGCCGTGAAGTCCGTGGGGCGCAGGCGTTCCGTGCTGCCGTGATCGGTGCGGATCTGGATCGCCCCGAACTCGAACGCCCCGGTCCGGCCCGTCACGCGGCCACCGCCGACGATCGGAATCATCTGGCCATCGTCGAGGCCGATTCTTCGGCTGTAGAAGAGCGTCGGCACGTCACCGCCGCCTCCGCCGCCGAAGCCACCGGCGCCGCCAAAGGCAAACTGGCCCTGGTTCTCCAGGAAGAACTCGCGCTTCTCCGGAAAGAACAGGCTGAACCGGGTGAGGTTGACCTGCTGCTCGTCGGCCTCCACCTGCGCGAAGTCGGTGTTGTAGGTGAAGTCCGCCGTCAGGTCCTGCCGGATGCCGTACTTCACGTCGATGCCGCCGTTGCCGTCGGGTTCGTTGGCGCGGCGCGGCGTGGCCACCCGATCCGTCGTCAGGCTGCCGGTCGCGTAGGGCTTGACCTCGATGTTCTTGCCGGACGGCGGAGCCTGGATGCCCACCAGGTCGCCGTAGAAGGAGGCCATCATGATCGACGAGATACCCGACCCGTTCGGCACCGGGGTCAGATAGGCGATCTCGTTCTTCCACCGGCTCATCCGCCGGGCCATGAACCCCCAGGGCTTGTTCGAACCCGGCACGTAGCGCAGCGACCGGAACGGGATGGCCGCCTCCACGATCCAGCCGCCGTCGAACCGGGACGTCTTCACGGTCCACACCGGGTTCCAGTCCGGGCTCCACTGCCGCTCGCCGACCACCTGACCGTCGACGCGCCCGCCATCAGGGCCGACGACAAACGCCACGCTGTTCCGCCGGTCGTGAAACGCGTCGAAGGCAAACGCCACGTTGTCGTTGGCGGTCACGATCAGGTTGCTGTCGCGCCGCAGTTCCGACCCGACGACGCGCTCCGGCTGCGACTCCCAGCAGCGCCACGCGATGTAGACGTTCCGGCGGTCATACCCGACCCACAACTCGGTCTTCTCCGAAAACGGCTGCCCGGCCGTCGGCTCGGTCTGGATCAGGCTGGTGTGGGGCGGGGTGGCGTAGAACGGCTCATCGAGCTTGCCGTCGATGCGCAGCGGTTCCCGCACGTCGACGGCCGTCACGGTCACCCGGCCAGGCCCGGTCTGCCCGGCGGCCGGAGACACCACGGCTGCGGCCAGCACCAGGGCCAGTGTGCGTGCGCGGATCAAGCGGTCTAATCCGCCTTGATGCGGATGTTGCGCCACTGGAGGGCCACGCCCTCGGACTGGAAGCCGATGTAGCCCGCCTCCTTGAACTCGTGCTCGGTGACGTGCGACATCAGCTCGCCGTTGAGGTACGACTTGATCTGCCCGGCCTTTGCGACGATTTCAACAGAGCTCCACTCGCCCACCGGGCGGGTCACCCGCTTGCGCGCATCCGGGTAGTCGGTGGCCACCACCTTCGCGTCCATGCCGAAGGAGTGCAGCATGTTCATGTTGTTGCCCTGGATCTCGATGCCCTTCGGCCAGACCTGGTGGTCCGTGACGAACACCAGGTAGCCGCTGTTGCCGTCGAAGAACTCGTCCCCGGGGTCCAGGTCCGGCGGCCGCTCGAACCGATAGTCGAAGCGGAGGGTGAAGTCCTTGTACTTCTTGTCCTGGTACCAGTAGCCCTGCACCTTGCCTGAGGTGAGGATGCTGCCGTTGGTGATGGTGAAGATCGAGCCTGGCTCCGTCTTTCCGCATCCGGCCGGGGCCGGACGGCAGTTGGGGCCCAGCAGGAACTTGATGCCGGTGAAGTCGCGTCCGTTGAACACCGGCGCGAAGCCCTGCTCCGTGACGGCGATCTTCATGGTCTTCATGGCGGTCGTGTCGCTGGTCAGTGGCAGGGGGCCAGCCGGGAATCCGTTCATCTTGAGCAGGAAGGCCAGGATGTCCACCTTGTCGATCGGGCTGACGCTGGTGGCGTCGTAGGAGGGCATGGTGTCGCGGATGCGGCGATAGATGTGGTAGACGCTCGGATACCGGGCCAGGCCGCGGCCGCCGAGGTCCATGAAGATCTTCTGGGAGCCCAGCCAGAAGCCACGGCCGGCCAGCTTCGCCGCCGTGAACTGCGGCGTCGCGGTGTGGCACGGCGTGCAGACCTTGCCGAAGAGCACCTGCCCGCGCCGGGCCTGCGCGTCCGTGTAGAACGCCGTGTAGGAGGCATCGGCCGGCACGGGTGCGGACGCCGCAACAGGCGCGGGAGCCTTCGGCGACTCCGCAGCCGGGACGATCTCCTTCGTCCCCGCCGGCACGTTACCGCGGGAGAGCACATAGGCGAGCACGTCGGCACTCTGCTGGCGGCCGAGGCCTCCGGGACTGTTCTGCGGCATCGTGCTGTGCAGGGTCTCCTGCAGATCCGCCAGGGGACGGGACTGCCAGCGGCCGACGAAGACGGGGCCCGTGAGCGGCGGCACCAGGTCGTCACCCGCAAGGGCCGCGCCGTGGCACGCCGCACAGTTCTCCGCGTAGATCGGCGCACCCCGCTGGGCCTGCGCCGCGGTATAGCTGCCGGCCCAGGACGCCGGCGTGGCGGGCTGCTGCGCCGAGAGGCGGGCCGGGACGAGCAGCAGGGCAAGACCGCCCAGTCCGGCGGCAACAACGGTGACGAAGGCGGTAGTGCGGGGCGTGAGCATCGACGGTACCTCGGCTCGGGAGTATAGCCGGGCCATCCGGCCGGCTGGTGCCTCAAAGTGTGACCGGGGCATCGACCCGCGATGCTATCGCCCCACGCGCTACCATGGGCCGCATGCGCACATGCGTGTCCTGTCTTCTCCCGTCGCTTGCAGCCGGGGCCATCCTCGCGCTGGCTACGACGGCTCACCTGGCGCCGCCGGTGCTCGCGCAGACGGCTCCCGCACCAGCGCCCGCCCCAACGCCCTTCAAGCTGGGCATGTTCCGGCTGGCGAACCGCACCTTTGCGGGAGCCGTGCTGAACGACGCCACCGTCATCGACCTGACCTCGGCACGGCCCATGCTCCCGCGCGACGTGAACCAACTCATCGCCACCTGGGCGAAGTCGCGACAGCTCATCGTGGACGTGATCGGCGTCGTGACCGGTGGCGGCAGCAAGCCGGCCTACGTGCACGACATCGCCGCGCTCACGGTGCTCCCGCCGGTGACGCCGCGGATCATCCTGAACGCCACGCTCAATTATCAGGAACACGCCGACGAGCTGGCGAAGAACCCCGGTGCCGTGGCGGGCGTCTCGGCAGCCGACGTGTCGGGCACGCAGAAGCCCGTCGCCTCCATGCCGGGTGTCTGGACCCGCGCCGCCGGCGACCGCCGTCACAACCCCTACTTCTTCATCAAGCCGACCACGGCCATGATCGGCCACGGCGAGGCGATCCGGGTGCCGGCGGGACGCGATCAGATCGACGCGGAGTGCGAGCTGACGGTCGTGGTGGGCGCCACCGCGTCGCGGGTGCCGGTGGACAAGGCGGGCGACTTCATCTTCGGCTACACGATCCAGAACGATGTCTCGGACCGCCGCGGCCGGGCGGACGACCGCCACGGGTCGGACTGGCTCGTGGCCAAGGGATTCGACACTTTCGCGCCGATCGGGCCGTTCGTGGTGCCGAAGGAGTTCGTGCCCGACCCGCAGAAGCTCGCCGTCACGCTCAAGCACAACGAGACGCTGATGACCAACTCCAGCACGTCGCGGATGACGCACACCGTGCGGGAGCTCCTGAGCTTCGCGTCGCACGTGATGACGCTCCAGCCCGGCGACCTGCTGGACACCGGCAGCCCGGCGGGCGTGGGCGCATCGCGCCAGCTCTTCCTCAAGCCCGGCGATGTATCGACCTGCACGGTCGAGGGCGTGGGGACGCTGCGCAATCCGGTGAAGTAGGGATCCCCGGATTACCTTCACTCGTCCGCGCGCCGGGTCCACGGCCCGCACATCGGGTCCACAGCGCTATACTCCGCCCTCGCCATGGAACTGCCACTCACGCCACTCGACTTCATGCGCCGCGCCCGGCGCCTGTATGCGGATCGCGAAGCCGTCGTCGACGGCACGGACCGCTGGACCTACGCGCAGTTCTTCGAACGCTGCGACCGCTGGTCAACCGCGTTGCAGGCCCTTGGCGTCCGCCAGGGGGACCGCGTCGCCTACATCGCGCCGAACACGCACGCGCAACTCGAGTCCTTCTATGCCGTGCCCCAGATCGGGGCGGTGCTCGTGCCCATCAACTTCCGGCTCTCGACGCAGGAGGTCGCCTACCTCATCAACCACAGCGGCGCCACTGTCGTGTGTGCCGCCGGGTCTCACCTGGACCTGGTCGACGACCTTCGGAACTACGTGCCGGGCGTCCGTCACTTCATCGCCCTGGAGGACGCGCGGCTTGGCTGGGGCGACTACGAAGGCCTGCTTGCCGCCGCTGCCCCGGATCCGGCCCGGCCGGCCATCGGTGAGCACGACCTGCTGACCATCAACTACACCAGCGGCACCACATCGCGGCCGAAGGGCGTGATGATCACGCACCGCAACGCCTGGGTGAACGCGGTCGGCACGCTGCTTCACTTTCCGCTGGCCTGCGGCGACCGGTATCTCTGGACGCTGCCGATGTTTCACGCCAACGGCTGGACCTTTACCTGGATGGTCACGGCGGCCGGCGCCACGCACATCTGCCTGCGCAAGGTCGACCCGGCGCAGATCTTCCCGCTCGTGCGGGCAGAGCGCGTCACCGCGCTCTGCGCGGCACCCACCGTCCTCATCGGGCTGGCACACGCGTCGGACGCCCTGCGTGCCGACGCACCTGCTGGCGTCCGGGTGCTCACGGCCGGCGCACCACCCGCCGCCGCCACCATCGACGCCATCGAGGAAGGGCTCGGCTGGCGCATCACGCAGGCCTACGGCCTCACGGAGACCGCCCCGTTCATCACGTTCTGCGAGCCACGGCCCGAGCACGCCGCGCTCGAACGCTCCGCCCGCGCGACGATCAAGGCCCGGCAGGGCGTGGAACTCATCACGTCCGGAGAACTGCGGGTCGTGGATCCCTCGGGCATCGAGGTGCCGAGCAACGGCGAGGCGCGGGGAGAAATCGTCGTCCGGGGAAACGTGGTGATGCGGGGTTACTTCGACGACCCGGAGGCCACGGAACGTGCAATGGGAGACGGCTGGTTCCACACCGGCGACGTCGCCGTCGTGCACCCGGACGGGTACGTCGAGATCCGCGACCGGCTGAAGGACGTGATCATCAGCGGAGGCGAGAACATCTCATCGGTCGAGGTGGAGGCGATGCTGCTCGGGCACCCGGCCGTTCGCGAGGCCGCGGTGGTGGGCCTGCCGGACGAACGCTGGGGTGAAGCGCCGCACGCGTTCATCGTGCTGAAAGATGGCGCCGCCACCACGCCCGACGTCCTCCGCGAGTTCTCACGAGCGAGGCTGGCGCACTTCAAGACGCCGCACAGCTTCACGTTTGTGGGGGAGCTGCCGAAGACGGCGACGGGCAAGATTCAGAAGTTCGTGCTGCGCGGGGGCCGCGCCAACCTGGCCACCCAGTAGACGGCTAGGGACCGGCACAGCCGACGCCATGGGCATCGCAGCTCACTGCCTGTGGGAGGGTCGGGGGATCACACCACTCTGCGCCAGCGGCGAAAAGTGGCGGGGTCGACGGGACTCGAACCCGCGGCCTCCGGCGTGACAGGCCGGCGTTCTAACCAACTGAACTACGACCCCGATCTGACTGTCTGGTGGGCGGTACAGGACTCGAACCTGTGACAGCCGGCGTGTAAAGCCGGTGCTCTACCAGCTGAGCTAACCGCCCTCCTCGTGCGCCTGTTCGCGCTTCGGCCGGTGCCGGCAGCCCAACGCGCGTCCTGCGCGCCCTATCGGCCACGTGGTGCTGCGGCCAACAAGGGATTATAGAAGCACGTAGAGACGCAAGGCAAGCCACGCAAAGCCGAGGAGGACGCCGGCTGCGGCCCGGTACTCGCGGTTGCGCATGGCGCGCTCGAGGCTGAAGTGGCGCTCCATGGGCCGCGCCCGGGCCGCGCGGTAGTCGTCGTAGGTGGAGCCGAATGCCTGGCGCAGATTCGCCTCCTCGGTGCGGATAGCTGCTGTGATGGTGACGCCCAGATAGAGAGCCGCCAGCACCGCCAGCGTGGGGCTGTTGGCCGCCACCACGACGCCGAGCGCCAGCACCGAGGACCCCACGTAGAGGGGGTGGGCCATCCACCGATAGGGCCCGGACCGGGTCACTTCGCGGCTCTTTTCCAGGTGGCCGGCGGCCCAGATGCGGATGCCCTCCCCTGCCAACGCGATGGCGAGTCCGATGCACCAGGACGTCCATGTGGGCCGCGCCAGCAGGAGCGCCGCCACCACGGTGACCGCACCCAGGCGCACACGCCAGCGCGCGAGCGTGGCGAGGATGCCCATCACTCCGGCCTCGCGGTTGCGGCCCGATCGAGCCGCACCTTGGCGGTGGCGACCACCTCATCCACGCCAATCGTGTCGATACAGGGCTCACGTCGGCGGCACTGCCGCTCGTAGACGCACTCGCACTGGTCCACGCGGCTGATCGACAGGTCGCCCTCCGCCCAGGGGCCGTTGCGCTCGGCCCGTGTCGGGCCGAAGAGGGCCACCGCGGGAGCACCGGCGGCCGCCGCGAGGTGCAGCGGACCGGTATCCCCGGAGACCACAAGCCGGGCGTGCCGGCCGAGCGCGGCCATCACGGGAAAGGTCGTGGGCGGTGCCACCTCGGCCGTGCCGCCCGAGGCCGCCACAACCGCCTCCGCCCTCGAGCGCTCGCCCGGTCCCCACATCACGACGCCCCGCAGTCCGCGCTCGGCGTGCAACCGGATCGCGAGTTCACCGAATCGCTCCACCGGCCACCGCTTGTTCGGCCAGGCCGCGCCCGGGTTGAGCAGCGCATAGCCGGCAGGCGCGGTGCGCTCGACCAGCGCGCGCACGTCAGGCGCGTCGGGCACGGACAAGGGAAACGCACGGGCCAGATTCGTGCAGCCGAGGCGGCCGGCGAGTGCAAGGCCCTTGTCGATCACGTGGGCCGCCTGCGACACATCGACCGTGTCGGTATAGAAGCGGGCGGCAGCCGGCTCACGCAGGTCGCGCCGGCTGAACCCCAGCGTGCGCCTTCCACCCACCAGGCGCGCCAGCACAGCGGACTTCAACAGGCCCTGCAGGTCCAGCACGGCGTCGTAGCCCACCAGGCGCAGCGCCCGGAGCGCGGTGACAATGCCGGCTGGCCCGGTCCACGCGCGCGTGTCGACGGGCACCACGTGGTCCACGCCCAGGACCATGCCCACCAGGTCCCGATACTCGGGCGCGACCGCCCAGTCCAGCCGCACGGACGGCCACTGCCGGCGGATCGCTGCCACGGCCGGAATGGCGTGGACGATGTCGCCCAGCGACCCGAGGCGGACAACGAGGATCCGGGTCACGACGACGCGCGCAGTTTGGCGACGATGTCCCGGGTGGAGTGGTCCTTTGGACCACCGACGATGACGGTGCGGCCGCCGTAGGCGCGGACGACGTCGCGCTCGGGGACGGTCTCCGGCGTGTAGTCCGGCCCCTTGCAGTGCACGTCGGGCCGGATCGTCTCAATGAGCAGCGACGGACTCAGTTCCGGGAAGGTGACGACGAAGTGCACGGGGCGAAGCGCCGCCACCAGTTCCGCCCGCGACGCGGCGTCCATCACAGGCCGGTCCGGCCCCTTGAGGGCCCGCACGGACGCGTCGTCGTTGATGGCCACGACCAGGATGTCGCCCTCCTGGGCGGCACCTTGCAGATAGCGCGCATGACCCACATGCAGGATGTCGAAGCATCCGTTGGCCAGCACAACCGTCTTGCCTTCGGCTCGAAGCGTCTTCAGACGCTCGACGAGCGAGGCCCGCGACACGACCTTACCGACAGCCTCACCCACGGTCTCACCCACGGCGAACCCGCACGCCGCCTGCCTTCGTGCGCGAGGGGCGGGCCTTCGCCGCCAGGTGCGCCGCGTCTGCGCGCACCGAGGCCTTCAGTTCCTCGGCAGAGACGGTGGCCGTTCCCCGCTTCATCACGACGATGCCGCCGGCGTAGTTGGCCAGCCGCGCCGCCATCTCGAACGAGGCACCCGAGGCCAGCGCCAGGGTCAGCGTGGCCATCACGGTATCGCCCGCGCCGGTCACGTCGGCAATCTCGTCGCTGCCACAAATCGGGATGTGCACCGTGGCCGAGCCAGGCTGAAAGAGTGCCATGCCACGGCTGCCGCGCGTGATGAGCACCGCGCCCATCTTCGTGCGGGTGAGCAGTTCCCGGCCGGCCCGCTCCAGGGCGGCTGCGTCGTCGTTGATCCGGATACCCACAGCCGCTTCCACCTCGGACTCATTCGGGGCCGACAGCGTCAGCCCGCGATAGTCGAGCAGGCGGTACCGGGAGTCCAGCAGGAACGGCACCGGACCGTCCGCGCACGCAGCGGCCTTCAGCCGCTTGAGGAACGCGGGCGTGACCAGGCCCTGCCCGTAGTCGGAGACGAGCACACCGTCGCAGTCGTGCACGGCCAGCAGGGACGTGGCCTCGAAGACGGCCCTGGCCGCCGGCGTGATGACAGGCCGCACGCCGCGGTCGACGCGGACGACCTGCTGCTTCGCCGAGTGGATGCCGCCAGCCAGAATCCGCGTCTTGAGCGGCGTGGCATGCGTGGACACCCTGACGAGCCGGCTGCGATCCACGCCGGGGTGGAGCGCGCGCACCATGCGCCGGCCGGGATCGTCCTGCCCGACCACGGCAGCCAGTGCCACGCGGCCGCCGAGGGCCGCCACGTTGTTGGCGGCGTTGCCGGCCCCGCCCGGCAGGACTTCCGACGAGTCGTACTCGAGGATGAGCACCGGCGCTTCGCGGGACACCCGGGCCACGCGTCCATAGACGAACTCGTCGGCCACCACATCGCCGACCACGGCGATGCGCCGCCCGGCCATCGCGTCAATCAGCGCGAGCTGGGCATCCGCAAGGTTCACGTCGTTGTCTGTCATTGAGTTGCTGAGAATAGCACTGGGGTTACGCGCGCCACCGGCGGTGCATCCACAGCCAGAGCTCCGGGTACCGGCGCACGTACATCTCGATCACGTCGGTGCAGCGCTGCGTGAACTCCCGGGTCGCATCCGGCGCATCGCTCGCCGGCGGCGGCACCGGGTGCTCCGCGATCAGCCGGTAGCGGCCTCCTGGCAGGGGCAGCACGAAGAAGGGAATCACGACGGCGCCGGTCCGCAGGGCCATGGCGGCCAGCGCGGAGGTTGTGGCCGCAGGCCGGCCGAAGAACTGCACCTCGATCGCATCCGGACCGTGCAGGTGCTGGTCGATCAGCATGGCCACGGCCCGATTGGCCGAGAGTTCCCGCAGCATGCGGCGCACGCCGCCCTGCCGCGCGATCGGGCTGTTGCCGGTCTGGCCGCGGACCCGGCCCAGCATCGCGTCGAGATGCGGGTTATCGAGCGGGCGCTCGACGTAGGAGAACGGCGCCACGCGCAGCGGGTGCCCCACGCCGAACATCTCCCAGTAGCCGAAGTGCCCGCTGAAGAAGAGCACCCCGCGTCCCTGCCGGTACGCCTCGCGGACGTGGTCGTCGCCGTCGCTCTCGATGAGCGCGAGCAGGTCCGACGCCGGCATGCCGTCCAGCTTCAGCACTTCCAGCAGCAGGCGCCCCACGTGGCGGAACACGTGGCGGGCGATGCGCCGGCACTCACGCGGCGACCGTGTGGGAAACGCGGTGACGAGGTTCTCGATGGCGATCCGGCGGTGGCGCCGGTCGAGCGCATAGGCCAGCAGGCCCAGCGGCCCGCCGATGGCGCGGAGCGCCGGGATCGGCAGCGGCCGGACCAGGCCCTGCACCATTCTGACCAGCAGGAACTCGAGCCGATGCCTCACGCCGCCCGCTCCGCCAGACGCGTGCGCAGCCAGGCCTCGAGGGCCTCACCGAGGACCAGATCGATTGGCAGGTAACAGACGTGCATACCCGCGGGCTCCCCGGCCACGATCCGCTCAAGACGTACGGCATCCTTCTCGGTGGTCAGCACCGTCGCCACGCCAGCCGCCTCGGCGGCCGCGCGCACCTTGCGCCAGTCGCCGGCCGTGAACCAGTGGTGGTCGGCAAAGACCATCTCCCGCTCGATCGTCCAGCCGGCCTCCCGCGCAGAGGCAAAGAATCGCTCGGGTCTCGCAATGCCGGCCACGGCCACGGCCCGGCCCGGTACCACCTGAGCAGCCTGACCAAACGGCGCCACGAAACGCGGTGCCCCGACGTTCAACGCCACGCGGAACGACGGCGGGACGGACACAGCGGCACCCACGGCGGCGCCCAGCGTGCCGCGCGCCGCGACGAGCGCAGGCGCATACGCGAGACGGGCGGGGTCCCCATCCGGCGTGAGCCACAGGTCGGCATCCCAGGCCGCCGCCAGGGGCTCGCGCAAGCGTCCAGCCGGGAGCACGTGGTCGCACAGGTCGCGGTCGCCGAGCAGCAGCACGTCCAGGTCGCGGGCCAGCCGCAGGTGCTGAAAGCCGTCGTCGAGCACGTGCACGGTGCACCCAAAGTCCCGCTCGGCCACACGCCCGGCCTCATAGCGGTCCGCCGCCACCAGGACCGGAATCCCCGCGAGACGCCGTGCGAGCAACTGCGGTTCGTCGCCGCTCTCTTCAACGGACGCACGCACGCCACGCGCATCGCTCACCACCAGCACGCCCTGGCCACCAGCGGGACCTGACTGGCGCCGGTAGCCCCGGCTCAGCACCGCGGGCCGTTCGCCCATGTCCAGGAGAAGTGTGGCGAGCGCCGCCACCAGCGGTGTCTTGCCGCTGCCACCCACGCTGAGGTTGCCCACGCTGACGACCGGACGGGTGAGGGCCTTCTGCAGGTGCGGGTGCCGGTGATACCGCGCACGGCGGCGGGCAGCGGCCCAGCCGTACACGGCTCCAAGGGGGCGCAGCCAAAGCGGCGCGGCCGCGGCCGCACTCACAGGTGCCGTGCTCAATGCACGACGCGGAAGGGGATGACGGCTCCCCTCGCGCGGTCCTCCGGGGGCAGCACCTCGGTCACCACCGCCAGCGTGCGTTCGCGCGCACCCCGGTTGGCGTCAACCAGGGCACGGGCAGCGGCACCCAGACGGGCGCGCGTGACCGGGTCGGCGATCAAGTCCACCAGCACGCGATCCAGTTCGGCGGCACTCCTCACCTGCACGGCGGCCCCGTTCTGGAGGAAGGTCTGCGCGATTTCGCCAAAGTTCTGCATGTGCGGGCCGAAGACGATGGGCCGGCCGAATACCGCCGGCTCGAGGATGTTGTGGCCGCCCGCATTCACGAGGCTCCCGCCCACGAAGGCCACCGTGGCGATCTGGTAGAGCTGTGCCAGTTCTCCGATCGTATCGAGTACCACGCAGTCGACCCGCGGCTCGGCGTCGATGGCCAGTGTGGACCGGCGAACCGTGTTCAGACCTTCCTGCTGCGCGATCCGCACCACTTCCGCCATTCGCTCGGGGTGCCGCGGCGCCAGCACCAGCAACGCACGGTTGCCGGTCGTGCGGAGACGGTTAAAGGCCCTGACCACCGCGGTCTCCTCCCCGCGGAGGGTGCTCCCGGCCACCACCACCGGCCGGTTCGCCGCCACGCGGAAGAAGCGCAGCACACGGTCGCGGCCGCGCGTGGCCAGCGCCTCGTCGAGCGCGTCGAACTTCAGGCTGCCGGTCACCGTGATGCGGGCAGGGTCCGCGCCGAGGTGCACGAGCCTCCGGGCCGTCTCCTCACCCTGCACGCAGAAGCGATCAATGTCGGCAAGGACCCGGGCGAACAGGAACCGCACCATCCGGTAGCGCGGATACGACCGGTACGAGATGCGGCCGTTGATGACCATCGTGGGCACCCCGCGGAGCTGGCACTCGCGCAGCAGGTTCGGCCAGATCTCGGTTTCCACCATCAGGAACAGGCGCGGCTTCACGCGGTCGAGCGTGCGCCTGGCCGTCGTGGTCCAGTCGAACGGGAAGTAGAAGACGCCGTCCGCCTCCCCCGCCAGCCGCCGGGCCAGTTCCTGCCCGGTGCGTGTGGTGGTGGACAGGAACAGCTTCAGCCTGGGGTAGCGCTGCCGCAGCTCAGCCAGCAGCGGCCGCACGGCCAGTACTTCCCCCACGCTGACCGCCTGAATCCAGATGGATTCGTCGCCGTCGAGGTTCAGGGACACCGGGAGATACCCCAGGCGTTGGCCAAGGCTCCCCACGTACTTCTTGTGACGGATCGCCTGGTACACGAAGTACGGCGAGGTCAGCAGCAGCACGATGAACGTGGCGAGGCTGTAGAGGACGTACACGCCTCAGAAGTGTACCCCGGCCCTTGAAATCGTTGACCCGGTCCTCTCGATCGGAGAACAATCGCAAATTGCGCCCATTGCCCCGGCCGAGACCGTGGCCCAGCGGCGTCACAGGAGCGACACCAGCATGGCGGTGAAGGTCGGCATCAACGGGTTCGGACGAATCGGCCGCAACATCCTGCGGGCGGCCATGGGCGGCGACGACATCGACATCGTCGCGGTCAACGACCTCACCAGCGCGGCCACCCTCGCGCATCTGCTCAAGTACGACTCGGTGCTTGGCAACCTGAAGGCCGACGTGCAGGCCGCGGGCGACGGCATCACCGTGGACGGCGACGCCTTCAAGGTGCTCTCGTTCAGAGATCCTGCGCAGCTCCCCTGGGGGGACCTCGGCGTGGACGTGGTGTTCGAGTCCACGGGCCTCTTTACCGAACGCGATGCCGCCGCCAAGCACCTGGCCGCCGGCGCGAAGAAGGTGATCATCACGGCCCCGGCCAAGAAGCCCGATATCACCATCGTGCTGGGCGTGAACGACGACAAATACGACCCGAAGGCGCACCACATCATCAGCAACGCGAGCTGCACGACCAACTGCCTGGCCCCCATCGCCAAGGTGCTCAACGAGCGCTTCGGCCTGCGCATGGGCCAGATGACGACCGTGCACTCCTACACCAACGACCAGCAGTTGCTCGACCTGCCGCACAAGGACCTGCGCCGCGCGCGCGCCGCGGCCCTCTCGATGATTCCCACCACGACCGGTGCCGCTGCCGCCGTCGGCGAAGTGCTGCCTGAACTCAAAGGCCGGCTCGACGGCATCTCCATCCGCGTTCCCACGCCGAATGTGTCAGTGGTGGACCTGGCGGCGTTGCTGGATACGAAGGTGACCGCCGAGGATGTGAACGCGGCCTTTACAGAGGCCGCGGCTGGCCCGCTCAAGGGCATCCTCGCGGTGTCGACCGCGGAACTGGTCTCCATCGACTTCAAGGGCAACCCGCACTCCTCGATCGTGGACGCCCCCTACACCAAGGTGATGGACGGCAACTTCGTGAAGATCCTCTCGTGGTACGACAACGAGTGGGGCTACTCGAACCGCTGCGTGGACCTGCTGCGGAAGATCGCCGCGAAGGGCTTCTAGATGAAGGGCGTGCTCCGCACCGCCCTCCTCCGGACCCTGTTGGTGCTCGGCGTGCTGGCCGTCCTCTACTACCTGACCCGATAAGCCGTGGCCAAGCGCTCCATCGCCCAGCTCGACCTCGCAGGCCGGCGCGTCTTCATGCGCGTCGACTTCAACGTGCCGCTCAAGGGTGGCGTGATCGGCGACGACACCCGCATCCGTTCGTCGATCCCCAGCATCCAGTACGCCCTCGCACACGGCGCGAGGGTCGTGGTGCTCGCCTCCCACCTCGGCCGGCCCAAGGGCACACCCAACGTGGAGATGAGCCTGCAGCCAGTGGCGGACCGCCTCACCTCGATCCTCGGCACGCCCGTGACCTTCGCCGCGGACTGCGTGGGCGACCTCGCCCGGGCGGCGGTGGCGGCGGCCCCGGACGGCGGCGTGGTGCTCCTCGAGAACCTCCGCTTCCACGCCGAAGAGGAGAAGGACGACCCCGCGTTTGCCGCCGAGTTGGCCTCCCTCGCCGACGTGTACGTGAACGATGCCTTTGGCGCGGCCCACCGGGCGCATGCCTCCGTCCACGCCATCGTGCGGCTGATGAAGGACGCCGCGGCGGGGCTGCTCATGGAGCGCGAGGTACGCTACCTCGGCGACACCCTCGCCAATCCCGAGCGGCCGTTTGTGGCCATCCTCGGCGGCGCCAAGGTGTCCGACAAGATCGAGGTCATCGAGAACCTGATTCCCCGCGTGGACCGCCTCATCATCGGCGGCGCCATGGCCTACACCTTCTTCAAGGCGCAGGGCCTGCCCGTCGGCCGGTCCCTCGTGGAGGACGACAAGCTGGATCTCGCGCGGGAGATTCTCGAGCGAGCGAAGGCGCGCGGCCTGGCGCTGCTGCTCCCGACGGATCACGTCGTGGCTGATCGGTTCCCCGGCCCGGCCGATGCGCACATGCCCACCGCAACCCTAGTCGTGACCGACGCCGCCATCGGCGACCGCATGGGTCTGGACATCGGACCGGCGACGGCCGCGGCCTTCTCGGCAGCCCTGACCGACGCGAAGACCGTGATCTGGAACGGCCCAATGGGCGTATTCGAAGTCGATGCCTTTGCGCAGGGCACACTGGCCGTGGCCCATGCGGTAGCTGCCGTGAACGGGACCACGATCATCGGCGGGGGCGACTCCATCGCCGCCGCGAAGAAGGCGGGCGTGTCGGCCAGCCTCACGCACATCTCCACGGGGGGTGGCGCGTCGCTCGAGTTCCTGGGCGGACGCACCCTCCCGGGTGTAGCCGTACTCCCAGACGCCTAGCTCGCTGAGGATCCTCATGCGCACCCCGCTCATCGCCGGCAACTGGAAGATGTTCAAGACCGTGGCTGAAGCGACGGCCTCGGTGCAGGAACTCGGACGCCTGGTCGCGGATGTGACCGGCGTGGACGTGGTCGTCGCACCCACCTTCACTGCCCTGCATGCGGCAGCGCAGGCAGCCAGCGGCACCAGGGTCGGCATTGCCGGGCAGAACCTCCACTGGGAACGCGAGGGCGCATTCACCGGCGAGATCAGCGGCGCCATGCTGAAGGAGGCGGGCGCCTCGTGGGTGATCATCGGCCACTCCGAGCGCCGCGCGCTCTTCGGTGAAACCGACCTGGGCGTGAACCGGAAGATCGGGGCCGCCTTCGCCAATGCGCTCACGCCTATCGTGTGCATCGGTGAAACGCTGGACCAGCGCGAGCGCAACGAAACGTTCGATGTACTGGACCGGCAGATCCGGCAGGGACTCGAGGGCCTGACTGGCGACCAACTGATCCGGCTGGTCCTGGCCTATGAGCCCGTGTGGGCCATCGGCACCGGCCGCACGGCCACCCCCGCCCAGGCCGGCGAGGCCCACGCCCACATCCGGTCGCGCCTGCGGCAGTGGTTCGGGGCCGACGCCGCGGATCAGTGCCGGGTGCTCTATGGCGGCAGCGTCAAACCCGACAACATCGGCAACCTGCTCGCCCAGCCCGACGTGGACGGGGGCCTGGTGGGCGGCGCCAGCCTGGACGCGAAGGGATTCGCGGAAATCGTCCAAAAAGCCCGCCCCGCGTGACGCCGGCCCGGCCCGGCCTGTATACTTGGCGCTTCCGCCAGACCTAAACGACCATGCTGTATTACCTCGTCACGACTCTCTACGTTCTCGTCTGCCTCACGCTGATGCTGGTGGTCCTTCTCCAGCAGGGCAAGGGCGGCGACATTGCCAGCGCCTTTGGCGGCGGCTCCAGCCAGGCGGCGTTCGGCGCCCGGAGCGGTGCCACGGTGCTCTCGCGCGCCACAGCCATCGCGGCCGGCCTCTTCATGGTCGCGGCGGTGATTCTGGGCTTAATGGGCCAGAGGGGTCCGGGCTCGGTGCTCGGCACCATCAAGGTTCCAGCCCCGGTGACTACGCCAGTGACGGCGCCAGCGACGGCTCCCGCACCAGCGGCAGCCCCGGCCGCGGCACCGGCTGAGTCCTCCACGGTTCCGGCGACGACACCCGCCCCGGCCGCCGAACCGGCCAAGCCGTAGCAGCCCCTGGGACCGGCGAGGGCCGGCCCCGGAAAGTACCTTCCTTCGATAGGTGAGCCGACCATGGACGTTGCGGCTGCCATCGCAGGACTGCCACGGCCGCTGACCGACTACCCGCCTGTCTTTGGCGGGAGCCTCCTGCACAACCTGCTCGAGCGCGTTGAACTCGAGCCGTTCAACGCCGTCGCGACCGCGATCTTCGCGCTGGCCATCGTGCATACGTTCATGGTCGGCCGCTTCACGGCACTCTCGCACGACGTCCAGCGGCGGCACGACGAGGCGGCGCGCGCCGCCGGCCGGCCCCAGAGGCCGAGTGTGGTGGCAGAGGCGCTCCACTTCCTGAGCGAAGTGGAGGTGGTCTTCGGTATCTGGGTGCTGGTCCTGGCCGTGGCGATGAGCAGCTACGCCGGCTGGGGCACCACCACGCACTACCTGAACAGCACCGTGAACTACACGGAAGCGCTGTTTGTCGTGGTGATCATGGCGCTGGCCTCGACCAGACCCATTGTGGTGCTGGCGGAGGCCGCACTGAAACGCGTGGCGGACACGGGAGGCGCCACACCCGCAGCATGGTGGATCACGATCCTGACCATCGGCCCGGTGCTCGGGTCGTTCGTCACGGAGCCGGCGGCCATGACCATC
Source organism: Vicinamibacterales bacterium (assembly GCA_040081715.1). GTDB lineage: Bacteria > Acidobacteriota > Vicinamibacteria > Vicinamibacterales > UBA2999 > CANKJK01. The sequence goes on along the minus strand of JBEBFY010000035.1, from coordinate 1,004 downwards.
TGCGCGCTGCTCCTGGCCCGGCAGTTCTACGATCTGCAGCCGGGCAGGTCACTGCGATACGCGACGCTGGGCCTCCTGTTCGTGAACGTCTCGATCGGCGGCACGCTCACGCACTTTGCGGCGCCTCCTGTGCTGATGGTGGCGCGCCCCTGGGGATGGGACGCGGCGTTCATGGCCGGTCAGTTCGGCTGGAGGGCCCTGGTCGCGATCGTCCTCTCCACGGCGGCGTACTACTTCATATTCAGAACGCAGTTCAAGGCGCTGGGCACGCGCCCTCCGGTTCCGGACCTCGAACAAACAGACGAGAACGCGGCCGGCGCGATCCTGCCGGTGCCGGCCTGGGTCATCGCCGCGCACGTCGCCTTCGTGGCGTGGACGGTCTTCAACGCTCACTACCCCGCGCTCTTTCTCGGGGGGTTTCTCTTCTTCCTGGGCTTCGCGAAGGCGACGGCGGTCTATCAGGGCCGCATCGAGCTGCGCACGCCACTGCTGGTCGGCTTCTTCCTGGCCGGACTCGTGATCCACGGCAGCCTGCAGGGCTGGTGGATCGCCCCGGTGCTGCAGAGCCTGACCGAGACGCCGCTGTTTGTGGGCTCCGCGCTGCTCACCGCCATCAATGACAACGCCCTGGTCACGTACCTGGCGACGCTCGTGCCGAATCTTGGTGATGGTCTCAAGGTGGCGGTGGTGGGTGGTGCTGTGGTCGGCGGAGGCCTGACCGTCATCGGGAACGCCCCGAACCCGGCGGGGCAGGCCCTCCTCAGCCGGTTCTTCGACGGGTCCGTTTCTCCATTGGGGCTGTTGCTCGGGGCGCTGCCGCCCACGCTGATTGCGGCCGCGCTGTTCCGCCTGATCTGAGGTTTCCGATATACTTTGAGTTCCTCAAAACACCTGTTCGACCCACCTACGCGGAAGTGGCGGAATTGGCAGACGCACCAGCTTGAGGGGCTGGCGCCCGCAAGGGCGTGAAGGTTCGAGTCCTTTCTTCCGCACCATCTTTAGAA